>CALSLT010000006.1 GCA_943787265.1 uncultured Planctomycetaceae bacterium | reverse complement strand
GGAAAGTCTCGGGCGGTTTTCGAGGCCGAATCGTTCCTGCCAGGTTGTTTCGATGATCTCGACGATTGACGACGCGATACCGTTCTTCACTCGGACGACGACGAACGTGGCCCGGTTTGGGACAGGCTGGTCGAGTTCGTCGATCAGTGTTTCGATGGACTCGCGATCGTCTTCCGGGCTGAGAATCAGAACACCGTTGGGGCGACCGACGGCGATGATTCCGATCTGCGGAGACTGCTGCTGAGTTCGGCCGCGAGCCTGGTTCAGCTCGTCGTAAACTTCCGTGAGCAGTTCAGCGAGTGCCACACTATCGACGTATTCGAGAAGCCGCAGATGAATATCCGGGGCCGAGCGAGCACTCAACATTTCGATCTGCTGGATGATCTGCATGACCGCGTCAATGTCAGATGTGTTTCCCTTAAGGACCAGAACTCCGAGTTCGTCCACGGCTTCGACATCGACGTTGCCTCGAATTCCTCCGACAAGGTCAGGCATGTTTGCGTCGCCAGCACCCTGTCCTTCGGTAGGCATTGGTGGGGCCGCACCTCCGTCGTTCTGAGCGACAAGTCGATTGACCGTCGGTCGCAGATTCGCAGCGATGGCACCTGCACTTTTTTCGGTTGTCACCAGCCGAGTCTGTTCACCGTTTGCTGCGGGCGCGACGTCTAATCGTTCCAGCAGTCGGACGACGCGGGCGACCTGATCAGCCGGCCCTTCAACGAGGATCTCGTTCGCGTCAACGTCTGCCGCAACCGTAAACACGATCGACTTCGGTTTGTCTGAATTCGCGTCCGAGATCGGACGTAAACACTCGCATCGCCGGCAGACCGTCCGGGCCTTCTTCGACGATCTCAGCTCGTTCGCGGAAGGCACCGTACAGTGTTGCGGCAAGGTTTCGCGCTGTTCGGCTGCGGGGTTCGAACAATTGGCGAATGGTCTTCTGAGGTTCCTGCTCGGTAGCAAACGCGCCGCCTTCACCGGATGCCTGAAAGTTAAGTTGTCGGATGGCGCCCGGTCGAGAACGCTGTGGGCGCGGCTGGTAGTTGCTTGCCGAGTCTCGATCGTAAGCTGGCTGCGTTGGGTTGATCGTCACGCTGCCACGTTCGAACGCCCGCTGTCTCGGCGACTGTTGGTACTGATTGGCCGGAGCAGTCTGGTTTCGCTGCGCGAACGACGTGGTCGGTCGCTGGCCAGTTGCTCGTTGCTGAGTTGATCGTTGAGCATTCTGGGCGGTGGCTGTGCCGACTGCGGAGTTGTGGGCCGGCGTCTGCTGAGGAGATTCGATCTGCAGTCGCGAATACTCAGGACGAGCGGCTGGCAGATTCAGGACCACCAGGTACTTGCCCTTTTCCAGGATTCGGAAGTCCTGTTTTTCGAGTTCGTCGTTCAGAATTCTGACGGCTTCGGACCTGGAATAATTGCGAAAATCCTGTCGCGAATAACGTCCGCGAGGAATCTTGTCGGCAACCAGCACTGCTCCGGTCGACTCAGCGACCTCCTGCAGCACCTGATCCCAGGTCTTGGAATAGAAGTTGAGTTTTGTCGTCGCCTCTTCGGCCTGACTGGCCGCGGGCTTCGCCTCAGACTTCTGCGAACTGGTCCGGCTGAGCCGGCTGGAACTGAACCGGCTTTGCGCGATCGCTTCGTGAGCGGGCTGCAGAGCGAATCCAATCGCGACTGTCGCAAGGGACAGTCCCAGTGATTTTTTGCGAAACATTACCGACGCAGCAATTTCAAAACGTCTCATTCTTCTCAGGCCTCCCTGCCCGACAACGCCCGGACAAACCGGGACTTTTCCAGGGGCGCTCCCCACTGCAAGAAGCTCAACGAGCGTCTCCAATGGGCGAGGTTGTGACACTGGTCACTGGCGGCAGCCACCCAGCGACCCCTGTAATCAGCGATGCATCGAAGATGCGAACTTCAACGAAACTGTCATTCGTATCAGCGAATCTTCGATTTGCTCTACCCACGTTGGGTGGAGGCAGTTCACCGCGCATCACCCGCGAAGGTGACACATCCGGAAGTATCGGCAGAGGTCGGATATCTCTTGCAGCAAATGAACCTCGCCGACCACTTCACTCCGGATTGGCAAAGTTTGCGGACAGGCATTTGCCGCTCGCAGTTTTCGACCTACGTTTCAGTGGAATTTCCTCAAGCCGCGAACGGGCATTGTGGCGGACTCCTCGTCCTCGGAGCGTTGAGATGAACGAACAAACCAAAACCCGACGTGTTGAACTGGTGCACTGCCTGATTCTTGGGCTGAGCATGTTTCTGGTTGGCCTCTATTTTGGCACTTCACTGCCGGCTGGAGTCGATCTGGTGGTACTGCAGACTGGCCTGATCGGATTCCTCGGCTTTCTGGGTCTGACGCAGATTCGAGTCGCTACGGAGCCACAACGACAGATTCAGGTTGAATCGAAAATCTCGCGATCACGGCAGGTCGAGCGACGTCTGGATCGTCACACCGCTCAACCCGAAATTCAGCGAATCGATCATGGCAAGCACGCAGGGCGTCCCGTTTCGGTAAGAAAGAGCAGTCGCACGGCCGGTGCAGTCTCCGCAGTTACTGAGTCGGCGCGAGACTCAATTCTCGATTGACACACGGCGAACATCTGAATTCTCATGCAGGCAGCTTCGCAGGGTGATATCCTCTGAGGAGCTGCCTTCGCTTATTTACGAGGTTCAGAAAATGACGAGTCGCAAATCAAACCCCATTTCGGTTCCAATTCGTTGTCGACGGTCGATCGCGATAGCAGCCGTCGTCGGCGCGACGATGTTGTTCGCTACGAACGCTCACGCGCAGACGAACAACACCCAGGGAGCTGGCACAAACGCTGATGCCGCTGGCAACACGCTCACTAGTCAGAATTTGTTTTCAACGTCTTCGGATCCCAATGCCGCAGCGAATTCTGTCAGCGTAACCGGCAATAACGATGGTCGCTTCACGACGAGCCGACTGGGGACTCAACCGACGGCTACTGGAAACAACAACTCGACTCAGCAGAACGCGTTTAACAACGCTCGAAATCTGCAGCGACTCAACCAGCAGTTCAATCGTACAAACCAGAATCGAAACACTGGCAACACGCAGGGAACGCGAACGATTCGACCATCACTCCGACTCGGGTTCACACCGAAGCCACGTCCGACGAAGGATTTGCAGGAGTCACTCGGCAAACGGTTGAAGACGCTGTCGACACGCGTACCGAGTCTGACTAGCGGTCGATCAGAGTATGCATCGGTGAAGTTCGATTTTGCGAAACAGGGTGAGGTCGTTCTCTCTGGCAGCGTTCCCAACGAAGACGCTTCGTCGCTGCTGGCCAACATCCTGCGCATGGAACCGGGCGTTTCTTCAGTTCGCAACGACCTGAAAATTGCCAAGGCAGCAGCCGCAAAGCCGAAATAGCAAAAGCATCTGCTTCGCACGGTTTCAAACCCGTCAAACTTCGCAGCAAATCAAAACGGCTATCCGCAACGAGCGGCTGGCCGTTTTCTTTTGCGCCGCGCGCAGCTACCGTCCTCGTCCGCGGTGTTGAGCCGCAATTTGCGAAATGAGAACGCCCACGTAGAGAATGTCGGAGAATCGTTGTGGAGTTTCAGTCTGATGATCTGTTGCTTGTGACCGGAGCCACTGGCCTGGTCGGCAGCCACGTTGTGCAGCGGGCTCGAGAACTGGGCATTCGCACGCGAGCGCTCGTTCGAGAGTCCAGTGACAAGCAACTGCTCAACGAGTGGGGCGTGGAGTTGGTCTACGGAGATCTTTCCGACCACGAATCACACGTCCGAGCCACCGAAGGTGTGACCGCGCTCGTTCACTGCGCCGCCAAAGTCGGTGACTGGGGACCGATCGACGAGTATCGACGTGTCAACCTGTCGGGAACGGACAGTTTGTTCAAAGCGGCCAAGGCAAATGGCACGCTCAAACGAGTTGTGCATATCTCGTCACTCGGCGTGTACGAAGCCCGCGATCACCACGGCACGGACGAGTCATCGCCGATCAGCCTCTCGGGCATCGACGGGTACACGCTGACGAAAGCCGAATCCGAACAGCTTGTCCGAGACCACATCGACAAAGACGGCCTGCCGGGAACGATTCTGCGACCGGGTTTTATCTACGGCCCGCGAGACCGCACGGTCCTTCCGCGCATCCTCGAAAAACTTCGCAGTCAGCAGTTCAAGTTTCTCGGTTCAGGACAAACGCTGCTCAACAACACGTATGTCGGAAATCTTGTCGACGCAATTTTTCTAGCGCTGGCTCAGGACGACAAGATCGGCGAAGTCTTCAACGTCACCGACGGAGCGCTTGTCACCAAGCGACATTTCATCGGCACAATCTCCAGCCTCGCTGGCTACCCGACGCCAACAAAGAATGTGCCGCTGGGCGTTGCCAAGGTTCTCGCCAAACTGATGGAAAGCACCTGGCGAATGCTCGACAAGCAGGAAGCTCCAATTCTCAACAGTGCGAGGATTAAATTCCTCGGATTGAACCTCGATTTCAGTATCGAGAAAGCCAAACGGGAACTCGGCTACGAGCCTAAAGTCGACTTCGACACCGGCATGATGGCTGCTATCGGCTGGTGTCGCGACGCCGGGCTGCTGACGAGTCAAGAGTAGCAGCCAGCGAAACCCTTCCCTTACGAATCGTCGCCTTTCACGATGACAATCGTGACATCGTCGTGTTGGAACTGCGGGCTGGCAAATTCCGTACAGGCTTTCCGCAGGTAGTTCGCGATGATTCTGGAAGGCAGATTTCGGTTCTCGTTGACCAGATTCAACATCCGATCGGTGCCGAATTGTTCGCCCGATTCCGATGTCATTTTTTGAACGCCGTCCGAAGCAAGAAGCAGGATTTCTCCCGTCCGTAACTTGCGAGGTTCGCCTTCTGGAATGACGGTCTCGTCGCGCAGCCCGAGTGGCATGCCTGTGCTGTGCATCACGTCGACGTTGCCGTCACGGCCGAGGAAGAATGCCTGATGCCCGGCACTGACGTAACGCAGCGTTCTGGTTCGATCGTCAATCTGAAACAGCATCAACGTGACGATGAATTCTTCATCGCCAATGTCTTCAGTGATGAGCGAATTCGCCCGACTGACGATGTCAGAGATGTCTGTCGTCTGGGACGCAAGGACTCGCAGGTAAGCCCGCAACGATGCCATGTACATTGCCGGGGCAAGACCGCGTCCGGAACACTCGCCGATCGAAATACAAAGTAGATCGTCTGCCATTGGCAGGTAATCGTAGTAGTCACCGCCGGTCGTCTCTGCGTGAATCGACAGGCCCGCGATGTCGAAACCTTCAACCAATGGAGACCCAGGCGGCATCAAATCATTCTGCACGCGTGCGGCGAGTTCACGTTCATCGTCGCTCGAAACTTCCAGACCTGACGTCACCAGTGTTGGACGTTCCAGACTGGGTGCTGCCAACGGCTCAGCGGTTTGACTGTTCGGCGAGTCGACCTGCTGACTCAGATCGTCAGCGCCGGTATTCGCTGCCGAAATCACCGGTGCTGCCGCGGTTGGAATCACGACCGCCGCGTTTGCTTCAAGCTGTTCTCTGGCGACGGCCAACTCGTGTTCCAGTTCTCCAATTTTTCGAAGCGTCTCGACGTGCTCAATAGTTTTGGAGATTGCAAGGTGAAGGCTGGTCATGTTAATACTGGCTCGATCCAACCAGGTCGAGATGCCATGACAGAGGTCGGCGTCAGATTGCGGAGCTTCCTGACCGCCGTGAATTACGATCAAAGGTGTGCTCAGTTGTTGCAACGATTCTGAAAGCCCCGTCAGTTCCGTGTCAAAGCGGGGCAGAGATGCGTCGGCGATAAGGCATGTGACAGCTTCAGCAGAAGCAATCTGCACGGCTTCTGCTACAGATTCCGCTTTGGAAACGATTGCGTCAGGGAACGACTGTCGAAGCATCCAGGAGATGGCAACGCGAATGTCAGCGTGGTTGCTGGCGATGAGCACTTTGAGAGTGGGCTGACGATTCATGAATGCAACTCGGAAATTGGCCAACTGCCGGACACAATCGGAGTCATTCTACCGATCGATAAGATGTCTCCTCAGGCCCGAATCTCGGCGCGCAGGAGTGCCGGGATGCACATTCAATCGGACACCTTCTGGCCACTCGTCCATACCTAATGACGACGAAATACGATGTCCGGGAGACTGCCGCGGAGCAATGACTCACGTAGCGAAAATACCGTCTATGGAATCCGAGTAACTGCTTCACACGGACCTTGGTGTGGGAACGCAGCTCCCTGGAAGTTTCTATGCTTCACTCGAATAAGAATGGCAGAACGTCGATCGTAACAGTCGCCGAGATCGGTATGACCTGCGACACTGCGTGAGAATCGCGAGTGCTTCTCGCAAAGCTTGTGTACTTTATTTCTGAACGTTGCCAGCCACGCGACGTATAACCAGGTTACTCCGCCACATGGATCCACTCGACGTTTCACTCGTCTGCGGAATTATCTTTGTGGGGTCGCTGGTCAGATCGACGGTCGGTTTTGGCGAAGCCTTAATTGCGATGCCTCTTCTGGCGTTTGTGATCCCAGCTCAGGTGGCGGCCCCTCTGGTGGCCGTTGTGTCCTCGTTCAACGCAATTCTGATCCTGTACAGAGAGTGGCGTCAGATCAGTTTTCGTGAGACGGGCGGACTGACGGTTGCGGCTCTGATGGGAATTCCGATTGGAATCTGGCTGCTGAGTGCCGGCAGTGAGGTGGCGATTAAAGTGCTGCTTGCGATTGTCGTGATCGGTTTCGCGACCTGGTCACTATCCAGTCGAAAGACGATCGTCGTTCTATCGTCGCGATGGGCTGCGCCTTTTGGACTCGTCGCTGGGATTCTCGGCGGGGCATATAACACGGCCGGGCCGCCATTGGTGATCTTCGGAACGCTGCGGCAATGGCCGGCCGAGAGGTTTCGGGCAAACCTCCAAAGCTATTTCCTGCTGGGAGGCACGACGGTTCTGGCAATGCACGTTTCACGAGGGGCAGTCACTCCGGACGTGATTCGTTTGACCGCGATGTGCCTGCCTCTGACAATCGTTGCGGCATTGATCGGACATCGCCTGACAAAGTCAGTGTCGACGGCACAGTTCATCCGTGTCGTTCACGTGTGCTTGTTGCTGATCGGAACCTTGTTGCTGGTCACCGCGGTCGCACACTCTGTGTGACTGTGTTTATGCACGATCAACAAAAAATCACCCGACTGCAAGATGCAGCCGGGCGTTTGATACTTCACCACTTTGTTCACCGAAGCTTGTCAGCTTGCTTCGCGATCATTGGGCAGAACCGCCTCGAAAGAGGTTCGACGTTTGACCAGCAGACGTTTGTGGCTTCAGTCTCTTGCTTCGCCCGTAGACTCCAGAAACGGCACCTGCAGCTGAACGATCGCCAACAACCTCGTTCGTGCCGACGCTCGCTGCCCCCTGTCGAAGATTGAACGGTCGATCAACAAGGCCCGGTATATAGAGACGACGTTGCGGTCTATATCCGATGTGTTCAAGAAAGTCGCTCAAACGAATTTCTTCAATTCCTTTGAGGCGAGCCTCATTCTGCATAGCGAGCAGGTGAGCAGAAATTGCCTCGCGAATAGTCTTGTCTTCTTCACGAAGAGCGAGTGCGGGATCGGGGATGTCCGCAAGGATCAAATACTTCGTATCAGAATCCATTGTTGGACCACCTTCGGTCCAGTTGATGAATTTGTCTGGGAACCCTTCGTATCGAACGCGAGTCCCGTCATCCAGCACTTCGTGATTCAGTCTCGCTCCGGCATCGGACACGATGTCGTGGAACTGGTCTCGGTCAAGTACGCCGTCCTGATCGAGGTCGACTAAACCAACGACCGCAAATGATTCCGTCCGTCCAGGGCTCCAGAGTGGCGTATAAACCGGATCGTTTCTGGAGATCGGATCGTAAATGTCGTGATCCAGAATACGAGCTTCGGCGGTGTGGTTATCGATGATTCGAGTGACCTCGATTTGCCCCTTGATGTCTTCCGCACCGCGAGCAACGCCATGATGAGCTTTTCGGTAAACCGAGAAGGTTGTGCGTAATCGGAGACGGTCCTGCGAACCAAGGTTGATCCAGACCAGACCAGCAGTGTTATCAACCCATCGAACCAGGCCGTCCGGACGCTCAAAACTGACTCGTGTCGCATCCTTCAACTTCTTACGAAGGTCATCGACCTGAATAACAAGTTGTTCCCCGTCAGCAACGTACTTCTTCCGTTCGGCTGTCCAGGTTGCCGTGGCTTCGTCGAATTCAATCTGCACATCGCTAAGGTTGCGTGCCAGGTCTTCGATCTGTTTCTGGCGAGCGTCGAGTTGTTCTTTGGTTGTGTCGCGAAGGTTGGCAAGGTCGGTCTCAGCGGACCGTCGGGCACCCTGGTGCTGATCAACCTGTTGCTGGTACTGACCTCTCAAGGCCGCCAGTTCGGTGTTTCGAGTGGCGAGCTGTGTCTGAAGATCGGCTTCCGAGGTCTTCAGGTCTGTGACTCGTTGCGAAAGGAACTCGATTGTGGCTGCGAGCGTTGGCGTCGGGACCGGCCCGTGATCGCTATTTACTTTTCCAACAGCAATTGAAATTGCACCGATGACTGTGTTGGCAGCATTTTGATCCGGGTCCCCAACGTCGGGTTGGTTAAATCCAGCGGCAGCTTTGAAATAGTTAATTTGATCCGAGAAAGTCACTGGCAGATTTGTCGGCGACTTGTTTGTCAGCGGTGGCTTTGTCGAACCGAGCCTTGTTATCGGCCAGTTCTCGGAACTGCATGTAGAAGGCAACCCAGCCGATGACCGCCAGCATCGCAAAAATTGCGAGCGTGATCTGCAAGCCGACGGATTTGTTTGAAGCAGCCATACCAGCACCTTTTAAATCGGACCCTGACAGTTCAAGCGTTCAAATCAGGAACTCATGGTCAGAATGGAAGCGGGACAGTTCCGCTCAGCGGAAGAGGGGATCGCGCACATTGTAGAAATGAAGGTGGAAATGCCCTCGGAGCTGGTTCGCACTTGCGTGCGCAAATGATGCAGAACCAACAAGTTCACAAGTCTATGATTGGTCGGGTTCGAGTCAAGAAAGATCTCGCGGATCAGGGGACTGTAACGCCCGCAAGAGTCGGAGCATTCAAGGGGGAACCGTCGTAACGGCGTGGTTGTGATGAATAGTCAGATGAAACAGTTGAATTGGAAGACGTCGGCGATACCAGTCCAGCAGAGTTGTACCGATTCAAACGCCAAAGCACGACAAATTCAACACCGCCGTTTCGCAGCGCAGTTTTCTGAAAGTTGGACAGCTATGCTCCGGAAAGGCGACGAAGGTGCGTGATGAATTTGGACAGGGGTTGGCCTGAACCACCGATTTGCATCTTCGACGGCCCCAAAAGATGGACAGCCAGTGGCTCTCCACGGACTTCGCCCCGCCACTCTTTCGACGGCAGTATCGCAATTCGATGAGCAAAACCCTCTACGCCATAGATGTTTTCTCGCTGGTCTTTCAGGTCTTTCACGCCATCCCGCCGATGACGGGAACGTCTGGTCAACCGACTAACGCGGTGTTCGGGTTTACGCGGGATCTGCTGACGATTCTCCGCCTGCGCAAACCGGACTACATGATCTGCGCGATGGATTTGCCCGGCCGTGGCGTCCGGGAAGACATTTATGAGGAGTACAAGGCCAACCGGGACGAGATGCCCGACGAGCTGCGTCCTCAGATCCCGCTCATCGTCGAAGTCATCAAGGGATTCGGCATTCCGGTGATCGGCCTGGACGGCTGGGAAGCCGACGACATTCTGGCAACACTTGCTCGCCGATCCGAAGAGGCAGGCATCCAGGCCAACATCGTCACCAGCGACAAAGACGCTCGGCAACTCATCAGCCCGCTGGTCCGACTGTACAACGTCCGCAAGGATAAGTTCATGGACGAGCCTGATCTCATCGCAGATTGGGGCGTCCGTGCGAATCAGGTGGTCGACTTCCAGGCACTCGTTGGCGACAAGGTCGACAACGTCCCAGGAGTCCCACTCGTCGGCCCGAAGAAGGCCAGCGCGCTGCTCAACCAGTTCGGAACTCTCGAAGACGTCCTCGCCCACGCCGACGAAGCGAAAGGCAAAAAACTTCAAGAGAACCTCAAGACGTACGCCGACCAGGCACGCATCAGTCGGCAACTGGTCGAGCTGAACACGCAGCTCGAATTCGACCTCGACTGGGACAAGGCAGTGTCCGGCCAGGTCAACGCCGACCGGCTGACCGAACTGTTTCAGAGAATGCGGCTTCCGAAGATTCATCGACGAGATTCGCGAGTTCGTTCCCGAAGGGTCGATCGTCGAACCCGATCCACTCTTTGCGGAAGACGAGCCTGCCGTCGACTTGATTACCGACGAGGATGGACTAGCTAAAGCTTGCTCAACAGATTGCCGACTCGCCGGCGGTGGCAATTCGTCCGGAATTCGACGGACTCGATCCGCTGTGCTCGACAGTTCTTTCATTGACGGTTGCGACGGATGAAAAACGAGCGAGCTTCGTCCCACTTCACGAACTCGTTTCCGAGCAGCCTTTGGAACCGGCGACTGTTTGGAAGACCCTGGCTCCAGTTCTGACCGTCGATCAAACGTCGGTATCCGGGCACGATATCAAAGGCACGTTGCTCGCTCTTCGGCGAGCCGCTGAACTCTCCGGATCCGAAACGAAAGCTCACCGACGTCGAGCCCGGCCTGGACACGATGGTGGGCAACTATCTGCTTTACTCAGGATCAAGAAGCCACGGCCTGTCGCAACTCGTCGAACGCTACTTCGGGCTGCCGGTCGAGCCGCTTTCCCGTCTGTCGTCAAAAGACGACAACGCGGAAGGCTTTCAAGACCGAGCACCTGGCACAACATTCCGCCGAAGAAGCGTGCCTGATGCTCCGCACCGGGGCGAAGATGCGAGAAGAGTTGGAGAAGAACGAACTGTGGGACCTCTACCGCGACGTCGAACGCCCGCTGATTTCAGTGCTGGCCGATCTCGAGCACACCGGCATCAAAGTCGACGCTGAAGAACTTGGCCGACAGAACCAGGAAGTCAGCTCGCGCATCGAAGAAGCTGATCAACGAAATTCACGAACTGGCTGACGAAGAGTTTAACGTCGACTCACCGAAGCAGCTTAGCGCGATCCTGTTCGACAAACTCGGCCTGCCAGTTCTGAAGAAAACCAAGACCGGAGCAAGTACCGACCAGGAAGTTCTCGAACAACTTGCCGAGATGCACGAGCTTCCCAAGAAGATCATCGAGAACCGGCACCTGGTCAAACTGAAGGGCACCTACCTGGACGCGCTGCCAAAGCTGATCAACTCCGGACACCGGCCGAATCCACGCGTCGTTCAATCAGGTCGTCGCCGCGACGGGCCGGCTTAGCTCCAGCAATCCGAATTTGCAGAACATCCCGATCCGAACGCCCGAAGGAGAGCGAATCCGCCGCGCGTTCGTCCCGGGTGAACCGGGCTGGAAGCTGGTTTGCGCTGACTACTCACAGATCGAACTGCGAGTCCTCGCGCACTTCAGCGGCGACGTCGCCATGCAGAAAGCGTTTGCCGACGGCATCGACATTCACCGGGCGGTTGCTGCCGAAGTGTTCGGCGTCGCTCCCGAAGACGTCGACTCCAACCAGCGGCGCATGGCGAAGGGCGTGAACTTCGGCGTGATCTACGGGCAAAGTTCGTTTGGACTTTCAGCGGCGCTGGGCATCAGCCGCGAAGAAGCGGCCGAGTTCATCGACAGCTACTTCGAACGTTACAGCGGAGTCGCCGAATTCATGGAAGCAACGCTCGACGAATGCAAAGCAACCGGCTTTGCAAAAACTATCCTCGGTCGTCGTCGAGCCATCACCGGAATTCGGCCAACTCGAAAAGGGCAACTCAACATGCCCGAACGCACGGCCGTCAACACGGTCATCCAGGGCTCAGCAGCCGACTTGATCAAAACAGCAATGATCAACATCCACCGCACACTCAACGCCGAAAACCATCCCGCCAACATGCTTCTTCAGATTCACGACGAGCTGGTCTTCGAAACCCCCGAGTCAGAAGCCGAGTCCCTGAAGCAGCTCGTCAAAACCGGCATGGAAACAGCGTTCACTCTCGACGTCCCGCTGACCGTCGACATCGCCATCGGCGACAACTGGCTCGACGCGAAATCGTAAATCGTCTCTACGGTTCCGCAGTTGGCCGCTGAACGAGAAAACTTCGTTCGCCGCGGGTGACGTAGATAGCTTGCTCGTTCAGTCGGTCGCAAAGTTCGGCGAGGAAATCGATCAGGCGGTCGAATTCTGATTCGCTGCCGAACGAGACTTCAAAACGTTCCATGACGTCGTGAAAGACTTCGCCGTCGGGCGCGGCCCAGTAGCCTCGCACCGGGGTTGGTGTTTGCGTGTAGGCGTTGTATCGACTCATCAGGAACTCGTGGATGTCCTGCCGAGCAGTCAGAGAATCACGAGCGTGCTTCGGGTGATCGAGCTTGTGAGACGGCACGTAGAACACGGTGACCTTGCCGAGTTCGTGTACCGAGGCCCGCGTTTCAGGTTTTCGATCAGGCTTGCTCATGACAGTCCAGCAGCGAAGCCGGCCTGGAAAATCCAGGCCGGCTTCATTTGCTTGAGATTCGACGTTCGTTGAAAACGGGACGGCCGAACCGAGTCGTTACCTTGCTGGTCCCATCTTGCGGAACGGCCAATCAGGAGTGCCGTTGGGATCTTTGGCAAGGGGCGACTTGCCCAACGCAAAATCCTGCGGCGTGAGATTTCGGTCGATCCAGAACTGCTTGTCGCGAACGAAGCCGTAGAAGCTCGGGTAGAACGGATCGACGAAGTCGACGTTGGCTGCCTTTGGAACTTCCAGCCCAGTCAGATGGTACGCGGCGTTAATGACCAGCCGCCGAGCGTCGTGGCTGACCAGATCCACTGAAGCTCCCATCGTCGTGCAGAAGGCGTGACCTTTGGCTCCGCTTGGTGCGGTGTATTCGCGTAGCCAGGCCAGTGCCTGCAGTGGGTTGTTCTTCGGTCCGTCGATAGCTTTGGAGGCCGGATCGAGTGTCGCGGTGACGGCTCCTCGAAGCAGCACGGTTGCTTTCTTCTCATCAAGATTTCGGACCGTGTAGACGTCCGACGGTGCGAACACGTCATTGACGCTGTTGAGAACGGGGTGTTTGGCGTTGGCTTCTTCGATGACTCCTCGACAGCCTTCACGTTTATGCCCGCCGTGATGGGCGACCCATTTTTCGCCGAGAATCTGCAGGCCAAAGAAACTCCACTTTCCCTGAAAACCGTGAGTCGCCGTCCGAAGTCCAATGACTGGCTTACCAGCTTCAAGGAACGCGTCGAACGGTTTCATCGATTCTTCAGACGGCGTGCGAAATCGAGTCGCCACGATCATCAGATCAGCGTCGTTGAGCGCGTCCAGTCCCGGAATGTTCTTTTGGTTGTTGGGGTCGATGTAACCTTTTTCCGGGTCGAGCGAAAACAGCACGGTGCACGTAAAGCCGTGTCGCTGGCTGAGGATTTTGCCCAGCATCGGTAGAGATTCTTCCGAGCGGTATTCTTCGTCGCCGCTGATCAGGACGACTTTCTTACCTTTGCCAGGACCGTCTTTACCTTCAAAGACAAGGCTTTCCGCGAACGTGGCATTTCCAGCAACGACGGTCAAGCCGAGAGCCATGACACAAATTCCAAACAGTTTTCTCATGGTGGTACTCCGTAGGATGCGTCTCGACGCACCTCAAGTTTCAGATTCATTTTCAAATAGTGCGTCGAGACACACCGTACGTCGGCTACTTGCCACTATGCAGGGTGCGTATGACAACGCAGGTTGCGAATCGACGCATCATCAAGAGACGTTGTGGCATGCGAAAAGTCCCACTAATGCCGAAAGGGTTTGTTTGCAGGGTCGGCCTGGAAGCACTTCGGGGGCGACAGTGTCGACCATCTGGAATCAAGAATGGCGAGCCTTGCAGTGATCCGCAACCGATCGCGAGGATGCAGGGAAAGTTGGTTCTGGCCTGCTGCTTTGTGTCGACAATTCGTTAGCGAAATCGCTCGTGATCCACGCCAGATTGTTCCCTGCTCAACCAGTTTGATGCATGTCTTTTGGTCTGAAATATCAGTTGGCCTGACGATTCGGTGGAACTCATACGTCGCGGATGTCAACAAAGTTGACAGCGAAGAGGCGACTTCAAAAAGAAGTTTTTTTTCAAGTTGCCGTCGTGCAGACCATCTTTACAATGACCAGCCAACTCTGAATTCAAAGTGGTTAGTTGTTCGTGCTCGGGACCGGTTGTTCCCGATTCGACAACTGCTCACTTCGTAGTTGCTCCGCTGGTTTATTCGACCGAATTTTTAGCGTGGGTCAATCTCTCTCACACGAGGCTCAGCGATGCAAATCATTTCCCGTCGCGAAAACGAAGCAATCGTCATCGACAACGACATTGTCGTTACGGTGCTCGAATTCGAGGATGACTTCGTAAGACTGGCGATCGAGTCGCCACACGAAGAGCCATCTTATCGCGAGGAAGTGATCCACTTGGAATCGAAGTACGCCGAACTCCAATCAAACTGATTGTTTCGATTGTTGAAGTCTCGCGGCGACTTATTTGCCAGGTAATCAACTGTCAGCTCCGTTGACACTTGGGTTCCGTACAACGAGCATTGCGGAGGTTCTGCATTCCTCCTTCGCGTCCGTTCTGCGGTCGCTGGCGACGGTTTCTGATGAGTCAGTCTGAGCAACTTCCTGAAACGATTCCGCGCCATGTCGCCATCATTATGGACGGCAATGGACGTTGGGCTCAGCGGCGCGGACTGCCTCGAATCGAAGGTCACCGTCGCGGCGTCAAAAGTGTCCGGGCAATGGTCGAAGCTGGCGCCGACCTCGGTCTGGAGCAGCTCACGCTTTACTGCTTAAGCAGTGAAAACTGGAAACGCCCGGAGGCCGAATTGCGACGACTGATGAACCTGCTCGAACAGTTTCTGGTCGAAGAACGTTCGACAATTATGCGAGAAGGTTTGCGTTTTGCGACGATCGGTCGACGCGAAGGTCTCAGTGACGGCGTTCTGAAGGAAATTGACAAGACAGTTCAAATGAGCAGTCAAAACACGGGCATGAGATTATGTCTGGCTCTCAACTACGGATCCCGCAGCGAAATTGCGGATGCGGCGACGGCCATTGCGCGGAAAGTTCAGTCCGGCGAACTGAGCCTCGACGAAATCGACGAAAGTACGGTCGCCGACAACCTCTACACGGCGGGAATGCCCGATCCGGATCTGCTGATTCGAACGGCGGGAGAGCTGCGGATCAGTAACTATCTCCTCTGGCAGATCAGCTATGCCGAGCTGTGGGTTACCGAGAAGTTCTGGCCGGAGTTTCGTCGGTCGGATCTGATCGAAGCTTTTCACGCGTTTGCTTCACGAGACCGACGTTACGGCGGATTGAAAGGCTGATCGAACATGCTCGGCTGGCGAATTGGCATTTCCGTCATTCTGGTTCCGATTCTTATCGGAATCTTTGTGCTCGACCATCGAGCAGGCGAGGCGGCACCGTACCTGTTTGGTCTTTCGTTGTTGCTGGTCTGGCGAGCTTCGTACGAATTCGCCGACCTGCTGAAGACTCGATCGTTCAGTCCATCGTTCCCGCTGATCGGCTGCTGCTCGACACTCATCGTCGCGGCGACCTGGTTGCCACACTGTGTGCCCAATGTTGTGGCACGAGGCGACGACGTCACACTGCTGCAACTACTTGGCTGCTTTGACTTGCCGATGCTGGTCTTCAGCCTGTCGATTCTTGCTGCATTCCTGCGCGGGGCAATTCGCTATCGCGAGCCTGGCACAACGATGGAATCACTCGGTGCCGATATTCTGGGAATCGCCTATCTCGGAGTCCTGATCAGCGTCACAACCCAGCTTCGATGGGTGGCTGGCGTCCAGGCCGGTTACCTGGTTCTCGCTTCCCTGGTCATCGGAGCCAAGTGCGGAGACATCGGTGGCTACACTCTTGGTCGACTCTTTGGAAAAAAGAAACTGGTTCCAACACTGAGCCCCGGCAAAACCTGGATGGGAGCTTTCGGAGCTTTGCTTGGATCGAGTATTGCGGTCACGGCGTGGCTGCACTTTGCACCGGGTTACTTTTTTGACGACGGAGTTCCGTGCAGCTTGGTCTGGTCGTTGATCTACGGTGCGGTCATTGGCGTGGTCGGTCTTGTCGGTGACCTTGCCGAGTCTTTGATCAAACGCGACGTTGGAAAGAAAGATTCGGCAGTCCTGCTGCCTGGCTTCGGCGGCTTGCTCGACCTGCTCGACAGCATCCTTTACGCCGGGCCAGTAGCCATGCTCCTCTGGAAAGTGCTGCCGTTAGCGACGTGGCTGTAGTCCTGAAACCTGCCAACCGATTTGCTCAAACGACTTCACAACTCAGTTAAGTAAAGGAGTGGCGTGATGAGGTCACTGATTCTTCTAGCGGTAGCTGGAGCCGTTGTCGCAGTTACTTCGAACGGACGATGCGATGAGCATTTCCGATCCAGTCAGCAAACCGCGATAGCCGACGTCGAAGCTCGCAGCGACGAGTTGAAGGCCGTCAATCAGGCGATTTGGAATTTCGCCGAGGTCGGCCTGCAGGAGCATCAGTCGGCAAGCCTGCTTGTTTCGAAGTTGAAGCAGAACGGTTTTGAGGTCGAGCACGGCGTGTCTGACATGCCGACGGCGTTTGTGGCGAGCTACGGTTCCGGTAAACCGATCATCGGGATTCTTGCCGAGTACGACGCGCTGCCCGGTATGTCTCAGAAAATTCAGCCCGAACGCCTACCGCTCAAAGAAGGAGCGGCCGGCCACGCGTGCGGACACAGCGGACTCGGTACGGGAGCACTCGGAGCGGCGTTGGCCGTGAAGGCTTCGATGGAGAAGCACAAACTAAAGGGAACGATTCGGCTTTACGGAACGCCCGCTGAAGAAACGGTCATCGGCAAGGTCTACATGCTGCTCGACGGGCAGTTCGATGATCTGGATGTTTGTCTGCACTGGCATCCTTCGACAAAAACCAACGTCTGGGCGGGAAGTTCGAAAGCTCTGATTTCCGCGAAGTTTACCTTTGACGGAATTTCCGCACACGCAGCGGGAAGTCCTGAGAATGGCCGTAGCGCGCTGGACGCCGTTGAGCTAATGAACGTCGGCGTCAACTTCATGCGCGAGCACACGAAAGAAGACGCTCGACTTCACTACGTGATTACAAACGGTGGCGGAGCGCCGAACGTTGTGCCTCCAAAGGCGACGGTCTGGTACTTCGTCCGAGCCGACAAACACGAAGACGTCGAGTATTACTTCAAGTGGGTTCGTGACATCGCGGAAGGTGCCGAGAAGATGACTCGGACAAAGCTGAGCGTTCAGATTGATACCGACTGTCACGAGCTGATTAACAACACGCCGTTGTCTGAACTCCTATTTGAAAATCTGAGTCAGATCGGCCCTCCGAAATTCACCGATGACGAGCGTGCGTTTGCGCGGCGAATTCAGCAGCCATTGGTCGATGAATTTGGCACAACATTTCCGCAAGCGATCGCCAGCGAAATCAAATCGCTCGAAGAATCAAACACGCCAAGCAAAGGTTCGACCGACGTAGGAGACATTTCATGGTACGTTCCGACCGGCGGGATTCGCACTACCTGTATGGCAGCCGAAAGTCCTGGCCACAGTTGGCAGAACGTCGCCTGCATCGGATCAACGATCGGCGAGAAGGGCATCGATTACGCCGCGAAAGTGCTGGCGATCAGTGCGCTTGACCTGTTCGAAAAACCTGAACTGGTTAAAGCCGCCAAGGCTGACTGGAAGCAACGGATGGCCGATCGAAAGTACACATCGCTGATCCCGAAAGGCCAGAAGCCTCCAGTGAAAATTCGATGATCTGCGTGGTGCGAATTTGATGACCGTTCGGTGCCCATCAGTTGATTTCGGAATGCCGTTACAACTCGATGGACTGTCCCGCTTCGAGGACGACAGGTTCTGTCGAAGTTTCGCTGCGGACGCTTTCGGCCCAGGCGGCGACGTCCTGATCGATCAGTGGCCAGGTTCCGAAGTGGTCGGGGATAACGCGCTTTGGTTCGATGAGTTTGACAGCTCGGAGAGCGTCTTCCGGACCCATCGTGAAGTTGTCGCCGATTGGCAGGATCGCGATGTCGATGCCTTGTTCGCCGATCAGTTTCATGTCGTAGAACAGGCCGGTGTCGCAGGCGTGGTAGATCGTGCCGTCGTCAGTCTTGAGGATGATGCCGCATGGATTTCCACCGTTCGATCCGTCGGGCAGGGACGAACCGTGATGAGCGATCGTCAGTTTGACTGTTCCGAAGTCATGCTTATGAGAACCGCCGATGTGCTGAGGGTGGACGTTCTCGACACCCTGCTTCGTCAGCCACTCGACGATCTCATGATTGGCGACGACCAGGCATCCCGTGCGTTTTGCGATTTCGACAGCGTCGCCGACGTGATCACCATGTCCGTGCGAAATGATCAACGCGTCTGGTGAAACGGCGTCAGCGGTTGTCGATGCCGCCGGGTTGCCCGTAAAGAACGGGTCAATGATGACGGTCTTTTCGCCGGTTTCGATGGAGAACGTTCCGTGTCCCAGCCAGGTGATCTTTGTGCTCATCGTGTTACTCATGTTTGCTGAAAAGTGACGACGCCGTTGATTGCTGTCGATAGTTTGTCGGACGGCGGATTGACTTGCGAGCGTGCGAAATCACTCGGGGACGATTGCGACGGCTCGACACCAGGCCGCGCTTGCCGCTTTGATTTTGATCGGCAGGCACGAGACCATGAATCCGTGTGGCCGAGGGATCTGATCAAGGTTGGCTAGCTTTTCGATCTGGCAGTATTCGCTGGTCAGTCCGGCGAAGTGAGCCGGCCAGATGTGACGCCCGTCGCCGGTTCGTTTGAAGTCTCCGGCCATGTCGGCGAACGGTCGATCGAGAGTGTAAGCGTCGATGCCGATCACCTTGATGCCGTGCTCGACCAGCCACAACACTCCGTCACGACCAAGTCCCGGCTGACGGAAGTAGTCTTTCGAGTCGATCCGTTTGTCGGCTCCCGTCTGCAGCAGAATGATGTCGCCCGGTTTGAGCGAATACTCGATTCGGTCGAGTATCTCTCTCAAATGATCGACTGTAATTTCCGAGCCAGCTTCAACATGGCGAACATCCATCACGACACCGGGAGCAAAGCACCACTCCAGCGGCACCTCGTCGATCTTCTTTGCCGGTTGTCCGCCAGATGTCCGACCGTAATGGTAGGGAGCGTCCACATGCGTGCCCGTGTGAGTGATCATGCGGACTTCTTCGATCGCCCAGCCCTCGCCGTCCGACCAGACGAGATCGTCCGGAGTCACTCCGAAGAACTGCTCCATCTGAGCGCGACCTTCGGATTGATGCTCGACGTAATGGATCGTTCCGGGCAGCGGCTCGCTGACTGCTTCGTTTTCCAGAGGGACGCTCAAATCGATCAGCCGCGTATTTGGAAACATGCTCTCACCTCTTGCAGACGTCGTGGAGATCGTTCAATTTGCCGGTGAACTTTCAGTTCTAATCGCGGATCCCAAGGCGGGTTCGTTTCGTGTCGTCACCATGCGGCAGCGTAGCGAGCCGGCTCGTTCAGTAAAAATACAACGATTCTGGAGACTTCTGGTGAAATTGCCGTATCAAATATCTGCCGTATTGCTCGTTCTTCTGGCCCTGACTTCAGCTTCGGTTCAGGCCGGAGACTGGCCTCGTTTTCGAGGCCCCAACGCTGACAGCATCAGTACTGAAGGCCCCATTCCGGCGAAGTGGGATTTGTCGACCAATCTGAAATGGAAGGCTGATCTGCCCGGCAAGGGTTCGTCGTCTCCGATTGTGCTGGGCGATCGAATCTTCGTGACCTGCTACTCGGGCTACGGTAAGACAAACGGTGGCGATGATGCGGATCTTGCTCGACACCTGGTGTGTGTCGACAAGCCTTCCGGAAAAGTCGCATGGACAAAGACAGTCAAGAACGATGCCCGCGAGGATCGCTATCAAGGATTCATCACCGAACACGGCTACGCCAGCAGCACGCCGGTCACTGACGGAGAACGAGTCTTCGCCTTCTTTGGTAAGTCTGGCGTTTACGCTTACGACCTCGAAGGCAACAAACTTTGGAACGTCAGCGTCGGAACGAACTCCAGCAATCGCCGTTGGGGATCAGCGGCGAGTCTGATCGTGCACGGCGACTCAGTCATCGTGAACGCCTCGGACGAAGGCCGCGCGGTCATCGCTTTGGACAGAAAGACCGGAAAAGAAAACTGGAAGACCGAAGCCGACCTGCTGGAACTCGCGTACGGAACACCGAACCTCGTTAAGAGTGGCGATCGAGAACTGCTCGTTCTTGCTGTCCCCCAGGAAGTCTGGGCGCTGAATCCGGCAAATGGAAAACTCGCCTGGTACTGCGAGACTCAGTTGCCAGGCAACGTCTCGCCGAGCGTCAACTTCGCGGACGGAATGATCTACGTGACCGGCGGCTATCCGGCGACGGCTAGCGTGGCTTTCAAAGCGGAAGGAAAGGGCGACATTACATCGAACATTGCCTGGAAGAAACGTGACGCATCGTATGTTGCTTCACCGGTGCTGCACGAAGGACACCTCTACTGGATCAACGACAAAGGGATCGCGTTCTGCATGAACGCCGAAACCGGAGAAACCGTTTACAAAGAACGGCTTGTCGGAGGAGGCGGTCGACCGGTTTATGCTTCGCCAGTTCTGTGCGACGGCAAGCTGTTTGTCCCCAGCCGTTGGGAAGGTGTCTTCGTTCTTGACGCCAAGCCAGAATTCAAACTGCTCGCGCAGAATAAATTCGAAGGCGACGACAGCGACTTCAACGGAACGCCAGCCATCAGCGGCAAGCAGATGTTCCTGCGGTCTGACAAGGCTTTGTACTGCATCGAGTAAAGCAACGCGAAACAGCTTTCCTTCTGTGGCACGCGACTCCGTCGCGTCAGCCCGACATGGGCTTTCCGCACGGAGTGCGGAGCCACTATGGAAAGCTTTACGAGACGATTCTTTAACTCGATTCGGCGGCGAGAGCGTTATCCACCAGTTCGCAAATCAGGTGAAGCACGACCAAGTGCATCTCCTGGATCCGCGGCGTGCTGGGATCCGGGATCGTGATGACCAGGTCGCAGGCATCGAGGTCAGCATTTGATTTCTGACCTGCCAAAGCAATCGTGACGAGCCCTTGATCTCTCGCGGCGGCCAGTGCTGAAATCAGATTCGGTGATTTTCCGCTGGTCGAGATGACGATCAGCACGTCGCCTGCGTTGCCAATCGCTTTTACCTGCCGAGCGAACACTTCGTGATAGCCGTAATCGTTTCCGACAGCGGTTAGAACTGACGTGTCGACCGTCAGAGCCACTCCGGCGAGCGGCTCGCGTTCGGTCAGGAACCGTCCGACAAGCTCACCGATGAAATGCTGAGCTTCTGCGGCGCTCCCACCATTTCCGCATGCCAGAATCTTGTTTCCGGACTTAATCGCCGAATAGACCATTTCCGCGGCGCGGGCGATCGACTGAGGCGTCTCTGCTCGCATCCGTTCGGCAAGCGACTGCAGATCCGCCAATCCTTGATCGATCGACGCAGCCAACTCCTGGCGATTCTCAAACGCTGCGGCCACGACTAAGCATCCTTTTCGTAAACCGGGCTGGCTATTTTGCAGGAGGTTCGGCTGGCAACTTGAGGTTGGTCAGCTTGCCATCGAGAGTGACTTCGAAGACGGCGTTGGCTCGCGGGTCGGTTACCAGCAGAACGTCGCCAGCGATTGAGATGCCGACCGGATTGACGAATGGCTCGCCGCTGATCAGTTTTGCCGGCTTGTTGTCTGCGCCGACTTTCCAGACGCACTTGCCGTAGCCGTCGGTGATGAACTTTGTGCCGTCTTTGCTGATGGCCACGTTGTGTGGGAAGTCGAACGGTCGGCCGGGGCAGAGAACTGAAACCTCTCCCGTCATCGTGACTTTGAGGAGTTGATCCTTCGTCGTGGAAACAACGATGAGATTTCCTTCGCTGTCGAAGGCCAGTCCGCGCGGTGCGGAGACGACTGCCAGTTCAACAGGCTCGCCGCCTTCGTGAGGGATCTTGAAGATGCGGTGAAGCTCCAGGTCGGCGACGAAAATGGTGCCTTCTTTGTCAACTGCCATCGCCATTGGCATGCCGATGCCCACTCCGTCTCCGGCCAGTTTTGTTGGCTTGCCGTCATCGCCGAATCGATAGACCTGACGAGTCGACGTGTCTCCAACGAGGACTTTGCCGTCCTTGTCAAAGGCTATGCACCGAGCGGCGTTGAGCGGTGTTCGGAACTTCTTCGATGCTTTGAAGAAGTGATCAAGCTTGCCATCGCTGCCCTGCCAGACTCCCGGCAGACGCAAATCGACAACAGAAACCTTCCCGTCGTCCGAGCGAATCGCTCCGAGTGGATAGTTCATTCCGTCTGCGACTGCGGGCAAAGCTCGCAAACAAACGGCGGTGACAACGATCATCATTGAAGAACGAAAAGCAGACATACCAACCTCAGAATAAACGAATCGCAAAATCAGGATCGCTACCTCATCAGAACATGCAGTCTGACCTACGGTCACTTGGATCGGCAAGCCATTCGTCTTTGTGCTTTCGACAATTCGGCAAGTCAATCTCTTCAAACCGGAAAACCAGCGTCGTGTAAGCAGTGATCGCGATCGCTGCGTGCGCCGTCGATAGATTGTTTTCGAACTGATGGACGCTACACATCGGTGAACGGTGATTCCCTGAGTAGTGTCGACAGTGATTCCGCTGAAATCCCCAGACGTTCATGTGCGGAAGCCTCGGCGTTTGCAGCCGCTACGGCATCGCGAATAGTTTGCGCCCATTTTTCGGGGCTTCGTTCCCGGAACTCTTGAAAAGAGCATTCAATCGCTTCATCAAGCAAATCGTTGTAAATGTTGGGACCGTCGATCATCCACCAATATGGTGCATCTGAAGATGGAGAATGATGGTCATGAAACGCTGTTAGGCCCAGTAGTTCGACGGGATTATCGGCATAAAAATTGAAGCCGTTTTTGTGGGCGGAAAACGAATTGGTGGAGTCATCGTCCTCGTACAAACCGCAGTCCATCCGTAGCACGTAACCGCGAAGCCGTAACAATCGAAGACACGGATTCCTGACGTTACCGGCGTGTACCAAAGACATTGGAAAAGCCCACTGGAGCAGAAATGTAAATTAATCAAAGCGTGCGTGAATCGAAAAAAGTATGCGCGCCGAATGGGCTGTGTCACGCCGTGTCGGGCAACCACTATATCGATTCAACCTTTGGCATGAAGATGAACATGAAAATGCCGGACACTTGGTATGTGTCAGACTGATCTATGCCATCAGAACCGCGAGATACAACAGAGTACATCGCGTTTGACGCAAGCGTGATCCGTTTAGGGTTAGCGAAGACAGCCTGATGTGAAATCTTCACGGCAGATCGTCCGCTACGGCGAAGATGGGAATGTATTAACGCACGGCATCGAAGGACTTCGAAGAACATCGTGAAGTATGCGGTAGCGAGACCGGAAAGGCACGCACCTACGGCGCTCAACGTTGCATAGTTGACGGTAACTGTGACGAGTAGGCAGAGCGATAACCGCAGGAATGCTTCAAACATGTACTGGCTCGTTCGACTACGATGAGCTTGAGCGACAGAGGCTCACCTTCGCTGGCACGACAACTCGAATCAACGTCAAACGAAGACATCCCGAAAGCGAATTTCGCTGTCGGGATGTTGGAGTGTTTTCAGAATTTGCTTTTGGAGAATCGCGTCACACACCCTCGTCGCTGAAAACGACTGCTTTGAGGTATTCGCGGTTCAGGCGGGCGATGTTGTCGACGGAGATTCCGGCCGGGCAGGCGGCTTCGCATTCGCTGGTGTTGGTGCAGGAGCCGAAGCCTTCTTCGTCCATCTGGGCGACCATGTTGAGGACTCGGCGTGCTCGTTCTGGTTTGCCCTGAGGCAGCACGGCCATCTGCGAGACCTTGGCACTGGTAAACAGCATGGCCGAGGCGTTCTTGCAGGCGGCGACGCAAGCTCCGCAGCCGATGCACGCTGCGGCGTCCATTGCCTTTTCCTGATCCTGTTTCGGAACGGGCAGGCAGTTGGCGTCTGGAGCGTTTCCGGCGTTCACTGAAACGTAGCCACCAGCAGAGATGACCCGGTCGAAGGATGTTCGGTCGACGACGAGGTCGCGGATGATGGGGAACGCCTTCGCTCGCCACGGTTCGATCGTGATCGTGTCTCCGTCGCGGAAACGCCGCATGTGGAGTTGGCAGGTCGTTGTTTCGTTGTCCGGACCGTGTGCCTGACCGTTGATCATCAGGCTGCACATGCCGCAGATGCCTTCGCGGCAGTCGTGGTCGAAAGCGACTGGTTCTTCGCCGAGCTTGATCAGCCGCTCGTTGAGGACGTCCAGCATTTCGAGAAACGACATGTGCTCAGAGACGTTGTTCAGCTGGTAAAACCGAAACTCGCCTTTGTCTTCCGAGCCGGCCTGTCGCCAGACTCTCAGCGTCAGATTCATTCCCTGACCGCTCATTATTTGTAGCTCCTGGTGCTAAGGGCCACTTCGTTGAATTCCATGGGCTCTTTGTGGAGAACCGGCTGCTCGCCGACTCCCTGGAACTCCCACGCCGCGGCGTAGCAGAAGTTGTCGTCGTCTCGTCTGGCTTCGTTGTCTTCCGTCTGATGCTCTTCCCGGAAGTGCCCACCGCAGGACTCTTCACGATGCCAGGCATCCGTGGCGAACAGCTCGGCGAATTCGAGGAAGTCCGCCAGTCGTCCGGCGTGTTCGAGGTTCTGGTTGAACGAGTCTCCAGAGCCGAGCACTTTGACTTCATTCCAGAAGACGTCGCGGAGTCCTCGAATTTCTTCCGCAGCCTGTTTGAGGCCTGCGGCCGTTCGAGCCATCCCGCACTTGTCCCACATGATCTGACCGAGCTGCCGGTGGATGCTGTCCGGTGATTTCGTGCCGTTCACGGCGAGAATTGAATTTACTCGCGAAGTCGCACTTTCCAGAGCTTCCTGAACGACCGGGTGATCATTGCCCAGCGGCTTGAGGCTCGAACCATGCTTGCCGATGTGGTCGCCGACCGTGTAAGGCAAAACGAAGTAGCCATCGGCGAGGCCCTGCATCAGAGCACTGGCTCCCAGGCGGTTGGCACCGTGGTCAGAGAAGTTGGCTTCGCCAAGAACGAACAAACCGGGGACGGAGCTTTCGAGG
This sequence comes from uncultured Planctomycetaceae bacterium, assembly GCA_943787265.1. GTDB lineage: Bacteria > Planctomycetota > Planctomycetia > Planctomycetales > Planctomycetaceae > JABMPE01. Next base: position 640,925 of record CALSLT010000006.1, on the reverse strand, counting down.
TTATAGTCGACCCACAGCCCGCCCATCGTGTAATGCACGGCCGGGTAGATCCGCATCGGAACCTGGTAGGGGTTCTCGGCGGTAATCTTCTGATACATGTGGAACAGGTTGCCGTATTTCGACCGGATGACGTCTTCACCGTCCCGCTCGATGGCGTGCTTGAAGTCCAGGTAGACCGCCTGTTTGGTGTCACCGACTCCGAAGCCCGCGTCGCAACGTTCTTTGGCGGCTCGCGAAGCAACGTCGCGAGGCACCATGTTTCCGAACGCCGGGTAGCGACGTTCGAGGTAGTAGTCTCGGTCGTCTTCCGGGATTTCGTTCGGAGCACGATTGTCGTCGGCACTCTTCGGCACCCAGACTCGGCCGTCGTTCCGCAGGCTTTCGCTCATCAGTGTCAGCTTCGACTGGTAGTCGCCGCTGACCGGGATGCACGTCGGGTGAATCTGCGTGTAGCAAGGGTTGGCAAAGTAAGCACCTCGACGATGGCATCGCCAGGCAGCAGTAACGTTGCAGCCTTTGGCGTTGGTCGAGAGGTAAAACACGTTTCCATAGCCGCCTGTCGCGAGCACAACGGCGTGCCCCGTGTGAGCCTCCATCTCGCCGGTCTTCAGGTTTCGGCAGACGATTCCGCGAGTCACGCCTTCATCGACGATGAGGTCCATCATTTCACGACGAGGCATCAACGTGACTTTGCCGGCACCGACCTGCCTCATCAGAGACGAGTACGCACCCAGCAGAAGTTGCTGACCGGTCTGGCCTCGAGCGTAAAACGTTCGCGAGACCTGAGCACCGCCGAAAGTTCGGTTGGCCAGAGTTCCGCCGTACTCACGAGCAAACGGGACTCCCTGAGCGACACACTGGTCGATGATGTTTCCGCTGACCGACGCCAGTCGGTAAACGTTGGATTCACGAGCCCGGTAGTCACCACCTTTGACGGTGTCGTAGAAGAGCCGCCAGATGCTGTCGCCGTCGTTCGGGTAGTTCTTGGCGGCGTTGATGCCACCCTGAGCCGCGATGCTGTGTGCTCGTCGTGGCGAATCCTGAAAGCAGAACGCTTTGACGTTGTAGCCCATTTCGGCCAGCGACGCGGCGGCGGAAGCTCCGGCGAGCCCCGTTCCGACGACGATGACTTCGTACTTCCGCTTGTTATTTGGACTGACAAGCTTCAGCTCGTTCTTGCGGTTGTCCCACTTGTCGGCGATCGCCCCGTCGGGGACACGACCATCGAGGGGAGAGTCAGCAACCTTGAACATTCCGGAAACTCCTTCGTCGACATCGACAGGAGGGTGATTCATGTGTGCCCGTGAGGACTTAATGTGCGACCGTAGTTGGCTCGTCTACTGACCCTGTGCCCAGAAGACGAGACTTGCGTTACCAAGGGCCAGAGCCAGGGCGAAACCCAGTCCACCCCACTTGATGACCGCGTTGTATTTGGGATGGTTGAGTCCGAGGCTTTGAAACGCACTTGAAATACCGTGCGATAGATGAGCGAACAGAAACGCGAAGCCAGCGAGATACCCGACAACCGAAATCGGATCAGTTAGTAGAGACACTGCTTTGTCGAATGGTTCCAGACCTTCGTAGTGCGAGGTGTCTCGAAATTCGAGCGTGAAGTCTGCCAGATGCAGAAGCATGTAGGCCAGCAATCCCAACCCGGTTACTAGCATCCACGTTTCCGGCCGAACTTTGCTGATCAGGTTTTCGCGTTTTGACTGGCTTTCGGCATAACCACGACCGCGAGCGATCCGGTTCTCAGCCGACAGTTTGAACGCCAGATACAGATGCGTGAAGAAGATCAGAGCAAGGCCGGTTTCGGCAACATGCAGCAGATCCTCGTTATCGTGCAACTTGTGCGCGTAGGCGTTGTAAGCCTCGGCGCCTGCAAACAGCAGCAGGTTTCCAGCCAGATGCACGACAAGAAACCCGCACAAAGCGAGGCCAGTTATCGCCATCAAAAACTTCTTCCCGACGGAAGAAGACAGGGCGCAGCGCAACCAGTTCAAGGTCGGCTCCTTCACGTTTCACACATCACAGGTGCCTGTCACACGCCGGGAGAGCACCCCCGACGAGAAATTCCGAACGGGATTATAGGCGGGTCGGCTGGTTCTTCAATGTAGGCGGTTTAACCATCTCTGACGGGTTCAGAATTGACCGGCAAAGTCACGCTCCGGGTTCACCGCTCGGTCGAACCATCATTGCCGAGATCGTCGATCAGCTTCTTCACGTGAGTCTCCCAGTCTGACGGCTGATCCCGATCAATCGGCTTCCCTGGCTGGTTTGCCTCGGGCGTTGCCTCCGAAGTATTCACGTCGCCGAAAACGTCCATCCAATACTCAGTGTCCGACCTGGAAGGCTCGGCACTTTCGGGCTTCTCTCGGGAATCGGATGGTGAATCAACATCCTGCGAGCTTCCCGGCACGATGCTTTCTCGCTCCCGGAGCATTCTGGCGAAGTCTTCGCTCTCGACCGCGATGCCTTTCCGGCGTTTGATAGCCTTCTGCAGCCGGCGGTCGCCCGAAATCACTTCCAACTGCTTGGGAGCGGAATGCTCCAAGATCAGCTCTTCGATAAGAGTGTCCGCGTCGCTACCGGCCTGATTGAAGAGAATCGTCACCTCCTCAAGCTTCTGCTGACGCACTCCCTCGAATGGAATCGTTCGAGCGTCAAACACGATAGTTGTCCGACGGCGTTCTTCGAGATCCAGTCGGTTGATCAGAAAACGCAGCAGACGATTGCGGCTTCGTTCGAGCCCGCCCTGGCCGTAACGCTCGCGCGCATACCCGACTGAATGCATCAGATTATAACCGTCGATAATGCGAAATCGCTGAGCCATGAATCCAGTATGACGCCTGACCGTTAGCATCTGCAAAGCCGCTCGGCGACGATGTATCGTAACTCGCGATTGAAACTCAGCCTCAGCTCATAAAGAAGTCGGACTCCGGCAGATGCTCCATGATATTTCTGATCGGATCGATCGATTCGTGGACTGGTTCAAATGGCCGGTTGCCATCGCGGCGCTGGTGCTGCTTGTTCCATCTCTCCTGGGATGCGTCGATCTGATCGTCGCTTGTGCCCGTAATCCGGAAACGATCCTGGCGTTCATCGGCGGCGCAGGCCTTTACTTGCTTGTCTGGCTGTGGACGATCCGCCGCTGGCGAGCCACTTTTCTTTCAACCTGCGAGCACGAGTTCACTCACGCGCTATTCGCCATCCTGACGCTGCACCGCGTGACCGATTTTAAGGCCACGTGGGAAGAGCGGCGGCCACGTCCGCATCGAAGGCCGAGGCAACTGGCTGATCACCGTCGCGCCGTATTTCTTCCCGACGGTCTGCTTCGTCCTGATTCCGGTCTTTCGACTGCTGACGTTCATCCCGAGCAACGTCGCCGATGCCATCGTCGGAGCAGCCTTTGTTTACCACATCACGTCGACCATGAGAGAAACTCACGGCGGACAGACGGACCTTCAACAGGCCGGATACCTTTTCAGTGTGATGTTCCTGCCCACGGCCGTCCTGGTCAGTCACGGAGTTGTCCTGGCCTTCGCGTGGGGAGGTTTCAAAGGTATTCACATTTTCGGTTCGACAATCGGCCTGCATCTGCAAAGCATGGCCAGCTTTGTCGGGCTGTCCTGAGCCACTCATGGAAATTTGCCACAGAGCCCTCAGAGGAACTTTCGCTTGCACCTCTTTCTATGCCTTCGGTGTTCTCTGTGGCTTAAGTTGAAGTTTTCCGGGCCGCTGAATTATCCCCAGAACTTCCACCACGGTTTCGACGCGACCACAGCCGGTCGATTCAGATCGAGCAGCTCTGTCACCTGATGCTTCTCGAAGTGATCAATCAGTGCGTCGAGACCTCGTTTCAGCTTGAGATCGACTTCTGACTGATGCATCGGCCAGACGGCGTAGAAGTTGATCTTCCGTCCGTCGGGAAGGTCCAGCACGGCGACTTCTGAAGGCAGGACCAGGCCCGGACTCATCATTAACGCGCAGACAAACTGATTGTTGTCTGCGTACGGAGTCGGATCCTCACCGCCGTTTGGCACCGTGTGCCCCGGCCCGAGCCAGGTTTCATACTCATGCGGCAGCCTGGCCAGAACCTTCAGCAACCTGACCGGCCAGTAGTTGTTTTCATCGTTGAAATCTTCCTGGCCAACGGGCCAATCCTCAGGCAGGCAGATCATCAGTTCGGCATGAGCAAAATCTTCAGCGCCCTCCGGGACGGTCATCGGCTTGTCGCTCATCCCGCTGGTGACGAGCGTCCAGAACGGGTGCTCTTCGCTTGGCGGAACCTGATGAACGTCGATATGAACGAGGTCAGAAATCAGCTCATGCCAGACCTGATCGATTTCGCCGATGTGCTCTTCGATGTGCGCCGTAATCGCGTCGATCGTTTCCTCGTCACCGCTGGCGGGTTCGAAATCGCGGTCACGATCCTTGTGCCGGAGAATCGGCTGACCACTCGGAGACTCTTCCACAGGCGGAGCCGGCACCGGCACACGAATCTCAGCACCACAGTCCCGACACTTCGCCGACTGGCCCACCTTTGCCTCATCAACCTTGTACCGCCGCCCACAGTTTTCGCATTCAAATGAAATCTGCATGGTTCGGTCCATACGGGCTGGTAATCATGAGGCCACAACGGCGCGAGCAGCCCGCCAATGTGGATGACTTTGACGAAGTCTTTATCGGGTTGAGAAAGTTGATTCTATCTCGCCGGGCGACGTCGCCGGGGACTGTTATTTGCAGGTTGTTTTGCTTCGGTACCTTCGATCAGAAGTGTTGACCACTTCGCCCAGGCTGTCGAAGCGTTTCGCCTGATGCCACCATTCCGGTTCGTCAGAAGTGACTGAATGGCTTTAGCGATCTCCTTGTCATCTTTCGTCGGTGTGCGTTTACTGAGAAACGACAACGTGCCCGACACATTTGCCGGGCGTCCACTTTTCAGCGTCGTGATAATGTCTGCTCGTTCCTTGTCCGTCAGCGGTTTTACGAGTTTTGCCTGCTGTGCTGCCTGAATTTCGTTTAGCTTTGCAATGCGTACCTCATGCGCAGCTTTCTGCTTGTCTTCGTGCTGCTTGCGTTCTTCTTCGGTCAGAAGTCGGAGTTTAACAGTCAAAGGAATCGACACGGACACATTGTCGATCTGAATAGCAAACGCACCTTTCGACTCGGACAAAGTCGTTAAGCTTCGTTCGACATCGAATGCCAGTTTCCCATCAAGCGACAGTTCAATTCGCTGCCCTTTGTTCTCAGAATCGGCGAACTTCAACGAGCTGACTCGACGGATACTCAATTGCGAGTCATCGCTTGGTTCAATTTTATAACGAACCGACGAGCCACCTGACGTCGTCTTTTCGTTCCTGGCGTCATCATTTCGGAATCGAGGACCAGGAATACGTGAAGCATCGCCAGCCTCGGTCATCAAGGCTCCGGAATTTCGGGTCCACGACCTGGTGGCCTCTTCAGAGAAATTTTCGAACGGCAGCAGCGACAGATTTCCCAGCAGATATGGCAGTTGCGATGTTCCTTTGAGACTCACAAAATCACCAGTCGTCGTTAATCGGATGTCGTTGGATTGGTGTGTTAATCCGGTCATTGTTCCGGACCCAAATAATGGTCCGCGTGGGCCACCCGGTCGAACCGAGCCGCCTGGTCGGCCGCGAGGTCCACCGCGACGAGGTCCTGCTGAGGTCTGCGCCGCTTTCTGTGTTTGCTTGCGTCCCAGATTGCCGGTGAAGTTGACGTCGATCTGTTGCGCGTCGACGTTCTTGACCGTGTAGCTAACGACTCCGTGGAATTCGTCGATCAAGTCGGGGCGGTCTGCTGTAATTTTAACTTCGTAAGCAAATACGCTCTTGGACTTCAGGTCGTACCTGAGTTTCGGTGCAGCCTCGTCTGTCGCCGTGATGGCTTCGTCAGATGTCGCGATAAACACTGCACACGCAATTCCAAGCCACAACGGTTGGCGGGAACTGAGAAACTTCCTGAGCATGATTCGGCTCCGAACAATTGACTGCGAATTTCGACGATGGATCACAGCGATTCTGGACATTGACGTGCCGCGGCACAACCAGTCAATTAGGGTGGCCCACAATTTCCTACCAGTTCTATGTGCGGATTTCAGTCTGCCTCGAGGACGCCTGCCGATTTGATTCAGCCGCCAATTCATTTTCCTCGCAGTGGTCAATCGCATGACATCGTTACAGGAACATTCAGAAGCTGAGTTTTCGCCACAACTTCTCAGTTGGCTGACTCAAGCGGTTGAAGCTGAAGCTTCGGACTTGCACCTGGTCGTTGGGCAGCCTCCGGTGTTGCGGGTTAACGGTGAGTTGCGACCGTTCGATGAAGAGCCTTTGTGGGAGTATCTGCTGAAGCCGATTCTGGAAGAGGCTTGTCCGAAGAAGATCTTCGAGCAGTTTCTGGTGGATCAGGATGCTGACTTTTCCATGCAATTGCCGATAGGCGAGCAGTCGCATCGGTTTCGGGTTAATTATTTTGTCAGCGATCAGCAGATCGGAGCGTGCATTCGGTTGATCCCGGAAACGATTCCTGATCTGAACTGGGCGGGGTTTCCCGAATCGGCGGCCAGGAAGCTGACGAGCTTTCGTAATGGGCTCGTGCTTGTGACGGGGGTGACCGGTTCGGGTAAGACGACGACTCTGGCAATGCTGCTTTCAAGGCTGATTGCTGCCGGCAACTGCCGAGTGATCACGATCGAAGAGCCCGTCGAGTATCGCTATCCGACTTCCGACGGCGCGGTGGTCACTCAGCGTGAGGTCGGCACGGATGTGCGGTCGTTTGCCGACGGATTGAAGCATGGACTTCGTCAGGATCCCGACGTGATCATGATTGGTGAAATCCGCGATGCCGAAACCGCTCAAATGGCACTGACTGCTGCCGAGACCGGACACTTTGTGCTTTCCACATTGCACACTCGTGATGCCCGCGGAGCGATCTCGCGATACTCAGATGCGTTTCCTCAGTCGGTGCAGACGGAAATCCGAGCCCAACTGGCAACCAGCTTGCGAGCGGTCGTCAGCCAGCACCTGCTGCCCAGTTCGGTCGAAGGTGAGAAACGCTGGCTGGCTCTGGAAGTGATGTTTAACAACTCGCCAATTGCCAGCGCGATTCGATCGGGCAAGCTGACCTCGATCGACAATTACATCCTGTCAGGCCGCGACGAAGGCATGATGACGCTCGACGATTCCGTGAAAGAGTTGTACTTCGAAAACCGCATCACCAAAGAAACCGCCGAGCGATTCGTGAACGATCCGTCGTCGCTGTTCTAAATTTGGCGGTGCGTTGATGTCTCGCGGAGTTCAGACTGACGATCAACCACGAAATACACCAAACACACGAAAGCAGGACATCTAGTCATCCGTTTTCGTGTGTTTAGTGTATTTCGTGGTTCAAAACTTCAGCTTGAGCGAGTCTTTTGCGAATCACTCCGTAATTCATTGTCTGGCGAATCAGACTGTTCTTCAGCCGGTTTCTCGGCAGCCAGAACCTGAAGCTCCGCAACGACTCGGAAGCCGACGCTTGCTGCGCGGAAAGACTTTTCTGCGGTAAACTGAGTTCCCGAATAGAACCGGACTCCGTCTGCGCTCTCTTCGTGATGCACGAGCACCATCCGGGCAGGCTTGCTGCCGAACTGAGCGTCCTGAGTCCACTCGGCGATGGTATTTGTGGAACGGGCAATTCGGAGCGGATGCTGACTCATCGCGTCGAACCAACCGCGATAGTCGTGAATAGCGGGCTCGTTGGAGTTCGTTGGGGGGAGCGGTTTGAGGGCAGCTCCGAGTTGCATGGCCGTGGTCCATTCGTCGTTCTTTGGCAGTCGGTACTGACGGCCTTCTTTTTCAGTCAGCCATTTGCAGAATTCTGAAGCGTCGCGCCAGCTCACAACCGCTACAGGCAAACCGTCGCTGTCTTGCAGGTCAGTTTTTTCGTTTTTCCAGCTAAGGTCATCCGCCCATTCAAAGAGTCGGTTTTCACGACGATAACCACCGTGAACGTGCGACTCGACTTCCTGAATGGTCGTTCCGCTTTCGGCGTCGGTAACGTAGCCCGTCTCGTCGACAAACGTCCGAAACTGGTCGATCGTCACCAAACGCCGTGACATGACAAACGGATAAGAGACGGATTTTTGACTTCGACTGATCTGGTCTTTGACTTTGGGTGGAAATTCAAAAACGAACTCCGGGTTCTTCTTGATCGCCTCGTTGACTAATTCCAGTACCTGCCTCAGTTTCGAAAGTTGAGGTTGATCGACCAAGTGGTAATGAGACGGCGGGACCAGCACCATTTCCATGCCAACCGAGTTTGTTCCCTCGGCTTCAATCTTCAGTCGTCTGGACCATGCCTGAACCGACTCTTTGATCATGTCATGAGCTGTTTCCAGATTGACGGGACTTAGTGCCATTTTTTCACGCAGCGATCCCGATTCGCGAGACCTTACCAGTGCGAAGACCATGTGCCCTCGTTCTTCGTCGGCCTGGAATTCCCACGGTCTCAGGCCAGTTGCTTCAGTCGTCAAGCAGAGCAACAATCGATCTGGCTCTGCGGAGGTCGATATGGCGGCGCTCTCCGATCCCATTCCAAAGCCTGACGATGCAGTACCTTCGAAACTTGAGCTACCTCCCACGTCTTCCGAAATGATGACTGCACCGGGAATGTCGGGGATGGGCCGCGATGCTTCCAGCGAGCTGTGCATCTGGTAGTGACTCTTGCGACCGGCCTGAAACTTGACGACTCCGATCAGTTGTTGACCGTCCGGCATTGAAAGGTCAATCAACGCTGGCGTGACGGATTCGTCAATTCTGATCTGGTGGTTGCTGTAGTCGGACGTTCCAGAATCACGAATCGCCATCGTCGCCTGGTCGTCTTCGAATTCCATTTCGACGTGGAAGCTGCCGTTATCTTCACCCTCGCCGCCCCAGTCGAAGGCCTTCCGATTCGGATCAGACTCCCACCGGCCAGCGATCAGTTGCGCGAGCTTCGGTCGAGGCACTTTGATCTCGGCAAGCTGGCCCGCGACGAGCGTCACTTCTCCGGAAGCAACGTGCTGGCCTTTCAGCATGGCTCGCCATTCGTAGATGCCAGGATCCTCCGAAACCTGGACCATGACCCCGTGATGAGCAGGCAAGAAGGTCACCATTCTGGCGTCGTCGGAGCCGATCACCACTTCCATTCCATCTACCGCGTCCTCGAACTCGACTCTCACCATGCTGTGTTGAGTGATCGTTGCAGCCCGAAGTTCTTCCATCGCGACCGCCGCTTCTCTGGGTGATCGATAGCCGATCGCACGCAGGTAGACGTCAGTCTTCCAGGTCTCATAGCCGCAAACGACAAAGATGCTGGCAAGGCCAAGAGTTCCCAACACTCCTCCCCAGCGGGCACGGCCAGCAAACAACGCGGTCCCATCTGCCCGCCGTCTCTTAAACCACAGCGAACTGATCAGCAGCCAGAGCGCACAAACGCCGTAGGCAACCAGCAGAAGCTCCATGTCGATTTCGTCGATTCCCCACGAAGAACCATTCAGTCGAATACGATCTTCCTGGATAAAGAAAACCGTTGCCCATAGGAAAGCCGGCATGAGCCAGGCGAACAACCAGACGAGACAACCGCCGAAAGACCTCGGAGCAACTTCGACCGCGCTGTGGAGAAGTCGTATCAGAACAAAATTGTCGAACCGCATTTCGGGTGTCGCATCGGTCGCAGACTGACTGCTGTCGCCTTCTTGCAGACGACCTTGACTACGATCCCGCATCAGTCCTCGTACGACGAGCCAGACGCCGGCAAGAATCGCCGCGAGTACCGCCGCCGACGGCGCGAACGGCGCGACACAGATTCCTACGATCACGAAAACGACCCATTGCGGCATCGGTTGAAACCAACAGTTGGCAACAAGTCGTCTAAGATCGGCCGGTTCGTGAGACCGCTCTTCCGGTTCCGCGTCATCCAGTGTTTCGTGCTCAGGCCAGAATGGCCTCAAGCCGGCAATGAGTAGACCGATAAAACTCAATCCTATGATCAGCATTGCAGAGATTTCTGCCGCTGCCTGACCAAGCGGTCCGACAGCGACCACGATTAACGGAATCGCGATCAGCCAGACGGGCATGGGAAGCATCAGCCAGCGAGGCATAGTCGGCTGCTCGGAAGTAGGTTGCCGACGCGACGAGGTCACTTGATCGAGAGAAACGCTCGGCTGCACTGGTGAGTGTTCGGGCAGATTCGCAGTCGCTGACTCGGTCTTCGGTAGCTCAACCGTTGGTGCCGCACCGTTCTGCAACGATGCCAGACCTCGTTCCAGCACGTCGGCCACTTCCTGAGCGGACTGATACCGATCGGCCGGCCGCTTGGCGTGCAGCCGGTTGATCAGCATGACCAGCCATTCGGGCACTTCCGGATTGATCTCGCGGATCGGGCGAGCCGTGTTGTCGCAAAGTCTTTTCAGCACGCCCATCGTCGTCGTCGCTCGAAACGGAGCGTGGCCAGCCAGCAACGTGTACAGCAGGCTGCCCAGGCTGAACAGGTCCGCTCGTTCGTCGACGGCGTCTCCGTTGGCCTGTTCCGGAGCCATGTACTGAGGCGTGCCGGCGACGACTCCGCTTTGAGTGAGACTGGCATCGTCTACCGCGCGAGCCAGTCCGAAGTCAGTGATACGAACTCGCGCGACGCCGTTTTCCAGCAGGATGTTCGCCGGCTTGATGTCTCGATGCACGACGCCCTGCGTGTGAGCTGCCGCCAGCCCTTGAGCAATCTGCTTGGCGATTCGCACGGCCTCGCGAACTTCCAGCGAACCGTTGCGGTGAATGCGAGCCTCCAGCGTCTCGCCCTTCACATACTGCATCACGATGAACGGTGGCGATTCTTCAACAGCGTGAATCGTGACGACGTGCTCGTGACAGATGCCGGCCGCCGAACGTCCTTCGCGCACAAACCGCTGCTTCGCCTGACCATTCCCGGCCAGATGCGGAGCAAGCATCTTGACCGCGACGACTCGCCGCAGCGTTCGGTCAAACGCTTTCAGCACGATGCCCATGCCGCCTCGACCAGCGACCCGCAGAATGTCGTAATGCTTGAGCCGCCCGATCGTGCCCGGCTCCGTCGGTGGCTCGATGAAAGAAAGCTTCAGCTCGATCGCCTCGCCCATCTCCTCGGCGTCTTCCGGAGACTGATGCTGCAACTCGTCGACGATCCGCTCCAAGCCAGGCCCAGCAGCTTCATCGTCCGAAAGATTCTCAGCCGCCGACTGCCAGAAGTCGCCATCCGCCACGATTTCCTGCAACGCATTCTGGCAGGTTTCGCACCGTTCCAGATGAAGCTGCAGACTGTCAGCCTCGCTGTCGGAAAGCGAGCCGTTGACCAGTCCGTGTAAATCAGCAGCCGAAGGGCAGGGCGTTGTCATCAGTTGGGTTCTCCGCTGTGGAGTCACAGCTTACGGCATGATGAATGGTAACCCGAAGCGTGAGCGAGGGACTCAACCGAGGATCAATCCCTCGCTCACGCATCGGGTTACTATCGCGTCGCGACAGTGTCGAACGACACTCTGGACTACCAGTACAGTCGAGCCACCAAACCCTTTCGCGCAATCCGTAGATTTTCGAGATCTGGATGACAAGAACTATGCCACAGAGAGCACAGAGCCCTCAGAGAAGCCGTTCAGGTTCAAGAACAACTCCGTGGCCTCTGTGCTCTCTGTGGCTCAATCCGTCAGAAGGAAACCTTTACAGGGCCTTCCGTGAAAGCCGCTTCGCCAGCCGTGCAGTTTCGACAATGCAGCGGCGATGCACGCCTCGAGACAACAGGTCGGTCTCGTCGCGGGCTTCCACCTGAAAGTTGACATACGGCAGCTCCAGGTGAATCACGCGAGCCGTGCAGGTCACCTCGTGGCCGGGCAGTGTGCCTGCCAAGTGCTCTATGTCGACCTTTACTCCGAGGTTGGTTTCCCCATCGTCCATCAACGGCGTCAGAGCCTTGCGAGCCGTCTGCTCCATAAACCCGATCAGCATCGGAGTACTCAGCACAGCCGGCATCGGCGGCTCAGCAAACGTAATCGTGTGCTCTGAGCCAACGACGAACTTAATCTCAGCAGACTCGCCAATACGCGGAGGTCGTTTCATGGATTGATCCCAAAGTAGGGCCGGTTCCCACCGGCCAAAGCATTCTTCTTCTGCAGACTACAAGCTAGGACGACGAAACTTCAGGAGCAAGTTTTACGGGGTAGGTATTCCCAGAGGCGAACTGGGGGACGTAGATCGCTCCGTCTTTGGCGACGACCAGATCGTGGGGGTGGCGGAAGAAGCCGCCTTGTTGCCGCATGGGTTGCAGCTTTCCGTTGGTGTAGACCGGTGAGGTGCCGCCGATGTTGGACACGATTTTGTAGTCGCTGTCCAGCACCGAAATGTAGCCTCGGCTTTGACGATCGGCAGGCCAGTTGTCGGCCAGGTGAGGCACAAACAGATGGTCTCCCACGATCTGAATCATGCGAGGATTGGAACCCGGCAGGCTGATCTCTTTGATCAATTTGCCGTCGAGCGTCAGTCGTTTGATCGTCTGCTGATCACTCATCGCGATGACCAGTTCGGGTTCGCCCGGGCTGCGTGAATCGATGACGCCGCCATGCGGTCCCCAGTGAGCGATCCCGCCTTCCGGCCCGCCGAAGCAGTTCAGCAGTTTGCCGTCGCGGTCGTATCGCAGAATGTAGTCTTTGCCATAACCATCCAGCACAAAGAACTCACCGTTGGGCAGGTGCAGTGTCCATGATGGGCGGAACTCCTTCTCGCTGGCGTATTTGCCCGTCGATTTCGGATACGTCAGCTCCATCAGGATCTCACCGTCGAGTGTGGTCTTGAAGACTCGGTTGAGATTGAGATCCGTGATGAACAGCACCTCACGGTCTTCTTCTTTCACAATCTCCAGACCGTGCGCCCCGGTGAACCGATTGCCCCACTTGCCGACAAGTCGTCCATCCTTGTCGTAAATGACGACGTTGTTCGAGGTGTGGTCCGTCAACAGAAAGATCCGCCCCTGCGAATCCGTCACCATCGCGCTGCAGTTTTTCACCGGAGTCTTCGCGTCAAGAATGCCCCAGCCTGCGACAGGACGATACTTGAACTCTCCCTGCCCCAGCGTAGGCATTCTGTCATCCGCCGAGCACAACCCACCAACCCCAACCGCTGCCGAGCCTGACAACAGGGTCTGATAAATAAAGTCCCGTCGTCGCAGTTTATGATCTGACATTGCTTACTCACGAGTTGGTTACCGCGCTGTCCTGCTCAACAGTGTCTTCCTCATTGCACACCGGTTGCAAGGAAATCGGACACACTCATCGCACGCAAAGACTCCGGTTGACTGTTCAACCGGAGCCCAGTCGACCATCTATTTGCTTTGCGATTTTAACTCACTCGATAGCCCTGCAATCTGACGCTGCAGTTCTCCAAACATTTCGATTTGGAGATCGATGCGACCTCGTTCCAGAGCTGGGCGATGCTGAGTCCAATACCGGACAGCTACCACGACGCAGGTGATGATCGAAATGCTGGAAACGGCCGACCAGATTGGAGCCAGGAATTCGTAAGTGGTAAAACCATGCATCACGTTCATGATAAATCCCAGAACGTAACACAAGGTGACGATGCCGGCTGATCGGATAGTTAATCTCCGACTGGCCTGAGCCTTTTCTTCAAGCGATGCTAATGACTTTTCAAGGTCCATGCGAAACTCCTTAAGTTGAGGTTCAGAAATACATTCGTCCTGTGAAACTAACCCTTCGACGAGCGGTCTACGCGATTCTGGGTTACTCATCGTTCTCTCCTTCAATTTGCTGTCGTAATGCACGCTTGGCATAGTGCAGACGCGACTTAACCGTGCCGACCTCGCAGCCCACCACGTGTGCGATGTCCGCAAGGTCAAGCTCTTCGAGGAATCTCAAAGTCAACACTTCCCGATGCACGGGCGAGAGTTGCTCAAGCGTACGATGAACGAGTTCTGCATTTTCGAGTGCTTGAAACTCGTCCCAATCGTCAACTTCATCCTGGACGGCGACGTCAATTGTTTTCTGTGGTAGTCGGGATCGACGGCGCAGGTGGCTTACCGAGACATCGTGAGCTATCCGGTACAACCAGACTCGAAATGCTTCCGGTGCCTTCAGGGTGCTCAGGCGGCGAAAAACAAGAATCCAGACATCCTGCATCACGTCGAAGGCATCGCCTGAATCGCCAATCATTCGTCTTATGTAGTAGGCAAGTCGAGATTCGTACCTCGTGACCAGTTCCTGAAACGCTACCTGATTGCGAGCCTGCGCTTGGACAACTAAAAGCCGTTCCTGACTCCTGAGGTTGTTCAATTGCGTGCTCATGAGGTGACTTTCCGTCGCGGTTGTGCCCTGTTTCTACAATAAAGCCGCTCGTTGGAGGCAGAAGGTTCAATGAGTTCGTCAGAATTTCTAAAGATTGTGTGAGTTGGCGGTGGCAACAGACTTGTACGCTCACCACGTTTCTCGGTCGGATGTGGGCAACGCTCGCCGCTCCTGGCTAGGATTCGCGAAGACGCGACGGATGTTTGAATTCTGGAGAAACAATGAGTCGGATCACCGCGAGCCTGCTGGTCGTTCTGTTTCTGCTGCCATGCCTTGATTGCAAAGCGGACGACGACATCCCCGAGGACAGTCCTCGGCGTACTGACACGGTGCGGCTGGTCGAAAAGGCTTTGCCGGCGACGGTCATGCTGCAGAACGTTGAGCGGAGGGGCGATGGATCGTTCGGGCTGTCGTCGGGCAGCGGTCTGGTCATCGACACTCAGGGTTTTGTCCTGACGAACAACCACGTTGTCGCGGGGGACACCGCTCGCCGGATTGTGACACTGGCGAACGGAGCGTCTGCGCCGTTTCAAGTCGTCGCGCGATACCCGTTTGCCGACATCGCGCTCGTCAAAATTCCGGCTCACGAGTCTCTGGCGGCCATGCCGATCGGTCGCAGTCACGATCTGATGCTCGGCGAGCCGACTTTGGTCATCGGAAGTCCCGACCGGCTGACCAGCACGGTTTCGACCGGGATCGTCAGCGGGTTGCAGCGCAGGACGAGCATGGCGGCACTCGGCTCGGCAGGGCTCATTCAGACATCAGCTCCCAGCGGACATGGCGGTTCCGGCGGCCCGCTCATCAACGCTCTGGGAGAAGTCATCGGCATCATCAGCTCCGGCCGGGACAATATGGAGAACGTCGCGTTTGCCATTCCCGCCGATCGAATCCGGATGGCCTTTCCCGAGATGCTGTTCGCCGAGGCTCGCTACGGATTCCGCCTGGGTGCTGAAGTCGACATGCTGAGCGACCGCGCGGTGCTGTTGGCAATCGAAAAAGATTCTCCCGCCGCGAAGTCCGGGTTGCAGACTGGCGACACGATTGAAAAGGTCGGCGATCGAGAAGTCCGTGACGGCGTCGGCTTCTGGCTCGCGCTGACGAAGGTCAAAGCCGGGGATGGACTAGCGCTTAAGGTGTCGCGTGGTGACGAGACGCTCGACGTCGCTGTGAAACTCGGCAAACACGTTCCGTGGCCCGCGACAGACATCGATAAAGACGAACTGACGGCCGGACTCAAAGCTTCCGTCTACGAAGGATTGTGGGAGCGGCTGCCCGACTTCGAATCGCTGGAGCCGGTCGAGCAGACCGTCGCGAAGACGGTCACGCTGGACGTCACCAAACGTCGCGAGCACGTCGGCATCGTCTTCGAGGGCTACGTCCGGCTGCCGCACGACGGACTGTACCTGTTCGGCCTGACGTCGGACGACGGTTCGCGGCTGATCATTGACGACAAAACCGTCGTGGATCTCGACGGCCCGCATCCAGCCATCGAGCACGGCGCGCAGCTCAGTCTGAGGAAGGGTTTGCACAAACTCCGCATCGAATTCTTCGAAGCCGAAGGCAAAGAACAACTCGAAGTTAGCGTCCAGTCGGACAAAATCAAACCGCAACCACTCCCCGCCGACTGGCTGGTTCATTTATAGGTTTGAGTAAGAAATAACTTCCCGATTTGGGACGAGCCTCTATTCACTCTCCCTCTGGGAGAGTTCGACCTCTCAGGACGGGAGAAGGGCCGACAGGAAAACCCTCCCCGGGCCTGAGAGCCCGACCCTCCCGCAAGCGAGAGGGTGAATAATTCCGTCGCCTTTGCAGCTTCGCGACTTTGCGTCAGATTTCGAAACAGCGATTCGAAGTGCGTCACTCGTCGCCGACGCTTTGGACCAGCGTCTTCAGTTTGGCCATGACGCGGCTGCGGGCGAGGTAGACGGCTCCGACGGTCATGCCGAGTTGCTCAGCGACTTCCGGGCCGGGGCGGGTGGCGACGGCGGTGAGTTCGAAGGCTTGCCAGGTTTGTTCGGAGACCTGTTCGCGGACCTGGTTGGCTGCCCAGTGGAAAACTCGGCGAGCGTAGTCGGCGTCCCAGTCGGCTTCGTCGGGAACGGCGTCGGGTTGAGACTGCAGTGTCGCCTGGTGATCGTCGGCGCCGGAGCCGTTGATTCGCCGAGCGGGACTCGCCAGCCAGTTTCTCAGCCGGTTGCGAGCGATCGTGAACAGCCAGCCGCGGAAGGAACCTCGCTGCGGATCGAACTCCCACTGCCGCATCTGCTGAGCGACCGACGTCAGTACGTCTTGGGCAATGTCCGCCGCATCGGCATCCTGCAGACCTTTCTTCCGAGCGAAGCCGTACACCAGCGGCGCGTACAGCCCGACAAACTGCTCCCACGCCAGCCGGTCGTGCGCATCGCGCAACCGGACCAGCAGACTGAGTCTTGTCGTCGGCGATTGATTCATGAAGCGGGCTCCGAACAGCCAGTACAGATCAGCTGGCAGATCCTTTCGCGCGAATCCTGGAACAGGATGAAATTATTGAAAGCACAGGGCCCTGGAATTTACGCCGAAGGCGTTACATCCAATAGCCTGGGGTAAGCGGAGCGCCACCCCAGGACCGGAAGAAAGGAATTGATGTACGCTGAAAGCGTTTTACAACCGGTGCAACGAACGCGGGGGTGTACAACCTCTTCGAGGTAGGAATGTTGAAGACGTTTCCTGGGGTGGCGCTCCGCTTACCCCAGGCTGTTGAGTTAAACGCCTTCGGCGTAGACGAAAGCCGTTCCGAAAATTTTGACCACGGATTACACGGATAAGCACGGACGGCTTCAAGGGGCATCCTTTAGCATCCGTACCAATTCGAGTCATCCGTGGTCCGTCAGCCAGATCAAACCAGAGGTCTCCGATGGGTTGCTCGAAAGAGCCGTGCCGTTACTCTAATCCGCCCACAAAGACGGCTTTGACGGCACCAGTGAGAAACAGTTATGCGCGACTTTGAATACGAAGCCCCCACGGCCCTGAGCACAGCGATCGAGCTGCTCGCTCAGCAGAACGGATCCGCGAAACCGCTGGCTGGCGGAACGGACCTCATCGACCACGTTCGGACCGGTCGACTCGAACCGGATCTGCTGGTCGACGTGAAGAAAATTGACGAGCTTAATGTGCTTGACCTGGGAAGCGACGGACTCCGCCTGGGAGCCGCCGTGCCGTGCTATAAGATCTACGGTACGCCGGAAATTTCGCAGCAGTACGCCGCTCTGACTGACAGTTGCCGAATCATCGGCGGCATCCAGATTCAAAGCCGAGCGAGCGTCGGCGGCAACCTGTGTAACTCCGGCCCGGCAGCGGATTCGATTCCGAGTCTCATCGTGCTCGGCGGCGTCTGCGTCATCGCCGGTCCGAACGGAACTCGCGAAGTCGCGGCGGAAGATTTCTGCACGGCTCCCGGCAAGAACGTTCTGGAAGCTGGCGAACTGCTTGTCGAGATCAAGTTCCCGGCAAGAGCGGCCAACAGCGGATCGCACTACCGTCGCTTCATCCCGCGAAACGAGATGGACATCGCGGTGGTCAGTGTCGGAGCATCGGTCGTCCTCGACGAAAGCAAAGAGAACTTCGTCTCGGCAAGGATCGCTCTGGGAGCGGTCGCTGCAACGCCTTTGTTCGCTCAGGCAGCCGGCGACGCACTGGCGGGACAGCCGGTCAACGAGGAATCGATCGCAAAAGCCGCTGCCGCAGCGAAGGAAATCGCCACACCGATTACGGATATGCGAGGCACGGCTGAATACCGAACACACCTGATCGGCGTTCTCATCGAACGAGTGATCAACGCGGCAGTGTCTCAGGCTCGCGGCGAAGCGATTTGCTACAAGCCCGGACATTGAACTCGCGTAGGTCAGGCTTTGCCTGACGAATTTCTTCAGCCAGTCACAGATCAAGAACAGTCAAGAAGTATCAACAGGAAAAAACAGAGAGAGCAGAGCCATCATTTGAAATCAAACTCTGTTCCCACTGCTTTCTCCTGTTCAAAATTTCGAAAACATAAACGTCAACTCCGTCAGGCATACCCTGACCCACTGATAGCAAAACAGGCGGACTCATCATGGCGAAAAAGCGAGTCGTCACCACGACGATCAACGGGGATACTCACGAGTTCCTCTGCAAGCCTCAGCAAACATTGCTGGAAGCTCTTCGCGACGTGCTCGGCCTGACCGGCACGAAGGAAGGCTGCTCAAACGGCAACTGCGGAGCGTGCACCGTCCAGATGGATGGTCGGCCGGTCGACAGTTGCCTGGTCCTGGCGGTCGAAGCCGAAGGGGCCGATCTGAAAACGATCGAAGGCGTCGCCTGCGGAAACCATCTAGATGAAGTGCAGGGTGCTTTCCTGGAAGGCGCGGCTTTGCAGTGCGGCATCTGCACGCCGGGTTTCATCATGCAGACCGAATCGCTGCTCGAAGAAAACGCGACACCCAGCGAAGAAGAAATCCGCTTCTACCTCTCCGGCAACCTTTGTCGCTGCACCGGCTACGACAAAATTGTTAAAGCTGTGCAGTGCGCCGCCGAACAACGACAGGCCGCGGCGACGTGATTTACAACCACGAAAAACACTAAATACACGAAAACAAAGCGGGCCAATGACGGACATCATTTATAAGGATGAGTGTTACCAAGTGATGGGGGCTTGTTTTGAGGTTTACAAAGAGAATGGTTGTGGCTTTGTTGAACCTGTCTATCAGGAATGTCTCTCTCCGGAACTTGTGTCTCAGAGAATTCCGTTTCAGGAGCAGGTTGAACTAAACCTGACGTACAAAGGCCAACCGCTCGCTCAGACATACAAACCCGATTTCGTTTGTTTCGAAAAGATCATTCTTGAAATCAAAGCTGTCTCCGCACTGAATGACAAACATCGAGCACAGGTCCAGAATTACCTCAAAGCAACAGAATTCAAACTCGGACTACTCGTCAACTTCGGCCACTACCCCAAGGTCGAATGGGAAAGAATCGTTCGCTGAATCTTTTCGTGTATTTAGTGTTTTTCGTGGTTGAAAAATTCCATTCGCTGCTCAAGCAACATCAGACTCCTGAGAATCTGTGAGAGATATTATGGCTACTGCTGAGAAGCCCCAATACAAAGTTATCGGAACTCGACCTGTCCGCCATGATGGCGTTGACAAAGTCACTGGCCGAGCTCGATACGGCGCGGACACACAACTAACGGGCATGCTCTTCGGGGCAACGCTCCGCAGCCCGTACGCTCACGCCAATATCAAATCAATCGACACATCAAAGGCCGAAGCATTGCCGGGTGTGCGAGCGGTCCTGACCAATGCTGATTTGCCGGAGCAGGGCGATCGGATCGTCGAACTCGGCGAAGGTGCGGTCAACATGCGGCATCTCAATGCCAACGTGCTGGCTAAAGAAAAAGTGCAGTACAAAGGGCACGCGATCGCCGCCGTCGCTGCCGACACGATTCACATCGCCGAAGAAGCCTGCAAGCTGATCGAAGTCGACTTCGAAGTCCTCGAACCAGTCCTGGACGTTGTGAAGGCAATGGCCGACGACGCTCCGATTCTGAACGATGATATTCGTACGGAGTCGCTGGGTTCTCATCCGGCCTCCGACGACGCTTCCAAAAACACAAACGTTGCCAAGCACTTTGTCTTCGAGAAAGGCGACATCGGCAAAGGATTCGAAGAAGCCGATATCGTGATCGAGCGGGAGTTCGACACTGCCACCGTTCACCAGGGTTACATCGAGCCGCACGCCTCGACCGCTCACTGGAACGCCGATGGCAAGATCACCGTCTGGACCTGCACGCAGGGCACGTTCAGCGTTCGGCACCAGACTGCCGAACTGTGCGGCGTGCCGATCTCCGATGTCAAAGTCATTCCGACAGAAATCGGCGGCGGCTTTGGCGGAAAGATTTCAGTCTACCTGCCACCCGTCGCTGCTGGACTGTCAAAGAAAACGGGACAACCGGTCAAGCTGGTGATGGACCGCGCCGCCGTGTTCGAAGCGACCGGCCCGACGCCAGGCTCGCACATGAAGGTAAAAATCGGAGCGACGAAAGACGGCAAGATCACCGCCGGTGAAGCTTGGATCGCCTTCGAAGCGGGAGCGTACACGGGCTCGCCGATCGCTCCCGGCTGCATGTGCGTCTTCTCGTGCTACGACGTGCCCCATGCCAAAGTCGACGGCTTTGACGTGTGCGTCAACAAGCCTCGCACGAACGCGTACCGCGCTCCGGGTTCGACGCAGGTTTGCTTCGCGACGGAAACGATCGTCGACGAAATCTGCAAAGAACTCGACATCGAGCCAGCCGAATTCCGACTGAACAACGCCGCCAAAGAAGGCGTCCGCCGAGTCGACGGTCCGGTCTACGGCAAAGTCGGGATGATCGAAACCCTTCAGGCCATCAAAGACAGCGACCATTATCAGACGCCACTGACCGGCAAGTTTCAGGGACGCGGTATTGCGACGGGCTTCTGGTTTAACTGCGGTTTGAAATCAGCCGCAACCGCGACCGTCAATCCCGACGGAACTGTCTCTCTGGTCGAAGGCTCAACCGATATCGGTGGCTCACGAGCCGGTCTCGCGATGCAGCTCGCCGAATGTTTGGGCATCACGGCTGAAGAAGTCAAACCGGCCGTCGTCGACACGGACAGCGTCGGCTACACCGACGTTACTGGCGGTAGCCGAGTCACCTTTGCGACAGGCATCGCCGCCATCAATGCCGGCAAGGATATTCAGCAGCAAATGTGTGCTCGGGCAGCGATGATCTGGGACTGCGACGAAGCCGACGTTCGATACGAAGACGGCTGCATCATCGGCTCTGGAGACAACCGCTTCACGTTCAAAGAACTCGCGGCGAAGATCAACGCGACGGGCGGACCGATCGCCGGTCGAGGCACGGCCAGCGAAGAAACTCAAACGGGAGCGTTCGGAACTCACTGTGCCGACGTGGAAGTCGACGCCGACACCGGCAAAGTTCAGATTCTGCGTTACACCGCTGCTCAGGACGTCGGTACGGCCATTCATCCAAGCTACGTCGAAGGTCAGCTTCAGGGCGGAGCCGTCCAGGGAATCGGTTGGGCATTGAACGAGGAATACTGGTACGGCGAAGAAGGTTCGATGCGAAACGCGTCGTTCCTGGACTACCGGATTCCGACGATCTACGACGTTCCGATGATCGAAACGATCCTCGTCGAAGTCCCGGACCCCGGACATCCTTACGGAGTCCGCGGCGTCGGCGAAGTTCCGATCTGCCCGCCACCGGCCGCCATCGCCAACGCGATCTACGATGCCATCGGTGTCCGGATGCGAGACCTGCCAATGGCACCTCACAAGGTGTGTGCCGAAGTCCTGAAGAAGTAACGCGACCGCTATGGCGAAGTTTTACTTCTACTACTCGGCGATGAACGCGGGGAAGTCCACGACTCTCCTTCAGTCGAGCTACAACTACAACGAGCGGGGGATGAATCCGCTCGTCCTGACGCCGCAGCTGGATAACCGCAGCGGCGAAGGCAAAGTGGCGTCGCGCATCGGCCTCAACGCTGATGCAACGACCTTCGTCCAGAGTGACAACCTGCTCGACCGAATCAAGGAACTGCATAAGGCAAGCTCGGTTCACTGCGTGCTGGTTGACGAAGCTCAGTTTCTGACAAAGCAGCAGGTGCGACAGCTCAGCGACGTCGTTGACGAACTGGATATTCCAGTCCTCGCCTACGGACTGCGAACGGACTTTCAGGGCAACCTTTTCGAAGGCAGCGAGAACCTGCTCGCTTGGGCCGACAGTCTGACCGAGATCAAGACGATCTGTCACTGCGGTCGCAAAGCCACGATGGTGCTACGACTCGGCGAGGACGGCCAACCTCTGCGCGACGGAGCTCAGGTCAAAATCGGCGGCAACGAGACTTACATGTCCGTCTGCCGTCGACACTTCAAGGAAGGCATCGCCACGCGGCAGACGAACGAGTTGCCCTTCAAAGACTGAGGTTGCTTCCCCATGAAGTATGTCGACCTGAGTCTGCCGCTGGAAAATGACGATGCCTGGTCACCGTGGTGGGCGCGCAATCGGGTGACGTACCAAGGGCACAAGTTCGGAGCGTTCGTGATCCGGTTTCTATTCGGTGCGAAGAAACAGCACTTGAAGACGGGGCTCGGCTGGGCAAACGAGAACATCGCGTTGTCGACGCACGGCACGACCCACATGGACGCTCCCTGGCACTACGGTCCAGAATGCGAAGGTCGACCGGCAAAGACGATTGACCAGGTTCCTCTGGAGTGGTGCCACGGGCCGGGCGTCGTCCTGGATATTAGGCATGTCGACACAAACTCGTCAGCAACGCTGGACGATGTCCAGTCGGCTCTCACAAAGATCGGGCACACGCTTTCTCCCGGCGAGATCGTTCTTATCAGGACGGATAACGATCAGCAGTGGGGCTCACGCGATTATTATTCGTCCGGACCGGGAGTCAGCGCGGAAGCAACTCGGTGGCTCATTGATCAGGAAATCAAGGTCATGGGCATCGATGCCTGGGGCTGGGATGCTCCACTGGCTGAACAGGCAAAGGCCGCACGAGATTCGAAGCGTTCCGATGTCTTCTGGTCCGCTCACTACGTTGGCGTCGAGAAGGAGTACTGCCACATGGAACGTCTCGCCAATCTCGATCAGTTACCATCAACGGGCTTCACAGTTTGTGCGTTCCCGCTGAAAGTTAAGGGCGGCTCCGCTGGACCCGCGCGAGTCGTTGCGATGATCGACGAGGCCTCTTCATGAAACTTGTCACGTTCAGTCAGGGCGAGGGGCCAAAGACGGGTGTGATCACATCGTCGGGTGCCAGCATTGTCGATCTTCAGGCAGCAGCTCAGCATTTTGCCGACGAGCAGCCAAAGATGCTGGCTACGACAATGGCAATGCTCGAAGCTGGCGAAGAAGCCTTCGATCTTGCGAGTGACCTGGTGAAAGATTCGGAAGCCGACGGGAGTTCGGAGTCGATCATCCCGCTCAGCAATGTCATGCTGTTGTCACCGGTTCCTCGCCCTCGCTCGATTCGTGATTGCCTTGCCTTTGAACGTCATCTCATTCAGGCAACCCGCACGATCGCCAGTTGGAAAGCTCCGACGCTGGTGTTTCTGGACAGGGGGATGGAGCGTCTGTTCGGAAAAGGTTTTCTGCGACCTCCGCCGGTCTGGTACGAACGCCCGATTTACTATAAAGGAAACGCTAACAGCGTCGTCGGTAACGATGCCGACGTCCGCTGGCCATCGTTTTCGAAACGTCTGGACTTCGAACTTGAATTCGGCATCTTCATCGGAAAAGAAGGCTGCAACATTCCAGCCAGCCAAGCTGTGAAACACATCGCTGGGTACAGCCTCTTTAACGACTTCAGCGCGAGAGACACTCAAGCTGCCGAGATGACGGGCCGCCTCGGCCCCGCCAAGAGCAAAGATTTTGATACGGGTAATGCGATCGGTCCGTGGCTTGTCACACCAGACGAAGTCCCCGACGAGATAATTCTTCGTGCCCGCATCAACGGCGAAGAATGGAGCTGCGGCTCCAGCTCAGAAATGCACTTCAGCTTTCCCGAGATCAT
This sequence comes from uncultured Planctomycetaceae bacterium, assembly GCA_943787265.1. Lineage (GTDB taxonomy): Bacteria > Planctomycetota > Planctomycetia > Planctomycetales > Planctomycetaceae > JABMPE01. The sequence goes on along the minus strand of CALSLT010000006.1, from coordinate 616,982 downwards.
CGAATACATCTCCCGCGACGAAACGCTGTACCCCGGAGATTTCATCGGGTCCGGAACCGTCCCTGGAGGCTGCGGCCTGGAACTCGACCGCTGGCTCAAACTTGGCGACATCGTAGAACTTGAAGCCGAATCACTGGGTGTCTTGCGAAACCGTGTCGTACGTTGACGCCGATTTCAGTCCGCTGTTGGCAGCCGTACGCAAACCAGTTTCTGATCAGAGCGTGCTAATACCCGGTGCCCGACGAATGCCGGGTGGGACCATGTTGGATCGATGATTTGGCTTCTGGCTTGTTCCGTGAAACCAGCTGGGGAAATCGTTGCGAGCACGAGTTCTCCTTCGGAGTTGAGAGCGATGATGCGGTTGCGATCCGTGCGGCCCTCTTCGTCCAACCAGACGATGCTTGCCTGAGGGTTCCGGTCGCGTTTCGTGAGCGTGTTTTTATCGTCCCACAGTTTCTTACCGGTTTTCAGTTCGAAGCAGGTCAGGCCGTACTGCTTGTCGAGCAGGTAGACGTGACCGTCCCGGTAAAGCGGCTGTGACATCAGACCCCGCAGATAGCGGTTCTCTTCCCAAAGTAGCATTGCATCTTCCGGATTCTCGCCCAACTTCACAGCACGTGACCCCGCCCAGTAGCCACACACAACAACAACGCCATCATTGATGATCGGCGTGGCGATGGAGACGCCCTCGGCCACCTTGTAGGGAACGTTCCACAACGGGCGACCGTCGGCGGCATTGATTCCGCGAATGTGCGACGGCGTCCAGCACACGAGCTGCGTTTGCTGATTTCGCCGAACGAGTACCGGCCACGAATATCCGGCTTTGTCGCTGAGCGAATTCCACTTCAATCGGCCGGTCTTCAGATCGAACGCGATCACGCAGAAGCCGTCGTCGCCGCCCGCAAACACGACGACCGCATCCTGATAGACGAGCGGCGACGCGGCATAACCCCACACCGGCGACCGACCGTTAAATTCCTTGACCAGATCGTGCGACCACAACACCGCACCGTCCGCGACGTTCAGGCAGAACAGTTTGCCGAGCGCTCCCAAAGTCAGAACAACGTTGCCATGAATCGTGGGAGCGGCTCTGGGTCCGTTTCCGTAATCAAGATCGTCGTAAGGCTGCTCGTATGCGAAGGTCCAGAGTTCTTTTCCCGATTTCACGTCGAAGCACAGAACACGCTCCCGTTCGCTATTCGCGTCTTTGGAACGCGCATCAGCTGACTGATCATCGGACTTTTGAATCGCCGGCCGATCCATCGTGATCGCTCGCCCACCTGCCACGGAGATGCCGGCATAGCCGCCTCCAATGTCGACGGACCATTCTGTCCGCAGACCGTCGTCTGGCCACTTGTCCGACATCGTGGGTGCGTTCCAGCTTCCGTCGCCTCGCGGACCTCTCCATGATGGCCAGTCAACATCAATTGTCTGACCGAATCCCGCTGTGCAGACACTCATCGTGGCCGCAGTCAGTATGACGACGAAAAATGAGCGACTTCGCGCGTAAGTCTTCATGACTGCTCCGGAGTTGTTCATCGTGTGTGCCAGGGTTCTGTCAGCGGTTTTGCACCATTCAATTCGGCATATCCGATGCCTGTTGTGCCGGCCGGATTTGGTCCGAAGTAGCGATCGTCGATTGGCTCCGAAGCCGGCTGCCAGCGAACGTCGACTGACAACCTTGTTCGATTGATCGGTGAGCAATTGTCAAAGGAACCGTGCATCGTCGTCATGCCAAACAGTATGACGTCGCCGGGCTCGAAGTTCGCCGTCAACAGGCGTGATCCGCGGCTGCGAGCAAACTTGACGGCGTCGTCCATCATCTGAACCTGCGGCGATTCTTTCGAGTTGTAGTCGATCTGCTGAATCGGCTTGATCAGATCATCAAACCGGTGTGAGTTCTCCAGGACAAACAGCGGACCTTCTGTCGTGGGGATGTCACCGATCGCCGTCCAGGCTGTAATGACATTCTTCGTGCCGCGAGAGAAGAACGGCAAGTCGTAGTGCAGGAATGTAAAACGTCCGACGACGCCCGGTCGAAGAAAGATGAAGTCGTAACCGCGAGCGGATTCGCCAAAGAGAGTATCGAGCACGTACTGAATTTCGGGACCGTGAGTTGCTCGCCGAAGTGCCGGGCCTTCGCTGACCCACTGCCAGAACTCTGCACGGTCTGATTGCTCTACTGGCCGATGACTCTGTTCCGTAAAGATGCCGTCGCGCGGCGGTTCGCCGATTTCGCCGACATCAGCGAGACGACAAAACACTTCGTGACGTGCCATCGCGATCGGCGATGGACCGATAACGCCGCGCAAAAAAACGTATCCATCCTCCGCCATCCGAGACTGCATCGCCGACGAATCGGACATCAAATCGGTGCTATCTCGGAATTCTCCGAGCACATCGGGCGGCACTGGTTTTCCGTGGACGTGGCAATCAAACATGGGACGGGTTTCGCAAAGGCCATCGGTAAGTCTCAGCGTTCTTGTCAGGCTTGGCCGGACTGTAATTGAGCGAGCTCATTTTTAAGGTTCGCGCGAGCCGACGTTTCAAACCGATCACGCAGAACATCAGTTCGGAAAAGGTATGGAGCATCAAGAATCGTTTCCAGAAACCGCATTCGCCCGGCACGAAATGCTTGGTCAGAGAATTCAGAATACTCCTGCCGAATCGCCAGCACATACTGTTTGTAAACATCCGGCTCAGCGGCAAGGATCACGAGATCAGCATCAAGAAACCACTCAGCGTCTAAGGCGGCAGTTTCCTGCAGATGCGCCGCGGTTGCCAGGATCAATTGTTCAACGGCCTGGATGATCGAGCCAACTACGTTGTTTTCAGTCAGGAACGACGTCGCGAGTTCGGCGCTGTCTTTCTCGTTTGACGTCGAGGACGAGTCATAAATCGTATCGTGAAAAAACACTGCCAGATAAACGGTGTCCGGTGCGTAAAACTTTTCTTCGAACTCCGAAAGCGTGCGGCACATTGCGCTGAGATGATCGAGTGTGTGGTAGCGGCGATGCGGTTCTGAATAGCGTTTAACAAGTTCTGCCCACTTTGTGTGGGAGCTGGCATCTGCAATCTTCATCGCACGGCAGGTCTGTACCCATTTTTCATGGAGGTGATCATGTTTCATGGCAAACTTTCGGAGCGGCAGGGCAAGGCGCCAGACGAGTTTTTATCGCCGCTGCGATGTATCATCAAACTCGCTGTTTACCTGATGACACGGAGACCTGACGAATGATCGCGACGATACTCAGAGTTTTTTTCAGCATCACCATCGTCTTTGCCGCGTCAGTTTGTGCATGGGCGATTGATACCGTCGAGTTGACGACGGGCGCGAAGGCGACAGGCAAGATCAGGTCTTTGTCTGGCTCGACGGTCGTTATTGACGTGAAGATTGGCACTCGCACATTTCAGCGGCGGTATACGAAGTCTCGAGTGAAGGCGATTTTCGTCGACGGCAAACAGGTTGACATGAAGACCGGGAAAACTGCTGCGGTTTCTTCAAGCGGCCGAGTTGAAAAACCAGGTGAAGAGATTCTCGCAGAGATCGACCGTCTGGGAAAAACACCCCCGGACTGGTACGACGCCACACCGCTGAACTATCCAAAGACGCTGGACCTTTCATGGCCGATGCCAGCTCCGAAACCGTGGAACGGTTCAAAGAACGTCGGACAGTTTATCTGGGAACGAATCAACCCGAACGCAAGTAAGTGGCGAGAGGGCGTTCGCTTTCTGCATCACATTCTGAGCACGACCAAAGATAACGACGTCCGACAGCGAGCGATGCGAAGTCTGGGGGGGATGTACCACAACCTGTTGCAGGATTACGCTCGCTCGGCATTCTGGTTTCGGCTGTCGGGACTTGAGAATCAACTGGCGGACGCTCCGCAGCAGGGAATCGCTCTTGCCGATTGCTACTGGCAACTTGGCAGCAAAAGGATGGCTTTAGAAATTCTCGCCAAGATGAGGCGGAAGCCGTACTCCGCTATTAAACTGCTGGGCGATCTGGGCGAAACCGCCGCTGCCGTGAAACTCGGCGAAGCGTTTGCGAAGACGGGACAGGCATCGACTTCATTCCTTTATGCGGGTGACGCCTGCCGAGTGGCCGGTCGACTGGATGACGCCGAGAAGTATTACCGGCGAGCCATCGCCGGCATCCCCAAAGCCGAAGCGAACAAACCTCACCGCAAAAGAGACAAGGCTCGCGCTCAGGCCAGCATCGCAGCCATTAAGTTTTACACACTTGATCCCAAGAATGTTCGAGACGGAAAGTATTCGGCAAGCAGTATCGGGTACGAAGCGCCGGTCCATGTCGAAGTCGTCGTTTCAGGCGGACGGATCGAATCGGTCAAGGTGACCAGGCACCGCGAAAAACAGTACTACTCATCACTGACAGATACACCTCGAAAGATTCTTGCGAAGCAGGGAGTGTCTGGAATCGATGCGACCAGCAGCGCGACGATTACGTCAGAAGCGATCATCAATGCGACAGCAAAAGCCCTCGCCGATGGATCGAACTAATGCGAGCTGACTGGTTCTTACCCGTTCTGCGGTCGCCAAAACCGGACGTCCCGGAACGGCGGAGCGGATTCCTGGCTCGAACAGCGCGACGGGTTTTGCCGTCGAAGTGCTTCTCGGAGCGTACGACGAAACAGCGAGGCTGGATTCGACGATTTCTGCGGTGGCTGGGCCCAGTCTGGCTGGCCGCTCCCTGTCGCCGCATCGTACAAACGATTTGCTTCGTCACGTTTCTCTGGCTGTTCTTCGTGACGTGCTGGCCGTACAGCGCAACGCCGGCTCGAAGTTCAACGGGATGGATCCCTGCGGACTTTGACTTCGAAACCGAATCAGTCCTCGTCGTCGCTGCCGAAGGACTTAGCGCGAATGTCGTTTTCAAAGCAGGGCAGGGCGTTTTCGTTCGAGACGACTCTCCGGGCCTGACTGGCGAACCAACAATCGCGAAGTTTGAGATCAGTTCAGTCAGTAATGGCGAAGTACGGATGCAGCTTGGGCGAACATCCAACATCGAACACCCAACATCGACCAATGAAGAAGAGGCGGTCGGTCATGAAAGTTCGATGTTGGATGTTGAGAGTTCAATGTTCGATGTTCTCTCCCTCAGCCCGGGGCCGTGGTCGATGCACGAAGCCGATCCGGCTGCGTGGCCGGCGCACTACGCTGACAATCTGTTGCGAAAAGAAACGATCGCGGCGGAGCTGTTTCTCGTCATTGATCCGCTGGTCAGTCTTTCGACGGGAATTGCGTCGCAGTCATGGGTGTGGTCACTGGCGTGCGCCGGAATCATTCTCGCGGCGTGCGTGCTCGTGCCGAGAGGCTTCTGTGGCTACCTCTGTCCCCTCGGAACCTTAATTGACTTGTTCGACTGGGCGATCGGAAAACGAGTCACTCGGTTTCGAGTCTCCGGCGACGGCTGGTGGGTTCACGTCAAGTATTACCTTCTGCTGGGGATCATGGTTGCTGCGTTGGGCGGAGTCCTGTTGAGCGGAATCTTTTCGGCGATTCCGGTGATCACTCGCGGGCTGCTGTTCACGTTAAGCCCGCTGCAAACCGGAGCGGTCACAGGCTGGCATCAGATGCCGCCGATGAATGTCGGACATGTTCTGAGCATCGTGCTGTTCTTTGCGGTGTTGAGTCTCGGCCTGCTCCGTCCGCGATTCTGGTGCAAATATGTCTGTCCGAGCGGCGCCGTGTTTTCGCTCGGTAATCTGTTTCGAGCGACGGAGCGGAAGGTCGAATCGTCCTGCATCAACTGCAACAAGTGCATCGAAATTTGTCCGTTCGACGCGATCAAGCCGGACTTCACAACGCGCACCACCGACTGCACTTTCTGCCAATCGTGCGGCGGAGTTTGCCCGACTCACGCGATCAAGTTTGTCGATCGCTGGGAAGTGTCCGGTTTGAAAGTCGAGAACGATCCACCGACCAACGAAGCGGCGCTTGGTCGGCGCGGTTTCCTGTCAGCATCAGTCGGTACGGCGTCGGGCGTTCTGGGAGGCCTCTTCGCTGCGACCGGCACGAAATCGTTTGGAGCGGATCTCGACGGAGATGGCGCGCGTCCGGTCCGTCCTCCAGGCAGCGTCCCGGAAGCTGAGTTTCTGCAGATGTGCATTCGCTGCGGCGAGTGCTTTCAGTCATGCCCGAGCGACGTGCTGCAGCCGCTCGGTTTTCAACAAGGGCTGGAAGGGTTGTGGACTCCACACGTTGTTGCCGACTGGGCAGGCTGCGCATCAAGCTGCAACTCTTGTGGGCAAGTCTGTCCGACGGGAGCAATCCGAGCATTGCCGCTCGAAGAAAAACGTCAGGCCAGGATGGGTCTGGCAATTATCAATGAGTCAACGTGCCTGCCGTTTCATGGCGAAGCCTGCCAGCTTTGCGTCGACGAATGCACGGCGGCCGGCTACGACGCTTTGGAATTCATCGCCGTCGGTACTGAAATTGACGAACTTGGGCAGCCGATCGAGGGCACCGGCGAACTTGCTCCGTTGCTGATTCCAGAGAAGTGCGTCGGCTGCGGACTCTGCCAGACGAGATGCCACGGCATCAACGTGGTCGCCAAAGAGCTACTCGAAGAATCGGCAATCATCATCGAAGCTGGCAACGAACATGAAGATCGGCTGATGAGCGGTTCATACATCGACTTGCGCAGGACCGAAGCTGCTCAGCAGTTGCAGGACTCGGCATCCGACAGCTACCTGCCCGACTTCCTCGGCAATGAGTAAGCCTGTGTTCGTGGCGTTTCGGCAACGCTGAAGCCTGACCGTGCAGGTTTGGCATGAGGTGCCGGGCGCGGCGTAAATCCGCCGTCGTCTTTCCCGGATTCACGGAGGCAACCAACTCAATTCGAGTTTGACCGACCGAATCTCTGACCTAAGGTAAAAGTTGGCAGCACTCGCAGGAGGGCACATCAGTGTTGCAGCAGGCCGCACAGCAAGAAGATCAGTCATGCCAATGATTGCCGAAACTGAAACCCCACATGATGCCTCTGTCGAAGAGATGGAATGGTATCTTTGCGGAGCGATCACAGAAGGTGATCGAACTCGCGAAACAACCATCAGCAAACCTCGATTCCGCATCGGCCGCCGATCGGCTTGTGACCTGAGAGTTGCCTGGCCAACCGTTTCGGGCGTGCATGCTGAATTCGTGAAAGCGTCAGGCGTTCTATTTCTGCGAGACCTTGGCAGCACAAACGGCACGTTCGTCAATGGCCGACAAATTGCTTCAGACTGCATGTTGTCAGAGGGCGATGTCATCCAGTTGGGAAGTGCCGAGTTCCGTGTAGGTAGTCGCAGCGAAGACAACTCTCGTGGCACCGTCCACTGGAACGGAGGCGAGCTGACCACGCGATTGGTCGCTTTCGAAAGGCTCGTAAGTGGCGATGGTCTGATTCCGCACTTTCAGCCAATCGTTCAACTCTCAGACGCGTCAACCATCGGGTTCGAAGTGCTCGCCAGAAGCCAGATTCGTGAGTTTCCTACACCTCGCGAGATGTTTGATACCGCTGCGCAACTCGATAGAGAAACAGAACTCAGCGAAGCCAGTCGAATCGTAGGCGTGCAGAAAAGTCTGGACATGCCGCCCGAACAGACATTGTATCTGAACACGCACCCAACAGAGTCCCAGGGGGATCGCCTGATCCGTTCGCTTGAGAGGCTTCGAGCATCATCACCGAACCAGTCGCTCTGTCTGGAAATTCACGAAGCGGCTGTCACCGATCTGCGCGCCACGGCCAAACTGCGCAAACAACTCAAGGGCCTGGACATCAAACTGGCCTACGATGATTTTGGAGCCGGACAGGCTCGAATGCTGGACCTCGTCGAAGTGCCTCCCGACGTCCTGAAGTTTGACATTTCGCTCATTCGAAATATCAACAACGCATCGCCAAAGCGGCACAAGATGGTCCGGACACTCGTAGAAATGGTGCTCGACTTTGGCATCTCGCCACTTGCAGAGGGCATCGAAACCTCGGCCGAAGCCGAAACCTGCCGCCATCTCGGATTCGATCTTGCTCAAGGCTTCTACTTCGGTCGTCCGGCCGCCGAATGGCGCGAAGCTTCGACCGTCATCGGGCTATAAGAGTTATCGAGTCGTTCGATCGGTATTCTGCGGCCTGATGCGTTCTGTGAGCCAATGGTTAGTGGCAACGTAGCGTGCTTCGAACAACCGTCACGAACTGTCAGTCGATTCAGACTGCACCCCGTTTGAACCACAAAAAGATAAGAGCGATTCGCGTCTGGCAAATAGTCAGCTCTGGAGCAAAGGATAGACGGGTTCAACCGTCTGCCTGTTTCGGAGATTCGACTGTGAAAAAGATGACTGCTTTGTTTGCTCTATGTGCAGGGCTTGTTTTGACGACGGCTCAGAGTGCGTCCGCCGGCGATTTCCTGTTCTTCCATTTCGAAGACAGCCACTCGTACTCGCAGCCGACTTACTACGCGCCGCAACCACAGCCGGTTTATCGCCAGGCTCAGCCCGTCCAGCGTCAAGCTGATTTGTTGCAACCGGTTCGCGAAACGGCCGGAGACGCCGCCGAGCTTTATATGAACCTCAGTCCGGGGGCTCAGATCGCTGAAAGCGTCGGGCTGTTGGATCGACGGTTCGTTCTTGGACTGTTCCGTGGCTTCTAAGGTATTCAGGATCAGTTCTTGCTAATTGCATCTACAAACGAAAACAGCCGGCTCGCGATGAGCCGGCTGTTTTTGTTTTCGGATCCCGATGTGACACCTGGTTCGGGTGGACGAACCTCACGACGCTACATCCACTCTTTGATCGGACGTCCTTCGAGTAGTTTGACCGGGCGACCGTCTGGAGCTTGAGCGATCAGATCAAGTGGCAGGGCAAGCTTCGAGTACACCGTCGCGGCAATGTCTGCGCTGTGGTATTCGTCCTTCGCCACGGTTCCACCTTCGCCGTCGGTTTCGCCGAGGATGTGTCCGCCGGGGACTCCGGCTCCTGCCATGACTGCGAAACCTGAACTTGCCCAATGATCGCGGCCACTGGCTGAGTTGATCTTCGGCGTTCTTCCGAAGTCGGTCAGCCAGCAAACGAGTGTCGTGTCGAGCATTCCTTTGTCTTCGAGGTCAGCCAGCAATTGCGGGAGTGCCTGGTCGACTGGTGGTAGTCGGCTGTCTTTCAGCGATTTGAAGTTGTTGGCGTGAGTGTCCCAGCCTCCGTCGGTGACCGTCACAAATCGAACGCCCGATTCGATCAAACGACGAGCTAACAGGCAGCTCTGCCCAAACTGATGCCGGCCGTAGGCGTCTCGAAGTTTTGCATCCTCTTCATCGATCGCGAATGCTTTCTTCGTAGCGGGCGATGTGATCATGTTGAACGCGGCCTGGAAGTTTTCTTCGAGTGCTTCAAACTTCGCGGGCTGCAGATCGGCTTTCTTCTGTAGATCGTCGAGCTTTGCCAGCATCTGACGTCGACGATCGACGCGAGCCATCGTGGTTCCTTTGGCCGGGCTGATGTCGCGGACGCTGAACTTTTCGGAATTTGGATTCTCAAGCATTTCGAACGGGCTATGTTCGAGACCGAGGATGCCCGGCGTGCCGCCACCAAATCGCTGATCCACCTGACTGCCAAGTTGCACAAACGGCGGCAGAGCCGACTTGAAGCCTTTGACATAGCTGACGACCGACCCGTACGTCGGATAGGCCAGTGCCGGATTGAACCGTCGCCCCGACATGACAAACTGATCTGCAGAACCGTGGCTTCCGTTTTGCGGATTCCAGCCTCGGAGCACGGCGAACCGATTCAGCTCTTTCGCGAGATTAGGAACGATCTCCGTGAACTGAACTCCGGGAATGGCCGTGTCGATGACGCCAAACTCTCCGCGGATGCTGACCGGGGCTTCCGGTTTTGGATCGACCGTGTCGTGATGGCTGGTTCCGCCGCGAGTCCAGATGAGGATGCAGTTGACGTCGCTCGGTGCCGAGTTGTCTGCTGTACCCTGACGAGCCAGTAGAGCCGGAAGGCTCAGTCCGAGGCCGCCGAGTGCTCCAACTTGAAGAAAGCTGCGTCGAGACAACCCCTCACACGTCTGGTCCATTCCAGAAAGCAGATCGAGCATTGCGGCACTCCAGGGCGGGGAATTCGGAGGGTTGGGAAGGATGGCAGTCTATTGGGAGGGATTTGCCAAACGTTGAACATCGAAGCTGACAAGGTTCGGCGAAATGGAGAGAAAGATTGTACGACTCGCCAGAAAACAGATCAAAGCATGTTTACTTGATCGGCAACATCAAACGATCGAATTCAGCTCCTTGACGGTCTTGTTGCAGCGTTCCTAAACTCGCGCCGAAACGACGAATTCCGACGTTTTGAAGGGCTCAGCAGACCGGCTTGCCTGTCGAATATTCAGAACTTCCAAAGGAGAGACTTCGGTGCAGATCACGGTGAACGACGAAGCTCGCGAAGTCGCTGCTGGCTCGACCATTGCGGATCTGCTGGTAGAACTCGGGATGCGACCAAAGTTCGTTGCTGTCGAACGAAACCTTGAGCTCATCCCTCGAGCACGCCACGCGGAATGCGAACTGGTCGAAAACGACAAACTGGAAGTCGTCACGCTGGTTGGTGGTGGGTAGTTTCTGACGTCAACTTCAGGTCGGAAATACTCGTTCCGACGTCATCGATTCTAAATCAATTGAGAAAGCGCGTGTCTGAATGTCGGACAAACCACTCGTCCTGGGAACTCACACTCTGCAGTCTCGACTGGTCGTCGGCACGGGCAAGTATTCAACCTTCGACATGATGCAGCAGTGCCTCGAAGTCAGCGGCTCGGAAGTCATCACCGTTGCTGTTCGGCGTGAGCGATTGATCGACGCCGAAGGTCGCAACATTCTCGACTTCATCGACCTGAGCAAGTACACGATCCTGCCGAACACCGCCGGCTGCTTTAACGCCGAAGACGCGATTCGAGTTGCTCGACTGGGGCGTGAGATTCTGGAAGGGCTCGAAAATCCAGGAGCTGACTGGGTCAAACTGGAAGTGCTTGGCGACACGAAGACACTGCTGCCCGATCCGGTCGCGACTTTGCAGGCCACTGAAGCTCTCGTCAAAGAAGGCTTTCAAGTTCTTTGTTACACAACCGATGATCCGATTACTGCTAAGCGTTTAAAAGACGCGGGAGCAACCTCGGTCATGCCGGCTGGCAGTCCGATTGGCAGCGGCCAGGGAGTTCTCAATCCGAACAACATTCGGATCTGCCTGGAATACCTGAAGGGCGATGATCCGGATTATCCGATGATCATTGACGCCGGAGTCGGCTCGGCCAGCGACGTTGCCTTTGCGATGGAACTCGGCTGCGACGGAGTGTTGCTCAATACAGCCATCGCCAGCGCGACCGAACCCGCAACGATGGCCGAAGCGATGAAGCACGCTTGCCTGGCCGGTCGTCAGTCCTTTCGAGCAGGGCGGATTCCAAAGAAACTCTACGCAACAGCCTCGAGTCCAGAAACAGGCGTCATCAGCCCGTCTTTGCGATAACCAGGAACTTCGTAACGATTTAGAACAACGCCTTCTGGCGTTTCGGCGGAGCTGTTTCCAACGGGCAAATCTTCAGAGTGTAAGAGTCCGTCGAGACCTTCTCGCCACGGGTCAATTTTTGGGCGACGCTTGAACCAACCGGGTAGTGACGACTGAGCACGTTAATCGCCTCACCGTGCGAAGCCGCAAGAAACCGGCCGCGGTTGTTGTCAGACGTCTCTACCAAAACCACGACCGGCATCTCTTGCACCCCTGAAGTTCGATTCAGCAAACGCATGCGGCTTAGCGACTATGCATCCGCAATTGGCGAACGCTGTTGAGCGAGTTCCTGCATGAAGCCCATCATTCGCTGTGAAGTTTCATGTGGATCGGGAACGACGCCTTCGGCCAGCATGGCATTGGCAAAGAATTGCTGGCCGCAAGTTTTGATGAATGCTGTGTGTTCATCATTGACGGACAAACCAGCCAGATGCTGAACCAGCGGGTGTGACGGATTGATCTCAAGAATTCGTTTCGTCAGTTCGAAATCATCACTGGCTCGGCTCATGACTTTCTGCAACTGAGCGCTCATTGCCCCTTCGGGATTGACCAAGCAGCACGCGCTATCAGTCAGACGCTTCGATTCCCGAACGTCTTCGACGGAGTCGCCAAGTGCTTCGCGAAAGAGATTCAGGACACTTCCAAACCCTTCTGGTGGTCCGGATTTCTTGTCATCAGACTCGTCGCCGTCCTTCGAATCACTGGAAGATTCCAACTCCAGAAGATCGACTTCTGAGGAGTCTATCGAAACCAGATCTTTGTCCTCAAACTTGTGGACGTGGTTCAGGACGAATTCGTCAACAGGATCGATCAGATAAAGAACTTCCAGTTTCCGAGATCGGAAGGCTTCCAGATTTGGATTCTTCTCAATAGTCGAGAGCGTTTCGCCGCTTACGTAGAAGATCTGTTTTTGATCTTCGGGCATTCTTGAAACGTAATCGCTAAGCGACATCACCGCTGCTCGGTCATCGCCGTGCGAAGACCGGAACCTCAGCAACTTCGCGAGCGTGTCACGGTTTTCGAAATCGCTGGCAACACCTTCCCGCAGTGTTGATCCGAACTGTTCGTAGAAACTGGCGTAGTCATCGGGAGAGTCTTTGGCGACACCTTCGAGGTGATTGAACACTTTCTTGACCAGGACCTTGCGAATCTTTCGAAACACCGTGTCGTCCTGCAAAGCCTGACGTGACACGTTGAGCGGCAGATCTGCTGAGTCGACGAGGCCGTAAATAAACCGCAAGTATTCCGGAAGGAGCTCTCGGCAATTGTTCTGCACGAGAATTCGTTTGGCACACAGGCTGAGACCATGCTCATCCTTGCCAAAGCCCATCAGTTCGAAGTTAGAAGCTGGGCAGTAGAGCAGGGCGTGAAACTGGAACGGCGAGTCGCTCGTTAAATGCAAATGCCAAAGCGGCTCTTCGTGAGTTCGCTTCGAAAGGTAGCCGTAGAAGTTTTTGTACTGCTCGTCGGTGACCTGGGATTTCGGTTCGACCCAAATCGGCGTTTGATCATTGACATGCTCGTCACCAAGTCGAATCGCGTACGGAACGAACGTCGAATATTCCGTGAGAATATGCTTGAGCCGTGTGGTTTGCGTGAACTCAGTCAGGTCTTCCTTCAAGTGAAGGCGGATCTGCGAACCTCGCTCAAGGTCATCGGCAGCCTCAATAGTGAACTGGCCACTCCCGTCAGATTCCCATCGCCAGCCGGAATCTTCCTGGTAGCTTCGCGTCAACACTTCGACACGATCAGCCAGCATGAATGCGGAGTAGAATCCGACGCCGAACTGACCGATCAAAGAGACGTCATCTTTCGAACCTTCACCGAGTTGTTTCAGGTACTCAAGCGAGCCGCTGTGGGCAATCGTTCCAAGATTCTGAATCAGCTCGTCCTGCGTCATGCCGATGCCGTTATCACGAATCGTCAGGACGCGACTCTCTTCATCCGGCTCAAGCGAAATCCCGAGTTCTGCATCATCTTCGTACTCTTTCTGAGTCAACGAAATGTGCCGAAACTTGTCGAGCGCATCCGAGGCGTTGGACACGAGTTCTCGAATCGCAATCTCTTTGTTCTGATACAACGAATGGGAAAGCAGGTGCAGAAGCTGTGAGATCTCAGCCTGGAACGTGAATTCCTGGGGTGCCGTTTCAGTAGTCATCGTCGCAAACTCCGTAACGCAATACTTAAAACATTCGGTCCGCGGGCTTCTGAAGCCTCTGCTTCACATTGGCGTTAACACGCGGCGGCGGATGTTACCTTCGAAGTTGACAGACGGGCAACGAAGAGAGATGCATTTCTGGCGTCGCGCGGTAAAGCTAACCTCAAATGAAATCAGCCCTCGCCAGACTGAGCTGACGAGGGCTGATGCAATATTTCGACTTGTTACGTTGTGGCAGCTAGTTCCTTGGAACTACCGGATTGAAACCTGCTGTCGCTCGTTTGCCGAATGGTTCAATTCTCGTAGGGTCGATGCCAGTGAGCCCACCAGAGCCGCCGATAAGTGCGGCGAAGTCGGCAAAGCTACCTGCATTCCGGGCACGAAGATCGGCGGGTAGGAAATCTCCGATGATACCCCCAAGTCCAATAGCAGCAGTGTCAAGTCGGGTGAGGTCAGTCGAATGCTCGGCAAACGATTCGATAATCATTTGCCATTTCCGGCGTTCGGTCTGTGCAATTGTCGCGTCTCCCGACTCGGGAACTCGGAAAATATCCAAACCAAATCCCTGTGTAGGTGCTCCACGCACCGGTCGCCGTTCTTGTGCTTGGCGCAACTCAAGTGAATCAGTTCGGGTAATGGGAAGGGTGGTCGACCCACCGTTAGGAAAAAAGATCGTCTCCAGGAAAGTTTGATCTCTTGCGGTGCCGGTATCTGCAATGGAGTCGTCGAAGAAATCCCCGGCATGGAAAATTGTTTCTTCGAGAAACGCCCGACCGATGTATTGTACAAATGGATTATCTGGTTCACCAAAAATGGTCTGTCGATCTCGGAAGAACGCTCGGTCTTCGTCAGTTGTCCCAGACACTTGGGTGTTGACTCCGAAATTCAGCGGAACTTCATTGTCCTCAGTCCACAGGAGTGGGAATGTAGGCCGATTCTGATAGTCCGTCGCCTGGTTAAAGCCTTGATCATCCAATCGGTCAATATGGTAGTGTGAATCCGAATTCGAGAATCCGGCCTGACGAACCAGACGATCGGCAGTCCGAGTTGATGTCAGACCGGTTCGATCAAGTTCACGCCGGACAACGTCGTCCAGTGTTGTGAATGGCGCAACACCAGGTGCCCAAATAGTATTGATATCTTCGAATTCTCGCTGATAAGTGATTGGACTGCCAGAAGATTGAAGAATTGCTGGCAAGTCTATATCCAAGCCGGTCATGGAAGTTTTGATTGCATTGAACGTTTGGATCACACGCTCGAATCGAGATGGGTCCGTTCGTCGTTCGAAACTGATGATGACAAAAACAGGAACGTTTGATCGATTTACAGCAGTAATTCCACCACCGAACGTGCTGGTTCCGATCAATGACTGGTTGGAGCCATCCGCTTCCGAAAGGACTTGCTCCACTTCCATAACGAATCCAAGTGGATCTCCGTTGATGGCATCTCCCACAAACACGAAATCGCCAGGATTAATGTGGCCAGGCAGGTTTGGTTGCGTCTGATCATCGAAATCCAAGGCGACACTTCCGGTCATGGCCGTTACCACATTTGCCGTTCCTGAGATTGGCTCTGGGTTGACGACGGCAACGTCCTGAAGCTCACCAGGGTTTCCAAAAACGCTGTTAAACTCCAAGTTATTGCCAGCCAGGATCTCATCCCGATTCGACTGCAGGAATTGAATTGCAAGCTCAACCTGCTGCAACGCAACCATGTGGTTGCGGATGATGCTCTGAGCTGCTGCCGTCAGCCGTGGGTCATCAATATTCGCACGAGTGACTTGTTCGATCAGAGAAATACGATCCGGATCCAACAGGCCATCAAAGAGAAACTGAACGTCTGGCAGATTCAGAGTTTCCGGTGCCAACAGATCGGGAACTGCTGCTCGACCACCGGGAGTTCCAATATCGGTAAGCGGGTTTGTCACATCCGTCGGCAACGTCTGTGCAAACGCGCTACCTGACACCGAGGAGACCAAGGCCAAAAGCGTGGCGACTAGAAATGTTCTTCGCATTGATACACCTGTCTTTGAGACTGCTACCAGTAGTGTGAGAGAGCTGGAGCCACGGAGAGTGACCTCAGGCCGCGCATCCTATGCAGCACTTAGACTCTAACTTCGACTGGCCAGTTCCGTCAAAGAGTATTTCGACCAATTGACCAAGTTTCAATCGGCGCAACTGGTTGAATATCATGACTTTCCGGCATCTGGCGAGGATTGTTGCAGATTGACAGGTTCCAGCCAGAAAGCGTGCCGACAGACTCGGCTTCAGACCCACGATTCGTGAGTAAGATCGACGCCATCCACGTCGGTGACTGAAATCCGTGTTTTCACTTTTTGAACACAACAGTCATTCAGATTCTGGACGCGCCGGATTAGTCCAGTTCCCAGAGAAGTCATTCCCGGCGACGACGACGCCCTTATCGTGCCAGTTTGAGCCGGCGACCACGTCGGGGGTGCAGTATCGCAGCGTCAGGCCGCATCGACGTCGGTCTGAGTCGTTCGCTTCGGAACCGTGCAACAGTAGGTCCGAATGAAGCGAGACCTGGCCAGCAGCTAACTTGTCGTAGACGACCTCGCCGTATTGCTCAGCGTTTTCGATCGTCTGATTTAGAACGTTGCCTTCGTCGTCGGAGCTTGGACGGTAGGTCAAGTGCCCGACATGCTGCGAGCCTGCGACAAACTTCATACACGCGTTTTCGACATCGGCATCGTCAATAGCCAACCAGACGGTCACCGCTTTCGACGGAGTCAGCGGCCAGTAACTTGCATCCTGGTGCCAGGCAACAGACTTCCCGTCGTGCGGCATTTTGCAAAAGAAATGGGAGCCCCAACCAATGACATCTTTGCCGAGGATGTCTCTGACGCACGCGACAATTCGTGGTTCGCAAAGCAGATCGTGGACACGCCCATAAGTCAGGTGAGCACTGCTGATTGAATAGCTGTCACCGCCGGCTGCGATGGCCCGCTCAAGCAGGTCATCAAAATATCCGCGAAGTTCGTCGGCTTCAGAGGCTGAAAACACCGTCAGGTTCTTGACGTAGCCGTCGCGGTTGTACTGTCCGACCTGTGCAACACTCAGTGTTTCAGGCCTGGTCACTTGGCTCGGATAGAACCGCAGATCACGGTCCATCGTCTCAAGTTCGGACTGATCCGGAACTGCCTGAAACTTCGACATCGCCTGGCCTCACCAATCTGCACTCATCGACAGCTCACAAGCTATCCAGAGAACTTCTCAATTCGATATTCGATAAAGATGCTTCTCGCTACGGATCAGCAGAGACGACGCATAGACGGCATAAGAGGCGAACGTTCGAGCTTCCAGCTCGTTTCTTCCCAGCTCTTCGTATTCTTTACCGGGGCGAACCACGATGGCCTCGCCCCCTTCGGCCTGTATATAGATTTTGCCGTCTGCGAATAACGGTGAAGACGAGTAATTGCCTCCAAGACGCTCTTGATAATGCTCTTCTCCGGAAACTGCATCGAGGCATGTCAGGATTCCGCGATCACTGACGATGTACAATTCGTCGCCGACGACAAGCGGAGATGGCGTATGCGGAGCGCCCTTCGTCATGATCCAGCGAACGTGCGACTTTGTGATGTCCCCTTCGCCGGTCGGGTCGATGGCAAAGATCTTTGCCTGGTTGAATCCGCTGGAGACGTAAAGCAAACCGTGGGAAAAGACGGGCCGTGGAACGACCGAATAGCCGTCTGCGTAGTCAACTTTCCAGATCATGGCGCCGTCTTTGGGGCGATATCCATAGACGGCTCCCGCGCCCTGCGAAACGATCTGAGTCTTTCCGTTTACTGAGATCAACAGCGGAGTACCGAATGCGAACTTTTTCTTGAGGTGCTTTGCTGTCCGGTCCGTCTTCCAGAGGATATCTCCGGTGGCCTGATCCATCGCGACGATGAATTCGACGTCACCCCCGTCGCACGAAAGAACCAGCATTCCAGCCACGAGAACCGGCGATCCACCGTTACCGTGAACGGGTGCGTATTTCAGTTCTTGATTCTTCCAGACGACTGTTCCATCCAGGTTCAGGCAAGCTGTTCCATGAACGCCAAAATGCACGAACAGATGCTTTCCGTCCGTAATCGGAGTTGCGCTGGCGTGGCTGTTCTTCTTGTGAACTTTGTCCCTGGCAGCGGTCGATTTTGTTTGACGAAAAATCTCAACATCCCACTGGACTGCTCCGGATTCTGCATCGAGACACAGCGTTCTCAATGATTGTTCCGGGCCGAGTTCTTCACCATCTGCGACCGACGTGGTGAGATAAATTCGGTCCCCAAGAACGATCGGGGATGACCAAGCCAGACCGTCTATCGCTTTTTTCCAGACAACGTTCTGATCGGCGCTCCACTTGACCGGCAGGCCGACTGCAGCCGAATGCCCGTTGGCCGCCGGGCCACGAAATTCAGGCCAGTCCTCGGCTGACGATTGCCGTCCCGACGCTGCCGAAATCGCAAGAACCAATACCGTCGCTGTGATCGAAGTGCGCATTTATCAACGCTCCTGTCTTCGCGTGGTCGAACAAAAGTTGTCAGACAGTCTCATTCGCAGTCAACGATTTCAGCAACTTCCAACTTGAGGGTTCCTCTTGGAACTTCGACCTCAACTTGATCGCCAACTTTCTTACCAGCCAGAGCCGTTGCAAGTGGGCTGCTCGTCAAAATCTTCATGACGTCGCCGGTGTAATCTTCTTCGCCCGGGCCGACAAATTCGTACGTCTCAAGGTCACCTATATCGAGATCTTTAACCGTGACCGTCGAACCGAACGTCACGACACCTTTCGGCAGGCTCGACTTGTCAACAATCTCGCAGGCCGCAAGCTTTGTCTTCAATTGGTTGATCTTCGCCTGAGTCATTCCCTGAGCTTCGCGCTGCCCGTGGTACTCGGTGTTTTCTTTGAGGTCGCCTTCGGCACGTGCTTCAGCGATTGCTTCCACGATGACAGGCATGACGTCTTCTTCAAGCTTCCGAATCTCTTCCGTCAGCTTATCGTAACCTTCTCGTGAGATCGGATTGGCCATTGAACAGCTCCCAGACAGTCAGATGAGGCCCGGCGAACCTTCGGGCGCAACAGGAACTGGCGGCAGCAGCGAGTTTGAAACACGCCACAACCGCCAGTAGTAAATTCAATTTGTTCACTCAGTATTGTGCCGCAACTCGTTCGCGACAACCTAAACTCGATAGTTTAGACGTCGGTCCAGGATTTATTGGCGGCACTCGCCAGAACGGCGTCACAGACTTTTGCCGTTTCAAGAGCATCGCGGAATGTTGGCTTACAAGGCTCGCCGCTCGACAGTGAGGCGAGGAAGTCAGCAACTTGATGCACGAACGTGTGTTCGTAGCCGATGCAGAGCCCCGGCACCCACCAGTGATCGAGGTATGGCTGATCACCGTCGGTGACGTGGACAGTGCGCCAACCGCGAACGATGCCTTCATCGCTATGATCGAAGAATTCCAACCGGTTCAAATCGTGAAGGTCCCAGCGAATCGACGCGTGCTCGCCGTTGATTTCCAGGGTGTAAAGGGCCTTGTGACCACGTGCGTAACGAGTCGACTCAAACAGACCGAGCGAACCATTGTCGAAGTGACAGTGGAAAATGCACGCATCGTCGATCGTGACCGCCTGCTTTTCGCCAGTACCCTGATGAACCCGTTCTTTGATAAACGTTTCCGTCATGGCCGACACATCTTTAATGCCACCGTTCAACCAGATGGCTGTGTCGATGCAGTGAGCGAGAAGGTCGCCCGTCACTCCAGAACCTGCCGCTTCCGCATCCAGCCGCCAAAGAGCCTCGCCGCCCTGCGGCAGGTCTTCTGAGATCGTCCAGTCCTGCAGGAAGTTGGCTCGATAGTGGAAGATTCTGCCGAGTTTGCCAGAGTCGATAATCTGTTTGGCAAGCGTAACGGCCGGAACGCGGCGATAGTTGTACCAGACAGTGTTCGCAACGCCGGCCTTTTCGATGGCTTCAACCATCGGCAGGCTTTCTTCGGTAGTACGAGCCAGCGGCTTTTCGCAGAGGACCATCTTGCCGGCTTCAGCAGCGGCGATGGCGATTTCGGCGTGAGTATTGTTCGGCGTGCAGATGTCGACGGCGTCGATATCGTCGCGAGCGATCAAAGCCTTCCAGTCAGACTCGGTAGACTCATAGCCCCACTGCTCAGCGAACTCTTTCGTTCGCTCTTCGTTACGACCGCAGATGGCTTTCAGGACGGGGCGGTATTCCAGTTCGTGGAAAAAGTCGTTGACCCGTTTGTAGCCGTTTGAGTGCGTACGGCCCATAAAGCCATAACCGACCAGACCGATATTCAATGGTTTCTTAGCCACCGTGAGTTCTCCGTGCAGTTGTTCTATAGAAGTTTGACTTGAGTCAAATCATTTTCAGTTCGCGTCTCGGACCTTGATCATGGCGTCGAGGATCGTGTTCCAAGTATCGCCGTTTTCGAGCGTCGCGTTAGGGAACATGCAGCCGTCCCAGCAAATGTGCTGAATGCCGCGTCGCTCGTAATCTTTCAGCCAGTAGCTTGAGCACTTGGTAATGTCGAGCTTGCCGTTTGGATCGTCCGCTCGGCAGTGCTTGCCGGTCTTGTCGTGCGAGCCTGCTCCGTGAACTTCTCCGTCGTTCTGAGCGACGTGGAAGTCGATCGTCCAGGGACGAAGTTTGTCGGTCATCTGCTCGTAGGCGGCGTAGAATTCTTCGTCGCTGTAGCCTTCCTTGACGAGTGCGTGCTCCGGAGCGTTGTACCCAAGCGTGTAAAGGTAGGTGTGAGCCAAGTCTGCTTGGAAGCCGAGCGATTCCGGCATGCCGACTTCTTCCAGAAGGTCGAGCATGTCTTTCCAAGAGTGCATTCCTGCCCAGCAGATTTCGCCTTCAGCCGCGAGTCGTTGACCGTTGTTAGCAGCAATTTTCGCTGCTTCGCGGAATGTGTCGGCGATGCGGCTCGTGTTGGCTTTCGCGTTTTCTCGCCACTTCTCGACACCGAATTCAGCCGAATCGATGCGAATCACGCCGTACTTTCGCACGCCGTGGTCTTCGAAGATTCGTGCGATGCGGCAGGCCATCGTGACGGCCGATAGAAATTTCTCGCGAGAGGCATCGTCGCCCATCGCTGAGTCACCAACGGTGCCCGGCCAGATCGGAGCAACCAGCGACCCCACAGTGAAGTTATGCGACGCGATGAGGTCGGCGATTCCTCGCAGCTCATCGTCAGTGGCTTCAGGGTTCGTATGCGGCAGGAAGAGGAAGTAATCGATGCCGTCGTACTTCTGGCCGTTGACTTCGGCGGCGGCGGTCAGTTCGAGCATCCGCTCGAGACTGATCGGCGGCTCCTGACCTTCGTCGTCACCCTTGCCAACAAGTCCCGGCCACATCGCGTTGTGAAGTTTCAAAGCCATCAGGAAACCTTCCGTAGGGTGCGTGTCGACGCACCGATGATTCTTGAGCTGATTTAGAGTTAAAAGAAGGTGCGTCAAGACGCACCCTACGAGTTGATCATTTACTGATTCTTGTAAGCACCCGTCGCCGGTGCATGCCAAGAGCGTATTAGTGGTTCGGATTCAGCTTGAGTCGGCGTCCAGACTGCAGGGACGATCGCGGCACCTAGTTCGGGGCGAGTCAAAAAATTACCGTTCGATTCTGAAAGAGCAGCAGGCGCAAGTGCTGCGACGTTGGCCATGATTGTAATTCCTGAACAGCGAACCCAGGTTTGTGCGAAACAGAGGCTCAATGACTCGACGTTCATTCAGCAGCTGATGGAACGGCCAGCCTGCTTTCAGAATCGTTCAAAACCCCAGATTACCGAGCAATTCAGGCCGTCAAAGTATCGGCTTAGATTCCAAAAGTAAACCGGCCCGAAGCCTGGTCGGTGGTGACTTGCAAACATCGAAACCCGTTGATGAGAACAGGCGATTCAGGCAGGCAGGAAAGCTGAGGCAAACCTGTTTGTCACACAAATTCTGGCCGCCGAGTCGTCAACGAGTGCCGGGTCTGAACTTCCGCAAACTGTCCAGCAGCGAGCCCGCTTCTTCGCGGTATTGAGACGAAACGTCGTGGACATCCCACTGATCATCGGGCTTCGCAAAGAGCTGAACTTCTCCCTCTGTCAGATCATCCTCGCCAAAAGCATCCGCAGAAGCCGCCAGTGCCCAATTGCAGTTTCGAACGCCAAGCTGGCCGCCAGAACCGAGTGAAAACGCGGTCGGCCGCCCGTCCGGCGTGCCACCAGCCAGGGCTGTCAGCAGGCTGACTCCGGCTGAAGTCGTTTGCGGTGTTGAATTTCCAGCGAGTCCACGCGAAATCCAGTCATCCAGTGTCGTTGCCAGGTCAACCGGCTGAACCAAGGCCGAATGCCGACTCCCAAACGCCTGATCGTTTGCCGAATCAGTAAACTCAGCCATCAACAGCGGCGTCCTTACTTCAGAATCGTGGAGTGTTCTTTGTTGACCGGCACTCGCACCTGACCCTGCCTCGTCAAACGCGGCTGCTCCCACCGCTTCAGGGGCAAGATCAACCGTTTCACCAAACGAGTGGCCCTGGTTTGCCGACACAACGAGCAGAATGTGCTCGTCTGAGTTTTCAACGGCTTCGAGCAGTTTCAGCAGCCACCGGTCGATCATTGAAACGTAGCCGGCAAACACCAGGCGGCTGATCTGCCGTTCCAGCTCGGGTGACTCGATTTCTTCAGTCTCAGATTCCGAAGAAGGACGCGAGCCGTCGTCTGAATCAGAGTCCGCTTCCGCCTCGCGGCGCCAGTCAGAAAGGAGCAATCTCACCAGATCGGGATCGTTTTCGAACTGGCCAACGATATCGCTGGCAATTTCGCTGCCGGATTCGCCGTCGACGATTTCTTCCAGCTCGTCCAGGTAAAGCTCCGCGAACAATCGCGGCGGAAGCCAGGGAGACGGCACGCCCGCCGAATGCAGCCAGATCAGTTCCGGCTGAGGCTCGTCGTCCGGCGACTCGGCTTCCGAACCGCCGTTTTCTAGGATCTCGATTCCGCGCTGAGCGAGCCGAGCGATCGGGACATCATCGTGTGCAGCGTTCAGGCCGGTGACTCCGCCCACCGCCTCGCTCGAACAAAACAGCTCCGTCGGCAGCCCTTCGGTGTTCTCTGCCACCAGCCGACATTTCACGCCACCCAGAACCAACTTCTGGAGCCAGTTCTGAGTCGTCTCGTCGCCATTTTTTTTGCCGCCTTCCGGATCCGAAAAATACTCGAACCGCCCCGTCCACCAGGAATGGTCCGGTCCGACTGGACCAGGCACCTCGGCAAAGTGTTGATCAAATACGCTGCCGAGTGCTGCCAGACGATCGAAACCCGGTGTTTCCGTCCACTCGTTGCCGTAGCAACCGAGCAAATGAGTCGGAAGGCGATCAAACGTAAGTACAACTGCTTTCAAAATCCGCTTTCCTTAACTTTAGTCATGTGGGTCGGCCCGCATCGTGCTCGAATTTGTCCGCCACGGCAGGACACTGACAAGAGTAGCGCCGGCGTCTCAGCGAATCTACGGAGACATGCGAAACCATTGTCCTCCGAAAGGTTCGGAGAAAACTCACGACTCGGCGAACGAAACTTGTCGGGGCCGCGAGTTTGTTGCGGCTGGCAATTCACTGCCCGGATTTTGAACTCAGAAGTTCTGCCGCCCCGGAAAGAGGCGAAATCGCCACTGCGTCGACTCTTGCGGGGACTGTGTTATCGTACGCGCGTCCGTGCGCGTTTTTACCCAGACGAGCACAATCTCCTGAATCCGCTGATCCGCCCTCTGTGAGCGGATACGCCGTAGGATTTCGGCCCTTCTGTGCGTGACAGAAGGTGAATTGACGCGAAACGGACCCCATCCCGGACGAATGGAGGCGGCTGCGGCGTGGCGAAGAAGAAAGCAACTAAGAAAGCAGCGGCTGGCAAATCGACGGCCAAAAAGGCGGTGAAGAAGAAGGCCGCGAAGAAGAAAGCTGCTGCGCCTACTCGCAAAAAAGCGGCGAGTAAAAAAGCGACGCCAAAGAAGGCCGCCGCAAAGAAAGCGGCGCCGCAGAAGCCAGCTAAAAAGAAAGCTGGCGCTGAAGCGACGATTACCGAGTCGGCCGCTCAGCAATCCGCCGCGTCCAAGAAGGCAAAGCCAACCGGATCGCCAGCCAAAACAGCTCTGGTCGATTTCAAACTGGACGAGAAAAACGATTCGCTGATTCCGGACGTCGAGGCGGAAACTCAGGCGATCGGCGACTGGCTGCAGCAGCACAACAAGCGCCGGCAGCCGTCGATTTTCGAACGTCGATGGTGGGACGACCGAATTCTGTCGTGGGCGATGGCTGACGAGTCGGTCAAAGTTCAGATGTTCCGCTTCGTCGACGTACTGCCGATGCTGAAGGACCATCAAGCGGTTTCGCAGCATCTCCAGGAATACTTCGAGGAAGTCAACGACCATCTCCCCGGCGCCGTTCGCATGGTTGTCGATCATGCCGGACCGAATACGGTGCTCGGCAGAGCGTTGTCGATGAACGCTCGCAGCAACGCCGTGCGAATGGCCGAACGGTTCATCGCTGGTAGCACGCCCGACGAGGTGCTGGCATCTGTCACTAAGTTGAGGAAGCAGGGCTTCGCATTTTCGCTCGATCTTCTCGGCGAGGCGGTGGTGTCGGAGCCTGAAGCCAACCGCTACCGGAATTCGTACAGCGAGCTGCTCGACAGCCTGGCCAATGACGTCAACGGCTGGTCGGAAGACACGCAGATCGACCACGACGACCGAGGCCCGATTCCGCGGCTGAACGTTTCGGTCAAGCTGTCGGCGTTGTACAGCCAGTTCAGCCCGGTCGATCCCGTCGGCACGACAGAAGTCGTCAAGAAACGACTGCGGACGATTCTGCGGCGAGCCCGCAAGAACATGGCGTACGTCCACGTCGACATGGAGCAGTACGCTTACAAAGACCTGACGCTGCACATCTTCAAAGACATCCTGATGGAAGACGAGTTCCGCGATTTCGCGGACGTCGGCATCGTCATCCAGGCATACCTTCAGGACGCCGAAAGCGATCTCCTGAAACTGCGTCAGTGGGTCGAAGAACGCGGCACGCCGATCACCGTGCGACTCGTCAAAGGAGCGTACTGGGATTACGAAACGGTCAACGCCGAACAGAAGGGCTGGGCGGCTCCCGTCTTCAAAGAGAAGTGGCAGTCGGACGAGAACTTCGAAAAGCTCAGCCGATTTCTGCTGGAGAATTACCAGGCACTGCGTCCCGCTTTCGCCAGTCACAATCTGCGAAGCCTGGCGCATGCGATTGCCTGGGGACGCAAGCTGAACGTTCCAAAGAGTGCCTACGAAATTCAAATGCTGTACGGCATGGCGAAAGATCAGGCTCAACTGTTCCGCGAGCTTGGGCATCGCGTCCGCATTTACACGCCGTTTGGCGAATTGATCCCCGGCATGGCGTACCTCGTCCGCCGGCTGCTCGAAAATACATCTAACGACTCATTCCTGAGGCACAGCCTCGCTGAGGATATTCCCCGGGAGAAACTCATGGCGAAACCTTCCGCCACGCTCAGTACGGACCAGGCGACTGACGAAGCATCAACCGCCACCGCTCCAGTCTTCACAAACGAGCCGCCGCTGGACTTCAGCAATGGAGAAGTGCGGGATGACTTCCAGGCGGCCGTTGATTCGGTTGCTGAAGAATTTGGTCGTGACTACTTCGTCGTGATCGATGGCAAACGTGTCGAAACTCGAGGACAGCTCGTCAGTCGAAACCCTTCTCACAAGAACCAGATCGTCGGCACAGTCGGAGCGGCCTCGCCTGACGAGGCTCAGGATGCGATCGATGCTGCGGAAAAAGCATTCAAGACCTGGTCGAAGTTCGACGTCAACTACCGCGCCGAATACCTGAACCTTCTTGCCAACTCGCTTCGCGAGCGTCGGTACGAACTCGCCGCCTGGCAGGTTCACGAATGCGGCAAAACGTGGCAGGAAGCCGATGCCGACGTTGCTGAAGCGATCGACTTCTGCGTTTACTACTCGCAGCAGGCCATCGAATTGCTGGCTCCTCGCGAGGTGAATCTGGCTGGCGAAGAAAATACTTACTACTACCGTCCGCGAGGTGTCGCTGCCGTCATCGCTCCGTGGAATTTCCCACTGGCGATTCTAACCGGCATGACAGCCGCCGCGATTGTCACTGGCAACACGGTGATCATGAAGCCGGCCGAGCAGTCGTCCGTCATTGCTGCCAAGCTGATGGAAATCTTCCAGGACATCGACCTGCCGGACGGCGTCGTCAACTTCCTGCCAGGAGTCGGCGAAGAAGTTGGCCCGGTGCTGGTCGGCAGTCATGAAGTCGACATTGTTGCCTTCACCGGTTCACGAGACGTCGGCCTTGAGATCAACCGCTCCGCCGCAGAAACCGATCCGCGACAAACGCACGTCAAAAAAGTCGTCGCCGAAATGGGCGGTAAGAATGCCATCATCGTCGACGACGACGCGGACCTCGATGAAGCCGTTCAAGGAGTCATCGACAGCGCGTTCAACTACGCCGGGCAAAAATGTTCGGCATGTTCTCGCGTCGTCGTCCTGCGGAGTATTTATCCGACCTTCGTTAAACGACTGGTCGCGGCGACTCGCAGCTTGAAAGTCGGAACCGCCGAAACTGCTGGAACAACCGTCGGGCCAATCATCGATGAAAAGTCGCTGGAGAAAATCCAGAAGCACATCGAAATCGGCAAAGAAGAAAACCGACTGGTTCTCGAGTATCCGCTGCCAGAAGGCCTTGCCGACGAAGGTTACTTTATCGGCCCGCAGGTCTTCGCCGATGTTGATCCCAGCAGCCGGCTTGCTCAGGAAGAAGTCTTTGGCCCCGTGTTGGCTGTCCTGCCGGTCGACGATCTTTCGGAAGCGATCGAAGTCGTTAACGACACCGACTACGCACTGACCGCCGGAGTCTTCAGTCGATCCCCTGCCAACTTGAAACGGTGCGTTGAAGAACTCGAAGTCGGCAACCTCTACCTCAATCGAGGCACGACCGGAGCTTTGGTTAACCGTCAACCGTTCGGTGGCTTCCGCATGTCCGGCATTGGGACGAAGGCCGGGGGCCCGGACTACCTCGCGCAGTTCATCCTTCCGGTGAACGTCACCGAAAACACGCTCCGCCGAGGCTTCGCTCCGGACGCCGAGTAACGACAGATCTTTCGATTAGGTTGGAACAGACCGCGTGAGTGACGCCGGGCGAATCAAGCAAATCGCCGCTCCGGCAGGCCGAGTTTGTTCGATGAAAGTTCGGACTGCGCGGAGCTTGTTCCAGCCTACTGCTAAAGCATTTTCGGAGTTCGCTTGCAGTGAGCCGTTGGCCGTAAGGCCTCGGGCGCCCGACCGCTGACGCGTCGCGGCTCACAGCCGTACTGAAGACGAACTCTGAAAATACTCTAATCGTCGACTCGTTTACCCGAGCGACTGCGTGAATCGCTCGACGGCTTCTTCGACGTTGGCTCGACTGTTGAAGGCGCTGAGTCGGAAGTAGCCTTCGCCAGCCGCTCCGAAACCGCTGCCAGGAGTTCCGACGAGGTTTCCTTTTTCGAGTAGCGTGTCGAAGAAGTCCCAGCTTGTTGCTCCGCCCGGTGTCTTCAGCCAGACGTACGGAGCGTTGACTCCGCCGTACACTTGGATGCCAACTTTCGTCAAACCTTCTCGAAGCAGTCGAGCGTTCTCCATGTAGAAGCTGACCAGTTCGCCAATCTGTTGCTTGCCGGCCTCGCTGTACGCGGCGGCGGCTCCGCGTTGAATCGGGTAAGACACTCCGTTGAACTTCGTGCAATGACGACGGTTCCAAAGCGGGTGAATGTCGACCGTCTCGCCGCCGGGAGTGGTTCCTTTGAGACTCTTTGGTACGACGGTGAATGCACAGCGAGTTCCGGTGAAGCCCGCGTTTTTGCTGAAGCTGCGGAATTCGATGGCGACGTCACGAGCCCCTTCGATCTCGTAGATCGAGTGTGGGATTTCCGGGTCCGTGATGAACGCTTCGTACGCGGCGTCGTACAGAATGATCGAGTCATTCGCCTTCGCGTAATCGACCCACTGCTTGAGTGTTTCCTTTGACGCGACCGTGCCTGTCGGGTTGTTCGGATAGCAAAGGTAGATCAGATCGACTTTGCCTTCAGGCAGTGCTGGCGAGAAGTCGTTTTCCGCCGTGACAGGAATGTAAACCAGGCCAGCGTAACGGCCATCGTCGTCGGCTTCGCCGGTGCGGCCTGTCATCACATTCGTGTCGACGTAAACCGGGTAGACCGGGTCGGTGATCGCGACGGTGTTGTTCGAGCCAAAGATGTCCAGGATGTTTCCCGAGTCACACTTCGAACCGTCTGACACAAAGATCTCATCCGCCGAGACGTCACAGCCGCGAGCTTTGTAGTCGTTATCGCAGATCGCGTTGCGAAGGAAATCGTATCCCTGTTCCGGACCGTAGCCTCGGAAGGAGCCTCGTTCGGCAAGTTCGTCAGTCGCCTTGTGAATGGCTTCGACGATGGCCGGCGGCAGTGGTTCGGTGACGTCGCCGATCCCGAGCTTAATAACTCGGCTGGCGGCGTCGGGGTTGGCTTCGCAGAACGCGTTGACTCGGCGAGCGATCTCGGGAAACAGATAGCCAGCCTTAAGCTTCAGAAAGTTGTCGTTGACCTGAACCATGGTCAGAAATCCTTGCAGAGTACGAGTGTATGATTGGGACGAAGTCCGGACTTGAACGTCAAATCCGCCGAGCTTCCGGCGGCGAAGGGCGGTAGTAAAACGGAGCCGCCGTCAAAACTCAAACCGCCGCTACGAACTCCGGCAAAGACATCCGGAACTGACAATTGGTTC
This sequence comes from uncultured Planctomycetaceae bacterium, assembly GCA_943787265.1. Taxonomy (GTDB): domain Bacteria; phylum Planctomycetota; class Planctomycetia; order Planctomycetales; family Planctomycetaceae; genus JABMPE01. The sequence goes on along the minus strand of CALSLT010000006.1, from coordinate 588,448 downwards.
GAAACACGCTGTTTCAGTCTGATTCGGACAATGTGGCGGCGATTGGGACGGCCTCGGTTACCGCAGATTTGGGCGAAGCATGTAGATCCGGTGCTGATAAATGCGTCTAAACACGGTCGTGCATCGCAAAAGGACTTTGGAGCGAAGCGATCATGGTTCGATTCGAGGCTGGATTGCAGCTTGTGATCCATCCATCAATTCCTGATGATGGATCGAGCCGAGTTTTCAGAAACGCATGTCAGCCGCGGGCTTGTTCGATGTCCACTGTCCCCATCCTTATTGCCGACGACGATCGAAAAAACATCGTCATTGATCGCCCGGCAATCGTGGTGGGTCGGTCTCGTCGTCGGTCTGACATTCGCATTGATGATCGATCAATCTCCGCCGTCCATTGTGAGATCGAAATTGGCGAGAACTGCCTGCAGGTTCGCAACCGAGGTCGCAACGGGATCCGCATCAACGGTCAAAAGCGTGACGAAGGCGTGCTGCGTGATGGCGACGACTTCGAAATTGCACGGATGAAATATCGCGTTTTGATGGAAGGCGACCCAAGCCTTCCAAACACGTCGAAATCGTCGAGCAATAACGACTGGTTCGCTCGCCTGGCGGGTCTCGAGCTTGGACCAATGCCGTGGGCTGAGTTGTCGCTGATGGTTCAACGAGGCGAGCTGACAGAGACCGACGAGGTTCGATGGAGCAAGCAGCGCCTATGGCGTCCAGCGGTCGAGGCCGATGGCCTGTTCGGCGCACAAGCGAAAGATGCCGACTCGCCGGTGCAGGATTCGCCACAGCAACGACCGGGAGAGTCTCACGGTGCAGACATCCCGGAGCCAGCAATCGAAACTGGCAGTCATGACAGCGACGATCAATCTGCAACGGCGGAATTTGAATTTGCCGAATTTGAGTCCGAAGATGGTTCGTTGGACTCATCAGCGCACGACGGCAAGTCGTTGGCAGACACCGCGACTGATTTGCTCGATGAAACGGCGACGTCAGCCAACACGTTTAAGCTGAGCGCGCCGCCGATCGACGACAGCGAGGATCAGTCGCCGATTCTGAGCGACGAAGAGGAAAAAAGTGGCGACGACGCAGAATGGCGAGTGGAAGCTCCGCCCGCAGCGCAAGCTGACATAATCCAGGAGGATGAACCGCCGGTACCCGCCTTGACTGGCAACAGCCTGCCACCATTGCCAGTGCCGCCTCCATTAAAAGTGACGCCACAGGCGATCCCGCAAGCATCACCTCCGATCAACATCCCACGGGTTGGTCGGTCCGATTCATGGCTCGACGTGGTTTACGACAATGTTCTGGAACCAGTGCTAACTCGTGTCCCGATTCTGCAAACCTGGCCGGGAGTTGCGGCGGTGGTTGCAGCCGTGCTGCTCATGTTTTTCATGATGGGTGAGTCTTACGAAGGTGCAGCCGTTTCCGGAAAAGTCACACTCAACGGTCAACCAGTCAGCGATGCGACGATCTCGTTCACGGACCTGAAGAATGGATTCGGAGCCAGTGCGATCGTTGGTCCGGATGGAACGTTTGAAGTCGTCACTTTGAAAGGTGGAATGAAACCGGGCACGTACAGCGTTGCCATAATGCCGTTGAAGCCTGAGTCACCTGAAGTCGTCAGCGAACTCCAGCGTCAGTTCTCGGAATCTCAGAACGGCGACATGTACGACGAAGAGATGATGATGGGAGAAGGTGAACCGGGACATCAGCCAGGCCGTTCGTCCGGAGAGCCTGAGAAGGAGACCTTCGAACTACCTGCGGCAACGATCCCGTTTACCTATCGATCGATCCAGACCAGCGGCATCTCGAAAGAGATTACCGAAGAAGGCCCCAACGACCTGCTGATCGAACTGGTCGCTAATCCCGATTGATCTGGTCGGGGCCTTTGCCGGCGGTTTTGACGTAGTCGCTGCCCTGCTTTTCGTACCGCGTGAAGCCCATGTTTTCGAGCTGGTGTGGGTCTTTCAGTTTTCGCTCAATCGCTGTTTGCGAGTGGCTGCCGGCGACGAACGGGGCGACGACGACTCGTTTTACGGGTTCGCCGGTTTCGGGATGTTCGGTCAGCGCGGCGTCGCGAATGCCCTGCATGATTTCAAAACGCTCGCCCGGTTGTCCGTCCTCGCGGACTACCTGGTAGATATAGAGCGGCATCTTTGAAAACTCCTCGGTGCATCACTGAAATAGGGTTACGGTCGCAAACGCGTCATCCACCGATCGTACCGACGGGAGATTCAGACAAGCAAGCGCCGAGTTCTGAGTAACCGTCGTTACTCGGGAACGCTTGCTGCTTCGGCCGCACGTCGTTCGTTTAATCGTTCGAGGACTCCCGAAACAGCATTCTCGACCGGAACCAGTTCCGGGCCGTCGCCGGTTCGCCATTTCATCTCGACGTTGCCTTCCTTCAGACCTTTGCCGCCGATGACCAGCCGTAGCGGGATTCCAATTAGGTCGGCGTCTTTGAACTTGAAGCCCGGTCGAGCTTTTCGATCGTCCATCAGCACGTCGACGCCAGCGGCCGACAGTTCGTCGTAGCACTGGTTGGCAACCTTCATGACTTCTTCGTCGGCGATATTCAGCGGGACGATCAGCAATTCGTACGGAGCGATCGACAGTGGCCAGACAAGACCGTTGTCATCGAACTTTGTTTCACAGAGCGAAGCGATGATCCGGTTCACGCCGATTCCGTAGCAACCCATGATGACCGGATGCTTCTTTTCTTTCTCGTCGATGTAGTTGGCATCGAGCGATTCCGAATACTTCGTCCCGAGTTTGAAGACGTGTCCGATTTCGATGCCGTTGACGATTTCGAGAGTTCCGTCGCATTTCGGGCAGGCATCACCGCTGCCGGCGTTTCGAAGATCGTGCGTCGTTGAGAGTTCGTAATCCCGTCCGACGTTGACTCCGGTGTAATGTTTGTCGCCTTCGTTTCCGCCCGTGACGGCGTCGACGATCTGAGCGACGTCGTGGTCAGCGATGATGTCACACTTGATGCCGACGGGCCCGGCAAAACCGGTCGGAGCGCCGGTCACTGACAGAACTGTTGCGTCGTCAGCCAGTTCGACATTCGTCGCACCGAGGGCTCGTCGAATTTTGCCTTCGTTGGCTTCATGGTCGCCTCGGATCAGTACGGCGACCGGTTTGTCGTCGGCCTGATAGATCAGTGTTTTGATCATCTGCTGAGGTTCGCAGCCAAGCATCTCACTGACCTGGTCGATCGTTGTGACGTCTGGCGTGTCGACCTTGGTCAGGTCGCCACACGATTCCGGTTGAGCGATTGTCGCGGCGCCGCGCCCGGTGTCGGCTCGTTCGAGGTTCGCTGCGTATGAACATTTCGGGCATCGAACGATTTCGTCCTCACCGTTGCCGGCAGGGCACATGAATTCGTGAGAAGCATCGCCGCCGATCGGGCCGCTTTCAGCTTCGACTGGTAAGTACTCAAGACCGCATCGAGCGAAGATGCGGCAGTACGCGGCGTACATCGCGTCGTAGGCTTCGTCGAGTTGTTCGACGCTCGTGCTGAAGCTGTAAGCATCTTTCATCAGGAATTCGCTGGTTCGTAGAACTCCGAACCGCGGCCGCTCTTCGTTACGGAATTTCGTCTGAATCTGGAACAGCGTGAATGGGAGCTGCTTATAAGTGGTCACGACCTTCGAAATGAGATCCGTGATAACTTCTTCGTGGGTTGGGCCCAGAGCCATGTGGACCTTGCGGTCTCCACGTTTCACTTCGAAATTGATCAGCACGTTGCCAAACGCGTCCTTTCGGCCAGTTCGCTCGAACAGGTCGATCGGCTGCAGAGCCGGCATGTGGATTTCGACGGCTCCTGCACGTTCCATTTCTTCTCGAACGATCGCTTCGGCTTTTCGAAGAGCTCGATAACCGAGCGGCAGGTATGAGTACGCTCCAGCCATTAACTGCTTGATCAGGCCGGCTCGAAGCATCAACTGGTGCGAAGGAACTTCAGCGTCTGACGGAATTTCCTTGAGGGTCGGAATGAGAGTTTTGCTCCAGCGCACGGCGGATTCCTGACGTCGTCTGTAAGAAATTGTGAACCGCACGAGTCGTTGTCGCACGGAAGGATGCTATCGCGAGGGCGGGATTCTAGGCGGGTCGTTCCGATGCCGGAAGGATGATCACGATCCGGTCGACAAGAGAATTGGCCGACTTTATTTTGAGGGCCTCTTGCGGCTGCGCCGTACAGGTTGCGAGCAACCCGTGCCACCCTTGAAAACTCAGTCTTCAACCTTCAAGACGGCATCAAATGGCCAGCTACGGACCCAAAATGTCGATCCGAGGTTCTACGCGTCAGCGAGAATTCCGGAGATGATCCACTGGTCGACTTCGCGAAGTGCGAGCTTATTGACCAGCGAGTCGGTTTCCGAAGCGTTGACAGAAACCGAAACGTCGGCACCGGCGGCGATTAGCTGCCGGGCACTGTTGCGGACACTGCTGGTCGTTTGCCAGGCAGATCGCCCGCCAGGGGCTCCGAGAAAGAATCGCTTTCCGCTAAGTTCGGCTTTGTTAGCCAGTAACTTCGCTGCGGACGGGAGTGAGCCTCCGAATGCGATGCAGCCTCCAAACCATTCCGGCTGATGCATTGCCAGAAGAAGTGCGACTGACGCGGCGTCGCCAGCTCCAGCGAGGAAGATTCGCTCGGTGTGAACGTTCAAAACCTGCCTGACCGATCGCACGGCGTTGACCACGCGGTTTTCGACATCGACCAGCCGTTTCAGAAACTCGACCGGCATGTCGAAGTCGTCCTGATTGGATTCGGGTTTGTCGAACAGGCACTCATCAACGGCCAGTCCCAGATAGTTTTGAGGACTCATCGCCGCGATATGGTCGAGCGAGTTGTCGATGCCACAGTCTTTGCCCGTCAGCCAGACGATGAGCGGGTATGCGTAACGCGGCTCGTAGCTTTCGGGAATTGTTCCGGCCGAAAAGTCGTTGACCTGCCAGAACTGAACGTCGCTTTGTGGTTCGGGGGCTGCTGTCCAGGGCTCGGCTGGCGAGTATTCCGAATCGCGGCGCGAGGAATCACGGAGATCGTTTGGCTGTGATGGCAAATCATTTCTGGAATGCATCATCGCAAGTTGCTCCGTTCAACTGTCTCGATCTGAAATGCGGTCGGCTGTTCTGTAACGTAAGTTCCAGACTGACCTGCGAGAACTGGAAACACCGAACTTCGACTGATTTCTCCCAGGGGAAAATTCTTCCCCGGACAGGCAGTCGCTTTGACGTCTCGATGAGCGATCACCTGAGACTCAGTCAGTTGGTATTCGTGCTTGAGGACGCTGACCAATCGTTTGACACTCGCAAGCTGAGCGTCCGATGGGTCAGTTTCCTCAAAGTTCCCGACAAGGCAGATGCCAATGCCGTACTCGTTGTATTCGTTATTGGGACTCTTGGCGTGAGCACCGTGTATCTGCTCTCGCCAGCGGAAGGTGGATTGAATCTCGCCATCGTCCATCCCTTTCCCGTTTCCAATGAGAAAGTGATAGCCAATCCCGTCCCATCCACGACCGATGTGAGCTTCGTGAACGCTTTCGACAGAACCGGCAGACGATGCCGTATGGTGAAGCACGATGTGACGCCACTTTCGCGGCTGGGCATCGGGCTTCCACGGGTTTTGAATGACTACAGGTGGGGCAGGTCTAAATGCTGGTTGTTCGACCGGGGCCTGGACCGCCGGAATGGAATTAACCGTTGATTGCATTGGCGATGGCATACAGCCGGCCATAAGTCCGGCAGCCATCAACTGTAAGGAAAATCGAACAGCTTTGTTCATCGCGCCCTCCCTGACGCTCCGCTTTCATACGCGTGTTCACGCTCCCTCGTGACACTGCGGCGAGACTGTAGTGGCGGTCTGAATTGAGTGTCAACTTCTTCTGAATGAGGCAAACGGTTACGACTACAGGATTTGCTACGGTGGTCCGGATGTAACGATTGCGGTAATTGCGGTACCGCTGGGCGGTCAGAAAGCGGCGGATAACCGACAAGTTTTTGGAACAGTGGGCCACGAGCAGTTGCGTATGGAGTGTTCGTAAGTAGATTTATTTGTTGGAATCAGCGTGTGTTTACTCGGTCAGTTTACAGTTCCGGAGTCTGGCTAACACAAATCAACGAAATTGGATGCGTTGGGTGGTTGGCGGGCCGTTCGGTGCGTGAGCTGTACCGGCGCAACGCTGAATGGTGGCAACAGGAAAGGCCTGGCTCTTATTCTCGCTGGCGACGAAGGGCCAGTACGGTCCTCAAATTAGCCCGCCTCATCGACCTGCCTCCGGAGCCGACCTGCCATGCCCGTTTTCTCTGTTTCCGATCTTCAGTCGCTCTCGCTGAAAGTTCTCGAGTCTGCCGGCGTTCCTGCGGGTGATGCGGAAATCGTTTCAAAAGAGCTTTCCGAAGCCAACGCCGTTGGACACGACAGTCACGGCGTGATGCGGCTCATGCAGTACATCCAGTTTATCGATGACGGTTTCGTGAAGCTGGGAGCTGAGGTCGAGACCGTACGATCGGGTGGTGCCTTCTCGATCCTGGATGCCAACTTCAACTTCGGGCAGGTGGCTGCGAATCTCGCCGTCGAACGAGGCGTTGAACTCGCACGAAATGCCGGCACGGCGACGGTCATGATTCGCAACTGCAATCATGTTGGTCGACTGGGGTCGTATTCGAAGAAGGCGGCCGAGCAAGGTTGCACAACTACGATGGCGGTCAACGCTCCCGGTCCCGGCGGAGTTGCACCGTTCGGCGGCATCGAGCGCAAGCTTGGAACGAATCCGATTTCAATGTCCGCGCCGTGGGGAGACTCATCGCTCGTTCTCGACATGACAACCAGTGCGTCGGCTGAAGGCAAAGTACGAGTCGCTTTGCAGAAGGGCGACCAGGTGCCGGAGGGCTGGATCATCGACTCCGAAGGAAACCCGACGACCGAACCGCAGAAGTTCTACGATGGCGGAGCGTTGCTGCCACTCGGCGGGCCGCTCGGATTCAAAGGGTCGGGCATGTCGATGATGATCGACGTCTTCGGTGGCATGCTTTCAGGAAGCGGGATTTGCCGTACCGATCTTCCGCGAGGCGCCAACGGAGTGTGGATGTACTTTGTCGATGTCGCGCAGTTTATCGACCGAGCCGAGTACGACGTGCTGATGGAAACCTACGTCGACTCATTAAAGAGTTGTCGCAAGCAGCCCGGTGTCGAGGAAATTCTTCTGCCGGGAGAAATCGAACTTCGTCGCGACGAGCAACGTCGAGCCGAAGGCGTCCCGATCCCCGACGAAACCTGGCGACAAATCAACGAACTGGCTGACCGGCTGGGTGCCGATCTTTCTGACTTCAATAGCTAAGTCCGTGGTCCTGATCGTAGGGTGCGTCTTGACGCACCGGGTCAGCCCGATGGTGCGTCGAGACGTACCCTACGGATAGAATTAGAATCCCTGCCGCAACGGAAAGATTATTCCGTTGCATGTTTCGTTTTGAAGTCGTTAATGCATCAGGAAACCGACCATGTCTGACAAACCAACCGTCGCCGGCAAAGCTCCCATCAAAGTGTCGCTCGAAGCCGGAAAGAAATACGCGTTCTGCACGTGCGGTCTTTCGGAAGGGCAGCCGTTCTGCGACGGTAGGCACAAAGGCACGTCGTTTGTTCCCAACGTGTTCACGGCCGAGAAAGACGAAGACGCCCATCTGTGTGCCTGCAAACACACCGGCAATGAACCACGCTGCGACGGCAATCACAAGAATCTCGACTGAGCTTGCTTCGTCGAGTCTTTATCGCAGAAATCGCAAAGGACTGTCGCAGAGTTTGCGGAGAGCTCTCCTTTCTTCTCTGCGAGTCTTCAGCGATCTCTGCGTACCGTTCTTTTCGAATAGAAAGTCGCGCCTTCGATGTTTAAGAGACTTCTAATTCCTTGCCTGCTCGCTTTGGTTTCGGTTGGTCAATCTTTCTCACAAGCCGCCGAACCAAACCGAAACATCGTACGCCGAGGATTTTACACGAACTCGCAGATCAAGTTTGAGCGTGACAAGAAAGGGCATGTCGCCTTCATCGGCGGATCGATCACCGAGATGAACGGCTACCGTCCGATGGTCTGCGAAAATTTGCAAAAGCGATATCCAGATACAAAATTCACGTTCACGGCTGCCGGCATCTCGTCAACGTGTTCGACGACGGGAGCATTCAGACTGAATCGTGACGTTCTTTCGAAAGGCCCGGTCGACCTGTTCTTCATCGAGTTCGCCGTGAACGACGATCAGGACGCCGGCCACGCTCGCCGGGAGTGCATCCGAGGTATGGAAGGCATCATTCGGCAGTGTCGAACGCACAACCCAAACATGGACATCGTCGTCACGTTCTTCGTGAATCCCGGTATGCTGGAGATGCTTCAGAAAGGCAAAACACCGATCTCAATGGGTAGCCATTCGGAAGTCCTTGAGCACTACAACGTGTCGACGATCCACCTCGCTCGAGAAGCCGCCGATCGAATCACCGCCGGAACGCTTACTTGGAAAGAGTACGGCGGGACTCATCCCAAGCCACCGGGAAATCGCATCGGTGCAGACATGATCAAGACGCTGCTCGACGATGCCTGGAGTAAACCGTTGAGTCCGTCAGCAAAACTGACCGCTCACGCCGTCCCGAAGAAACAGCTCGATAAAGACAGCTACTCCAATGGGCACTTCCAGGCTTTGAAAACTGCATCAACTGACAACGGCTGGAAGGTTCACAAGCCTGACTGGAAGAGCATTCCGGGTGGCAAGCGAGAACGCTTCACAAACATCCCGCTTCTTTCCGCGACTGAGCCCGGTTCAGAAACGACGGTCAACTTCAAAGGCAAAGCGATTGGAGCATTCGTTGTCGCCGGCCCGGATGCGGGAATCATCGAAGCAAGTGTCGACGGTGGAGCATTCAAGAACGTTGACCTTTTCCACCGTTACAGCAGAGGCCTGCATTACCCTAGGACTGTGATGTTCGCCTCCGACCTTGCTGACGGCGATCACGTTCTGAAACTTCGCATCAGCACTGCAAAAAACAAAGACAGCAAAGGGCACGCCGCTCGGATTATTCAGTTTGCAGTGAACTGACTAATGCTCGAGTGAAAGCTCAACGATGCTTGACATTCACATTGCCAAATCGTTCGATGACGCGATCCGGAACGAACGCGTTGTTGGCATCGACTTCGACGTTCACGTTGCATTCTTTAATGAGCGACTTGGTTTAGTGGCCAATTGTCAGCAACTTCAACGAATGAGCGACCACTATTCTGACTGCACTTTCTCTGGTGACGAAATTCCGAAATTGCTTTCCGAGATCATTGCGGTGTCAAACGCAATGGCCGCCACGTCCCCTCATCAGGAATGGCTGAAACAATTCCGCAATGCATGCCACTCGGCGATCGCGAACGGTGAATCTCTATTTGCGATCTGTGATTGACGTCGAATCTGACATCCCTGTGACTTGTTTCTCCGCCTACTCAAGTTCGCCGCGCGATGTTGAGCCAATTCGCGGTCGGATAAGGTACAGAATCAGCGCGGCGGATGCTTCGGCGATCAAGGATGCGAGCCGGTACAGTCCAGCGGCGGCGACCGCGATCGAGCCTCCCATTGAGGGGGCCAGAATGGTGATGATCAGCCCTTCTCGAACGGCCAGACCGCCAGGTGCGAAGACGGCGAAGAATCCGATCGATGTTCCGGCGGCAGCGGCGGCGGTTGAGATGACCCAGTTGTCGAGGCTGAAAGCTTCGGGATTCATTGACACTAGTACGAGCAGCAGGCTTAGTCCGTGGCCGGCCCACGACAGGGCGAACATTAGCGATGCTGCTACCAGGAACTGCCAGGTGAGTTTGCCAATGGACTGGTCTACCAGCTCTTTATCGCCCGGCTCCTCTGAAGGTTCGCCTTCGGCAGTCTGTTTCTCGAGCGAGCGTTTCTGGACAATGCGAGTGATCTTCTGAAAGATCCAGTTGGCGGGAACGGCGACGACCGGCATCGCCAGGACCAGAATTCCGATGGTCATGAAAAGGCCGCTCCACGATGTCGACTCGCGCGGAACTGTTTCGGTGACCCAGGTCGGAAGCGAGTCTGGCGGGATGACGGTCACGGCGAAAACGATCGTTACTACGCAGCCGACAAGCATGACCGCTCCGGCTTCAACGATCGACGCGATGCTGGCCCGTACAAACGACACGCCGTGCTTCTTTGCGAGTGCCGATCGAATCAGGATCACGGCAGCCTTGCCGGGAACATACTTGCCGAGTGATCCGCAGAAGTAAGCTCGAATCAGCGGGTAACGCTCCAGGTTTTGATCGCCCAGCAGTTCGATCAATCGTTGCCAGAACCAGGTGGAAGGCAGCCAGCTAAGTTGTGAGAGAACTCCGGCTGCTACCAGATACTTCCAGTCAATCTGCACGTCGATGGCGCGGTTGGCATCCCACAACGTGTGAGCCTGGTTGGCGACAAACCAAAGGACCAGCAGAAACAGTCCCCAGCGAAGCAGACCGGCGCCCACGGATTTCAATCTGGATGCTGAATCTGGTTCCACCGTGTGCCTCGAGCGTTAGATGTGTCGCGTCAGTTCGCAGAATGCCGGCCAGTCAATGGCTGAAGAATCGCAGGCGGCGATCGGTTTCGCCAGCCAGTTCGACTGCCCGATGGTCATTCGGAATCGGACAGAAATGCCACAACAGTGATTGCATGCAGCGGCGTAAGTGCCTTTACTGAAACAGGATGAGCCAAATTGAAGCGGAAATCGATGCTGGCTGTGGGATTAATTCCAGGAATCATCATCCCCGTCGGTCAAACACTTCCCAACAGAATCTATTGCGAACAGGTAGTTGCAGAAGTGGTCAACCGATCCGACAAACAGCTCATCGAACTGTTCCGCGACAGCGGACGACAGGACGCAATCGATGAGCTGGTTCGGCGGCATTTGAGTCGCGTCCGGGCGACCGTTTTTCAAATGGTGCACAACGACGCCGAAGCCGATGACGTCACCCAGGAAGTGTTTCTGCGAGCAGTCCGTGGCGTGGAAAAATTTGACTGTCGAGCCGAGTTTTCCACGTGGCTTTATCGGGTCACGATGAACACGACTTACTCGTTCCTGAAACGCCGGTCTCGATCGCCGGTCGACTTTCACGCGGAACTTCAGGATCCGATCACTTCGGCAGAATCCTCGCCGGACCGAGCGGTGTTGCAGGCAGAACTGTCAACGGAAGTTGAAACGGCGGTTGCCACTCTTTCACCCACTCTGCGGGGTGCGGTCGTGCTGGTCTGTCTGCAGGGATTCACTCCGGCTGAGGCGGCGGAAATCGAAGGCTGCACTGCCGACACCATCCACTGGCGAATTCACGAAGGTCGCCGGAAACTAAAACGTCTCCTCAAGGAGCACCTGTCATGAATCAGAATCTTCAAGATGACTCGCTGGACAATCTGCTGAATCAATGGGCCGATGAACGTTCGGCAGATTCGTCGGCGATTGAGAATCTGCAGAAACGCATTTCAGTGGCAATTGGTGACGACAACGCTCGACAGATAAGAGTTGAGCAGAGCGTTTCCTCGCACGAAGCAGTTGAAGCTCCGATGCCGTTGGCCAAGCGGCAGCAGGCAATGTTCAGGTCGCAGCCCGTTTGGCCTCTGCGAGCGAAACTGGTCAACAGGCTGGTTGGCGTGACGCTGCTCGCCGCCGTGGCTTTTATCTGGACGACAAATTTATTGGATGGCAGCCGTCAATGGCTGCAGGTGGCTGAGGTCGACCAGCCGAAATTTCCGGATTACGCACGACTGACTGACGATGAAATCAGTAAACGAGCAATCGTGCTGTCTGAAATGAAAGATGTGTTCGGCGATCAGTTAAACTGGCTGGCAGAAACGGATTCTCGTTTCGAAGTCGGGCTTAGCGAGGATTCCTTGGCGAGCGGATTGTCCCTGACGCAAAACGAGGCTGCAGAAATAGCCGTGCGGGTTGTGGTTGAAGAACGATCATCGCCAGACAGCACGTGGCAGCGAACGTGGGCTGCCGATGTCATTTCGCAAAGTGAAGAAGTGGTTGAACTGGCTGCGAAAAACGACGATCAGACAACGATGACGATGTGGGCTTACGTTTTGCCCGACGGCATGGTGGCGATTGATTCGGAGCTGAGCTTTCCCGGAGATCACTCGGCCATGATCAGTTCGCAGGATGCGAAGTTTCGGGCGGCGTTTTCGAACGTGCAGCAGGATCGACAGCCGTCCGAAGAATTTCTGACCGGTGCCAACGGCATGGAATATCGAGTGTTCCAGACAGTCGCCGTGCTCAATAAGAAGGTGGGCTGATTATGAGACTCGTCATACTTTCCGTCGGCGTTCTGTCGATTCTGGCCGTCAACACTCTTGCAAAGCAGGCCGCTGCTGCCGACGCCACGGCGGCCGTCGTGCCCATTGAACGCTGGTCGTGCCTGTTTGGTGACCAGGAAGCGAAGCTGCACTTTCGCATTATGAAGATTAAGACTGACCCGGGTGTCGATGGCCGGATCCAGTGGCAATACTCAGCGAATCAGCGCACTTTGGATCGTGGCGAATTTCAGATCGGTCGCAAAGATCGAGGTCATGCTGAAATTACTCTAAGGCTTCCAAAACTACGGGCGGGAGTCATCTTCAAAACAGAATTAACGGTTGCCTACGTGCCTCGCGGGAAGAATGTCGAGGCGGCATCGTTAACTAAAACGCTGTGGCTGTTTCCGAAAGATCCATTCGCGGATCAGCGAGCGACCCTGGAGAAACGCGGACTCACGCTCTTTGATCCCGAAGGTCAAACAGCCGAGTTGTTTGAAAAGATCGAGCTTCCTCATCAGAGAATTCGAAACGTGGCGGCTCTGGGCGATCCGGCCGATCACTCGTACCTGATCGTCGGTGAGGGAACTTCATTGACTCGCAATCGGGGGCTTGCCGAACGATTGCTGAGCTTTGCTGCGGCTGGCGGCACCGTGCTGATGCTGGCCCCGTCCGAAGGCACGATCCCAATGCCAGGAGAAGGTGACGCCGACAAACCAGGCGGCCTGCAATTTCGTCAGCACGATGTCATTCGCGAGTTCGACAAACGATTGGATCCAAAATCGCTTCCAGGAATCAGTGACTTCGGCAGTTCAAAGGTCAGTCTTCGAACGCGGCTGAGCCGCATCGGAATGCAAGTTTCAGAAGACGGCGACTGGCCGTGGTTCACGGTCGAATACCCTGAAACCAAGGGGCGATTTGTGTTCTGCGGTTTCAACCTGATCGAGCATTGGGACGCCGGTCCAACTCCGAGATTTCTTCTGGATCGAATCCTGACTCCTCGATCAGACAAATAGATTTGGCTTCAGAGGTTACTGAGTTTCCCGAAGGAGCGATTCTCTGAGACCTCTGTGGCTTAAACGTCTTGAAGTGAAACTTTTACGAACAATCACCACTCACTCTTGTGTGTCCAAAGGAGCTTTTTATGACTTCCCTCAAAACGCTTTGCTCGGCGACGTTGATCGCCTTGTTGATGACCTCGACGCTTCCGGCTCAGGAGAAAAAGAAGAAGCCCGAAGCTGAGCCGGCTGTCTATCCAGTTGCGGTTTTTCCGTTCGCCGAACGAGGTCGCGATGCTGAAGGACTCGGCAGCAAAGTGACGGATCTGTTGTTTGTGAATCTTGTCACGAACCCAGACTTGTATTTGGTTGAGCGGGAAGAAATCGACAAGCTGTTCACTGAGCAGGAACTCAATCGTTCCGGTTTGATTGATCCGGGCAAGGCGACTCAGATTGGCTACCTGACCGGGGCAAAGATTCTGGTGACGGGATCAGTTCTGGTCGTCGGCGATAACTTATACGTCGTCGCAAAGATCATTGGCACGGAGACCAGTCGAGTGCTGGGAGCGTCGGCCAAGGGGGGGATTGACGACGAACTAGACGGCCTCGTCGAAGAGTTGGCAAAAGACGTCGCCTCGACGATCTCAGGACGAGCCAAAGATTTGGTCGCTAAACCGGTCAGCAAAGAAGACCGTCTCGCGGCTCTGGTTAAGAAGATGGGCAAGGGCAAACGACCGTCAGTCTGGATCGACATTCCCGAACGCCATATCGGTCAGACGACCTACGATCCGGCCGCCGAAACGGAATTGACTTTGTTCTGTAAAGAACTCGGCTTCGAAGTCGTTGATCGTAAAGAAGGCAACCGCAAAGACGCGGATGTGTTGTTGACCGGCGAAGGCTTCAGCCAGTTTGCATCGCGACACGGAAACCTGGTTTCCGTGAAAGCTCGCCTTGAAGTGAAGGCTCTTGATCGAGCATCTGGCAAAGTGCTGGCTGTTGGCCGCCAGACTTCTGTCGCCGTCGACCTGGCAGAACACATCGCCGGAAAAACCGCTCTTCAGGATGCAGCCGTCAGCATCGCCGAACGAATTCTTCCACAGCTTGCTGGACCGGCTAAAGGAAATCGCAAGAGAAAGTAACGATCCGGTTTCGGCCGAGTCGTCATGCTGATTGCATTTGTTGTCTCCGTTGTCCGCTGCAGTGAGGTCAGACGATGAAATCACGATTTCTGATCACCGTTTTCGGGCTCGCTACGCTGGTGTTGCTTCACGTGCCGGATGGATTCGCGGCTGAGAAATCGGAAACCACGACAGTCGCGTTAACCGTTGCGGTTTCGGCCAGAGCGGATAGCGGGGAACGGGAACTCTCGACTTCGTTGCTGACGCTTCTTGAAGTTGAGGTCGCTCAGGATCGTCAGCTTTCGGTGGTGGAGCGGCAGCAGATTGATCTTGTTTTGCACGAGCTGGCGTTGAGCGTTGATGTCTCGAAAGCTTCGGACAAGAAGCTGAAGTTGGGGAAGCTTGCGAATGCCGATCTGATTCTGACGATGGAGCTGTTGCCGCAGGAGAACGACTCCAATGTTCGCAACGTGCTCGTTCGGATCGTCGAGTCACTGACCGGCGCGATTCGCGGAGTTGTCGTTACTCCGGTTGAGCTGCTGACGGTCGACGAGTCGGCGGTTCATATCGCGAAATACTTGTCGGCGGTCGCGGCAAGGCCGGCCGAGGCTGTTGTCACGGTGGCTGTTGCTCCGTTTGAAAGTCTTGGACGGTTTCAGCGGCTGCGACCGATGGAGCTTGGTCTGCGAGACATGATCGCCACTCGGTTGCGACGCTGGGGGGATCTTCGTTCGGCGAGTGACAAGTCCAATGAAGGCAAGGCGTCCGACAAAGAGAGTCAGACTGTGCCGGGTTCGCCGTTCCTGGTTCTGCAACGCTCGAATATGCAGCAGTTGTTGAAGGAGCTGGATCTCGTTCAGTCGGGACTGGTTGATCAGACGCGATTGCCAAAGTCACTGCCGACTCGCGCGGCGGCTTACCTGGTTCACGGCACAATCGATGAACGGAACGAAAACGGTTTCGAGATTATTGTGTCAGGCAAGCTCGTTCATGCAGCGTCTGGGGAAAACGGTCCGCGATTTTGAATTTGTGTCGGTGCCGAAAGAGTTGCCGACAAAGCTGGCAGCTCAGGTTGATCTTCTCGCTGGATTTCTGCGGCATCCCGACGGGTCGGTCAGCAAGATTCCGGGTACGCTGCGGGAGATCAATGAAACCGAGTTGCTGTTCACCCAGGTTGTGAAAGACCTGCGTCGTCTTGGAAGGCTGACGCCGGTGGATTTCAGCTCTCGGCGTTTTGAGATTCCCAGAAAGATCAGTATCGGAGCTTCGGCTGGAGGCACCTACCACCGACTCGACTCGCCACAGCATCGGCACATTATTCGAAAGTCGATCGATCGGCTGGAGTCGACGCTGTTCATCATGCCGGACCGAGCGGACGTCTGCTTTGCTCTGGGATTCTGCTATGCCTACCACATCGACGGCATCATGAATCTCGAACGAGCTGACGAATTGCTGCGTCGAGCTTTCAGCATGGATCCGAAAGGTCCTGTTGGTGTCTCGGCGTTGCGAGTTCTGTCCGAAGTCTGCTTCCATCATCAATATGGCAAGTGCGCACCGGAGAATTGCAACCTGGCGACTTCGCAACTGTTGTTCGCATTTCGGTCGATGCCGGACGAGGCAAAGAACACTCGCTGGTCGAGAATGCCGAAGCTGATCCGTGACGTCTATTCGCGCGACGATCTCGCCAGGCAGGCTGCAATTTCGGATGAAATCGTGAAAGCAGCCGAATCCGCTCCGGAGAAGTATCAGTACAACCTGACGATGAATGCAGTCAACTTTGCCTCGCCCGATCAGCTTGAGAAGTGGGCGACGGGAAACAACCTGACGCTCAAGCAGGTTGCCTGCCGGTCATTGGGGCATCGAGCGTGGGGCAAAAAGGACTTTCAGAAATCTGCAGACTGGTTTCTGACCGCCGCGGACGCTCTGGCGGCCGACGAGAAAATGCGAGAGTCGTCGTTCGTGGACAACTTTCGAATTCTCGCGGGCGGTGCTTTGTTGCAGGGAAACAAAACAAACGAAGCACTCGAACTGCTTGAGTCGTTCAGGCCGAAGAACGACGGGTCGGTCAATGTTGGCTACTGGGCTCAGCGAATCGGTGACTGCTATGAAAAGCTTGGTCAGCCAGAGAAGGCACTGGCGATTTATGTGGAAGTCGCCAATCAGGATGAAGGCTATGTGAACAACACAGACATCGTGCGGCGCATTAAACGACTCGGTGGTGTTCCGCTTTCAGAAGATCGGGACATCAATGTTCGATATATCAAAAGTCCGCTCGGCGGGACGTCGAACACGTTGGCTCTGGCGACTGACGGAAATCTCATCTTCAGTGCGGGCAACTTTGCGGGATCGGCAATAGGCAAACCGGGTCGAGGAATCCTTGCCTACGACCCGGCCGATCATTCCTGGCAGGATCTGTCACCTGAAGGCCTCGGCCGTGTGACCTGCATGGACTATTTCGACGGGACGTTGTGGGTTGGCACCGTCAAGAACGGATTGTGGCGAGGCGATTCTTCAGGCAATGAGTGGAAGCAGTTCACCGAAGCGGACGGACTTCCGGACATGACCATATCGGCCGTGACGGCTGACAAAGATGGCGCTTACGTTGGCGTTGGTTCGGGCAGCGGAGGTCTCGTTCGGGTCAGTCAGGGCTCGTCGATCGAAATCATGGAAGGCGACGGCGCACCGACCGGAGCGCCAGTCGACATCGTCGTTCATGATGGAGCGTTGTTCGTTTCTTCCAGAAGCCTCATTCAGCAAATGGATTTGAAAACGGGCCAATGGAAGTCGCTTGGAAGAGACAGTGTCTGCCGAGTCTTCGGGACCGAATCGGGAGTGTGGGGCTCGGTTTATTCGCACGAACTGTTTCGCATAGACGAGCTGAACGTTGCGTTGCAGGAACTGGCAGATCGGCGCAGCAAATCGAAAGGTAGGAAACTTCCGAACTACGTTCCGTCGCTTCGGTCGCTCGATTTTGAAGAAAGCCGCTACAAGGACTCATGGTTCCCGCGCGGCACTGGCCGATCCGGCTACCTCGTCAAGTTCGCGGTGGAGTGGGACGGCGAAGTCTGGTTCGGCGGCAGCCCGTGGTATCGTTTCCAGAGTTCCGGCCTGTACCGTTGCAACATGAAAACCGGCGAGTTCACGATGTTCTCACCACACGACGGCTTCCGCCCCAGCACGACGTACATGACCTACGCCGCCGTCGTCCGAGGCAGGGAACTCTACGTCGCCACCGCCGCCGGCCTGGCCGTGGTTACCCGCCGCGAGAAGTAAGACATTGCGGCTGGCAACACCTTGAGCTTCAGTTTCGTGTTGACTTAGCGAATTCGTTCGCTAGTCTGGTTAGCGAACGAATTCGCTAAGTCGACACGGAGACAGGTCATGCCGAGGACGCCTTCGCCCCAGCTTACGGAAGTGGAGCTGCAGATTCTGAACGTGCTCTGGGAGCAAGGAACGTGCCCGGTGCGGGATATTCATGCTTCGCTTGAAGTGTCTCGCGGGACGAATTATTCGACGACAGTCAAAATGCTGTCGGTCATGCTCGGTAAGGGGCTGCTGACTCGAGACGAGACGAAGTCTCCGCATGTTTATCGAGCGGCGATGACTCGGAAACGGGCTGGAAGACGGATGGTCGATGACCTCGTCAAGAAGGTCTACGAAGGCTCGACGATGAGTCTTGTCATGCAGGCACTGGCCAGTGGCAAGGCGACGCGGGAAGAACTTGGCGAACTGCGGACGCTGCTGGATCAAATGGAGGAAGGCCGCGAGCAGGAGGGCGACGTATGAACGTGTTCACCCAGTTGTTCACTGATGTTTTACCGAACGGCGTTGTTGAGCGGACCGGATGGACCCTGCTGCACAGTGTGTGGCAGTTTGCGCTGTTCGGAGTTCTGTTGGTTGTGGCCGAGCGGCTTCTGGCTCAGCGGTCGGCGTCGACGAAGTATCTTGCGGCGTCTACTGTGCTGTGCTCAATGGCTGGCTTGTCACTGGTGACGTTTCTGGTGGTTGATGTCGAACCAGCACTCCAGGCGTCAGTCGGCGTGTCGGATTCAACATCGAAGGCGGAGTCGCCCCCTTTGGGGTTCAACGGCTACGTCCTTGACAATGGAAGACTGCACGCGATGTACATCGGCGGTAAGTCGATAACTCCGCACGAGTGGGACGAACTGCCGGAGCCGCCTGCTGAAGATCGCGCAACGCTTCCTGCGGATGTTCCGGTGCATTCCGAATCGCGACAGGCTGAGACACCACTGGCTGGCATTGCGAAGCACGTTCGTCCCTGGTTGCCGGTTTGTGTGGGTGGATGGTTGATCGGAATGGCGGTCACGGCTTTGAGACTTGTCGCGGGGGCATTCAACGTGCGCCGGCTTCGTCGCAGCGGCAGGACGATGGTTTCGGAAGACGTCCAGGCACTACTGGCAGCCACTGCCAAAAAGCTTGGAGTGAGACGGGCCGTCGAGATCGCAAGGTCATCACTGGTAAATGGTCCGGTCGTGATTGGCTGGCTGAAGCCGTTGATTCTGTTGCCGGCAACATCTCTGACCGGGCTCACAACTGAGCAACTTGAAGCAGTGCTCGCGCACGAGTTGGCTCATATCCGAAGATTTGATTTCCTGGTGAATCTACTGCAGACGATTGTCGAAACAGTCTTCTTCTATCATCCGGCGGTATGGTGGGTTTCACGCCGGATGCGGATTCATCGAGAAGACTGCTGCGACGACCAGGCGGTTTCCGTGGCAGCAACTCGGGTGGCTTACGCGTCGGCTTTGCTCAAGCTTTACGAATTGCAGGGCGGCGCGAGAGTGCCGGATTCCGGGATGGTTCTATCGGCGACGGGCGGTTCGTTGAAGAAGCGGATTCATCGGGTGCTGGGACTCGATAGTGGATCGCAGTCGGCTCCAGTCTGGTGGTGCTCGCTGACGATCGTCGGCGCGATCGTGCTGGTTGCCGGTTGCGGATTGCTGGCCGATGACGCTCAGGCAAAGCGGGAACAGGAGCAGCAAGAGCGTGAGGAGATTCTCGCCAAAGCCAAAGGAATGTCGCCGCCAGTGCCCAATGAGAAGACGGGACTGCTGCCGTCAGCGAACACGCCTGAAGAACGTGAGCAGGTCCTGCAGCAACTCGACTCGCTTGGTGTGTCGAGATCAAGGGTGCTGGGCATCACCCCGGATCGAGGACCTGGGGCGAAGCCATTTCAAGCTCGACTGCGCGATATGCCTGACGAAGCATGGCCGCTGCTCGGTCAATTGGTGCCGATTCGCAAGATGAGCATGACGGCTTGCCAGACATCACCCGAGGCATTCAGACACATCGCCGGATTGCGCATGCTCGATCATCTGACGGTGATGAATTCGCGGTTCGAGCCCGAGCATCTCGCAGCACTCGCCGCGCTGCCGCGTCTGCAGGAACTCGATGCGACGCTGACCGTGTTGCGTTCGGAATTCGATCGAAAAGCTAAGCTCGGGCAGCTTTCCGCCGCCGAGCAGCAACGATTTGACGAGATCGCTGGTCCAGACCTGCGTAAGGAAAAAGTTGCCGAAGCGGCGATCCTGACCGACCGGGCGATGACGAAGCTGGACGGCCTGACGAGGCTCAGAAAGCTCCGTCTGTCGAACACCTTTGTGACGAATTTCGGTATGAAGGCTCTGGCCAATATGCAGGAGTTGCGGCATGCTGAGATCACCGTCCTCGGACAAACTTCGCTCGCGACAACCGAAATGCTGAGTTCGATTCCGAATCTGGAAGAGCTGCATCTAATCAGCAATATCGACGCGGCGGCGGCGAGCGGGCTGCAGACGGCTCCGAAACTTCAGAAGCTGGAACTGCGATCGATCGATGACAACGTCGCAAGAATTATCGCCGAGATTCCCACGCTTGAATGGCTGTGTCTGTTGGCGAATTCGCTGAGCGATGACGGTCTGCTTGAAATCGCAAAGTTGCCGAAGCTTCGACACATTGATCTGCGAAATGGATATAGCGGGACCGTAACTCTGGCCGGCATCCAGCGGTTTCAAGATGCCCGTCCCGGCTGCGAGGTGCTGCACGACTTTGTCGTCGAAACACTCGAGGAGCGGCGAATTGCTCTGCCTGATGATCATTTCCTTGTGTGCGTGCACTGGCATGATGCCACAACACGGGACCATCTGACCGAGGAGATGCAGAAACGTTTCAGCGACTCAACACACTTGGTTGAAGTCCGACCGCTCACACGCAGCGGATATGTGGGCGGGATTGCGCTGTTGAAGGGGGCGGCCGGTCGGGACTGGTTCGTGAAGCGACTCGAACAGGACGACAAGTTCGACGTTCGGTTTGCCGAGCCGCTGACTTACGAGCGGCTGAAAACCGAAGGCGTGATGTTCGAGTCGTTGCTGAAAGTTCGGCAGGAAAAGGCTCGCGAATATGACGCTAAACGTCGGGCTGAGCTTGTTCGAAACACACATGCGGCGAGCGAGAAAGCGAGCTTAGCCGCGAGCGTGATTGCTCCAGACGAGCCGCTGCCGCCGCTTGAAGAATTGTCTGACCGGTTACGGGAGCAGGGACACGAAGAGGTTGCCGAGTGGTTGAGCGGTCGCTACGAATATCTGACAAAACGGGTTCAGGATGAGACAACGGGAGTCATCGCTTACGGGCAAGTCGTTGCTCCTCGCGGCGAGTCCCCTCGCTATTGCGATGCGCAAATGACGATTCTCGACGGCGGCTGGTTTGTGGACATCATCGGCGACAAGGACCGACCGGTGGCGTTTCGAATGTCTGGTTGCCGGCCGGTCGATGTGGTGCCGTCGCGGGTGCAGCCGGACGTTGAAGCTCGCCAGACACTGTCGCTGGGGCGGATCGTCATGGATCCGTACCCGACTGAAGAACTGGCGACGGTCCGCGGGCGGTTGAAGTTTGAAGGCGAGACACCGCCGGACGGTATCCGCGTACGAGTTATCATCAAATCGGGAAGAGCCAACTCGGAAACTGGCGGAACGGACGGATTTCTCGAGTGGCCGGAAAAGGAAAACGTAACTCTCAGCGAGGACTTGCAGTTCGAGCATCGTCAGTTGGCACCGGTTCCTCATCGTCTGCAGATTGAGTCACTCGGTTTCCGAACCGTATCCCGCGACGTTGAACCGGGAGCCGGTGCAACGCTTGATCTGGGAGTGATCGAGATTCCGAAGTCCGTGCGTCTGAAAGTGGAAGTGCTGGCTTCTGCGAATCGCGACTTCAGTCAGTCCGAACGACGAGTGGTGACCGTTCATCTGCGGCAAACCTGGCGTGCGGCTCCTTTTCTCAATCCGAAGCTCGCTGAATATCCCGGCGGCGATATGATGTTTCGCCTCCGTCGGGTTGATTCGCAGAACCCGGATAGCAAGGAACGTGTACATTTCGCGAGTGGCGTTGCTTCTTTGAAAGTCGCGCATCTGGGAGACGGCGAACTCGACAACTTTGTCGATCAGAGCAAGGATCCCCCGAAACTGCTCCGCGATCGGCAGGTTCCAATCGAAAGCGGGCACGTCTACCTGACGTATCACTCGCATTGGAAACACTGGACGCTGGCTCGCGTGACGATCGAATAATGACATTCGAAATACAGATTCCGCATAGAAAATTTCGAACTTGATTTCGAAAGACTCACTAGATTCTAAACCGCAGCCAGTGACCGGGCCGAAACGCTTTGTGTTCATAGCGTTGGCGGGTTTGTTTTTCGTTCTTGGTGCCGTGGGAGCAGTCCTTCCCGTTCTACCGACGACGCCCTTTCTGCTGTTGACGAGTTATTTCCTGGCCCGCTCGTCGCCCCGGCTCAATCAGTGGCTGCTCACGTCGCGATTCTTTGGCCCCATCCTTCGAGACTGGCAGCAACTGGGCGGCGTCCGTCCGGACGTCAAAGTCAAAGCGATCATGATCGTTCTGCTGGCCGTGTCTGTGTCCTTGTGGCTGACCGATCTGTCTTCGACTCTTCGATGGATCGTCGCGGCTACTGCTCTGATCGGAATCGGAGTGATCCTGCGACTGCCATCCGCACGAAAGAAAGACAGCCCTTCGTGAGAAACCGCACCATGACAATCCATGCCCCGTGATCAGAAATGCAGAAACACTGGCTGAGAACTACAATCCGGTTCGAAAGACGACATCGTCGCAATATCCATGCGTCACTCTGGTCACTAAACACTGAACAACATCGCGTAACATGGAAGCTGTCATGAGTGAGATTTCACGAGACATCATTGAGACTTTTGAGAACCCGTATCCACAGCGTGATTACTCGATCGAGACGATCTGCCCCGAGTTCACATCGATGTGCCCCAAAACCGGACAGCCGGATTTTGGAACGCTCACGATTACTTACGTGGCCGATCAGAAGTGCTTCGAACTGAAATCACTGAAGCTGTACCTTCAGCAGTTTCGAAATCACGGTGCCTTTTACGAGAACGTCACGAATCTGATTCTCGACGACCTAGTCGCCGCGACGGAACCTCGTTCGATGAAAATCCTCGCCGAGTTCACTCCACGCGGCGGAATTCGTACGAATGTGACCGTGGAGTATCGTCCGTAGAATTACGGCTCCGTGCGGAGATTCGCCATCAGCGATTGCTCGCAGGTCGTTATGCTGAAACGACTTCGATGCCGCTGCGACTGTTTGTGATTACTTTCCTTTCGGAAGTCGTCTGCTACGATTCGCCGACTGATGCCGCGTTGGATAGCGTCGGTCGTCTAACCATGTTGCAGTGCAGAGGGCCAGGTCAGCCTGAAGTCACTTCGCCCTCGTATTTCGCGTTTGTATCGAGGGCTGGCATCGGAGTGGGGTCGCAGGAGTCTCCGAAGTGTTTGAGGGTTACGCAGATCGCTGGGCTTTGGTTACCGGAGCGTCGTCCGGAATCGGGGCTGAGTTTGCGCGCCAACTTGCCGCACGAGGCATGCACTTGGTCCTTGTGGCTCGACGCGAAGACCGGCTCAAAGAACTCGCAGAAGAACTCGACACCCGACACGGCACTCGTTGCGAAGTCATCGTCTCTGACCTGTCCGATCCTCAGGCATCACAACGGTTATTCGACGAAGTTAGCAATCGGAAGATCGAAGTCGAACTGCTCATCAACAACGCCGGGTTTGGATTTGTCGGCACAGCCGACGACACACAGCCTCAGCGAATGATGGAGATGATTCGGCTGAACATCGCGGCGTTAACCGAGCTGACGTATCTGTTTCTGCCGGCGATGCTCGAACGTCAGCACGGCGGAATCATCAACGTGGCTTCCGTCGCTGCGTTTCAGCCGGTGGCTTACATGCCGGTTTACTCGGCCAGTAAAGCTTTTGTTCTGCACTTCAGCGAAGCGCTCTGGGCCGAGTGTCGCGATCGCAACGTGATCATCCAGGGACTCTGTCCAGGCACTACCGAGACAGAATTCTTCGACGTTGCCGGCGTATCGGGCTGGCTTAAGAAGCAACGATCGCACACGGCTGCCTACGTCGTCAGGAAATCCATTCGCGGGCTCGACAAAGGTCGACAGTACGTCGTTCCTGGATTCCTGAACCTGGTGCTGTCACTCAGTGTTCGACTCGCACGACGTAAGATGGTCGTTCTGCAATCAATGCGATTCTTCCGTCCACGGCCGAAAGACAAATCCGACGATCAGAAATCAGCCGACTGATCGCACCACCGCACACGCTTAAACGGTGACGGGTGTTTGATCTGACTTCGCATCTTCTTTCGGCGAGGCCGCCGGCTTGATGATTGCTGGACGTTGCGTTGGAGCTGGTCCGGAGAAGTACTCACCGTAAGTTTCTTTGTAGCTGTATCCTTCAGCGTCGGCAGTTGTTCCGTTGCAGACGACTCCGATCACTCGAATATTGTTCGTGTCGATCAACTCGGTCGCTCGTTTTGCCGAGTTGCGTTTGTTCTTGCCCATTCTCAAAACAAGAACCAGGCCATCGGTATTCGGAGCGACGATGCAAGGGTCGCTTACAGCCAACAGTGGCGGCGTGTCGACGAGTACGATGTCGAATTCCTGTTCGGCGTTCCGCAGCATCGTCGAGTAGCTGCGAGAAGCCAGTAGCTCGGCTGGGTTCTGCGGAAGACTGCCGCACGTCAGTACCGACAATCCCTCAATAACGGTTTGCTGAGCAGCGGTCAGTAGATCGATTTCGCCTGACAGAACTTCGGTGACGCCGATGTCACGCCGCATTCCAAAGAGCGTATGCAGAGTCGGACGACGCAGGTCGCTGTCGATCAGCAGAACTTTCTTGCCCGACTGAGCCATCGCGATCGCCAGGTTTGCAGTCAACGTACTCTTGCCGTCGCCGGGTTCTGGACTGGTCACCTGGATGATCCGTTGGCCTTCGCTCAGTGTGACAAGGAACGACGTGCGGAGCGATCGGTAAGCTTCCGCTTCCGGAGAACCCGGACGATGGAAGTAGCACAGTGCTGTTTGCAATGGACTGCCCGAAATTCCCACAGCCTTCGCATTGAACGACGGTACGGAACCGAGGATCGGTAGCGGGATGCTTGCACGGATTTCGTCGACCGATTTAAGAGTCGTGTCCATCCATTCGCGAAGGAAGATTAAGCCGCACACCAGCCCCATCACGGCGACGATGCCAGCACCGTACAGCTTGATGACTCGCTTGAGTGAAAGCTGATCCTTTGCGGGAGCGATCACTTTGAGCGAGTAGCCGAGGTTTTCTTTCTCGATGTTGACTTTTGACGCCTGCACTTTGATCGACGCCCAAAGCCCATGCAGTCGATCGAGGTCGTCGTTGTACTGTCGGTTTTTTTCGAGGTAACCAGATAGTTCGCGAGCACGGTTGAACTCGCTCGCGTAAATATGCTCGATTTCCGTTTCGCGAAGATTCAGTGAGTCAAATTCCTGATTGAGTGACGCCAGATAGACGTCAACCAAGTCCAGACCGTTTGAAGTCTTTGCCATCGATTGAGGTGGCATCGCCGTGCCAAGCGGGCCCGTTGCGAGTGCTGTGCCGGACGGCTGTCTGCCCTGCGAACCCTGAAGTCGCTGCTGCACGTAGTACTGCCGCAGCGTGTTGATCTGTGCTCGGACAGTTTGAACTTCCGGCCAGTCTTCACCAAATTCGAGCAGGAGCTGCTTCTCACGCAGAATCAGCGGAAGAAGCTGGCTATCGATTGAGTTCGCCCCGCCTGTCGCTGTCAGCGCTGTCGGTGTCTGAGCGGACTTACTCTGAGGTGCCGAAAAGAGCTGGATCATCGTCGCGAGTTCTTCGCGCGACTGCCCTTGAGCGAGCCCCTTGTGCAGCGATTGAATCTTCGATTGCACTTCGGCCTTTTGAACGAGCAGACGCTGCTGCTCCAGCTCAAGTGCTGCCAGGTTTTCCTGATGCACGTTCGTCGCTGTCGTTGTTCGCTCGCCGCCAGCTCCACGAGTCGTGGTTTTCATGTGGATCGGAGCGGTTTCGATGAACTTGTCGTAGGCGGCTTCGGTGTCATCGATCTCTTGCTTGAGGTCGCCGGTCGCACGGTTTACGAGTTTCAGCAACTCTCCCGTATTCTCTTCGTGATTCTCGCGAAGGTAGACGTGGTAAGCATCGATCACCGCGTGACAAATCGTTTTGGCGTCGTCCCGACTGGCGTTTGTGCAGGTGACGTCAAGAACGTTGAGGAACGAACGATCTTCCCCGGCACTTCGTTTGACTTTGATTGAGTCCAGAACGTCTTCGGCGGGATCTTTCGACAAAGCCATCGACGGCAGTTTGTCGAGATTGTGAAGCTGGACCGCTTTTTCAACAATCAGCGGGCTCATGATCAGCGCGATGTGTTCGGCGCGGTCGCCCCACGTTTCGGCTTCGGAGCCCTCACTGATCGGACCAGAGATTCGCTTCGACACAAGCACTTTCGCGGTCGCCGTATATTCCGGGCCGTACGCCTGGAAAACCAGATGCCCGAGAAGAATTCCCGAGACCATCCCGCAAACCAGCCACAAGGCGTACCGCCTGGCGAGGCCGACGTAGTCAATCGTGCCGCCCGTCCAGACGACCTGATTCAGATTCCGAGGATCCTGGATCCGCGATTGGGCAGGAACGATTGACGTTGAGTCGACCGATCCGGAATCGCGGTCTGGCAGTTGGCCTGCCGGCAGCTTTGTGATGTCGAATGGTTGTTCGTTCTGGTCGTCACGAATGCTCATGGTTGCCCTCTGAAGGCGAGGGGCTCCATCCGACGTTTAGCAGCTCTCCTGGCCGCTTGATTTTGAATCTAGTTTCCCGAATCAACTGCGTTAGCTGGCTGTGCAACCGGCCGCGTCGCGAGCGAGTTCGGCGTAGTAATCGATGGTCGGCTTAAGACCTTCGCGCCAGCCGATGCTGGGCTCGTAGCCAAGCACTTCTCTGGTCGCAGAAATGTCTGCCCACGAATGTTTGACGTCGCCCTGTCGTGCTTCCGCGAAGTTTGGTGTGTACTCGACGTTCAAACGGTTGCAGATTTCTTTCAGCAGATTGATCAGACTGAGTGACTCGCCGCAGCCGACGTTGAAGACTTTGCCGGACGCGTCGTCCGCCAGCGATGCTCGGACGTTGGCTTCGACGACGTTTTCAACAAACGTGAAGTCACGCGACTGAGTGCCGTCACCAAAGATTGTCGGCTGTTTGCCGTTGACCAGTGCCGAAACGAAAAGTGGAATCACTGCTGAGTACGGACTCGCTGGATCCTGCCGAGGGCCGAAGATGTTGAAGTACCGGAGCCGGACAGTTTCGATGTCGTAGGACGAGGCGAAGGCTTCGCAGTAAAGTTCTGATGCCAGCTTGGCCGCGGCATAAGGCGATAGAACTTGTGGAAGCTGATTCTCTCGCTTCGGCATTTCGGGATCGTTGCCGTACGCACTGCTTGAACCGGCGTAGACGACTCGCCGTACGTTCGCTTTCACGCAGGCGTCGAGCAGGTTGACCGTTGCCGTTACGCAAGCTCGATGGCAGTCCTGCGGACGCTCGATGCTGAGTGGAACTGACGCAAGAGCGGCCTGATGGAAGGCGACTTCCACTCCATCGACAGCCCGCGTGCAGGCGATCGGGTCAGCTGCGTCGCCGTGAATGAATTCGAAGTGACCTTCGATATGCGCGAGGTTCTCAAGTGACCCCGTGCAAAGATTGTCGAGCACGCGGACATCGTGACCCTCATTGACGAGTCGCGTCGCGATGTGCGATCCGATGAATCCCGCGCCGCCGGTTACCAGATAGTTGGTCACGGTTTTGTCCTCAGCCAGTGAGTCCAGTTTTCGTCGTTGGTCAGCAGTCAGCCGACCTGCCCATGTCAGGAAAGGCGCGCATTGCAGTCCGCAACGCCGATTTCCGACGGTCGAACTCTAGCATCCACAATCGACTCGCGAGGACATCAGTCTGGTATTCCACGAAATCCTGCGGGCGGGCGCTCGGAACGTGGCCACTCATCCGCCGAGTGATTTCTGACTGGAGACCATCATTTTTAATCAGCCGAAGTCTGCGCTGTTCCACTTTTCGAGCATGGAAAGAGTCGTAACTGACTAATATAGAATGGGTTGCGGAGTTTTCATGGCAGCAAGCTTCCGTGTTTCACCTCCGCGGCCCCCGTCTCAATGCCACAAAACTACAGTTTGGATGTTTGCGTAAATAAAGCCAATTGCAGCGGTTACGAGGCAGGACTAGACTGAGCCGCGTACGCAGGACCGGGGGAATTTATCGACGTTGCTGGCAAGTCGCGTGAAACCGTAAGGATTGGTTTCGCCGGTTTTACGAAATGTTCCAGTTCGCCCATAGTTTCTACCCGGTTCCACGGGGTGCGTTGACGACCAATCAAAAACAGGATGCCGCGCGATTTCGGATTGCACATGTCGCTTCCGAATCCGGCAAACAGAGGCTTGCGGTTGCTATTTCCGGTCTATCGAATGCCGGGCAGCCGACGCTTCACTTTTCGGAAAATGGAGTTGCCACAATGAGTTCAGTGACCTGGCTTCGCACGAAGCATGGGATGCTGCTTTCCCTGCTCGCTGCCACAATTACTCTAGTATGCACGTCTCACGGGCATCTTTCGCTAGCTGACGACGCTGATCAGCCGCCTCAGGGACTACGGGGAATTCTTCCCGAGTTCGTGCCAATCGGCCTTCTGGAAGACGACTTCCTGACTCTTGGCGATTCATGGTCAAGTTGGAGCACCGATTCGGCAGCCGAAGTCGCCGCTCTCTATGAGCAGGAAGATCTCGATGTTGCGGGACAACGAGCTGCGATTGCGAAGCTCAACAAGCGAATTCGGACGATGGAGAAAGCGCTCGGCAACAAAACCTACGCTCCGATCCACGAACCACTGGCAACGATCAACGGTCGTTTGTCTCGCCGAGTTTCAGTCGCCACAGCAGTGCTCGACACTCTGGAAATGAATCCTGAGTCTGCTCACAAAGCCAGAGTCGACGCGGCCGGAGCGGAAGTTACGCAGTCCGTCAATTCTCTGGGTAAGTACCTTTCGAAGATCAAGAATGGCGACGCCTGGCTGAAATACATCCGCGCGGAAGAACTTCGGTCGGCTGTCGAAACAGCAGAAGCTACCGATGTTGTCAGCGCAGTTTTCACGAGACTGTCCGACTCGGAAAAAATGCAGAACGATGCTCAACGAAAGTTCGTGCAGCGACCGCAGTTTCTTGATGTCAAACAGACATTGGGTCAGTTCATCGAGCTTGCCTCTGCAAAGTCGCCTGCAAAGAACGATCAGGCCGAGCTGCGAGGGGCTCTTACTGAACTGGTATCTTCACTCGAAGCCTACGAAGAGACTCGACGTCTTGGTTCAGCAACCGCCGCTCGCGACGCTTATGGCAACGTTCGAAACCTGGCTGCCGACGGTGGCGACCACCTTGCCGATGTCCTCGCCGGTTTCTACTTCAACTACAACCTGCGAGTCGTTGCGACTGAATCGTTCCTCAACAAAGTCGCCGGTTACAAGCACACGGACTCTGGTCGCGTTGACGATGTTGTTCTTGGAGCCAAAGTCGACGGCCACCAGACGACGAACGGCACGGTCGGCATCGACTTGAAGCCAAACAACCGAGTCATCGAGTTTGACATGACGTTTAACGGCGTCACCCAGACGAACACTCAGGGCGTTACTGACCAGGCAACGATCTTCACCTCTGGCTACCACACGTTTGGTGCTCAGAAGAAGATTCACTTCGACGGAGATCGCTTCAAAACATTCCCGGCAACGATGTGGGTCAACGCGAACAACACGACGACTGGTGCTCGAACCGGAGTCAGCGGATTGCCACTCTTCGGCAGCATCGCTGATTCCTACGCCGTCAGCGTTGCTCGCGACAAGCGGGGACAGTCAGAAGCCATTGCAGCCGGCAAGCTGCGAAACCGACTGATTCCGGAATTCAACCAGGAGGTCGATGCTGAATTCAATAAGTCGACCAAACAGTTGGAAGAGGATGTCATCCCGAAACTGAAGGAAAACGGCTTGTTCCCTTCGGCTCGAACCTACCGATCAACGGGCGACGCACTGTGGATCGGTACTCGCATGATGGACGACGACAATCTGGGCGGCGACGCTCCTTCGTTCTCAACCCGAGTGGCTGGCAGTGCGGCCATTCACCTTCACGAAACTCTGTTGAACAACTCGTTGGACAAACTGCCGCTTGCCGGCGGTTCATTCACCGAGAAGGAGCTCGGTGAGCAGATCGAAATGGCTTTGCAGACGCTGCTTGGGGATGACTTCAAACTGCCCGGTGGTGACAAAGAAGGTGATGAGAATGCTGAGCCTGCGAAGGTCGACAACACTCGCTTCATTTTCCCCGAGCAGGATGCGATTCGCATTATGGCTCAGGATGGTGAACTGACTCTCGTGTTGCGAATGGGGCTACAGCCAGAAGGCGACGACCTGATTCCAACTCAGGAAATCACCGTGCCGCTGATGTTCTCAATCGAGGGCACAGACATCGTTATCGAAGCCGGTGCCGTCAGCGTGTCCGCTGTCGAAGCCGTTAGTCCGCTCAAGCAGATTCCGCGAGCGGGTATCGTCAAAGCGAAGATTCAGAAAGCTCTTCCGACTCGCAAAGTCGATCGGATGATCACTCTGAAACGCAAGACGGGTGGACCGGTCGATCTCGCAGTCACAGAGATTCGGCCGAATGCCGGCTGGCTGACGATCACGATCAAGTAGTCATCTTCAGTTTACGCCGGTCACATTTCCGGCTGATAGATGGTTGCTGACAGTCTTAGAACAGGCCCGGTTGAACTCTATGTTCGACCGGGCGTGTTTCTTTTTCCGAGGCCATTAACTCTGCTAACTCAGGATTGCTGCGAGAGCGTCGCCAAGTGCCTCAACACCCTCGACGATCGCATCGTCATCGATGATCAACGGTGGGCACACTTTGATCGACGGACGGTTCACCTGAAAAAGCATCACACCGTGCTTAACTGCCGCCCACGTCCAGTCGCGAGCCAGCTCTCTGCTTAGTTTGCCTGACTTCGGATCGCAAATGTGGATGCCGCGTAAAAGGCCGAACCCAGCGATGTCGCTCACGACGTCCGGAAATCGTTCCTGTAGCTTCCGTAAGGAACCTTCTGCGATGTCACCCTTTCGCACTGATTCGGAAATCAGATTTTCGTCTTCGATCACGTCAAGGTTTGCCAACGCCGCCGCACAGGAAACCGGATGAGCGGCATGGGTCGTCGTAATCTCGGCAGGCGGCAGCAGGTCAAGAATGTCCGCTGGCCCGAGCACCGCGGCAAGAGGCAGTGTTGACGTCAGGCCTTTGCCGATGCAGAGCAAGTCCGCACGCACGTCGTAGTGCGCATGGGCGAACATCTTTCCAGTTCGGGCAAATCCGGTCTGAACTTCGTCGAAGACAAGCAGGACATTATTGGCATCAGCCCACGCCCGGAGAGCTTTCACATAACCGGTTGGCAGAGGCACCGCGCCCCAGCCCTGCATTGTCTCAATGAAGACAGCGCAGATTTTCTCAGCAGTGATGCCCTGTTCGGCGAGCGGAGCCAAATTATTCTGCAGGAATTCCGACCAGTCGGTGTTTCCTGGTTCGTCACTGCCAGGGAACGGAATGTGGTGAATTGCCGAGTCCGGAGTTGCCAGCCAGGGCTTGCTTGCCGACGTTCCTGACATCTGGTGAGCGCCCAGCGTCCAGCCGTGGTAATCAGCCTGGTGTGTGAGTACGTGATACTTCTTCGCGTTTTGGCAAAGTCCAGCCTCGCGAGCCAGCCGCAAAGCACACTCGATCGCCTCCGATCCAACCGTCCAGAAATAGACCTTGTCGCAATAGTCAGGGGCGATATTGACGAGCCGTTCCGCAAGCTCGATCCGAATGTCCGATGCGAAGCTGAACTGCCCCATCAGTCCGCCACTATCGACATGCTTCGTCACGGCTTCACGAATCGCCGGATGGCCATGTCCGGTGTTCGTCATCACGGCTGTCGACGTGAAGTCGATCCATTGATTACCCGCTCGATCCTTTATGGTGAATCCTTCGGCCGAGTCCCAGATGATGGGCGGTTGGTAGCAATTCACATCAGGAAACAGAGACGCCGCGCGTTGGAGGTCAGGAATCGTCTCGGGCGATGGCAACGGTGTACAGATCCGGCGATAACGAGTTTTGATGTTCGGAGTTTCTTCGGGGGCGAGCACAAACGTGTTACTGAGAATCTGATTGTCGTTGTGTGCCACGCTAACCTCCGGAAGAAAACTCAGAGCCATCGTCAATGAAATTCGGATCCTAGCCACCTAACCCCGATGGATGAATCATACCACTCGCGCATCGTTGCTCTGTTCTTGATGGAAACGATGGATAGTTCGGCAAGTCCGGAAGTGACGGCTCTGATCGAGCAGTGGGGGTTGCGACTGTCCCAAAACTACGGGTTACCGCGACTGGTGCGGGACGAGTCTGCCTGTGGGTTGCAAGACGCACCTTGACTTCCTGGTTTCGTGCTGGACAATCAAGCGTTGGCTTTTCCTGCTGTGTGATCGAGAGTTACGTCGGGTCGCGGTGCATACCTTTTCCGATACTGGCCTTCGCTCGAATCAAACAGCTTCCGCCGGTTGAGGCATTGCGATGCTCGCAAAGCTCATCTCGATTGATGGCGATCGACCGATCGTCCTCACGAAAGATGTCACAGTCGTAGGGCGCAAACGTGGCGTCTGCGATGTGTACATCGACCGGTCCAGCGTCTCGAAGCTTCACTGCGTGATCGTGAAGACGGACGGACTGCTGTTCATTCGTGACCTTGGCAGTACGAACGGAACGAAAGTCAACGGGCAACGAGTCACCCGCGGAGCCCTGCTTCCCGGCGACGAGCTCGCGTTCGCCAACGCCCGCTTCCGTGTTTACCTCGGGCCGGATGAACCGGAACCCGAACGTCGACCAGACCGTACCGAGATGATGACCTCATTTCCTGAAGCCGAGCTTGCCAACGACGACAGCTTTGACGACGAAGCCGTCGCGGGACTCGGCAGCGAAAGCGACGTTCGCCTGATCGGCGACGATTAGACGGAGCAGTTGCGTTCAATGGCGGATTCAGACAGTGTCTCGGATGACCAGGCTGCTGCAGATTCAAACGCGCTTCCCTTTCTGACGAGTGGCTCAGGAATTGGCGGACTGCTCAAACAGTCTCCGGAAGACTTCTTCGTGGATGAGGTGCCCGCCTACGAAACATCGGGAGAAGGCGAATTCCTTTTTCTGCATATCGAAAAACGCGGCATCCCTACACCGGACCTGCTTCGGCACATCGAGCAAACACTTTCGCTCAAACAAGCCGACGTTGGATGCGCAGGCCGAAAAGATGCTCAGGCAGTTACCAGACAATACGTGTCCGTCCCGGCGTCGGCGAACGATTTGATCGAGAAGATTGACTCTGACCAGGTCAAAGTGCTCAGCACAAAACGGCACACCAACAAACTGAAAACCGGCCATCTTCGCGGAAACAGATTTCGGATCGTCGTTCGGAAAGCTGTAAGAGACGCGGACCAACTTGCTCAGAGCCTGGTCTCCGAAATGCAGCAAACCGGGTTTCCGAACTACTTTGGTGAGCAACGCTTCGGTAATGCTGGGACGACCGACGATCTCGGCTTTCGATTATTGCGGGGTGAACGTACTCGGCGATTAAGTCGCGACGGGCTACGGTTCACGTTGTCGGCGGTTCAGTCGAGAATGTTTAACGCGTGGGTCGCCGATCGCCTGTCCGACGGGCTGTCTCGCGAAGTGCTGAAAGGTGACGTCATGCAGGTCACCGTTTCGAAAGGCCCGTTTGTGGTGACCGACGTTGCGACCGAGCAAACGCGTTACGACAGCCACGAAACGGTCTTGTCCGGGCCAATCTTTGGACCAAAGATGAAGCAGCCTGAAGAAACTCCGGCGGAACGAGAGCAGGCAATTCTCGACCGATTCGACCTTCCGCGAGAAGCGTTCAGCAAGTTCAAAAAGCTGACCCTTGGCACACGCCGACCGATGGTTATCTGGCCGGACGACTTTGCTGTGCAGAACGTCGAAAACGGCATCGAGTTTTCATTCACGCTACCGTCCGGTGTCTACGCGACGTGTTTGATGCGAGAATTGATGAAAACAACATGAGCTTCGGCTGGACCATTTTCATGGTTTCTGTGCAGGAGCAGCCACGCTGAAAGGCCTTTGTTTACCTGGTGGCCCTCCTGCAGGACACTGAAAACTGATTCTGAAAGTGCTCTAACAGGTTGCATCGGCGATTTCGGCAGCGTTCCGAAAAATTCTCGCAGCGCTGTCGCAAATTTGCTGCGTGGCCTCGTCGCCTTTCAATAGAACCGGGTGATGGAGAATCAGCACGTGCTCATCACAAACGTTCGCGTTTGGTAGCTCACCGGCTGTTCGGAACCGACGCTTGCTGTGAATTCGGTGCAGACTTCGGAATCCTGAATCGAGGGCTACGTTTTCGGACCGCATCGCCTGTGAAAAGCCAGCCCGACTCAACTCGATTGTTTGCTGAGGATCAAACTGCAACCCCACTTTGAAAAATGCAGGACGATCTTCGGTGGCAAACGAGCATGCGTTTACGAGCGGCCTCAGAATAGGATCACCCTCCTCTGAAACAAGCTGTTCCAATTTCTCTGATAGCTGGCGAACGGAGTTCCAACGAACGACGTTCCGCTCATCAAGACGGTCGAGTTGCGGTCGAAGTACGGCGGCCTGCATTTCTGACAGAGGGTACGCTTCGTTGCCTCGCTGAGTGAACAAGCGAATTCGTTGTGATATCTCAGGCCGGTTTGTCATCACGGCTCCGCCGCGGCCAGAAGTCATGAGCTTGCTACCGCCAAAACTCAGCACTCCGACATGTCCGGTTGCGCCTGCGCGACGTCCGTCAAGAATCGCACCGGTTGCCTGGCAAGCGTCTTCAAGTACCGAGATGCCGTGCCGATCCGCCAGTTCCATGACCGGTTGCATTGGTACGTAGCCGCCGTGCAGATGCGAGACGATGATCGCTTTGGTCTTTTCGGAAACGGCGTCTTCGAGTTGTGACACATCAAGCTGCCAGGTCGCCGGGTCAATATCGATCAGAACTGGAGTCGCTCCGATGGTGAGCACGTTTTGAAAGTTTGCTTTAAAGTCGTAAGCGGCAAGTATGACTTCGTCACCTGGCCCGACTCGAACACCACGCAATGCAAGTTCGACGGCGGCGGTCCCACTGGCACACAGGATCGATTCGGATACTCCGTGAAACTCGCAGAGTTGTTCGGTCAGCGCTTCGCAGTTTGCGCCGTGATACTTGCCCCACGAGCCGTCTTTGACGCAAGCATTCAAAGCTTCCGTTACTTCCGGCCAGTCGCCCGGCCATGCGGGAGGACCTTCGGGGCGTATCGGGACTCCGCCGAGGATTGCTGGGAGATCAGACGCTGACATTGAACGGGCTCGGGATCTTCGCTTTGAGAAATGTCAGCGGAATGAAATTTCGAACGCAGTGGCTGCAGAAATGCGTTAGGCAGAGCCAGACCTATAACAGGCCCGGAATGGGTTGCCACTCGCCAGCGACTCGCGCGACTTCCGGCGGAACTCCCTGAGCGATCCGCAATTCGGCGACGTCGAACAAAGTGTGCATGATTGTGGCGATCAGATTTGGATTTCGCATCGGCGTCGTCAAAGGCTCGCCAGCGTCGCGAGTCGATTGACCGATCACCTGACCTGAATTGACGCCGCCTCCTGAAAGCAGCAACGGCGACAGGTTGCCCCAGTGATCTCGACCGCCACGAGCGTTGATACGAGGCGTCCGCCCCATTTCGCCGCAACAGACGAGCAGAATCTTATCGCTAAGGCCGCGAGCCTCGACGTCATCAAGGAATGCCGAAACGGCGTGGTCGAATGGCGACCCCATGTAACGCATGCCTTCTTCGACGCCGGCGTTGTTCACGTCCGAGTGCATATCCCATACGAAGTTCGTTGTGACGGTGACAAAGCCCGTGCCCGCTTCGCACAGCCGTCGAGCCATCAGCATCAGCTTGCCGAGTGCCTTGCCGTTGTCGACGTATCGTTCGTAATTCTTCCAGTGCCGGCTGATGTCGGAAGGACGCATCAGCGGCGCGGTGTCGTATCTGGCGACAGTTGCCGGGTCTTCTTTAGACAGATCAAACGCGTCAGCGACTCCACCGAGGATTGTCGAGAAAGCTTGCTCGCGAACTTTCTCAATGCCGCCTGCTCGGCCGGCGTTTTCGAGAGCCCATTTTACGTCGTCGAGGTTTGTGAGCAACGAACGTCGATCACCCAGTCGGTCGATCGGCAGATTGAGTTTGAGATTGTTTTGAGCATCGCCGTCTGAGCCCGGAATGAACGGTGCGTAGACGCTGCCGAAGCTGCCGACCGATTCGAATTTTCCGAAGTTTGAAATCCGCGTCATCGTTGAATCGTCGACAGCTTTCGGGAACAGTGCGACGTTCGTCGGCATCCCATTGTCCGAGCGATTCGTTCCAGCGATTCTCGAATAGATCGATCCAATGTTCGCGTCGAACGAATCCTTGCAGACGATGGGCTTGATGTCGTGCCGGCTGTCGCCAGTTTGGAACGATCGAACGATCGAAAACTTGTCGGCTCGCGCAGCGAGTTGTGGCATCGTTCCGCCGAACGTGATGCCTGGCAATTTTGTTGAGAGCTCGCCGGTTGCACTACGAATTTCAGACGGCGCTTCCATTTTCGGATCGAACGTCTCGATCTGACTCGGTCCGCCGTGCATAAAGAGAAAGACGACTGAACGACCCGTTGTGAGCGGGTTGCCGCCCGCAGCCTGGCCGTTCGCCCGCAACAGATCTGCCAGCGAAAGGCCGCCCAGTCCGAGGCCGCCAATGCGCAGAAACTCGCGTCTGCCGAATGGTTTGCTGAAATCGCCAACGCTGAGCATTTACGAGACTCCGAATAGACCAATGGCCGCAGCAGGTGCTGCAACTACTCTTTCATATCGATCGGCCACGATCCAGACAACACTCAAAGTATCTGACACGAAAACCGTTATTCTTCTGCAGAATCGGCCTCAAGCGTTTTCGCGATCTCTCGTTCTCTTGCCGCTTCTACATTTCGGCCGCTGTGAGCGTGCAGTTTTGCCAGGATTCGGTGCGTTTCCGGATCAGTCACGTCGATCTGAAGGGCTTCTTTCGCCCAGCGGCCAGCCTCGACAATGTTGCCTTGGTCGTCGGCAAGTTGTGCCAGCTTTCGTCGCACGACAGGGTTGTCACCGTCGAGGTTGGCGATCGACTCAAGCACGCCCTTCAGTTTGTCGTCTTCTCCAAGTTGGATGTACGCCGCTGCCAGACCTTTGAGCCACTCGCCCGATTGCGGCAGGTAGGCCTGGTCAATTTTGAACTTAGTCCGGCCGAGTTCGTACAGCCTTGCTGCTTCTTCCGGTTGAGCCTGCATGAGCCGAAGTTTTGCCAGCAGGCCGAGCACGCGATCGTTCGGCTTTTCTTCATCGAAGGCTGCTTCAAGAAACGCAACCGCTTCATTGATGTCACGACCCAGCAGTTCGAGTTCGGTGAGAACGACCGCGGCCAAAGGTTCTCGCGGATTCTTTTCTAAAGCTCGCTCGGCCAGTGCGCGAGCCTGACGCCGACGCTTCGCCTTTAACAGGGCATCAGCAAACGCTGCCATCGCGGAGGGGCTGTCGGGGGCGGCGTTGAATTCCTTCTCGATATCGGCGATCGATTTCGGAGCCTCAGTCGCTGAACCGTCGAGTTCTTCTTCGACAATTCGCTTCAGGAAATCTCGATAGCCGGCGTCGAATTTTTCAGCCGTCATGCCAAAGACTTGAGGGATCGCGTCATTCGTGCGGACGTTCTTGCGGTATAGATCGAGCATGCTGCTGATCGTTTCTTTGCCGAACGTCTCGATCATGTACTGAGCGTAGAGCCGACTCTGGCAATAAGCGAACTGCCAGT
Source organism: uncultured Planctomycetaceae bacterium (assembly GCA_943787265.1). Lineage (GTDB taxonomy): Bacteria > Planctomycetota > Planctomycetia > Planctomycetales > Planctomycetaceae > JABMPE01. The sequence goes on along the minus strand of CALSLT010000006.1, from coordinate 550,667 downwards.
CCGCGGGTGTTTCCGGGCGAACGAAGATGCCGGTCAGTTCGTCGAGACTCCACAGTTCGCCTCGCGGAACACGTTCGAGCAACATACGGTTCCATTCGGCGGGGCGCTGGATGCCTTCGCTGGTAACGGCCAACGCTTCCGTGAACCAGTGCGGAATGTTGAAATGCGTTTGCTGCAGCGTCAGCACGTGAACGAACTCGTGCTTCACGACGCGAGCCCAGTTGTAAGGCTGAGGCGAAGCGGTCGGTGACGCCAGAGCGACCATCATGCCGGTCGATGCTCCGATGGTTTGAATCCAGGGCAAGCCGACCATTCTTGCACTGAACCACTGATGGGCAGTCAGGCCTTTCGCGTTGTTGTAGATTTCGAAAACGCTGCGTTGCGGCGGTTCGTAGCCGTAAAGTTCAACCAGTTCCGGGTAGACCTCTTCGAGATACTCGGCCATGTATTCGCCAAGAATTTTGTCTTCCTGCGAATCCACTCGGATGACGAAGTGCTCGGTTGTGATCGTTTCGTACTTGCTGAGGACGCCGAGCACTTTCCGCATGTTGCTGACTCGGACGTGGTAAGGATCAGCTTTGAAGGCTTCGTCCAGTAGCTGTTTCGCCTGGTCGGACCGGCCGGTCTGCATGTAGAGCATGCCGAGTGACGTTTTGGGTTGAGAGAGTTGTGGCATAACTCGAATGGCGTGCTGATAAAGTTTCTCGGCCATCGCGTACTTTCGTCGTGACTCCAGCGCGCTTGCGAACGCGTTGAGAAATACCCCCGGCTTAGGATTTCGAGTCGCGACATCGATCACGAGCTGCTCTAAACGGGAAGGGTTTTCAAGTGACGCTTCCGCGATGGCGTCGAGGTTTGCGAGCAAAGATGCCAGCCGTTCGTCAGCGTCGCCGCCTGGTTGAACATCGAGCAGGTAATGCGCTGCGGCGAGTCGTCCGAGTGTTTTGGCGTCAAATGGGTTGGTCTTTCGAGCTTCCTGCAACGCCAGCATGGCGGCATCGGGCGAGTGTTTGTTCAACGCGATGTCGGCCATCAGCCGCAACATTGGCACGTAGTTGTCCTGAACGTTGAGGGCCTGCTCGGCGTAAGTCAGTGCCGAATCGACATCGTGCTTCTGCAAAGCGGCCTCGCCGAGAGCCACGATGACGCTGACCGCTCTCGGGTTGATCTCCAAAGCTTTCTTCAAGTCGGGAATCGCCTGGCCTCGATTGTACTTTTCCAGCAACAACGATCCGGACGCCAGATGGGTTTGCCACGACAGCGGGTCATCCTTCAATGCGTCGACGCAAAGTGTGTTGATGATGAAGTTGAAGATGCTGGAGTTGCTGTTCCATCGAGCGAATTCGCCGGCCCCTTCGGCAATCAGCAGCAACGTTTCGGCATCGGTCGGCTGTTTACGATTGTAGAAACGGACGAACCAGCGGAACGCTTCGTTGGCTTTCTTCAGGTCGCCAGCTTCCGTGCTCAACCAGGCAAGCACGAGATGTGCTAATGGCTGATCAGCGTCAGCCTTCAGTGCGGCTTCGCACGAGGCTGCAGCTTCCTCAATCCGACCGATGGTGAATTGCAGCCTGGCGGTCTCGGCAAGGATGGCCGGAGACGGCGTTGCTGCATCCGTTAGTTGAGTGATTGCTTGCTTATATTGTCCCTGGCTCTCAAGGGCTCGACTCAGGCCGATAATTGCTTCCGCCTTCGTAGCGTCTTTTGCGTTCTCGACGATTTCCTCAAACGCCTCAGCGGCTTCTTCGTAGCGGCCTCGTTGCAGATGCTCGGTCGCGTTGGCCAGGTCGGCGGACGTTTCGTCACACTCTGCGCGGTCCGGAATCAGGAAGAGGACGAGTACGGAAGTCATCAGCGCAACTGCCAGATGACTGGTTTGTCGAATCCGAGATGCCACCGGCTGGTGCTCCGTAAGACGGTCGTTGGACGTTGATCGACGAGCGAAGGTGCTACGTCGCCAGCAATGATGACGCGTGGGTGATGGCCGCGAAACTGTGTTTCCGAGGGAACTCGGATTATCCTAACCGCCGAACTGTGGGTGGTTTCCGCAGAATGTTTCGCCAAAGAGAGTGCATAGGTTTCCGAATGTGCCAGCAACACGATTTCTTCAGAGCAAACACTCGACGGACAATTCTGCTTATAGCCTGCGCGATTACAACGAGCATTGGCGGCATCGTTACAAACGCCGCGGATAACGTTGCGCCGGACTATGCCAAACAGATCGCCCCGATCTTTCAGAAACGCTGCGTCGGTTGTCACAACGCCGACGACGCAGAAGGCAAGCTTTCTTTGGATTCGTACTCGGATCTGCAGAAAGGTGGAAAACGCGGACCGTCGCTACAGCCAGGCGACGTTGCTTCCAGCCGGTTGCTGCAGCTTGTGACTGGTAAGGCAAAGCCGGTCATGCCGCCTGAAGATGAAGAGCGACTGACAAAAGAAGAAATTGATTTGCTCACCGCGTGGATTGAAGCTGGAGCGAAAGGGCCGGATGGCAAAGAACCGCCTCGCCGCATGTTGATGGTTCCAAAGATTGCAGGCTCGACCAAAGCAGACGGACCGGTCGCCGCCGTCGCGCTTTCACCAGACGGGAGTCGACTTGCCATCGCGCGATTTGCTTCGGTGGAAATTCGCGATGCCGCATCCATGAAAGTTGTACGCCGATTGAATGATTTTCCGGGCAAGGTGAATTCAGTCGAATTCTCAACAGACGGTCAGCGTGTCATCGCCGGTTCGGGTATCGCCGGACTGTATGGTCAGGCAAGTATCTGGACGATCGCGGATGGCAAGCAGGCGGCGATATTTGAAGGGCATCACGACGCGATGTACGACGCCGTGCTGAATCGTGAACAGACTGTGCTGGCGACCGCCAGCTACGACAAGAAGATCATTCTCTGGGATGTGGCAACTGGAAAAGAACTTCGCACGCTGGCCGGTCATAACGGAGCAGTATTTGATCTCGACTTCAGCCCGGACGGGACGATCGTTGCATCCGCGAGCGCTGATCAGACTGTCAAGCTCTGGCAGGTTTCGACGGGCGTTCGGCTCGACACGCTCAGTCAGCCGCTGAAGGATCAGTACGTCGTTCGATTTTCACCGGATGGACAGCACGTGATCGCTGGCGGCCTCGACAATCGCATCCGAGTCTGGCAAGTCGTGTCGCGAACGAAACCGCAGATCAATCCGCTGGTCTATTCCAGAATCGCTGCTGAGGGATCGATCATCCAGCTTGGCTTTAGTCCGGACGGTTCCAAACTGGTTTCCATTGCTGACGACCAGACGATGAAACTGTGGGACACGACGGAGTACACACAGCAGTTCGCTTTTGAAGCTCAGCCGGCCGTGGCACCAGCTCTGGATGTCGCCTCAAATGGCAAATCGTTCGTCGTCGGGCGAATCGATGGTACGTTGCAGAAGTACGATTTCAACATCGCGTCACGCGGTGACGATGCGACGCAGCATTCGCAATTGGTCACCGTGTTTCCGGCAGCGGACAGACCGTCGAAGCCAGTTGACGAGTCGGAACCAAACAACAACCCGGCTCAGGCATCGTCCGTTGAGATTCCGGCGACGATCAAGGGCGTCATCAATCCTGAACGTGGCGATTCACCGACAGCTTCGGCCGTTGACGTCGACATGTTTCGCTTCTCGGCCAGCGCTGGCGAAGCTTGGGTTTTTGAAGTGAATGCCGCAAGAAATAAATCGCCGCTGGATTCGAACCTCGAAATTCTTGACTCCGATGGAAACCGAATCGAACGGGTCCGTTTGCAAGCCGTCCGGGATTCATACATCACATTCCGCGGGATCAATTCTGACACCCGCGACTGCCGGCTGCACAACTGGGAAGAGATGGACGTCAATCAGTTGCTGTATTTGAACGGCGAAGTGGTGCAGCTCTGGTTGTGGCCGCGGGGTCCCGATTCTGGATTTCAGTTCTACCCGCAAACCGGAAAACGGACTGGCTTGTTCGACACGACGGCGAACTCGCACGCGCTGCAGGAGCCTTGCTACATCGTCGAGCCTCATCCGCCCGGCACGAAACTCATTCCGAATGGCCTGCCAGTCTTTCCGATTTACTACGAAAACGACGACGATGCATTGCGGCAGCTCGGCAGCGATTCGCGGCTGACATTCACGGCACCGGCGAAGGGTGACTACTTTGTCCGCGTGTCCGACGTGCGAGGGGCCAGCGGATCGGAGTTCAAGTACGACCTGACTGTGCGGCCGGCAAAGCCCGACTTCAATGTTCGGCTGGACGGAAACAAACCTTCGGTGCAGGCTGGCAGCGGCAAAGAATTCAAGTTCGTCACCAGCCGACTGGATGGCTTCGATGGAGCAATCAAGATCGCCGTTGACAATATGCCAGCAGGCTTTCAGGTTTCACAACCGCTGATCATCGAGGCCGGTCAGTTCATCACGTATGCATCTATCAATGCCGCGCCGGACGCGAAAGAGCCGACAGCGGAAGACGTGAAGAAGATCAAAGTTACCGCGACAGCGATGGTTCACGGGAAAGAAGTGTCGAAGGACGTTGGTGGCTTTGCCGAGCTGAAACTCGCAGCGGCTCCGAAGATTCTTGTGGCGATCGCACCTGACGAAGGTGACACGGTGAAAGTCGAAGCTCCGGCGTTTGGTCAGGCGAATCCGCTGGAATTGACCATCGCGCCAGGCGAGACCATCACGGCCCGAGTCCACATTCAGCGAAACAACGACTTCAACGGTCGAGTTGGTTTCGAAGCGATCGCTCACAACCTTCCGCACGGAATTATTGTCGATAATGTGGGCTTAAGCGGGCTGCTGATCGTTGAGGGAAAGAGCCAGCGGAGATTCTTCCTGACAGCCGCCGACTGGGTTCCCGAGCAGACTCGAGTGTTTCATCTACGCAGCAAAGAAGAGGGCGGGCAAACTTCCTGGCCGATCATTCTTCACGTACGACACAAGTAGCGAATGGATTCGTTGATGGCAGAACTTACCGATGCCCAGCAGAAGATTGTTGATCAGACAGCCGCTCACGTACGAAGCCAGATGGAAGGCGACTCGTCCGGCCACGACTGGTGGCATGTCTGGCGGGTGTGGCAGAATTCGCTGTTCATCTCACGCACTGAGAACGCGGATCGGTTTGTGACAGAGCTCGCGGCGCTGCTGCACGATATCGCCGACTGGAAATTTCACGACGGCGACGATTCAGCCGGCCCAAAGGCTGCACGAGCATGGCTGTCGGAACAATCAATCGGCGAATCAGTGATTGATCACGTTTGCGACATCGTCGCGACGGTGTCGTTCAAAGGGGCAGGTGTTGAGACGCCAATGGCAACACTCGAAGGCAAGATCGTCCAGGACGCAGACCGGCTGGAAGCCATCGGAGCGATTGGTATCGCTCGGTGCTTTGCCTTCGGCGGAGCAAAGGGGCGGTTGATGCACGACCCTGACGATCCGCCTGAGCTGCACGCGTCGTTTGATGACTACAAAAAGAAATCCGGTCCGTCGATTAACCACTTCTACGAGAAGTTGCTGCTGCTCAAAGACCGGATGAATACCGAAACCGGCCTGAAGCTGGCGGCGCAGCGGCACCAGGTGCTGGAAGAATTCCTCGAGCAGTTTCATGCCGAGTGGAACATCGCGGCAGAATAGTCGTTACTTACTGCTGAGTTTCTTTTGGGCCGCTTCGAAGCGGGCGTTGAGCTGCCAGGCCATCGTGGGAATGTGCTTGGACTCGGTCACTTTGATTATCGTGCCGGAGCCTTGTTTCGGGTTGCCAATGCACAACCCGTCACAATCTTCGTAGCGAACCGGTCCGCTGAGTGACTCGTCCGCAATGATCTTTTGAGCCGCTCCGACACCGACGATTGAACCGTTTCTGTTGAGCGTCTGACGAAGCTGCTGCTGGAGCAGCTTACCGTTGCGAGTTTTGCCAATGGATGATTCTTCAGTCATCAGTACGACCGCAAAGAATTCGCCCTGAGTTGTCTCATTCAAAGACTGCTTGATGTCGACGTGTCCGTTCTTGCCGAATTTGTTTTCGCGCGATTGTAGTATGCCTGTTTGATTTGCCGTGATCGTTATTTCGAATCCATATTTCTTCAGGTATTGACGCATTTTGTCCAGGTAGCTCTGGTCGTAACTCTTCTCAGGCAGAACGACGAGCGCCTTCCTCTGCAATCCGGCATTGCGGCGGGATTCGGAATTTGACTGAACTCTTGCCTCTTGTCTTGAGCCGCCTTTCTCTTCAGATATCTCCGCTGGAATGCCCCCAGCGGCAGCGGCGAAACTTGCTGCTGAGCTGTCAGAACCAGTCACTGCCGCATGGACTAAGAATCCTGCCAGCAAAGTGGCCGCGGCATAAATCGAGGCCATCGCGGGCTCGGCTTTGACTCGATTCACCATGTTGGAGCACCGTGCGGCCAGCGCTGACGAGCGGGCCCCTGCCAACCAGGCGGTCGCCGCCGAAATCGAGGCCAGCACCGGTTTTAATTTCATTCGACTGACAAGGTCAGACCACGGAGCTGCAAGCGCCGACGGTCGGTGACCAGCGATGCATGCATCGAGGTCTTCTCCCAGTTCCTTCATTGTTTGATATCGGTCGTCCGGGTCTCGGGCGACCATCTTCTGAAAGACTGCATCCAGCCCGGCGGAAACTTCAGTCGCATCGTCGCGCAGACTTGGCAGCGGTTGCTCTCGATGCGCGATGATCTTTTCCATCAACGTGTCGCCAGCAAACATCGTCGTACCGGTTAACAGAAAATACATCGTGCAGCCAAGGCTGTAGATGTCTGACCTGGCGTCGGCATGTCGGCTGTTGAGAGCCTGCTCCGGAGACATGTAGTCGACGGTGCCCATGATCACGCCACTGGCCGTCATCGATGCTCTTGTCGTCGATTCGGTCGGGCTGTCCAGCAGCGGTTCGAACCGGGCGAGCCCCATGTCGAGTACTTTGAGTTGTCCGGCGTCGTCACCAGATTCAGCAACGAGCAGGTTGTGCGGCTTGATGTCCCGGTGAGTGACACCCTGCTCGTGTGCATACTCCAGTGCGGCAGCCGTTTGTCGCATGATCTTCAGCGCGTCGCTGACTGAAGCAGGACCGTCATCCTTAACTCGACGTGCAAGATCGCGGCCATCGATAAACTCCATGACCAGAAACTGAATTCCTTCCGCCTCGTCGGCGTCATGGGCGACAACGAAGTTCGGATGGCTCAGCGCCGAGTGAGTTTTGATTTCCCGTCGAAATCTTTCGACAACTTCCGGCGAACGTCGACCGACTGAACGCAGCACCTTCAGGCAAACCGTTCTGCCCATTCGGTCGTGACGAGCTTTGTAGACCTGCCCCATGCCACCCTTGCCGAGTTTCTCAACGATGACATAGTTGCCAAGGACCAGCCCCTTCCAGCGTCCTCTTGAAAGTGCCCGCGCCTGGTAAACGGTCAGCGTGTCATGCTCGATCAATTCCTGCGCGAAAGAATCCGCGTCTTCGGCCTCGCTGGTTACGACTAGGCGATGCAGTTCCTTCTCGTCGATCAGGCCGCTCTTGCGGAGACCGTCGATGAAGGATTCGAGATCCTTGCGTTTCGGTTTTGATCGGAGTTTTGAATCGTCCGGCGACGTATCGGAACGGTCAGCACCCGAATGTGACCCGGCATGCAGAGCTTCTGTGATCAGCCGCGCGAGCTGCGGTTCGTCATTTTTCGAAGCGGCGACGGCTCCACGGCGGACGGCTCCAATCAGGCCGTCTGTTTCGCTGGCCATTTCATCGGAACGCTGCTGGCAGTGGTCGCAGGCTGCGAGGTGTTCAGCGATCTCTTCCGCTTTGGACTCTTCCAAAGCTCCGGAGACATAGTGATTCAGGGTGATGACATTAGGACAGGCGGGCCTCATGGAGACTTTCCCTGATACGACGATGGCGTGTGGTCACAATCAGAATGGCACTCGTGACTTACGAACGCAACGCTATAACGCCGAACGAACGCGGTTGGGCGTGTCACGACGCTGCCTGAATTCAGCATGTGTCGGTTTTCGTGACTCGACTACCGATTTTTCACGATCGACCGACAAAAAAACGGAGAAATCGTGACGATCGGGTGCGATCGATTTCGTTGAGCACCCTCGCAACGGCAATAAATCGGCGTTTTTAGCTATCGAGAGTTATGGACAAATACGGCTATCAGAAGCTTCGAGACCGACTTCTCGGACACCTGAGCAGTCCTTAGTCGCAGACGGGATACACCCCTTTAAATCGGATCAAATCAGCTAACGTGGGGTGATTCGTTGAGAAATCTGCTGTACTCTGTCCACGTTTTCACGGGTCACCGGCACGGAGAGTTTGGATGTCAAAGCTACGTTCGAGGAATCGCCGCGGTTTTACTCTCGTTGAACTTCTGGTCGTCATCGCAATTATCGCCGTACTGGTGGCACTGTTGTTGCCGGCTGTGCAGCAAGCTCGCGAGGCTGCTCGGCGGTCGTCCTGTGTCAACAATATGAAGCAGCTTGCCATCGCGATGCACAATTACCACGACCAGTGGGGTGCGTTTCCGATCGGAGCGTTGCATAGCCAGACACCGGGAATGTCCCGCAACCTCGACCGCGGTTCTTCGTTCTTCGTGGCACTGCTGCCGTTCGTCGAGCAGGCAAGCCTGTATGACGAATTGAGTGACGCCGCCGCCGGAGGAGTCGGGAACACGGACATTGCCGCCAACGTGAACGGACAGGTTTTTGATGGGCAATATCTGTCCGTCCTGAGCTGTCCGTCGTCTCCGCTGCCGCAGATGTCAGACCCTCTCACAACAACACCCCAGGGAGTAATGATGCCGACGTATGTCGGAATTTCCGGCGCGGCAACACTGGGCGGTGGTCCGAATCCGGATGCTGAGCCAACCTACAAAGGCATCATGGCCGGTTCGGGAATTCTTGTTCCGAACAGGTCGGTCAGTTTCGCCGATGTTTCTGATGGAAGCACGAATACGATGATGCTTGGCGAGCAGTCTGCTTTTGCACGCGATGTCGCTGGAAACAGTATCGATGTTCGCAGCTCAAACTCGCACGGTGCCTGGGTCGGCTCAACGGGCACTGGCACGCCGGGTGACGGTGCCTGGTTCTGCACGGACTTCCAAAGTTGGAACATCACCACCGTTCGCTATCCCGTGAACTTCCTTGACGCCACTGCAGCCGCGGCCGGTGGAGCAACTGGAGTCGGGCCGGAAGACGGAGCCAACCGACCGATCCAGTCAATTCACACAGGTGGAGCCAACGTCGCCCTCACGGACGGAAGTGTTCGGTTCGTCGGTGAGTCGGTCGACTACACATTGCTGACCAACCTTGCGAATCGCAATGACGGAAATGAAATCAGCGACTTCTGACGAACCCGCTGCCAAAGGAAGGCTGTCAATTGGGAATCGTCATTGGGATGGACGAAGCGGGGTACGGTCCGAATCTCGGCCCACTCGTGATCACGGCGACCGTGTGGCAAGTGCCAGGCGATCCGAGAAAGACGGATTTCTGGGCGTCGCTCGAATCTGTTGTCAGCCAGTCAGTCAGCAAAGACGCCGACAGAATCCATGTAGCCGATTCGAAAGATGTCTACTCGCCGTCACGAGGCATCCAGCCTCTGGAGCGGTCGATTCAAACGCTCTTCGGTCTCACGCCAGAGAACACGTCGTCATTCCGAAGTCTTTGCGATTGGTTGATGACTTCTGAATTTGCGCGGTCGCCGTCCGGCGAATTTCCTGAGTTACTGCAGAGGCCGCCAGCAATGCCCGCCAGCGATGCTCAGTCTGTGCGCAGCAATGCAGGTACAGCGCTGGCCTCGTCGTTTCTCGATGTCGAACCCTGGTTTCAGCAAGCTGACCTGACGCTGCCAGTTTCCAATAAGCAAAGCGAAGTTGAACTGCTTAGTGGTCGACTGAAATCAGCTTGCGATGACGCCGGAATTCGACTTGTCGGAATCAGCAGCGACATTGTGCTGACAGAGCGTTTCAACTCGGTGTCGGACTTCTATCAGAGCAAGGGGGCGGCGTTATCCCGCTTTACGCTCGGCCTGTTACGAAGCGTCTGGGATCCCGGTTCGGAAGAGCCAACCCTGATCATCGGAGACAAGCACGGGGGACGTAGCCGGTACGATGAACTGATCGATGAGCAGCTCGACGGGCAGATGATCTTCCGTCTTCAGGAAGGACGCCAGAAAAGCAGCTACCGGGTCGGGACGTCGGAGATCAACTTTCAGACGAAAGCCGAAGAACACTTTCCTGTGGCCGTGGCCTCGATGGTTTGTAAGTACGTCCGCGAGTTGTCGATGGAAATGTTTAACGACTTCTGGAAGCGGCACCTTCCAGACATCAAGCCGACGAAGGGCTACCCCCAGGATGCCAAGCGGTTTCGCAAAGAAATCGCGGCAGTCCAGCAGCAACTCGGCATCCCGGACTCGACGCTCTGGCGATCACGCTGACGTCGGGTCAGCGTTTCAGCAGGTCCGGCAGGTCTTTCTGGAACTTTGACAACTTCGGAGCGATAACTGCCTGGCAATAAGCCTGCCCTGAATTCTGCTCGAAGTAGCCTTGGTGATACCCCTCCGCCGGGAAGAATTCTTCGGCAGGGCTGATCTCAGTCACGATCGGCGACGAGAAAACACCGGCTTCGTTGAGTTGGTCGCGGTATGTTTCGGCGAGTTCACGTTGTGTTTCGTCGTGAAAGTAGATCACCGATCGGTACTGCGTTCCTCGGTCGGCCCCTTGCTGATTCAACGTTGTCGGATCGTGAGTTTTGAAGAAAGCGTTAAGCAACTCCTGATAAGAAACGACGTCTGAATCAAACGTCACTTGCACGCACTCGGCGTGCCCCGTCGTGCCGGTGCAAACCGCTTTGTAATCGGGTGACGGCATCTCCCCGCCGGAATAGCCGGAGATAACTTTTTCCACACCTCGAATGTACTGAAAGACGGCTTCCGTACACCAGAAGCAGCCGGAACCGAATGTTGCCAGTGACGTCGCCATTTGAAGTTCTTTCAGGAGTCTGAAGTTGGATTGCTTATGGCTGACGATTTGCCCGGGCAAGCCGAAACGAAACTGGCAATCAGGCACGCACCGACTGACACGCAGTTGATGTATTTTGACCATTGGTGATACGTGAAGAATTCGGGATCCAACCGGCCTTCCGGTTCGAGCATCATGACTTCAAGTGGCAGGTAGATAAATTGATGGTCAAGAACCATCACTACGAGAGAGAAAACTGACAACGTCAGGACAACAACTTTTCGGCGGCGATACTCTTTGTTCGAAAGAATCAGGCCGAGAGCTGAAATTGCAGCGACGGCAACAAGCGTGAAACCAAACGCGTAGTACGCTGGGAAGCGAGTCGCTGCCAGTACGTTCTTTGTCGCGGCGTCGAAATCGGTCATCGTGACTTCACGCACTCCCGTGACAACGAACAGCGTTGCAGCACCAACCCACGCACACAACGAAAACCGAAGCACGGTCCAAAGGAAGCGGTTCATCAGAGGGGGAGTCTTTCGTCAATTGCGGGTAGATCTGCGAATGAATGAAGTCGACAGTTTATGTGACGGCTCGGACGACGACTCGGTTACCAGCAACTTCGACGACTTCGATCGGTGTACCGGGTTCGATGAAGGCACCATCGCTGACAACATCGATCAGCTTGCCGTTGATTTGAGCCTTGCCTGACGGCCGTAACGTCGAGAATGTTGTTCCAACCTGGCTGAGCAAACTCGCGTCCTCGCCAATCTGCAGAGTCTGTGAAGGATCGCCAGTCACGTCGGGATTGAGCAGCGGGCCACCATCGTCAACAGTGCCGGGTGCTGCAAGCACGAAGCCGCGCAAACCCGGAATTCTGGGCATGAAGTGGCTGATCACAGCGCCGACCGTGACCACCGCCACGATTGAGCTGCTGAGAGTCCCAATCGTCCAACTGAACTGGTCGAACTCCGCACTTGTCGATGGAATTACAAATGTCTGGCTGGCGAGAATCAACGAAGCGATGACGGCAAGCCCTCCGGAAAGTCCAAACACCCCGAAGCCTGGGATGACGAAGATTTCCATCGCGATGAGTGCGATACCAAAAATGAACAGCGTCACTTCCAGCCAGCCAGCCGTGCCGCCGAGAAATCGACTCCAGAAGAAGATGGCGAAGCACAACGCGCCGCCGATTCCGAAGAAGCCGCTGACAGTGTAGACCTCAAGGTAAATGCAGATCAGGCCGACCATGAACAGGAGAAACGTGACTCCCGGCGACTTCAGAATCGTGATCATTGTATCGACCCACGTTTGCTCTGAAGCTGGCACGACGGCCGTGGCGGGGATCCCAAGTCGCTGTTTCAGTTCACCCATATCGTGGACAGGATCGTTCGCCAGTTTCAGGTCGTGGGCACGTCGTCCGGTAACGGTCAACAGGTTTTCTTCCCTCGACTCTGCAACCAGAGGACCTTTGATCCATTCGCCACCTGAAGCCTCAATTTCTACTTCAGACATATACGACTTGCGGCCAGTCTGACTGTGCGTGGCTTCGTATACTCGGAGGTCCTTGTCCGCCATCGCTTCGAGCAATGCTGGCGGCCGCCCTTTTCGCTCACCAAGAACTTTCAACGTTTCACGCAGCGGGCTGAGAACTTTTTCCGGAGCACGTTCGAACTGTTCGCCAGGGCGGACTTCGATTGGCGCGGCGTCACCGATCTTTGCATCGGGGTGCATGTAAATGTCGTCACAGCCCATCGAAATAATCGCTGCGCCGCTGTAAGCGTACTCGGGGATGTACGCCACGGTGCGATGCTTCTTGCCGTCGAGTTGCGAAATACGATCGGCGAGTTGTTCGCTGTCGAGCAGGTATCCGCCCGGCGATTCGATCTGGAAGATGATCAGGTTCGCGTCTTCAGCGACTGCCCGGCGGATTTCTCGTTCGACATACTCATGGAGAATTGGATCGATGACCCCGTCGATCCTGATAATTCTTGCTCGAGGCGGCTTGTCACTGGAAATGCTTTCGCGCAGGTATCGGCGATCGAAATCGTACAAGTCTGCAAGATCGACACGGTCTTCGGCAGTCTGCATCACGAGGACGTCGAGTTGCCTTGCGCGTTTGCCCGAAAGCAACAGGACATCACCTTTCTCTTTGATCGTGATGACATCGGGGATGGCAACGTCGGTGTCTTGAAGTCGCTGCATTTCTTCGCTGGTGACCACTCGAGTTTCGGTGACGCGATTTGCGCCTTCGCCCGAGATGACTTTGATCTTAAGCACCGTCCGCGATGGTTCGACGAAGCCGGCAGCCAACGCTCCGTTGACCTTGGCGTTGTATCGCTTCTCGACGAGATTGATGATCGAAAGTTGCTCGTCGTCGTCCAAGGCTGTGCCGCGGCCGATGTCACCGATTTCGGCGTCGGGGTGCATGACGATTTCGCGACAGGCCAGAGGAATGATCGCCGTGTAGCCTGTCAGCGGTTTGTCTGATTCGTCTTTCGGAATCCAGGCGATGGTTCGAACTCGCGGATACTTTGCAGAAGTCAGCTCTTTTGCCAGATCGCTGACCTGCCCGAACGTGCTCGACCCTCGTTCGATTTCGAGAATCAGAATGGTGTCCCGATCTTCCTCGTCCGCCTGATGCTGCAGCTCGACCAGCGCGTTTCGGATTCTGGAAAAAACGAGCTCTCCCGCAGGATTCGTGACAGTGATGTAGCGAGCGACTGTCCCTCCCGCTTCTGTTTCAGGCTCGGCCACTTCTTCTTCTGGAGCGTCCTTTGGTGATTCGGCAGTTTCTTTCGGCGCTGCTTCTGCCGATTCATCCTGAGCATGCAATTTCCCTGCGGACGACGCCGTGAGACCGGCAGTTACCAGCAGCAGAAGAATCATTCGTTTAGTCATGAGAGACCCTCAAACGCATAGGTCGGTGGTTGCAGAGTTCGGCAACGTCCGACACGCAGCATGGATCAGCACTCGCTGAGATCAGTCCGCATTGTTTCGTGCAGAATCCGGGCATTGCAAGCGGTGCCCGCTGGTGCGGCGAGCGATCTCGGTATCCGCCACGGCTTCCTGCGATTTCGAGAAAAATGAGATATCTCTCTCGAAAGAGATAACTCTTTCACCCGTGGGCTGCCGATCTAAGAGATATCTCACTCACGGATGGAATCATTCACGGACGAAAAGAGGAGCTGTCATGGCAGGAAGCCAGAAAGCCGATGCGACCACGGAGACCGTACTCGTTCCAAAGTTAATCCGCTGGCCACAGGACTGGGTCGAGCGGGTTGATCAGGTTCGAGGCGAACAATCCTTCAGCGATTTCGTACGCACCGCCGTACACATGCTGATCGACAATGGCGAACTCTCAGTTCCACCAGCGTGGGGGCAGGGGGCTCCGAAGATCGTTTCGCCCGAAGACATCATCGAGCAGATTCGGCAGGCAACAGACGAAGAACTCAACAACACCGTAGCGACGGATTCAACAACTAAGAAACGCAGCGCCTGATTGGCGACGTGGCTTGCCTGCCCGTTCCAACTCTCGCTGCCAGATCGACGGAGAGAATCAGATGGAACTCGGACAGCTCGTAGAACGGCTCTCAGCTAAAGTAGAAATTCACGAATCCGAATCAACCGCCTTTGCGCAGGAAGTGGAACGTGGTCGAGACGTCTTCGAAAGTGAATGCGGCCGGAGATACCACGACGGCTGTGCAGACGCGATTCGAGAAACCGTAGAATTGATCGAATGCGTGATTGAATCAGATCGAAAACGAGACGAGTGGCTCGAGCACAACCGGGTCGTTGTCGGCAACCCGCGGGGCCAAATTCCAGAATCGTTCGAACAAAGTTCTCCGACGTTGCCTCGATGAATTGCTAGAAAACTGAATCGGCCTCTAGCGATATTAGTCGAAGGTGTCGTTATCGGTCGGGCATATCGACGCACTATTAAACCCAACGGTGCGTCAAGACGCACCCTACGCCTGAACAATCGCAAACGAAGAAAGCTCGCCCCATTCGTGGAGCGAGCTTTCTTTTGTAACTGGCCTCGATTGTCAGCTTTGGCGTGGCTCAGACTTCTTTCGAGTCGATCCAGGTCATCATGCTGCGGAGCTGTGCGCCGACTTCTTCGATCTGGTGAGATCGTTCTCGACGACGAGTTGCTCCGAAGGAAGCCTGGTTGACTTTGTTTTCAAGCAACCAGTCGCGAGCGAACTTACCGCTCTGAATTTCGTCGAGGATCTTCTTCATTTCGACTTTGACTTCCGGGCCAACGATGCGTGGGCCACGAGTGTAGTCGCCGTACTCGGCCGTGTTTGAAACACTGTACCGCATGTAGTTCAGGCCACCCTGGTAGAACAGGTCGACGATCAACTTCAGTTCGTGCATGCACTCGAAGTAAGCCATTTCCGGCTGGTAGCCGGCTTCGACGAGCGTTTCGAATCCGGCCTTCACGAGAGCACTGACGCCGCCGCAAAGAACGACCTGTTCGCCGAAGAGGTCCGTTTCGGTCTCTTCTGCGAAAGTGGTTTCGATGACGCCGCCGCGAGTTCCGCCGATGCCCTTGGCATAAGCCAGAGCGAGCTGCTTCGAGCTGTCAGACGAACCGGGGTACATGGCGATGAGCGATGGAACTCCGCCGCCCTTTTCGTATTCGGAACGGACGAGGTGACCAGGTCCCTTTGGAGCGACGAGTGCTGCGTCGACGCCTTCTGGAGGAGTGATCTGTCCGAAGTGGACGTTGAACCCGTGCGAGCACATCAGCAGGTTGCCGGGCTCAAGGTTCGGCAGGACGTCGGCTTTGAAGACGTCGCCCTGAACTTCGTCCGGAAGCAGGATGTTGATCAGGTCGCCAGCTTTGGCGGCGTCTGCGGCGGTCATCGGATCGAAGCCGTGACTGACTGCCAGATCGTAGTTTGCACTGCCTTTACGCTGACCGACGACGACGTTGCAACCGCTGTCTTTGAGGTTCTGAGCCTGAGCGTGTCCCTGGCTGCCGTATCCAAGAATCGCAACAGTCTTGTCTTTAAGGAGTGACAGGTCGGCATCGTCGTCGTAGTAAATCGTAACTGGCATGGCTTGGGTCTTTCGGACGTGGTTGAAAGTAGACCTCGCTCCGCAACTTCGGAACGGGGAGCAGGCTTCGTACCTGCTGAAATCTGAAACCGTCGTGCTAACGGTTGTGTGTTTGTCGGTGGGCTGACGTCCGGCCGACTGGTACTCGACAGGCGAGTGTTCAACAGGCGGCGGTCGGATCCTCGCAAGCTGCCCGTTCGTCGACGTCGACGTTTTCCTCGTTCGAACGCAGCAGAGCGATTCTGCCCGTACGAACCATTTCGAGAATGTCGAACGGTCGCATCAGATCGATGAACGCTTCCAGCTTCTTTTCCGGGCCGGAGATTTCAATCATCACATGGCCAGGACTGACATCCACCAGGCTTCCACGGAAGATGTCGACCAGCTCTTTGACCTCGCTGCGACTGCTGCCGGACGCGGCAACTTTCATCAGCATCAGATCCCGTTCAACGAATTCTTTGCCGGAGAAATCGATCACTCGTACGATCGTGACAATCTTTTCGAGCTGCTTACGGACCTGATCAAGCACCTTTTCGTCGCCGCTGACGACAAACGTGATCCGTGAGAACTCGGGATTTTCGGTTTCGCCGACCGCGAGGCTCTCAATATTGAAAGCGCGCGAGGCCATCATCCCCGAAACATGCGCCAGGACACCTGGCTGATTGACAACGACTGCTGAGAGAACGTGTTTCATTACAATACTCGGTTGAAAACTGCCGGAATTGTCCAAACTGATCGCACAAATTCGGCGTCGGAAAACAAGTTGGCCAGTCTACCCCTGCCAACAACGAATCACAACGATTGCCGAGTCCCCCGAACAAGTGCCTCGAATTTGCCACAAGTGGTTGCGCCTTGTCAGGTTAGTCGGCTTAGCCCCGATGAGTTGAATTCGAATTCAACTCGTCAGGCCAGCGGTAGAATGACCGCTCGACACATCAACCAAAGCCGACGAATCGCGGAATTCTGTGAAAACCAGGGCCGATTTTTACGATCGAGACAGAACCAGGGTGCCGAAGAATGTGTAGATCGCTCAAGATGACGCACCGCTCGGCAGGGAATTGTCGAGTTGCGTTGCTCTCAGAATAGCCCCTTCGATCGACATCCGAGCCGCGGCCATCAACAGCCGCAGAGCACAATCGCGGACGAAAGTTCTCCGTGATAACCGATCTTTGCCGTTCAGTCTGACCATGCTGCCAGACGGCTGGACCGATCGAGAGTGAGGATGCGATGAGTGGAATTGGATCTTCCGGGTTCGGGCCCGGAGTCAACCCGTACGCCGGCAACGTCAACAGTACCAAAGGCACCGATGCGGCGCGGGGCGATGCGGCAGCCCGCTCAACGGACACCGATCATGCGCAGTTCTCTCAGAACCTGAACGGCGCCGGCGAAACCGAACGCTCCGACGACCGCGACGCCGACGCATTCTTCACAGCAAGCGGCAACAGCAAAGACGACAATGCGAACTCTGACGAGCAGGCTGAGACAAACGACGACTCTGCATCATCAGCCGCGACAACCGGTCCATCGGCCATCAACGAACCGCTCGACGACCACCGCGGCAACATGATCAACTTCGACGCGTAAAACGTTGCTTTTCAGGGTACGAGTTTGTTCTCGACGAAGAACTTCGAGATCGACTCGGCAGCAATTCGGTGAGCCTGCTCGTTGGGGTGCTGATCTGTCGGATGAACCCACAATTCGGGACCTTCGAAATCACGAAAGCTTTCACGCAGGTCCACAACCGGAATTTCGGATTCCTGGCAGAAACTTCGGACATGATCGTGAATTGGCTGGAAGGGATACTCGCCATTCAGATTCACAAAGAATGGAAAAATGGCGACCGCAAGTTTGCAATCATTTTGATTGCAGAGATCTCGAATTCCCGTCAGAGCATCGCGGCAACGGTTCCATTTCTCTGGTTCGTTCAGATAGCTGTCGATTGAATTCTGCAGATAGGATTGTCCCGCTGAGTATCGCAGTACTTTTCGACGAGCCAGCATCCAGAGCTCGGAATGTTTCGACAACCAATCCTGATCAGCGTACGACGTCGTGAATGCTTCCAGGAACTCAACTTTGGGTCGGTTGGAGTAGATGTTTGGCTCGACGTCATTCGGCACAAAAGAAAGCAGCACCAGGTCCGGCGAATAATCAAAGCCGCGGGCCTCGAGAAGTCCTTTCTCCATGACGGTATTGTAACCGGGTTGCCCGGTATTGATTGTCTCGAACTGTCGCCCATCAGTTTGCTTTTCGAGCAGTGATTCCAGATGAGTTAAGAAAAGATGTTCGGGCTTTACTCCCTGGCCGAAGCTGTAGCTGTCACCTAGTCCTAAAATTCGGACGACGTCATCAGGCTTCTCAATGTCATGCTCGGAGTCTCGCCAGCCTTCCGAGTTAAACGTGTGTATGATGCTTTGTTCGTAGTCGAAATACCCTCGTGGATTCGTCGAATACCAATGCCGGATCGAGGCATACGGTATGAAACCATGCGGCGACATTTTGGTTGGGTAGCCGGGCCGGCAACTGATCCCCATCTTGCCAGTGGTCCGAAAATCGTTGTTGATGCCACTTAAGTAAACGACGAACTCGCCCGCACACAAAGAGACCGTTAAAGCGATCACGATGGCGGCAGTTCGGAACGCAAGACGACGCTTCCTCGGCCTTGCACAATTTTCAGTATTAGATTCCGACGGCGCTAGCACCACGAACTCCGGGCTTCACACACTAACAGGCAGAAACGCTCTGCATCTTAAGCTGGGAGCGGCACGGCATTCACGTCACGGAATGACTTCGCGATTGACGGCGCACCCGATTACTTCTTTCTGTCGTGGTTCTTCGCGGAGTGCGGATGGGCCTGCTCGTAGGTTTCCTGCATGCGACGCGTGCTGACGTGGGTGTAGATTTGCGTCGTTGTCAGACTCTTGTGGCCGAGAAGTTCCTGGACACTTCTCAGGTCCGCACCGCCGTCGAGCAGGTGTGTGGCGAAGCTGTGCCTTAGCGAGTGCGGCGTCGATTGCCGGTCGAGGCCGGTCAGCATGAGATACTTGTCGAGCATGCGGCCGATGCTCCGAGTCGTCAGCCGCTTGCCGAACTTATTCAGGAACAACGGATTGCCGTCCGTGTTCTGAGGGTTTGGCTGCCGAACTTCCAGCCAGTTGTCGAGTGCTTTGACCGCGTACTTACCGAGCGGGCTGATGCGTTCTTTGCGGCCCTTCCCGATGACTCGTAAAACGTCCGAGTCGCGATCCCAGCTCCCGACATCCAGGCTGACGACTTCTGCGACTCGAAGCCCAGCCGAATACGTCGTCTCAAGGATCGCGCGGTCGCGAAGCCCCATCGGCTCATTCGCCGGCGGAGCTTCCAGCAGAGTCGCCAGTTGATCGATCGTCAACAGGTTCGGCAGCTTGCGACCGGTTCTCGGAGTTCGCAACGCCTGGGCGGGATTCGAGGTCGTCATCCCTTCGCGCAGACAGAATCGGAATAGACTTCTTAGACATGCAAGTCGCCGAGCGACCGTCGTCTTCGCATAGTCGCATTCATGAAGGTACGCGACGTAACCTCGCAACATGCCGACGCTGACCTGCTTCGCTTCCGGGATGTAGCCAACACGATCCTGGAAATAATCGATCAGACTGGCAACGTCCTCGGCGTACGACTTCACCGTGAGCGGCGACGAGTTTTTCTCGATCTTCAAGTGCCGAAGAAATCCGTCGATTGCCTGTTCCATGAGTGGTTAGCCGATTAACAGAGTTTCCAGGTTAGCTTCTTTTGGTCCAAGTCAGCGCCCGTGGATCAATCACGAGGGGATCGTTTTTCAACAGAAAGGAAAAGTCGTTCCCAAAGTCGTAGATAATTGAGCGAAGCAATTGTTCATCCAGCAACTTGTCAGCTAACCGCTCGTCATAAGCTTCAAAAAGATCAAAGGTTTCGAGTGATAGTTGACGGCCTTCACAGGCAACCATTTCGAATGACTTCATAATTAACCGGATTTTGTAGGCAACCTCGACTCGCTCGGCATGCAAAGGAGAGTTCCAATCAAGACTCGGACTTATCAGTTCGCCATTGCAAAGAATCTGCTTCGATATCCAGTCTGTGCTCATCAGCCGAGCCTTATTTCCAGTGCCGACGAAAAAACGCCAGCAGGAGTTCTTATCGGGAACCACCGGCTGGCGTTTTAGTATTTTGACTTTCGGCGAACTCACCGGCCTGTCTTACCAGGCTGTTTCCGGGAGTCGATTGCTTCGTTCTTCAGACTCAGCTTCCTGCCGGAGTTTACGAACCTTCTGGCTCAAAACCGCCGCATCGTACCAGGTAAAACTGAGGTCTTTGTCAGCCGCGTACTTCCCCAGTGTTTGAAGAAGTGATGCTGCACTGTCCTCGTCGTACAGAAACACGTAGCGTTCAGAATCCTTCACCAGTGCAAGTACATTCATGCTTCGCTGCATGATTTCTCCTCGGTGCGTCGTCGCTGGCTTCCCTGCTGCGTCCGTCACGGCCGTCTGCGACGGCACTGGAATGACTGCTCCGTAGCTGCGTTTGGTCACGGCCGTGGCGAGTTCAGTTGGTCCTGTTCAAGCATTGCCCGAACTGCCTGAATCACCGCTTCCGTGAAGTCTTCCTTCGACGATTCCGATCGTGATGCTTGAGTCTGGTTCCATCAGCTACGGTGGTTGGACGGATCGTTTATTTGCTTACCGGTATTTTCGTGGTTTCAGGACGAGTTGCCGCCGAGCTTCGCCTCCGTGAAGCTGCAACATTTCCGAAATCATTACATGCGCCGTGAACTTGCGAAAAAACTCGCTCCGTTTCATGTAAGCCTCAAGATCTCCGCTCCGAAGTTGTCCGGTCAGTTCGAGATAGTCCGACAGCCGAGCGATCAGCCGCCGATCCGTCGCGTCGAACAAACGGACGTACGCCATCAGCGGCTCGGTCGGCTCAAAGTCCGACGGCGCGACAACAACCTGCTCGTCATAAACGAGAGCCGGAACAGTCGACCGCGGTACTGGCATTGGCGACGGATTCATTTCCGGACGCTGCACAGGAAACAGCGGAGTCTTCATTGCCGCTGGTGGAGAGCCAGGTTCCGCAAGGTTCGGCTGAGGTGGAACGAGTTGTGCCGATCCATCCTGAGTCGAGCCTGGAAACTCAGGTTCCGCAGCCGCGATACGTGGTGGAGTCTGAAATCCTCGCCCGCCGGCGCTGTCGCGAACCGGTTGATCGAGACCACGACGAACGTCGACACCGTTCGACGCACCAGGAAGGTGTCTATTGAATGGATTGTCAATTTTCGGTTGAGCCACTGCCGGCAGCCTCACAAAAGGACCTGCCTCTGCGGGGGGAGTTCTTGTCGGTGAAGATGCTGGCTGTGGAACGGGCTCTGGTGAAACGTTGCTCGACGCGTTGCCGGGCAACGCTGGCTCTGTTGGAAGGATCGGCTGCGCGGTGAGCGGCGGAGTAATTTCGACAGGCGGAGTGGGAACCGAATTTTGAACAGGAACGATTTCATCGGCGGGTGGTGCTTGAAACGGCTCGTCGGACGTGGCGAATTCCTGATAGCTGATTGGAATCGTTTGAGACTGCCAGTCATCTTCCGAAGGCGTCTCTACGGGAACCGGCAATGGCAGCGTTGGGAAAGTCGCATCGGCAACCGGCACCAGTAACGAAGTTCCGTCCGGCAGGAACGGCTGAAGCTGAGGCAGCTCGGCCTGAGCAAGCAAGACCTCAGAAATTGAAGCCGTCGGATCGGCAACGGTTTCCCAGTTGCCGTCTTCGACAACCAGGGCTGGATCCAGCACCGTCGGATCGAACGGCGGTTGGAATTCGGCAGACGACCACTCGTCAGAATCATCCGGCGACTGAGCACGTGCTGTGCTGTATTTCGGTCGCCCCGGCCCTTTTGCAGGTGCGTTCGCCGAGCGATTGAAGAACGGAATGGTTGGGTCTTCGTTCGGCAGGAACAGAAATTGCCGCGGCGAGTACCAGGCGACTTTCAAACCGATCCGAGGGTTGTACGGGTCGTAGTCGGTGACCGCTCCAACGACGACAGCATCGACGTCAAGAATCGCGGCCAGCCGAACGGCGTCATGAGGACCAGTCAGCGAGATTCCGTTCTCGATCATCGCCCGCTCGGTCACACCGACCGGCAGAACTTCGAAACCGGGAACTTTCTGCAGCTCGGCATAATAATCGAGGGCAAATTCGCGCCCATCGACGGTTCGTTCCTGGCTGAGATTGAAGAACGGAGCAACCGCGACAGTCTCCAGCCCAACGACCGGATTCCGCATACCGACCTCGACAATGGCACAGCCTGAGCCAGCCAGAGGCAGAGCGAGGCAGATTGTCAGGGCGAGAGCTCGAAACATGAGTCAGCCGCAACCAGAAAAGACGCTGGACGACTGACTTTGACAGCCAGACATCGCAATTTCGGCGGCCTCACGATCGGACCGTCGTCTTTCGTTAGTATCGGCTCAATCGGCAAACTCTCTTTAATCGGAATATTTTAACATTCTCTGCTTGGGGTAGGTCAGGGTTCTGACGCAGTAACCAAGACGAATTTCCAACCACGAAAGACACGAAACAAACGAAAGAGGCTGATTGGCAGCGATTAGTTTAAAAGAGCGTTGCACTCGAAATAGCATTCGCGGGAATCGTTTTCGTGTATTTAGTGTCTTTCGTGGTTGAAAAAACGACGCCCTGCTCAAGCTGAAAGACTCCATGAGTCATAGTCTGGTCTACCGATGCTTGTGGTAGCCCATGACTGGTGGACACCTGAAGGATTGCAAAGAATCCTTTCAGGAGACCGTTATGTCAGAGAAGTCAAAGCGACCACGTCGTTCATTCAGTGCTGAGTTCAAGCAGGATGCAGTCGATCTTGTCGTCAGGCAGGGTTACTCGTTCAAGGCGGCAGCGGACGCTGTTGGCGTTGCTGCGAAGAGTCTCAGGGATTGGCACGCGAAGCTGGCTCCAGAGCCCGAACCGTGCGGTGACGACGCGTCGACCGCTGCGCTGCAGGATGAGATTAAGCGTCTCAAGAAGCGTCTGCAGCGAGCTGAAATGGAACGTGAAATTCTAAAAAAAGCCACGGCGTATTTCGCGAGGGAGTCACAATGAGATACGCATGGATCAAGCAGCATCGTGACTCGTTTGCAGTGACGTCGATGTGTCGAACTCTCAATGTCAGCACGAGCGGATACTACAGGTGACTGAAGGCCGGGCCAGGCTTGAGGGCTCAACGGTCGGCTCGAATTCGTACATCGATCAAGAAGGTGTACGACGAGTCGCACGGGATTTATGGCAGTTACAAAATCGCTGATCGACTCAAGGAAGATGACTCTCTGGAAACAGTCTGTCGCAACACAGTCGCAGCGGCGATGCGGGAAATGGGACTGAAAAGCAAAGTCTCAAAGAAATTTTCGCCAACGACAACTGTTTCTGATCCTTCAAATATGGCGGCACCGAACGTTCTGAATCAGTCCTTCAAAGCAGGTGCTCCGAACAGAAAGTGGGTGTCACGTATCTACCGACCGCAACCGGCTGGGTTTATCTGGCTGTTGTCCTGGACTTGTTCAGTCGCAAGGTTGTCGGTTGGGCGATTTCCGAAAGTCTCGCCACGCCGTTGGTCAGCTCAGCTCTTCGTAACGCTGTTGAATCGCGGAAGCCTGACACGAAGGGCCTGCTTCATCACAGCGATCGAGGCTCGCAATACACCAGCGCTGACTACCAGCAAACTCTCAGAACACTCAACATGACCTGCTCGATGAGTCGTACTGGGTGTTGTTACGATAACGCCGTCATGGAACGTTTCTTCTGGTCACTTAAGCACGAATGGACGAAGTTCGAAACCTTCGAGGACATCACTCAAGCAAGACTCAGCGTCTTCCAGTACATCGAAACGTTCTACAACTCCAAGAGAATTCATCAGACCCTCGGATACAAAACACCTGACGAATTCGAAGAACAACACCAAGCAAAGCTTGCCGTCTAAAAACTAATTCAGGTGTCCATCCCAACTGGGCAATCGCACACTGGCCTCTTTCATTCCTCTGCGTTTTTCTCCTCGGCGACCTCTGCGATAAAATCTCAGTCTGACTACAGTACGCGGCGAACATCTCAATCGCTTCCCACCTCAACGAACGAAATCAGATGCCAGACTGGGTTTCCATTGCCGAAGAATCAGCCGTCGCAGCCGATGCCGGAGCCACATTCTTCGTGGACGACATCGAAGTCGCCGTGTTCCGGTCCGAGGGCAATTTGTTCGCCATCGAGGGCAAGTGCCCTCACAAGGGAGCGTCGCTCGGCAACGGAGCGATCGATGGCTGCGCGGTGACGTGCCCGTGGCACGACTGGAAGTTCGACCTGAAGACCGGCGAAGGCCTGACGAATCCGTCTTCGCCTGTGGCGTCGCTGGCTGTCCGAGTCACCGGCGGTTCGATCGAGATCGACCGTGAAACTCTTCCGCTGAAGACCGCCGCTTCGACAAACAGCAACGACGGCATTCACCGATACCTCGTTCGCTATGGATCGCTTGGCTGGGTCGGAGTCTTCGGCAACGTCGACAAAGTCGAATGCCAGCATCGAGACCGAGTCATCCTGCAAACTCACCGAGGCCAGGAACTCGGCGAAGTGCTCTCCATTCCGGAAGACCTCGCCGCCCAGAACAACAGCGACAAACCAGGCGGAGAAGTCGTCCGCGTCGCCACATCCGACGAATCCAAAACACACGCACCTCGATCAAAAGAATTGACGCTTCGCCTGATCGAAGAATGCAGCGCCGTCCTGGCCGAGTCTGACATCGACCTGGCCATCGTCGACGGCGAAGTCCTGTTCGACAACGAGTCCGCCGTGCTCTACTTCCTGGGCGACTCCAACCCCGACGCCGGCCCACTCGTCACCGACATCGCCAAACTCCACAACCTGGAGCGAATCGAACTCTACCCATTCATCGATCCCCCCGAACCAGAGGGTGGCGGCTGCGGCAAAGAAGGCTGCGGTGGCGGCGGTTGTCATTCTTAGCCAGAGTGAATAACGCAGAGCCAGCAGTCTTCGTGAATCCCTCTGCTTCAGGGTGGCACAGGTTGCTTGCAACCTGTGTCGCGCAGCGACAAGAGGTAACCGCCGTCAAACTGAAATACCTCTTGCGGCTTCGCCGCACTGCGGTAGCCCATGACTGGTGGACACCTGAAGGATTGCAAAGAATCCTTTCAGGAGACCGTTATGTCAGAGAAGTCAAAGCGACCACGTCGTTCATTCAGTGCTGAGTTCAAGCAGGATGCAGTCGATCTTGTCGTCAGGCAGGGTTACTCGTTCAAGGCGGCAGCGGACGCTGTTGGCGTTGCTGCGAAGAGTCTCAGGGATTGGCACGCGAAGCTGGCTCCAGAGCCCGAACCGTGCGGTGACGACGCGTCGACCGCTGCGCTGCAGGATGAGATTAAGCGTCTCAAGAAGCGTCTGCAGCGAGCTGAAATGGAACGTGAAATTCTAAAAAAAGCCACGGCGTATTTCGCGAGGGAGTCACAATGAGATACGCATGGATCAAGCAGCATCGTGACTCGTTTGCAGTGACGTCGATGTGTCGAACTCTCAATGTCAGCACGAGCGGATACTACAGGTGACTGAAGGCCGGGCCAGGCTTGAGGGCTCAACGGTCGGCTCGAATTCGTACATCGATCAAGAAGGTGTACGACGAGTCGCACGGGATTTATGGCAGTTACAAAATCGCTGATCGACTCAAGGAAGATGACTCTCTGGAAACAGTCTGTCGCAACACAGTCGCAGCGGCGATGCGGGAAATGGGACTGAAAAGCAAAGTCTCAAAGAAATTTTCGCCAACGACAACTGTTTCTGATCCTTCAAATATGGCGGCACCGAACGTTCTGAATCAGTCCTTCAAAGCAGGTGCTCCGAACAGAAAGTGGGTGTCACGTATCTACCGACCGCAACCGGCTGGGTTTATCTGGCTGTTGTCCTGGACTTGTTCAGTCGCAAGGTTGTCGGTTGGGCGATTTCCGAAAGTCTCGCCACGCCGTTGGTCAGCTCAGCTCTTCGTAACGCTGTTGAATCGCGGAAGCCTGACACGAAGGGCCTGCTTCATCACAGCGATCGAGGCTCGCAATACACCAGCGCTGACTACCAGCAAACTCTCAGAACACTCAACATGACCTGCTCGATGAGTCGTACTGGGTGTTGTTACGATAACGCCGTCATGGAACGTTTCTTCTGGTCACTTAAGCACGAATGGACGAAGTTCGAAACCTTCGAGGACATCACTCAAGCAAGACTCAGCGTCTTCCAGTACATCGAAACGTTCTACAACTCCAAGAGAATTCATCAGACCCTCGGATACAAAACACCTGACGAATTCGAAGAACAACACCAAGCAAAGCTTGCCGTCTAAAAACTAATTCAGGTGTCCATCCCAACTGGGCAATCGCAAAGGTCTGCAGCTGTGGCAGGTGTCGCGAAAGGGTCGACAAGTGCTTGGTAAGCATCACTCGTTTGGTAACCGGTTTTCGGATTCAGATCATGTCAATAGGTGGTCCGCATTCGCCACGCTCGTTCGAGCAGCAGCCGGGATCCTGAGTGCAGCGGCAGCCGGGGACGGCGAGCAGGGCTCCGAGGACGGGGGCTGTCAGGTAGACCCAAAGATGGCTGAGTTCGCCGCTCACGATGGCGGGGGAGAGGGACCGGGCGGGGTTCATGGAGGCTCCGCAGATTGGTCCGGCAAACATCGCTTCGAAGGCGATCACGCTGCCAATGGCCGCTCCGGCCATGATGCCCTTTTCTTTCGCGCCGGTTGAGACGTTCAGAATTACATACATCAGCATGAACGTCAGCACGACTTCGAAAATGAAAGACTGCCACCAGTCGCCCGCCGGAAGCGTTGCTCCCAGATTTGGATGTTCGAGAAACATCACGCGCAACAGCCCGCTGGCGGCGAAAGCTCCGACACACTGGCTGACGATGTACGGAACAACCTGTTTGCCTTCGAACCGACCAGCTACCCAGAAGGCAATCGTAACAGCCGGGTTGATGTGGCATCCCGACACGTCGCCGATCGCATAAATCATCGCCATCACGACCAGGCCGAAAGTCAGCGCGATCCCAACATGCGTGATCGCACCATCGCTGACACTGTTCACGACGATGGCTCCCGTTCCGGCGAAGAGCAGACAAAAGGTCCCGATGGCCTCGGCAGCGTATTTCCGGTTCATGGGTAATGATCGATGCTGTTTACGAATAGCTATTGATACTTCGGCATTCCCGCGCAGGTGGGAAACCAGATTGTAGGGTGCGTCTCGACGCACCACAGCGACAACTGCATGGATGGTGCGTCAAGACGCACCCTACGGCGAATTCGACTCTGCCTTGTGAGCAGAAATCCTAAGCAAGGATCTCGCTAACGACGCGCGATGGTTCGACGCCTGTCAGTCGTTGATCCAGGCCCTGGTACTTGAAGGTCAACCGATTATGGTCGACGCCGAGCTGATTCAGGATTGTGGCGTTCATGTCTCGAATGTGAACCGGGTTTTCCAGAATGTTGTACGACCAGTTGTCGGTTTTGCCGAATTCGAAGCCTCGTTTGACACCGGCTCCGGCCATCCACATCGTGAATGCTCGACCGTGATGGTCGCGGCCGTGGTTGTCGGCGGTCAGTTTGCCCTGCGAGTAGATCGTGCGTCCGAACTCGCCGCCCCACACGACCAGTGTATCGTCGAACATGCCTCGCATCTTCAGATCGCGGATCAATCCCGCGACCGGATGGTCGATCGAATCGCACTGCCCGCGCAGCAGTTTCGGCAGGCTGCCGTGCTGATCCCAGCCTCGATGGAAGAGCTGAATAAACGGAACACCCTGCTCGGCCAGCTTTCTGGCGACGATGCAGTTTCGAGCGAACGTGCCCGGCTTCTCGGCTTCGGGACCGTAGAGTTCCATCGTCTCTTTGGTCTCGCTGCCGACATCCATGATCTCGGGCACAGACATCTGCATGCGGAACGCCATCTCGTATTGCGCGATGCGTGTCTGCGTCTCCGGATCGCCGAACTCGTCGTAGTGCTCGCCGTTGATTTTTGCGATGCGGTCGAGCATTCGTCGCCGCATGTCTCGGTCGATGCCGGCCGGGTTTTCGAGGTACAGCACGGGGTCGGTGCCGGAGCGCAGTTTGACTCCCTGGTGCCGCGACGGCAGAAAACCGCTGCCCCACAGTCGCGAATACAACGCCTGCTTCTGTCCCGGCCCGCGCGAGATCATCACGATGTACGCCGGCAGGTTCTTGTTGAAACTTCCCAGACCGTAGCTGACCCATGCTCCCATGCTGGCTTTGCCCGGTTGCTGGACTCCGGTATTGATAAACGTGATGGCCGGGTCGTGGTTGATGGCTTCGGTATGGACAGACTTCACGATGGCAATGTCATCCACAATGCCAGCGGTCTTTGGGAGAATCTCGCTGACCCACGTTCCGTTCTGCCCGTGCTGGCTGAACTTGAACATCGGAGCGACGACCGGGAACGACTTCTGTCCGGACGTCATCCCGGTCAGCCGTTGTCCCTGTCGAACGGACTCGGGAAGCTCCTGACCGTGCAGCTTGCGAACTTCCGGATGGTGATCCCACGTGTCGATGTGCGACGGGCCTCCGGCCATGAAGAGGTAGATCACCCGCTTTGCCTTCGGAGCAAAGTGCGGAAGACCAGGCAGTCCGCCTCGTCCGTTTCCCGTCGCGGCGACGGCGGAACCTGCCGACTCGTTAACGAGAGATGCCAACGCGGCGGCACCGACTGCTCTCGACGAGTTGTTCAGCAAGTCCCGGCGAGTTGTTTGAAGTTGGTAATTGGCGATTGGATTCATGATTGTTTCCACGGGAGTAATTTTCGTGCAGAGTGGAAACCCGAAGCGTTAGCGAGGGACAAACCAATCCCTCGCTGACGCTTCGGGTTACCTGATCGATCAACCGCGTGTCAGGACTTCGTCCAGATTCAGGATCATGCTCGTGACGATCGACATGGCTGCGTGAACGGCTGGGTCCAAAGTGTCGTCGCGAGGCGATTCGCCAGCGGAAATGAGCTTGGTGGCTCGCTCTTTGTCTGCTTGAAAGAGTTTCAGTTCGTCGTGGTAAGTCTGCTTGAGAATCTCGCGAACGAACGATTTTGGTCGCACGCCAGAGGCCAGTCGGTAGGCGTGGTCAATCTGCTCGTCGAGTGTTGCTCCGCCTTCCTTGAGTGCTCGTTCCGCGAGTGCTCGCGAGGCTTCAACAAACTGCACATCGTTCAGCGTGACGAGAGCCTGGAGCGGCGTGTTGGTTCTTGATCGTCGCAGAGCGCACTTCTCGCGAGTCGGTGCGTCGAAGATGGTCAGCGACGGTGCCGGCGACGAGCGTTTCCAATACGTGTACATGCTGCGGCGGAAGAGTTTTTCGCCATTGTCCTGTTTGAATTTGGCACCGCTCAGGCTGACTTCGATCCACAATCCGCCTGGCTGGTAGGGCTTCACGCTGGGGCCGCCGATTGTCGATACCAGTAAGCCGGAAGCTGCTAAAGCGTTGTCGCGAACGAACTCGCCCTGCAGCCGGAATCTCGGACCTCGAGCGAGCAGCCGATTCTCGGGATCTGCTTCGAGCAGTTCGCGACTGATGCGTGACGACTGTCGATACGTCGCGGACATGACCATTTGCTTGAGAATCCGTTTGATGTCCCAGCCGCTTTCGACAAAGTCGACGGCCAGCCAGTCGAGCAGTGCCGGGTGGCTTGGCCATTCACCCTGCGAACCGAAATCTTCCAGCGTCTTCACCAGGCCGGTTCCGAACAGCATGTACCAGTACCGGTTGACGGTGACTCTTGCGGTGAGGGGATGATCTTTCTGGACGA
Source organism: uncultured Planctomycetaceae bacterium (assembly GCA_943787265.1). Lineage (GTDB taxonomy): Bacteria > Planctomycetota > Planctomycetia > Planctomycetales > Planctomycetaceae > JABMPE01. The sequence continues at coordinate 520,798 of CALSLT010000006.1, read as the reverse complement.
GCCATTGCGCCAGTCCGAGTCGATTCGTTGGAGCCTCGGCCGGCAATGGCGGAAGAGCCGACAGCACTCCGGGATTGACCGGACTGTCCTTCTTCGGAGACGCGTACTGACCTCGATCGAGGATAAATGTCTGACGCATTTTTGGAACGTCCTGCATGACCATGACCGTGCTGATCGGCTTTTCAGACTCGGCAATCTTCGCCTTCAAGTCACGCACCTGCGTCGAAACTTTCTGCCAAGGCTTGTCGTGGTTGGTCAGGTAGAAGCTTCGCAATAGGGCCACCTGCTCGGGTGAGCGTTCGTCAGACTTCATCGCCAGCAGTGGAGCGATCGGGTCGGCTCCGGCTAATGCCTGCACTTCACTTTCGGACAACGCTCGATCGTAGACACGAACTTCGTCGATCAAACCGGTGAAGCCGCTGCCAGGGTTTCTTCGACCAAGATGGAACGGCGACTTCGTGCGGATCGTTGCCGACAGCCGGTCCTGCTCGATCGTCCATTCCTGAGGCTTGCCGTCAAAGTAGACTTTGATTCCAGCCGCTTTGCTTGACCCATCGTAGGTGACAAAGACGTGCTGCCAGGCATCCTTCTTCAGCTTGCCTTTGGTGTTTACTTTGAGAGCGTTCGTCGGCCACGTGTTGATAATGTGAACGGCCATTCCGCCGTTGCTGCAGTACATGTCGTAGCCGCGGTGTCCGTTGCCGTCGTTCATCTTCGCGATCGGAGCACCGGCTCCGCTTCCCTTCGGCTTAATCCAGCAGCCGTATGAGAACGAGTCTTTGGTATCAAAGTCGCCAAGCTGTCCGGCATCGACCCAGTTTCGGGCGTCGCATTTGAACGACTTGCCAAACTTGCCAGCATCCCACTGAGTCTTGCCTTTGATCGTGGCCTTCCGCTTAGAGTCCGCCAGATCGTCGAGCGTTTCGTCGAGCGTCAGATGCGCGACCGCTCCGGTTGGCAGAAACGACTTTCCCTCCGCCGTTGCCGATTCCCTTTTCAGCCAGGCCGTGAAGTCTGAATCGACTTCTTTTGCTCGGCCTTCGCGTTTCGCTTCGAGAGTGGGCAATTCCTGTTTCAGGATCGCGGCCTGTGACATTAGGTCCGGATCAAAGACGTCCACGATCGGAGTCTGGTTGCCTCGGCGAGTCTGCATCCCAGGATCAGACGCCTGATTGAAGTATGCGAAGAAGCGGTAGTAATCCTGCATCGTGATGGGGTCGTATTTGTGGTTGTGGCACTGAGCACATTCCAGGCTCAGCCCCATCCAGACCATGCTGGTTGTTTTGACTCGGTCGACGGCGTACTCGACGCGGAACTCTTCTGCGATCGCGCCACCTTCGTCCGTCGTCGCGTTGTTTCGGTTGAAGCCGGTCGCGATTTTCTGTTCGGTGGTTGCTTCAGGAATCAGGTCGCCGGCAATCTGCTCGACCGTGAATTCGTCGAACGGTTTGTTCGCGTTGTAAGCGTTGATCGTCCAGTCTCGCCACGGCCACATGTCTCGAGGTCCGTCTGCGTGGAAGACGCTGGAGTCGCCATACCGAGCGGCGTCCATCCACATCAGAGCCATGCGTTCGCCAAAGTGCTTTGACGCAAGCAGCCGGTCGACTGCCTGTTCGTAAGCTTTTTCCGGATCGACTTTCGCGGACGCAAGAAACTGATCAATCTCCTCGATTGTCGGTGGGAGACCGGTCAGGTCGAAGGTCACTCGTCGCAGCACTCGTTCGAGCTGAGCAGGATCGTTGGGCGAAAGGCCGCGTTCTTCCAGTCGCTTCAGGATGAACGCGTCGATCGAATTCTTTACCCAGTCCGGCTTGTTGATGTTCGGGAGCGGCGGGCGTTGTGGAGGGATGAAGGACCAGTGCCCTTCCCACTTCGCACCGGATTCGATCCACGCTTTCAGCATCGCGACCTGTTCGGGTTTCAATTCGAGATGCGAATCAACCGGCGGCATCCGGGTATCGGGATCTTTCGAAATGATCCGCTGCCACGCTTCGCTCTTCGCGAGGCTGCCGCTGAAGGCCTTGACTATTCCGGCTTCATCGTCGAGCCGCAGTTCAGCCTCGCGATGTTTGTCGTCCGGCCCGTGACACTGAAAACAATTTGCCGAGAGGATCGGTCGAATGTCGCGGTTAAAGAGCGGGGCATCCGCCGCGAAAACAGTCGAAGTCATCGATAACACGAAGACGACAGAGCTGCAGTAAACGATCGATCGATGCAAAGCGTGCATAGCAATACCGGATCAACTTCAGGGGTAAGACTTCGGCAGGCGACGCGGCATTATAGATGCGCATCGGAGTGAGGACCTGCAAGTCTACGTTGAATCTGAAACTATTTCAGCTACTCACACGGTCAGTCCATACGAAGAACGCAATGGCGGATTACCACTTCAGATTGTCGGCAACGCGTCGCGAATCAGACCACCGGGCAATTTCATGCAACTGGAATCGGCGCCAGTTTGAAAGCACCGCTGTGACCCTCGATAAAACAAGGTAGTATCGTCGCCGAGTGATGATCACGATCCTGCAGCCGTATTCTTCCATGAGCCCATCAGCGTTCAATATCCGGCCTGTTTCGGGACCACGCAAACAAATCGTGCTGCTTTCCGGTTGCGCTGTAACACTTGCTGGGGTCGCCGTTCTCTGGTGGCTGGCAGTTGCGGAACGTCCTTTTGAGCAAGTGCTGAGGGATGCTCAGACAGCGTTTGCTCGAGGTGACTTTCAAACAGCTCAGCAGCTTGCCCATGACTTGCTGACGCGAGCCCCCGACTCACCCGCGGCCCTCTTAGTAGGCGGGAAGGCATCGATTGAGTTGGGACGTTGCACCGAAGGCGAGTTGCTTCTTCGACGCGTCCTACAGCAGGACGACACGAACGCCGAAGCTCATTTGAATCTGGTGCGACTGCTAAAGATTGAAGGGCGATTTCGAGATTTGCGACCGCATGCACGATCGCTCTTTCGATCGGGTGATTCCGGCGGCGAGTTCCTGATTCCGTTAGCCGCATCTGACGGCATTACTTTGAGCGAGGGTGAGTTGAAACGTGCGGAATTTTTTGGGTCATCCGTTCCTGATGACCCCTTGCCGCTGCTCGGAATTGCTCGGCACTTTCTTCAGAACGCTGAAGCTGAGCGAGCCTCCGTGATTATTCAACGGATTGTGAAGTCGAACCCTGAGAACATCGAAGCACAGGCCCTGCTCGGAACGGCACTTTTGGAAATCGACGAGGTCGAGCAATTCCTGATCTGGCACCGACAGTTGCCAGCCGTCGCCGACAGTCACCCGGAAATCTGGTTCCTGCGAGGGGCGTGGGCACGACGTGAGGGATTACGTCGCGAGGCGATTCGTTGCTTTCTCGAAGCTGTCATGCGCGATGCCAACCATCGACGTGCCAATCTAATGCTGTCTCAATTGTTCGTTGCCACTGGCGAATCGGAGAAAGCAACACGTTTTGCGGAACGGTTTGAACGACTCGAGGAAGTGGACCGTTTGGCTACGCGAGGAGATGACTTCTCGGGAGACAGGATGACCGCCACAACGATTCACCGGATTGCGGCATTGATGGAAAGTCTCGGTCGATTGTGGGAAGCAGCAGGTTGGTCTCGACAGGCGATTCAGCGCGACACCGAATTCTTGGAAGCAAGACAACTACTCGATGACCTGACCAGTCGTATTGATGACGCAACGCCTCTCACTCTCCAATCGGCGAATCCGGCTCGAACGATTGACCTGTCAATTTACCCGTTGCCCGACTGGAGTTCTGACGAAAGTCACGAACCGTCGTCGCGAAATTCTACGACGCAGGAATTAACGGTGGATGCGGCGAGCATTTCTTTTTCAGACAAAGCCGAATTGCTCGGACTGAAGTTCCGTTTTCACAACGGTGCCGATCCGGAATCAGGTCTTGCTCGCATGTTCGAATTCAGCGGCGGTGGCGTCGCAGCGATCGACTACGATGGCGATCTGTGGCCCGATCTGTATTTGACTCAGGGGAGTCCGTGGCCACAAATGTCTGCCGATTTTAGAGACAGCCTGTTCCGAAACGTCGACGGTGAGCGATTCGAGGATGTCGCAGATAGAAGTTTTCTTCGCGATGAACGCTACGGCCAGGGAGCGACAACTGGTGACTTCGATAACGACGGATTTCCAGATATTCATCTGGCAAACATCGGCGAAAATCGACTGTACCGAAACAACGGCGACGGAACATTCACAGATATTGCCAAGGAAACAGGAACGAGTGGCAACGAGTGGACTTCGAGCGGCCTGCTGGCTGACGTGAATGGCGACTCACTGCCGGATTTGTACTGCGTCAATTATCTCAGCGGCGACGATGTGTATGACCGAGCGTGTTATCGGGATGGTCGACCAGTTCAATGTCCATTGCATTTTTTTCCTTCGGAACAGGACCGACTTTATCTGAATCTCGGAGATGGACGTTTTCAGGACGCAACGGAGAGTTCCGGTATCGCGGCTTCTGAAGGAAAGGGGATGGGAATCGTCGCTGCGAATTTTCGTCAGTCTGGTCAACTGAGTCTGTTTGTGGCGAACGACGATAAGCCCAACTTCTTTTTCGTCGATACAGCATCGCAATCGGACACTGCCGTTTCGTACTCGGAAATCGGAGTCCCTTCTGGCCTGGCGTTTGGGGAATTCGGAACGGCGCAGTCGTGTATGGGTATTGCGGCCGGCGATGCAAACAACGACGGGTTACTGGATCTGTTCGTGACAAACTTCACGAGCGAACATAACAATCTGTTCGTTCAGCAGCCGGGCGACATCTTCGAAGACTTGTCGAGACAATCGGGCTTGCACCAGGCGACTTTGCAGCCAATGGGGTGGGGGACACAATTCGTTGACGGAGACCTCGATGGACTGCTCGATATCGTCGTCGCGAATGGGCATCTTGATGAAAATACAGCGGGCAACCAGCCTTACAGAATGCGGACGCAGTTTTTCCAGAATCTCGGCGAGCATCGGTTTGACGAAGTGATGTCAGATCAGCTTGGTCCGTATTTTGAACGTAAACATGCAGGTCGCGCAGTGGCCAGGATCGACTGGAATCGAGACGGTGCGGACGATGTCTGTATCACTCATGTAGATGCTCCCGCAGCTTTACTTTCCAACGAAACAGCACAACGCGGACACTACCTAAGTATTCGACTGTGCGGCGTTGCGTGCAGTCGCGATGCGATTGGGGCCGTTGTTCGATTGACGGCCGGAGGGGAGTCGTGGTTTCGGCATCTGACCGCTGGCGATGGATTTCAGGCGAGCAACGAGCGAAAGTTGACATTCGGCTTTGGGGCTCGAGAGGCTATCGACGAACTCACGATCTACTGGCCGTCGGGATTCGAGCAGACAGTGCCGGCTCCAGAACTAGACACTGACGTTCTGATTATTGAAGGACAAGAGCCACGAATACTGAGCAATCAACACCACGCGATACCTGGTCGCGACTCCGATTAGCAGCCATATCCGCGGTGGCAATCGTGACGATTCTGCTACTGGGATGGTGGTGGCAATCGACGAGGCTCACGGCGCGAGAACTGCTTCAGAAGGCGAATGTTGCGCTGGCTATCGGTGACCACGAAGCCGCAGATGCTTACTGCCGACAAGTCCTTGCTCAGGATGCCCAATCCGTGCCGGCGCTCATGCTGGCTGGGGAAGCGGCGATGAAGGACAACCGGTTCGAAGACGCCGTCGGTTACTTTCATACTGTCCCACACTCGGACTCCGATGATTCGGTCGCAGCAATGTTCGCAGCAGCGGAGGTGTCTAGAGCAAGTGGTGCTCCAAGTGAGGCCGAACGCGATTACCGTCACGTGCTGAAGTGGCGACCTTTGCACGCACATGCCCATGAACGTCTGGCGTTCATTCTGGATTTGCAGGGCCGACGCTGGGAGTCAACGTCGCATCTATTCGAACTGCTCCGCCAGAATCGAATCTCTTATTCGACGCTGATCCGCCTCGGATCGAGAGACTCGGCAGTGCCCTTTCCTGGGGAGCTGGACAAAATTCGGCAGGCAAACCGAGATCCTGCTGTTGTGAAGCTGGCCGAGGCGGTCGACGCGATGGCTCATTTTCAACCGGCAATAGCAGAGCCGTTGTTGCGTGAGGCAATTCGAATGAAACCGGAACTGATCGAGTCTCACGTTCGGTTGGGGCGACTGCTGGTTGATCGAGATCCTTCAGCAGTGCCAGCCTGGCAACGAAGTATTCCGGCGCAGGCCGAATCGCACCCGGATGTCTGGATTACCCGAGGACAATGGTGTCAGCAGGTGGGGCAAAATCGCGCCGCGATCCGGTGCTTCGGGAAAGCCGCGACCCTGGATCCAAACTTGAGGATCGCCCACTACCAGTTGAGTCAACTGCTGGCTGAATCCGAATTTGCCGACGCGGCAGTTGAGTTCGCTGAACGTTCGCGATTGCTGCAACGACTGGCGGCGATCATGAATCAATTGTCACTGAATCGCGAAGATGTCTCGGCAATGGAGACTGCTTCCGAAATTCTCGAACAGCTCGGAAGATTTTGGGAAGCGTATGGCTGGTGCCAGTTCCAGCTCGGCGCCGGATCAGTCGAAGCATCTGTACGACAGCGGATCGGAAGATTGAATACAAAGCTGACTCCGAAACTTCTCATGACGGATCCAACATCGAACCCAGCAGTGCGTCTCGATTTTTCGACGTTCCCGTTGCCTGAGTGGCCAGCGCCGAATGAAGAATTGCTTCCCGATCGAACTTCACCAGGTACAGATTCTGGATCGCAAATTCAGTTTGTAGATCGTGCCGCTGAATCCGGTTTGCGATTCACGTATTTCAATGCGGATGATCCGGACGTTGTGGGCACCCGAATGTATGAATTTTCAGGAGGCGGCATCGGAGTCCTGGACTATGACGCGGACGGCCTTCCCGATTTGTATCTGACACAAGGCTGTACGTGGCCGCCAAATACGGAATCGACAGTCCATCGAGACCGTCTGTTCCGCAACCAGGGAGACGGTGGCTATCACGATGTCACCGACGAAGCCGGTCTGGGCGATGGCTGGTTCAGCCAGGGTGTCGCGATTGGCGACCTGGACAACGACGGGTATCCGGATATTTACGTTGCAAACATCGGCCGAAACCGACTTTATCACAACAGCGGTGACGGCACGTTTCACGACGTCACAGATCACGCAGGCGTGAGTGGGCAGCAATGGACGACAAGTTGTTTAATCGCCGATCTAAACGGCGATCAATTTCCGGACATTTACGACGTCAACTACCTGAAAGGTGACGACCTGTTTGATCGCCTCTGTCTGGTGGATGGTCACAAGCGAGCCTGTGCTCCAAGTGTTTTCTCAGCCGAACGAGACAGGATTCATCTCAGTCAGGGGTCGGGACAATTGCGCGAGGTAGCTGGTCTCGCTGCGGCCGCGCTCGATCCGCCACGAGCGGGGTTGGGAGTCGTTGCTGCTGATATGAATGGATCGGGTCGTCTGAGCCTGCTTGTTGCGAACGACGTCGTTGCCAACTCCTTCCTGATCAACGAAACGTCAGCCGACGATGGAGAACTTGTATTTCGTGAGAACGCTTTACTGGCAGGGTTGGCTTTCGATCGTGATGGTCGTGCGCAAGCCTGCATGGGAGTGGCCGCTGACGACATTGATGGCAACGGGCTGCTCGATTTCTTCGTGACGAATTATTACGAGGAAGCCAACTCACTGTACCTGCAGACCGCGCCAGGCGTCTTCGTAGAATCCTCACGTGTCGCCGGCTTGTATGACGCAAGCTTTCGACAGTTGGGGTTCGGAACGCAGTTTCTCGATGGCGATCTCGACGGATGGGCCGACCTGGTCGTTGCGAATGGGCACCTCGACGATTTTGAATACCTCAACATCCCGTTTCGGATGAAGCCGCAGTTTTTCCCAAACCAGGGTGACGGAGGATTCCAGAGTTCGCCGCAACCGACAACCGGCAGCTATTTTGATCGAGAACTTCTGGGACGCAGTGTCGCCACTCTTGATTGGAATTGTGACGGCCGGCCCGACTTCGCCGTGTCACATCTGGAAACTCCGGCGGCACTTCTTACGAACGAAACGCAGCACACTGGTCACTGGCTCAAGATCCGCCTACAAGGAGTTCTCTCTGCCCGTGACGCAATTGGGACCACAGTCACCGTACGGTGTGGCGAACGCGTCTGGACGCGGCAGTTGACAGCCGGCTCCGGCTATCAGGCGAGCAACGAAAGAATGCTTCTGTTTGGGCTGGGCGACTGCGAGCAAGTCGACCAGCTCGTCGTCTTGTGGCCGTCGGGTACCAAGCAAACCTTTGACAACCTTGCACCCGATCGCGAGCTGACGATCATTGAACTTGGGGCCGTTCCCTTTGAGCTGCCACCCGTCCGCTAAGGACGCGGTGCTCTTCGGTATGACGCCTCATTCGGCTGCTGATTCAGACTCCAGTGGAAAATTAAAAGTGTTGTCACCGGATTCCGTCACGTCGGCAGTGAGAGTCGTCCTGTCGTTGTATGTTTCGGGGATGTACTGTTCGACCTCTCCGCCGGATTCTCCGGTCTCCAGTTCCTGTACCACAACTCCTGCAACTTCGCGGAGTGCCGTAATCGTCACCGCTTTACCACCCAAGGTACACTCAAGCGAATACTGGCCGTCCTTGATCGATGCTGCATCGGCTCGTCCATTACCTTCGGCCGGTCGGAATATGATTTCCCCAGTCGGCAATGGCTTGCCGTCAAACGTTACTTCTCCCTCCACTGCCACGGTCGCTGGAGCGTCGTCAACCCCCCCACAGCCAGCTAGCGTGACAATGCCTAATGATAAAACGACGTACGAAATGTATCGCATAAGATTCTCGGTGTTTAAGCTGCCCGGGGCGTAATGCCTCAGACTGGGCTCTTAAATTTGTTGATGGAATCAGGGAAACGACGTCAATGCGGCCATTGGCATGGTCGCGACTCACTGAATCGGGATGCCTACGTGAGCACGTACGTGGAACAGGACCGGGGTTCGTGAGATCGTGGATGATTGGGAACGGTCCTAGAAGTCGCTAAACACTTCGTCGCCCGCTCGGCTTCCCGCTGCACGCCACACATCCACGCTGATGTTTTCGGAGATAAACCGCGTCGCTCCATCAACCATCGCAACATGTGCTCCCCCGACGTGGTAGCTGCGTGTGAAGTTACGAAGGGCACTCCCGCCAAAGATTGACGTGCATGGTGCTTCGGGCCAGGTTGTGCTCTTACACGAATAAACTTGGTCGGCAACGGTCGTATTTGGTGTTTCCAGCGAAGTAAAACCGTAGGCCCCGTGATTTCCACCGCCCCAGTAGCCTCCGGCACCACCCCACCCGCCGGTATTTATGCCGCGAAGAATTGACTCTCCGGCCATCAGGGTAACCGATGCTCCGTCAGTTACGTCTTTGAATTGTATAGACGAGTTTTGACAGGCAATTCCGTTCAAAGTTGTACTGTTGCGGGTCATCAGCGTATTTCCAGCGCACAATACATAGTTCCCTTGGAATCCGTTCCCACCCGCGCGAGCACCACCGCCTCCACCGAACCCACCGGCAGACGGATCGCTCGGGCACATCAGTACCGGAATCTTCAAATCCTTGATTTCCTTCGGTGTGTCCATCACCCAGCGAACGTTCGATGATGAGTAGGCGTCGTAAGCTGGTGCCTGATCGTAGTACGGCATTAACTGTTGCATCCAGGTATCGCGGCCATGGTAAGAGTTGGAGTGATAGTATCCGTACGGGAACCTGCCGTGGACATCGTGATAGTTGTGCATGGCGATGCCAATTTGCTTGAGATTGGCTTTGCACTGACTACGGCGAGCCGCTTCTCGAGCCTGTTGAACCGCAGGCAGAAGAAGCGCGACCAGAATCGCAATGATCGCGATGACGACAAGAAGTTCGATCAGCGTAAAAGCACGCCGATCTTTCAGCAGTTTGATCATCTCACGTCGCCTTTGCGTTGGTTTGGGTTGTTAAAATTTGTGCAAGAAAATCTTGCACTCGAAAACGAAACACGCCAACGATCGCTGGCATCAAATTAAAAGTACCACAAGGTAAGGTTACCAAGTCGTTAGCGAATCGCGAGGACCATCCACATGTCGCTCTCCTACAAGTTTGCCTTTCGCTGATGGCGAGTTGCAACCGTTTGCAGCAACTACCGTCTGCGGGCACCGGCTCAGGTTTGGCGTCGCCGCGATGGCCGACAAGACAAAACATAAATGAACGCCAATGTCGAGCGATAGTTCGAAGTTGGGGTCAGAAAGATCGCGTCTCTTGAGCCTGTCCTGGTGTCGTTTCGGTAGAAGTGACGGAGCAACGGTCACTGCAGAGCAGGGCAGCGGCTTCATCCTGATTGATTCTTAATCGGCGGACCTGATGTGGCCGCTTGGCTGGCTCAGGCAGCAGCGTTCATAGCAAAGCGTTTTCGCAGTGGCACTTTCAGATAGCGAACGCCGCTTGTGTCATAAAAATAAAGCAAATTTCGATCGGCGGCCCACACGGCTGATAGCCTCACCTGCCGCGGACCATGAATCGTAAACTGAAATCCGCAGGGACGTCCGTTCTTCGTTAGTTCTCGTTCGATCATTTTAAATTGATCGGATACGAGATTCTCTTTCGAACACAAAGTCGCGTGAACAAATTCACGCAGGTCTTCGATGGTCGAAATGTCGGACGGTGCAATTCCGGCGGCAGCATTGCTCATGGACAGCCTCGTTTTTCGGGGGAACGCGCGCACAAACCGTGGTAGTAACGAAGGCGATCCTTCCGCAGGAGTGTTCTAAGCCATTCACGAATGCGAATGTCTCAGAAATGGTCGACTCTGAAGATGGGTCGTCAGTGCGCGAACTTTGTCGTCAATCTTGTGTGTGATACTCAGTTCTCCCGACCGCTGTCGTCCTTGCCAGTGGCTGTTCTTCCTGACTGGTCTGAACCAGGCAGCCGTCGCGGTCGGCTCAGAAGGTATCGGCGGTGTGAATCGAAAAGTGTTCCGCGACCGGATGCCGCTTTGCGACCTGCAGGACACGTCGAGACTGACCAGATTCACCATCTTCCGCAAATCGAACCGACCGTACGACCGGGTCTGAATTTCTGGAAGATCGTTGAGCACGAGCCAGATCGACTGAAGTGGTCTTTGAAAGAGTTTGCGCAGAGACCTGACCGAAACTCGCCAGCCAGACGACATCCAGGAGCCACGGACGGGCACAGATTTTCGCGGATGAGATGGATGCTTCATGAAGCCATCCGTGCTTATTTGTGTAATCCGTGGCTGTTTTTCCGCATGAAGCATTGTTGAACTGCGTTGAGAGATGGCTCCAGCTTCCAGTGCCTCTCAGTCGAGAATCTTCGCGTTCCTTTGCGTCTTCGCGACTTTGCGTCAGATTACGTGCAGTCTCACATTTCGAATGACCATTCTCCTGAGGAGTTAAGCTGTGCCGATTTTGACGGAAACGCAATTGCAGGAATTCGGAGTTGCATTACTTGCCGCTGGAGGGGCCAACGAGTCTGAAGCTTTGATCGTCGGCCGCAGTCTCGTCCAGGCAAACCTGCGAGGGCACGATTCTCACGGAGTCATGCGGATTCCGTTTTACGTGAAGCAGGTTCAGGATGGGAAACTCAATGCAGGGTCGGACCTGAACGTCGTGCAGGAAACTTCCGGTACGGTCGTCGGCGACGGAAACTGGGGCTTCGGGCAGGTGCTGTCGCGACAGCTCATGGAAAAGCTGATGGACAAAGCCTCGACAGCCGGCATCGCATCGGGCTCGCTGAGACAATCTGCTCACATTGGTCGACTGGGCGAGTACGCTGAAATGGCCGCTGCCAAAAATATGTCAGCGATCATTTGCGCGAACACTCACGGAGCTGCTCAACGAGTCGCTCCTGTCGGCGGTAAGCGACCGCGACTCGGCACCAACCCGCTGTGCATCGGCATGCCCGGCGGCAAGAACGGGCCATTCGTTCTAGACTTTGGAACCAGCGCAACGGCGGAAGGAAAAGTTCGAGTCAAAAAGATCGCTGGCGATAAAGTTCCCGACGGCTGGGTGCTCGATCCGGAAGGCAACCCGACCAACGATCCGCACCAGCTTTATGGCGATCCTCCAGGAACGATTTTGCCGATGGGCGGCGATCAGGCTTACAAAGGGTTTGGTCTGTCGTTCATGATCGAAATGCTCTGCGGAGCGTTGTCCGGCGGCCAGTGTGCGTATCCCAACCCTCCCGCACCGGTTGGCAACGCCGCGTTCTTCATCGTGATCGACCCGTCAAATTACGCCGGCTTTGACCATCTGCAGTCAGAAGTTTCATCGCTCGAAGAATACGTGCGAACGGTCCCTCGCATCGACGGCGTGGAAGAAATCTTCCTCCCCGGTGACCCCGAGCAACGAACTCTGGCCAAACGCTCCGCCGAAGGAATCCCCCTCGACGACGGAAACTGGAACGCTCTGTTGAAACTCGCGGATGAACTCAGCGTCTCAGTGCCGACTGTTTAATTGGCGATACAAGCAAGCAGAATTCGTTTTTGAAATCGGTTACTCAAACGGAGCACGTCTGTCGAATCCGGAAATCTATGAGCGAGCCGAGCGTTTTTGAGAACAAGTACACTTGCCCGTGGAAGCACGAGTTCTACGTGAAGGATCCGCCGACCGGTGACGGTGAGCGTGCGGTTTGTCCGTTGTGTGGTTCGTCGAAAACGCGAGTCGATCTCAGTCTGCCTACCGAGTTTCAGGTGAAGACGATTGGTGCGGACTCGACCGACAGCATTGACGCGACGATCGATGCCACAATCACGGCGGAAGCTCGGCAGAAGAAGGAAGAAGCTGCCACCGTCGTCGCCGATCTTCCTCGCTATCGAATGTTGCATGAGCTTGGGCGCGGCGCGTGCGGAGTTGTCTATCGCGTGCGAGATGAGCAGGTCGGACGTGATGTCGCACTGAAACGACTGCTGAAGTTCACTCCGCGAGCGCTGCAGTTGTTTAAGCAGGAGTTCCGCTCACTGGCCGACATTGCTCATCCGAATATTGCATCGCTCTACGATCTTCACTCTGAAGATGGTGACTGGTCGTTCACGATGGAGCTGCTGGAAGCGGTCGAGTTCAACGAGTATGTCTGGTCAGGTTTCGCATCGCGCGACGAAATCTGCCAGGTGGTTGAAACGCAGGTTGCTCAGCAGGGAACACGCCTGTCGGCTTCGGTGATCGCTCGGCTTTACAACGCACTCCGACAGGTCGCGGCCGGATTGGATACTCTGCACAAAGCTGGCGTGCTGCATCGAGACATAAAACATTCCAACATCATGGTGACCACTGAAGGGCGGGTTGTACTCGTCGACTTTGGCCTTGCCGTTGATGCAGCTACGGGCGGAAAAGGAACTGTCCAGGGAACACCGGCGTTCATGGCTCCCGAGCAGTGTGCCGGAAGAATTGCTTCAGCAGCCACCGACTGGTACGGCATTGGTGTGATGCTCTACGAGGTTCTTACAGGGCAGCTTCCGTTCGTCGGATCGCTCGAAAAGATGCTCACCAGAAAACGGAAGGAGATACCGAAAGAGCCTCGTGAAATCGAACCCAGCGTTCCTGCAGAGTTGAATGACTTGTGCATGAGGCTGCTTGAGATCAAGCCAGACGCTCGTCCGTCAGTTGAGGAAATTCTGACAACGATTGGGGCTGACGGTGAAATTGCTCTGCTTCAAAATAATGCGGCTGCCATTGAGCGTTCAGATATCGAACTGGTAGGCCGTGATCGACAACTGACAGTCCTGCGTGATCATTTTGCGAAGTTGGTTGTCGACGGGATTTCGAAAACGAATGCCGATCAAGAGTCGCCGGAGAAGCACTGCGAAGCGGAGAGTGTCTTCGTGCACGGTCGATCGGGCATGGGCAAGAGTGTTCTTGTTGAGAGATTTCTCCAGGAGATTCAACGAGACGCCGACGCTCTGGTTTTGTCCGGACGTTGCTACGAACAGGAATCCGTTCCGTTCAAAGCGCTCGACAATCTGATGGATTCACTGGCCACGTACCTTGCTGGTCGCCGAGCTTCGACGATCAAGGCGCTGATTCCTGAAGACTCTCGACCGTTAGTTCGCCTGTTTCCAGTGTTCGGGCAGTTGCCAGGTATCAACGACGAAACTCGACCGTCGATCGAGAACGCCGAGCAACAGGAACTTCGGCAACGAGCGATCGCCTGTCTGCGTGAATTGCTGACGCGAATTGGGCAACGGAAAAAGCCACTGGTTCTTTACATCGATGACCTGCAATGGGGCGACGAAGACAGCGCTGACTTGCTGGTCGATCTGTTGCGTCCTCCGAGCTCGCCGCAACTTCTTCTGCTCGGCTCTTACCGGACGGAAGCGATCGGAATGAGTCCCTGTTTGATTGAACTGGAAAGTGGGTATTCGTCCGGCGAGATCAAACCGTCCCGAGTTGACATCTCTGTCGAAGCGCTCACCGAGCAGGATTCAATATCGCTTGCTTTGAAACTGTTGGGACGCGAGGACAACGATGCTCGTGAAATGGCAACACGAATTGCCAGCGAATCAGGCGGCTGGCCGTTCTTTGTCTGGGAACTCACGCAGGGCGTCCAGGACGACCCCGAGATCGCCAACGGTTCCCTGGAACTTGACGACGTCATCTGGGCGCGAGCGTGTCGACTGCCAGAAGAAACTCGGCGATTTCTTGAACTTGTTGCCGTTGTCGCGCGACCGATTCCAGCAGCGGAAGCATACCGCGTGCTCAACGAAGTCGAACGAGGCCAGAGTCTTCTTGCTCAACTGAGAACTGCCAGTTTCGTCCGCACAACGACTGATGAGACGCTCGGTACGATCGTCGAGTCGTACCACGATCGAATTCGCGAATCGGTCTCCGCCCGAGTCGACGAAGCAACCGCTCAGAAACATCATCTGAGCATAGCAAAGGTCATTGATGACGCCAGCGGGATTTCTGCCGAAGATCGCGACCAATGGTTGAAATCAACAACGCCGATTACCGACGAGCTTGTTGAACTATCGACGGAACAATGGAATTGCGTTTTCGACCTGGCTCGACACTTCTCAGCCGGAGGCCAGAACGACCAGGCGTTGCCATACGCACTCATCGCAGCCGAACAGGCCCGTCGCCAGGATGCTCTGGAAGTCGCTGAGCAGCAGTTTCGCGTCGCTGAAAAAGCCTCCGACGACGCTCCTCCGCATATTCAATTTCGAATTGCCAATGGACTCGGCGATGTGCTGATGCTGCGAGGAAAGTATGAGGAGGCAGAACATCGCCTTACGAAAGCTCATGAAGTCGCTGCCGATGACATTGTGAGAGCGAAAACGGATCGCAAACTTGGCGAGTTGGCCTTCAAACGCGGAAGGTTGCAGGAAGCCGCCGAGATTCTCGAAACCGCTCTTCGCAACATGGGACAATGGGTGCCTCGCACTCTGGTTGGGTATACCGCGGGAGTCGCCTGGGAAGGGTGGGTGCAACTTCTGCATACATTATTGCCGAGTTTTTTCGTTCATCGTCGAAATGAAATTCCAATCGGTATGGAGCGGGTCCGTATCGGTCTGATGAGTCGCCTGGCGTATCTCAACTGGTTCGCTCGTGGAGTCGCCCCAACACTCTGGGCACACCTTGCCGAAATGAACCGTGCAGAAATTTATCTGCCGTCGCTCGAACTCGCTCAGGCGTGGTCAGAACACGCACCAGCTCTGAGCATGGTTCCGTTGCATAAACGCGGGATCAGTTACGGCGAGAAATCGCTGAAAATCCGTCGCGCACACGGTCATCGATGGGGCATGGCACAGTCGTTGCATTTTCTGGGACTGACTCAGCATTCGGCTGGAAAACTGCGAGAGTCGAGGTCAAGTCTGCAGCAAGCTGTCGATATTTTTGAGCAAACCGGCGATCTCTGGGAAGCCAACACGGTCCGCTACCAGCTCGGACTCGTGCATTACCGGATGGGTAATCCGGAACTTGCCATCGAGTATTCGAGACAGGTCTATCGATCCGGCATCGAAGCCGGTGATGATCAGGCCAGTGGAATCTCGCTTCACTGTTGGATCATCGCTTCGAAGGGCGACGTTCCAGCAGAAATCATTCAGGCGGAGCTGAGTCGCGAACGAGTCGACGCTCAGGTAACAGCTCAGGTATTGTTGGCAGAAGCCGTTCGACTGTTCTATGCGGATGCCCTAGAAGCCGCATTGTCCAGGCTCGATGAAGCCATCATCGTCATCCGTAAAAACACCATTCGAAGTGTGTACGTCGCCTTAATTTATTCATGGCGAGCAACCATCTTGCGAATGCTCCTCGCACGTCAATCTGCGGATGGAGCGTTGGATCGAAAGCTCCTCAATTTGACAAAGCAAGCAGTCAGAGCAGCCCGGTTCATGGCGTGGAGCTATCCCATCGAACGTCCTCACGCTTTGCGAGAAGCTGGAGAGGTTGCATTGCTTCAGGGCCGCCAGGAAAAAGCTGTGCGTTTCTACAAAGCCAGCCTTCTCGAAGCAGAACGCCTGGAAATGCCTCGCGAAGCCGCAAAAACTTCTGAACGAATGGAAGAACTTGTGAATGCAGTTCAGACGTAGCGTGACACCTGTCAGAAGACGCAGCTTCACAGTACTAAGTAGTGTGGGACGTTCGCGGCGAATCAGTTTGGAATTGACTCACCAATTAGAAGTAATCACGCTGAAATTCGAATGATCGAGTCGGCGGCGCATGCTCAACCGCATGAAGTTGCCATCTCCCATCGGAGCATTTCATTTCTGAAGACGGAGGACGGACAGCGTGTTGTCGATTTTCGGTGAAACCAGAACATCGTTCTGCGATGGGCTTTCGCGCCGAAATTTTCTATCGGCCGGAAGTCTGGCGCTCGGCGGCTTGTCACTCCCTGAACTCCTGCGAGCAGAATCGGCGAGCTCCTCCGCACGTGATCATTCCGTCGTGATGATTTATTTGCCCGGAGGACCAACTCAGCATGAGACGTTCGATCCAAAGCCGAACGCTCCTGTCGAGATTCGTGGATCGTTTTCACCGATCAGCACTGCTCTGCCTGGCGTTCAGTTCTGCGAGCTGCTTCCGAATCTGTCGCAGATGGCCGATCGTTTTTCGATTGTCCGCACGCTGGTCGGAATGAAAAATCGACACGAATCGTTTCAGTGTTACACCGGTCGGGCAGCCGGGCGCAGCGAGGACGTGGAACCGTCCGGGGGCTGGCCAACGCTTGGTTCGTGCGTGTCGCACATTCTTGGTCCGGGCTCGTCCGGAATGATTCCTTACGTCGACGCCGCGCCAAAGATGAGCTACCGGCCGTACAACAATCAGGGGATGCACGACCCGTCCGGAAAGAGTTCGTGGCCGGGTTTCACGGGCCAGGCTCACGTCCCGTTCACACTGGCCGGCGATGTGAAGTCGGATCTGGTGTTGAACGGAATCAATCTGGACAGGCTGGGAGACCGCAAGACTCTGCTCAGCTCGCTTGCAAAAGTCGAGCAACAAGCGTCAGAGAGCGGCCTCGACAGTTTTCAGAAACAAGCGTTCGGGTTGCTTGGCTCAAGCCGTCTTGCCGAAGCGCTGGACCTTGAATCTGAAGACCCGAAAACTCGAGAGCGTTACGGCAAAGCTCAAAAGACGGACCCTAGCTTCGGCGGAGCGCCGCAGAGTCCCGAGCATCTGCTGATGGCTCGACGTCTCGTCGAAGCTGGAGTGCGTTGCGTAACGGTCGCCTTCGGAGCGTGGGACTGGCACTCGAATCGTGAAGGCCCAATCGAACAGTTGTCACGAAAGTATCTGCCGGTTTTCGATCACGCACTGGCGACGTTTCTGCAGGACCTCGACGAAAAAGGCCTGCTCGAAACAACCTCGGTCGTCGTGTGGGGAGAATTTGGCCGGACACCTCGCATCAATGCGAAAGGCGGTCGCGATCACTGGCCGTCGACCCAATCTGTTCTGCTGGCCGGAGGCGGACTTGCCAGCGGGCAGATTCTCGGAGAGACCGATCGCACGGGAGGCGTCCCCATCTCGCGCCCGATCCATGTTCAGGAAGTCTTCGCGACGCTGTACCGAACGCTCGGCATCGACGTCAACGCGATCAAAATTCCAGACTTCAACGGCCGCCCGAGATACCTTGTCGACGAAAACCGGCAGCCGATTCCAGATTTGATTTGAGGTGATGAACGGCTTTGCTCAGCTCCGATCAGAAGGTAGGCTGACTGCTCGACGTTCCTGGCTGCTCTGTCGTCCTTAACGGTGCATCACATGCTTCGCGTTCTTGGTTCAAACCGCAAACTCTGTAACGGCTTTGGTCGTCGAGACTTTCTGCAGGCGGGAAGTCTGGGTGTCGCCGGGCTTGGGTTGTCGGATCTGCTGGCCGCGGAGTCTCACGCAGCCACCGAAGCCGTTGATGGCTCGTTTGGGAAAGCGAAACGCTGCATTCTACTCTTTCTGTACGGATCGCCGAGTCAGCTTGAAACTTTCGATATGAAGCCGGAAGCACCGGTGGAAATCCGCGGAACGATGGAGCCGATCGCTTCGTCGGTGCCGGGGCTCGATGTTTGCGAGCTGCTGCCGGAGACGTCGAAGATCATGGACCGGACAACGGTCGTTCGATCCATGACGCATCCGTACCCGATTCACGGTGTGGCTTATGCCATGACCGGGATTCCGACGATTGATGTCGCGATGGAACTGGCGCCGCACGACCCGCGTCATCATCCGTGGTTCGGTTCGGTCGTCGAGTACGTCGATCGTCAGCGTCGAGGTTCAGCCAGCGAGTTCGTTCAGAATGTCGCGCTGCCGTTTCACTTCAGCAGCCAGCGAACCGACCAACCGTTTCGATCGGGTCCGTACGGAGCGTTCCTCGGTTCCGGTTTCAATCCGACATGGACCGAGTTCAATGGCAAGGGCACAGTCCATATCGAAAAGGACCGAGGTGGCGGCTTCTCGTACAGCGGCCCGGAGCCGTACCTCGGCTGCTCGCGCGACACCCATTTTCAAATTTCATCAACCAAACCGTTGCCCGGCGTCACGATGGACCGGCTTGATCGTCGCAAGAGTCTGCTTGAACAGTTCGACGATTCGCGGCGGCACTTTGATCAGACCGAGGTTGGTGCGTCGCTCGACAAGTTTCAGCAGCAGGCGTTTTCGCTGGTCAGCTCGCCGAGCGTGTCTCAAGCGCTGGACACTCGGCAGGAATCAGCCGCGACGCGCGATCGATATGGGATGACGCTGTTCGGACAGGGCTGCCTGGCTGCTCGACGACTCGTTGAATCCGGCACTCGGCTGGCGACGGTTTTCTGGGATGAGTACGGCCTGGCGGGCGATGCCTGGGACACTCACTTCAAGCATTACCCGCGCATGAAAGATCAGTTGATGCCGAGTTTTGATCAGGCTTACTCCGGCTTGATCCTCGATCTTGAACAGCGAGGCATGCTCGACGACACGCTGGTTGTTTGTCTGAGCGAACACGGCCGCACTCCGAAGATCAACAAAGCCGTCGGCGGCGGGCGTGACCATTGGTCGAAAGCGTATTCAGCGATCTTTGCCGGAGGCGGTATCGCAAAAGGCAACGTCATCGGAGCAACGGACCGGCACGCAGGAGAAGTGCTGTCGAGGCCCGTGTCGCCGAAAGACGCCCTAGCGACGATGTACCACTTGTTGGGAATTCAACCTCACACGCTGTTGCATGACCGCGGCAATCGCCCGGTGCCGCTCGTTCCTGAGAACAACGGTGTTGTCCAGGAAATGCTCGCCTGACACTAATCGTGGTGCGCGACCATCGACCAGACGTTCGGAAACCCGTCAGTATCGGGTCGCCTGAGTTGCCACGTTTGTCTGTACGTGTCCGCTTTCAACTTGGCGTCTGAGTGAAAGCCCTGTTCGTTTGCGGGCGGCCGCAATAAACGAATAAGTTGGGCACCTCACACACCATAGGCATTCCCGCCAAAGACCGGCGACATGTCGAAAGGGCCAAGAGTGTTTGAACTGGTAGCAATTTCGCGCGACCACAGAAAACAGCGACGTCAGAAAGTCGACAACGGCGACGTGATCCGAGTCGGGCGTAAACCTGAAGACGGTTTCGCAGTCCCGTGGGATACCCAGATCTCTCGCGAGCACGTCGAGCTGGTGATTAAGAGCGGCAAGGTTGTCGTTAAGAAACTCGCCACCGCCCAGAACGGCGTCCACTTTAACGGTAAAGCTCTGCAGAAGTTTAAGTTGAAACCGGGCGACCAGTTTCGCATCGGGTTAACGACGTTCCAGTTTCACGAGCAGAGCGAAGCCGACAGCATGGTCGGCGAGAACTTCGGCGACTTCGCGTTAAGCAAGCCGCTCGGAAACGGCTCACTCGGAGTTTTATACGGAGCATCCAAACGCACGTCCCGCTTGCAGGCAGCACTGCGAGTTCTTGAGCCATGCCTGGTAAACACAACATCGTTGACTGAGCAGTTTTTGAATCAGGGTAAATGCCTGTGCGAAGCTCAGCCGGGCGGTATTGCATCGTACATGGTTGCCGAACAGAACGGCCCGCAGTGGTACACCGCTCGCGAATACGTTTTGGGCATGAGCGTCGAACAGTTGATCGAGAAGAACGGAGCGATCCCCGCTCAGCGAGCGTTGGAAATTGTCCAGCAGATCGCCCGGCAACTCACGACGCTTCACGAGTTGCGACTTTGCCACGGAAACTTAAAACCGTCCAACGTGATTTATCGAATCGGAATGTCGCGACTGGTTGACCTTGCATTCGGCGCTCCGGTCGCGCGACGAATCACTGAGTCGAAGGCGCCGGAAAGTTGCAGATCATTCGCCGACTATGTGGCACCGGAAGTCGTCGAAGCAGGTGACACAACGGACATTCGAAGTGACCTCTACTCGCTGGGCTGCATCTGGTTCGAACTGACGACCGGACAGCCAGTATTCCCAGTGGCCGATGCAACGACCAAATTAATTTCTCACCAGTCGGTCAAACCTGATTGGAGCAGACTTCTTGACGTCGGCCTCAATCGGACATCGGTCGGAGTTATTCAGCAGCTTCTATCGAAGTCGCCACGCGATCGTCACGAAACTCCGGCAGCACTTCTCGCCGAACTGAACAGCACCGAAGTCGCTGGCTCGTTCGTTCAATGCGAAGGTTGCGATAAGCGCTACCGAATCCGTGAGGAACAAGCCGGCCGCAAGCTCAAGTGCAAAGAGTGCGGCTCAACAATCGTCGTGCCACATTCGCTGTGAACGTCGAAGAGATTGTCGGTTCGGAATTTTTCGCTAATCCGCGACAGGCATTCGAATGTGCGGAGCGCGAACTGTTGAGAGTTCGGCCAGGGCGGATTCGGCGGCGCGGATGCGGCCTTCGGTTGTGCGATGGGTCATGATGACCAGCGGGACGATTGGAGTTCCGCCGTTTTCGGCATCTTCCACCTCGGGAGCTTCGTGCTGGATGATTGACGCCAGGCTGATTTCGTTTCGGCCGAGGATGTCGGCGACGTCCGCGATGACTCGCGGTTTGTCTTCGACGTTGAAGCGGAGGAAGTAACGTCTTTGGATCTGGTCGGCCGGCATGACCGACAGGCCCGAATCATCCTGCCAGAGATTGAGTTGTGGGAACGTGTGCTGAGCTCGACCGATCGCCACCTCGACGAGGTCGGCGACAACGGCGGATGCCGTCGGCATTTGACCCGCGCCGGCTCCGGACAGGACGAGCGGTCCGACGGCGTCGCCGTGCAATTCGACGATGTTCAATGCTCCGTCCGTTTGGGCGATTGCTCGTTCGAGACGAAGCAGAGTCGGTTCGACGTGCATTTCCAGTTGGTCGCCGACGACGCGCGTGACGCCGAGCAGTTTGACTCGGTAGCCGAGTTCTTCGGCGTAGAGCATGTCAGCCAGTTCGAGCGTGTCGATGCCCTGCCGGGGAAATTCGTTCAGCTCGACTTTCTTACCCAGAGCGAGTTGTGTCAGCAGGATCAGTTTCTGCGCGGCGTCTGTTCCGTCGACATCCATTGCAGGGTCGGCCTCGGCGTAACCCAGATCCTGAGCTTCGGCGAGGACGTCTTCGTACTGCCGTTGCTCGCCGAGCATTCCGGTCAGGATGAAATTGCTCGTACCGTTGAGGATGGCTTCGATCGAGACAACTCGGTTGCCGGTCATCGAACAGCCCATCGTCGCGATGATGGGAATTCCGCCAGCGACGGCGGCTTCGTAGGCGACGCAAACTCCCGCTTCACGAGCTACGGCGAAAACTTCGTCGCCGTGTTCGGCAAGCAAGGCTTTGTTAGCAGTGACGACGTGCTTGCCCGCGGCGATCGCAGCCAGCACGGCTTCACGAGCGGTCGTTGTCCCGCCCATCAGCTCCAGGACGACGTCGACTTCCGGATCGGAAACGGCAGCGTTCCAGTCAGTGGTGATTCGGTCGGCTGGAATCTCCACATCGCGAGACTTCGATGCGTCTCGGACGGCGACGTGCCGGATGTCGAAAGTGCGGCCAGCTCGGCGACTTACCGGCGAATCGGGACCGGTCAGAATTCGAACGACTCCGGACGCAACAGTTCCCAGACCAAGAATCGACAGACGCAGTGCAGGCTCAGACATCTTATTTAAAGCTTTCGAAATCAGCGGTCGCGGGCTCAAATGTTGTGTTAATGCTGGGATTTCGGTGCGGTTGGTTCGGCACCGGGCCGCGAATCCTATCGTCCCGGCAAGTGGAATTCTCCTGACGTCGGCACGAACTTACCGTCGCGATGGGGGCAGCGAT
Source organism: uncultured Planctomycetaceae bacterium (assembly GCA_943787265.1). GTDB lineage: Bacteria > Planctomycetota > Planctomycetia > Planctomycetales > Planctomycetaceae > JABMPE01. Next base: position 498,082 of record CALSLT010000006.1, on the reverse strand, counting down.
ACAGGCGGGTTCTGGCTGCAGCCCCGAGGCCGATTGCGAGTGCGGGCTGCGGTCCTATAATCGTCAAATTCGATGACTCGAGGCATCCAATGAATCAACAGCTTCTGGCAACAGAATCCAAAATATCCGTGTCTGAACGCCCAAATTCACCGCACGTAACCGACGAATCGGCGGCGAATTCGTCGTCGCCCGGCGCGACCGTTCGGGTCGGAGCGGTCAGCTATCTGAATTCCAAACCGCTGATCGAGGACCTGCCGGGCCTGCTTCCCGAAGCGAACGTCAGCCTCGATTACCCAAGTCGCCTTGCCGATCAACTGGCCGCGGGAGATTTGGACGTCGCGCTGATTCCGTCGGTCGAGTACATGCGTGGGTCGGATTACGAAATAATCTCCGACGCCTGCGTGGCGACTCGCGGACCGGTGCTCAGCGTCAAGCTTTACAGCCGCGTCGATCCCGGCGCGATTCAGACCCTCGCCCTCGACGAAGGCTCGCGGACCAGCGCGACGCTCGCTCGAATCATGCTTCTTGAGCGGTACGGCGTTGACCCCGCTCGCAAGCCACTGCCGATTGAGATGTCGGTGCAGCATACCGACGCCGACGCCGTTTTGGTGATCGGCGATCGAGCGATGCACGCTCCGACGGAAGAATTTCACACCGTGTGGGATCTCGGCGAAGAGTGGCTTGCCTGGACGGGCCTGCCTTTCGTGTTCGCGATGTGGGTTGCTCGTCGTGGAGTTGCTTCGTCACATGTCGAACAGATGTTGAGCGAATCGCGCGACCGCGGCGTCGCTCGGATTTCTGAGATCGCTCAGCGAGAAGCGGCCAAGCTGAACATCCCGGCGGAAAACGCCGAACGATACTTAACTGACAATCTTTTCTTCCGCCTGACATCGGCCGAACGAAGCGGCCTCAAACTGTTTCAGCAACTGGCTGTGCAGGCGGGACTGGCTCCTGAAGGAGTGGACCTTGTCTTCCGGAATTAAGCACATCCTCGATAAGGCCGTCGCTGGCGAACGTTTGACGCCTGAAGACGGACTCGCCCTGCTGCAGTCGCACGACCTGATTGCGATTGGCAAAGCGGCCGATGCGGTCACTCGGCGGCTGCATCCCGAGCCGTACAGAACTTACAACATCGATCGAAACATCAACTACACGAACGCGTGCGCGGCGGTGTGCGACTTCTGCGCGTTCTATCGACCGGTCGGGCACGAAGAAGTTTACGTGCTCACGCAGGAAGCGTTGCATCAGAAGGTGCAGGAAACCGTCGACCTGGGCGGCGACCAAATCCTCATGCAAGGCGGATTGCATCCGAAGCTGCCGCTGGAGTGGTACGAGGAAATGCTCAGCGGACTGAAGTCGGCCTTTCCGCAAGTCAACATCCACGGTTTCAGCCCACCCGAACTGCACCACTTTCATAAGCTCAGCAAACTGCCTTTGGAAACCGTGCTGCAGCGTTTGAAAGATGCCGGACTGGGCAGCGTGCCAGGCGGCGGCGGTGAGATCCTTGTCGACCGAGTCCGCAAACTGATCACTCGCGGAAAAGTCCTCACCGACGGCTGGCTCGAAGTGAACCGCGTGTGGCACAAAATCGGTGGCAAGTCGACCAGCACGATGATGTTCGGCCATGTGGAAACGCTGGAAGAACGCATCGAACATCTCGACCGGCTGCGAAGTCTGCAGGACGAAACCGGTGGATTCACGGCGTTCATCTGCTGGACGCATCAGCCGCCGCACGAAGCTCCGTGGTACGACAACCGCAAAGACGGTGTCGATATGTCGAAGTTGTCCGAAGCCGGCGCGTTCGAGTACCTCAAGACGCAGGCTATCGGGCGTCTCTACCTGGACAACATTCCGAATATTCAGTCATCGTGGGTCACGCAGGGTGAGAAGATTGGTCAGATCGCGCTGTCGTTCGGGGCCAACGACATGGGCAGTCTGATGATCGAAGAGAACGTCGTCTCGCAGGCTGGAACTGTGTATCACCTGTCAGTCGAAACGTTGCGAAAGTGCATCCGCGAAGCCGGCTACATCCCGCGCCAAAGAAACGTCTTTTACGATTACATCGACGAGGCAGACGAGTTCGGCCAGGGAGAAACTCCGAGCCCTGCCGCTTCGGTGGCGCTGCCCGTTCTGAACTGAGCGAACTCGCCCAGCGAGCAAATTCGCACATCCAATTGCCATTGTCCTGAGTGTAAAGTCTCGGCAGGGAACCCCGCGGCGCGCGAGGTGTACCCCTTTCACCTCGCATCTCGCGGGGATTCATCGAGACCGTAACACCTGACAATCGAGCATCACGATGATTGAGGTCAGCGAGCTGACAAAATGCTTTTCCGATCCGAAGCGCGGAATCGTTTCGGCGTTGGGCGGCGTGAGCTTTGAAGTAAAGCCGGGCGAAGTCTTCGGGCTGCTAGGCCCGAACGGCGCCGGTAAGACGACGTGTTTGCGAATCCTGAGCACCGTGCTTCGACCTACGAGCGGCCGCACAATCATCTCCGGATACGATGTCGCCAACTACCCGGAGCAGGTTCGATCGCGCATCGGATTCATGTCGAACAATACGGGCATTTACGATCGCATGACCGCGTGGGAAATGGTCGAATATTTTGGCAAGCTCTACGGACTGACCGGCGACAAACTCGCTCACCGCATGGATGAAGTTTTTACCATGCTGCGGATGCACGAGTTCAAAGACATGCTCGGCTCAAAAATGTCGACGGGCATGACTCAGAAAGTTTCCATCGCCCGCACGATCGTCCACGACCCACCCGTTCTGATTTTCGACGAACCGACATCCGGGCTGGATGTTCTGGTCGCAAGAAACGTGATCGAAGCGGTCGCTCAGCTTCGCGACGCCGGTAAGTCGATCATCTACTCAACACACATCATGTCCGAAGTCGAACGACTTTGTGACCGCGTCGCAGTGATTCATAAAGGCCAGATCCTGGCGATGGGCACTCGACAGGAACTCTGCGAACAACACGGATCGGACTCGATGGAAGACCTGTTCTTCGCCCTGATCGATCGTCACGACGAAGCCGCTGTTGCCGTCTGATTGGCGAAGTCTTAATTCAATTCAAACTTACAACCTGGACACTGGCAGGAACGATCTTCCTGACTGGAGCCCGAAATTATGGAAGTTACCTGGAAAAACGTCTGGCTGATTCTTCACCGAGAGGTGCGGGATCAATTGCGCGATCGCCGGACGCTGTTCATGGTTCTCGTTCTGCCCATCATGCTGTACCCCGGCCTCGGGATCGGCATGCTGCAGATGACGATGTACTTTACCGAGCAACCTCGGCAGGTCGTCATTCTCAACGCGGGCGAACTGCCTGATCCGCCGCTCGTTGAAGAGGGAGCGTTCCCGACTCGCTGGTTCCGCAATGCGGAAACGTCTTCGAAGCTGCGAGTCCTTACCGACGCTGCCGACGATGAAACCAGACTACCAAACGTCACCGCCGACGAGCAGAAACAGTTGCTCGCAGACGCCGCTCGAATTCGAGAACTGATTGAGCAGCGAAATAAACTTGTTACGCAACTCGCTCCGTGGAACGCTGACCTCGCCGACGAACTTCCTGGAGTCCAGTCTGCGAAATTACGAAACGCGATCCAAAGCGGAGAAACTCCCGATCAACCGGAGAACTACCAAGAGCTGATCGACGAATATCTGGATCTGAAGAAAACGATCGGCGAGCAGTTTGCAAACAGCAAGCTGCAAGTCCTGATGATCGTCCCGAATGGCTTCGGCGAAAACCTCCAAACAGTCAACGAGTTACTCGCCAATCGCGACGGCGACAACGACGAGCTGATGACTCTGCCGCTGCTGCGACCGATCCTGGTCCGCAACCGCGCCGACGAAAAATCTGACGTCGCCTACCGTAGGGTTCGAGAAGCTCTCGACAAGTGGGAACGGCAACTGCTGAAAGATCGACTCGAACTGGCTCAGCTTCCGGAAACGGTTCCCGATCCTGTCAGCCTGCTTTCAATTGATGTTGCCAACGAAGACGAAATTGCTGCCAGCATGTGGGGGAAAATCTTCCCCGCACTGCTGATCATCATGGCTCTGACGGGAGCGTTCTATCCGGCCATCGATGTGGCTGCCGGCGAAAAAGAACGCGGCACGATGGAAACCCTGCTGATCTGCCCGGCGACTCGTTCTGAGATCGTCGTTGGAAAGTTTCTGACCGTCCTGCTGTTCAGCATGGCGACGACGATGCTCAATCTGATCAGCATGGGCTTTACAGGAAAGTACATCGTCTCGATGACCGCTGGAGTCGCTGGAGCCGGAATGGGAGCCGTCCCGCTGCCAACGCCACTGGCCCTGTTCTGGTTGGTGATTTTGCTGATTCCGTTGGCGGCATTTTTCAGCGCGTTGTGTCTGTCGCTGGCCACGTTTGCTCGCAGCAACAAAGAAGGGCAGTACTACCTGACGCCGCTGTTCATGATCACGATGGGCATGACGATGTTCTCGATGTCGCCATCGATCGAGCTGACCGCTACCGGTGGCGCATCGTTGTTTTATTGTGCGATGCCAATTGTCGGTCCCGCGCTTTTGCTCAAGGCATTGCTGATGAATCCTGGCAATACGGAAGTGCTTGTCTTCGCGCTGCCGGTCCTGATGTCGAGCATCGGCTACAGCCTGATCGCGTTGTGGTGGGCCGTTGAACAATTCAAGAGCGAAGACGTCCTGTTCCGTGAAGCCGAGCAGTTCGATCTGAAGCTCTGGTTACGGCAACTGCTTCGCGACAAAGAACCAGTGCCAACATTTGCCATGGCTGCCGGCTGCTTCATGCTGATGATGTTTCTGCAGTTCCTGACGATCAAACTCCTGACGGGATCAATGGTCGGAGTCGCTGCGGAAGACGTCGGCCGAAAAATGATGGAACTGGCAGTCGTTCAGCAAATGGCTCTGATCGCCGCCCCCGCGATCTTTATGGCTCTGCTTCTGACGTCGAGCGCCCGCAAAACATTACGACTGAAACTGCCGAGCAGCCGGATGTTGGCCGTAGCGATCGCGCTGCCGTTCGTTCTCCATCCATTAGCAATCGAACTGCTGGCCAGTCTGCAGAGTTTCTTCCCGCAACTGCCCGACAGTGCAAAGGCTGCCTTCGCCGCGATGTCAGACGATAGCCTTCCACTGTACGTCATCATCGGAGTCTTCGCGTTAACTCCCGCACTGTGCGAAGAAGTCGCGTTCCGAGGATTCATTCTGTCCGGCTTCGGAAGCGGCGGCCGGACGGGCATCGCGATCATTCTATCGAGCATCACGTTCGGCCTGATCCACATGGTCCCTCAGCAAGTCTTCAACGCGTCGCTGCTGGGAATGGTCCTCGGCTTAATCGCAGTCCGAAGCAACAGCCTGTGGCCCGGTGTCGCCTTCCACCTCTGTTTCAACAGCCTCGCCGTCTTCCATGGGCAAGCAAGTGCGTCGCTCACCGAATCGAAACCCGACTGGATCGATAACGACCTGATCTCGTGGTTCGTGTCCTGCCCGAATGACACGCTGCGGTACAACTTCCTGACGCTGATGACCTGCGCCGGAGCCGCCTTTCTGATGATTCGCTGGCTGATCAAGCAGGGAGAATCCCGCAAGGATCCAAACACTCTTCCTCGAGTCCAGCCAGCAGCAGTCGCACTCGCTGGCCCGGCCAGCTGACGGCAGGCGAAATCCAATTCGACGCCTTGTTCCGCTGGGACAGGTTGCTAGCATCCTCGCAACCTGCCCAAAGTGGAGATGCACATGGCCGACGATCCAGCTCAGTTGAATATCCGAGTTCCACAGCCGATCCACAGCTGGGTTCAGCGAGCGTCGAAACGCACGGGGTTGTCACAGAAAGCGTTCATCGTTTCTCTGATTGAAGAGGCGATGGATCGATCGAAAGGCCCTTCACTATTTGATAAGCCGGACGAGCCTCCGGCGGCCTCACAGTTCAATGGCGAAATGCCGTTCCGATTTATTGATCTGTTTGCCGGAATCGGTGGCCTGCGAATTGGTTTGCAGAGAGCAGGCGGCCATTGCGTATTCTCGAGCGAGATCGATTCCTACGCTCAAAAGACCTACCGGGCATGGTTCGGCGAAGAACCTGCCGGTGACATTCAGGATTTTGTTTCGGGAGAGGGCGTTCCTGAACATCATCTGCTGGCTGCCGGTTTTCCGTGTCAGCCGTTTTCGATCGCCGGAGTCTCCAAAAAGAAAAGCTTGGGGCGGGACCACGGATTCAAGGACAAAGCTCAAGGGACACTGTTTTTCCAATTGGCGGAAATCATCGACAGAAAACAGCCGGAAATCCTGTTGCTCGAAAACGTCAAGAATCTGAGATCGCATAACAAAGGCGACACCTGGCGAACGATTCGAGGGCGTTTGTCAGATCTCGGTTACGCGGTCTTTGATCAGACGATCGACGCTGCCGACTACGTGCCGCAGCACCGCGAACGAATTTTTATCGTTGGCTTCCGCCGCGATATTTACGGAGATAACCCGCCATTCGAATTTCCAGATCCACCGGACGGCGCACGGCCAAAATTTCGAGACATTCTCGAACCGACAAAGAGCGTTCCAGCGAAGTACACGCTTAGCGACAAACTGTGGAACTACCTGCAGGAATACAAGAAGAAGCATGCAGCCAAAGGCAACGGATTCGGGTTCGGCATGACCGACCTCGACGGGATCAGTCGAACGCTCAGCGCCCGCTACTACAAAGACGGTGCCGAGATCCTGATCCCTCAAAAACGAAAAGGTCCTCGACGCCTGATGCCTCTGGAAGCCGCGCGGCTGATGGGCTTCCCGCCGGAGTATGCAGAGAATCAGGTGGTCTCAGACACGCGAGCCTACAAGCAGTATGGCAATGCGGTCGTCCCGCCAGTTGCTGAGGCGGTGGCAAAGCAAATCGTCAAAGTCATGAAGTGGCAGCGGGTGAACTCTCCGAGCTGATTCGGCACCATTCGACTTATTCTTCGATTTCCGGTCGCCGCGGGCGTCCGTTGTCTGATTCGTTTCCACCTGCTCCGCCGGAACCAAAGCTGCCAGGTTCGAAGCCACCGCCGCGTCGGCCTGAACCGTCAGGATCGAATTCTTCTGGCGTGAGTTGTCCGTCACCGTTGCTGTCGAGAGATTCCAGAACGGCGACCACACCTTCGATTTCTTCCGCCGAAATTTCTCCATCGCTGTCAGCGTCCAAATGTGAAACCAACGGATTGGGTGGTGGTTGAAATCCTCCTCCGCCGGACCAGTTCTCGCCACCGTCCGAAAATCCGCCGCCGGGATAGTCTCCATCTGAGTAGTCTTCCATCTCAGATATTTCATCGTCAGATAGATCAGGGACGGTCAGAGTCAAAGCAGGCTCCGGAGCCGCTGGCGTTGCAAAGCTGATCACCTCGGAACCATCTTTCGATACTCTGAGTGTGATCTCGTACTCACCCGACTTGAACAGGCTGAACCACGAAAACCGGTAGTAGTCCATAAGCCCACTGGTATCTGCATCTTTCACCTCTGCTGGCGAAAGCGTCATCAATTTTCGAGCATCTGCGAGCTCAATCTGCACTTCTTCGTTATCAGCAAACGCTGCCTGCACTGCGTCCAGCGACATGGCGTAGCCTCGCTGTGCCCGAGCTTCGATTCCTACGGCGACAAGCAACCCGCCAATCAAGCCCCAGACGATCACCCGCTCAATGGGATTTCGAGGTGGCTTGTCACTTGGCTCGTTGACCACGGCTGATGCTGAATCTGTCGACATGGTGCCTCACCTTTGCAAATCGGACGGGACAGAGACTCGGTCGACGAGATGGCAACCAAAATCATGATCAACAGTTCTAGCAACAATTCTGTCGACAAGCGAGAAGCCTTCAAAATTGCCTCTCACTCCTGCGTTGCTGGTTCGACATGGCACAAGCTGAGCGCGAAGCACCGCTGCAGAACGCCGAAGTCGGCCTTCAATAGACAGCGGTGCTCGAAGCGTCGAGATTCTGAACAGCATGCCTTTGGGTGTTATTTTCCGACATCAATGCCCAGCAGTTCTTCTTCCTCGACAATCACAACTTTGGGTTGGATAAGCACGAAGCGTCGAGGCTGAGAAACTTGCCGAAATGCACGCGGCTGGCCAGGAATTGGTTCGCCCACGAACGGAGCTTCTTTATCCGTCGATTCATTCACTTCGACCAGAATCGCGTCGCCATCTGAAACCGTGGTTACTGAAGTCGGCACAGCATCATCGGAATTTCCGCTTCGCCTGTTGTCAATTCCCACTCCGAGCCGAACGGACCGACGATCGCCGGACACCACCGGCTGCACGTGCCAGTTCTGCTTCGTTTCATCCTGCTCATCCATGCGTAATTCGCAGAACTGGCCGTTGAACAACGTTACCTTCGGAAACTGGCCGGACTTCCCGGCGCTTCGAAGTTCGTCGGCCTGAGCACGTGACAGTCGCACGTAGCGATGCGACTTCGATTCGGGAAGTGGCTTAAATGCCAGCCCATCGTCCCTGTCGTCGAAGAATGCCGCTGGAAGCTCCAGCGTCTGCATCTGTAACGAGACTTGAATATCCTGCAGGCGTCGCAACTGATCGAGCAAACCGCTGACCTCTCGATGCACGTCCTGCGTCTGCCGAATCACCAGGCTTAACGTTTTCTCATTGGCCCGAAGCGTTCCCAGTCCGCCAACTTCCCGCCAGGAGTCAGGTTCGACAACCGTTGTGATCAGCTCGCTAATCGAATCCATATCAAGTTGAGAATTCTCGTAAGCGGCTCCGGAAAGCAGCGTCACCTCACCTGAGCGAGGCCCAGAGTCCGGCTGCAATACATAGGCTCCGTCGCCGGACAACCTCACCACTACCGACTTCGGAATTGGAATCACTAAATCTGCCACAGGGTAAGCCGCGGCCACCATTTTTCCCTGCATGCGGACCTTGCTCGTCACAATGATTACGCTGCTTTCTTCGTCAATCGTGATCCCCAGATTGAGCGGCTTCAAGAGAAGCCTCAATGCGGTATGAATCGCAACTTCATTCAGTTCGATCGTAACCGGTGTGGTGCTGATGACTCCTTCTTCTTCGATCCCCGACTCGTCGAGGATGATGTTCAGGTCGCCAGCAGTCCGAAACCATGCAACCGCTTCTTTAAGCGGTACGCGATCAAACTTCGGTGACACCAGCTTCTGAAGTGAACGTCGGCGGCGAATCGTGTCCCACTGTGACAAGAGTTCTCGGTCTTCCGAAAATACAGGCGAAAGGCCATGTCGCTCAGCAGCCGTTTGCTTCGCATCAGAGACTCGAAGCGATTCGACTTTGCTGGCGGCGATCTCTGAGGATTCAAATGTTTTTGCGTCCAGAACAATGCTGATTTCTTCTGCCCGCAACAGCGATGAATCCTTCGCAGGATCCATTTGAATCGTCATCGCGACGTTCTTCATCAAACACTTAATTCCGTCCTCTGCATTAACATTTCCAGTAGCCGGAATGATCATCAACAATGAGTCAGCTTTGGCCCTCATCAATTGCTGGGGAGCTGTGAGCAGGACATTGCCACTGAGTTCGACCTTCAGAAGATCTCCCTGAGAAATACGACACTGCTCCGCCTGCATCTGTATCGGACGTGTGAAACCGAACCCGCCGGTCCGAGTCAACATCAGCGTCAACGGTGCACTCATGACCGTCAGCTCGTCGGAATCAATCGCCACGTCCAGTTCTGATCCTTCTCTTGGAACGGCTTGCAGACGACAGCCACCATGCTTGAATACGAGCTGATCGGAATGAATTGCCGCGGCACTCGTCTCATCCCCGCCCTGACGCCGAATGTGAGATGGTGGCCTGATCTTTGGCGCGGCTGCCGGTTCGGAGTTTTGCGTCGGATTCGTTTGAAAGACCAATTCGCCCGCGACTCCCGCATCCGAGCCCACGCCTAACCCGGACATTGGCTGAGGCGATGGCAGCGCGGTCGCGGGATGACTTGGATTGAGCTTGCGGATTCGTGCCGCGAGGAACGTCGAACCACTGTTTTCAGAAGTTCCACCGTAGTTGACATTCAAACCCGGTAGCACGACGACCTGGCCTTCACGCAGCGTTGCCGTGAAGGCAACTTCATGGCGGCGAATCTGCGGCTTCGTCTCATCGGATCGTGCCGAGTCTTCTTCAACTGCAGCCAGCGATCGCACTTCGAATCGCATTCCCAGCCAGAACGATTCGTCGTCGCGAACCACAGGCAGAGCGAGTGCTTTCCAGCCAAGCCAGTCCGACGCTCCCAGCAGCCCGCCATGCGTGCGGTAGGGACTTCCCGTTCGAACAGAGACCGGCGGGTGCTGAGTCACGCTTTCGATGTGGACTGTACGGCCATTGTAGACTGCAAGTTGCGGAGCGAGGAATTGCCATGTGTTGTCATGCGGAATTGCCTCGTGCAGCGTGTCCCATTTTTCAGCAGGCATCACCAATGGGAAGTGATCGATTCCCTGTTCATTATCAGCCAGTTCGATCACTGCATCTTCGAGGTCGCGATATGCGTCGTCGTTCATCGTCACGAACTGCAGATCAACGACGACTGTTTCCTGTTCGCGCGTCGTAACGTTGTTGAGAAATTCGTCGAACTGCTTTGCCGTCGTTTCGCTTCCCAGAAGCACAGAGATGCACTCCCGGACGGCTCGGTGTCCGGCGGTTGTGGTTCGCACTACGGGTTTGTTGTCGAACCAGTTGATCTGCGCATCTTTAGCCTGTTCGCGCGACCTAATGAGCCGCTCGAACTGTTGCCGCTGCTCGGATTCCGTACCGCTCTGGAGATGTGCGAACTCGGTAATGTCGTAGACCTCGGTTATCGGCGTGTCGTTGCCTTTGCCAAACGCGTACGCAGTCAATTCCGTGTCCTGCGGCAACGGCATTGGCGAGAAAGGTCCGGGTCCGACGTAGGCTGGCGGTGCAGGCAGAGCTCTGGGTTCTTCGTTGGTAGTCGATTCAGTCGGCTCTTCTTCCTGAGCGGTGACCACGAAAGCGGCTCCGGGCAGCGTTAATGCGGCGGCTCCGATTGCCACCAGCCAGCACCACAACGGACTTCGGCGTCGACATCCTTGTCTCAGCGACATGATCCTCTCCAATCTTTGTGAGGTAACGTCTACCGGCCGGACGCCGGGAAAGACGGGAACAGGTTTCAGTTGACTCTTCAAATCCAGCACGTCCAGCAACGCTCGCGCATAGCTGGCCGGATCGCATTTCAATTCACCCAGCACTTCTTCGTCGCAGCATTGTTCGGCTTCTCGGGAAGTCACTCGGCCGACCCACCACACCAGCGGGTGGAACCACCACAAGGCCTGCGCGACTGTCTGCAGCAATCCGACCCACAAATCTCCACGCCGCACATGCAGCAGTTCGTGGGCAAGAATCGGAGCGACGGATTCGCCCTTCAGCTTGTCAGCCACGACGGACGGAATCAGCACGGTCACTCGGAAGAAGCCCACGACAGCCGGTCCGACCAGACTCTCCGTGACGATCAGTCGAACGCGCCGTCGCACTCCCAGTTGCTTCGAAAGCGTTTGAAGCATCGTGTCGAGTTCTGGCGAGTCTCTCCGAGGGGACGCTCGAACCAGTCTCCAGAAACGCAACCAGCGGATGGTTACGCCAAGAAGAACGAGGCACGATATCACCGACCAGGCAGCAAAGGCTGCATCGCCAAGCCAGTCACTGGACGGCTCGTCTGACGCCGACTCGACAACGTTCGAATTAGCCGTCAATTCGGCTGCGGCCGCTTCGTCGAGATACACGCCTGCAAAGGGAGCATCGCTCACTTTGGCATTCACCAGCGACGTGTCTTCGACTTCGAGCATCGCATCCCAGGTGACGGGAGTCCATTCGATGTGCTCGACGAGCGGCGTGTCGATCTGCTGTTCGGGCTGGAGCCAGCAGAACACTCCGCCAGGGCTTGCCCACAGCGGGGGCGTCACGCATTTAATCAGAACGACAAGCCACAACAGATGAGAGAGGTGTGGACGCTTCGGGCTGAGCCAGCGACTCAACGCACCCACAACTAGAATCAACAATGTCACCTGCCAGAATTGTGCTATCGCGACGGGAATGAATTCGGTCGCCATTCCTCGGTCTCCTTAGAAAGAAACCAGCATCTCCATCCGGCATCACACACGCCGAACAGACAAGAGCCCTACTGATCCTCAAGCTGGTCGATCAACTTTCGCAGTTCCGTCAACTCTTCACTGCTGACCTGACCGTCTTCGATCAAATGTCGCATCAGTGGAAGCGTTTTCTCCGCCGAACAGTCGATCGACGAGGTCTCCGACTGTTTCGCGGATGACTGTCGCGGGCCGAACGCGCGGAGCGTAAACGCGGGTGCGACCATCGAGGTCCGCTTTCACGTACCCTTTTGTGGCGAGCCGTCGTAAATAAGTCTGGACCGTCGCGAAGTCCATCTGCCGTTGAGCAGGCAAGGCTTCGTGAACTTCCCGCACGGTGGCTTTCTTCAGCCCCCACAGGATTCGAGCCACTTCCATTTCGCCCTTCGAAAGAGCTGGTCGTTCCGGCATCGTGTCGACTCCTTTTATTCACGTACATCCGTAATTGTGCGAGACGATGACGTACGTTTGTAATTAAGTCAACAGCGATGGCGAGCCGACGATGTCAGTCCAATGGCCCCAGACTTGTCGACGTTCATGAGTGAGCCGCTGGCCGTAAGGCTTCGGGCAGCAAGTGGAGCCCGGCCGCTTACGCGTTACGCTCACAACTCTGGTGGCATTGGGCGCCAACCGCGGGCCTTGCACCTGTTGCTCAGTCAGCAACCGCAGTCGCGACTCTGGATGAAATCTCACCGTACAGTTCCGCGGGCAGCGGGCCGGCTTCAGAGGATGCGAAATTCTCAGCAAGATGCTCCGCGTTACACGTGCCGACGATCGTCGTATGGCAATTCGGATGCGACAGCGTGTAACGCAAAATTAATTCAGCTCGCGACATCCCTTCGGGCAGGACTTCGTCGAGGCCGGCTTTCGCCCAGACATCATTGAGAGCTTCTCGTTGAATCTCTGCGTCCGGGCCGCCCTGTGCGACGCCTCCGCGAATGATAATGCCGGCTCCCGTTTCGGCCGCTTTGGTGATCAGTTCATGATGCTTCGGGGCGAGGCAGGAATAGGGAATCTGAAATGTGTCGAACACTCCCAGATCGATCATGCCTGGCAGATTCGGCAACGAGCTGGACGATCCGATGAAGCGGATCATTCCCTGGTCACGAAAACTCATCAGCGTTTCGATCAAACCGGCGCGTTGAAGAGAGTCCGCATCGCCGCCGTGAAACTGCAGGATATCGATGCAGTCTGTTTGCAGCCGTTTGAGACTCGTCTCAAGATTGCGGGAGACAACGTCGCGATCCCAGACATGGTCGATTTCCAAATGGTCGTCATGCTGGGTGTAAACGCAGCCGCATTTGGTGGCGAGGTAGAATTCGCTTCGGCGGCTGCTGATGTAACGACCGATTCGCTCTTCGCTGATTCCGTAATCCGGCGACGTATCAATAAAGTTGATACCTGCATCGAGCACCGAATTCAGAAATGTGTCGGCAGATTCTTCGCTGACGACACGCACTCCCCAGGTCTTCGGGCCCGCGCAACCCCATACTTCCGTAACCAAGTTGCGTGACTTCAAGTCCGGTGCGTCCCAGAGTTTTCTTAAGCATGCGATCTGAATTTCCGTTAAGCAGGTAACCTCGCGTCATCACTCACCGGTCAGTCGGACGAGCGATGCATAACGTACCTTCTGCGACCCGGAAATTCAGTCGCTCGGGACGTGGCGAGATGCCAACCGCGCATTCACAGACGCTTTCCGCGACGGGGCGAGTCATCGGAATCTTTATCGATGCGGCCGATCAGCCGCTCGTAAGCTTTCAGAGAATCTTCGAGCTGCTTCTGCAATTTTCGCATGTCGGCACTCTGAGCACTCGTCGCCCGGTGGATCGGTTCGAGCCACGCCCGCATCAAGTCGAACTGCTCACGCAACACGCCGGTAAACGCCTTTGGCAGCCGATTGACAACGGTAATCCGATTATCAGCCGGTTCGTTCGCTTCCGGACCGGCGGGCGCGTCTGTGGCCGGAGTTGGCGGTGCCGGGACGGCCGGCGCTGGGTCTGTCGGGACGGCTGCTGCTGGCGACGCAGCGGCGGACATCAACAACTGAGTCAGGTCGCCAAACTGACTGCCGATGTCGCCGAATTTTGACAGTCCGGAATCCAGCGACTGGCTGATCGATGCCAGCCCGGCCTGTAGTCCGTCGAGCTGCCCCGACAATGCTTCCACCATCGCATCAACGTCGACGGACTCGTCTACGTTTTCGACGACTGGCTCTGCGACTACTTCCTCGTCACGTTGCTCCGTCAGTTGATCAACACCCTTTGCCATCGCTCGGCGGATGGAATCCAGACCGTCTGACAACGTTCCCAGTTGAGCGATTACCTGCCCGGTTTTGTCGTCCGACGAGATGCCTCGCATCTTCACGTTCTGGCGGAACGTTCGCTTGATATCTTCCCAACGCTCCTTCTCGTCGTTCGTCATGAGCTCCGTCAACTCTTTGAATTTCAGGAGATTCGCTTCGGTGCCGGACGTCAGAGTCTGAGCATCATTCTCGTAGTTCGAGACGATCAATGCCGTCAGCTCGTCGTCGTTCATCACCGAGACGACCTTCTCGGCGATGCGGTTCATGTTTCGGTAAGAACCCTGCAGCTTGAACGCTGGCTCTGTTCGGTAGTCGTCTGCCTGTGCGGCCGAGCGAATGTATTCCTTATTCACGGCGAGGATGACATCACGAACTCGCATCAGCTTCTGCATGGTGCTGACAAGTTCGTTGATTTCTTCCAGCGAATAATTGCCTTCAAGTTCGATGCCGTCGCGAGGCTCGTTGTTGGCCATCGCGATGATTGCGTAAACATCCTTCTACTGCGACTGGCCAGTTTGCTGAGCACCGGGTTCGACGTCAGCGAGTTCTCCAGGTAACTCAGCGCGAACAAGTCCTCGGCCCGCCGAGGATGTCACCCAGGTTGTAGACGTCGGCACGGTTCGAAAGCATGTCCGGAATCTGGAACTTCTCGCCGCTTTCGGTGTACGGGTTGCCGGCCATGACGACGGCAACTTTGGCGGCCTCGCAGGTCATACGTTCGCGAGCGGCCCTTGTAGACGCCTTCGATCTTTCGCTGGGCATCGCACAACGAAATGAACTTCTGCAGGAATTCAGGATTCGTGTGCTGAATGTCGTCGAGGTAGATCATGACATTATCGCCCATCTCGAGAGCGAGATTCAGCTTCTCAACTTCTTCAACGAGCACCTGCGTTTGTCGTTTCGCTGGGGTCCAGCGACGTGACGTTGTGCCCCAACGCCGGCCCGTTGATCTTCATAAAGATCAGCCCAAGGCGGTTCGCGATGTACTCCATCAGCGTCGTCTTACCGTAACCCGGTGGCGAAACCAGCAGCAGCAATCCCATCAGGTCGGTCCGTTTTCCTTCGCCGGCTGCGCCGATCTGCTTTGCCAGATTGTCACCGATCAGCGGCAGGTAAACCTCGTTCAACAGCCGGTTACGCACAAAGGATGTCAGCACTCGAGGACGAAATTCGTCGAGCCGCATGTCTTCCCGGTGTGACTCGACGATGTCGCGTTTCAGGGCAACGTAGTCATTGAACCGTGGAACGATTACACGGCCGAACTGGTCGAGTCTGTGAGTAAACCGGTTGTAGTTCAGGTGGTAAGTTCCGCCGTCGATGACGGGATGGCTACCAACGATTCCCGGCAGTTCATCGTCGACCTTGCCGTCGATGAACTGTTTCCCGTCGGGCTTACCCGGCATCAGGATCAAAGAGATCTCGTCGATATAGTCGCTTAGCGTGGAGTCATCTTTCGTCGCGACGAACGCCTGCACCCAGTTCCTGAGGAGAACGAAGCAACTGACAGCATCTCGGTGGACGGCGCTGACGGATTCTTCGAATGCGGTGGCGAAATCGTTTCGCTTCAAGTGAGTCCGAAACTCTTCTGCCATCTGATGTGCAACGGCACCGACGGCGAACTTTCCACCGACTGTCAGTTCGGCAAACAGGTATTCCGCGGCCTCATCGACATACTCTTCGTCAAAGAGTCCCGCCTCATCGGCAAAGGCCGTCAACCACGCACGAATTTCCGAAACGTACTGTGACTTACCTTCGACGTCGTTGAACGCCTGGAAGATGGCGCCGACTCCGGAAAGTCGAGCGGTCATCAACGCCTTTGTTTTCTTCTCGCCGAAACTGTGCCAGTAGAGGCTGCCCAACGCTCGTGCTCGCGTGTGATATTTCAACAGCCCGATTGTCTGCTGCATTCGAGCAAGCGATGCCAGCATGTTCGCTGCGTCGGCGTCGTGGACACCCTTGGTGTACGATTCGGTGTAGCGTGGGCCCATGAATTTCTGAACGATCGTCAGGCGTTCTTCATCGGTCAGTTTCAGCATCGCTTCGGCAGTTGGCAGACCGTCAGTGCCGAGTGAACGAAGCATCTGATACGCCAGATACTCGCCGCGGTAAACATTGCGATTTTCCGAGGGTACTTCCTGCGTCGACACATCGTCCATCGACAGCAGTCGCTCGTCGGCAATTGGTTCGAAGAAATTCGTACCGGTCAGGTGAAGACACATGTCGCCGTCGCGCATGACTGTCGTCAGATCAAGTGCCTGGACATTGACCGAGAACAGGTGCGTGCCGAGCCGAATCGTGTTTTCGCCTTCGACAAACAGTTCGCTGCGGTCTTTCAGTTGTCGAACGGCATCTTCGCGGATCGTCTTTAAGCGGCTTTGGATATCGTCAACTTTGACGCTGTCTTCGAGTTCGCGCAGTTGCTCGATAATGTCGCGGACTTTCTCGATCATCAAGTCCGACGCGAAGTATCCATTGATATCGTTGATCGATTCGAAGCTGGCGACGCGAGTTTGGATTCCTTTCAGGACCCGCTCCGCCGCATTCATCAACGAGTTCGCACGCTTGTTCCGACTTTCGACCAAAGCCAGCTTGCGAGATTCAAATGCGTTGTAGACTTCTTCGCGTTTTTCAGTGAGCTGAAGAATGAACTCGTCGAACTCTGCAAATCGGCCTTCCAACTCTTCGAGCTGATCATGACTTTCGTCAGAAACTCTTCACACTTTTCCGGCGAGTCGCAGATGTCGAGATAGTTGACGACGGCCTGATTCAGCAGCTTCATCTGTGAGTTGAACTCGGCCACGCCCTCGACCGAAGCCAACTCTTTGATCTTCTTCTTCAGGACGGCTCGGGCTTGATTGACCGTCGAGAAGATCGCAGAAATGTTGTCGATAATTGTCGTGCGGTGAGTCGCGTCGTCGATTTTCAGATTGCTGACGATTTCGATCAGCATCTCCAACTCGCTGGCACTCTTCGCGATGTCTTCTTCGAGCTGCTTCGCGTCGGTGACCTTGGTCAGATCCTCAATCCGCGACTGCTCTTCCCGAACCTTGTCGTCGTAAGGCTGCAACGATTCGGGACGCAGCAGAAACTCGACGCATTGACGTGAGAGCCGTTCCGTTTGCTCGCTGACTTCGGTTTCAAGGCTTTCGGCGAGTTCCAGGTCAACGTAACGGAGGTCCCGCAGCGAAATGATGTCGCCTCGAACTCCGCGCAGATCACCCAATGACGCGACGAAGTCGTCGATGTGGTCAAAGCGGCGCTGCCTGATCTCGATCAGGATCTCTTTGGTGCGACTCTGAGTTTGCTTTGTTTGTTCCGTTGTGTTCTGTCGAACGCGGACCACCTTGTCGAATTCGTCGATCGCTGCGGTGGCCGCCGCTTTGACGTCGTTCAGAACTTCGGCAAGGTTGAATGTGTCTTCGCGGTTGATCCAGAAGTAAGAATCAATCGTGTCGCCCGACAGCTTGACCAGATCGAGGTACAGCCCTGCGTACGAGTCGTCTCGATGGATCAGGTTCAAGACTTCGTGACATTCCGCCATGCCGCGAACGATGTCTTTGTTACCGATCTTGCCGAGGAACGAACCGTCCTGCGTGTGAGGAACAAAATCCTCGCCAACGTAAGGCGTTTGCCAGATTTGAATCGCGTGGTGTTTTTGAGCGTCTTCCTGAGACTTGAAGCAAAGCAGTTCGCCAGCCTCGAACAACGCCAGCCCGCTGCAGATAATCGGCGTGTCGACCTGCTGGCTGATCAGATTGTACGGAAGCATCGCGTACGTGCCGGACTCGCGGTTGTAGAAGACGTAGAGATAGTCTTCACCGTTCGGAGCCGGAATGACACGCTCATACAGCATGTCGGTCAGGTTATTTTCGAACGTCTTGTACTCGCCGGTCTGCAGGTAGTAGCCGTTTGAGAAGATCAAGCCGTGATCATCCGGCAGAAGCACGCAGGCATCTTTGATCGCGTCGAGACGCTGAGCCTGCTGAAGCTTTTCGTTGAAGACGATGTACCGGAAGTTCTTTTCCTGGTACGGGCGGATTTTCAGCAGAATGATGTTGCCGACGATGGCGTAGTAGATCTCCGCGTCGTCTAGTGTCTGATCTTTGTTCTCGACGTCTTCGGCGTAAATGCCTTCGCCAGAATCCGTGCTGTCTTCGACTTTGATCGTCAAGTCGCCGCCAACAGTTTCGACGAAGACTCGGTTCTCAATCGAGATGTGCGGATGCTCGCCGGACTGATGAAGTTCACGGTGAGTGCGTTTCCATTCGAATCCGTGTTGCTGCGGAAACTTGAATTCATGATCGCTGCGATTGTCGATGTAGCGCAGCGAATCCTGGCCCTCGATCACCCACTTGAAAGTCTTGATCTCGCCGACGCTCTTGCCAACTCGAAACACCATGTAAAGGTGCGGGCCGCGGACGGCGAACTTGGCGAAGACTGCGTTCTTGTAGTAGCGAAAGAGGTCTTTGAAGTCCTTTTCGAAGTCTTCGTTGCCGATCAGGTCGAGCGATTCGGCATGGAACGTCTGATCTTCGAAACGGTAGACCGAGAATACATCCTGCAGATCGGTCTCAGACTTCAGGCCGAAGTGAACGTTGTAGCCAAGGAGAATTCGATTGCCGACGGCAAGGAGATCTCGCGCGACGCAGTTGTGTTCGGTCGTGATCCGTTCGGTGCTGAGCAGCACCGTGTCGATTGAACCGAAGACGTCCTTGCGAGCATCGTTCAGTTGGTCGAGCCGAGACCGCAGCTCCTTTCCGCAGTTGACCAATCGATTGCGAATGATCTCGTACGTGCTGCTTTCGAGGCCAACCGACGTTTCAGTGCTCTCCGTCGAGCTGTCAGGTTGTTCTTCAGACATCGTCGAAGTATCCCATCTTTACGTGCGTACGGTGGCGACTCCTCGTTGGAGAGGCAGAAGCGGCGCAGCTTGATTGCTGCACCGCTCGCATAGCCTTGTCACTTACGCGTTGGTTACTTCGGATACTCCGCCAGTCAGCGACGCGATCTTACGATTCGCGATCGACGTCCCAGCGACGGTGTCGAGCATTCGTGTCAGTTCTGAACGAGACTCGTCCGTGTCAGCCATCGTCAACAGCTTCGTAATCAAAGCCGTCACCGACAGGTCTTTCACGTCTTCGAAGCTGACGTTGAACTGGCTGGCGAATGACGTCAGTTTCGTTCGGAAGTATTCCGGATCGCCGTTGAAGAACGTCTGCTTGACGTCAGTGATCGTTTCGCTGTTATGCACAAATCGATCGACCGACTTGCCGGCTTTGATCGAGTTGACGATCTGATCGAAGAACGTCGACTCTCCACCAACGATGTCGATACGGGCCGTCTTGAGAGCTTCGCCGACGATGTTCGACTGCGCTTCCGCGATGTCTTTCTGAGTGCTGATCGCGGCGATCTCGATGTCCTTTTCCTTGTTCAACTTCAGCTTGAACTCTTCGTGTTCTTTGCCGACGCTGTCGAACAACTTCATCGCTTCGGCTTTTTCCTGGATTCCGTTGGCTTCTGAAGTGAACTTCAGCTGCATGACGGATGCTTCGGCAGTTCCTTCTTTCTCGACGGCAGAAGCTTTCGCTTCCAGTCCCTTGGCTTCGGCAACCGCCTTCTTCTGCAGGACGTTCGCTTCGGCGGTTCCTGTTCGCTCCGTTGCGTCCGCTTTCGCGACCATGACTTCCGCTTCGGCCAGGCCGATTGCCGCGTGATCTGCTGCTTTTGCTTCGGCAAGCATCTTCGTAGCTGACGTGTCCTTCTCGGCCGATGCTCGGCGAGCTTCCGCTTCGACGACGACCTGCTCTGCCGTCAGATCCGCTGCTGACTTGGCAGCTTCCGCAGCTTTGACTTGCTTGACGAGTTGTTCCTGAGCTTCCTTCTCGGCCAGAGTGACCGCGACGGTTTTTTCCCGGTCAGCACCCATGAACGCTTCAGTGTTTTTGATGCGTTCCTGTTCTTCCACGACGGCTCGCTCGACGGCGACGCGTTCGCGAATCACGTCCTGGATGTTTTTCTTTTCGACTTCGATCGCCTTCTCTTTCTCGATCGACGCCAGACCGACGACCCGTTCGCGTTCGGTTGACTCGAGTTCGCGGTCTCTCACGACACGTTCCTGCTCGACTCCGTCCGTTCGTTCTTTGCTTCGCTGAGCGACCAGAACCTGTCGCTGTTTGTTTTCTTCCTGAACGGCGATCTCTTCCGCAGAGCGAATTCGAGCGGTCTCGGCCTTCAGGCGTTCTTCTTCCTGAACTTTGGCGGCTTCAGCCTGCTCACGAGAAGTGATCGTCGCGATTTCGCGTTTCTGTTTTTCGACGGCTTCGATCCGCTGCTTCTCCAATTCGAGAATTGCTTCCTGAGCCTCGACGTCCTGCTTCTTCAGCGTCTTTTCTTTTTCCCGCGTGAATTGGTTTTCCTGCACTTTTTCAATTGCCGTCAACTCGGTGATCTTCTTGATACCTTCCGCATCGAGAATGTTGCTCGGATTCAACCGTTCCAGCGGAGTCTGTTCCAGATAGTCAATCGCGCAGTCGTCGAGAACGTAGCCGTTGAGGTCCGTACCGATGACTCGAAGAATCTGCTCTTTGAATTGATCCCGCTCGGTGTAGAGCTTCACGAATTCGAAGTTCTTGCCGACTGTCTTCAGTGCTTCGGAGAATTTAGCTTCGAATAGCTCTTCGAGCTTGTCCTGCTCCGACGCTCGACGGGGGCCGATGGTTTCAGCAACGGTCTTGATGTCTTCGGGCTGATTGTTGACGCGGATGAAGAACGTGACTTTGATATCGGCCCGCATGTTGTCGTGACAAATCAGTCCGTCTTCGCCGTCTCGGGCAATGAGAACTCGTTTGACAGAAAGGTCCATCAGATGAGCTTCCTGGATCAACGGCACGACGATCATGCCTTTTCCGGTGATCGTCATCAGTCCGCCGACGCCCGTTCGGACGATGGCCTCTTCCGGCCCCGGTTTTCGATAGAACTTCGAAAACGCCGTAATGAAGCCTGCGAGCAGTACGAGCAGTGCCAGGCCGCCAAATATGAAGACCATCAGTTGATCAGTGCTCATGTCGAAAAGGTTACCTAGCAGCATAGTTACGCTCCTATTTCAGCCCGCTTGATCAGATAAACATTCTGTTCCCGTTGGAAACCGACAATCACCGCTTCGTCGCCGCGAGCGAGGTTTTCTTCCTCTGTCCGAACTCGCAGCTTGAGTGGTGCTCCGTCGGTCGAGTACTCCGCCTCGCCGAATGATTCAGTTACTTCGCTGGTGGTTACCGTGCAGTTTCCACCGATCAGGTCTTTGGCGAGGTTCACTTCTTTAGGATCGAAGCGTCCTCGCAAAGGTTGAGTTAAACATTTGGTAAGAAAAACAGCGATTCCCGTATCTCGGAGGATCGCCAGCCCGTCTGTCGCCAGTTCAAGAGTTGGATGCGGCGTCGGGCTGTTCATCAGCCGTGAAGCCATCCATCCGGTTAACGCAAACACGCTTAGCCAAAGCATCGTTGGCACACTGCCAATGTTCAGCCACTTCAGCGGAATGAATCCGACCTGAAGAATCGACGCGTCCATATCCATGTCTGCGTCGAGATCAATGTCCAGGTCAAAATCGAGAACATCCATGTCGAGCGCGCCCAGCATGACTAGGCACCAGTACCCACAAACCAGAATCAGCAGAACCGTTGCCGGGAGAGATGGCCAGGAAAAACAGCCTTCAATAAACTGATCCACCGCCACGTCTCCTGCCCGGTTCCAATCTGAATGCCACAACGATCTGCGGACAGGGCCCGCGAGTCTCATGCCGCCATTCAGTCCCGAAACGATCACTTCAGAAGTGTCTTCGGCGGGCAGCGAAGCCGGGGAACGTTGAAACGCACGTTTTGGATCACAAGTAATCGGGTTTGGCCAGGATAAACCGTCTGGCGCGATTACAACGGCTCGATAACCGGATCGTCGCCTTCGACGATTATGACACGGCGCCCAGCCTGCACTGAGCCAAGTTGTCGTGTTCGGCCATTTGGCCAACGGATCGTGATCGAGTCGGCATTATTGGCGTCACCAAGCCCGATATGTATTCGAGCGGGTTGTTGTCCGAGACAACCATTTGCCGGAAACAAGTCGCGAACAACTTTTTCAGTTCCCACAGCAGCAGTGACGCGAGTACCGATCGCCGTGGCGTTCCCACCGGGCAGTATTGGTGTGATCTGGATTACGTTGCCTTGAGGTATCCGATTCAGAAAGAGTCGAATCGCACCTCCACCGACCGATCCAACAAGCAGATCCTGGGCACCGTCGTTGTTGAAATCTGCCGTGATGACGGACCTTGAATCAGAGTCCAGATTTGCCCCCGAAGTGAACGAGGCATCGACGAAATCCCCGCCTTGCTGATTCAGAAAAACCCGATTCTGCTCGTAGGCACTAAGATTTTCGCCAAGAGCTGGCAAGTGAAACGGATTCTCGACCCACAATTCACCAGCATCCACATCGAGATTGCCCAACACCTCGTGCGATTGCGAACGGTCCAGAGGCTGTGACACGACAGCCCGCCAGTAGCAGGTTCAGCCATCGGGTTTGTGACGGTCGAAACTCATGAACCCTGTCGAGGCGTAAATGTCCAGCCAGCCATCGTTGTCGAGATCTACGAATGTTGGAGCGTACGCCCAGCCGACAGCGTTGATGCCGAGCGATTCGCTCAGCTCTTTGTAGACGTTCGAACTGTCTGCTCGGCTGTAAAGTCGGTTGCCAGCACACGAGCCACAAATCTGCTCGTAGACACCGTCCGGATAATCGTCAGGTGACACGTGAGCGATGATTCGCCGGCCCATCTTCGAGTACATATTGGCAACGTAGATGTCCGTGTGCCCGTCGTTGTCAATGTCTCCAGCAGCGACTCCCATGCTTGTTGAGAAATCAGCCGTACCTGTGGCTTCAGAGATGTCTTCAAACGTCCCATCGCCTCGGTTTCTCAAGTGGATATTTTTCCCGAAGTCGTTCGCGACGTAAAGATCCGGAAAATGGTCGTCATCGTGAAAATGCCAGACGGCTGCAAATGAATTTCTTGCGCCACCGCCAGCTCCAGACTCTTCGGTCACGTTGACGAACCGGCCGTCACCCTGATTCTGCCACAACGCGTTCTCCGCGCCCGACAGCGCGTCGCCAATCCACGGCTTCGGATTGGAATCGGTCGAGGTCTCCGTCGAATGCTGATAAAGGATGTAGAGGTCCAAATCTCCGTCACAATCGTAGTCGGCAACAACGCCTCCCATCGGATGATGGTCAATGACCAGTTGCGATCGCGCAGTCGCATTCGTGAAACGTTGACCTTTCTCGTTGTGATAAAGTTGATCGCCGATCAGCAAGTCCAGAAAACCATCTGCGTCATAGTCGATCCATAGAGCCATATTGACTAGATGTGAATCGTCAACCGGCCAGTCCTGGATACCCATTTCAGCAGCAACGTTGCGATAGGTCTCGTCCGCCTCGTGATGGAGTAACAACGACCGACCAAGGAAAGATGCCACTGCGATATCGAGAAATCCATCTCGATCGAAGTCGCCTGCGGCCATCTGCCGCCAGTATTGGCGAGCATCTGCGGCATCCACCGTCCAGTTGTCAATCAACGGCAACGCATCGAGGTTGCTGATGACGCTGACATCCTGCATCAGCGGCTGCGGCGAAGCTCTCACCTTTTGTGTTTCGAAGTGCCATTCGCACACGATTGCGCCCGACCGGATGTCGTCGTCGGTTGAGAACTCCAGAATCGCCGCGCTGTGAACTTCGACTATCGTCAGGCCAGATTCTACCGACTTGCCGCTGAGTGTTAGCAGAAACTCCGCAGACCAACGGTCGTCTGATTCAGAAACTCGAGAAAGCTTAAGAACGCGAAAGTTGGTTTTCATTGTTTCAGCAAGCGGACCGACCAACTGCTTGTTCGCTTCAACAAAACCCGCCGCATCGACATTGGTGAGTGCAGAGTTCTCCGCTGACCGTACCGACTGTTTGACACTCGATACTTGAACAACGGTCGCGGCGGTCTGATCCTCAAAAATCGACCCGGAGAATGGATCAGCAAGTCGCTTCTCTAAAACATTCCATTCACCTTTGCCCATAGACCTTGCAAGCGGTCTGCCGAAGAATGTTTCGAGTTCGAATGCGAAGTGCTCGACATCCCAGATTAGCTCCTGCTTTTCTTTCGCAAGTGCGGTTGCGCTGAGATCAACAGTGGTTGTTGGCTCTTTCGCTTTGTTACCACGTTGAACGGCAACAGAACCAATTGCGATCAACAATGCGATTCCGATTCCGGTGTAGACCGCTCGTCGCGCTGGCGATGAGTTGGGAGTCGTTTGGGGATCGTCGTTCATCGATTTCTCGAATGTATTGTGCTGAGCACTCAGTATTCTGGCGTCACGATTGCAGCTCGCCGAATGATACGGCTATTTGCGCACCCGAATCCAATGATCGGTGAAAGTCAGATCGTCCGACATTCGCTGCTTTGAAAAGTGACACGGCAGACAGTTGCTCGACATCGGTTGAGAAACGCATTCAATTGCCATTCCGTCATCACTTCCGTGACAGTTAAGGCACTTCTCGACGTAGAACGTTGGGTCTGTTATTGCTGGGCGGTGTGGGTCGTGGCACGTGACACAATCAAGTCGATTCAGAGTTGATGGCTTGGCCTTCACAGTCGACTGTTCTTTGAAACAAGCACTCATCGTCAGGCCGACAGAAGCGAATCGAACCAGGATTGGACGATCAGGATTCAATTCAGAGTCGGTCAACTGGTCGGCTCGCCGGTGACACTCACCGCAGCGATTGACGGATTCGAGAGGCGACAGATCGGACCAGCGTTCCATCGAGATGGCTCCGTCTTCGACGCTGGCGATGTGTCTGTTTCCGCCAGGATGGCAGCGATCGCACCCAACTCCCGCGATGATATGTTCTTCGTCGATCCGCCCACCGTTGTTCGGAAGGTGTGTAACGTGGCACTCGAAACAGTCCATTGTGACGACATGGTCTTCAGGTTGCACAAGCTGAGGAAGCCCCTCATGGAAGCCTGGTGAAGTATCAAGGCTGGGCGTTATTCCAAGTGTATTTGTCGGATACCACGATACACGGTGCTGGAGAGATTCCGTTTGACCGTCTGGGTTGGTCAACACGCTAATCGGAGTCTGTGCGTGTTGCCCGGAACCGAAGACCCAGTCCACACGAATTGCGTTCGGCCATGTTTCCGAAGCCAACCACAGTTGGCCGTTCCGATTTTCGTATCGAACGAGAGGCCCCTTGTTTTCGAAAGCAAACGATTTACCTGCGAAATGCTCAAGAATATCTGGAGAATCGCCCCGAGCCAAAGTCAATCGATGGGGCGCCGTTTCAAACGTTTCGCAAGCGTCCGCGTGGCAATCGGCACATTGCTCCATCGTCGGTGGGCGATTCTCGGAAAAAACTTTACGACCAGACAACGACGGTGTCTGCGACCGCCTGATCACACTGAGCATGGTGGCCGCCGCCAGAACGACCAGCACCAGGATACTGACTGAGATCGAAATTCGAGGTTTCGCAAAACTAAAACGCATTTCGACCAACTACGGACAAACGACTGTCGGGAAATTTTTGAACCAATGTTCGATACGCGTCCAGAGCTGCGTCAAAGTGACCGATCTCGACTAACAACTGATATCGAGCGTAAACGAGTTCTGGATCGTCGTCCGTCAGGTCATTCACCGCGCGATTTGTATCGCCGATCAGATGGGCATCGATTGATTTTCGGATGGCGCTGACAACTTCTGAGTCAGGTTGAGCTGGAGGATTCAACGTTTCCACCGATAGGGCTGGACCTTCAGTATCCGTCATTGTTTGTGACAACGCGATGGACCGAAACAGACTGCTTTGCCCCATCGCCAACCGCTCGTTGTAACCAAGCTCGATCTGATTCCTTGCGAACTCTTCGCGAGCAGTCTGACTGATTCCAGCCTGGAGCACAGGATGCAATATTCGCAGCGCAGCAATATTCAGCTTCATAGCTCTGAATGTTTTTGCAAGACGTAAGTCAGTCAGCAAAGTTGGGCGGCCGGTCAGCAATCCAACCAGATCAAAATGCGATTCATCACCGGCGGCGGAACTTGGTTCGTAGCTCCATGCATTTTGATCGACGTGTTCTCGTAACTTCAATGTGCTCGCGATTTGCGGTGAGGTAACGGGGTCGCCGGCAACCCCGAATACGAGAGAGGCTCCGTCGAGAGACAGAGGTTTCCAGATGGTCGGCTCCAATGCTCGGACCAGTCGTGTGTCTTCGGCCGGCACGACCAGCAATGTCGTGTTGCGTTCTCGAAGCGGGAGCCACCATCCTCCCCAGCTATCGTCAACACGCCGATGAGGAATTTGCCATCCAGTCGACAAGTCCTCATTCAGGAGAGCATTGGATCGAAGTCGACTGTTCAGTAGAGCACTGCGCGGAGTGTCGAATGGCTTTGCTCCATTTGGTTCAAACCAACATAGTAATCCGGCTTCTCGAATTCCCAGGCAATGGGCGCAACCGACTGTGTCAACGTCTCGAAGCGAGTCGTGGAATGCTGATCCATCGATGGATGGATCGAATCCCCAACCCGTTCGGCTGATGCTTTCAGGCCAGCGACCAACGGCCGCAGCAGCGACGAGCAGAATCACTCCGACGGGGAGAACTTTCGCAAAGCCGAACGGCAATATCTCGTTGTTGGACAATCGAGATACTGAAACGCCGTCAGATCGGAGTTCTCGAAGCAACATCAACGTCAGCCAGATTGAGACTGGCGCGAGATTTCGTTGCGAGGTCCAGGCAAGCACTTGGATCACAAAAAACGATACGACGAAACTCAGTGGCGATTGTCGACGAATGAGTACGAAAAACGTGGCGATCGACAGAAAGACAAATGCAATGCTCTCGGGCTGGTAGATCGTGAAAGTAAGGGATCGCCACGGTGTGGACTGAAGAAGGGCAGTGTTGGTTGTTAACGATGGAATTAAAAGTCTGGTTGAGTCCCAGACTGTTGCTGGCCCGCGAGGGGTCAAACAAATTCCAACCGCCATGAGCAGGATGATGCCAATGATCACCCGAATAGAAATCTGTGACTCCCGCGACCGCACGCGTTGGTTCAGTGCACTCAACGCAACGAACGTCCCCAGCACGCAGAACGGCCCGGTGTTTGCCCAGGCCACGATCGTGATCAGCAGAGCCGCGAGCCATTCTCGGGATACACCTGCTTGCAAGCGACATCCCAGCGACCAGACGACAAACACGGCAGCCGCCTCAAAGGCCAGCGGCGTCGGTTCCCACGCGTGTCTTGCCGCTAGCAATCCAAGCAACACGATCGCTAGACCGATTGCGTTTCTCTGCCGTAATTCGAAAAACAGCAGGTAGAGTCCAGCAATCCACACGGTAAGCAGCTTCAGCCCGATCAAGGCCCCAACTCCTCCAACCGAAAAGAGTGCGTAGAACGGGACTCCGCCAAGCCAATCGGCATCAGTTGTCACTTCGCTAGCCAGCAAAGATTGCGCCGGCGCGGTTGTTCCATCGACGACGGCTCGGCCGCGGCTGAGTTGCCACCAGAAATCGTGTGTGCTGATTGGGTGAAGTCCGATCAGCGTCGCGACGGCCAGCAGAATGGCGCAGCATCGCCGGTCCGTCGCGGTGTCCAAATCACGGATGTTGCTTGTGCTCGAACGCGGCATGGATTCCATCAGTCGCCGGACAGCGAATGCGAGAAAATCATTTCCAGCGAGTCAAAGTCGATGCCGAACTAACACTACTCGCCATCGGTCGACTCTACGGGTCGTTATAGCGGATTCTGCCATAAGAGCCACATCTTGCGGAAACTGGCCGCTGCCGCCGAAGTCTGAGTTTCAACAACCAGTCGCGATAGGTGACGCAGATACTTCTGGCAGTTACAGCTCGGTACAAGACGCTATATTTTCAGCAGATTCAAAACCGTGATTCGCAGATCAAGGTTTGCTTCATAACTGACTCATCTCTTTCCACGATTGTTGTGCAATGTCATCTATTTGCCGGGGCAAACCACTGAGTCGATCGGCCGCTACATATGCTCTTGCGGCAACCGTTGCGTGCTGTTGTTGGATTTCTGACTCCATTGCCTATGAGACGCCATTGCGATTCGAAGACGTTTCGGAATCGGCAGGGATCAACTTTCAGCACCATTCGCCACTCACGCCAGGACGCCATCTTCATCTATTCATGGGATCGGGAGCTGGTTGGCTGGACTATGACCGGGACGGATGGCCTGACCTGTATCTTGGCCAGGGGAAGTCGTTGAATGTTGAAGACAGCAAATCGCTGCCCAGCAATCGATTTCTGGCGAATTCAGGCAATGGCGCGTTTCGAGACGTTACTGAATCATCCTGTCTGACCAACACGGACTATTCGATGGGAGTGGCTGTTGGCGATTTCGACAACGACGGGTTTCCGGATGTTTACGTCAGCAGTTACGGCCAGAACCGACTTTACCATAACAATGGCGATGGTTCTTTTTCAGAGATCGCCGCAGATCGACACGTCGATGATCATCGATTTGGATCAAGTTCCACGTGGGCAGACATCGATGGGGACGGTGATCTGGACCTGTTTGTCGCAAACTATCTCAGACTCGACAAAGACAACTACCCTTTGTGCAAACATACCGAACTTGGGAAGACTTATCATTCAGGTTGTCACCCCAGGTACCAGAAGCACGAATACGACATTCTCTATCAGAACGACGGTGACGGAACTTTCACGGACATTTCGGAAGCATCGGGTTTGAAGTCCGGCGTGGCACGTTGCGGTCTTGGAGTGATTGCAACGGATCTCGACAACGACGGCGACGTCGATTTCTACGTGGCAAACGACACGGTTCACAATCAACTGTGGATCAACGATGGCGGCGGAGTGTTCACTGACGACGCGCTCGTGGCCGGAGTTGCCGTGAATCGGATTGGACAGGCGGAAGCCGGAATGGGCCTGGCGGCTGGCGACGTTGATGGTGACGGACTGCCTGACCTTTTCGTCACAAACTATTTCAGTGAGTCCAATACTTTTTACCGGAACGAAGGTTTTGGATTCACAGACGTTACGTCGGAATATGGCCTTGCCGCACCGAGCAAGTTGCGACTTGCGTTTGGGGCGTCACTCTTTGACGCTGACAATGACGGCTGGCTGGATCTGTTCGTGGCGAACGGCCACGTTCACACCGAACAGTCTGCAATGGGGAGAAACGAACCGTTCGCGCAGTTGCCACAGCTTTTTCGCAATCAGAACGGCCGTCGATTCGGTGACGCTTCCGCATTAAGCGGTGACTACTTTAGTCGGCGATTGGTCGGTCGAGCGTCATGTGTTGCGGATTTTGATCGAGACGGGCGTCTTGATCTCGCGGTGCAGCATTTGAATGGGGCCGCAACCTTGCTCCGTAACGAAACGGCAGCGGTTGGACGCGTCGTCACGATAGAGTTGGTGGGGATGGAAAGCGCGAGAGATGGCAACAACGCCGTTGTGAACGTCACAGTCGGAGGAAGGCAGATCACACGAGCTAGCACTGGAAGTTCCAGCTATCTTTCGAGTAATGACAGTCGACTTTCTATCGGTGTTGGAGAAAGCGACGTTGCTGATTTGATCGAAGTTCGCTGGCCTGGCGGTCGCAAGGAAGTCTGGCATTCAGTCTCAACGTCCGAAGTTCATCGGTTGATCGAAGGGACCGGAAGTGCGGAGAATTAATCCGTACAAGATCAGGCGTGAGTGAGTTCTGACGTCGGTTGCCTGTCACAACGTCCGTTTGAGGATCTCGAATGGCCAAAGTTGTCTGCTATGTTGCGTGTGTGATTCTCTTAATCGGAATCACCTGGTCGGTCGTGCATTGGAATTCGCCGTCGACTCTTGAGATCGCTGAGAAGGCTGCGGCCACCGGTGATAATGAAGCGGCTATCCACGCATTTCGCCTTCACCTTACACGATTTCCTGAAGCGACCGACGTCCGCATGAAGCTGGCAAAGTTGCTGGTCGCAGTTGATCCGACGGAGTCTCTCGAACACTTTCGCCTGATCCCGCAGGGCGACTCCAGCCACCAGCATGCTCTTCGCCAGATTGCTTTCATCTGCTTGCAGACAGATCGAAGTGCGGAAGCTGAGCAAGCACTGCTTCAACTTGAATCGCTTGCCCCTGACGATTTCGCGGTGCAGTTATCACTCGCTGAACTGTACTTCCACGATGAAAACTTCAAGGATGCATTGCCTTACGCCGTTCACGCGGCAAGTTTGAAACCAGAGCGTGCAGAGACATGGCTGCTGATTGCTGAAATCCGCGACGGACTTCGACAAAAGCCTGAAATGATCGCGCCACTGCAGAAGGCACTCGAACTCTCTCCGGATTCATACAAGGGGCACTTGAACCTGGCATACGCATTTCACGCAGCCGGCGACCTGCCAGGAGCGGCTACCGAGGCCAGTTGGTGTTTGCAACGAAATCCAGATGAAGTCTTCGCTCTCCAGATACTTGCCTCCGTGGCACGCAACGAAGGACGATTCGACGATGCTGCCGCTGGTGTTAAGCAAGCGCTTTCTCTGGAGCCGCGAAATGTCGATTGTCGGATTCTTGAAGCCGACCTGCTGCTGTACCACCGTAAACCGAAAGAGGCCTACTCAAGGCTCAAAGAGCTCCACGCGGAGCACAAAGAAACCTACCGTTACCTGGGGTCTCTGGCACGAGCAGCTGCGGCCTCGGGACACATCGACGAGGCACGACAAATTCACCTGGCTCTGGACGGTCTTCGGTCGGAGGAAAACCGGATGATCCGTCAGGTCAGTCCGTAGGCCCTTCGCCTGGAACGATCCTGCGAATCTTTTGTTCTAATTCTGTGAGCAGGATGTGTGTATTGACGGGCACGTCCGTGAATTCCTGAGTCTCACCAGAAGGCCATCGAACGGTCAAGCGTTCGATTGTCGTTGCGTCATCCAATCCAAAGTTCACAAAGGCTGGACGTTGTGATAGGAAACTGACTCCGGGATAGAGTTCTCGATACAGCGTTTTTCCGTTCACAATGCATTCGAGTTTGCTGCCGACTCCGAGGCTGTTGCTCTTGGTTCCTTGCAACGAAACCTTCAGCCAGCTGGAGTCGGGGAACTGATTCTCGAAAACCAGTAATGGCCCGCCGCCAGCCTGGCGAACCAGCAACTCTGGCATGCCATCACCGGTAATGTCAAATGAAACGACAGATCGGCCGTCGCCCGTGCTGTCGGCTCCGGTTAACGCGGAGATGTCAAAGAATGCTCCGTCACCAGCGTTCAGGTGAATGCCGTTCTTCTCGTAGGCACTCAGGTTTTCGCCACTCGTCGGAAAGAGCCACGGGCTTGGTACCCAGAACTCTCCATGATCGTGGTCCAGGTCACGTAGAGCAGGGGTCTTACTTTGTGCGTCAAATGGCTGTGACACGACAGCCAGCCAGACGCAACGTCACCCGTCCGGCTTGTGTGGCGAGACGCTCTGGAAACCGGCCGGCGAGTAAAGATCGTCCAGACCGTCTCCGTTTAAATCGACGTACCCGACACCATAAGTCCAGCCGATATCGTGAATGCCTGCCTGCTGGCCGATCCGATCAAACGAGCCATCGCCACGATTTCGATATAACTCATTGCCGCTGACGAAGTCTCTCATTTGTGCGTCGACGTCGTCTGAGTAGATCCCTTTTCTGAGATTTCCGACGACTCGCTGACCGGCTTTGGAGTACATGTTGGCGATGTAGGGATCGCCGAATCCATTATTGTCGATGTCACTGATGGCAATTCCCATGGAGAAGCCGCCATAGCCTTCCGGGACTGCTCCCCGGCGGAATGTTCCATCGCCGTTGTTGAGGTAGTAGTCGTTCGGTCCGAGTTCGCAGGCGGTCATCACATCCGGGTGATCGTCGCCGTTTGCATCGAACCAGGCGGCCCCCAGCGTCGGGGATCCTGCTCCTTTGGTCCCCGATTTCTCAGTGACATTTTCGAATTGCCAGTTTCCGAGGTTCCGCCAAAGCTGATTGAAGCTCATGTCGCTTCGGCCGATCCACCGATGGGCCGTGTACTGTTTCGCCTGCAGCCCGGCGATGTAGACGTCCATCCGACCATCACGATCGAAGTCAACCACCGAGTAGTTGTTTGATCTGGGATGCAGAATCAGATTGTGTTCGAGAAGGCCGAGTTGTACGAATCGTTTGCCGCCGTCGTTTCGGTACAACTGTCGCGCAAGGATCAGGTCTTCGTATCCGTCACCGTCGAAGTCGGCAAACACGGCGCCTAGGGATTTTGTTCTGGGAAGGTTGACCTGTTCTGTAGCGTCCGAAAACTTCCCTCCGGCATCACCGTGGTAGAGGGACGCACCTCGCTTGTCAGTGACCAGAATGTCGACGCGACCGTCCTTGTCGTAGTCGCAAGCGTAAAGGCCACCGGTCAGAAATGGCCGGGCGACACCAGCCTCCAGCTTCCAGTTATCGTGAAGCGACGGAATGTTGATCCCGGTCTCCGACGTCATGTCTCGCATCAACTGGTTGCTGGCTGTGGCGTAATTCGCCTGATACATCTCGCAGTTAAGGAGCCACTCACGCTGTTCAGGCAGCTCGTCGGTGATACCGCTTATCCGGCAGCGTAGCTCGACCACACGAGTCGCGATACCACCAGATTGTCGCTCACCGGTGAGGATTAATTTGAAAGTACCAATCCACGGTCCATGGAGGTCCCCGTACGTTTCGGGGCTCATCTGCATGACTTTCACGCCGACCGAAGTCAGGCTGCTGAATTCCGTTCTATAGCCCAGAAGAGCCCATACAAATTCCATGCGGTCGCACGAATTGAGACCGTCAGTATCTTCGTGCCAATTGTGAAAGGTGGCGAAGGGATACGACGTGGTCGTTCCACCGCCATTGGGAAAGAGCTTCCCGGAAAAGTCGGGATGGAAGAATTGCTTCATCGCATCCGAATCGCCAGCTTTGAGTGCGGCAGCGATTTTCGGAAACGCCAGATCACCTAGAACGAAGCCGCCTAAGTGCTCGACGTCCTGAAGGTACTTCGCATCCTCTGTCGACAGCACGGACATCGATTCCGATTCAACGGAGACCCTGTCGTCGGTTTTCAGAAGCATAAATGCGACAACCGCGCAAACGCTTGCAGCCACCACGAGGCCTGCAGCGATTACCAGGAGCCTGTGCCGAGAATCACGCTGCTGAACCTCAGGCGACGAGATATTGATTTCATTTGCATTGGGTTCTTGTGCGGGCACGACGGCGGTCTCTACACAGCTCTCATATAGCCGTTAGACGCGACGCCACACAACAGTGCTGATTGTGACGTCGCTCCACGTTGAGGCTTCGAAAATTCTGGTTCTCAGAGACACTACTCGACGGGGTCAGCCGCTCGAACAGCAGCCAGGCTTTCCTGGGCAGCTTGGTATGTGTCCTCAATTGAGCCCTTGCCGCCTCCAGCTTCAATCAGTGCCTGAAACTTCTTAGCAGCGTCGTCTTTCGCCCGTTTTCTTGCGTCCGTCGCGAATTCTTCCGGGACGTCCGTTGAGGCAAACGCATCAACTATTGCTTTGAACTCTGGGGAGGCAGCTTCCGTTTTGACTGCATTCCAGTCACCCATCTCGGCGCCCATCATCATGGAACGCACACTCTCTGAGGACAGTGCGTCGAGTTCTGCCCATTGAGGGGGCTTGAGTTCAGTCTGCGGAGTCGCTCCGCTACCAGAGCATCCGATAACTGCAGCGAGGAGCAAGAAGCAAAGAGTGTTTTTCATCCTGTTGATTCCTTCAACTAATTCAGTCGTTGCAGCTTTACTGCTAAGGCAACGGTAAATAAAAAAGGGTGCGTCAGGGCTAACTTGCCACTGACGCATCCCTGAATTCTTCCGCAATCATATTTTGGCAGGACCGCGTCTTACATCTGGCATAGATCTTTGGGTCACGACGAATTTACTCAACCCGGTCCATGTACCAATCCGCAAGTAATCAACTTGGCGTTGGACTTAAAACTGGGGATTGTTTGTTTCGTCGCCAGAACGACTGTGGGCTGCATTCCAAACGGCAAGGTCGATGGTATCAGAAGCGAACTTTACGCCGCCATCTGCCATTAAAGCGTGGACGCCACCGACGTGAGCACTTGATGCTGGGCGGAATCCGTTGTTGGCAGACTCATCGTTGTCATCCTGCCACGAAAACTGGTCATAGTCTGTGAGTGTCCCAGAGCCGTCCTCGATCTGCCAGTTTGGAGTTCGACCACCGGTCACACCGCAAGTTCCCGTTGCAAACCAGCGGTTGCAGCGGAATGGTGCGTTGATCAGAACCGGTCCACCGCCAAGCCGTACACCGATTCGGCCGCGGTAAACTTCGGCAACAGCAATCGAGTTGCTGGTCCCGTCTTTGATCTGGTTCAGTCTGACCTTTCGGTTCCCGTGAGTGTGTTGTTGGAACACTGCCTGTAGGGCTGCGGTGTTCGGGCTGTTTGCGTTGTTGCTTGCCGAGATGACCGCAGCATAATTAGTTCCTGTGCCGCCACCGACACCGCCTCCCGATCTTGGATCGGTCTCATCCGATGGGCATACATAGACCTGCATAATCTTGCGGTTAATTTCGTCCCATGACGGGGGCGATTGGCTGCACTGAGGCTGTACGTGGTCGCGTTCGAAATCGATCGTTGCGTAAGCCGCGGCTTCGTCGACGTACGGCAGGATCATGACTCGCCAACTGAAGCCACCAACGTTGTTCCAGTTCGAAGCCGGACCGGATGGACAGTTATTGCCGCCTGCACCATAGATGGCGGCGCTGTTAAAGGCCCATGGCTTAAAGACCGGCAGGCAGTCCGCGACGTCATGGTAGTTGTGCAGTGCCGTACCAATGTTCTTCAGATTGCTCTTGCACTGAGAACGTCGAGCAGCTTCGCGCGCTTGCTGTACAGCTGGCAATAGAAGCGCGACAAGGATTGCGATGATCGCGATCACCACCAACAGTTCGATCAGCGTAAAGCCGAACGTCTTTCGATAGTTCGGCAGACTAAGTTGATTTGTTTTCATGGCAGCCAGTCCTTTACGGGAATGTGCAAACTAAATGGATGATCAATAAAGCGTGACTTCGGCCCGTCAGAAACCGAAAATTAAAGTGCTGGCATCCCAACGACAGGTAGGATGATTGTTGGGGTTTGGGTGGGAAGCGTCGTGTCAGCCATGAGGGAATTCGTCAATATGTCGCTAATTCTTACTAGATTACGATGGTGCAGTGTTCGCGTTCAAGTCTTCGATTCTGCGAAAAAGTCGTAAACGCTCAAAAATGAAATCGCCTGTGCGAGTCAGTTTCACTCTGAAACCAATATCGTCGGTCCGTCGTGGCCCGCAGCATTAGCAGGGACGATTTTTACTGAGTTAGGTGCAGCCTGCTTCTCGTCACGAATTCGTATCCAATGATCGTGAAAAAAGACGCCCGGGTGAATCTCAATCGCCGGCATGTGGCACCCAATGCAGTTCTTTGTAGGTGAAACGGGACAATTAGTTCCCTGTTGGTTTTGATCAATTGAGTGGCAAGACCGGCATCTGTCTTCGTAGGCTGACGTTTGTCTTGCAGATGAGTGCAAATGTGGATCGTGACAAACGGAACAGGACAACGTATTCTCCGATTCCAGAAAACATCGTGACTGCAGAATGCCAACAGGCTGAAAACGGATTGTGCTTGGGTGGTAGGGGGATATCCGTTTGGCTGGCACATCTTCCGGTAAGCGATGGCACTGACCGCACAGTTTGATCTCGTCTTTTGCTGACCAGCTTTCTGTGAACATTTTGCCGAGGCGTCTGCCGCTTGGATGAAGAGCGTCTATTCCTGTTAAACGGTTGTTCTTCATTTGTGCGATATGCTCGCCGCCGGGCCCGTGGCAGCTTTCGCAACCCACATTCGGGATGAGATTGGCGACTTCGCCTCCCCGAATTTCGGCAGTGGTCGTGTGGCATCGGACACAATCTGTCAAGGCTTTGCCACTGACTATGTGACCGAAATGGTCAATCTCTTCGTTAATCGGCTTGTTTATTTGTCCTGGAGTCAGACCGAGTGCGCCGCCGGGAACCTCAGTTCTATTAGTTCCGGCCTCTGAAAATAGACTGACCCGATGCTCGATTCCGACGGCGTCTCCGTCGGGCCCCGGGACTAGCGTGAGAAATGTAAACGCATTCATACCTGATCCCAGGGCGTACTGCAGCGGAAACCGATCCTTACCGAAGACTTCAGGAATGAGTACGGAAAGTCCGTCGCCTTCTTTTTCGTACTTCAGGCTCGTCTGGCGAATTGGATCGACGTAAGTTCGACCATCAAGTTGCGTCGGAATCGAAAGGTCTTCCACCATGTGAAACGTTTTGGAGTGGCCGCTGGTTGCGTGGTCTGCCGCTTTGTCGGCGTGACACTCTGCGCACCGCGTTGTTCCTGCGAAACTCGCTTCATTAGCAGACGATCGAATTTCGTCGACAGGCTGGTTGACCGGAGCCGCGTCATGGGAACCTCTCTGCAGATTTGCGAGCCACAGACTTGCCAACGCGATAGTACCGACGGCGAAAAGTAGTCTGGTCAGCGGCTGAGAGAGTTTTCTGGATCGCGGTAGCATCAAAACGCGAACCTCGTTTTCATGGTCGTTGCGAAACCTTTCCAAATGGTTTGAAGCTTAGCTTCCTTCCGTTTCGGATGATTTCGCATCAGTATTGGCTGGCGAGCTATCGCCGTTGGGGTGCTCTGACGCAGAATCAGGATCACTGCTCGAATTCGCTGGCCCAGGTCGAGCGACTAAATCTGAATCATCATTGAACATGATTCCGGGCTCAAGATCTGGCGGGATGTCTGGGATTTCTTCATCGGTCATCGCGTGCAACCAGACTTTCACAAGTGGCCGAAACTGGCTTTCTGGAAAATCGTCTATTAAAGTCCTTAACAACTCCGCGGCCGCCATGCACTCGCCGGCTTCGAGGTTTGCCATAGCACTGGTCCACTGCAGGATCGAAATCTCCACCGCAGTTTCCATCATCGTTCGCGACGATATCAGCGTTTGAGTTGCCGGCCAGGTATTGCTTTCTCCGAGAAACTGCGGAGAAGGCATTGCAAACGGAACAGTGGCCAGCAGCGCTTGAGTACTGGCTGATTTGAGTTGCTGAATCCGCTCGGTGCACCGTCTGACCACGCTTTGATAGTCGCCCAGGGCCATATCGAGCCAGCAGGCCTGAAGAACGGCAGTCAACGGAATGCTGATCGGATTCCCCATTTGTTCGAAGGTTGCGAACATCGCGCTGGCCTCTTCCAGCCGTCCGGTTTCGGCCAGCAGAAACGCAAGCTGGAGCTCTGCCATTTGGTTTCCGGCGACGGCGAGTCGATCGTCTTCCAGAACCTGTAGTGCCCGACCTGCAAAGCCTGCTTGATTCAACGCTGCTGCAAGCTGGGCTCGATCGACATCGTCCTGCTGGATTGCCTCATCAACGCGCCCGTCGGTTTCCTCAACTTGCGGAGCGATCTGCTGCTTCATTTGGTTAAGCTGCCGAGCGAACTGAAGGACTTGATCATTCAGTTCAGAATCGGCGAGTTGACGTATCACGGCCAGCGCACGTTCGACCATCTTAAGCGTCAAGTCGACGCGTCCGGCCGACTGGTAGAGTTGAGCCGCCCCAAACAGAAGCTGCAGGTTCTCTGGCTCTATGACCAGAGCTTGCTGCATTGCGTAAAGCCGTTGGTAGTACCTCTGCTGTGTAGGGTTGGGCAGCTGATACTCGGCCATCAGATTCGATTCGAGACTTTGCAGAATACCGTGAACGTCTGCCTGAATACTGAATATCTGGGCGTTGTCTGCTTCTTCGCTGATGCCAGCTGCGGCGTCGCGAAGCGCTAGGATGGCAAGTCCCATCGCGTCACCCCGCTCCAACGGCAGGCCCCCGTTCGCCACTGCAGAAAGATAGGCTAGTTCATGTCTGGCTTTTTGTGAGAAGTTTGAAACTGGAAGAGTCGGCAAAGATAGAAACTGCTGATAGTTCGAGACCGGTCGCGGCCACTCAACTCGAGTTTCGATGTCTGACTTCGCACGGCAGTCTTCAAATGCCAGTTTTTTGAAAAAGCCAAGATTAAGGTTCGAAAGCTGTTCACCGGGAGCTGGTTTCGCTTGAGCAAAGAATGCCGTCGAAGCGCCAAGTGCGACGAGATCCCATTCTGGCGATGCGACAAGATCGAAGTACGAGTCGTAATCCGGGCTCGTTCCCCACATCCGCGGGGTAACCAGATTGACCTGGTACTCGTCGAACGGCACCTGCCACAATTCTCGTTTTCCGAGCCAGCTGTCAGAATCTTTGACGGGATTTCCAGAAGCGGGATCTGCAGATGCAGGATTCACCGCGCCTTGCCGCAATGCATAACGTGCTTTGTTATGAGTCCTGAGAATGTCGTTGTCGCCTCCGGAGAAGATTCCGACTCGGCTGTCGACGAACGAAGGAACGCCGTGCCAAAGCAAGACGTCCGCCTGGTCAAGCCGGAATGTAAAGATGCGTCCTTCTGGCAACTGCTCAATTTCGTCTTCGGTAGCGTCGATCGTCGCTGCCAGAAGTGGGGAGAAGCCGAGCCCGACACGACGACCATCCGGTCCCATCAGGCGGCCGCTAATTGCCAGAAACGCGATCGCCGCGAAGCCGAGCACCGTGACGGCTCGTCCAGCTCTTGACCACAGCACTTCCATCGTCTCAATGGTGTATTCCTGTCGGCAATTGGCTCGGTACCAGTCCTGGCCATTCAGTGCAGCGAGTACGCACGAAACCAGAGCCAACGCTCCGAGCTCATGTGAGCACGCGATTGAAAGTCCAAGTACGGCAACGTACGTTGCAAACAGTCCAACGTTCAGTCGCGAAAAATTCATGAAACTGGTCACTGCGGCCACGACGGCAATCGTCACGGCAGCAATTGTGTGCAGGTTTAGATTTTTCCAGACGGCTGAGTCAAACAGGGGAACAAGTTGAAGTTCGTGTGGAAGTTGGACTCGCCCTGCGTACTGGGCCAGAGCCGGCATTTCGACTCCATAAAGCTGGATCGGAGAAAGAATGGCATGCCATCCGAAAGGGTTGACCATCAACGCGACGAATCCAGCTCCGGTTGCCATCGCCAGACCTTTGAGCGAAGCACTTTCGTGGATTGAACCTCGACCGGACTTCTGACCGATCGCGGTTCCGGCCAGCCAGGCCAGCAGGATGAGCCAGCCAATAAACGCGCGCGGATCGAGATTGCTCCACACCGCCAGAGAACCCGCCAGGCACCACAGTGTCGATTGCTTGCCCGTCTGCGACCACGAGTGCAACCCGTGCAGCATCCACGCCACCCCGAGCAACGTGATTACTTGAGGCAGAGCGGTGAACTGCAGATTCACCATCAGTAATGCAACACCGGCACAAACCGAAGTCCACCAGGTGGGAAGATCGTCGCGAGTGATTCCGTGCAAAAAGTAAAACGTTGCGCCGGCGGCCAGGGCTGTCAACAACGTCAGCCCGGCGGCTCCGCCGACTCCGAACACGCCAGCGATCATCAGATCGAACAGCCAGCCCAGGTTGACCCACGGCTGATCAGCGGCTGTGTAGGAAAATACATCATTTGCAGGCGGCAGAATTCCGTTCGCCGCCAGATGCTGTCCCGTTTTGATTCGTACAAGCGTGACGGTGTCAGCGATGTGCCGACATCCGAGCAGGAAGGCGAGCAGGATGACCGCCCACCGCAGCATGAAGTCGCCTCGAATGGCTTCATCCTCGACGATCTCCGGAGACAACGGTTCCCATTCGGGCAGATCGTCTTCTTCGTCAGCGTCTTCATCGGCCGCGTTATCGCCGCTCGTGCCTTCGGGCTGGGCGTCTGGCGATTCCGTGCTGCCAGCCTCGACTTCCGAGCTCGGCTCGTCCCCATCTTCTGCGGATGTTGGCGTCGACTCAGAAGCCTCAGCCTGAGACTCATCAGCCGGTGATTCGGCGGCATCGTTGGAGCTGGAAACATCATTCGAAGTCTCGCCGGAATCATCCGATGGAACTTCATCCTGGTCTTTGGGATCTGTCACAAGAGCCTCAGCGCATTCGAGATAAGGGAGAAGCGGCGAATAAGTATGAAATGAAAACAAGGAGATGAAGCTGTGCAGACTACGATTCCCGGCGGAGCAGAATCAACAACAGACGGTGAATCATTTGTTGCCAATGTTCACATCGGGTCGTCCCGTGCCGGCTTGTTGCGTAATCGCAACATCCGACATGACCGAACAGGCAAACGGAGAAAGGTTTGCCGCTCGCAGTCTACGTCAGAAACCCGCTGCGTTGCTGGCAGTTCTTTGTGACTTCGTCGTTCAACCGGTCGTCCAGAGCGAGAATCTTTCGCAGGTCGGCATTCAACGAGGCCTGAACTGATTCGGACAGCAACTCACGCTGATACTGCTGCTGAGGCTTGTCTCGACGGGCGTAAAAAGCGTGCAATGCCGTTCTGGGAAAGTCTGTGCGATTGGCGGTGCCGCCGTGCCAGGCATGAGCATTCATGATCACAACGGTGCCCGCCGGCCCGGTGATGATTTCTTCGTCAGGGTGCGAGTCGGTTGGAGCTTCCATCGCGTCCTGCGGCAACTGCTTCCAGCGGTGCGAACCCGGCACCACCCGAATCGGACCATTCTCCTCGGTGAAATCGTCGAGCATCCACACGGAATTGCACACCCAGTAACCCTGTTCGTCGGCGATCGCTCCCATATCGGCGTGGAGTGGCTGACTGACCTTATTGTGAGGATTTGCGGATCGAGCATTCAGGCTACTGAGTTTGAACTCGTCTCCGAGTACCAGTTCGATGAAGCTGAGCAAACGAGGCTCGGCGACAACACGCTGAAATACTTCGCCCTTGTTAACGAGGTTCGCCAGTCGCCGGCTACCAGTTTCAGTTTTGAACTCCGAACCGGCCTCCGCACCTTCCAGATCAAACAGACTCTCCGTTGCCCGTTGCAAGTCATTCAGCCAGGTGGGATCGATAAAGCCCGGCAGAACAACAAAGCCGCGTTCGTCCAGTTCGCGTTTCGCTTGCTGCAAGTCCGGAAGCGGCATCGTGATCGCTCCACAACTTGTCTAGTTAAGCAAGCTCTTCGCGACGACTTCGCGAGCGTCTTCGAAGAATGGCTGCCACTCAATTTCCGGCGTCTCGTCACGAAGACAATTGCGGACGGCTTGCAACGTGTTGCGAGCCATGTGCGGACACCGGTTGCATGCACACGTTTCGCCGGAATCTGCCATGATGCCAGGCACCGGGATGTACTTGTGCTGCGGAGCCGACTTCTCCAGCGGATGAATCATGTTGGCTTCGGTGGCGATCAGAAACGTTTGCGGCTCTTCCAACGCCATCACGTGTCGACGCATGGCTTCGGTGCCGCCGATGAAGTCGCTGAGTTCCAGAATGTTCTGCGGGCATTCTGGATGAGCAAGCACGGCGCAGCCATCGTTCTTGCGCTTTGCCGTCAACAAGTCCTGGATACTGAAAACTTCGTGAACCATGCACGAGCCTGGCCAGAGGATCATTTCCCGGCCGGTGACTTCTGAAAGATATCGACCGAGATGCTGGTCCGGTGCGAAGAGAATTTCTTTGCCTTCAGGAACTCGTTCGACAATCTCGCGAGCGTTTCCGCTGGTCACAATCCAGTCGCAAAGTGACTTCACCGCCGCCGAAGTGTTGATGTAGGCGACCGTTTCGAAATCGCGGCCTTCGGCCCGCAGCTCATCCTGAAACTTCTTCAACGCTTCCGGCTGACAACTTTCTGCCAGCGAGCATCCTGCCAGCATGTCGGGAAGAAGGACTCGCTTTTCGCGGTTCAACATCTTGGCTGTCTCAGCCATGAAGTGAACGCCGCTGAAAAGGATCGTCGAGGTTGTAACCGTCGTCGCGTCGCGAGCTAGCTTCAAACTGTCGCCAACAAAATCAGCCACATCCTGAATTTCGCCATCGACGTAGTAATGAGCGAGAATGCTGACGTCCTTGTCGCGCTTGAGCTGTTCAATTTCCTCGATCAGGTCAAACGGATCTTCGTCGATTTCAGTCAGGACACCAGGCACACCAACAGACATGACTCAACTCCAGAATCCGGCAGTCGAACTGCCAGTCAAAAACAATTTCAGAGATCGCTTACAGCCTTCAAACGGATCGCGTAATTCCACCATCGACGCGGATGTTCTGACCGGTAATGTACCTCGCTCCGTCGGACAGAAGAAACGCTACGGTTTCGGCAATTTCGTCGGTCGTGCCGTAACGGCCCATCGGAATACGGCTGCGAAAATGTTCCTTCTCGGGCAGGCTGTCGACAAACCCGGGCAGGATATTGTTCATTCGGATATTTGCAGCTGCGTACTCATCGGAGAATAACTTCGTGAAAGCAGCAAGGCTCGCGCGAATCGCACCAGACGTTGGAAACGCAGGATCCGGTTCGAATGCTGCAAACGTGGAAATATTGACGAGCGCGCCACCTCCGAGCGATTCCATAATCGGGGTGACAAGTCTCGCAATTTGTACAACGTTGAGAAAATAGACATCCATCGCCAAGTGCCAGTCATCGTCGCTGATGTCGAGCAGTTTTCCTTTGGGCCCATGACCAGCGCTGTTGACGACAACGTCGATTCTGCCAAACGATTCCATTGCCGTATCGACGAGTCGTTTGAGGTCAGCCGTATTCTGGTTCGAACCAGTCACCCCGACACCGCCCAGTTCGACGGCGAGTTCTTCGCCCCGGCCTGACGAAGACAGGATCGCTACCTTGTAGTCGAGATTGGCGAGTTTTCGCGCAATTGCGGCACCCATACCACTGCCCGCTGCCGTGATTAATGCAACTTTGTCAGCCAATTGGAGTGCCTCTTTTGGTCAGCTCATGATGATTCGGTAATCAGTGTCGATGACCATTTTCGATGGACCGAACAGTTTCGACGAGAGTTCGGGGAAGGTACCCAAAAAAAATAGCCCCCGCTACGATCCCTCCTCGCAAGCTGCCAGAAACTCAGGCCAGACGTTCAACTTATGAATTCCGAAGTCGATTTCTCAAAGGACGAGCATTTTCAGCGACTGCTGGCGCGGAAGCCCTGCAGCCTGACGATGATCAATCTCGAAATCGCTCGAGACGCGTACCCGGAAATCGACTTTGCCAGGACGCTCGACTGGTTCGACCAGCGTCAGCAGGAACTGGCCGGGCACTTCCGAGGGATGCATTCTGAGCAGGAGCAGTTGGAAGTTATCGCTCGGTCAATTTCGATGGATCACGAAGTCACCGGTTCAGAAACGGCCTACCGCACCGCTGATGGCAGTTTTCTGAATCGCGTCATCGAAACCGGCCACGGAATCCCGATCAGCCTGTCGCTCCTCTATATGGAAGTGGCCAATCGGCTTGGCCTGACGCTTTCTGGAGTGTCGTCGCCGCTGCACTTTTTGACGATGGCGGAAACTGCAGCTGGCCCAATCTTTCTTGATGGGTATTC
Source organism: uncultured Planctomycetaceae bacterium (assembly GCA_943787265.1). Lineage (GTDB taxonomy): Bacteria > Planctomycetota > Planctomycetia > Planctomycetales > Planctomycetaceae > JABMPE01. The sequence goes on along the minus strand of CALSLT010000006.1, from coordinate 454,193 downwards.
CGACGGTCGGCTGCTAACCGAAGACGAAGCGACTGACTGGCTGAGCGACCTAACTCAAATGAGACGAGATCAGGTCGAGCGAAGCCTGGAGCCGGCCGACGATCGGACAATCGTCATTCGGATGCTGAACAACCTGCGAACGTTCTACGCTGGCAACGAAGACTGGTCATCGGCGTGGAAAGTTCAAAACCGATTGGTCGCTCTCAGCCCGGCCAGCTATCCACTGCGTCGTGATCTGGCGTTGATCGCGTTTAAGGCTCAGCATTCGGCGACGGCTGCGAGGCTTTTGAAGTCTCTGCTGAATTCGTGCCCTGATGAAGATCGCGAGTTCCTCACCAGTCAGCTCGAACAAGCGAAACAGGATATTCCTCGCTGGAACTGACCAGCCGCAGATTCCTCAGACGATTTGTCAAAGAAGGCAGACGGCGACCGTGGCTCGAATTCTGATCGTCACCCCGGCTCCGCGAGGCTCCCGCAAGGGAAATCGCATTACCGCCAACCGGTGGTCGCGACTCCTGAAAGCCAGTGGGCACCGCGTTCGAATCGCTGAAGAATTCACAGGCCAGCGATGCGACGTCCTCATCGCGTTTCACGCTCGAAAGAGTGCATCATCAATCGATCGCTGCATCCAGGCGTCACCCGAGACTCCGATCATTCTGCTGCTGACCGGGACGGACCTTTACGAAGACATCCATCGAAACAAATCCGCAGTTGCGGCGTTGGACAAAGCAAGTCGTCTCGTCCTGTTGCAGAGTCACGGGATCCGGGAACTTCCTCCTCGACTGCATCCGAAAGTTCGCGTCGTCGTGCAGTCCGCCGTTCGACCACAGTCTGCGCCGCAACGATTAAAACGTGCATTCGAGGTCTGTGTCTCCGGACATTTGCGACCGGTGAAAGACCCTTTCCGAGCAGCCTTGGCTTCTCGGAAACTTCCAGCCGATTCAAGAATTCAGATCACGCATATCGGATCAGCACTGACTCCGGCGATGGAACGGCGGGCGATCGACGAGATGGCTCGCAACGATCGGTATCGATGGCTCGGTGAGACCCCCGGTTGGAAAGCTCGCCAACTGCTCGCCCGCAGCCGGTTACTGGTTCTTTCGTCAAAGATGGAAGGCGGAGCGAATGTCGTTTCGGAAGCGATTGCTGCATCGGTCCCGATCCTTGCTTCAAGAATCTCCGGCTCGATCGGTTTGCTCGGAGAAAACTATCCCGGCTACTTTGACGTTGGGTCGACGAAACAATTGACGTCACTGATGGCCCGTTTCGAAACGGACGCCGATTTCTTTGAGCTGCTGTGTGCTCACGTCAAAAAACTCGCCCCAAAGTTCACCCCTGAACGAGAACAAGCGGCGCTTGAGCAACTCATCGCCGACGTACTCAATTCGGCTGCGTAGCTCGTAGGGTGCGTCTGTCAAACTGTGACAACACTGACGTTACGCGAGGATCTCATTCACGATGCGGCCGTGGACGTCGGTCAGGCGGAAGTCTCGCCCGGAGAAACGATAGGTCAGCCGTCGATGGTCAAAGCCCATCAGATGTAGAATCGTCGCGTGCAGGTCGTGCAGTTCGACTTTGTTCTCGGCGACCTTCATACCGAATTCATCGGTCGATCCGTACGTCATGCCTGGTCGAACCCCGCCGCCGGCCATCCACATGGTGTAACCATCGATGTGATGATCACGGCCGATCTTGTTGACGTCTTTCGTACCGGATTGCGTCGTCGGAGTTCGGCCCATCTCGCCGCCCCAGATGAGCAGCGTGTCTTCGAGCATGCCTCGTTGCTTCAAGTCGGAAAGCAGAGCCGCGATTGGTTGGTCCGAGTCCTTACAAAGTTGTCTGATCCGCGGCACGAGTCCGCTGTGATTGTCCCACGGCTGGCCGCCTCCGTGATAAACCTGCACGTACCGCACGCCGCGTTCTGCCAGGCGGCGTGCGATCAGCATGTTCCGCCCCTGAACCGAATCGCCGTACGACTCACGAATGTGTTGAGGTTCCTTTTCAAGATCAAACGCGTCGGTTCCGGCCGTTTGCATCCGGAATGCCAGCTCCATCGAGTGGATGCGACTGTCGAGTCGCTGATCTCCCGGTCGCAGATTTTTATGCCGTCGATTGAGAAACTGAGCGAGTGCTACCTGAGCCTTCTGCGAGCCCGGGCGAATATCGTCACGAGTCAGATTCGGGATAAGTTCCTTCCCGGATGATTCGATATCAATGTGCGTGCCCTGGTAGATTCCCGGCAAGAATGCACTCCTCCAGTTTGTCGTCTGGGCGGTTGGCAGGCCCTTTGGACAGAGCACGACGAACCCGGGCAGTTCGTCACTTTCATTGCCCAGGCCGTACAACATCCACGACCCCAGCGACGGACGGGCCAGCGTCGAGTGGCCGCAATTTGTCAGTAGCAGCCCTGGTGTGTGATTCGCGATTTCGCCCTGCATCGAACGGACGATGCAAAGGTCGTCGACATGTCGAGCGACGTTCGGAAACAGCTCGCTGACAGGCTGCCCACATTCGCCATACTTGTGAAATTTGAACGGCGACCCGAACAGCGCGCCGACGCGGTTTCGTTGAGTCCGCTGTAGTTGGTCGCTGATCGATTTCGGCAGCGGCTTGCCACTCAGTTTCTGCACTTCCGGTTTTGGATAAAACGTGTCGAACTGCGAAGGTCCACCGTTCATAAAGAGGTGAATAATCCGCTTGGCTTTGGGCGGATGATGCGGAGCGCTGGCGATCAGCGGCGAAACGGATTTTTCACGTCGAGCCGGCGCCGCACTCACGTTTTGATCATCAGCCAGCAAACCCGAAAGAGCGAGCGAGCCGAGCCCAATCCCGCTTCGCTCTAAAAGCTCGCGGCGTGACCAGCCAGATAACGGATTGGATGAAAGTTGTGATTGCATCGGAAAACTCATTTGCGCAGTGATTCAAGATTATTTTTCAGCCACAGAGAACACAGACAAAACTTCGTCACGACCAACTCTGTGATCTCTGTGGCAAAACTTTCGGAACTAATTCTTAATCAATGTATTGAAACTCGTTGCTCATCATGAGCGACTGAGCGACGAGCGGCCATGTCGACGCTCGACGCCTCTTGTCAGCTGGCTTTGTGAATCGTGATTGAAGCTCGACGAACCTAAGCACGCGTTCGGTTTCCAAACTGGCTGGCGGTCGCTGGAAAATCAAGTTGAAGAGAGCGGATACGCGTTCCTCATCGGTGGCCGCCTGTGTGAACTCAGACGTCTCGGTGATAGCGACCGTTTGGTCGATAACAAATGGCGAGTTCATCGTGAACAGAGCCTGCGGAGCGACGATGCTCTCGCCGCGTTTTGGCTGACTTTGTACCGGAGTCGGGAAGTCGAACGCTCGCAACGTCGGATCAAGATTGAATCGATTGATGTATCCGTAGATGGCTCGGCGTTTTGTGTAGCCATCCTCCCACAGCTTCCCAGCATGACCTCGCGGAGTCGGGTCGAGCTGCCGTGAAGCACTCAGCAGGCTGTCTCGGATTGCCTCGATCGAAAGATGCTTTCGGTTGCCTCGCCAAAGTAGTTTGTTCTGCGAATCGGCAGTCACTCCGTCTTCGCGATAGTCGCTCCGTTGCTGATAGGTCTGCGAAAGAACGATCGTTCGAACGAGATGTTTGATCGACCAGTCGTGCTCGACGAAGTCCGCAGCCAGCCAGTCCAGCAGCTTCGGATGCGTCGGTGCTGAACCCTGCAACCCGAAGTCCGACGGAGTGTCGACAATGTGGGAACCCATCAGGTAACCCCAGACTCGATTCACAAACACACGAGCAGTCAGAGGATTCTTTGGATCAACGATCTTCTCGGCGAGCTGAAGTCTTCCGCTGGAGTCGTCCGGAAACGGAGCCTGGTCTTCGTCAATGATTTTCAGGAATCGTCGCGGGACTGCATCGCCAGGGCTGCCGGCATCTCCTCGAATGTAGACAACGGGCTCAAGGGGTTTCGGACGATCGATAACACGCATGGCACGAGCCGGCGCTCCGGGGTGAAACAGCAACAGTTCGGCGAGTTCTGTTTCGCGAATCTTCTGCGAGATCGACCGGTTGTTCCCTTTCGCTTTGCTCTTTCCGGCCTTCGTGACCTTCGCTTCGATCGCCGCTCGTTTCTTCTCGTAGTCAGCGAGGTCTGCTTCCGAAGGCTCGTAACCAGGCACGAGCGGCTGCTTCTTCTCGTCAAGCGAGTTGACCCGAGCGACTGACGCAAAGACTCCTCGCAGTGAATAATAATCATTGGTTGGAATGGGCTCGTACTTGTGGTCGTGGCAGCGTGCGCACGCTGCGGTGACGCCAAGCAAACCTCGAGTTGTCACGTCAATCAGGTCGTCTAGGGATTCCAGCGGGTCACGATTGGCGAACGGTCCTGCTGCGAGAAATCCTAACGCCGCCATTTCGGCATCACCCGGTTTGAAGCCGATCAGGTCGGCAGCAAATTGCTCACGAACGAAATCGTCGAACGGCTTGTCCTTGTTCAGCGAATCAACAACGTAATCTCGATAAGTGAATGCGAACGGAAAGTAATGCGGCGTCCTTGTGTCCGGGCGGTAAGCACTGTCGGTGTCGGCGTACCGAGCGACGTCGAGCCACATTCGTCCGAGGTGCTCGCCGAACGTGGATCGATCAATCAGCCGATCGACGACTTCACGAATTGCGGCTGGACGGTCCTGTGAGGCGGCTTCGACAAATTGTTCCACGTCATCCATCGACGGCGGCAACCCGGTCAGGTCGTAAGTCAGTCGTCGGATCAATGTACGAGGCTCGGCTCCGATTGACGGCTCCAGGTTGTTCTCTGTGAGCTGCGCAAAAACGAATCGATCGATCCCATTTTGATTCCAACGTCCGTTGCTGGCTTCGGGAGGCGTCTCGGTTTTGACCGGTTGAAACGACCAGTGCTTCTCCGCCTGGCCGAAAAGGTGTTCCTGATCGCCGAGCCGCGAGAACTCAGAATCGCCAAGATCGATCTTCGGCCCATGAGCCCCAAGCCGCACCCACTGTTCCAGTAATTTGATCTGCTCGGGCTTCAGTTTTTCTTCCGGCGGCATCTGCAGATTCTCGTCGGAGTACCTCACCGCTTTGATGAGCAGCGATGCGTCCGGCTCGCCTGGCAGCACGGCTTTGGTGGTGTCTCCGCCTTCGATCCAGCCGGAACGACGATCCAGCAGCAGACCTCCCTGGCGTTCCTCCGCTTCTTCAGAGTGACACTCGTAACAATGCTTGATCAGCAACGGCCGGATCTTCTTCTCGAAGAACGCCGTCTGCTTATCATTGTTCGCCGCTCGCCCAACCGCTGGGTGCAGAAGCAACGAGGCCAACAGAGTGATTACAATTCGGAGATTCGACATCGATTAAAACCGATTTCCGGGCAAAACAGATTTCCAGGTAAAGGCAGTGTCGGCGTTTCACGTCACGTGACGTCGGCAACTTGTGAATCGGCCTTCATCATTCAAACATGCCACGTTTATCACGATTCACGGCAAAGAAACAACCGCTTCATGGAAATCACAGCTTACCACGAATCCGGCCACGCGTTGATGGCTGTGCATGTCGGAGCGGAAGTTCATTCGGTTACGGTCGATCCTGACTGGGACGACGGTCCGAAACGGTTCGGCGATACGCAGATTTTCTGGGACACAACCGGCCTCTCTGAACGCGAATATTGCGAAAAACGAATCCTCGTCGCGCTGGCTGGGCCGGTCGCCGAAATGCTCTACACCGGCGACGCGTTTCATCCCGGAATGGTCTCGGAATGGGCGGCCGATTGGGGCGAAGCCTGGGAAGCCGCCGCCTCGATTCATCCCGACCAGCAAAAACGTCTGGCGTTCCTGGAACGAGCATCCGCCGATCTGTATCGAATGCTCAACGGAGACGATTTCTGGTCAGCTTTGGCCGCTCTCGCCGACAATCTGCTCGCGCACGAAACGCTCGAATCTGAAGAGGTGGTTGACATCGTCGAGCAATGGCTGCCTCGGTAGGTCAGACTCTGCCTGACGAAATTCCGTGGCTCGTTGCTTTTCGTTGCCGTGCATTGGCTGGGCCTTCCGACAAATTCTCCGAGATCCGAAACCAGCCTGCACGTTTCAACGCATTGCTGGAGGTCACGCTGCCGTCGCAGTAGTGTGTCGAGAGAATCTGTTGTCGGATGCAGTTTCCAGCCCATTCGACATTCAAATCCATTTTGAGAATCGAGAATCATCATGTCTCAGCCCGACCCATTCGAATCTCAGGACTAGGATCGAATTCCCGAGAAGAAAGGTCTTAGCGGCTGTGCCATTGCCGGCATCGGCTGCGGAGTCATTGTCGTTCTTGCCTTAATCGCAGCAGTCGTTGGTGGGTTGTGGGTTGCGAAGAATGGTCGTGGAGTTGCTACTGACTTCGCCGTTTCTGCGATGAAAGAAGGCTTGGAAGAACTCGACGTTCCGGACGATCAGCGAAAACGCATGCACGGCCGCATCGACGATGTCGGGCAGCAGTTCAAAGATGAAAAACTCGACCTCGAACAGGTGATGGCTATTTTTGAGCGGCTCTCAAAAAGCCCGATCCTGCCGGCTGGTGTTTCGCTATTTGTCAAACGCGTTTACATCCGCGATTCCGGCCTCGACGAGGAAGAAAAAGCGGCCGCAGATATTGCGATTCAGAGGTTTTCGCGAGGTGTTATTGATGGCTCAATTCCCGAAGCCAAACGCGAAGCCGTCCTCGACATGATCAGCACGAAAGACGTGAATGGAAACCGACAGTTCGAACAGGAGCTGACCGACGAGGAACTGCGAGACTTTCTGCAAACCGTCACGGAAACAGCCGACGAAGCTGGAGTTCCTGCCGAAGTACCGGAAATTAACTTCGCCGACGAATTTGACAAAGCCATCGACGAAGCACTGGACGAGTTCGGCGGCCCAGAACTCATAGACGAACTAGCCGAGCCTCTTCCGATCGAGGCGCCGGAAGAACTGAATCACGAAGCTTCCGAAACAGAGGACGACGAAGTCTCTGACAACGCCGAGGCAGGCGATGCTCAGTCGACTGAAACGGAGTCGTCAGAATTAGAATCGACCGAACCCGCGACAACGGAGTAAACGACATGCTGCGAGGACTTTTCGGGCCGTCAAAGGCGGAAATCTGGAGCCAGATGGCGGCGGACATCGGAGCCGACTACATCGAAGGCGGCTGGTTCAAAGGCGACGGCGTTGTTTATCAACACGGCGAATGGGAACTCGTTCTGGACACCTACACGGTCCGGCGCGACAAATCGAGCACGACATACACCCGTCTGCGAGCCCCCTTTGTCAACAAGGACGGCTTGTATTTCAAGATTTACCGAACTGGCTTCTTCTCCTCGATGGGTAAGTTCTTTGGGATGGAAGACCTCGAAGTCGGTGATCCGTTCTTCGATGAGAGCTTCGTCATCAAGGGCAACAATCAGCAAAAACTGATCCAGTTACTTTCCGATCGACAGCTCAAAGATTTGATGCACGATCAGTCGCGTATCCTGCTGGAAATCCGCGACGACGAAGGCTGGTTCGGAACCAACTTTCCGGACGGCGTCGACGAACTCTACTTCAGCAGAGTCGGCGTCATGCGAGACGTCAACGAGCTGAAAGCTCTCTTCGAGCTCGTCTCTCACCTGCTGACCAGGCTCGTTCAGATCGACTCCGCCTACGAAGACGACCCAAACGTGCAAATCTCGATTTAGAACGGTTCCGACTGAGTTGCCGCATTCTGTGTCTGCAGCCGAAGTTTCGAGAACGTCCTCAGTTGCGAATACTTGTCGCTTGAGCAAGCTGAATCTCGGAAGTTTGCAATTCCGTCCCGATTCGCGTCATACATCGTGTGAAGATCTGACACTCATCCTCGGTTCTACTGATGCGGCGGAGTGAGATGGGGTCAGATTCAACAAAAGATCAATTGGCACAGCTTCACGATGGAGCATTTGGATGGGCCATGGTCTGTTGCGGTCGCGATCGTGATCTCGCCAGCGACGTTCTTCAGCAGTCTTATTGTCGAATTCTTAACGGCGATGCTTCATTCGGTGGTCGATCTGAATTCTCAACGTGGGTCTTCGGCGTGATTCGATTTGTGGCACTGGAAGAAACTCGACGACAGCAAAAACATCGGCAGTCGATGGGTGACCTGGAAACGAGTTTGCATGACAGTGGCAGATTTGATGATGCGGAAATCGAACATCGAGAATTGTCAGATCAACTGTGGGCAGCGATGGAGCAGTTGTCGGACCGTCAACGAGAAGTTCTGCATCTTGTGTTTTACGAAGAACTGACGATCGAACAGGCGGCAGAGGTGCTGGAGATCACGGTAGGATCTGCTCGACAGCACTACCAGCGCGGGAAAGAGTCGCTACGTCGAATTCTCGCGGCCAGTCGGGAGTTCGAACGATGATGCGAAACGACGAAAAACTTAAGCGAATGTTCGAGGCAACTCGAAGCGTCGATCAACGTCTCCAGCCCGCATTCGATGAACTCGTAAAGAATGTTCCGGTTCCTCGCGTCGAGCATGCTCAAGCCGTCGCGCCGAGATCGGCTCCGATGGCGGTAGCCATTACGGCTGCGGCCGTGGTGGCTGCGGTTCTACTGTGCAGCGCAAGCAGGTTTGGATGGAAGGATGTTGCGCCAGTGGCGTCGTCTCATGATGACCTTCAGATGTTGAATCAGGTTTGTGATTCACTTCTGGTCGCCATTAATGAACCGGAGGCCGGGATGAAGTGGACGACTGAAACGGACTCACTTTTGCCTCAACAGGCTGTCAATTTCCAGATTGAATAAGGAACAGATCATGGTGCATATCAAGATGCTCATCGCCACTTTTGTGCTGACAAGTGCGGTCGCCGGAGCCAGCTCAGCCGGAGAGAGTGTGGATACTCTCCTCCCGCCTCCGCGTTGGACGTTTAATCATGCCGACGCACTGAAGATTGACCCACAAGTCCGAAAGGAAATGGAAAAACTGTATCGCGAGGCGGAACCGGGATATCATGAAGCGGTTGGGAAAGTCCAGGCACGGACAAAGTCACTTCATGAGACTCTGGTTCGGGACGAGCTTGATCGGGAAACGATTCTTAAACGGATGAAGAAGCTCCTTGAAGCAGAAACAGAAGTGAAGCTATATCAGGTCAAGGTTCGGATGAGCCTTCTGTCGAAGCTGTCGAGTGAACAACGCGCGAAAGCTCGGGAACTGGCTCGCAGGGAACCAGAAGTACAAAAAGCTCTGGAAGCCAAAGTGCGAAAGGTGCAGGAGCTGGCCGAACGCATTAAGAAAAGTGGCCAGTCAGTTGACGAAATCCGTGATCGGATGGAAGACATTGGAAAAGTGATCCGCGTTGGCCGGCACGACGAGGGCTCGAAAATGCTGGATCAACTGCTCAAGCAACTTGAGTCCGCACTGTATGACAAGGGGAGTGCTAGGAAATCCAAAGAGGATGGCAATCCGAATGCAGATCGGGCAAAGGCGAAGAATTGAGCGTTGCCGTCCCAACTGCTCAACATGCAGACTCATAGCCCTCGTGAACGGATCGGTTCACGAGGGCTATTTTGTTGACACCGTCTCAACGAGCGATCCGGACACTGATCATCTCTCCGGAGTCACTCTTGGCGATCAAATTTCCGTTCCAGTACGTGGGATTGTTGCGCCATTGGCCGCTGCCGATTCGAGCTTCCAGTGTCGGCTTCCAATTGTCTCTGGCGACAGGCCCGATTCTCAGCACTCCACGACCTGAAAGACTGACAAGGTGATTGCCAATCAAGAGAACTGAACCTGCGCCGGGATACTTCCACCGAAGTGAGCCGTCGCCGGGATTCAAACACGCCATCCCATTTTGAAACATTCCGTAAACGACCCCGTCGTGAAGAATTGACGCGGCGAAGGCATGTCCCGAACTTTTTTTGAATTGCCACAGTTGTGGTCCGTTCTGCAAAATTCGGCAACTGACGCTTGATCCCAAGGCCGGTTCTTCCCGTATACATGACTTGGTCAATGTACGATGACGAGTCGGGGAGCTGAGTCGATGGGGAAAACTAAATGTGAAGACAAGTCGGGTTTCCTGCAGCGTGCATGGCCGATGTATGTATTTCGGCCATTCTTTCTCATCCCGGCGGCGATCTTGCTCGCAATTACCGTCGGAGCGTTGACTTACCGATCGTCAAGATTCGCTGGCATCCCTCCGATTGCCCAGATCGTTGATCGGGAAGCTGCAGGTCGAATTGAAATTGAGCCCGACCAGAACGCATTCACTTTTTATGAGCGAGCGTTCGACCTGATTCCGGAGACCTTGGATGATCAAGCCCTTGGGAAAGCCGTAGACGAGCTGGACTCGGGTGAGGCTGAGTGGGGCACAGTATCTCAGATTGCAAAGAGCAGTCTTGAACAGTGCGAGGAGCTACTCGCCGAATGGAGACGCGGCACCAAACTCGAAAGAGGAGTTCATGTACAGCCAGAGGACTTGCAGATTTGGGTCACCGTTCCAGTTCAGAAGTTTCGAGCGATTCAACGCCTGGCGTTGTTGAAATCAGCTCAATGTCTGCATGAAGGCAACCCTCGAGAAGCGTGGCAATGGCTACGGGCAGTGTTCCGATTCAGTCGCCACCTCGGCAACCCCGGAACTTCGATCTCGCGAACGGTCGGGGCAGCGTATCACTCCGTCGCCAGAGAACAATTTGTCATTTGGGCATCTCACAAGAGTGTTACGGCTGAGCATCTTCAGAGAGCATTGATCGAACTACGTCAACTCAATGAGTTGACGCCTGACGTGTCAGTGAGTCTGAAGTCGGACTATCTAGCTGCGATGAATCTCCTATCGTCCTCTGAGACTGTTCGAGAATATTTTTATATCGAACGCCTACTATGGGACGATTCAGCGGGGCACATTCCACAATCACTCGTTGGCAGTCACCTTTTCCTGACTGCAGAACCACAATTGGGTCAGCAGGTCCTGCGACACGTGTTGGCGAATCATCTCTCGCAGTGTGATCTGCCTCGTTCGGAACGAAGGATCGCGAAAACTCGCGTTCAACTTTTTCGTCCCACAGGCAAAGAAAAACCGCCGCTGATGGATACCGCTTTGCTCAATGACGCGGTGATGCGATCGATGATGGCCGGAAGCCTTTGTACTTCGCCTTTCCAACTTCTAAGGACCGTCGACCACGAACGATCGCGACAAGCCGCGTACGAGCTATGCCTGACCGTAGAACTGTTCCGACGACAGAACGGTGACTATCCAGGAACACTGGATGCTCTCGTTCCAGACTTCCTCGACAATATCCCGCGTGACCCGCACGGCTCGAAAACATCCGAACGGATGCTCATGACTCGTCGAGAAGCAGAGGTTCCGGAAGAACCGTTGAATGGTGACTCTCCACCCTCAGTACCAAGCCTTGTCATCTACGGTCGAGGCACCAACGGAGCAGACGATGGCGGCGACGTCGCTCGCCAAACCGCCGACATAGGTATCAAAATTCCGATCAACTCCGGCCGGGATTTAAACTGACAATTGAGGCAACGCAGACTGGCCAGCCACCCGACTTCGTGGACCAGAAGTGTCAGTTTTTTTCTTGCTTTGTGTGCTTGTGCAGGACGACTCCGTTTTCGTCGTGGAAGACGAAGGACAGAGTTGGTGCGGCGTCGGATTTGGCGGGGGAGGATTCGATCATCAGGAAGCCGCCGGAGCGTTCTTTCTGGGTGTAGAGTTGTTTGATCAGGCCGTCGGGGTCGGTAGATGCAGGATCGCCGGGGGCTCGGCCGAGGCGGGAGTTGGGGTCGACCAGGGCTCCGCAGGAGAATTCTTCGATGCCTGACGGATGCAGAGCGTGGTATTGCCAGTGGCGGTCTCCGCAGACCAGATAGAAGTTCTTTTTGGCGATGCCGGTTTTGTTGAGCCAGGCGAAGAACTCGTCACGCTCGTGGCGGAAGCCGTTGAAGTTCGTGTGGTTGTCGAACTTGCGTTTGTCGTCCGGGCCGACCATCGGCGTGGGTGAGACCATTAGTTTGAATGTGGCGTCACTCTCAGCGAGCGTTTTCTTCAGCCACGCTTTCTGCTCGGCTCCCCAGATCGATTTGTCTGGTCCGTCTTCCATCGCGTTGTCGCTGCGGTAGCGACGGTTTTCGGTGAACCAGACCTGCAGGTCTTTGTTGACTCGATGAGTGCGGTAAGTTTTGGTTTTCGGGCCATCTTCCATCGCGCCGTACGGAAGTTGTTCGAGCATCATGCGAAGGCCGGTTTCGGGAGACGGCAAGTAGTCGCCAGAGTTGTCTCCGTCGTCGATTCGATAATCGTGGTCGTCGATCATCCAGTACGTCGGCACTTTCGCGAAGAATTTTTTATAACGCGGCTGCACGAATTGCTCGTGCCACTTCTGCCGCATTTGTGGCACGGTTTCCGCGCGAGGCTTCTTCGGCGTGTCGTAATAAATGTTGTCGCCCGTACCGACGAAGAAGTGAGGCTTCACTTTCAGCATCGACTCAAGAGCCGGGTAACCCAAATGCTTGTCCGGACCGGCGTACGGTGTCGGCAGTTTTGTGTTGTTGTTCTGAAGGTGAATCTTCGGATCGATGCGATTGTCACCGTGGAATTTTCCGTAGTTCATTCCCGTCACGACGACGAATCGTGTGGTCGCGTCGCTCTCTTTGCCCGGCAGAGTCCGGAACGTGGCGGTCGGACCAGGCCGAACATCGTCTTTGCTCGTGCCGATCCAGGTGGTCACTTTGTAGTCGGCACCGGCGAGCAATGTGGTGAAGGCCTGTCTGACGATGTAATCGTTGTCCGGGCTGGCTGGCTTCGTTCTGGATTGGACACGCACCATCTGCATTGGGACTCCACCGTTCCTCTTCCGCACGGACTGATCCACCAGCTCAACCACGAATCGAGCCACGCCAGCGGCTCCAGCAACGTCACCATCGATCAATTGATCCGACGTCGTCAGACGAAGCTGGATGATTGCGGAAGAATCGGTCACCTCACCAATCATGATTCCCTGGCCAGTTTGCACGGCCGCTTGCTCGAAGCCTTTTCGAACGACTCCGCCATGATTGATCAGTGGTTGCGGGTTCTTAACCTTGCCGAGCGGTCGGCAGCCGGGACCGACGTCTTTCACGCCGAGATCACCTTCCTGCGCGGCAGCAAACGCTCGCAGCTTCGCAACGACTTCCGGGTGATCCTTCGCGACGTTGTCGGCTTCGGAGATATCGTCTTTGAGGTTGTAAAGTTCGCCGTTGGCCAGGTGCAGTTTCCAGTCTCCGCTGCGGACGCATTGCAGGTTGAATCCTCGGAAGAAGTAGAACGCTTCGTATTGAGACTTCGCGTCTTTGCCGCCGGACAGGATCGGCCAGATGTCGTGTCCGTCGAGTTTGCGATCGGTCGGAGTTTGCCCGCCAGCAAGGTTCGTCAGTGTCGGCAGGATGTCCATTGTGCTGACGATTTCGTCGGACACCGTGCCAGAGGGAATCTTTGTCGGCCACCAGGCGATCGTGGGAACTCGCATGCCGCCTTCGAAGGTGCTGCCTTTGCCGCCTCGAAGTGGCAGGTTGATCGCTCCGTGACGGTTCTGGCCGCCGTTGTCCGACGTGAAGATTACCATCGTGTTTTCAGCAAGACCGAGTTGCCGCACGGTGTCGAGTACCTGGCCGACGCTCCAGTCGACTTCCTCGACCCAGTCACCGAACAGGCCGTGCTTCGATTTTCCGTGAAACCTCTTTCCGGGATACAGCGGAAAGTGCACGGCCGAATGCGGCAGGTACAGGAAGAATGGTTCGTCACGATGATCCCAGATAAAGCTGACGGCTTCGTTGGTGTAGTTTTCGACGATCGCCTGCTGGTCGTCCGGGAGCACTCGCTGCAGAACGGTTTCATTTCGAAGCAGCGGCAGCGGCGGCTGGTTACGTCGGACGTTGCGAGGCTTCGGCAGCGGAGCACCCAGATTACTTTTCACGCCGTCCGCGGCTGGGCCCATGTCGTTGGAATAGGGCAGCCCGTAGTAGTAATCGAAGCCGTGTTTCCTCGGCAGAAATTCCGGCTGATCTCCAAGGTGCCATTTTCCGACGATGCCGGTTGCGTAGCCTTGTTTTTTGAGAAGCTCGGCGACGGTCACTTCGTCCAGTGAAAGCCCTTCCGCGTTGCCTGGAAACAGCACGTGCGGAATGCTGAGTGCTCGCTTGGGATAGCTGCCGGTCATCAGCGACGCTCGCGACGGCGAGCAAACCGGAGCCGCGTAGAAGCACGTAAGCTTACGACCTTCCTCGGCCATCCGGTTGAGATGCGGAGTCCGGTTGACTTTCGAACCAAACGGCTCGATGTCGGCGTAACCAAGATCGTCAATGTTGATATAGATGAAGTTTGGCCTGGACTTCTTGGCCGCTTCCGCCGGCGAAGGAGCCAGCACCGACATTGCCAGAGCTGCCACACACCATCGCATGAGCCTTGTCAGCCGCGGTTGCTTGTCCGTGGACGATGGCTTGTCGGAAGCGGTTTTGAGCTGAGTCACGGAAGGCACCTCGCTGTGGGAATTCGGAGTTGTGTCGAATTGGCAAAATCTGACGGCTGACTAAACCTGCTGGATCGAGCCGGACATTCTGGAGAGTTTGTCAGCGTTTGTCGCCACAACGCCGTGGTCACGACTTCGCACCGCTACTTCAGGCCCGTTCGACATGTTTTCGATTGTCGAATTCGGCACGGAATTGGAGATCCGTCCGAAATCCCGGTACCATTTTCAGTCGGCTGCCAGCGAACGAAACCGTTTTCTTGTTCGGTCCACTTTGCAACTGGCGGCTTCCCCGCTGGCGACATGCCACACCTTTGACTCTCCATCATCGCCGTCGCTCATTCCCGCGGAGCGGCGTCTCTTCCATTGCCTTCTGGTGAATTCGAATGTCCGCTTCCGCTGCACTCACCTTTCGTGTTCTGTTGCCAGTCGTTTTGCTCGGCGCGACGACGGCTGCGCGAGCGGCGGCTGATTCGACAGCACAGTTTCCCGATGCTGTTAAGGCTTTCCTGGTCGATCATTGCATCGCGTGCCACGATGGCGAGGACGGTGAAGGCGGTCTGGACCTGACGGCGCTGGAGGGTGATCTTGATGCGCCGGGCGAGATGGCTCGTTGGATTCGAATCTTCGATCGCGTTCGCGCTGGCGAGATGCCACCTAAAGACGCCGACCGTCCAAAACAGAAAGAAGCTGGCGAATTCCTTGGTGTCACGCGGAAGTGGCTGAGCACTCATCAAAGGGAGCAGTGGCAAACACTTGGCCGCGTGCGTGGCAAGCGACTGACCAATCTGCAGCTTGAACGAACTCTGCATGACCTGCTTGGTATCGATATTCCACTCGCAAGACTGATGACGGAAGAGCCTCGGACAAACGGTTTCACCACCGTCGCCGATGGGCAGCCAATGTCGCATTTTCAGATTCAGAAACATTTGGAAGTTGTCGACGTCGCCCTGGACGAAGCGTTTCGGCGAATCGCTCAGCCGAACGACGAGCTGAAGAAAACATTCTCGGCGAAAGAACTGGCTCGGAGAGATTCGAGACGTCGAACGCGCGAACCGGAGATGCTCAACGGGAAAGCCGTCACCTGGTCGAGCACGCTGGTCTTCTACGGACGGTTGCCCGCGACGACTGCTCGCGCGGACGGCTGGTACCGGTTCAAGGTGAACGCTGCCGCTTTGAAAGCTCCAGAATCTGGAGGCGTTTGGTGCAGCGTTCGCTCGGGACCGTGCGTGTCGAGTGCTCCGCTGATGGGATGGGTTGGCTCTTTCGAGGCGACGTCGAAACCTCAGGAATGGACGTTCGAGTGCTGGCTGCCGAAAGGCCACATGCTGGAAATTCGCCCTGGCGATCGAACGCTCAAACAGGCAAGGTTCAACGGCGGACAGGTCGGAACGGGCGAAGGCGGTCCGCAGAACGTGCCAGGCGTCGCGATTGAATCGGTCGAGATGGAACGGGTTCATCATGGAGGCGGAAACTGGCTTCTGCGGCGGTCACTCGTCGGTGAGCTGAAAGTGGCGCCGGCAAAGAACAAAAAGCCTGCCGTTTTGATGTCGAAATCTCCGAAAGAAGACGCGGCTCATCTGGTCCACGCTTTCGCCCAGCGAGCATTCCGCCGACCGGTCACTCAAGAAGAAGTGCAGCCGTATGTCGAAATCGTGCTGGCGGAACTCGCGAACGGGGCTCCGCTGCTCAACGCGCTGCGAGGTGGCTATCGAGCTGTGCTGTGCTCACCGCGGTTTCTCTACTTCAACGAGATGCCCGGATCACTCGATGACTACGCGGTCGCCTCGCGGCTGAGTTACTTCCTGTGGAACACGATGCCGGATGCTCAGCTTCTAAAGCATGCCAAAGCGGGAAAGCTCACCAAGCCGTGGGCCGTTCAACAGCAGATTGAACGAATGCTGGCTGACGACCGCGGGCAGAATTTTGTTCAAGACTTCGCGGCTGAATGGCTGGATCTGAGCCTGATCAATTTCACCGAACCTGACCCGAGGCTTTACCGCGATTTCGACATTCTGGTGCAGCAGTCGATGCTCGACGAGACTCACGAGTTCCTGCGAACGATGGTTGATGAAAACCTGAGCGTGGGGAATCTGATCGATTCTGACTTTACGTTTCTAAACAGTCGCCTCGCTCGTTTTTACAGGATCGACGGAGTGGCTGGTGACGACCTCCAGCGAGTCGCGCTGAAGCCGGAGCATCACCGTGGAGGCGTGTTGAGTCACGGGGCGATTCTCAAAGTGACAGCCAACGGCACGACGACGTCGCCGGTGATCCGCGGATTGTGGGTTTCAGAACGTCTGTTGGGAGTTCACGTTCCGCCACCGCCTGAGAATGTCCCGGCCATTGAACCAGACATTCGCGGAGCGAAGTCGATCCGCGAAATGCTGGCGAAGCATCGAGCAGACGATTCCTGTGCAAGCTGTCACGTAAAGATCGACCCGCCCGGCTTCGCGCTGGAAAACTTCAATCCGGCCGGACAATGGCGAAACTCGTACTACGTCGGAAAGTGGAAGAAGAAGTCTCCTCCCAAGAGGATCGACGCGAGCTACGACATGCCCGACGGTCGCCATTTTGAGGACCTTGAAGCGTTCCAGAAGCTCGTTCTGGCAAAGCCGGAAGTACTCGCCAGCAACGTTGTGGAAAAACTCATCACCTACGGAACCGGCACGCCGGTAACATTCGCCGATCGATCCGCCGTCGAGTATATCGTCGAAAAGTGCGCTGAGTCAGAGTACGGATTCAAATCGCTCATCACCGCCGTCGCGTCTCATCGAGTTTTCATGACGAAGTGAGCCCTGTAGGGCGTAAAATCGATCTTCTAGTCTCCGAATCTAGCTGCCGTTCAGACCAACATGAATGAACACCTAATCGAAAGCGCGTATGACCTTGCTCAGAAGCATTACACAGATGCAGAACTGGCGGTCTTCAAAGAACTTAATTCGAAGTTTCGTGACGAAGACTTCGATACCATCCACTTGGCTGGCAAACGTGCCATGCAACTTCACCTCGCGGCATTGAACCTTGCTCACAAAGTGTCGAATGAGAACTTCCCTTACGAAAAAGCTCTCAACATCCTGCAATCGCAATTTAGCGAAATTCCGGCTGCCACTTGCCAACGAGCATTCAGCATTGCCCACCTAAAGACTCGATGATGTTTATCTCTGATAGGCAACGATCGGCCATAATCCGCCGACTCGGAAACGGATATTGAATTATGTCAAAACGAATCAACTTCAACCGCGGCCGCAAGCTTGATCGGCGAACAATTCTGCGGGGTGCTGGTGTCGCGATGGCGCTTCCGTGGATGACGGCGATGCACAAAGCGTGTGCCGGCGCTGACGCAGCGGAGCCACCTCGACGGTTTGTCTCGATGTCGCTCGGACTGGGATTGCTCGCCGACAATCTGAATCCGAAGCAGGCGGGTCGCGACTACGAACCGAGTCTCTACGTGAAACCTCTGCAGGATCTGCGAGATCAGATGACGATCGTTTCCGGATCGTCTCATCCGGGAGTTGGCGGCGGACATCGCGCCGAGGCAAGCATCCTGACAGCCAATCCCGTCGGCAGTTCAGGTCGCGGGAAAAATACGATCTCCATCGACCAGTACATGGCGAAGCATCTGGGCTCGAAGACTCGGTTTCCGTCGCTCGTTCTTGGCAGCAGCGGGAGCAACAGTCCGTCGTACACCGAAAACGGAGCGATGATTCCCGCTCAGGACAAACCGTCGCGACTGTTCATGAAGCTGTTCGTCGATGATTCGCCAGCCGAACGAGTCAAGCAGGCTCAGCGAGTGAAACAGGGGCGAAGCATCATGGACCTGGTCAGCGACGATGCAAAACGCCTCAGTCGCGAATTGGGTAACGGTGACAAAGAACGCCTCGACGCTTACTTCACGAGTGTCCGCGAACTCGAGCTTCGGATGGCTGAATCCGAAGCGTGGGCCAACCGCCCGAAACCGAAAGTCGACGTCAAAAAGCCGCTCGATATCGGCAACTCTTCTGACTTCGTCGGTCGCCAGAAACTGATGAGTGACATGGTTCGTCTGGCATTGCAGACAGACTCGACGAGATTCGTCTCTTACCATCTGGGGAGTGGTAGCGGAGTTGTCCCGCTTGAAGGCGTCGGAGAAGGCTACCACTCGCTAAGTCATCATGGCCTGGAAGGTGAAAAACTCGACCAACTGGCGATCGTCGAAGGAGCCATCATCAGCGCGTATGGCGACTTTCTGCGAGACCTCTCCTCGGTGAAGGAAAACGGTGTGAGTCTGCTTGACCAGACATCCGTCTTCCTGACGAGTAACCTCGGCAACGCATCCAGCCACAACAACCGCAACATGCCGGTCGTCCTGGCCGGAGGCGGTTTCAAGCATGGTCAGCATTTGGCGTTTGACCAGAGAAACAACTACCCGCTGCCAAACCTTTTCGTCAGTGTATTGCAGCGTCTGGGTTTGGAGCAGGACAGCTTCGCATCCAGCACCGGTACACTGACCGGTTTGGAAATGAGTTAGGCAACGCCTGGTTTTTCGATCGACGAGAATTGGATTATGAAGTTTCTGCTCAGACTACCCGTTGTCTTGATCGCCACCGCGACCGTTCTGGCAATCCTTCCTGGATCAGAGGCTGCCAAGCCTGAACCGGTCGTCGCAAAACCGAAGCAGGTCGATTTCGCTCGCGACGTGTATCCGATTTTTCGCCGGTCGTGCATCGAGTGTCACGGTCCCGAGAAACAAGAAGCGGAACTTCGGCTTGATCAACGCGCTTCGACGCTGGAGTCCGGTTCGATCGAAGCGGGCAAGCCGGGCGATAGTGAACTGCTTCGACGAATTCTGCTGCCTCGCGGTCACGACGAGGTCATGCCAGCGATCGGCGATCCGCTTCCGAAACGGCAAGTCGGAATCATTCGTCGCTGGATTCAGCAGGGAGCGATCTGGCCAGACAAGGTCGAAGTCGATCGACACTGGTCTTATATCGCGCCGCAACGCCCAAAGATGCCGCGTGTCCAGGATTCGAAATGGGCGAAGTCGGCAATCGATCAGTTTGTGCTTCAGCGTTTGCAGGATGAGGGTCTCTCGCCGTCGCCGAGAGCCGCGTCAGAGAAGCTTGTGCGGAGAGTCTTTCTCGATCTGATCGGCCTTCCACCCACGCCGGAAGAAGTCAACGTGTTTGTCAGCAACCCTTCCGACGAGCGGTTCGAACAACTCGTCGACGATCTGCTGCAACGACCTCAATTTGGAGAACGCTGGGCGAGACCGTGGCTGGACATCGCGCGATATGCCGACTCACACGGATTCCAGAGGGACAACCTGCGAAGTGTGTGGGCGTACCGCGACTGGGTGATTCGGGCACTCAATGAGGACATGCCGTTCGACCAGTTCACGATCGAGCAGATTGCTGGCGACCTGCTGCCTAACGCGACGGAGTCACAGAAAATTGCGACTGGCTTTCACCGTTGCACACCAACCAACGTCGAGGCCGGATCGCTTCCGGAAGAGACTCGCATCGAGCAGGTGATCGACCGAGTCAACACGACGGGAGCCGTGTGGTTGGGATCGACTCTGGAGTGTTGCCAGTGTCACGACCACAAGTACGACCCGTTTCCGCAGAAGGATTACTACCGGCTGCTGGCCTACTTCAACAACACGGAAATGGAAGCCGACCGGGCCAGTAAGTCACCCAGCTCCATCGCGTTCAAAGGTCCGAAGATGAACCTTTCGGATGCTGAGAAAGATGCAAAACGCGCCGACCTGCAAAAGCAGTTTGCGTCGGTGAAGAGTCGTCAAACCGCGCGTCGCCGTGAACTGAATGCTGACCTGCCCGAGTGGGCGACGGGATTTGCCGAAAGTCTGGGCGACGTTCCTAAGTCTCACGCGCTCGACATCGCCGAGTTCGAATCGCTGGGAACTACCGACACATTCGAACGGCAGGACGACGGATCGATTGTCCTCGTCGGCAACGATCCGCCTTCGGAAGATGTCTACACGATTAAAGTCCAGACGAGCATGTCCGGAATCAAGGCCTTCAAACTGGAAGCTCTGCGGCACGACCTGCTTCCTGGAAAAGGGCCCGGCCGGGGCGACCCGGTTCGCCGCAATTTCGTTCTGAACGAGTTTTCTGCCACGCTGACTCCAAGTACGAAGCCCGAGCCCAAGAGCAAAACGGCAACGCCATCGAAGCTGAAGTTTGCCTCGGCAAAAGCGAGCTTCTCCCAAAGTAAGTGGGACGTTGCCGGAGCACTTTCTACCAAGCCGAGAACTGGCTGGGCAGTTTCTCCGAAGTTCGACGAGTCTCATTGGGCGACGTTCATTTTGAAACAACCGCTCGACGTTTCCGCCGATCAGGAACTGACCTTCCAGCTCAAACACGACTACGGCAGCGCTCGCTCGATTGGCTGTCTGAGACTCTCAGCAATCACCGGCAATCTGGAAAACGATTCTATTCCTGAAACCGTCGCGGCGGTGGCGAAGGCTGAGGTCAAGAAATGGTCGAAGGCTGATCGTAAGACGCTTCTTGATTATCGCGTCAAACAGGACCAGCAAACGTCTGAGCTGACCGCCGAAATGACGAAACTCGGAAAAGAGGCGGCTAAAGTTGCCGCCGACACGACGCTGGTGATGATTGAGTTGGACAAGCCTCGCATGTCGACGATATTCGACCGCGGTGACTACAAAAAGCCCGGCGAGAAAGTTGAAGCGGGAACGCCTGGAATTCTGCATACCGGAATCGACGGCCCACCGAACAGGCTGACGCTGGCGAAATGGCTGGTTGATAAACGTAATCCTCTGGTCGCTCGCGTGACGGTTAATCGTTGGTGGGCAGAGTTGTTCGGGCGGGGCGTCGTCCCGACCATCGAAGACTTTGGAATCAAAGGCGAAGAACCGTCGCATCCAGAGTTGCTCGATTGGCTGGCCGTTGAGTTCATGGAAAACGGCTGGTCGATGAAGCACGTTCTGAAGACGATCGTGCTGTCTTCCACTTACCAGCAGTCGTCACGAGTTTCCCGCGAATTGCTTGAGAAAGATGATCTGAACACTCTGCTTGCCCGCGGCTCCAGATTTCGGATGGGCGCGGAGATGATTCGCGACAACGCTTTGGCCATCGCCGGACTGATTGATCTGAAGCAATTCGGCCCGCCAATCTATCCGTACCAGCCGAACGGAATCTGGTCGAAGGTCGGCGGCACGTCCTACAAGTACGAAGTCAGCCCCGGCACGGAACGTCATCGCCGAGGGCTCTACGTCGTCCTGAAACGAGGCTCGCCATATCCAAGCTTCGTCAACTTCGACGCGACGGCGCGTCTGGCGTGCACGGTCAAACGATCGCGAACGAACACGCCGCTGCAGGCACTGACGCTGCTCAACGATCCGGTTTATGTGGAAGCGGCTGAATCGCTTGCCAAACGGGCTGTGGATGAAAATTCACGAGCGTCAGTTTTCGAGCAACTCGATTACGCGTTTCAACTTTGCACCAGCCGCCGACCTACGGATACCGAACGCAACGCTCTACACCAACTGTTTACCGAAACGTATTCAGATGCCAAAAAATCAGAACGCCAGGTTGATCAGGAAGCCGCCAAATCAAAAGCGTGGTACAGCGTGGCCACCGTCCTGCTGAACCTGCACGAAACAATCACCAAAGACTGACGAACATCGAACGTTCAACATCCAACTTCGAACGTCGAAGGAAACAGTGACATGACTGCTTCAAATTATCTGCGAAACGATCGTCGAGCATTTTTGGGCTCTTGCGGAATCGGATTTGGCGGCGTGGCGCTCGCGTCGATGCTGAATGACGATGTCGACGCTGCATTGGGACAGCCGCATTTTGCGCCGAAGGCGAAGCACGTCATTTATCTCCACATGATCGGGGCTCCGTCGCATCTCGATCTGTACGACGAAAAGCCGGAGCTGAAGAAACGGCACAACGAGCCGTGCCCGCCGGAAGTTACCAAAGATCGCGACTTTGCTTTCATCGGTAAAACGTCGACGCTGGCGGGGTCTCCGTGGAAATTTTCGAAACATGGCGAGAGCGGGCAGACTCTTTCTGAACTGCTGCCGCATATCAGCGAAGTTGTCGACGACATGGCCGTCATTCGGTCATTGCACAACGAAGAGATCAACCACGCGCCGGCTCAGATGTTTCTGCACTCGGGTTTTGGTCGCGGCGGGCGGCCGAGTTTCGGATCGTGGGTCAGTTACGGACTCGGATCTGAAAATAAGGACTTACCCGGTTATGTCGTGCTGCTTAGCGGTCCGGCCGGCGGAGCAGGCACCAGCATGTGGTCATCCGGCTTTCTGCCGAGCGTTCATCAGGGAATCCAGTTTCGGTCACAAGGTGACGCGGTGCTGTTTCTCTCCAGTCCGGAAGGCCAGTCGCCGGCCGATCGTCGTCGAGTGCTGGACACGCTCGGGCAACTGAACCAGGAGCAGCTTCAGGCGACCGGCGATCCGGAAATCGAAACTCGAATCAAGCAGTACGAACTGGCATTCCGCATGCAGACTTCCGTACCCGAGCTAATGGGAATCGGCGGCGAGACGAAGGAAACGCTGGAGTCATACGGTGCGGTTCCGGGGAAGGCGTCGTTTGCCAACAACTGTCTGCTCGCAAGACGTCTCGTCGAACGCGGCGTGCGACTTGTCGAGCTTTACGATTCAGGCTGGGATCATCACGGCGGCATCGAGACGCGTCTGCCAGCCAAGTGCAAAGAAACTGACCGGCCGATCGCGGCTCTGCTGAAAGATCTCAAGCAGCGAGACCTGCTCAAAGACACGCTGATCGTCTGGGGCTCAGAATTTGGCCGCACACCGTTACGGCAAGGGGGCAACGCGAAGGACAAAGGGCTTTCGGGACGTGACCATCACAAAGACGCCTTCACAATGTGGCTAGCCGGTGGCGGGATCAAAGGCGGAGTCAGCTACGGACAATCTGACGACTTTGGAATGGACGTCGGTGAAAACGGAGTCCACGTTCACGACCTCAACGCCACGATTCTGCACTTGCTCGGTATGGACCACGAACGCCTGACTTACCGATATCAAGGTCGCGAATTCCGGCTGACGGACGTCGAAGGCAACGTCGTTCACGACATCATCGCGTGATTGATAGAGTGAGTCGGGCCACGATTAGACCGGTGGCCTTTGGCACGCCGCTCATAAAACTCGCTTACTTTCTAAGGTGCTCTGATGCCAGCCTACTCTGTCATTGTTCGATCGCTGGCGATTCCGCTCGTGCTGACTTCGTTGATGGCCAACGCGGCTGACCTGGAACGAATTTCGCCAGACACAGTGCAGTTTCGGCGGCCAGCGGCGATTGCGAGGCTCGATGAAGCGACGGGGGTTGTCGCGAATCGTTGTGGCACGTTGTCGTTGGTCGACCTTGTGAAATGGACGGTCGTTGCCGAATACAAACTCGGAGGGCGGCTGACAGACGTTGCGGTGGCTGATGGTTTGGTTCTGGTGACGGATGCGGAACGGTCTCGTCTCAACGTGATCAGGGTTTTCCGGGAAGGCGCAGAACTTCTATCTGAACTACCTGTGCCGACTCATCCGTTGACGGTACAGGTCGCTCCAGACGAAAAGTCGTGTACGGTCGCTTCGAAGTGGGCGAGAACGTTGGCCGTGGTGAAGCTCGGGGACGAGCCGGCGATTGTGGACACGATTGATTTGGGGTTCGGCGCCGGCGAACAACTCTATCTTCCCGATGAATCTCGCATGCTCGTTGCGGATGCCTTTACCGGGCGACTGGCGGTCGTCAACACGTCGACTCACGATGTTGAGCACGTTCACGACTTTGGAGCTCACAACATACGCGGCCTGGCACTCAGCAATGATGGTCAGACGCTGTTGATTTCGCACCAGATTCTTAACGACGCGGCACTCCCGCGACGCAGCGACATCATCTGGGGAGTGATGATCGACAACATGCTTCGCACGGCAAAGATTGATGACATTCTGAAAGGCAAGCCAGGAGCGATTTACAGCGGGCAAACGATCAACGTCGGTTACGCAGGGCAGGGGGCGGGGGACCCCGACTCGTTGTTCATCGATCAAGCGGGTCGAGCGGTGATTGCTCTGGCCGGTGTCAACGAAGTGTCGATCGGCGCACCTTTCTCGCGAGCCTTTCAGCGTATTGGAGTTGGCACTCGGCCCATCGATCTGCTGCCGCTGTCGGAAGGGCGATTTGTCGTGGTCAACGAATTGTCAGACTCGCTGACTCTGATCGACATGACTGAGAATTCGGCGGATGATTTGGCTTCAAGAAACAAGTCGAAACGAGATGCAGCGCAAGATGGTGAGGAACCTGCGACAGACGCTTCGTCAGCGAAACCTGCGGCGACATCGCCGAGCTACGACGAAGAATACAAAAAGCGTTACGCCGAAACGGCCGGCAAGAAGTACGACGACAGTGCGACGGCCAGTACTTACGGCAGTTCGTACCAGGGGACGGACATCTTCACATCGCATCTCACGCTTGGGCCGACGCCTGATCTCGGGCCTGCAGAACGGGGCGAGCAGCTTTTCTTTTCCGCTCGGCTTTCGCACGCGAGCTGGTTCAGTTGTCATAGTTGCCATGTCGACGGCCACACAAATGGCGGAAGATCGGACACTTTTGGAGACGACACCGAAGGCGCTCCCAAGCGAGTCCTCTCGCTGCTCGGAGTGGGCGATACGGGACCGTGGGGTTGGAACGGGAAGAAGAGCACACTTCCGAAACAGATTCATCAGTCGGCCGCGTCAACGATGCGAGGCAAAGGCTTGTCCGACAAGTCAGCGACCGACCTCGCCGCGTTCCTGAAAACGCTGCGACCACCACCGCCCTACCAACCGGCCGCGACATTAGCAGACAAAGCGTTGGTTAAAGATGGTCGACGATTGTTCGAATCGTTGAGCTGCACCGACTGCCACGCAGGAACCACGCTGACCTCCCCCGACGTGTACGACGTCGGTCTGGTCGACGAACGAGGCCTGCGGAAGTTTAACCCGCCAACGCTCCGCGGAGTCGGCTACCGCGAAAACCTCTTCCACGACAAACGGGTTAGTAGTCTCGAAGAAGTCTTCACAGAGTTCGACCACCAACTCGACCGCAAGCTCACAGGCACCGAGCTTAAGTCGCTGCTGCGGTACCTCCGAAGTTTGTGACAAGAGCCAACGCTCGATCTCCGTAAAAGGTAGAAGGCGAGTCCGCCACCACTCGGACTCGCCCTCCTGGAGATCGATCTCGATCTGCCTCTTTCTGCAGTTTTTCATGATCCCAGGCCCGGGATTTTCAGCGGCTTGTCGAAAGGCGGCTTCGATTTTCAGTTTCGTTGCGCTGCCGCATGGCGATGGTGCTGCAATTCGGAGTTCATCACGTCTAGCGCGAACGCTGCCAGCTTGCTACCGATCTCGTCGCGTCTGGGGATGCGTTCGCTTTTGACCATTGTTTCCGCGGCGAAGTCCAGCAATGCAGAGACAAACTGATCGGTTTCATCTTTGGTTGAGGGAAGTTGAAGTTGCCACGCCAGTGACGCGGCGGTCTGATCGTAGAAGGCATCTTCGGTTTCGACTTCAAACATCATGTGGTTTGTGGGTAGCATCCTACTCTCCTTGTCGTGCGGGTTAAGATTTCATTCGGGGTGCTCGGTTTCGTGGGTGTCTTGTAGCGTGCGTCTTGACGCACCAAAGATTCTGGTGAAGTTCTGGTGCGTGCGAGACGCACCCTGTGATTTTTCGATTCTTAGAACGCAGCGGCGAGAGCCAGTTCTGGTTGAGTTTCGGCGGGTGTCTTCGGGTTTCGAGGTTGCTTGTCTTTACTCTGGCGATCTTTGAACGGCTGCTCGAGAACCGTCAGCTGCTGGCCGAGCACGCGGAGTCGTTCGCGTTTTGCTCCGGTTCCTCGCTCCAGCCACTGGTCGAGTTGCAACCGTCCTTCGACATGCACTGGAGTTCCTTTTTTGACTCGAGCTTTCGCAAAGTCGGCCTGCTGGCCCATCACGCGAATTTCGACGAACGTCGTTTCTTCTCGCCATTCATTGTTTCGTCGCTCCTTCCAGCGGCGATTGATGGCGAGTCCGAATTCGGCGACAGGAGTACCCTGTGCGGTGTATCGGACTTCTGGGTCACGGGTAGCGTTTCCAGCGATCACAACAAGATTCAGGCTATGCATGATTGAAATCCATTCTTTGAAGTCGGATGAGGAATGTCGCGGCGATGTCCGGGTTGTGTAGACGCACCGCGAGCGCAGAAGTCAGTGATTGAAAAGTCTCGTTTGAGTGGCAGCGGCCACTTTGAGTGGAAGGCGTCGAGCCAGACGTTCTCAAAATCAGCGTCCAGGAGAACGACGGTCGCCGCTACCGAACTGGCGGCGGCATCTCGACGATGTCGGCGAGTCGAAGTTCTCTTTGGACGGCAATGAAGTGCCAGCGTGCGTCAGTTGCAGCCATCTTTGCAGTCCTTTGCGTTGAGAAGTTTAAGTGTCAGAGTCGTGTTTGAGTTTTCCGTTTTGACTCGACTTCGTCATGGGTTCGCTTCAGGTGGTGTGAGTCTATGATTCCTATCGACACTCACAAGATCGATGCAAACTGATAATTCCGGCTTTTCTGTCAGGTGGGACAACAGTGTGTCCCACCTGGCGGGTGGTCGATGAAATCTCTTCCCAAACTCAACGTTCTGGACGCAAAAATGCCGCTGTCCGACTCAAAACTTCAGCCTCTGGCACGCCAGTGGCGCATTGTCAAACTGCTTTCCAAGCCGAGCGGCCTTTCACTCGACGAGCTTGCGAAGCAACTCGGCGTTTCGATTAAGAGCATCCGCCGCGACCTGAAAGAACTTCGCGAAGCCGACATCCCATTTGCCGAATCAACCGGCCCTCACGGAAAGAAAACGTGGCGGCTGGACATGAGCCGCGGCGTGCCCACGACCTTCAACTTTGACGAGATCGCCGCGCTGTATTTCGGGCGATTATTTTTCGAACGGCTGGCGGGAACGTCGTTGTGGGCGTCGGCGAACTCAGCGTTTCAGAAGATCGAGCAGTCGCTGGGGAAAGCCGGTCTGACGTACCTCGACCAACTCACGCCGCTGTTTCATCAGACGGCGACAGGGATCACCGATTACTCATCCCGAGCTGACAAGATCGACGTCTTGCGCACCGCGTGCGAAGACCTGCGAGTCGTCACTGCCGATTACGAATCAGTCGGCGCGGAAAAACCTCGCCGTTACACGCTGCGGCCGATCGGAATTACCGAGCACGAAGGATCGCTCTACGCGGCGGTGTCGTCGCCAGACTGGGACGGCGTTCGCAATTTCAAAGTCGACCGCTTTCACAACGTCGAACTTCAGAACGAACATTTCGATCGTCCAGCAGAATTTGATCTGAAAAGCCACTTCGCGTACAGCTTTGGAATCTACCATCAGGACGGCGATCCGTTTCGTGTGAGAGTTCGGTTCGCTCCGGAAGCCGCTCGGTACGTCTCCGAAAAAGTCTGGCACGTCAGCCAGACTCTCGAACAGGAAGACGACGGCGGTGTCATCCTGACCGTCGAACTCTCCAGCACTCGCTCATTCATGAGCTGGGTGCTGGGCTTTCGCTCGGCCGCGACCGTACTGGAACCAGCATCGTTCGCCGAAGAAATGCGAAACGAAATCGCGGCGATGAGCGAGAATTACTCCGCAGACTAACCTCGGATTGCATACGCATGTCGCGGTTGCCGGGTTCATCACGTCCATCCGACCGGTCCGGGTCTGATGCGTGATTCTGCGGAGTCGTTAAATTGTCTGGCGTGGGTGAGGTTGCTGAGTGCAGTCACCTCATCATCGACAAGCCAGCAGCGGCCCAGTCGCATCACAAGTCCGGCGACAAGCACCGGACGAAACTCAACAGATTCTCAGGACAGATTCACGATGAAAGTTTTATCCGGCATTCAGCCCACCGGCCGATTTCACTGGGGCAACTATTTCGGAGCCATCCGGCAGTACATCGATCTGCAGGACAATGAGCAGGCGTTTTATTTCATCGCCGATTATCACGCTCTGACGACGGTCCGTGAGCCGGAAATCCTGAAAGGCTTCGTCCGCGATGCTGCTCTCGATCTGCTGGCCCTCGGCCTTAAACCCGAGCAGGCGACGCTGTTTCGACAATCGGACGTTCCGGAAGTCACCGAGCTGACCTGGCTTCTGATGACCGTCACGCAGATGCACCTGCTCGAAAAGTGCCATGCCTACAAGGACAAAAAGGCGAAAGGCATCGCCGCTGACGCCGGGCTGTTTACCTATCCGGTTCTGATGGCCGCGGACATTTTGCTTTACGACAGCGACACCGTGCCGGTCGGGCTGGACCAGGTTCAGCACATCGAGGTCACTCGGGACATCGCTTCGCGCTTCAACAACATTTATGAAGTGGAAGCGCTCAAACTTCCGAATGCCAAGGTCGTCGAGTCCGCCGCGAAAGTCCCCGGCACGGACGGCGAAAAAATGTCGAAAAGCTACAACAACACGATCGAGCTGTTCGACACGCCGAAGCGAATTAGGAAGAAGATCAACTCGGTCAAGACAGACTCCAGCGGCGTCGAGGACAAAAAGAATCCCGAAACCTGCGCGGTCTTCGATCTCTACAAACTGTTCGCGAATGAGGATCAGCAGGCGGAACTTGCCGAACGCTACCGAGCAGGCGGCATGGGATACGGCGAGGCCAAGAAACTGGTCAACGAAGCCGCCGCCGAACACTTTGCCGAAGCTCGCGAGCGTCGAGAGCAACTCGAACAGAACCCGGACACACTGGAAGATATCCTCCAGAACGGAGCCGGAAGAGCACGCGCCGTTGCCCGAGACGTCCTCGATCGAGTCCGTTCAGCCTGCGGGCTGTAAGTCAGTATTTCGCCTCATAGGGAGCACCGATGATGTCTACAGCCGGCTATGTAATGGGGTATCTGATGATCATGGGCGGCGTTTATCTGTGCGTTCACGGTATTGACCAGCGGCTTGGTGATATGGCGACGGCTGGAGCCATTCTGATCAGCTCAACGTGGTTTGGTTTTTTTGTCATCAATCAGAGGCAGTCGGGAGATTGATGGTGTTTGCCAATCTGAAAGTCGTGTTCTTCATTGGGTTGGGCCTACTCGCATTCGGCTTGCTTGGAGCCATGAATCAACAGCCCGAATCCGGATCCCTCGCAATGGCAGGCTCAATCCTGGTGCTGGCAGCCGTCGTTGGAAATTCAATCAACGCAGTTCGCGAGGTACTTGAGGAACGGAAGACTGACTGAACCGTAAGACGAGACATGCCATGAAACCTTTCACTCTTGCAACCTGTTGGTTGATTCTTCTTTGTCTGACCAGTCCGTCGCTGGCGGCTGAAAAAATGCAACGGCTGCTGCTAATCGGGCAGGCTCCGGATGGGCACCCGCCGGGGACTCATGAGTACCGGGCTGCGGCGAGTTTGTTTGCGAAGATGCTGGCACCGATGGAGCGGCTGCAGACGATCGTTGTCTCGGCGGATGGTGACTGGCCGGATGGTCCAGAGTTGCTCGACGGAGCGGATGCGGCCGTCGTCTTTGTTTCCGAAGGTGCAAAGTGGCTGCAGGGTGATGCCAAACGACTGGCCGCGTTTCAGGCTTTGGCCAAACGAGGCGGAGGGCTGATCTGTCTGCACTGGGGAATGGGCACTCGCGATGCGAAGTTCATTCCGGCGTGGGTCGAACTGTTCGGGGGCTGCCACGGCGGGCCAGACCGGCGGTACAAAGTTGTCGATGTGAAGACGCAACTCGCGACGCCGAGCCATCCGATTTTGCGAGGCGTCAGCCCAGTCGAGCTTCGCGAAGAGTTCTACTTCAAGCTGAAGTGGGCTTCGCCGGCCGAGCAGATTACGCCACTGATTCAGGTTCGAATCGAGGATGAAGACCACACCGTGGGATGGGCCTGGGAACGTCCGGATGGCGGCCGGTCATTCGGTTTCAGCGGCCTGCACTTTCACGAAAACTGGAAGGTGGACTCGTACCAGAGAATGCTTGCTCAGTCAGTCCGTTGGGTACTGAAACGCGAGATTCCCAAAGCGGGAGTCAGCTTGAATCTCAAAGCCACTGACTTCATTCCTCCGCCGCAGCCTGACTACAAAAAGTAAGCTGACAGGCACTGTCAGATGCCGCTTCTGGAGTTTTGCTGTCCGGAGCAAAGTCGGAGAATCAGGCCGTCAGAATTTCTGTGGAGATGTGAGTGTGCTATGCAACGCTCGGAAACGTTCGTCGGTTTGATCAGGAAGCATCTTATGAGACAGACCTTTGGAATTTTGTTGTTCGCATCTTTGCTTGCTTTGGTGCCGAAGGAAGCTCGTGCAAGGGTTGAGTACCGTCCCGTTCTGGCGGCGCTATATGCCAACTCAATGAATTCAAAGAATGCTTGTCTGTTTTGTCATCCGAATAAAAATAAAAGATTTCGCAACGAGTACGGAAAGGCCCTCGCGAAGCAGCTTGGAGGGGCAAAGCGTGTCAAAGACGAGCTGGTGGTCAAGGCGGCGATGCTGGCTATCGAAAAAAAATTCCCTGAACTTGCCGCCGCACACGCGAACGACTTGCGTGCGGGCCATTTTGAAACTCGCTATCAGCCCTCGACGGCAGAGGGTGAGCTGGCCGTAGAGGCAA
Organism: uncultured Planctomycetaceae bacterium; assembly: GCA_943787265.1. GTDB lineage: Bacteria > Planctomycetota > Planctomycetia > Planctomycetales > Planctomycetaceae > JABMPE01. The sequence goes on along the minus strand of CALSLT010000006.1, from coordinate 423,099 downwards.
ACTACTTTCTTTGGATTCCGACAGGTGTCACGAAGCTACGCGGGATCATTGTTCATCAGCATGGTTGCGGAGACGGTGCCGAAAAAGGCGGCGTGACGGCTTCGCACGATCTGCACTGGCAGGCATTGGCGCGGAAGTGGGACTGCGCGTTGATGGGGTCTTCGTACCGGGCAAAGGGCGAGAGCTGTCGACTGTGGTGCGATCCTCGCAACGGTTCCAACAAAACGTTTCTGCGAGCAATCGACGACTTTGCCAAACAGTCGCACCACAAAGAGCTGGCGGAAGTTCCTTGGTGCCTGTGGGGACACTCCGGCGGAGCGTTCTGGTCGAGTCTGATGCAGACTGAGTTTCCCGAACGTATCGCCGCGATTTGGCTGAGATCGGGCACGGCGTTTGGCTATTGGGAGAAGGGCGAGATTGAGAAGCCCGTCATCCCCGAAGCTGCCTACCAGATCCCGGTGATGTGCAATCCCGGCGCGAAGGAACGTGACGATGAGCGTTTCCGCGTTGCCTGGGACGGCGGCATGGATATGTTTAAGGCTTATCGAGCGAAGGGTGCGCCGATCGGATTCGCACCGGATCCGAACACGGCGCATGAGTGTGGCGATTCGCGATACCTCGCGATTCCGTTTTTTGATGCGTGTCTCGCTCAGCGGCTCCCCGATTCAGACACAGCATCGCAGAAACTGAAACCTGTTCGGCCCAATGAGAGCTGGCTGGTTTCGCCACTTCGCACGGATATCGCGCCGGCCGGCAAGTACGAAGGGAATCCTAATGAATCCGTGTGGTTGCCCAATGAGTCGTTTGCAAAATCGTTTTTAGAATACTCCGAGACGGGTTCAACAACCGACACAACTCCACCGCCCACGCCGCACCACCTTTCAGTTCAGAAGTCGTACCGCACGGCACCGACCACTCTAACCTGGCAGGCCGAGGCGGATTTTGAGAGTGGGATTCGGCAGTTCATCATTCTGAAGGACGGCGTCGAACTGTTGAAGTTTCCAGAAGAACCTGAGAATCGATTCGGCCGGCCACTGTTCCAGGGAATGTCGTATCACGACACTCCTGCCGAAGCGCTTGTGGAAATGAAGATTGTCTTTCCAAAGCTGGAGATCCCTGCAGGCAGTAAGTTGCAGGTCATCGCGGTCAACAGTGTTCAACTCAAGTCTTCACCGAGTGAACCGGTGGTTGTTCATCGTTAACCTGCAGATTCAGTGGACTCACAATGCCCATGCCAATCGGTCATCACGTTTCGTGTCTTTTATGTTTAGCAATTGCTTTGTTGAACGCTGCCAGCTTGAGTGCGCAAGAGAAGCCTGCACAGTCTGTAGACGGCAATTCGGTTGTGCGCGCTCCGCTGGGGGATTCGGAGATTGTGATCAGGACGACGTCACGATTGGCGGGGGCGATTGATTCTTTGAACTGGAACGGGCAGGAATTTATCAACAGCTTCGACCACGGTCGGCAGTTGCAGTCTGCGTCGAATTTGGATTTTGGATCGAGGATGACTCCCGAGTCGTTTAATCCGACGGAAGCTGGCTCGCGACTTGACGGAGCGGGGAAGACTTCGACAAGCCGGTTGTTGCATCTGGTCGCGGATGGCAATCGGCTTCAGACGACGAACCAGATGGCGTTCTGGCTGGCTCCGGGACAGAAGTCTGGCGGCATTCATCTCGCCAAGAACAAAACGAAGCTTTCGAACCATCTGCTGACCAAACGCGTGCAGATTGGGTGGAAGAACCTGCCCAATGTGATCTCGTACGACGTGACGTTCGGGCTGCCGGTCAACGAGCATCATCTGTACGCGCAGTTTGAAGTTGTGACCGGATACATGCCGCCGCAATTCAAAACGTTCCTGATGTTCAATCCGGATTCCGGACGTTTCGAAGCATTAACCGATGGTCCGGGGGAGCAGAAGTGGCCGGTTGCTCTATCGACGGCCGACGGTCAATTCGCGATGGGGATTTACACGCCGAATCGATCGGGAGAAAACTGGACTGGCCCTGGGTATGGCCGCTTTCGCTTCCCTCCGCAGAAAGTCGTCAAATGGAATTGCGTCTTCCGCTACCGCGTGGCAGAGGGCGTGCAACCTGGTGACTATTCATTTCGGACGTTCGTGATCGTCGGGACGCGCGAGATGGTTCGCTCAGCGTTGCAGCGTCTACATGACGAACCAGTTTCGACACTCGGTCCAGCTTCGGCTGATTAGTCGCCAGCATTGCGAGTTGCCAATTGCTGGAGAACTTCAGGCGACGTTTTGTTCGAGAAGAATCGGACGCTGCCGTCTCCTTGAAGAAAGTGGGCGCCGGTTCCCGCGGCGTTACCGAAGCTCGACAGTCGTTTATTGAGTGGGCCTTCGATGGTTCTCCAGTTTTCCGGATCGCCCCAGGCCGGCAGGGCTCTGGCGATTTCACCTGCGACCAGAGTTTGTGACATGCCGTCCGTAACGTCTTCGATTCTGATTGCGGAGTTTTTGTTAAAGATGCCCGTTGGTAGCAGTCCCTGCTCGGTCTGAATCAGGCCGCCGACTCCGGCGAAGTGAGTTGTTGCCAGACCTCGTGCAGTTGGCTCGTGCTCCATCGTTGGAAGCAGGAAGGTTTCAACGGGTTGTCGCATCGCGGGTGCGTTGGCTTCGTCGTTCCAGGGTTTGGAAAGTTCGATCGAATTATAAATTCCCATTTGCCCGAGGTACGGAAGCAACGAGGTCATCCAACTGTGCATGCCAGTTTCCAGGCCTTCGTCGTTGACGGCGAATGTTCCGCCGGATGGGAACTGGCCTTTTTCGATGGCGTAGTCGTTTAAAGCTTTGTTGATGCTGCCGAGGTTTGATTCGATGACCTCTTTGACGGACCGGTTACGCCAGGACTCGCCGAGCTGGTTCAGGTAAGCCGGTCCGGCAAAGATTCCAACCAGTCCGAGTAGCAATCCCACCGGCGCCAGAATTTGCGGAGCTGCTTCTTTGAGTCGACGGTTGGAACCGAGCGTTTGGTAGCCGAGCAGCAGTGCGTAGCCTCCCACGATCGTTGCTGGGAACTTGGCGACCATTGACGGTAACAGGCAAAGCCCGCAAAGGGCTACCGACACAACTCCCGCTACAACCGAACCTGTACCTCGCGGAAACTTCGATGAGTTTTCGGAATCGACCGATGCGTTGTCGGCTGATTGAGAAGGATCGGCAGTGTCAAAATCTTGCAGTGGAGATTCAACTTCCCAGCCGTCTTCCTCGTCGTCATCCGCGAGGGAGAAATCGTCGTCGGATAGATCGTCATCGAAGTCTGATGAGTCGTCTGAGTCTGCGAACTCCGAGTCCAATTCTGAAAAATCATCGCCGTCGTTCGCCGGGGTATCGTCATTTTGAACGGAAGGTTCAGCGATTTGTTCGTCGTTCTCGGATGACGTCGCATCTTCGGCCTGCGTTGCTCCCATCATAGCCCACAGGCCGCGAGGGCGTTCGGAGGTCTCTGGTGCCCCTTCTGTTGCAGATGCTTCTTCGAAAGTGGGTGACTCTTCAACTTCACTTTCGTCCGCATCGTCAACTTCTGATGACGCCTCGTCGGTCGACGGTCGCCCCATTACTTCCCACAGGCTGCGAGCGGAGCCTGTTGAGGAAGTGGCGTTTCCTATTGACACTTCCGAGCCGCATTCCGGGCACGCGAGACTTTCGCTCGATGATTCTTGCGTCTCTGCTTCGAAGGTGTGGCCGTTCGGGCAGGTGACGGTTCGGGCGTTGGAGTCAGGCATCCGGAGCGAGTTTCAACCTTGGTCGGGATCAGGTCAGTTTAGACCTGTTTCGTAACCTGCCGACCAGGGAGAAAGCAAGCATCGTCACGTTGGCTTGTGCAGACGCGAGCTGACGTCGCGGAGGCGGCTGACCTGCTGGATCAACCGCGGCAGCCCGTCAAGGCCCATAAGAAGAAGCATGAGGTAGCGGAAGACGGCGAAGATGTCGCCCGCCTGGACGGTCGGAAGGTGGCACGCTCGGAACAGAACGGCGACGATCGCTCCCAGAATGAAACATTCCATCAGGCCGAAGTTGATGGCCTCGGCGTTGGAAAGTTTGATTCGCCAGCGAGCGACTTCGTCGAAGTGGTTTCTGACGTCGATCTCGTTTTGAGAATGGATGACGTCGACTTCTTTTTCGAGTTCGTCGTGGAGGCCCCGACTAAGACGGCGTGTCCATTTCGAGTAGTGACGACTGAGCAACGCAGCCGGGATCAACAGGCCCAGACAACAGGCCACGATCATCCAGTCGTACCACGCCAGCATGATCACCGAACCGGCGACGGAGAATCCGACTTTCATCAGCATCGGGATCGAGCGTTCGAAGAATTCGACGAACTCACGAGAAAGCGACGCTCGGGCGGTGACGCGGGAAACATCGACGCCCGACGCTCGCTGAGAAACGATCATCCGAGTGGCCAGGTCCGAATAAATCGCCGAGAAGGTTCGAGTGTCGTAAACCTGACGGACAAGGCCGACGAGAAGATGCAGAACATGCTGCCCGACCAGCACGCTGACTCCGAGCATCTGCCCGGTCAGGAGATCGTTAATCGCCCAGCCCAGCGCGAACGGCTGAGCGAGACGAAGCAGATTTTCGATCGTGAACAGCGCGTACGTTGCGAGAATTCGGATGCGGTTTTCCGCGAAAAGGGCACGCAGACGAAATGGCGACGCGCCGATTCCCGAACGCTGATTTGCAAACGGTTTGGTCTTAACAGATGCCGGCGGACTCAGATCGACTTGCGAAATGACCGGAATGTCGATGGGCATGTTTCAATTCCCAGTATGAATACTCACACAAAGGCACGCCAGCGCTTCGCTTGTCATGCCCTACGTGCTCTTGTTTTCTTCGACTAGCTGAATGCGATCAGGCCGACTTCGCTGCAGTCGGTCAGCATTTCCATGAGTGACTCGTCGTCGAACGACGTTGTCAGATCGAGTTGCTTTTTCAAACTTGCGAGGTGGCACGGGCCGATGTCAGAAAGCGTTTGCACGAGGGCTCGGCCTTCCGGTTCAAGAATCACCGTTCGTACTTCGGTTTGAAATGCGAAGAAAAGAACTTCAACTCCGGCTTCGGGCGACTCTTCCTCGCCGATCAACAGGCCAGTTTCGAAGACCGCTCGAGTTCTCATCGGGTTGAGATGAATTCTTAAACCGTCGTTCGATTCAAGTTCTGAAACGAGTCGGTCGTTCAGACTGACCAGCTCCTGGAACCTGACATGGCCGAGCCGGTTTCGTCGTCCAGTTTCTTCAACGGCGAATCGACTCTTGATGACCAGAACAAGATCTCGTTGCTCCGGAGTCAGCTCAATGACCGTCGGTAACCAGCGAACGAAACGGTCTGTATCGCTGGTGCCGGTGTCGTACGCGGCGAGCGGCACTTCGCGGATGTACCGGCTGATCAGACTCGGAAGTTCTTCCAGGTCTTCTGCAAACATTTCGAGCTGGTCGTCGAGCTTGTCGCCACGCTTGTCGAGATTTCCCGACGTGAACATCTCGACGAGTTCGCATGACTGCCCCGCAGCAACGTCGCCGTGTACGACGTCGTTCTTTGCAACGGCCAGCGATGTGGCGATGCGCGAAAGTTGTTCCGCGTAATCTTTCATGAGAATGTTGTCACTCATGCTGGCACCTCGGCCTGTTCCGCGATCTCGCGAACGCGGCGGATTTCTGATCGCCAACCGGCTTCGTCAGGGAAGTCCTGGTCACGCTCGACGAAAACCGCGTCGACTTTGCCGCGACCCTGCTCAAGTGAAAACCGATACAAATCCCAGACGGCGTCGGGGATCGGTTCGGAGTGACTGTCGATGTACATTTTCGATTGTTCGTCGAAGAAGCCTCCGGCCAGGTGCATCTGCACGGATTCGGCGTTCGGCATCACGGATTCGATGAATTCGTACGCGTCGAATTTGAAGTTCGTCGCGTTGGCGTAAACGTTGGTCACGTCCAGCAGCCATCCGCAGCCCGTACACTTCAGCATTTTCGAGACGAAGTCGGCTTCGGACATAGTGCCTTGAAATTCGAACATGTACGCGATCGTTTCGACGTAGAAGCGAGTGTCGCCGAAACGTTTTTGAATGTGGTCGATGTTTCGGCAGGTTGCCGTCAGTGCGGCTTCGGTCCACGGCGGAGGAGCGAAATGTCCCATCTCGACGCCGTTGTCTCCGTTTCGAGTAAACCCGAGATGATCGCTGACGGAAGACGCTCCGTTTTCGATGGCGATTGCTCGGAGGGCTTCGAGGTAGGTTTCGTTCGGTGGTTCTGGGCTGGCGACGGAAAGCTTCAACGCGTGAACGCTGACATGGTCGAGATCCAAATCCTGAAGGTAGCGGTCGACTCGAAGTGGATCGTCGGCTCGTTCGAACGTGATCTCGGCGGCGTTGATCGCCGGGTCGTCCATGATCGGTCGATTCTGCTCGCGAATCGCGTATCCGATGGCGGGGGTTGTGGCGGAATCGTTCACGGTTGGCTCCTGTCGGAATTCTGCTGACGGCTAAATCGGTCGAAAATACAAATCCAAAATCAACTGCCGGACTGACAACCGGGGTCTGGTATCAGTCCGGCAGTCTGATTGGAGTCCGCGAACTACCGGCGACAGCGGCAGCAGCGACAGCAACGGCAGCAGCAACGACTTGCTGCCGCTTTCCTTGCTCGTTCTGAAGTCCGCAGCGAAGTGATTTCGCGAACGGCTCTCTGTCTTTTTTGCGTGGCTGAGTTCGTCATGGGGATTTCCTCTCCAACGTGCCTGAAGCTGGCCAGTTTCTGTCTTCGCACCAGACAGAGGCGGGCTGCTTGAGGCATCACCGTGTGCAACGTTGGCCAGAGAACACCTCAGCCAACGTTCCGGAAAGTTCCGGATTAACGATGGTCCACAGAAGGCACGAGTGATGCCCGAATCGGCGAAGAAATGAACGTGCGGCTTCCTAACTCTTTTTGGCAGAGTGAGTTGGGGCGATTTGAGATTCTGCCCGGCGGCGAATCCATCGTGGACTGGTAGTTGTCAGAGCGACCACAGAGGCAGTCCGTCTGACGACAATTCGGGCTGAACGCAGAGAAATTTTCTGCGACTACGGCCGCACCTCACTCGCGTCAGGGAACTTCGCGAGCCTGAGGCACGGAGTCTCAAACCTCGTCACAGTCCAGCGGGACTGCGAAAACAGGGCAGTTCTGGATGGATGCCGCGTGCCGAGCCGGTAATGCGACTCTGGATTTGAGTTTACACGCTTCCGGGTTCTCACTATATGTTCGCGGCGTTGCATTCGGGCAGAGACTGCGCCTGTATCCTGGCCGTGTCTGCCTGTTAATCAGATGCCCGTTTTTGACAAGGGCTGCTGATTGGTTGGGCGAGGTTGCCTTTGGTGCAACTCTCACTTAACTGCTCACAACTGAGTGGCAACACGATGTGCCACCTGATGCGAATATGAACAATTCCTGGAGGAAACTCTCGTGACTGAAGAAAAAGTAATCGGCATCGTCAGCGAACAATTGGGCGTTGAAAAAGCCGAAGTGACTCGTGAATCATCGTTCGTCGACGACCTGAAAGCGGATTCGCTGGACGTTGTCGAACTGGTAATGGAATTCGAAGACGAATTCGGCATCACTATTCCGGATGACGACTACGACAAGATCAAGACCGTCGGAGACGCTATTACGTACATCGACGAGAAGAGCTAAACTGGCGACACGCGAGCCGGCTGAGCCTCGCAACCGGGCACCTTCAGCCGGCTCAATTTGCTGATTCCGCGTCGAAATGACGCACTGATTTGTCGAAACACACGCTCAGTTTCTGAAAGATTTTCTGGATGGCCAGGCGAGTTGTCATCACTGGAACGGGGATTGTCTCCTCGCTTGGATTCGAAGTTTCCGAGCTGTGGGACAAGATCTGTGCCGGCAAAAGTGGCATCGGTCGAATCGAGCGTTTTGACTGCTCCGATTTCAAAGTCGGTTTCGGCGGCGAGGTTCGCAATTTCGACTGCACCGAGCATGGCGACATCACTTCCAAAGAAGTGAAGCGAGTCGACCGGTTCGTTCAGTTTGCATTCGCCGCGGCCAGCAAAGCGATCGTTTCTTCAGGGATGGATTTCACGTCGGGCGACCCGTACCGACACGGAGTTCTGGTCGGAAGCGGCATTGGCGGTCTGAGCGAAATCGAAATGCAGCACGACGCCCTCTTTGACAAAGGGCCATCGCGAGTTTCGCCGTTCATGATTCCTAAACTGATGGTCAACGCCGCCAGCGGGAACATCTCGGTCCATTGGGCACTTAAAGGTCCGAACAGTGCCGTTGCGACAGCGTGTGCATCAGCGACAAACGCCATCGGCGACGCCTTCCGACTGATTCAGCTCGACATGGCTGACGTCATGGTGACAGGCGGCAGCGAAGCAGCGATCACTCCTTTGGGACTGTCCGGCTTCGCACGCATGAATGCACTGTCGACTCGAAACGACAGTCCTGAAACAGCCAGCCGACCGTTCGACAAAGATCGAGACGGATTCGTGATGGCCGAAGGTGCCGGCGTCCTGGTTCTGGAAGAGTACGAACATGCCGTGGCTCGCGGAGCAACGATCCTGGCCGAAGTCTTCGGCTACGGAATGTCTGCCGACGGAACTCACATGACCGCGCCTGATCCGGAAGGTAAGGGCGCAGCGCGAGCCATGTCCGGAGCACTTCGTGATGCGAAGATGAACCCGGACGAAATCGACTACGTGAACGCTCACGGAACAAGCACACCGCTTGGCGACAAAGCGGAAACCGTCGCCATCAAGACAGTCTTCGGCGACCACTCGAAGACGATGGCCGTCTCCAGTACGAAGAGTCAGATCGGCCACTTGCTGGGAGCATCCGGCGGCGTCGAGTCAGTCGTTTGCGTACAGGCTCTGCAGGATCAAACAGCTCCGCCGACGATCAACCTCGATAACCCCGACGAAGGTTGCGACCTCGACTACGTCGCCAACCAGGCCCGTCAGATGCCCATCCGTCGCATTCTCAAGAACAGCTTCGGCTTCGGCGGCCACAACGCCTGCCTGGTCTACGGCACGGCTGACTGATCGTCCTTCAAGTGGTATTGCGACCGGGAAGATGTCGAGTTCGGTTTGGTCCCCCAACTTACGGTGGAGTGTCGATCGTGCGAATGGTCGCGGCATTCAGTGTTTGAAATGCTGGGCCGCCTCAGTAATAGTAATCGCATGTTTTCAGTGCATGAGGCACTTACCTATCGCTCAACTTTTCTACGGTTGAGTGCCACGTTCGCAGCACGAGAGTCACAACAACTCAACAGAATTGCGAGGGATCTGCAACAATGGCTGGCTACTTCATCTACTCAATGAATTGGGAAAAGTTTGATTCTTTTGTGACTTCACCAGATCGCAAAACACTCCTGCAAATTGCCGACATGCTGGTCGAAAATGTCGGCGAACTGCCATTTGAAGAGCCTGTGCTGGGAGCGTGTCCCCAAGACCGCGAAGAATTAGCAGATGTTCTTGCCGAGCGATTTCAACGCGACGACTGGTACAGAGACCTCGATGAAGATGAGCAGGAGTCTTGGTGCGAGTTCATTGGCTTTCAACTCACAGAGCTGACACCATTCACGTTCCAAGCTGAAATGGAAATCGACTCCGTCTACTGGGACGTGATTAGTATTGGCCGAGCCTATCACAACGTGCCGGTAGACCGAGTCACTGACCAGCCAATCTCCAAATTCGGAATGGAGCCCTTTCGCTGTACTCTCCCATCGGACTACAGACGAGGAGGGGGATTCACGCCGATGTTTACAATGCATCCGCCAAACCAGTTGCGCGAGATCATCGACCAGCTCAAAGCGGCCGAGCCAGAGATCCTTTCAAATGAGGAGGCTGCAGAGGACTACGGGCATCTGATGCCAGCTCTTCAGAACATTCTTGACAGCAATCGAATGCTGCTTGTCCAAGTTGATACGTGATACCAGGAGCGGGCCAATTTCAATGAGTTGCCGGCTGGCTTGAAACGGGTTTGGCACGGTCTACAATCCTCGCCAGCTACGCGATGGATTCCGCCTGCTTCACTTTGCGGGCGATGATGCTTTTCCATAGACCACCCCTCACCAGACTGCAGAAAGAGACATTGCGATGACAGTTCAGATTGGACAGGCCGCTCCGGATTTTGAAGTTCAGGCTTACGACCGCACGAAAGATGGCACCGACGATCAGTTCTCGACGATCAAGCTGGCTGACCTGAACGGCAAATGGACCTGCCTGTTCTTCTACCCGCTCGATTTCACATTCGTCTGCCCGACCGAAATCGTCGCCTTCAACAAGGCACTCGGCGAATTTGAAGACCGTGACTGCGTCGTTCTGACAGCCAGCACCGACAGCGTTTACTCGCACAAAGGCTGGTGCGACGCTCACGAAGATCTAGCTGGCATGGCTTACCCGATGCTCGCCGACACGAGCCACAGCCTGTCGCGAGACTACGGCGTGCTGATCGAAGACAAAGGTATCGCTTTGCGAGGCGTCTTCCTGATCGATCCGAACGGCGTTACTCGCTGGATTTCAATCCACGATCTGGGCGTTGGCCGAAACGTCGACGAAGTTCTGCGAGTCCTCGACGCTCTGCAGACCGACAAGCTCTGCCCATGCAACTGGAAGAAGGGCGAAGAAACTCTTAATTAGAGCCGTAGGGTGCGTCTCGACGCACCTTTAGCTGGTTAAGTAAGACTTTGCTTCGAAGTGGTGCGTCAAAACGCACCCTACGGTGAAATTGCCACGGCAGGCTGATTGATTTCGGCCTGCCGTTTTTCAATAGGTATCGGAGTTCTCTCATGTCGCGAATCCAGCCGCTGCCCGAATCGGAAGCCGAAGGCAAACTCGAACGCACCTACGGTCGCATTAAGGAAATGCTCGAAGCCGACGCCGTGCCCGAGCCGTTTCTCACCTACGGCCGTGTCGAAGCGTTCCTGCAGGACTTTTACATGAACTTCAAAAAGTTCGTGTACACAGACGGGGCTCTGGATACAAAGACGAAAGCGATCCTTGGCCTGGCTGTCAGCGGTCACTACGGCTGCACGGTGTGGCTCGACTTTTTTACCGAGCGTCTGAAGTCGCTAGATGCGGAAGAAGGCATGGCCGCGGACGTGCTGGCCGTCGCGTCGACAAACTCGATGTACAACTCATTTTTCAAGTTTCGAGACCTCAGCGGTTCGGAAGTCTTCGGCGGGATGTCCGTCGGCCTGCGAGCTCACACGTTCATGAACACGTCGCTCGATGATAAGACGGTTGAACTGATCAACACAGCGATCAGCAATCTCAACGCCTGCAAGCCTTGCACGTCCGGTCACGTCACAAAAAGCCGCGATCTGGGAGCGTCGGACGATCAGCTTCTGGAAGCCATTCAGTGTGCCTCGACCATGGCTGCCGGATGCAGTTTCCTGAAAGCTGCGGAAGCCTGACAAACGCTGCCGATCGTGACGGCCTGTTGGTTGCTTTCCCGCTTGAATGTTGGAAAGTGTTGCACAATGATGGCCGCTTAGGCTCGCGGATGAGCCGCTACTTTGTTGATCAAACTGCAACGCAGGGTGGGTTGAGAGGAGCGATACCCGCCGCCACGACGAAAATCGTGGCTGCCGCTCCGTTCGGTCCGCCCTGATTTCGTTTTTACACGTCGGAATGACGAACCACTCAATTGTTGATAGCTGAGGAAACAACCATGAGCGATGAATACAACTTCGGAACAAACTGCCTGCACGCTGGCCAGGAACCTGACCCGACGACCAACTCGCGAGCCGTTCCGCTTTACCAGACGACGTCGTATGTCTTTAACGATACGGACCACGCCGCCAACCTGTTCTCGCTGGCCGAGTTCGGCAACATCTACACCCGCCTAATGAACCCGACGACGGACGTGCTCGAAAAACGTCTCGCCGCACTTGAAGGCGGATCAGGAGCACTCGCTGCGGCGTCAGGTCAGGCTGCCGAAACGCTGGCGATCCTCAACATCGCCTCCGTCGGCGACAACATCGTGTCCGGCACCAGCCTCTACGGTGGAACCTACAACCTGTTTCACTACACGTTGCCGAAGATGGGCATCAACGTGAAGTTCGTGAATCAGGACGATCCAGAAGCCTTCAAGGGAGCGATCGACGACAAGACCAAAGCGGTCTATCTCGAAACGATCGGCAACCCACGCTGCGACGTGCCAGACTTCGAAGCGATTTCGGGAATCGCTCATGCAGAAGGCGTGCCCGTCATGGTCGACAACACGCTGGCGTCGCCGTTCCTATGTCGACCGTTCGAGCACGGAGCGGACATCGTTCTGCACTCGACGACCAAGTTCATCGGCGGCCACGGAACGAGCATCGGTGGAGCCATCATCGAGAAGGGCGGCTTCCCGTGGGACAATGGTCGCTTTCCGGAAATGACTGAGCCTGATCCCAGCTACCACGGCCTGAAGATTTTCGAAGCACTCAGCCCGCTGAATCTGGCATACATCCTCAAGGCACGAATTCAAGGTCTGCGTGACCTGGGTTCTGCGATGAGCCCGTTCAACGCCTGGATGTTCCTGCAGGGTCTCGAAACTCTGCATCTTCGCATGGAACGGCACTGTCAGAACGCTCTGGCCGTGGCTCAGTTCCTGGAAAGTCACTCGAAGGTTTCGTGGGTAAACTACTCTGACTTGGAATCTCACCCGAGCCACAGCCTGGCGAAGAAGTACCTGCCGAAGGGCAGTGGTGCTGTCTTCGGATTCGGCATCAAGGGCGACACTCTGGAAGAGCAAAAAGCAAACGGCATCAAGCTGATCAACTCCGTGAAGCTGTTCTCGCACCTGGCAAACGTCGGCGACAGCAAGTCGCTGATCATTCACCCGTCGAGCACCACTCACCAGCAGCTCAACCTGGAAGAGCAGGCTTCAACGGGCGTGACCCCAGACTTCATTCGACTGTCAGTCGGAACGGAAGATTCTGAAGACATCATCAACGACTTGAAGCAGGCTCTTGACCAGGTCTAAGCTCTGCAAAGTTTGTTGAACTCTGCACGCGACAATTCGGAAGCCCGCTCAATCGAGCGGGCTTCTTTTGTTTCCGGACCGAGCACGTAGGGCACTGAAATTGCATCACGCTGACAAGTCCCCTCTCCCCAAAAATCGATGCGGAAATCTAATAAAGACTTAGAGGCTGACAAAGAACTGGATCTGGGTTGTTTGATTATGCGGTGTTGTTGAGGATTCTGAAGCAGATGGCAGCGAGTGCCAGGTTGTTCCAGGCGTCGATGATTGTGGCGTGTCTGTCGTAGCGGATTCTCATTCGTCTCAAACCTTTGATCCAACTGATGGTTCGCTCGACCACCCATCGCTTTCGTCCAAGCTGGCTGCCGTGAGGTTCTTTGCGGCGACGGATGAGTGGTGTGATGCCGAGAATTCTCAGGATGTCGCGTGTTCCTTCACTATCGTAGCCGGCGTCGGCATAGAGAGTTGCTGGATGCACACGAGGGCGACCGGGCTTTCCGCCAATCGTCGGAAACAACACAACCGTCGACAGTATCTGGCAGTGATCGCTGACGTTGGCAGCGGCCGACTGCATCACCAGAGGAGTCCCCTTCGCATCGACAAGAACCGTGTATTTTGTGCCTGGTTTACGGCGATCAACAGGGCTGGGACCGCTGCGGTCGCCGCCGCCGAAGGCTCGGACCTGGACCGAATCGATCATGACCGTTTCCAATTGAAGTTCGTCTTTCCGCTGCAGTTCACGGAGAATCAAACGATGAACTTTCTGCCAGACGTTCGCTTCCTGCCACAACTTCAGTCGCGTCCGAGCGGTCTCGCCCGAGCACCCCATCTCGCACGGTACATCTTTCCAACGGCAGCCCACAGTCAACACAAACCAGATCACCTTGACCACCGTCGCGTGATCAATCGGCTTGCGACCGCCTTGAACTCCCGGTGGTGCTTGCGGTGGCAAAAATGAAACCACATAGTTCAAAAACGCATCCGGCAATTGTGCATCCATGATTCACTCCATTGATGATCGGGGTTGAATACGATCATCAGGCGCAAATCTCATGCCGTTTGTCGGATGCTTCTCAAGTCAGTTCTTTGTCAGCCTCTTAGCAATTGGGGGAGAGGGTTAGGGTGAGGGGGCCAATTTGCGATTGCCCAGTTGGGATGGACACCTGAATTAGTTTTTAGACGGCAAGCTTTGCTTGGTGTTGTTCTTCGAATTCGTCAGGTGTTTTGTATCCGAGGGTCTGATGAATTCTCTTGGAGTTGTAGAACGTTTCGATGTACTGGAAGACGCTGAGTCTTGCTTGAGTGATGTCCTCGAAGGTTTCGAACTTCGTCCATTCGTGCTTGAGTGACCAGAAGAAACGTTCCATGACGGCGTTGTCGTAGCAGCATCCGGTACGACTCATCGAGCAGATCATGTTGAGTGTTCTCAGAGTCTGCTGGTATTCATCGCTGGTGTATTGCGAGCCTCGATCGCTGTGGTGAAGCAGACCGTTCGTGTCAGGCTTCCGCGATTCAACAGCGTTACGAAGAGCTGAGCTGACCAACGGCGTGGCGAGACTTTCGGAAATCGCCCAACCGACAACCTTGCGACTGAACAAGTCCAGGACAACAGCCAGATAAACCCAGCCGGTTGCCGTCGGCAGATACGTGATATCGGTCACCCACTTTCTGTTCGGAGCACCTGCTTTGAAGGACTGATTCAGAACGTTTGGTGCCGCCATCTTTGAAGGATCAGAAACCGTTGTCGTTGGCGAAAATTTCTTTGAGACTTTGCTTTTCAGTCCCATTTCCCGCATCGCCGCTGCGACTGTGTTGCGACAGACTGTTTCCAGAGAGTCATCTTCCTTGAGTCGATCAGCGATTTTGTAACTGCCATAAATCCCGTGCGACTCGTCGTAGACCTGCTTAATTGAAGTGCGGATTCGAGCCGACCGTTGAGCCCTCAAGCCGGGCCCGGCCTTCAGCCACCTGTAGAATCCACTCGAGCTGACATTGAGAGTTCGACACATCGACGTCACTGAAAACGAGTCACGATGCTGCTTGATCCATGCGTATTTCATTGTGACTCCCTCGCGAAATACGCTGTGGCTTTTTTTAGAATTTCACGTTCCATTTCAGCTCGCTGCAGACGCTTTCTGAGATGCTTGATCTCATCCTGCAACGCAGCGGTCGAGGCGTCGTCACCACATGGTTCTGGCTCTGGAGCCAGCTTCGAGTGCCAATCCCTGAGACTCTTCGCTGCAACACCAACAGCGTCCGCTGCCGCCTTGAACGAGTACCCCTGCTTGACCACAAGATCGACGGCGTCCCGCTTAAATTCAGCACTGAATGAACGACGTGCTCGCTTCGTTTTCTCTGACATGAAAGTCTCCTGAAAGAAATCTTAGAAATCCTTCAGGTGTCCACCAGTCATGGGCTACCGCAATTCGAACATGGTTTTGTAATCCCCCTCACCCTAGCCCTGTCCCCCGCTGGCCAGTTTCACTCAAGAACTCACACTGTTTTGCGGGGGAGAGGGGGCTTTCATGCTCCGCTCCGCGTGAGCATGACTGTGCCGAACAACGTTGGGCGATGCCCACCCTAAGAAGGGTCATCCCGTGCCGATCGTGAAGCATCCTCCCGAACGTTGGAGACGGGAACTTTCTGTTGATACGCTGCTCCGGTCAGCCGCTACTCAGCAGGAATGGATGATGGGTCTTCTCAGTCGATTCTTCGGACCTCCCAGTCAGGATCAATTTGCAAAGACCATCATGCGCGCATTTCGCGACGCCGGCGACAATCGTCAGTTCGTTTATGAGGCCGATCAATTTCGACTGGTCGTAGCCGGGGACGACGAATCCGAATCCGACGGTTCGCCATCAGCCGAAGTTCTGAATCTGCACAACTTCTATGCCGAGCACTGCAATCTTCCACGAGCCAATCGGAAAGAGCATCTCAAGCAGGTCGTTCGCGGAGTGTCACAGGGCAAGATCGAGATGCCGGACGAGTTCGCTCATGCCGCTCCGGATTTGCGGCCTCGCATCTGGCCGCGGTCGATGTTCGCGAAGCTTGAGCTTCAGCAACGAATCGAAGGTGGCAACGAAGTTGACGTTCCGCGTTACCTGATCGGCAACAATCTCTCGCTGGGACTGGTCTACGACCTACCGCATTCGATGAGGTCGATTTCGGGCGATGATCTGAAAGGCTGGGACGTTTCGTGGTACGAAGCGATGGAAGCGGCGAAGGAAGCACTGTCCGAAATGGAGTTTGCCGTCGCAAAGATCGGCGACCATCTCTACGCATCGGCTTCGGGCGACAACTACGACGCCTCCCGCTTGATCCTGATCGATTTTATTCGACAGATGGAAGTCGACGGCGACCACATCGCGATGATTCCCAATCGGGACACGCTTCTGGTAACCGGGTCAAACGATGACGAAGGCCTGGCGATGATGGCCGAGCTTGCCGAGAAGGCACTTGAAGATCCTCGCCCGCTGGGAGCGACGCCGGTCCGGCTGCACGAGGACGAGTGGGTCGACTGGATGCCGCCGCTCGCGCATCCGTTGCGAGCAAGATTCCGCGAAATGGAGCGGCAGTTTTTCTACCTTGAATATGCCGATCAGAAAGAATCGCTGGAGCAGCTCTACGAGAAAGAAGTCGCCGACGTGTTCGTGGCAACGTGCTCGGCAGTTCGGAATCAGGACACCGACGAAATCTTCACGTACTGCGTCTGGCCGGAAGGCGTCAATGCCCTGCTGCCGGTCTGCGATAAGATCATCCTCGGAGCCAACGGCCAGTCCGGACAAATGGCCGACTGGGACAAAGTTCAAGCCAACGCTGGCGAGCTGATGAACGAGGACGAAACCCTCTACCCACCGCGTCTCCGAGTCAGCGACTTCCCAACCCCAGCCCAGCTCGAACTCATCGGCGGAGAACCTCTTGGGGCTGATGTGGAATGACGGACGGACAGCCTATGTATATTCACATGTTCAGAGGCGGTTATTAACAGGCAAACAATTACCAGTCGCGATTCGCGATTGCATCATCAACTTCAACCTCGCCGAATCCGTATGCGTGCAGAATCGCGTGGAATTCATCACCGAGAGCATCACGGGCAGCAGTTTCTATTTCACTTTCGTTCTCCTCGAACTCTGCTTCAAGCTGATTTAAGGAATCGACTGCTGCATGGGTGAGTCTTAGAAGGCTCTCGTTATCAGACGGTTTCGTTGACTCGATTTGCTCGCACAAGGACACAAGGATCTGCTTGCACTTATCGACGAGGAAATCTGGAAAATAGTCGTCCCCATACATCTCTGTGAGAAATGTGTGCGTCTGCATTGTTGAGTTGGAAATCGGCATTCAGATTCTCGATCAGTGGTGTAGCCGGAGTGAGACCCAACTTTATGGAACTGCTGGGTCACGACGGTCATGCCCCAGCCTACTGCTATAAGCGTGAACCGTGTTCCGGCAGCTCCCCGAAATAGGGAACACAGTCATTGGTTTCCAGGCAGGCGGTTAGAATGTGATTTACATACCGGCCGATGTTGGGCGTGGCTGGCAGTTGGGGAATGGTGAACCATGCAGGGCGTTTACGGTGGTCAAGGCTTGGGAATTCAGGGCCATGAACTGCGAGTAGATTTGAGTCGCCAAGCAGAAGGTAGGCGACAACAAATCGTTTGTCAGTGGACGCGATGCGAAGGTAAATCTCATTGTCGATCCACCAAACGAAAAGCCGTCCACCGAATGTAAATTTCGCGCGGCCCTTCTTTCGAATGCCCATGCTTCTTTGAAGCCCAAATCTTGAATACAGGTAGTTGTGTAGCGTGCGTCTCGACGCACCTTTTCATTGCTGGAGTCGATGGTGCGTCAAGACGCACCCTACGAAATTAAGCTGTCGAAGGTTGCCTACTTGCTGCTGGCAACTTCGGTCTTCTGCAGGACCTCGATCGCGTTCAGGACGACTCGGGCTTTGGCGTCGTCGGAGACTTTGGCGATGAGTTTCATTGTGAGATCTCGTTCGATGTCGACGCCGGAGATGGCTTTTACCAGGGCAGCGGGTTCGGAGCCTCGTTCGCGGCTGACTTCGACGTCGGTGAGGACGACTTTGCCGTTGATCTCGACGTCGAACCTTGCCGTGCCTTCTCGAAGTTGAGCGAAGTGCAACTTGAGGTCGTAGGTTGCCGGGCGGTCCTTTTCGCCTCGAAGTGGAAGAGTCATTTCGCTCAGACCGCTGGCCCATGATGTGTACAGCCACGGAGTCGCGGCTCCGGTCACTGGTTGGGCAGCGGCGTTGACGCTGGTGAAGCCTCCGGCGGTGAATTTCGGTTTGAGATCGAAGGCCAGGTCCAGGCTCGTTGTCTTGTGAGGGTTCGGTCTTGGGTAGGCGAGCCATAAGGTTCCGTCGGCGGCTCGGCGATCACCGGGAGCGCCGAGGTTCAGCGACATTTTCTTGACCGGAGTTTGAGCACCGGTCGCGCTGATGATCGTCCACGGGCGGCGAGCCTGTCGCGGTTCGAGGACGATCGTTGAAGCGATTGAGAACTGGCAGACGCAGCCGGCGCTGGCTTCGGGGATCATGACCAGTCCGTTGGCCGGAATGGCGTTGATCCAGCAGCCGAGGCGGTGGCCGGCGAAGTGGCGAGTGCCTTCGTCGTTGTCCAGGTTGTAGAAGCCGGTATAGCCCGAGCGGAACATTAGCATGCTGTCGCAGCCGGTCAGCATGCCACAGTGATGACCGGGACGAATCATGCTCCAGGGAACTTCCTGACCCGTCAGTGGGTGAGTCTTCGTGTGCTGCTCGCCGGTGCTCAATTCGAATGACCACGGTTCGGCGATGACTCGATTTCCGACGACGATCGGACGATGCCGATAGTTCGCGTCCTTTTTCCACATCGTGTAACCGGCTTCGGCCGAGAGAGCGACCAGTCGGCGGCGCTTGAACTCACCGGAAATAAACTGCTTCCAATAGTGGCCGTTGGCGTTGGCTCCGCAGAGAACCAGCACGCCGTCCTGGTACATCATTGTCAGCTTGCCGCCGCCGATGCCGATTTCGCTGCAGTCGGTGACGTCGACTCCGACGGCCCAGATCTTCTTGCCGTTTTCAGCACCGATGGCAATGGCCGTGCGAGCGTCCAGTTTCTTCATGCGGTCTTCGGCGATTTTCAATTCCTCGCCGGTCAGGCCTTCGAGTTCTGACTTATCTTCGCGAAGAATTCGCTCGCGTTCGGAACTGGTGATCGTGCTGTCGATGAAGAAAACTTCGTCATCGCTGAGAGCGATCGTGCGGTGCGAAATACTGCCACCCGCGTACGTCCAAAGGTGCTTTCCGGTTTTGACATCGATGGCGAAAATGCCGTCGGTTGATTCTGTGGTCTTGCGGCCTCGCCGACGGTACTTCGCTTCGACGTCCGCTCGGACAGTCGCCGTACCGATCAATCGGCCGTTGATATATGCGACGTACCCCCACTCGCGAGTGTCGTTGTCCATGTCTGGCGGCAGTCGGTGAACGGCGACAACCTTTCCGGTGGCGGCGTCCAGTTGGAAGCACTCGTCCTTCATGAAGTGAAACAGGTGATCGTCGCTGGTGGCGAGGTTGCCTGGATTCTGATTCTGAAACACTCCGCTGCGGATGGCTTCTTCGTTCTCGTACTTCCAAAGGAAGAGTCCGTTGTAAGCGTCGAACGCGGAGATGGTTGCTTCGCCCTGCACGAACAGTCGACCGTTTACAGACAGCGGGCCGACGGCTCCTTCGTGGCGGTTGACCATGTCTCCCGGGCCGGGATCGCCGAACCAGAGAACGCCAAGGTCTCCCTTGACGCGTTTCTCATCGATAACCGCCGTGTTGCCGACGTTGCCGTACTGGTGCGACCAGTTGCCGGCTCCGGGAAGAGCACCTCGAGCAAGCGTCGTGCTGGACTTCGCTGATTTGACCGAAACTTCTTCCGGTGCGAGTCCGGCTTCGTTGAGCCAACCGATTTCGACAGGACTGGCTTTTGACGGGACGGGAGACGACAACCAGGCGATTCCACCGAGCGGTTTCAGATGCCGCATGATCAATCGCGAATCACCAGGCAGCTCGCCGGTTCGCAGATACGTGTCGGAAACGATCAGGTTGGCGAAGAAGTTGGAGTAAGGAATGGCGGACAGCTCGGCCTGATGCACAGCCACCCGGCTTCCGTAGAGGCCCGCTTTGTTCAACAGCTCGCGCGACTTGCGAACTTTCTCAGCGTCAGGCTCAATGCAGTAAATGCTGAGTTCCGTCCGCGTTGCCAGTTCATAGGCGAGCCGCCCGTCCTCGCTGCCGGCAACCAGGCAGAAACCTCGTGTGATACCGGTTTCTTTGACGATCTGATCGGCGGCATCGCTGACCAGTTTTGAAGCATCGTCATCCGCGTACGGATTCGGGTACTTCTTCGCTTCAGCGAGCGGCGTGTCGACTGGTTCGCCCGCACCGAAGCAGAAGACCTGTCCGGTCGTTGTGCTGACGATGAGGTTTCCGTTGGCAAAGATCAGGCCGCGAGCTTCGCCGTCGACTGCCAGTTTCAGATTCTGCTCGCCGGTTTCGAGGTCATAGCCGAACACTTCTCCGTTGCCGCCGGAGATGATCGTGTCGCCGGTTACGAGAAGTGACGCGTCGTGCTCGTTCGGTTTCTGCCAGACGACGCCCACAGCCGCCAGTTCTTTTTGCTCGGTTTGCAGCGTCTTCATCTTTGCTCGGATTTCCGTCGCCTTGTCGCCCTTCGCACTGCGGAGTGATCTCGACAGGCTGTAGAGGTCCATTTCGATTTTGTGCGTTCGGCGGCTGTTTACCGCGTATTTCATGCGGTCGATTCGGGCGATGGCCGTTCCCGTTGCGATGGCCGCTTCGTCACCGGAGACAACCATCTGTCGACCTTCGAACCAGCCGAAGCCGACGTCACCGTCGTCCTGAGCGATCGCCAGCAGGTGATGAGCACCGCCGGAATAAATCTGTCCGTCGGCCAGGAGTGCTCGCGTGCCGCCGACGACTCCGCCAGCCGTGCTGCGCCAACTGTAAGTTTTCTTGTGAAGCAGCAATCCGTCTTTGCGGTCGAACGTCGCCGGCATGGACCGTCCGGAAGGAACGAAGATCTGAGCCTCGCTGGCCAGCAGGTAGCCCTGAGGCGACAGGTCGTCTCGGGCAGCGTCGTTCTCGCTGATGTCGTCGCGCGTCCAGACGACTTCGCCAGTTTTTGCGTCCACGGCGTGAAGGTAAACGTCTTCGTGCGGGAAGATGCCGGCTCCGAAGTAGGCGACGTCGTTGTCGACAAGAACTCCCGTTCGGATCGGCCAGCGCGAGACCATCTGGCCTCGACCAAGAAACCATTCGTCCGACGGTCCAGCTCGAAGCTTCCAGATCAACTCGCCGGACGCAGCGTCCAGGCAGTAGGCGAATCCGTCATCCGATCCGAAGTAGATCGATTTCTTATAGACAGTCGGTGCGAGTCGAACCGGTGCTCCGGTGAAAAATGACCACAACGTTTTGCCCGAGGTCAGGTCGAGGCAGTGCACCTGATCGTCCGCCGTTGAGCCAAAGTAAACGCGTTGACCCACCACGACTGGCTGGAACGCGTCGTCATATCTGACCCGATCTTTGATGATGTGACCTTCCATCGTGCGACCGCCGGCTTCTGACCAGGCTCGTCGAGGTGGAGCGGGTGGCGAGTACGTCCACTTCAAACTGATCGGTCCGCCGATTTTCTCAGTCGTCGATCCGGAACGGTCGTTGTCGCGACGGTAGGTCGGCCAGTCTTCGGCCAGTAGGTCTGGTGAGGCCAGAAGGGTCAGTCCGACCGCCGCGGCAGCCACCGCGAAACAGCGTCGAGCAAAAACGTTCCTACGAAGTCGAGCAAACCGTGGCATCGCAAACTCCCGTCGAGCAACTGTCTTTCAGGTGAAAATCGAGCTGTCACTATATGAACACGCTCGGATCGTTCATACGCACTCGGCGTCTTTTGGCGATTCCCTCCAACGTCCAGTAACCGCGTTCGGTGTCATCCGGCTGCCGTCGCGGTATGCTGTTGCGCGTTCGAAATTCGGAAACGGGAGATGTGCGGAATGATTCGATCGATAATTACGTTGGGCGTTCTGGCGGGGCTGATGGCCGCTTCCAGTGCGCAGGCCTGCTCGGTACCCGTCTTTCGCTACGCGCTTGAGCAATGGCGGCCGGACAGCTTCGAAGTCATTGTCTTTCACCGGGGGCCGCTGTCGGATGCCCAGAAAGAACTGGCGGCGAAAGTCGAGCCGAAGAATATCGACGCCTCTTACACGGCGAATGCCTGGGTGAGGGCGGTTGATCTTGATGCGTCGCCCGATGCCGCTCTGGTCGAACTCTGGGAGCAGCAGGAAACCAAAACGCTGCCGTGGATGCTGGTGCGTTCGCCGGCCAAGTTTGGCAAGCCGCTGCAAGTCGTCTCGCAGGAATTTAACGAGGAGAACGTCACCAGTCTGCTCGACTCGCCGCTGCGAAAGAAAATTACCGACGGCATCCTGAAAGGCGACTCGGTCGTCTGGGTCCTGCTGAAGTCCGGCGACGAAGCCAAAGACGCAGCGGCCGAAGAGATCATGGAAGGAGAACTCGAACGTCTGGAGGGTGAACTCAAACTGCCCGAGATCGACGAGCAGGATATTGAGGACGGGTTTCTTTCGGTGAATCCTGACGAATTGAAGCTGCGGTTTTCGATGATCACGGTGGCGAGAGACGATGCTCAGGAACAGGCGTTTGTGCAGATGTTGCTCACGGTCGAACCAGACCTGCGCGACCCGGAATTCGCCAACGAGCCAATGGCATTGCCAGTCTTCGGCCGCGGTCGAGCGCTGTACGCGTTGATCGGAAAAGGCATCAACGCCGAAACGATTGAAGACGCCGGCCGTTTCCTGACCGGAGCGTGCCAGTGCACCGTCAAAGCTCAGAACCCCGGCGTCGACATTCTGACGAGCGTTGATTGGGACAGACTTGTCGTGCCAACGCTTGAGAAGGACACGATTCTTCCAGCTTTGGCTGGCCTGAGTGGATTCGGAAAAGAGGACGACGGACATTCGCATCCAGATGGCCATACACACGCCGATGGTCACGACGAGGTTGTTGCCTCCAGTGAAGGTGCGACCGACGAAACACCAGTCTCGGCTTCTAAGCCCGAAGCCGGAAGCACTACAGCGACGGCCCAGGCACCGGCAGTCAGCGTCGGCAAGCTGGCGATCTACGTTGTCGGCGGACTGGCGCTTCTGGTAGTCGGCATGTCCGTCGTATTTGCACCGAAGCCTTCGTAAGAATCAGCTGGTGTTGGGTGCGTCTTGACGCACCGGTGACTTGTGCGGATTTGTGGTGCGTCGAGACGCACCCTACGGCATTCTACAAGAGGGCGAACCATGAGTGTCTGGCGACTCGTTCTGCGTGAGATGAAACATCGCAAGGCAAATTTTGTGCTGTCGCTATTGTCGGTGACGGTCGCGATTGCGTGTCTGGTCGGCGCTCAGACGCTGCTTCGGTCGGACGAAATTCAGACTGAAACGATTCTTGCTGAGAAGCAGGTGGAAATCGAATCGGCCATCACGAAACGTGAAGAAGCCGTCGCTGCCGCCGGCGAGGCTCTGGAAGATTCCGTCCGCAAAGACATGCTCAAACTCGGCTTCAACGTGCTGATCGTGCCTGAGAATCAGGACCTCTCCGAACTGCATCTCAACGGAACATTGACCGAGACGATGCCGGAGAGCTACGTCGACAAGTTGGCCAACTCAAAGATCGTGACGATCAATCACCTTTTGCCGAGTGTGACGAAACGCGTCGCTTGGCCGGAGAAGGATATCGACGTCATCGTGCAGGGAACTCGCGGTGAAGTTCCCATCATGCACCGTGGGTTGAAGAAGCCACTGCTGGACGCCGTGCCGCCAGGAACGATGGTCGTCGGTTATCAGATTCACTCGAAGCTCGGCCTGAAGGCGGACGACAAAGTCACGCTGCTCGGTAAAGAGTTCACAGTTAAGACGTTGCACCCCGAACGCGGATCGTCCGACGACGTGACTGTCTGGATCGACCTGGCCGAAGCTCAGAAAATGCTTGGCATGGAGAATGTCATCAACGCAATTCTCGCATTGGAGTGTGGCTGCACCGGCGATCGTATCAGTCAGATTCGTGAAGAGATCGCCGGCGTTCTTCCCGGCACAAATGTGATCGAAAAACACTCTCAGGCACTGACTCGTGCCGAGTCTCGAGCCAAAGCAAAAGTCGCAGCCGAGACTGCTTTGCAAGCCGAACAGGAAGCGGGGCAAGCGGCACTGGCTCGCGAAACGAAATCTCGGACCGACATTCAAAACCAACGAGCTGGCCTTGTGGGAATCCTCGTTCCACTCGTGCTGATTGGCTGTGCGTTGTGGATCGGCTTCCTGGCATTCGGCAACGTTCGGCAGCGGAACAGCGAGATCGGCATTCTGCGAGCCATCGGCCTCAGTTCAAATCAGGTGCTGGCGATCTTCCTGGTCAAAGCCGGACTGATTGGTTTGATCGGTGGAATTATTGGAGCGGCAGTTGGCGTGTTGATCGGAATTCAGTTTGGAAGCCTTCCGCCTTCCGGAGACACATTGCAGCGCATCTTCGCGACCAGTGCCGTCTTCATGACTGTTGTGTTGGCTCCCTTGCTGGCTCCGATCTTTTCGGCAATTGCGAGCTGGCTGCCGGCTCAGATGGCCGCTGGCCGCGACCCGGCCCTCGTGTTGCAGGCCGAGTAGTAAGTTTAAAGTTCTGGTACGCCGGCAATTCGCTTGTGTGCCTGACGGAGTATAGAAACTGATGCTTGTCGACATTCAGGACGCAAAGAAAACGTACCAGGGCGCGAGCGGTCAGGTTCTCGCCGTTGATGGCGTCAGCCTGTCAGTTGACGGTGGCGAGTTCGTTGCTGTTCAGGGCCCAAGCGGCTGTGGCAAATCGACGATGTTGCTACTTGCTGGTGGCTTGCTCGCTCCTGAATCGGGAAGCGTTCAGATCGCGGGCGAAGATCCTTACGCGTTAACAGCGGATGCTCGGTCAAAGTTCCGAGCGGACAATATTGGTTTCGTCTTTCAGCAGTTTCATCTCGTCCCGTACCTGTCCGTGCTGGACAACGTGCTGGCTCCAAGCATCGCAACCGGTTCGCCAGGTGCTGATCAGCGGGCTCGCGAGCTGATCGACCAGTTTGGTTTGTCACACCGTCTCGAACACACGCCGGGTGAGCTCAGCAGCGGAGAACGTCAACGAGCTGCCTTGGCTCGGGC
Source organism: uncultured Planctomycetaceae bacterium (assembly GCA_943787265.1). Taxonomy (GTDB): domain Bacteria; phylum Planctomycetota; class Planctomycetia; order Planctomycetales; family Planctomycetaceae; genus JABMPE01. The sequence continues at coordinate 397,881 of CALSLT010000006.1, read as the reverse complement.
ATTACTGAACGAGCCAAAGGTCATGCTCGCTGACGAGCCAACTGGAAACCTCGATACAGAGAACGCGACCGAAGTCCTGAAACACCTCCGCGACTTCGCATCGGCGGGCGGAGCCGTCCTGCTGGTCACACACGATGCTCAGGCTGCCGCGGCAGCAGCTCGAGTCATTCATCTCCGCGACGGAAAGCTGGACACAGCAACTGAGGCTTGACGTCTCATGCGAGCTATTCATCCGCCGCTGGCATCCTGAGGGCAGCCCCGATGCTCCTCAACGTCCACTGAACCGTCACTGCCGCAAACACTTGATTACATGTGCGTCAGGCGACAAAGTGGTGCGCGGTCAGGCGAATTGCTGACTCACACAATTGCTTTTCAGTTGTTTCTTTGTTGTTGAAGACAGGGCCCGCGATGCGAAATTCAATCGGTTTACTTGCCTGTTTGGTTGCTCTGTCAACCTATGTACCTGCGGAAGCTCAATTTCCGGGCAGAACGCCTCTGGAATACAAAAAGGGCGACAAAGTTCAGGTCGAGTGGGCTGGCAAACTACACGATGCCGAAGTCATCAGCGTTAACCCTGCGGGGCTCTATCAACTCAGCTTTCTGCTCAATGGACGCCCATTCAAACCGACGCTTCCGCCTCGGTACGTCAAGCCGCCAAAAGGCAGCAAGTCGGCGCCCGGTGGTGCTCCTGCAAAGCCGGGTTCAAGCAGTCCATCTGGCAAGCCGGAAAAATACAAGAAGGGCGACAAGGTTCAGGTCGAGTGGGCGGGCAAACTTCACGACGCCGAAGTCATTGGCGTCAACCCAGTGGGCTTCTATCAAGTCAGCTTCCTGATCAATGGAATCCCATTCAAACCAACGCTTCCGCCTCAATTAGTCAAACCACCGAAGGGTGGCCAACCGGCTGCCAGTACTGGAAGTCCAAATGCGAATACTGGCCCGGCGAAGTCGAGCGATGGGTATATAATCACGGCGACCGACTGGTCCAAAGTTCGCGAACTTAAAATCGGCGAGACCGGTGGATTTTCCGGCACCGACGAATCAACAACATGGACTGCCAGCATTGAAGCAGGTCCACCCGCTCCTGCGCGTCTAACGTCGAAACCAATCCTGCTGAAGCGTAGCGGCAAAGACCGCAATCAGCTGTTCCTTGAACAATTCGAGCAGGTGCTGTTTGCTCGTGATTCCGCAAAAACCTTTGCTGTCGTCCGAAATCGGCAGCAAGGGCAACCGCCCGGAGTTGACCTGTACCGCTGCGATTTGAGTACGGGCAAGCACGACTCAGCGATTCGCGTCAACGGGTCCATAGCGCCTGTTGCGTTCGACGGTAAATCGCAACTGATGCTGACAACGCCGGACCCGTTCAATCCAGGGATGGGTGGGTTTGGCTCCAAGCCACAGTGCCGCATCGATCTCTGGAAAGTCGGAGCAAAATCTGTGGAACGCGTCGTTTCCTGGGACCCGGACCGTGCGGAGCAGGTCAAGTTTCACTCGCCGATGTTCGCAGCATTTGCAGGCAACGATCGTGTCCTGACGACCGTGCTGTCGGGCGAGATGACTTTGTGGGATGCGGAAGCTGCTCAAGCTATATATGTCGTCAATATCGGTGGTGGAAATATACCTGGAGTGAGCCCCGGCGGACGTCATCTGGCGGTCCCATCCAACGGAAGCGTCTACATCCTGAATGCTGAGTCCGGTGACGTCGTTGCTAAACTTCCCGGCACGGTGTCGCCACGTACCGTCCTGTCGTTCCGACCTGATGGCAGTCAGTTGGCGGCCGTTTCGCCACAGTCGGTGCAGGTTTGGGATCTCAAGTCTGGCGAATTGCACCGAGACATATATCTTTCATCCAAACTTCCCCCTGGGAAATACAGCATCGACTGGGTTGCTGATGGGTACGTGCTGATTTCCCGACAGCATTTGATTGACCTCGAACGCCGAATTGTCCTTTGGAAGTACGAACGAGCTGGAGGTCCTCATGCTCAGACAACAGCGGGCGAAGTCGCTGGCAAACTCTGGCATGGTCTGACGAGTGAAGATCGAACGGCGATGGGAATTTTTCAGGTGGCGTTGCCGCATGCTGCCGCTCGAACCGTCGCGGCTGGTTTGAAAGCTTCCGATCTGCTGGCCGTTCAACCGGGTGCAAAAATCAACATCAGAGTTCAGATTTCAGGAACGGCTCAGGAACAGGAAGCGGTTCGAAAACAGTTGACGGATCTGGCTGGTAACTCAGGCCTGACTGTGTCGTCGCAAGCTCGAGTCATATTCGAAGCAACGACGGAGCCTGGTGAAAGTCGACAAGTGACGTACCGAGGGTTTGGTATTAACGCAACGACCGTTACAGCAACGCCGCAGATCAGCAGGTTAAAGGTCATCGAGTCGGGCACCACTTTGTGGGAAGCGTCTCACGTGAAGGACGTGCCCTATTCGATCTCACTCAAAGAAGGACAAACAGTGCAGCAGGCCGTTGCCGAGAACCAGAAGCCTGATCTCTCATTCTTTGGCAAAGTAAAAGTTCCACAATACATCACTCGTCCAAACAGGAATGGAGCCTACGGGCAAAGCAAATTGACGCATAAAGGCGTCGAATAGCGACGGGAAATAGTTCCGCGGCAACTCCAGCATCAAACTTCCGGGCGCCGGAAAACTTCGGTTTGGGGCGGATTCTTGAGATCGCGTGCGAGGGTTCATAGACTCGATAGTTCTCTTTCCGCATCTGTGAGAACGGTATCGTGAAGCCTGAACCAAGCATCGCTGATAATCTCGACGAGAAGCACGCTCCAGATCGATCCGGCCGAGTCAATGCGCTGTGGGCGTTATTGGCGGGCGGCGTCGCTGTTATTGGCGTTTCGGCGTTCCTGCTTTCGCGTGGTGGACCGGGGCAGGCTCCGGCAGGGCAGACGCTGGTCATGCACTGCGCGGCTGGGATTCGTGTGCCGGTCGAGGAAGTCGCCGCCGAATACGAAGAAAAGTACGGCGTGCATATCGAGCTGCAGTACGGCGGGTCGAACACGCTGCTCAACCAGATTCAGGTCAACAAGTTCGGCACTTCGGACCTCTATCTGGCTGCCGACGACTTTTATACGGACAAGGCTCACGAAGAAGGCCTCGCGGACGAGCGGCTGACCATCGCGTATATGAGGCCGGTTATCGCCGTCGCGAAGGACAATCCGAAGAACATTCAGTCGATCCGTGATTTGCTGAAAGAGGACGTTCGAGTTTCTCTGGGAAGTCCCGAACAGGCGGCCGTCGGGCGAGCTGTTCGCAAGCGATTGAAACCTCACCAGGTCGACGACAGCGACCTGTGGACAAAGCTCGAAGAACACGTCACCGATGTTGGAGTCTTCAAGCCGACGGTGAACGATGTTGCGAATGACGTCGTGATCGGAACGGCGGACGCGGGCATCGTCTGGGACTCGACGGTTGCCATGCCGAAGTATGGCGAAAAGTTGATTGGCATTCCCGTCGACGAGCTGGACGGCGATCCGAACCTGATCAGCATTTGTGTTCTGACCTCAACGCCGCAGCCGACTGCGGCGTTGAAGTTTGCTCGGTATTTGGCAGCGAGTGATCGGGGCCTGCCGGTTTTCAAGAAGTACGGTATGCGGCCGGTCGATGGAGACATCTGGGTCGAGAATCCCGAGATCACTTTTTACTGCGGGGCGATTAATCGTCGTGCAGTCGCTCAGGTTGTCGATGAGTTTTCTGAGCGAGAAGGAGTCAGCGTCAACACAATTTACGACGGCTGTGGAATTCTCACCGGCCGGATGAAAACGATCGATGGCCAAAGCCCGGCCCTCGGCTTTCCCGATGTCTACATGGCCTGCGACCGTTACTACCTCGACAACGTCAAAGAGTGGTTTCAGGACGACGCCAATGTCTCGGATGCCGAGATCGTCATTGTCGTCCCGAAGGGTTCTGATCAGGTGAAGACTCCGGCAGACCTGATCAAGCCGGGTATTCGAGTCTCGATCGGCCAGCCGGAACAATGCACGATCGGAGCGTTGACTCGGCGAATGCTGGCGGAGCAGGGCTTGTACGAAAAACTTAAAGAGAAGCAGAAAACTGACGGCGAAGTCGTTGTTGAGAAGTCATCGTCGGCGCTGTTGATTCCGGATGTCGTTTCGGGGCACGCCGACGCCACGATCGCTTACATCACCGACACGGTGGCGACTCAAAAAGACATCGACATTATCAAGATCGAATCTCCGCTGAATCTGGCCATCCAGCCTTTCAGCATTGCACGGACGAGCGTTCATAAGCATCTCGTGAGACGACTTTTTGCTCGGGTGGCCGATGCAAAAGACTCGTTCGAGAAAGCCGGGTTTCGGTTTCGACTTGGAGTGGACCAGGAGGAAAGCGGCGATGCTGAACAGCAATCGCCTGCTGCACCCACACCAGAAGTCGACGCCGCCTCAACCAGCGAAACCAACGCATCGTGAGCTCCACTCCGCCAACCTCAGAAGGTTCCGGATCATCTCCTGAATCTCCAACAGAAGGTCACGCAGCATCGCCCGGTCGCGAGCCGAGCGCGTCGCAGATTGGCGTATCCAACGCGATCTTTTATGCGCTGTTCGTGGTCATGGGCGGGACCTACGTCGTCTTGATTGTTGGAATGCTGGTGGCAGACGCTGCCTACATGACGGAAAAGACTTTTGACGGAATCACCAGCGAAGGACGGTCGATACTCAGCGCGATTTCTCATAATCCGATCACCACAGCACTGGCCGACAAACGAATTCAGCATTCCATCTGGCTGAGCCTGATTTCGTGCACGATGTCGGCAGTCATCTCGGTCATGATCGCGATTCCGATGGGGTATTTGATCTCGCGACACGAGTTCCGCGGCAAACGATTGCTGGACGCCGTGCTTGATATCCCGATCGTCCTGCCTCCGCTTGTCATCGGCCTGAGCCTGCTGATCCTGTTTCAGTTTCCTCCTTTTCGATGGATCGCTCGCGATGTTGTTTACCAGGTTCCGTCTGTGGTGCTGGCTCAGTTTTCCGTCGCGTGTGCGTTTGCCGTGCGGACGATGAAAGCAACTTTCGACCACATTAATCCTCGCTGCGAAGACGTCGCGGTGACGCTGGGCTGCAGCCGTGCACAGGCATTTGGCTGGGTCCTGCTTCCGGAAGCAGAACGTGGAATTCTGACAGCCTTTACTCTTGCCTGGGCAAGATCGCTTGGCGAATTTGGTCCGCTGCTGATCTTCTCCGGAGCAACTCGGATGAAAACCGAAGTGCTTTCAACGAGCGTTTTTCTTGAGATGAACGTCGGCGATATTGAAGCCGCTGTCGCCGTTTCATTCATCATGGTGATGGCCGCGGTTGTCGTTCTTATCCTGACTCGAATGATCGGGTCGGACCATCACGCGATCCAATGATCGAATCGTAGGTCAGGCTATGCTTGGCGAAGTTCTTTTTGTCTATCTCTCCTTTGTCTGCCGCGAATTTCCAGAATCTCAAACTCCGTCAGGCAAAGCCTGACCTGCCAGCATGATCCAAATCGAAAACCTTTCAGTGCAAGCCGGAGACTTCCGCATTCAGAACGTGTCGTTGACCGTTCCGAGTGGGAAATACGGTGTGCTGATGGGCAAAACTGGATCGGGAAAAACGACAATACTTGAAACCGTTCTTGGGTTGCGCAGCGTGAGTCTCGGGAAAATTGTGCTGGGCGAGCAGGATGTCACGACGATGAATCCGGCCGTTCGCGGCATCGGATACGTTCCGCAAGATGGAGCTTTGTTTTCGTCGATGAGCGTACGGGATCACCTCGATTTCGCATTGATGATCCGTAAGACGCCGCAGTCAACCTGTCAGCAGCGAGTCGAAGAACTGGCCGAACTGCTTGGGATTGAGCACTTGCTCGATCGCAAGCCGCGGGGGCTCAGTGGCGGAGAGCGGCAGCGAGTCGCTCTTGGCCGCGCGTTGTCCTTTCAGCCGCGCGTGTTGTGCCTGGATGAGCCGCTGAGCGCGCTGGACGACGATACTCGAATTCGCATGTGCGAATTGCTGAGCGACGTTCAAAAGAAAACGGGCACGACAACTCTGCATGTCACGCATAATCGCGATGAAGCCGAACGGCTGGCCGACTACCTGTTCCGCATCGAGGACGGGCAGATTCAGCAGGTTCGACCTGAGTCGTGATCTCGCCGATTGACAGAATTCAGTGGCTCATTCACGCTACGCCGGAAAGTCAAAAGCAGGGCCGGTTCCTACCGGCCGGTGGGAACCGGCCCTACGTCAATTACTGAAGATAGGTCGAAGCATGGTCGTAACGGTCGAATACACCGCTCAACTGAAGCGAGCGTCGGGCGCTGCCCGAGAAGATTTTGAACTGGATGATTCCAGTTCGCTGGTCGACCTCGTCAATGCAATCGCCGATCGGCACGGTGACGAGTTGTCTCGCATGCTGAAAGCAGCCGATGGTGCTCCGCAGACAACGATTATCCCATTCGTCGGTGATGATCAGGTTCGCTGGGATGCTTCCGACGCTTTGCGAGATGGCGTTACGGTGACTCTGCTGGCACCGATTTCTGGTGGTTAATTCGACTCTGCTGGCTCAACGGAAATACGTGAGATCGCTATGCCTCAGCCGCTCCCGCTGAATGACGAAGAAAAGGCTACGTATGAGTGGCAAATCTGGGTGGATGACTTCCGCGAAGCCGGCCAGGAGAAGTTGAAGGGAGCCTCGGTTCTGGTGTCGCGAGTCGGTGGCCTCGGCAGCGTCGTGGCGTACGAACTGGCGGCGGCCGGTGTCGGCAAACTGGTGCTCGCCCACGCGGGCAATGTGAAACACAGCGACCTCAATCGTCAGCTCCTGATGACGCACGATTGGCTCGGGAAGCCTCGCGTCGAGTCTGCAGAACGAAGACTCAAAGAACTTAATCCGCGACTCGAAATCGTCGGGGTCGGCGAGAATGTTTCGGAAGAGAATGCCGAGTCACTTGTCAGCCAGGTAGACCTTGTCGTTGACTGCGCGCCGCTGTTTCAGGAACGGTTTGCGATGAATCGCCAGGCCGTACGTCAGGGTAAGCCGATAATCGAATGCGCGATGTACGATCTCGAAGCTCAGATCACGACGGTGATTCCGGGAGAGACCCCGTGTCTCGCCTGTCTGTTTCCTGAGCAGCCTCCCGAGTGGCGTCGCGAGTTTCCGGTCTTCGGAGCTGTCTCTGGAACAGTCGGCTGCATGGCGGCGATGGAGGCGATCAAAGTGCTCGGAGGCTTTGGAGAATCGCTGGCTGGTTCATTGCTGACATTCGATCTTCGCGACATGCAGTTCGCGAAACGGCGAGTGCTGCGAGATCCTGCATGCCGAGTCTGCAGTGGCATGTGAATCATGAGCCGGCCGTCTTACGAGCCTCTCGTGAAAGTGACCACGGATAACTCGGATTAGTACGGATAGCAAAGGATGCTCCACTGAGCCATCCGTGCTTATCCGTGAAATTCGAGGTTCTATTCCTTGAGTGGAATTGGTTCGACGATCGGAATGTCACGTAGGGCGACGGGGATTTCGACGTTGATCAGCAGCGTTGGGGCGACGTAGACGAAGTCCCAGTTTGCCGGGTCGGTGGGCAGGTCTTTGAAGCTGTATTCGATGGCGACGGAACCGTCTCCCTGATGCAGCGTCGTAAAGCCACCGTTCGGCCCGTGTTGTTTTCCGTTTGAATCGACGAGGTAGACGCGGTTGTGGAAGACCCATGTCTGGTGCGACTCGAAGGCGTGTGCTCCGAGGTCGTAGCTGACCAGCAGTCGGACTCGGGCGTTGTGAGCCTTTGGTTTCGATCCTTCGAAGCCGACTTCGTTTACGGTGACGGTTACGCCGCCTCGCCGCCGGGAAACTCGTTTTGCTCGATTAAGTTGGCGGAATGAGATTGGCTGCTCACTGGCCGCGATCAGAAGGTTTACTTTTCCGTTGAGAGTTGCGTTTTCTGCGAGTGGTTTCGGGGAAAGGAAACTCAGGGCGAGCGTGGCTTCGCGGCCTCCGTTGCCGAGCGGGACTTCGAGTTTGGCACCGGCGTTGAATGGTTCGAGGGCTCGGTTGCCACCTGTCTGTGAGAGTTGGAAGTCGCTGGTTTCGTAGCGGATGAACAATGGTCGCAAACGTGGTTCGCAAAGAATTCGGACTTGAGTGCTGGTCAATGTGTTTGAATCATCGAATGTTCCTTGCGGCTGAAACGGTGCCGCCATGATGCGGAATGAACGGTCGATCGCTGTCGTAGATGCTGGACCCGGCGGCGAGTCGCTTCGAAGCGTCAGCAGGCCGGTCTCTTTATCGAAGCCTGCGGAAATGCCTTCCGATTCGAGATCGCTGATGGCGGACCAGAACGTGGCTTCTTCCAGGTTCACCGTGTTGGATTGATCGAGTTGTGCGGAAGACAACTGGCTTGTCGAAATCGCGTTGCCGGTTTGTCTTTCGATTTCTTCGACAAGCTGTTTGAGCGACAGGTCGCCTGCCAGAGTGATCGATGAGGGACGCAGCGACAGTTCGGCGGCGTCGTGTTCCAGTCGGACTCGGACGCGGCGGATGGCGACTCGGACTGATGCCGATTCAAGCAGGTCCGGCGGTGGGAGCAGCGGCAGGATGGCAGGACCAAGCTTTGTTAGTGCTTGCTCGGCTTTTGCTCGGGCGGCGCGTGAGGGCGATGCCAGTTGTTTGATTGCTGCTCGAACCTGCAGACGGATGTCCGGCTCAGCGGCTACGGCGGAATTCTGATGGTAATTCAGAAACACAAACGCGCAAAACACGATCGCAATGACGCGTCGTAGAAAACTATCTTCGGCCGCGGGACGCGCGGTAGCCGTACTCGATGGCGAACCAGTCGGCGTATCGTTCTCTCGCGTTCTGGTTGCGGTTGCGTGTGTCATTGACGTGGCCGATCTCGTGGATCAGAACGTTGTTCAGGTAGAAGTCGCGAAGTGCGTGCTCCGTCCAGGAAAGTCTCCACAGCTTGCCGTCCTGAGTCCAGACTCCGCCGTACATCTTTGCCTCGATCACCTGCTCGGGTCTCGGCGGACGAGTGTAGGTTTCGACGAGCGACTCTTCGATGGGGTAGAGGTAAACGTTCGGGCCCCATTGCAGCCCGTAGCACGGAAAGAGCGATCGCTTGCGAGTCATCCTGGCAAGTTCGATGACCTCGATATTCTGCCGGTACTTCGCCGGTAGCTGCTCGACTCGATCTGCGACTTCTTCCAGAGTCACCGGATGAAAGTATCCAGCGCTGGGGTCGCGACGGTAAAGCTGGATGACGTCCGAGTCAGTCGGTTCGTACCACTGGTCCTGGGCGTAAAAGTGGTTACTTCTCTGGCTGCTGTCGGAGCCTCGCTGGCGGAACGCTCCGGCTGGTCGACCGGTTGAGGTTCGGCTCCGTTCGGAGACTTGGCCCGTCGACGCCTTGCGGCCTTTTGATTTCTGATTGTGTTTTCGTTCTCGCGGTTGCCGTCTGCTCATAGCCGGTGCCTTTCTCTATGGCGATGAGCGGCTGTGAACCGTTAGTCGCCAACAAGGTCTCGGTGAGCCCTCCATGACATCCGTCGCGTAGTCCTGTTTGTCGGTTGCATCGTGCGGCCGAGTGGCGATGTTCAGTAACCGCCGACTCCCCTACGCATTTGATCGACCCATCGTGGGGGGGACGATGGAGATTCGCAAGCTGAACATTGCGGGAAAGGGATTGGCCTCACGGTGCGTGGTGTGGGTGTCGTAAATCCTTTGTAAGTAGCTGGTTGGGGATTGGTTTTGCTCGAGCGTGGCCCGCGAGTGGTTGCTGATTTCGAGCTGGCTGCGAGACTAGCGTTGCCGCAAGCCGGTAACTCAAAGCGAGATCCGTCATTCTGGAGTGTTCAGTACCTGACGCGACGAATTCTCTGACGGATCCTCGGGCGATCAGCGACACACGGGTTGCCTGGACCCGTCCGGAATAACGGATTCGGCGAGCGGCGGTGGTCTTGCAGGCCGCACATCCTGACTCACCATTCAAACCGCCGCAGTTTACGCAGGCGTCAGATGAGTCGTTCAGACGGAGTGCGGCGAAACACCCAGATCGACAATGCTGCAGGCTTCGATGATCTCGATGCCGAGTTGCTCGGCGCGGGCTCGTACGTCTTCGTCGGAGCTGCCCGGGTTCAGCCAGACTTCGGCTGGTTCGACTTCCGCGATTTCGTCCAGCAGGTCGAGCGTCAAATGCGGCGGCAGGTAGACGGTAACGCGGTCCAGGTTTTCGGCTGGCACATCGCTGAGTGACTCGAACGCGCGAAGGCCTTCGACTTCGTCGGCGTGAGGATTCACCGGGAAGACTTCGTAGCCCTGCTGCAAATGAGCCCGGACTGAAATGTTGCCGAACTTGCCGCGGTCTCGACTTGCTCCGATTACGGCGACGGTGAGTCGAATCGTCACGACGCGGCCTCCGAGTCGGCTGACATTTCTTTTGACAGCAAATCGAGCAGTGCGTCGAGTGCCTGCGGGATGACCTTCGCCTCGCCAAGGATCGGCATAAAGTTTGTGTCGCCGTTCCACCGTGGAACGATGTGCCAGTGGAGATGCCCTGGCAGGCCGGCTCCGGCAACTCGGCCGAGATTCAGTCCGACATTGAAGCCGTCTGGCGAGATCGTTTTCTCCAGCAGTCCGAGCATCTTCTGAAGCAGGTGATTCGTTTCGAGCAGCTCGGCATCGTTGAGGTCTCGAAGGTCGGCTTTGTGTTCGCGAGGAGCGATCAGCAGGTGCCCGTTGTTGTACGGAAACCGGTTGAGCACGACGATCGAATGCTCGCCGCGCATGACGACGAGATTCTTAGGATCGTTCGCTGTGTCGTCATCGCGGTAGCTGCAGATGAAGCAGCCAGGTTTTGACGGCTGCGTTTTTTCCGGGTCGGAGTTCTGGACGTAAGCCAGTCGCCACGGAGCCCAGAGTTGCTGATGAGTCACGGCGTGCTCCTGAACGATAATGTAGGGCCGGTTCCTACCGGCCGGTAAAATCTGGCGGCCGGTAGGAACCGGCCCTACGAAAGGTTGCCTAAGGAATCAGAATCACGTCGCCGGGTTTCAGTACGGGATCGCTGTCGAAGACGTTTGCGGTCTTGATTGCGTCGACGGTCACTCCGTACTGGCGGGCGATGCTGGTTAGTGTTTCGCCCTGTTGAACATCGTGGTAAGTCGACGTCGATCGTGGCGTTGGCACGGTGAGAACCTGTCCGACGTCTGCGTTGGGAACTTCGTGCAGGCTGCCTGCTCCGCCCTGGAATGTTGACGGTGGTGCGCCGCCGGGGAGCTGGCCGGCTGGAACCTGCAGCGGTGCAGGGTTGGCCGGAACCATCGTCGGCTGTTGGAATTGCGATGGGGGCATTCCCTGACCCGGTGGATAGGTCGGCGGCGGAGCGCCGTACCACATCGGTCCGCAGCCTGACACGACAACGGCAAGGATTAGCGGTGCAAGATACCGCAGCGATACACCAGTATTGGTAAGTGGCAATTGCATGGTTGAGGTCACTCCTTTGTTACATTCGAGCCTGCATCCGGCAGACATGTCTTCGTGCGTTGCGGTCAGCGATGGTCGAGTCAGGATTTCAGTTCGACAGGCAGTTCGTCGATCTTCGCGGCGCAGATGAAATCGTTCTCGGACAGCCCGCCGATGGCGTGTGTCCAGAGTTCGATCGTCACGTTGCGATACTGTTCAAGGTGCAGATCGGGATGGTGGCCTTCGGACTCTGATACTTCAGCAACTTTTTCGAAGAAGCTCATTGCCGCCAGAAAGTTGGTGACGACCCAGGACTTACGGATTCGCTGGTTGTCTTCGGAAAGCTCCCAGCCGGTGAGCTGTTTGATCTGCTCCGCCGCTTCTTCGGCGTTGAACTTTGGAACGCCGCCTTCGCAGGGGACGCACTTTTTATTCGTGAGCTGATCGCAGGAGAGGATATCCATAACTAGCGTTCCGTTCGTAATGACTCTTCCGTGGTCAAGCGTCGCCGTTAATGAAGCTCGGCTATTGCGGAGGTACTCCGAGCGACTTTCCGCCGTCGATGGCGATCAGCGTTCCGGTGACCATGATCGCTGCATCGCTGGCCAGGTACAACACCGCCTGAGCGACTTCGTCGACCTCGATCATCCGACCGTGAGCCTGCGCGGCCGGGCTGGCGGCGATGAGTCGTTGGATAGCCGCGTCGCGGTCGTCGGCCATGTCGATTTCTGATTCGATCATCCGAGTTCCGCCGACCGGGCCGGGGCAGACTCCGTTGATACGGATGCGATCCTTCGAATGGCACAGCGCTAGCGATTTCGTCAGGCCGGACAACGCGAGCTTGCTGATTGAGTAAACGGGGTCGTGGGCTCGCGGCAGGATTCCGGCGTTGCTCGACACATTGACGATGCTGCCGCCGAGGCCGTCACCGGTCATGTGTCGAATCGCGTGTTTGCAGCCGAAGAACGCCGCTTTGACGTTGGTGCCGATGCAGGCGTCCCAGTCCTCTTCAGAGACGTCCTCGATCTGCTTCACCATGCCGATTCCGGCGTTGTTAACGAGGATGTCGATCCGCCCAGTCAGCGACGCCGCGTGGTCCATCAGCTTTTTCAGCTCGCGTTCGGACCGAACGTCACAGACCCGCTGGTCGATTCCCAGGGCTGAAAATGGCTCGTCGTTCTCGCTGAGCAGCGAATAATCGGCCACGATGACCTTCGCGCCGGCCTCTGCCAGAGCGGCGGCTGACGCTCGGCCGATCCCGCTGGCTCCACCCGTGACGACGGCAACTCGATCAGTAAGGTCTGTCGCGTTCATGTTTGACCCGATTTCTGGATTCGGACAGCGTTGGACTGTTCCTGAATGTTCGGAATAGGTTCCGGTGAGGCAATCTGTCTTAACTGGTTACAAAATATACGGTTAAGGTCGTTTCGGTTGGCGAAAATCGCTCCGGTTCGACTTATCTCTCAGGAATCTTCCCGTTTTGTACCGAACTTATCCAGACCGCTCCCGGTAAATGCTGTGACCGACGCGAGATGCAGGCCAAATTGATCTCTACTTGTGGTTCCATCCGGGATGAGCGTTTCGTAGACTCACTGATAGTGTTTCGTAAGAATCTCACACCGATATTTGCAGTAACTCCTTTTCCTTAAAAGGGCATCACGATGCAACTTCCGACTCCCAAAGGAATGTCACGACGGCATTTCATGAGCCACATGGCTGGGGCCGCCGCGACTATTCCGGCGATGAACTTTATTGAGCACATCAAGGCTAACGCCGCGACCGCTCGCAAAAACAACAAAGCCTGCATCCTGCTGTGGTGTAGCGGTGGACCACCGACGATCGATATCTGGGATCTGAAGCCCAACTCGAAAAACGGCGGCGAGTTCAAGCCCATCGATACTGCTGCTCCTGGCGTGCAGATCACCGAGCACATGCCGAAGACCGCCAAAGTCTTCGATAAGCTCTCGATTGTTCGCTCGATGAGCACTCGAGAAGCTGACCACGGTCGAGGTCGATACTTCATGCACACTGGGTTTGTTCCAAATCCAACAGTCGTGCATCCGACGTTCGGTTCAGTCGTCGCTCACGAAGCCGGCTCGAAGCGAAAGGATCTGGAAATTCCTGGATTCATCTCGGTCGGTGCACCGAGCGGAAGTCCTGGATACATGGGCACAACGAACGCTCCGTTCGTCGTCAGTGCCAATGGCCAGATCGCTAACGCAGACATGGGCGGTCTTGGCCTTCCTCGTCTCAACCAGCGTCTCGACATGCTCGGCGTGATTGAGAAGAACTTCATCAACTCGAAGCGGGGCGAACTGCCTCAGGACCACGCTAACATCTACACGAAGGCCGTCAATTTGATGACCTCTGAGCAGATGCAGGCTTTCAAGGTCGATGAAGAGCCACAGGAAATCCTCGACATGTACACTGGCGGCCCTCCGGCCGGCAACGGTGGCATGATGATGCGGAATGCTGGCGGCTTCGGTCGCAGCCTTCTGATGGCTCGACGTCTTGTCGAAGTCGGAGTTCCGTTCATCGAAGTCGGCGTCAACGTCGGCGGTTGGGACCTCCACAACGATGTCTTTAACACGCTGTCCAATAACAACCTGCCGCAGATGGATACTGCCATCTCAGCACTTGTTACTGACCTGACGCAACGCGGCATGATTGATGACGTTTCGATCGTCTGGATGGGTGAGTTTGCACGAACTCCTCGTATCAACCAGAACGTCGGACGTGACCACTGGGCAGCCAGCTGGTCGGTCATGATGGGTGGCGGTGGACTCAACAACGGTCAGGCAGTCGGCGAAACAAACGCTGACGGTACTGCCTGTGTTGGCAAGAGCTACCTGCCAGGTGACATCTGGGCGACTGTCGCTCACGCGATGGGTATTCCGACTTCGACGGTTCACACCTCGAAGAACGGCCGTCCGATGAAGATCGCCAATGGCGGAACGCCGATCAAAGAACTGATCAGCTAGTTCTTAGCCTCTGATGAAAACTGCGACGCGGGAGCCCTGAGTGGCTCCCGCGTTTCATATTCAGCGAGAGAATTCGTCGGATGCGGGCTGCCGGTGTCTTCTCGTAGTTCGGAAATCGAGTGTGGCGTCATCTCCGGACATTCAGTTACCGCTCGCGCCGAGTGAGGAGTTTGTACAACTCTTCAGCCGGACTCAGCGACGGATCTATCTGCACATTCTGAAGCAGGTCGGTTCACCGAATGATGCCGAAGAGATTCTCCAGGAAACCAACGTGGTCATCTGGAACAAGTTTCATCGATTCGAACTCGGAACCAACTTCGTCGCGTGGTCGTTTCAGATTGCCAACTTCGAAGTGCTGAAATATCGCGACAAGAAACGGTCGAACAAGCTGGTGTTTTCCGGCGACGTGCTGGAAGTCATCGCTCAGGAATCCGAAGAGCAGGAAGACGATCTGGATCTTCGCCGAGCAGCTCTTCAGGAATGTCTGCGGAAGTTGCGAGATTCAGATCGAGAGTTAATTCAGCAGCGATACCAACCGGGCAACACTGGAGAAGGCGTTGCTAGGCAACTCGATCGACCGATCAATTCGGTTTATCAGTCGATCGGCCGAATTAGAAAAACACTGTTTGAGTGCATTAACCGGCGGCTCACCGCAGGAACGCCTCGATGACAAACCCTCTGGAACAATCTGACCTGACCGACTTCATCGAGCTGCTCGAAATGCAGCTTGAAGATCGTATTACGGTAGCTCAGTTTGAGCAGCTTGAAGAAACGATTCGCTCAAACAGCGAAGCCCGGAAGTTCTATCTTCAGTACATGGATCTGCACGGAGCGTTGCAGTGGGATCTCGCTGCGACTGCTGACGCCGACCGAGCCGCAACCGAAGTGCCGCAGCCTGCCAATCAAAGTCCGGTGATTGCTGCACGTGACGAATCTTCCGAGACGTTTTCTCAGAACAAGTCCGCTCGTTGGATGGCAGTGG
The DNA here is from genome assembly GCA_943787265.1 of uncultured Planctomycetaceae bacterium. Taxonomy (GTDB): domain Bacteria; phylum Planctomycetota; class Planctomycetia; order Planctomycetales; family Planctomycetaceae; genus JABMPE01. Next base: position 382,467 of record CALSLT010000006.1, on the reverse strand, counting down.
CCGCTTCTGTTTGTTGTCTCGTGCTTGTCTTCGTGGTTTCAGGTTTGGTGAACGGCCCTCAGGAACCAGCCGGAACGGACATCGTAGATTCTTCGGCTGATGAAGACGATTTGTCACCGATCGAAGAGAACGGCCCGTCGACATTGATTGCTGACGCCGTGCCGACTCCCCGTGATATTCGCCCGGCTCAACTACCAACCGTTGATAAGCAACCTGGTGACAACGGCTCGCCGGATCAATCGCCGTCAACAGTCAATGTGGCGACGAATGCTCGACCGTCTGATTCAGATACCAAACCGACGACCATTGCCGTTGCGGACAACGGTTCATCAGAAACTGTCGTCGCGAAAATTGATCGGCTGATTCGTGCAGGTTGGTCTGACAATGAAGTCTCGCCTTCCGAAATCGCGGACGATTCTGAATGGCTGCGGCGAGTTTATCTCGACACGGTTGGTCACATCCCACCCGCCGAAGACGTACGAGCATTCCTGGCCGATGATCGTTCTGACAAACGATCGATCGCGGTCGACACCTTGCTCGACGACGAAGACTACATTCGAAACTGGACGACAGTTTGGACGAACCTTCTGATTGGTCGATCGAATCCGCGTGAGGTCAATCGTCCGGCGCTGCAAAAGTATCTCCGCGAGAGCTTTGCCGAGAATCGCGGATGGGATGACATCGTCACCGATTTCATCGCTGCCGAAGGACGTCACGATGAAAATGGAGCGACAAACTTCCTGCTGGCTCACGTCAACAACCAGGCGGTACCGGCAACAGCGATTACCGGCCAGGTGTTTCTCGGATTGCAGCTTCAATGCACGCAGTGCCACAACCATCCGTTCAACAATCAGAAGCAGGATGAATTCTGGGCATTCAACAGCTTCTTCAAGCAGATCAAAGTCAAAGATCAGCTCATATCGAGCAACCCTCGCGTCAGAGAAGTTGCTCTGATCAACGCTCCCGAAGGCGGAGCGACGTTTTACGAAACTCGGCAGGGCGTGATGAAGGCGGTGTTCCCGAGCTTCGAAGGTCGCAGCATTGACGCCAACGATTACGTTGATAGGCGAGCCGAATTGGCAAAGTTGATGACGGACGGAGAGTCCCCGCAGATCGCGCGAGCTTTCGTGAACCGAATGTGGCAGCACTTCTTCGGAGCGGCATTCACTCCGCAGGTCGACGACATGGGGCCGCATATTGCCGTCAGTCATCCGGAATTGCTGGACGAGTTGACGAAGCAGTTTGTCCGCAGCGGCTACGACACCAAACAGCTCGTTCGGTGGATTTGCAATTCGGAAGCGTACAACCTGACCAGCCGATTCAACTCTGAAGAATCCAACATCGGCGACGATCCAACGCTCGGTAACGAACCGCTTTTCAGTCGAGTCTACGTGAAGCAGATGACTGTCGAACAGTTGTTCGATTCACTGCTGATCGCGACGCAGGCTCATGAGGTGTTCGGATCAACGTGGGACGCTGTCGAAGAACGCCGTCAGAAATGGTTGCAGCAGTTCGTCATGGCCTGGAACACGGACGAGAATGATGAAGCCGACCTGTTCGACGGAACGATTCCGCAAGCGTTGATGATGATGAACGGCGACCTGGTCGACCTCGCATTGGAATCCGAGCGAGGAACATTGCTGAGCAAAGTGGCTCGATCGAGTGCTTCGGAAAAAGAAAAGATCGAAACGATCGCTCTGGCCGCCTTATCTCGAATGCCAAGCCGCCAGGAAAGCACCGCCGTTCGCAAGCTGATCCGCGACTCCGCCGCAAAGAGCAATCGTCCGGCTGATCAACAACTCGCCATGCGATCGGGTTTGCAGGACCTCTTCTGGGCCTGTCTGAACTCCAACGAGTTCATTCTCATTCACTGAGATGACAGACCTCGCAGGTCGGGCCTCGCCTGCCAGAGTCATCATCAGGAATTTCCAACCACTAAAACACGAAACAAACGAAATTAGTTTCGTGTATTTCGTGGTTGCTTCAACGCTCCCCTGCCGTGTCCGAAATTCTTCGTCAGGCACATCCCGACTGGCGTCGGTTTCTCCCTCGATCGGCGGGAATTCGACTCGCCTGTGATTCTCTGCTAAGAATCCCGCTGGCTGAATCGTCGTGTGTATGGACGAATTCGTTCGTTCTGTCTTCCTTCGGCCATTTCATGGGAATGGTTAATGGGGAAGAAGACTCACACACTCCGGCGAGACTGCCCGTATCCCAAAGAATACCTTTCTGCCGCACGTTGAAATGCGGCAGTTTGGCGGCGCGAATTGGAATTTGAATCATGCGAATCCGACTTTCACGACCACGTGTCTGGCTTCTTTGGTCATTGGCAATTGCGATATCAGGAGCGGTGTTTATGTCGTCGGGGATGGATGCAGCCATAACGCCAGAGCGTTCGTCGCTGCGGGCTCTGTCCACGAAGGCGATGAACGATGGCAACTTCAAGACTGCCTATGTTGGATTTGAGAAGCTGCTGCTGGATCCAGACACCGACTCAATGCAGGTCTGCAACGATCTGAATTACGCAGTCAACTGCCTTAATCGGCTCGGGCGGATTTCGGAGTTTGACGAGTTGATCGAATCCGCCATTGACACTCGCCCCGCGAACTGGCGGTTTCTGCGAGTGGCCTCTCAAAGATACCGATCGATCAATCATCACGGGGTCGCTGTTGACGGCGAGTTTCAGCGTGGCAACCGGCGGAATCGTGGCAAGTACACGAATTCGTACGAGCGAGATCGCGTCCGGTCTTTGCAGCTTCTTGAGAAGGCCCGCGAACTGTGCGAAGACGAGCCCGCCGCGGAACGCGGTCAACTGTTGTACGAGTACGCTTCTGCCATTCAGTCGGGACTGGGATCGCTGAATTCCTGGCGACTGCAGATCAAAACGAATCTTTCATGGTTACCGGATCTCGAAGAGAACTACTGGCGAGGCTACCGCAACGAAGGAGCACCCGTTGACGCTGACGGTAATCCGGTTCTGCATCGGATTCCGTTGACGTTTGAGGCGGCGAAATCCGACGGTGAACGATGGCGGTGGCTACTGGCCGAGATTGAGCGATTGCAGCCACACCGTCGTGCTGAACTCCTCAGCGTCTATGCAAACTTTCTGCACAATCAGTTCGGCGTGCAGACGATGGCTCAGTTTCGCTGGATGCGAAATGGCCTTCAGCAGGACGACGACCAGGATGAGTCCGGAACGTTCGCTTTGCACACACTCTCCGACGATGAAACAATCGCTCGCCTGGCCACCGGAGTTCGTCGGTTCGAACTTCCGAAGCAGCACAACTTCATTGCCATCAACAAAGAAATCATCGAGATCACGAAGACCGGGGTTGGGGAACGAACGCGAGACCAACTCGCACGAATTTACGAGAACCGTCGGCAGTATCCGAAAGCAGCCGAATCGTGGCGGAAGGCGATTCGTGATTGCGGGCGTGGAGATCGGCAATGGAGGGAGAAGAGCCTCGGCCAGATCGTCGATCATTGGGGACGGTTTGAGCCGTCTAGAGTTCAACCGTCAGGTCGTGGAGCTGTGGTCGACTTTCGGTTCCGCAACGGAACGTCGGTCGACTTCGAAGCCTTCCCCATCGGCATCGAGGACTTGCTGCGCGATGTGAAGGCGTATCTGAAGACAAGTCCTCAACGGCTCGACGGAAACAAGTTGAACATTCAGAACATCGGTCACCGCATCGTTTCGCAAAATGAAACGAAGTACCTCGGCAAGCGAGTCGCCAACTGGACCGTGGCGTTGAAGCCTCGACCAAACCACGTCGACGATCGAATCACCGTGACGACGCCGCTTCAACAACCGGGAGCGTATCTGGTTCGGGCAAAGATGAATGACGGCAACGTCAGCCAGATAATCGTCTGGGTCGACGACACCGTGATTGTTCGCAAGCCGCTTGATAAAAAAATGCTCTACTACGTGGCCGACGCGACGACTGGCAAGCCGGTGGCAAAGTCCAATGTCGAGTTCTTTGGCTGGCGATCTGAGTACAACCGTAAAGGGCGGAAACACTCGGTCATTACACAGAACTTTGCCGAGTTCTCAGACGCCGACGGGCAGTTGTCGATCGACGGTCAGAACAACAATCAGAACTATCAGTGGTTGATCACCGCTCGGACGGATGAAGGTCGGTTGGCTTACCTGGGCTTTGATCGTGTCTGGTTTTCGGGGCGTCACGACGCTCAGTACAACCAGCGGAAAGTTTTTCTGATCACCGATCGGCCGGTCTATCGACCCGAGCAGAAAGTGCAGTTCAAATTCTGGGTCCGGCACTCTCAGTACGACAAAGCAGATGTTTCGCAGTTTGCCGGACAGAATTTCAACGTGATTTGTGCGGATCCTCAAAGTGAGCATGTCTTCACAAAGCAGATCAAAGCCGATGAGTACGGCGGCCTGTCGGGCGAGTTCGAACTTGCGGAAGACGCGAAGCTAGGCAACTACCGGCTCTATCTGGACGGCCACGGCGGAGGATCGTTTCGGGTCGAGGAGTACAAGAAGCCGGAATTCGAAGTCACGGTTGCGGCTCCCGATGAACCGGTGCAGCTTGGCGAGAAGATCACGGCGACGATCGACGCGAAGTACTACTTCGGGGCTCCGGTGACGAACGCTCGTGTGAAGTACAAAGTTCTTCGCAGTGCCCACGACAGCCGCTGGATGCCGACCGGTGATTGGGACTGGTTCTACGGCCGAGGCTACTGGTGGTTCGGCTACGACTACGACTGGTATCCCGGTTGGGGCAAGTGGGGATGCCGGGCTCCTATCGCCTGGTGGTGGCCTCGTGCGAACGATCCGCCGGAGATCGTTGCGGAAGCGGAAGTCGACATCTCTGAAGACGGCACAGTCAAAGTTGAGATTGATACGGCACTCGCCAAAGAAATTCACGGCGATCAGGATCATCGTTACGAAATCACCGCGGAAGTCGTCGATGAGTCGCGTCGGACGATCGTTGGCAAGGGCGAAGTTCTGGTCGCTCGGAAACCATTCCAGGTTTTTGCGTGGGTCAACCGCGGGCACTATCGAGCAGGCGACGATGTCCAGGCGTCGTTCCAGGCTCAAACGCTCGACCAGAAACCAGTGCAGGGTGCAGGCGAGCTGACGCTTTACTCGATCGGCTACAAGGACGGCGAACCGGAAGAGAAGGTTGTCGAGCAATGGGAACTTGCCACCAACGAACAGGGCAGGGCGAAGCAGCAGTTTAAAGCGGCGGCTCCAGGGCAGTATCGGCTTTCTTATCGAGTGACTGATTCGGCGGAACATGCGATCGAAGGCGGTTACATGTTCGTCGTCACGGGTGAGAACTTCACAGGTCGTGAGTTCCGGTTCAACGACCTGGAGCTGATTACCGACAAACGCGAGTACCGACCGGGCGACACGGTTCGGTTGATGGTCAATACGCAGCGAGTGGACTCGAGCGTGTTGTTGTTTCTGCGTCCGACGAATGGAGTCTATCTGCCGCCGAAACTGTTGAGGCTTGATGGAAAGAGCACGGTTCATGAGTTCGCCGTCGTGCAGCGCGACATGCCGAACTTCTTCATCGAGGCGTTGACAATTTCGGACGCGAAGGTTCACACCGCCGCGCGGGAAGTGGTCGTTCCGCCCGAAAAGCGTGTGCTGAATGTTGAAGTTGAACCTTCGTCGGACCGGTACAAGCCGGGCGAAGAAGCGACGGTCGCCGTCCGAGTAACAGATCATGAAGGGCAACCGTTTGTCGGATCGACCGTACTGAGCGTTTACGACCGCAGCGTTGAGTACATCTCGGGCGGCTCCAACGTTCCTGAGATTCGCGAGTTTTTCTGGAAGTGGCGGCGGCACCACAACCCGAACACGCATTCCAGTTTGAATCGCTGGTCCGGCAATCTGATCAAACCAGGCAGCGTTGCGATGAACAACCTGGGAATCTTCGGCAACAACATCGTCGAGGAACTTGAAGCAGAAGAGGGCGGTGTCCGGCGCGATGGAATGCGGATGCGACAATTGTCGTCGAAAATGGACGCAGCAAAGTCGTTCAATCTGGTCGCGGGGGCCATTCCCATGTCCGCAGAGAATGCTCCGATGGCCGCAATGGCCGTCGCCGATTCCGGGGCGGAAGCGCCAGGAGGTGGGGGAGCGGGCGGCAATCTTGTTCAGCCAACGATTCGCTCGAATTTCGCGGACACGGCATTCTGGTCGGCGGCAATTTCAACTGACGAAGACGGGAATGCTCGGGTGAACTTTCCCATGCCGGAAAGTCTGACTGGCTGGAAGGTTCGTGTCTGGGGAATGGGACATGGCACGCGGGTCGGTGAGGGCACGTCGGAAGTTGTCACGGCGAAGGATCTGATGGTCCGCCTGCAGGCTCCGCGATTCTTCGTTGAGAAAGACGAAGTCGTGCTCTCAGCCAACGTTCACAACTACCTCGACAGCGAGAAGCTCGTGCAGGTCGTCTTGGAAATGGACGGCGGAACACTCGCCCCGATGAACGATGACCTGACTCAGTCGGTCATGGTTTCCGCGGGCGGGGAAAAGCGAATTGACTGGCGAGTTCGAGTGACCGGTGAGGGTGAAGCAACTGTCCGGATGAAGGCGTTAACCGATGAAGAGTCGGACGCTGTCGAAACGAGTTTCCCATGTTTCGTGCATGGCATGCTGAAAACGGATTCGTTCTCAGGCGTTGTGCGAGCGGCGAAAGAAAAGACAGACTCGCAGAGCATCACGATTCGTGTGCCGAAAGAACGCCGACCGGATCAGACGCGCCTGGAAGTTCGATATTCGCCGACACTTGCCGGAGCGATGGTCGACGCGTTGCCGTACCTCGTCGAGTACCCGTACGGCTGCACGGAGCAGACTCTGAATCGGTTCATTCCGACGGTGATTACGCAGCGAATTCTGCAGAGGATGAATCTCAATCTGGCAGATATTCGAGACAAGCGAACGAACCTCAACTCGCAGGAAATCGGCGACGATGTCGAGCGAGCTAAACGGTGGGAAACGTTCGATACGAATCCTGTTTTCGATGAAGACGAAGTCGTCCGGATGGTGAAGCAAGGGACCGAGCGGCTGACTTCAATGCAGATGGCGGATGGTGGCTGGGGCTGGTTCTCCGGTCGAGGCGAGCATTCATCGCCCCACACGACTGCAGTTGTCGTGCATGGTCTTCAGGTCGCAGCGAAGAACGACGTTGCGTTGGTTCCGGGAGTGCTCAAGCGGGGCATCAACTGGCTGACGATTTATCAGACAAACAATGTTCGATATTTGAAGAACCAGGCGATCAAGGACCCGGAAGAGCGACGAAAGAAAGTTACAAAAAGCTACGCCGGCAATCTGGACGCGCTGGTCTTCATGATCCTGACAGACGCAGGGCACGTGAACGCGGAGATGCGAGACTTCCTGTACCGCGACCGGACGAGACTTTCGGCTTACGGAAAGTCGGTCTTTGGACTGGCTCTGCATTCCCAGGGGCAGAAGGAAAAGCTCGACATGATCCTGCAGAATATCGAGCAGTTCGTCGTCGAGGATGCGGAAAATCAGACCGCGTATCTGAATCTGCCGAACGGTGGATACTGGTGGTACTGGTGGGGCAACGATTTGGAAGCCAATGCCTGGTATTTGAAACTGCTCGCAAAAACTGATCCGAAGAGCGACCGCACCGCTGGACTCGTTAAATACATTCTCAACAATCGTCGACACGGCACGTACTGGCGCAGCACTCGGGACACCGCGTACTGCATCGAGGCTCTCGCTGACTACCTGACAGCGAGTGGCGAAGCCGAGCCGGACATGACGATTGAGGTTCTGGTCGACGGGAAGCTGCACAAGTCGGTGAAGGTCGACTCGTCCAACCTGTTCAACTTTGACAACAAGCTGATTCTCGAAGGCGACAAGTTGACTTCCGGCGAGCACGTTGTCGAGGTTCGTCGGTCGGGCAAAGGGCCGGTCTATTTCAATGCCTACCTGACGAACTTCACACTAGAAGACTTCATTACCAAGGCCGGCCTGGAGTTGAAGGTTGACCGACACTACTACCTGCTGAATCGTGTTGACCAGGAAACGAAAGTTGCCGGCTCGCGCGGTCAGGTCGTCGATCAGAAGGTCGTGAAGCACGAACGGAAGAAGCTTGAAAACCTCGACACCGTGAAGAGCGGTGACCTGGTCGAAGTGGAACTCGTCATCGTCAGCAAGAACGTGTACGAATACCTTGTCTTCGAAGATATGAAACCGGCCGGGTTTGAACCGGTCGAAGTTCGCAGCGGTTACATCGGCAACGGTTTGCCGGCCTATGTCGAGTATCGCGACGAGAAGGTGGCATTCTTCGTGCGGCTGATGGATCGGGGGCAACACTCCGTCAGTTATCGGTTGCGAGCGGAGATTCCCGGCAAGTTCAGCGCGCTGCCGACGCGAGCTGAAGCGATGTATTCGCCGGAGCTGAAAGCGAATTCCGACGAAATCAAGCTACGCGTCGAAGACTGACTTCGGTGGAGTCGCTGTCGTACTGGATGGTTTCCGGTTTAGGATTTGTCGTTGACTTTGTCGCTCGCGCAAATCCTCAGGGAGCATCAGTGATGCAGTTTGTTCTTCGATGTCTTGTTGTTAACGCAGTTCTTGTTTCCGTTGCCGGCGGCACGTTTGCAGAAGATGCCCCGGCGATAGACACAAGCCGCGGCGATGCGATGATCGCCCGCTACTTTGAGGCTCAGACTGCAAAGATCGCGAAGGCTTCGCTGACGAAGTATCAGTCGAAAGAAGACTGGGAAAAGGACAAAGCAAAGCACCGCGAGCATCTGTTTGAAATGCTGAGCCTTGATCCGCTTCCGGAGAAGACTTCCCTGAAACCGGAAGTCGTCGGGACAGTCGAGCACGACGACATCGTCGTTGAACGAGTGCATTTTCAGTCTCGCCCCGGGCTGTATGTGACCGGCAATTTCTATCGACCCAAAGAGCAGACAGGCCCGCTGCCGGCGATCCTGTATGTGTGCGGGCATGGTCGCGTCAAGAAGGGCGAGATCAGCTACGGCAACAAGACGCACTATCAACACCACGGAGCGTGGTTCGCTCGGAACGGTTACGTCTGCCTGACGATCGACACGCTGCAGCTCGGCGAAATCGAAGGGATTCACCACGGCACGTACAAACACGGTCGGTGGTGGTGGAACTCGCGAGGCTATACGCCAGCCGGTGTCGAAGCCTGGAACTGCATTCGTTCGCTCGACTACCTGCAGACTCGCAGCGAAGTCGACGGTGAAAGAATCGGCGTCACTGGTCGGTCAGGCGGAGGCGTGTACTCGTGGTGGATCGCGGCTCTCGATGAGCGAATCAAATGCGCGGTGCCGGTTGCCGGGATTACCAACCTGCAGAATCACGTCGTCGACGGCTGCGTCGAGGGACATTGCGACTGCATGTTCATGGTCAATACCTACCGCTGGGACTACGCCCAGGTGGCAGCTCTGGTCGCTCCTCGTCCGTTGTTAATTTCAAACACTGATAAAGATCGGATATTCCCGCTGGACGGAGTCGTCGACGTCTATTCGAAGGTTCGTCGCATCTACGAGCTGTACGGCAAACGCGATCAGATCGGCCTTCAGATCACCGAGGGACCGCATAAGGACACTCAGGAACTGCGGATTCACGCGTTTCACTGGTTCAATAAATTTCTCAAAGGTGAAGACCCGTTGATCGAAACAGCGGCCTTCAAGTTTTTTGAGCCTGAGCAACTTCGTGTTTTCGGAGACCTGCCGAAAGACGAGCTGAATACAAAGATCGATGAAACCTTTGCAGCAACAGCCGTGCTACCGAACGCTGCCGATGTCCGTGTTTCGAATTGCCCGACCGCGGGATATTGCAAGAAACTCACCGAAACATGTTTCCGAGGCTGGCCCGCAAAGGACGAAGTTTCGGCACAGCAGCCGGTTGGTGCTCCCACTTTCGAGGGGATACACGACGGCGTTCATCTATCGGTTTTTGATTTCAATCCGGAGCCCAATATCGAATTGTCACTCTTTGTTCTTCAGCCAGCGGACACGATGGCTGGCGACTTGGAGCTGCAGGTTCTCAACGTGTTGGATGAAAAAGGCTGGGCGGAATTTCTGTCTGAGATGCGCGTCGGTTTTGCAAAGCACTTTGAAAATGAGATTGCAGCGCCCGCAAACGAAACTTCGTGGAAGTCTCTGGCGAACATGCTCAAAACGAATTCCTGGGGCATGGCCTATGTTTGCCCGCGAGGCGTAGGCCCAACGGCATGGGACCAGAGCGAACGGAAGCAGACGCACCATCGCCGTCGATTTATGCTGCTGGGGCAGACTCTTGACGGAATGCGAGTGTGGGACGTGCGTCGAGCGCTCCGCGGGCTGCGAAGCATTTCCGGATACGAGAAAACGCCGATCTGGTGTCAGGCGGAACGAGAGATGTCTGGCATCGCTCTTTATGCAACCTTGTTTGAGCGGAGCATCGTTAAGCGGCTGGACCTTTACGATCTGCCGGCGTCGCACAAAGATGGCCCGACTTTTCTCAACGTACTTCGGAAGACTGACATTCCGTTGACGGTCGCCTTCGCCGCTCAGCGAACAAAGGTCGTCATCTACGACAACGATGCCGAGAAATGGGCGTTTCCAAAAGACATCGTCGCCCGCCACACCGCGTTGAAGGGCGGTTTGCAGATCAGGGGTCGACGGTAACGGGCACCGCTGGTAATACCGCCCGCTCGCTAGGTGATCGTGTCTTCCGGATCGGCAAAGACCAGGTCATTGCCGACTGACGTGGTGACGGTATCGACTCCCGTCGTTGTGTCTCCGCCGCTGGCAACGTCGATGATGTCCTGGCCGTCGCCGCCGTTGACGATGTCTGCTCCGACGCCACCGACAATCGTGTCGTTACCCAGGCCACCGTCAATGGAGTCGGCGTTTGTTGTGTTAAGAGCAGCCAGATCAGCGACGGCGGCGGTGATGTCTGCATTGGAAACGCCGATCAGCCGGTCGTTGCCACCGTCACCCGAAATCGTGTCGGCTCCCAGACCGCCGTTGATCAAGTCGTCGTTGTCTCCGCCAGTCAACGAGTCGTCGCCGCCAGCACCGTTGATCGTGTCGTTTTCTGTGCCGCCCGTGATGATATCATTCTGAGCTCCACCGGTTAGTGAGTCGTTACCGGCGCCACCGGTCAGCATGGATGCCTGAGCCGATGCCTGGAGCGTATCGTCACCTCCCGCACCGTTGAGGGTTGATGTCCCGGTGAACGCACTGGCGTCGATTGAATTTGCTCCCGCACCGCCATTCAGGATGCCACCTTCGATACTGGTCAGCGAGTCGCTGCCGGTCACCGCGCTGTCCAGCGACGAGTCAGTCAGTACAAAGTCTGTATCTGCCGTTTCCGACACGCGATCCTCGCCGTCGCCACCGTCAAGAGTGTCATTGCCCGCTCCGCCGGTCAGGATGTCTCCGCTTCCGCCGTTGCCATTCAACACGTCGTCACCGGCTGCTCCGTCGATCGTGTCTGCACCTGCGGAGCCACTGACCGTATCGTTGTCAGCTCCGCCGTTGAGAATGTCATCGCCAGCGTCACCAAGGATGGTGTCCTGACCGTCGCCACCGAGAATTGAATCGTTTTCATCGCCGCCGCGAAGATCGTCGGCACTGGCTCCGCCTGTGATCGTGTCAGCACCGGCCCCTCCGGTGATTGTCGCTCCGCCATCGCCGCCCGTCAGTAAGTCTCCACCTGCGCCACCATCGAGCGTCACCGGGCCTGTAAAGCCACTGGTGTCGATTGTGTTGGCGCTATCGCCGCCCGTTAGTTGTGCCTGCTCAATTTCAATCAGAGCGTCCGTTCCTGTCGCGGTTCCGGTGAGCGTGCCTTCTCCGGCGACGACTCCACTTACAAGCGTGAAGTCACCGTCCGCTGACTCAACCAGTGTCGAAGGTCCAGGTCCGCCGTCGAGTGTGTCATCGCCCGCTCCACCGGAAACTGTGTCGTCGCTTGCTCCCTGCCCGCGGACCATGTCGCTGCCGTCCCCGCCGGACAAAGAGTCGGCTTCGGAACCGCCCATCAGCGTATCGTCACCAGCGTTTCCAAACGCCGTGTCGTCGCCAGCGTTGCCGTTGACTACGTCGTTGCCGTCTTCGCCGCTCAGAGAATCAGCGTCAGCGTCTCCCATCAATGTGTCGTTGCCGGCGCCACCACGCAGCGTGTCAGAGCCGATCGCTCCAAATATTAGATCGTCGCCGTCGCTATCACTGACAACCGTCACGCCATTTACAACGACCAGTCGACCGTTTCCGCTGGCCGCAGTGTCTGTCAACGGGACGTCGGTTAACGCACCGTTCCCGGTTTCCGCGACAAGGCTTACTGTCGAGATTCCAGCGATTAAATCCGGCACGGTCATGTCTACAATGCGACCAAATACGACGTGCGGTACGGCGTCCAGCCCCAAATTGTCGACAAGATTCACAAACCATTGACTGGTGAATGTGTTGATGTCTCCGCTTTGCTGGGCCGTGCTTATTGTTCCTCGGACGTTTGAGCGGTTTCCGAGAGCGTTTCCTTCGTTCAGGATTGGAGGATCAGTCGGCACACTGCCGATTGTCGTCGTGCCCTGGACGAAAGTCTCCTGTGAGGTTGTAAAGCCTCCACCCTGGATCACAAATCCAGGAAGTGAGCGATGGATAATCGAGTTCAGGTAGTCGCCGTCGTTCACATAGTTCAGAAAGCTGGCCACGGTGTTTGGCGCTAGTTCAGAAAACAGCTCAATCGGGATGTCGCCAAAGTTGGTCTCGAATACGACGAGCGGGTTCGTGAGTCCCCCGAAGATTGTGTCTCCTGCACCGCTGACCGACACTGCGCTCTCGCCACGCAAGGTGTCAGCTCCCAGACCCCCGCTGATCGTGTCGCTCAGGTCTGAACCGGTGATCGTGTCCGAGCCGTCGCCGCCGTTAACTGTCAGCCCGATTGGTGAGGCCGAACCATCGAAAACATCATCGCCGTCGAGCAGGTTCAGCTCGAATGTTTCGACAGTGCCGACGTCGAGTGAGAATGCTCCAAGTGTCGCTCCGGCTGAGCGATTCACATCAACGCGTCCGGCACCGCCGTCCGTGACGGTGACTTGGTCGCCCTCCGCAGCGACGTCTCCAAAGTTCACTGTTTGGACGTCGGTGCCATCGCCACCGTCGATCATGTCGCTGCCGTCGCCGTTATTCCACGTAAATTGATCGTTGCCCGTACTTCCATCCAGAGTGTCGTTTCCGCCGTCACCGACGATTGTGTCGTCGCCGTCGCTTCCGAAGATCGAGTCCGCACCGGCAGCTCCAAAGATCAGGTCATTGCCGTCGGTTTCGGTGGATGTGCTTGAGGGAACAATGCTGACCGTCACTCCGCTCACGACAACAAAATCGCCATTCAAGCTGGCTGGCGTGTCAGACAGTGGGACATCGGTGAGAGCCCCGTTTCCTGTTTGGGCAGCAATATTAAATGTTGTGAGTGCGGCGATCAGATCTGGAACAGTCATGTCCAGAACGTTGCCGAATACGACGTGTGGTACTGAATCCAAGTTATTGATCCCAGAACCGTCATTGTCGACAAGATTTACGAACCACTGGCTCGTGAATGTATTAATGTTGCCGCCCTGCTGAGCGGTGCTGATCGTTCCTCGCAGGTTCGAGCGGTTGCCGACGCCGTTACCTTCGTTGAGGATCGGCGGGTTCGTCGGGACGGGCGTCACAACTGTAGTGGCCTGATTGAAAGTTGTTTCCGACGTGATGAATCCGCCGCCCTGGATAACGAATCCTGGAATAGACCGATGGATGAACGAGTTGATGTAATCATCGTCGTTGACGTAGTCCAGGAAGCTTGCAACGGTGTTTGGGGCTTGATCCGCAAACAGTTCGATCGGGATGTCACCGAAGTTCGTCTGGAATGTTACAACCGGGTTCGCGACTCCACCGACAATGGTGTCTGCTCCACCCGTTGCAGAAGCCGAGTCGTCGCCGCGAATCGTGTCTGCACCCAGACCGCCGGCGATGGCGTCAACTCCGTCCAGTCCGGCCAGAGTGTCGTCTCCATCGTCGCCGTTGACGAAGTCGTCAAACGCTGATCCGGTCAGGCTGTCAGCGCCGTTGCCGCCGTTTATTGTCAATCCGATTGGCGATGCCGACGCGTCAACGACGTCGTCGCCATCCAGCAGGTTCAGCTCGATCGCCTCGACAGTTCCGATGTCGAGTGAAAAATCTCCCAGGAGTGTTCCTGCTGATCGGGCGACTGTTACCCGACCGCCACCACCGTCTGTGACAGCGACAATGTCGCCTTCTCCGGCAAGGTCTCCAAAGTTGACTGCTTGGACATCGCGACCCGCGCCACCATCGTAAATGATTCCGCCTGTGAGGAGCGGACTTGTGTTCTGAAAATCGACGGTTAGCGAGTCGTCGTTGGCGCCGAGCGAAAATGCAGCGGTGTCAACTGAAGCCAACGGAACAGAAATCGTATTTGCATCAACCTGCGTTGTGCCTGCACCGGCGGTGAGCGCGTTGGCAGAATCGTTAACAATCAGGTCTCCACCCGAAACTGACAGTGTCACGTCATTCGCCTCGGAGGCAGCGTCGACGATGTTGAGGGTTGTTCCGGCAACTGAAGCCGCCGCCAGCAGGATGCGGCTCTCGAGATTTTCACTCGCAACAGTAGCCGGCGATGCAGGTCGCCGTTGTTTCCCGGACGGACGACGACTGCGTGATCGTGCGGGAACTTTCCTGGTAAACGCTGCCAACCAATGACCGAAGCTCATTGCAATCCCTCGCCACAGTTCTTCCAAGACGGATTCGGCATCGCCGTCGTCTCGGTGGTTTCATCCGTGAATTTGTTTTTTATCCGCGACGCCGAGTCTCAGTTCGTCCCGAATCGGTGAGACAGGTGCAGGCGAAATTCGCCTTCGAAGTCGTCGTCTTTGCCGCCGGGAATCGCGGTTGCGTAGCCGGCGGAGATTGTCGTGTTGTGCTGAAACTCGAACACCATTCCGAAGGTGGTGTTCATGAGTTGGAAGTCGTCTTCGCGGCCGATCGAACCGAGCGGCGAAAAGTTGACCGATTCAGATTTGCTGAGAGATCGACTCATGTGAAGTTCGAGTAGCGGCATGATCGCCGTCAGTGTCGATGTTGATTCGGCTGGTTCCTGGACAAGCCAGTAGCCAGCACTTACGTCGAGATACATCATGGTGGCTGCGTTCAGGCTGCCGACCTGCGTCATCGTTCCCGAGCCAAACGGGCTTGAGTTCGCGAAGACGGGCATGCCGTTCGCATCGACGTCGATCTGGAAGAAGCCTTGCAGGAACAGTCCGCCATCGGCGATGTACGATGCTCCCAGGAATGGCATGACGTGGACGGCTTCGTTCTCGATGCGAATAAACTCGCGAGTTGAGGCTCCGTCGGTGATGCTGTACGAGAGGTCTTCAGCGGTTGGAAGAACCAGTTGAAGGCCGCCGCTTACCAGCCAGTTGTCGCCCTGCGAGAAGATGCTTTTCAGCGCGACCGACATGTCGCCAATCTGCCCGGTGCTGGTTCCGGTTGAGCCATTAACCGTTACGTCGTTGTCGAGAGTTGCCGCGAACGGGAACCTCGCTTCAACGGACATTAGACCGCTCATGAATGTCTTTTCGAAACCTGGCACGAACTGGTTGACACTCGCTGTGTTGGCCAGCGGAACGGATTCGAAATAGTTGTAGTTGAAGAAGAAGCGATCTCGTGGAATCGGGCTTCCACCGGATGCCATCTTCAGCAGACCAACGTTTCCAAGCGATGGGGTTGTCGTTGTTCCAGCCGCGGCAGAAAGTGTCGCACTGGCTGGAGTGGCAGAAAACGTCGTTCCGCTCACCGGGTCCGTGACAGTCGCCGGTGTTGTTCCGCTTAGAATGTCGACCGAACTGGTGACTGTCTGGGCTCCGGATGTGCTGTCGATTGAAACTCGTTCGAGTCCGAAGAAGCCAGTGACTCCGTCAGCGTTCGTTGTTTCTGTTAACAGACCACCGCCGACCGCTCGGAAGAAAACGAATTCTGTGCCGAGTCCGACATTGCCCGGCACGAGTAGATTGCTGCTTCCGTCGATGTAGACAAACCGGTTGCTGGCTGCATCGAGCACGACAGGATTGGCTCCAGCACCGAGCCCAACTCCGGCTCCTGAAGCCGTTGCAGGAGCGGTTGCCTGGGGACGGAACGTGGC
The DNA here is from genome assembly GCA_943787265.1 of uncultured Planctomycetaceae bacterium. GTDB lineage: Bacteria > Planctomycetota > Planctomycetia > Planctomycetales > Planctomycetaceae > JABMPE01. Next base: position 366,302 of record CALSLT010000006.1, on the reverse strand, counting down.
GTTCTGCTGACCCGTCGATTGGAAGAAGTCGCCAAGAATATTCGGGAGTCGGTCCAGCGGAGAGCCGGACGCCACTGCCGACATTGTCGCCGTGTCGGCAAATTCAAACAGTTCCTGACCACGTGCTTCGAGCGACAGGCCGACTGCCACACACGCGCTAAGGATCAGGCACTGAAGACTGGTTCGAGTTGTCGGCCGTGCGTTCAACATCGCAGGTCGCCTTGTTTCCGAACTTCGAGTTCTCTCGGATGCTGCGTAACCGGACCGGTTGTAGCGGTCGCGCTACATGTCCTGATCAGTTAATTCGGCAAAGATGGGGCCTCTGCCGCAGCGAATTCGGGCAATCCAGGCCGGAAAATCGGCAAAATCCAAAAATTTTACCCAGCCTACCCATTTGGCTCGAAGCGGTGAGACAGGCAAAGGACGCACTCTTCCGACTTGCCGGCTAGCGGCGGACGTTAGTCCGCTGGCCTGAGAATTCGACTAGAACTGAATTGTCGGATTGCCGGCAGCCTTACGGCTACCGCTCGCCTTGCCCTGGTTCCTACTCTCAGCATGGGAACGAAGGGAGCTATTCGTTCGAGGATTTGTCAGCCTGGCTGTGGTTGGCGTAGGTTGGCCAGTCGGGTTCGTAGTCGTCTGACTGGTTGCCCCAGACGTTCCAGTTTGGGCTGAAGGCGCCTCGGGCGAAGAGTTCCAGGTACGGACCGGGGCTGCAGTCTTCGATGACCTGGTAGAGCTCGTCGGGCTTTCGCGAGTGTTCGCGTTTTCGCGACTTGATGATGTTCACCTGGCGACGCCCAGGGGCGAGCGTTCGCATCGAACCTCGTACACCGAACAGGACAAGTTCGGTCGTATTGCGAAAGTAGAAGCCGACACCGCGACCGTCCGGTTCTCCGTCTTTCCGAACTTTGTGCCAGACCAGGTTCGACTTGTAGGTGAACCCCCACGCTTCCATGACGGCCAGGCCCTCCGCGAGCAGAGCGTTCGGTACCCATAAGTAAAGATGGCACTTCTCGGCGGCGGCGACGTGGACCGGAATTGCTTTTACGTCGTCGAGCTTCAGCGTCGGATAGCGCGTCAGGCGACCGTGCTCGGGAGCGACTTTGCCCGTTCGGTTGGTGAACTGCCACGGAGGATCAGCGAGGATCGTGCCGCAATTAAGTCCGGAGCATTCTTCGGCAAAGGACTCAGCCGCTGACTTTTCCGACGGGACGATAGCCGGCTTTTTGTTTGAACGTGCTTTTTTCGGGGCAGTCTTCTTTGACGCTGGCATGGTTGGCGGCAGACCTCAAGTCAGTTGCGGCGATGGACGACGAAGCCTGGCGTATTGACGTGGATTGAAAACAGTGTCTTGCCGGCGGCGATGAACAGAGTCTGAAGATCGTCGCCGCCGAATGTCAGGTTGGTCAGCACGTCTTCGGGGATTGGGATCCGTCCTTTGACGTCTCCACCGGGTGTGACAATCCAGATGCCTGGTGGAACGACTGTCGCTTCATGCGGGCCTCTTGGTCGAGCGATTCCGGCGGCGATGTAAAGGTCGCCGTTCTGAGCAACGGCCATTCCGTCACCGCCGCGGCCTGGAGCGAAGTCGATGACGACCTGCTGGTTGTTGACTTCGCCGTCGGGGGACAGATCGAACTTCCAGATCTTTCGGTTGCCGCCGACGATCGGGCAGCTATCGACCAGGTACAGAGTTTTTTCGTCCGGACTCAGAGCGATTCCGTTGGGACGCTGAATCTCCGGCTGCGTGATGACCTTCGAAACGGAGCCGTCGACGTCGATTCGGAACACCGAGTCATGATCCAGTTCCATCGTCGCGCGGTCGCCGTAGCACGGATCGGTAAAGAAAATCTGACCGTTGCTGCATGCAGCGATGTCGTTCGGCGCGTTGTACTTCTTTCCTTCGAAATTGTCAGTCAAGACTTCAACGTCGCCTGTCGTCAGGTCAGTGCGAGTGATCCTTCGATTGCCATCGTTGTCGCCAAACTCGTTGCCTTCGCACGCGAGCAGTCGCCCCTGAGGGTCAAACAGCAAGCCGTTCGCCCGGCCGCTGGGTTCTCGAAAGACGCTCGTCGTGCCAGTCACCGAATCAAACTTCATAATTCGGTTGTTGGCGATATCGCTGAAGTAGACCGTTCCGTCAGCGGCAGCAGCCGGGCCTTCGGTGAAGGCGATGGCCGTCGCGGGGGACACGCCAGCGGAGTCAGCTTCGTCAGGAAGGCCGATATTCTGAAAGTCGATCGTCATGTCAGTTCCTGTACGAGGTCAGCGTCCGTCAACACCGGGAACCGACATTTCCTGGCCATTCACAACGTTCAGCATTTTCGTGCGGGTGATCTTCCATTCGCCGGCCTGCTTCTGCCAGGTCATCTCCCAGCGGGATGGATGATGTCCTGAATTTGAACCTGCTGAGAACGTTGCGTTCGCTCGGAAATGAGTGACCGCCATCGTGTCCTGATTCGTCAATTGAATCTTGACGTCCGTCACGCGGATGTCGCCTTCGACCTGGACGAACATCAAAGCGGCCACGACGCGAGTTCGGTCAACGGTGTTGGTTTCGGCGAAGAACGACTGACACCGAGCCTGCTCCGGGATCACGCTCGAACCTGAGCCGAACTGGTGTGACTCTTCAACGAACGTGTCGACGAGATCGTGCAAGTTCTTCTCGACCTGTTCACCATCCGTGACGATGGCAATTTCGACGAAGTAAATCGTGATCGCCGCAAGCAGGAACAAAGGCAACGCGATGAGAAACCGGGCTCGCTGAGTGGTCATGAAGGCGATGAAAAAGATCGCCGCGATGACTGTGCAGAGAATAATCGGCGACCAGGCGTCTTCGGTGAACCACATGGCGTTACCCGCTGATGACCGGAAGGTTGAGGCCCATAGCCCGCTCGCGCGACCACGGAGACCGTTTCTTCAAAGGCAGCATCGCTTCGGCGTACTCTTCAATCTGCTCAGCAGTTTCGAAGAGCTGGTCGTAACCGGAATCGTTGTCGTACTCACATTCGTCGGTTGTGTATTCGCGACAGATTTGCGGCCGAGTCTCGTAGATGCCGCAGCCATTATTCGGCAGAAGATGCTGACAATCGGCGTAGACCATGATGTACCACGTGCCTTCGTCGACGAAGATCGCCGCTTTGCCGTGAATCAGATACCACCGCATGTAGTCGAAGTCTTTCCACTTCTTCGGAGTGTCGATCGGAAAGGCGTAGTAACGACAACATTTTGCCGTGCAGTATTCGCAGAGGTTTTCGCCAGCTTTCAAATCTTCGCGAGCGATCGGCGTTCGAACTTCAAAGGTTGGCTTCTCGGTCGTTGGCATGATCAATTTCCGCAGAGCGATACGAAATAAAAAAGCAGAGTGCATGGAAACTTGCGGCAACCGGCGGGAAGCCGCAAAAAGATTCAACGAACTCTGCTTCGAGAGATTATCAGAGCGGGGCGACTTTAGTCGACCAGTTCGTGCCTGACCAGGTCCTCGTAGTTTTCCTTGCGACGAACGATGCGGTATGAGTCGCCGTCAACCATGATCTCGGTGCCGCGCGGACGCGAGTTGTAGTTACTGCTCATGACCGTGCCGTACGCCCCGGCGCTGTACGTGCAGAGTAAGTCGCCGCGTTCCATCGGCGGCAGGAAGCGGTCTTTCGCGAGGTAGTCGCATGATTCGCAGATTGGACCAACGACGTCGGCGGCTTCGGTGCCTGCGGGTTGAGACTCAGCGTCGGCGGGCATTTCAACGGCCGGCTTCACTGGCCACACTCGATGAAAGCCGTCGTACATCGCGGGCCTGACGAGATCGTTCATGCCGCCGTCCTGGATGTAGAACAGCTTGCCGCCTTCTCGCTTCGTGAAAATAACTTTGCTGATTAGGACGCCTGAATTGCCAGCAATGAATCGTCCCGGCTCCAGAGCAAGTCGGCATTCTGCTTCCTGAACGGCCGGCACGATGACCTTGGCGTATTCAGATGCCGACAGACCTTCTTCGTGTCGGTAGCTGATGGCGAATCCGCCGCCGAGGTTGATCCAACTGATATCGTGGCCTTTGGAGCGGTATTCGCGAACAATCTCGATCGCTTTCTGAGCGGCACGTTCGTAGGGCTCGGTCGAGTGAATCGGCGAGCCGAGGTGCATGTGGATTCCGCTGAGTTGAAGATTCGGGTCAGCCAGGACTTTGTCGGCAAGCTGTCCGGCACGTTCGATGTCCATACCGAACTTATTGCCCTTCTTGCCGGTTGTCGTCTTCTCGTGAGTCTTCGCGTCGATGTCCGGATTCAGTCGCAGGGCGACTCGACCGACTTTGCCCATCGAGGAGGCGACGGCTGAAATGGCATCGAGTTCGGCTTCGCTTTCAACGTCGAACTTCAGGATGTCGCATTCCAGCGCGAAACGGATTTCGTCGTCGGTCTTGCCGACGCCTGCGAAGACGACTCGCGTTGTGTCGGCCCCAGCCTGCTTGACTCGAAAGAGTTCTCCGCCGGAAACGACGTCGAAACTCGCACCTGCTTCATTCATTGTTCGAAGCAGTGTCAGGTTCGAGTTGGCTTTGACCGAGTAGCAGATTACCGGCTCTACGTCGGCAAACGCTTCCTGAATCTGCCCTAGCTGATGCAGCAACTGAGCCTTCGAGTAAATCCAAAGCGGAGTGCCGAACTCTTCGGCCAGCGGTGCGACGGCGAGGTCCTCACAGAAGAGTTCTCCATCGCGGTATTGAAATGCGTTCATGGTTTTGCCTGTTGTTTGTTTTTGAAGTGATTGGCTGATCATTTTACGGAAGCACCCCCTGTAATTTGCTGGCGGGGTGTTCTACGCCGAAGGCGTTTTATCCATCAGCCAGGGGTAAGCCGCAACGCGGCGCCACCCCTGGTTACTTTGATCAGGATGAACTACCCCAAAGGGGTTGCATAACGGGCATGGTATTCACGTTTTGTGGAACCCTTTCAGGGTACAACAAAACCAACTTTGTCTTGGGGTGGCGCCGCTACGCGGCTTACCCCAGGCTATTGAGTGCAACGCCTTCGGGGTATCTTTGCTTTCATATTCTGTCGCAGAATCTTCGTTGGTACTTCTTACCCGGCGTTCTTTGCTCGTACTGTCTGTACAAGCCCCCAAACGATCAGAGCCCCTCCGAAAGCGGCGAGTCCTTCGGGGCTGTCAAAACCTCGGAGGGCCAACTGGCCGCTGAGGCCGCCGACGACGAACACGATTCCGATGATGATGTTCCACATGGCGACCTCGATTCCCGACCAAAGGGAAGTTGCTGATTGAGCGATCAGGACTGCTGTTTGGAGAGCAGCTCTGCGATCTGCACGGCGTTGGTTGCCGCACCTTTTCGCAGGTTGTCGCTTACGCACCAGAAGTTCAAGCCGTTCGGGTTCGAGATGTCTTTGCGGATTCGGCCGATGAAGACTTCGTCGCTGCCGTCACACGTGCTGGGCATTGGGTACTGTTTCTCGTCGAGATCGTCGACGACGGTGATGCCGGGGAAGTTCGAAAACAGCTTGCGAGCTTCTTCCGGAGAAACCGGTCGCTCAGTCTCGACCGTGATGACTTCGCTGTGGCAGTTGGCGACGGGGATGCGAACGCAGGTTGGATTAACGAGGATGGACTCGTCGCCGAGAATCTTGCGAGTCTCGTAAACCATCTTCATTTCTTCGCTGGTGTAGCCGTCTTCTTTGTGGCCGCCGATTTGCGGGATCGCGTTGAAGGCGATCGGGTAGGCGAATGCTTGGTAGTCGTATTTTTCGCCGGACAGGTGCGCTTGCGAGCCCGCTTCCAGATCTCGGTTTCCCTGCAGACCCGCGCCGCTGGTAGCCTGATAGGTTGAGACGATGACTCGCTTCACCTTCGCGGCGTCATGAAGCGGCTTCAGGACGACGACCATTTGAGTCGTTGAGCAGTTCGGGCTCGCAATGATGCCTTTGGCGTTGATCGCGTCTTCCGGATTGATCTCCGGAACGACCAGAGCGACTTCCGGATTCATGCGCCAGTAGCCGGACTCGTCGATGACCTTGCAGCCGGCTTTGATCGCGTGCGGAAGGTACTCGGCCGCGGTGTCGTCGGGAGTGCTTGCGATGACAAGGTCGACGCCTTCGAAGGATTCGGGCGTCAGTTCCTCGACCGTGATCTCCTGACCTTTGAGCGTGATCTTTGTGCCGGCCGTTCGAGCTGAAGCGAGCAATCGAAACTGTTTTGCCGGGAAGTCTCGCTTCTCCAGCAGATCAAGAATGATACTTCCAACGGCACCCGTGGCACCGATCACGGCAACTGTCTCAAACACGGCCTTCACCTTCAGTTTTCATAATTACGAGGATGCAGGTTTCGGCTCTTCATACCAGGAAGAACTTCTCGCCTGCGACAGGACCAGCAGGATACCGTTTCGGTTCGCGACTGGATTGTTTGTGGATTCTGGTTGGGTGCCACCGGTTGCTGGCAACCAGTGTCGCGTAGCGACAAGAGGAATACCGAGCGACTTGTGGATGACCTCTTGCGGCTGCGCCGCACAGGTTGCAAGCAACCTGTGTCACCCGATGAATCGGTGCTACGGCGAGTCGTTGATCACGTCGCATGGGACTTTGCGGGCGATTCGTTTCATCAGGCCCTTCAGTACTTTGCCCGGGCCGATTTCGTAGAACTGGTCGGCTCCGTCGTCCAGCATTCGGCGGACGCACTTTTCCCAGAGGACTGGATTCACGACCTGTTTAACGAGAATCGATCGAATGTCGACCGGATCGCTGTGCGGTTCGCCGTCGACGTTTGAGATTACCGGGATTCTCGGAGCGGTGATTTCGACCGTTTCCAGAACTTCGGCAAGTTGATCGACGGCTGGCTGCATGAATTCGGTGTGAAACGCTCCAGCGACGGACAGTGGAATTGGCCGTCCGCCAGCTTCTTCGATCAGGATGGCTGCTCGGCCGCAGGCAGCGGTATCGCCTGACAGGACCGTGTTGCCTGGGCAAAGTCGGTTGGCGACCCAGATGCCGCCTGCTTCGGTCGCCTTGGCGACAACGTCGTCAACCTGTTCGTCGTTGAGTAGCAACGCACTGACCATGCCGGACGGAGCTGCGTCGGCGGCGGCCTGCATGGCCTGTCCGCGTTTGCGAACGAGCTTCAGTCCGTCTTCGAAAGAGATCGCTCCGGCGAAGGTCAACGCGGTGTACTCGCCGAGGCTCAGGCCAGCGGCCATTGAGCATTGCTCGACGACATCCGGTTGTTCTGCTTTGATAATTTCCAAAGCCGCAAAGCTGCAGACAAACAACGCTGGTTGACTGACGTCGGTTTTGTCGAGTTCGTCCTGCGGGCCTTCGAAGCACAGCTTTGCCAGGTCGAGGCCGAGGACTTCGTTTGCTCGTTCAAAGAGTTCTTTCGCGGCGGAGTGGTTTTCGACGATGGTCTTTGCCATGCCGACGTGCTGAGCACCCTGGCCCGGAAACATAAATGCGGTTGTCATTGTTTTCTCCAGTTGTCCGGCGCGGGATGCTCCGGAAGTTCGCGCTGGCGTTCGAGTGTGTCGGTTGCCAGCCGAAGAGTATTTGACCATTTTCATGGTTTATGTGCAGGAGCTGCCACGCTGGAAGGTCTTTGTTTACCTGTGGGCCCTCCTGCAGAACCCCGCAAACTAACTTCAAAAGTTCTCTGGAAGAATCGTCGTCACCGTCCGTGGGGAGACAATTCGAGGATCACATTCTGCCCCGGCAGCACTTCTTGAACCGCCGGTCTTGATCAGCCGATTTCTGCGGCGACCATTTCTTCGGACAGGTCAGTCGTGATCTGCCCGTTAATATCGCGGTTCATAAGCTTGGTTGACGACTTGATTGCGTTCTGGATCGCTCGGGCGTCGCTCGAGCCATGACAGATAACGCACGCTCCGTCGATTCCCAGCAGCGGAGCACCACCTTGCTCGCTGTACTGATACTGTCGCCCGATCTGCTGGAACGCTCGCTTCGCAACGTCGCGTTCCTGGTCCAACGCTCCGACGACGGCCGGCGTGATCGCTTTGAATAGAAAGTCGGCCATGCCTTCGCTGACTTTCAGCACGACGTTGCCGACGAAGCCTTCGCAGATCAGAACGTCCGCCTGGCCCTGATAAAGGCCTCGCCCTTCGACGTTGCCGACATAGCGACCCTGCAGGCGGCTCTTTGAAAGCAGTGTGTGAGTGTCTCTGTAAAGTTCGTTGCCCTTGCCTTCTTCGCTGCCGATGTTCATCAGTCCGATACTGGGATTGGCGATGCCGAGGATTTCCTTGGCATAAATCATCCCCATCACGCCGTACTGATAAAGGTGCTCCGGGCGAGCGGCAGGGTTTGCTCCGACGTCGAGCAGAATCGAGCGTCCCTTCAGTGTCGGCAGCGTGACGGCGATGCCGGGTCGTTTTACGCCTTTCAGAAACAGGCGAGTGCGAAGGCCCGAGGCGACGACGGCTCCGGTGTTGCCTGCGCTGACCAATGCGTCGACCGAGCGAGCGGCCATCATTTTCCAGCAGACGGCGATCGACGAGTTCGGTTTAGATCGCAGCGTCTCAGCCGGCTTCTCGTGCATTTCGACGAAGCCGTCAGACTGTTCGAATGTCAGACGCTTGTCGGAAAAACGTTCCTCGGCAACGTGCTGCTCCAGCAGGGGCACGTCGCCGACAAGAACCACCTCGATATCGGGTAGTTCCTGCAGAGCGGCGATGGCTCCCTTTACGTTCGGTGTGGGGCCATTGTCGCCCCCCATCGCGTCCAGAGCGATCCGCATCGGATGTTATTCCCCGACGTCCACAAGCGGACGTCCCATGTAATGGCCACATTGCGGGCACACGACATGAGTCGGCATGCGATTGCCGCAGTTCTGGCATTTGCCAAGTTGCGGAGCCTTCAGATTCCACTGAGCCTTGCGGCTGCGAGTGCGTGATTTGGAGATTTTTCTCTTGGGAACGGCCATGATTAACTCGAAGTATCTGCGGGGTGAGAGTCTCTCGTCGAAAGAACCGGGCGTGCAGCCCGTTGCCAGTTCGACGATCAAATGACTCGGAAACTGTCGTAAACCAGCACTGCTGGAGTAGTTACGGCATTCCTGCGCGTCCAGAGATTCTGCACTCTGAAAAGCGAAGCGGGGATCGTACGAAAACCGCCCGAACACAGTCAACCAACGCTGACGAATGACGGACTTCGCTCATGGAAAGCGGCCCAGCCGATACGAACGGCCCGCGTAACCTGCCACTTCGTATTGATCCACCGCAGGTTAATGGACGCTCGGTCGGAAGGTGGTATGCTGAGAAAGCAGTCTTCCTAACCGGTGCAATCTGTCGACTTTGCCAGATTTGCCCGGTGGATCAGCGACGCTTCGACGTTCACCTTCCGAATTCCGACCTCTGCTTTAGTGATCTCCAGCCATGCCTCAGGAACGCCTTCAGGGAATTTTCACTCCGAACCTCGTCCCGATGGACTCAGCCGGAGAAATTAACGAGCCCGAACTTCGGCGCTACGTTGACTGGCTTATCGACCGCGGCGTGCACGGTCTTTACCCGAACGGCTCGACCGGCGAATTCACTCGCTTCACGGTCGAAGAACGTCGCCGGATCATCGAAATCGTCTGCGACCAGAACCGTGGCCGAGTGCCCGTTCTGGCCGGAGCCGCAGAGGCCAACGTCAAAGAGACGATTAAAGCGTGCGAGTATTACCACGAGCTCGGCGTGCGGGCCGTCGCGATCGTCGCGCCCTTCTACTACAAGCTGAGTCCGGATTCGGTTTACGCGTACTTCCGCGAGATCGGTCGAAACACTCCGGTCGACGTCACTCTATATAATATCCCGATGTTCGCGTCGCCGATCGATGTGCCGACCGTCCAGCGACTTTCGGAAGAGTGCGAAAAGATCGTTGCGATTAAAGATTCGTCTGGCGAGCTCCCTCACATGATCCGGATGATTCAGGCCGTGCGGCCGAACCGGCCTGACTTCTCATTCCTGACCGGATGGGACGCGGCTCTGATGCCGATGATCCTGGTCGGCTGCGACGGTGGGACAAACGCCAGCTCCGGAGTCGTCCCGGAACTCACGCGAAAACTTTACGACCTGACCGTCTCGGGTCAGCTCGATGACGCAAGACAGATTCAGTACGACCTCGTCCAGCTCTTTGACATGATGCTCTACCAGGCCGAATTCCCGAACGGCTTCCGTGCTGCGGTCGATCTTCGCGGTTTCAATATGGGCATCGGACGTCAGCCACAATCTGACAACCAGGTGACGGATCTTGAACTTCTCAGCCGAAGCCTGCAGTGCATGCTGGCAGGGCAGGGCTTCAGCGACGAACCTGTGGGCGGTTGCCGAGCAGGCGACGCTCTCACCGACGGCGGGCTCAACTCGCAGGAGATCGGGAAGATCGTCCAGTCGGTCATGGCCGAATTGAAAAACCGCGGCATGGCTTAAGAGAGTTTCAAACTGAGTCAGCGGACTCAACTTAGGGTGGGCATCGCCCACCATCTCCAGGAATACATTGGTGGGCGATGCCCACCCTACTTGTCGAGCTTGCATCTCAGCACTCGACTGCGAGATAGGCTAAGAGTTCAACATGAGCACCGACGGACCGAACACCGACTCGAATCAGCCTCAGATAATCGTGAACGTCCCGCCGCAAGGTGGCGGATTCTTCAAAGCATGGTTCACGAGGCTGCTGTTCTCGTTTCTTCTGCTTTCCGTGTTTATGAACTTCGCGCTGATTTCGTCGAACGCGGACGTCGACACGGGAACTCAAGAGAAATTTGTCTCGGGAGACGAAGCGGCCACCGACCGAATCGTGATCATCGAGGCTAACGGAACGATCATGCCGCCGTTTACCGAGCGGATCATCGGGATGGTTGAAGAGGCTCGCGACGACGACAATGTCAAAGGTGTCGTTCTGGTTGTCGACAGCCCCGGCGGCCTCGTCGCGGATAGTCATCAGATTTACCACCGACTGAAACAACTCAGTGCAGAGAAACCCGTCTACGTCGCCATGAAAAGGATTGCTGCGTCCGGCGGCGTCTATATCGCGATGGGAGCGGGCGAGAACGGAAAGATTTTCGCCGAGCCAACAACCTGGACGGGTTCAATCGGGGTGATCATTCCGCGATACGACCTGTCGGCGATGGCGGAGAAGTTCGGAGTGAAGTCGGACTCGCTGACGACTGGCCCGTTCAAAGACTCACTCAATATGTTCAAGCCTCTGTCGGAGGCTGATCGCGAGTTGTGGGGAGCGATCATGGACGATTCGTTCGACCGCTTCGTGGAGATCGTCGCCGAAGGCCGCAAAGGTCTTGATGAAGAAACTGTCCGAACGAAGCTCGCAACCGGCCAGGTCTTCACCGCGAACCAGGCTCTGGAAAACGGACTGATCGACGAAATTGCTTTCGACGACGAAGTGGTCGACAAGCTGCAGGAAGACCTCGGCCTGAGCAAAGTCTGCGTCGTCAAGTACACCTTCACGCCGACCGTGCTGGACGTCCTACTGGGCAACGTCGCAGCCCGCGATCCGGAAGTCTTCTGGCAGAAGGCGATGGAATCTACCGTCCCGCGAGCGATGTACTACTGCTCGTGGCTGCCGTCGCTGTAGCGTCGAATGATCGCCGCTTCAGAGCCTGCGTAGTTTTCGACGGAGCACGAGGTCGCCGCTGGCTTCCTAACGGATCAAAGCTTGCTTACGCTTAGATGCCGTTTTGAAGTCCCGCCTTTGCCTCGATAGCCGAGCCCCCGCTATGTTCCTCGCCGCCGCTCCTGCTGGAAACAACCTTCTGGGAATGCACTGGCTCGACTGGGCCGTGCTCGCTGTTTACTTCATCCTGATTGTTGTGATCGGGTGGTGGTCGCTGAAGAAGGTCAAGGATATGTCCGACTTCTTCATGGGCGGCCGCCGTTTCGGCAAAGTCTTCATGATGTTCTTCGCCTTCGGAGCCGGGACAAGCTCCGAGCAGGCGATCAGCGTCGTGGCCGGAACCTGGCGAGTCGGTCTGGCCGGAATCTGGTGGCAGTTTCTGTGGCTGTGGGCGACTCCGTTTTACTGGATCGTCGCGCCAGTCATGCGTCGGATGCGAGCCCTCACGACCGCCGACTTCTTCGAGCACCGCTACAACACAAGCACAGCCACGCTGTACTCGATTTACGGGATCATCATGGCGATCGTGTTTATCGCCGGCGGCCTGTTTTCGAGCGGTAAGATGGTCAACGCGTTGACTGGTGGCGAACTCGACAAGGTCGCGGCAGTTGTACAGCTCGAAGTTCCGGCCATGCAGACAGATGAAGCGACGGGCGAATCAGTTCTTGGCAGCCGGGAAGTTCAGGGGTACGAGTTCGCAATTCTCGCGATGACCGTTCTGTTTGTTGCGTACGGAATGGCAGGTGGCCTCGGAGCGGCGATCATCACGGACTTCATACAGGGCGTTCTGACGATCGCGTTTTCGTTCCTCTTATTGCCGTTTGTGTTTATGCAGATAGGAGGCTTCGGGCAGCTTCATTCGGTCGAGCCTAAGCCCGGAATGTTTGATCTCGTTGCCAGTGCCGAGGTGGCTGCGCAGCTTGGCCGCGAGCCGATCACGATCTTTTACGTCTTCATGTTGTCTCTGACCGCGCTTTGCGGGATCGTCGTGCAGCCTCACATTATGGGAGTCTGCGGAGCCGGCAAGACTGAATTCGAAGGTCGCTTCGGATTTACTGTCGGCAACTTTCTGAAACGCTTTTGCACGCTTGCCTGGACGTTCACAGGATTGGCTTGCATCGTCTGGTATCTCGGAGCGGACAGTCCCCTGAGGCACGTCGACATGCCTCAAGATGTTAACTCTGCTGAGTTTCAGGCATTGTCTCCCGAAGAACAGGAGTTGATCACCAGCGATCGACAGACGTTTGACAGTCTCCAGCGGAAAGCAACTGGCGATACTGACGGGCTCTCGGATGAAGAGGCCGATTCACTGGATGCGGTCGACAAATCATTTGCCGATGATTTGTTTGGTCGAGCGGCCTACGAAATTCTGCCGACCATCGCTCCAGGCCTTATAGGCCTCCTGCTGGCTTCGTTGCTGGCAGCCGTCATGAGTACGAGCGACGCACAGATGATCGTCGGAGCCGGATTGTTCACGGAAAATATCTACAAACGATTCATCGTGCAGAACGGGTCCGATAATCACTATCTCTGGGCAGGACGTATTGCGGGCCTGGTGATTGTGATTCTCGCGATCATCTTGCAAAGCTCGTTTACCGACGTGATTCACGCGCTGAAGGTGATCATCAAGACGCCGGCCGCCATCGGGATCAGTCTCTGGTTCGGAATCGTGTGGCGGCGATGGACCTGGCAGGCGGTCTGGGCCTCGACGCTCGCGGCTGTCGCTGCCTGGTGGCTGGCTGCGAATCGGGCAGACCTCTTTCACAGTGTCGGCGTTCTCGATTTCATGTTGAATATTAAGGACGATGGATCGGTCCGAATGACCGACGCGTGGCAAATGTTCTCGTACATCTCCGCGGGTGTGATTGCCGGGATCGTCGTAAGCCTTCTCACACCACGGCAATCAGGCGAGCAGCTCGACCGGTTCTTCTCGCTGATTCACACGCCTGTGACACCTGGCGAAGAAGTCGCGTCGCCCTGCACGCTGCCTGAAAATCCGGCCCCGCAGAATCCAACCATGTTTGCCCATCCCGACATCGAGCTTCCCAAACCAACTCTGGTTGGACTCGGAGGGTTTGCTGTCGCGTGGGGATGCGTCGGGTTCATTATCTGGCTCACGTCCTATCTTGCGAAAACACTCTGATCGTCCGATTTCGAGCACTCGTCACGGAGCAAAAAATGCTTTCGCCGAAACACCTTCCGTCGCTGCGAGTTGCTTGACTTACGGGTTTCGGATCCTCATCATCACCCAACTTGTTCAGGCTCCTGACTTCGGAAGACGTCGGATTTCTGCATAATTACTGTCTGCGGGCCGCGGGAAAACAGCAGCTCTCCAGAGCCGGATTCTGGCATAAATTGCCGGAATTGTGCTGATGAGAATCGCTCCTGCCGCACCGTTCTTATTGTCACTGTTCGAACTTAACTGGAAATTGCAACATGTCAGCAGGTCATCGCCGGTTGGACATTGAGGAATCTGGTGACGTCACGATTGCCAAATTCGTTGACAAGAAGATCCTCGACGAAGGCAACATTCAGATCATCGGGAACCAGCTTTTCAGCTTGGTCGAAGATGACGGTCGTTCGAAGATCGTTCTCGACTTCTCCAATGTTGAGTATCTGTCGAGTGCCGCTCTCGGCAAGCTGATCACGATGGACAAGAAAGTTAAGGCTGCAAAGGGCAAGCTTCGGCTCTGCACCGTCCGCCCTGACATCTACGAAGTCTTCGCGATCACGAAGCTCAACAAGCTCTTTGATATGCGTGATAACCTGGAACAGGCCCTCGAAGGCATGTAACGGATCGCGACTCTGTCGCATCCAGTTTGGTCGGGCCAGAAGAGTTGTCCTGCAAGGCAGAATCACTGAGCTATGTCCAGCACCGAAGAGTTTGACGTCACGATCCCCAGCGACACGGCCAAAGGTCGTGAAGTTCAGGAACAGATCGTAGGCGGAATGGAATCACGGGGTTACGCACCTCGTGACGTCTTCGGTGTGCGTCTTGCCCTTGAAGAGGCGTTGGTAAACGCGATCAAACACGGCAACAAGATGGACCCGGACAAGGTCGTGAACGTCAAATGGGAAATCGACGAAGAGCACGTCCGGGTTGTTATCGAAGACCAGGGCGAAGGCTTCCCAATTGAAGACGTGCCTGATCCGACAGACGAAGAGAACCTCGATAAGCCAGGTGGACGAGGCATCATGCTGATGCGATCGTTCATGAGCGTTGTCGAGTACAACGAAAACGGAAACCGCCTCACTCTGGAGAAGCGGACAGACGACGAAGATGACGACGACTAGGCTGCCAAAGTAGCCTGAACTGAGAAAGTGTCATTTTGGTAAGTTTTCGCTCATCAGAAGCAGCAGGTGAGTCCGAAAACCCTTGATGCAGATGCGACGGTCTCTTATCTTCCGCCGCAAATCGATCCCCGATAGCTCAATTGGTAGAGCGAGCGGCTGTTAACCGCTAGGTTCATGGTTCGAGTCCATGTCGGGGAGTTCTGTTCAGTAGTTAATACTGGCAAAGACTCGCAAACCTCAGCATTGTCTGAGGTTTTTTCATGCGCTGTGTTCAGTGCTTGCGAGTCGTTTCCGGGCGTTTCGTGCGCTTGCTGCACCGGATTCTGCAGCGCTTTTGTGGGGGACACTGGCAGCCCGTTCGAAGTGCTCGCTGGTGACCTGCAAATAGTGCTTCTGAGCAACGACCTGAGAATTGCCAATCCACTGGCAGACGGCTTGGAGTGGATGCTGTTCCGCCAGTTCCGTCTCCCGAGTCGAACGCAGATTCTGGAACACCTTTGGCCACGGCTTCAGTCCGGCTCGACGGATGATGCGATGCAATTGCGTCCGAAGATTCTTGTCAGCGTCCCGGTAACGGTTGATGACGAACTCGCTCCCCGGTTCGGCCTGCTCGAATGCCTCTTCCAAGTGCGGGCGCAGTTCCGGGAACATCGGCACCAGGCGACTTTCACCTCCCGGAAGATGCTCCGTCTTCGGGCTGGTCACCAGAATCCGGCCATGTTCCCAATTCACGTCCGACCATCGCAGAGCAAGATGCTCCGACGGACAACGCAACCCACCAAAGCGGCTCAGCGCGAAAATCAGACGCCACTCTGCATCGGGACAGGCTTGAATGACCTGTTCCGCTTCATCCGAACTCACGAAGTAGAACCGCTCTGGATTCCCGACGACCAGACTCTTCAGGTCTGCGAACGGGTTCTCATCAATCAGCTTTTGCCGAACCGCCGTCTTTAGAAACTGCTTTGCCCGGCCACAGCGACGGCGGATGGTGTTTTGTGCGAGTCCCTGCTCTTTCAGAAATAACAGCCAGCCATCAGCGTCACCGGGCGTGATCTTTGTTAGGTCCTGGTCGGCATCGAAGAACTCCAGGAGACTTCGCCGCGTCTGTTCGTAGAGATCTCGCGTTCGTGGCTTCACATCCGTCCGCATGGCGATGTAAGAGTCGATGAACGCGGCCAGTGTGGAGGCGTCACGTTTCTCGACCAACCCAACGGCGGTCAGTCTGTCGGCAAGTTTCTTGTCGATCTGAATCAACCAGCGTGCCGTTTCCGGGTCGACGGGATGGCCGGTGATACTGGCATGGTCCAGTCGTTCAACATGCACCTTGACGGCTTCGGCCTGCCGCTGAGAACACTTCCCGAGGCGGGACGGTTTTCCGCTTCCGATCCTTCGCTACAAATTGAATGGATCGGTTGCCCTTCGGATCTTTCGAGATACTCGCCACGGTGTTACCTTCCGGTTCGTGTTACCTTTGCGAGCCGTCGGGAATCCTACAAACCCGGCGGCTCGCGTTGTTTCATACCCTGCACAGTCTGACGGCGACAACCCACGCGTCCGGCAAGTCGTCGCAACGTGACGCATCATGCCCCACCGCTGACAGGCTTCAGACGACCAATCGCACACGCGGCCAACCACCTGAAGCCTTGCAGCGGAGTTTCATTGACGGCAATCTGTCGCAGCCTTCCGCAATACTTCTACGCGTGGTCAGGAAACCGTTTTCTGGGATGCTATCCATGTGGCGAGGTCGTTCTGGTCGTACCGCACGGACCGACCAACACGCACCGATGGCAACTTTTTCGCGTTCGTCAAACTCCAAAGAGTCCGTTCTGAAATTCGCAGAACATCCGCGGCTTCGCGAACCGTCAGCAGCGGTGTGAGCTTCATTGGTGGCCCAACTGTCGTAATCATGGCGTCGTCCTTCTGAGCAGAACGGAATCTCGTTCCGTGAGTTGTGAATATGAATGCAGACCGATGGCGAAAAGATGCCCCGCACCGGAGCAAAACTCCGGTCGGGGCAAACCCTGAGAAAACAGACTCCAGAAACTCAGCCTGTTGCGTCACGCGAGAACGGCAGCTCCGGCGGAATCGGAATCCCCGCGACGGGCGTCGTCGGATTGCAAACGCTAGAGCGTCGCGACGCAGTTCCAACGGCGGCAATGCACGAGGCATCGCAGCTTTGCACGGCCGAATGAATCCGACAGCCGTTCCCGACTTCCGATAACCGCGACGATGACGGGCACAACGTTTCAGTCTCCTGGCACGCGATGCTCGTGATCGTCGATCACGTCGCGAGTCAGGATGTCCGCCGGTTTCTTCTGTTTCACCGTGAACGATCTGTTCTTGCTTCGGTGCGTCGATGAAGATCGGGAGTTCTCCACGGCTGCACTGAACCATGGTGGTGAAGACTTCATTTCCAACCCGAATCGATTGTCCGGGTTTACGTGACAGAGTCAGTGACATAAGAATGTCATCCTTGCTAAAGGTTTGAGCCCGATCCGTTGGACTCGAATTGAGAAACCCAGTCGGCAGGTGGTCTAGACCTGTCGACTGGTTACTTTGCGTTGGCGGCAATCCAGACAATGGCTGGCCTCCCTGCTGGAGACTTGCGGCGTTGTCCGGAATCTCGAATCAGCCCAGCACGATGCAGCGACCAACGGCGAGGCCGCTCGCTGTCGCCGGTCATGCCGAGCTCCGTCTGAACTTCGTGATCGGTGGCACCTTCTTTGCCACACTCCGCGATGAAATGAAACACCCGAGCGGCCTGAGCGGTCGCCGCCGGCACCATGCGTTCCGCTGCTTTGCGGCTGGTGTCCGATCCGGAATGCGGTAGACCGATCGGTCGAGACTGTCCCGAGTCTGGCGGTCTGTCCGGTTCCTGACTTTCTTCCGAAAACAGCTTGCCTTGTTTCATCCTTGAACTCACTTTCCGGCTGGACGGCCCAGCCTCACAGAATCACCCGTGGTTCAGCCCGTCGACCATCGACGGACCAGTGTCTCATGTGTCGAGTGATCAAACTGTTCCCGTCGCAGCTGCATTGCCGACCTGTCGTCGAACGCTCGCTGGCTCTTGGCCACTTGATTCATCAGCATGTGATTCACGCGATTCAGCAAATGCTCGAACGCATTTCCAACGAACAGATGCTGGGAGGTTTCGCCAGTTTCCGGCTCGAACTGTGGCCACGTGTTTTGCACCGCCAACAACTTCTGGGAGAAAGCCGACTAGTTCTTCAACATCGGCGGCGTCGATCGAACTGCCGCATTCGTCTTCGAGCCTCTGGGCTTCTCTCTTCTGAGCTGCGGCTTTCTCCGAGTTGGCTGTGATTTCATCCAACTGCTTTGCAGGACTTCTCACGCTCGTCGCAGGAATCCCATGAACCCGATCCTGTGTTTGCAGCAGGCCACCCCTCATCCAACGGCCGGCCTGGAGATACCTTCCTGATCCGCTCGACCAGAGCTCCAGCACCGAGATGTGGCCGCTTTGGAAACTCAGCACACAGTCCCAAGACTTGTTCCGGCGTATAGCCGTACTGCCTGGCTTCTCGCGTCACCAGAGCGTCTGCATTCACTCCAGCATTTCGTAAAGCCACCGCCACCCCCGTCCATGTCTCTGAGTCGTTGACAGGGGTCGAATTTGTGGCCCCCGACATTGGTGGTTGGGGGTGGTTTCGTTTGGTTCGGATAGGTTCGGTTTGGTCACACGGACAAGAAGCTTCTGCTGTCGTTTCTGGAGAACGTTCTGCAGAAGCGTCTGCAATTGGCTCTGCAGCTTCGACAGCTTCTGGTCGGTCGCTGGATACGATCTCCAGACCCAGCTTCTGAAGTTTCATCCGTAACCAGTTCTGGCAGTGGTCCGCCCAATCGTGGATGACCAAGCGAAACTCTTCAGAGTGGTCCAACCAGCCAGCCTCAATCAATGCTTCGACGAACTGATCAGCATTGCCAGTCCAGTCGCACAATCGAGCGATGGCACCATTCGGCCACTTCCCGATATCACCCTGCGGAGCGATATCTGCCGTGTTGTCCCACAGAAGGTTTAAGTATCCGAGTGCAGTGGGGCGGCTGCAGGTGAGCCGGTCCATCAGGTCGTAGAGTTTCGGGTGGCGGAGGGTTTCACGCTTCATTCTGCCACCCCATGACGATGAGCGTCGATTGCAGTCAGCTCGTCGCGGACCAAAGCGACAGTCTTGCTGTCATAAAGTCGTAGCGTGCCTGCCTTGGCGACTGGCTGGATGTGACTTCGTGTCCGCAGGATGTACTGCACTCTGTGCAGCGGTACGCCGATTCGACGTGCGATCACTCCGGGCGTCGCTAATGTTGGTGCGGTGACGGTGGCCGACATGATTCAGAACTCCTAAAGACAAAAACGTTGCTGTCTGTAGTAGTTCTGCGTTCACGATTTTTTCACGCAACCAAGCAAAACAAAGGCTCGAACGGATTGCGAACGTTCGCGAACGCTGCCCACACGCAGTCACTGATTCAGTGACTTTCGAGACTTACCAGTTTCGGGTTCGGTATAGGCAACTCCTGCAAGTTCCGCGATTTCGTGCCGAGACATCGCGTTAATTCGGCTACGCTCTTCATCAGTTTCGCACTCTTCGATCAGCCGCCTGGTCAAGTCATCAAGATCGACCGGCTCAGAAGCCCCGACGCTTCCGTCAACAATAACTCCAGCCGTGCGGCTGGAAACTGATTTTGATCGCGACTCGTAATCCGATTTGTATTTCGCGAGCATCGCAGATCGATCACACGCCTTACTGAGTGTCGCTGCTCCACACTTCAGATGCCGTGCCAGCACATTGAGACCCGGCCACGGGTTCCGTGTGAGATGCCTCTCCGCGTCCCTGATGACATCCTCAACCTTTCGTCGTTTCTTCGGGGAACGTTCGCCTTTTTTGTCGCGTGAGCCTGATGACTCGGCAGCTTCAGTTCCTAGTTGCGTATCGTGTAATTCGGCGGGGTGCGGCGATTCACTGGCAGTCTCCGGCGGAAGCGGAATCTGTTTTGCGATGACGAACGCTCGCAGCATTTTCAATCGCTGTCTCGGAAAAACATTGTCGAACGTAAGTTCTTCGTCTGCAGCCTGCTTTTCTAGAATCTCTCGTTCCCGTGGCGTCCGTGACCGAAGCCTAACCCACTCACGCCAGACGGCGACTTCGTGATCTGTGTCAATGTAGTGTTCGATGAAATCACTCAGACGGTTCCACTCCGGTGTCGACTCTGTCGGATTCTCGCTCATCTCCTTCGCCAAGTGTTCTGTGAACGCGTGATTTTCCAGCCAGACCGCTTTGTCCCCCGACATCAATGACTTCCGCTCGGATGGAGAAAGTTCACTGATCCTTAAGACTGGAGACTCCTGCAAACCGTTTGCGGGCTTGAACTCGGCGTTCGGGGTTGCCGATGCCTTCGGTCGAGTAGCCGCGTCGGCGGATGGTTCCGCACCAATTGTTGGTTCGATTCCGGATTGTGAATCGGAATGCTCGTCAAGACTCATGGACTCGTCCCTTGAATCGGGCCGGCCGGAATCGAGACGGGCGGGACGAATGGCCTGTTCACGATTCCAGACCGCTAAGCGCATGGTGTTTCGAACCACTATGCTGCAACCCGGAATGCGAATTGTATTTCCCGCCCCCTGGCACACCAGTCGACAATGCCTCGCAGCTTCGACCTTGCAGCGACGGGTCCTTTTTGAAGTCTCAATTCTTTACCCCTATCCGGAACAGTCGAGGCCAATAACACACTTTGTTTTTATTTCCGCCACCGGTCGAACGACGGCTATCGCTCAACTCTGATTGCCTCGTCAGCAAGCCTCAGAATGCGGAGTCCCGCTGATCGAGGTAACTCTTCGAGCAGCAATCAAGATTGAGGATCAACTTCGGAAAGTCTCCGGACATCCGGAGAACTTTCCGCGGTCTCTCGAATCTTCTCCACACGAACCGAAGCGGCATCGAAGATCAGCCTGTACGGATTGGCTCTGCAAAGCTCCATGAATTCGTCTGTGGATCAGTTCAACTGAAGGCCACTGATTCCCGGCATGTCCCAATCGGCGTCATCAGGTGAATCTACCTGTCGGCACGGGAGCGGCATCGCCCCATAAGAATCACGTCTCGGCAGCGAGCTAAACGGTACAAATAGCCATTTGAATCTTGTTTGAATTTCGCTGAGCAATGCCATCGGTGTTCATCTTGATTACCTGAAATGCAACGACGACAGGATGTATCATCCTGTGATCCAAGGCTGACTGTGAGCTCAAAGTGGGGCCTTTTTCGATCCTTCGTTATTCACTCTGTCTAGACGTGATACCACGTACTGATTCTATTCAAACAATGACATGATCAAGATCGTTTGCATCCAGAGATATTTCAGAATGCTGGTCGAAATGCTAAGAGGCAAGGCCTAGCTGACTAGCTCGCGAACTCGATTCCTGCACTCTTCGCTAAGCAGTCTTGCGATCGGCCAACCTAAGAACTGCTCGATGAATTCAGCCGGCTCCCACCTGCGATCATTCCAGTCACCCGTCTCATTCGCCGTTTGCAAAATTTCGACAGCGTCTTCGTATTGTTTCAGTAGAATTCGACAACAAACATTGAAGGAGTCGCTGTGGCTGCTTAACTCCTCAATTTCCTCGCGGTCCTTCTTCGTTAATCGCTTGCCGCGATGACGCTTGAGCTGCATCCTGTTGATCATGGAAACTCCGGATTCAGTTGAGTCGCCTGCAACACTAAATTGCTTCGATTTATCCAGAAACTTTTCAGCTTCGTCATACCACGAATTATTCATGAGATTAGCTGCCCGTTGAAAATGCAGGGTATCGTCGAATTATGGTGTGCAGATTGAGGTCCGAATTGGATGGTGTTTGCGGTGGCAGTAGAGGCGGTGGAACGAGCTTGCGGAGCTGATGAGTCTGTGGCAGCGTCTGGTTGCAATCTGAACGGTCGAGAACACCGAAAACAGCAGCCCTCGGAGACCGGCGAACTCTCGGGGTTTGCCGCTGCCGAGTAGTTTTCGCAGGATCAGACCAAGGTTGTGAGCGGCGACTGTCAGCCGCACTTTCTTGCGGTTGTTTTCCAGGCCTCGCAGCCAGGTGCGGCGAGCTCCGCCGGTTTCGCAGACGTGGGCGAAGCTGCGTTCGACTCGTTCACTCCGTAATTTTTGCAGACGCTTGTTGCGGTCGGTTTTCAGGCGACGTCGATTGGCACAGTACGCTTTTTTGTAATCGGCAGGCTTGTCCGTCCAGCGACGGTTCGGACCATCCGGCTCGCAGATGTATGTTCGCAATTCATCCGCCCGGGACTTCGCCAGCGTTTCGTTCTTGTGGTAACCCTTGTCGCCGACGACCTCTTTGATCACCGCTTCGCTGTCGGACTGTTGCAGGTTGCCTTGGGCAGTGTTGACACTGTCCAGCAGCGTGTTGCCGTCGGACTCGTTGCCGTAATAGATCTCGGCGGACAGGATCGCTTCGGTTTCCAGGTCGACCGTGTGTTCCTGCTTGTACGACAAGTGCGTGTGCCCCTTCTTCATTTTCATGATGCGGGCGTCAGGGTCGCTTGAGCTTTGCCAGTCCTGATTGGAAACCTTCTTGCCTTTGCGTTTTCGATCGAACTTTCGCAGGTCATCGTCGTTCTTGATCTCGACGCCGTCAGCTTCGGCCAACTGGCGGACGAATGCTTCCCAGTCCTCGCCGGTGTCCTTGCGAACGATCGACTTCATTGCCGCGTTGGCTTCCAGCAGAGTCGAATCAACGCCGACGGTCTTACCTTTCAGTAGCCCGTGCTTTTCGACCAGCGATAACACGAACGCAAAGACCTGCTCGAACGCTTCCAGAGGAAGACGCTGACGGATGCGCGTCAGGCTCGAATGCTCAGGCGTGTTCTCATGCAATTCGTACCCGAGAAATTTCCGCAGCGACAGACTGTCCCGGCAACGCCAGGCGATGCCTCGCTGCGAATCGATTCCCTCGAAGTACCCCACAAAGATCATGCGGAAATAAACGCCTGGCGGAATGCCTGGACGACCACCTTCTTTGTAAAACGGCTCGCACAGCGACTCGGCAAAGTTGTCAAACTCCCCGTCACGGAGCACACGATTCAGGGCGTCGTAAAACACATGCCCGATCGACGCCGGCAACTTCGCCGTCGCCACCCACAACTCCTGCTGCCGCTCCGAACGACGCTCACCAAGAGCCATCAGTCATCCTCCATCGCTCAATATCAAGACACCGAGCAGGATAGCGCGAACGCATCTTCTGACCAGGTCAGTCGGCCGAGTTTTTCAACGGGCTGTTAAGCGACAGATTTTCAAACACATCAGGTCGAATCTTCAAGACAGCGCAAGAGTCTACAGCATCCAATATAGCCTCGAATTCGCCTTTCTCCTTTGATTCAAGGCAGCATCGTACTGCTGTTTGAAGCAAGTCCGCAGCTTTCATGTGATTGGTGGCGGCAATCAACGCTTTAATGCTTGCACGCATCGCGTCAACGAACTTGCGACGCTTGTAAAAGATCATACATCGCATCTCGTTGGTCACGAATTCGTCTTGTTCCTTCTCAATCAATTTATCACACACGCTTCGAATATCAGCGTGTAGTCGTGATTCGGATTCAAGCCACGGTTTTGGAACATTCAGTGACTCGATGAGACTTTTCAGTCGGTCACGAATTGCTGCGTATGGGTCCTTAATGGGTAATCCGAGGCCAAGCTCATGGTGCAAGGATGCAAAGAAATCATCGAACCCCGAGATTTCGACGACGTGAAAGTTACCAAAACGCGTCAACTCTTCTACGCGATCCGGGACGCGGTCTCCGTTACGGACGCACCAGTACACGCCGTGCGGAAAGAATCCATCGTGCCGAAGGAGAGCATCAAGTGTGTCCATTATCGTGCGGTCATTTCCACTATAGCCAACGACAATCAGACCGAATTCACCTGCACATTGCCGAAATTTTTCGCGCATATTCTCTTCAAGATTCTCAAGCTCCCGTACTGTGTTCTTGATGCTATCAAAGAGGAAGTCGCCATGAAGTTTGACGATTTTCGGTCGTGCTGAGAATATTCGAATCGAACTAATGCTTGAGTCATGAGCACAAACGACGGGCCTTACATCGGTCGAGAATAGGTAGCAGGCTTCATTCAATAAATCATCAAAATTTGTCGTAAAAACGGTACGGAATATCTGTTCCCGAACGAGATTAGCGAGGTAGATGTACCCCCAAGACGGATTTGCATCTTTGATCAGAGATTCGATTACCTCGCGACGAAGGCTTGGTTGATCATAAAGCGTTTCGAACAGTACTGAGTATTCCTCAGGTTCACCGTACCATCGCTGTTGCTGCAAGAACTCGTCCTGAACTGCGTCCTTGGAGCCATAGATTTTGAAGTACTCGTCTCTCCATTCATCTACGAGTTCGCCTGCGGTCTTAATTCCACTCTCTGCACTGGCGCCTGCGCCAAGCAAAATTGTGAAATTCGGATGGTGATCACGAGTTGATTTGATCGCATTGATCAAGTGTCGCGCAGGTTTTGGGTTTACAGACATGGGGCGCCCTGTGTTCTCTGGGTTGCCTATTGTTGCAGTGTTACAGAGGAGCACATTCTGACCATGTAGACAAGGCATTCGTCCTGTTTTTTTGTTCTGATCGCGAGGTTTCCAGTACAGCCAGGCTTGACGATCGTCAAAGAACGGAGACGGTTGAGTCACGATTCGAACTGCTTCTGAGTTCGCTTCAGACGATAGGGGGATTCGATCACTAGAGGTGCCAGTGTCACGGAGTGAATCAACTTGGTCGAATCACAACAGCGGCTGCACCAAAAAACGCAGGACGAGAGAACGCCGATATCAGTTACTCAGCGTTTCGAATCGCTTCGCGCCTAAACTGAACAACGGCGCGTCGGTAACCATGGATGGATGCGTCAGGTCAACGCCGCCATTGTCATTTTGCGGGTTGATTTCGGCCACGAAGTTGCGAGTTAAACCAGCCACCCAATCCAACATAACTTTTTCCCCAGACGCCCTACGCCCTTGCTGTGAGGGCGTTTGGGGAAAAAGGAAATCGACTTACTTCAAAAAATGAGTGGCCTGTCGGAACCCGCAAATCACTGGCCGGTTTAGCCCGCGAACTGACAACGCCATTGTGGAACAGGACAACGACATCCCACAGGAAACACCTGCCTGACTACAATTCGATGTTACAGACGACCGGTCAGCAATCTCCGGAATCTGAATCAGTACTTCGTCCAGCAACTCGCCACAGACTGCGATCAACGATCGCATTGCAGCTTCGGTTCCATTTTGGAACGGAACTTCGGTTAGGGCGTCGCCCGTCACATCCGGTGCACCAACTGCACCGGAAAATGCAGCGCCGGCAGAGTTAGAAACAGTTTCACCAACGTTTTCGGCAGGCCCCGGATCGGGCGTTCGAGTCCATGCTGGAGAGCACTGCCGTCGGCAATGCTCGACCGAATCTGAAAGTCGTTCTATTCGTTCTCGGTATTGTGGTTTTTCCAAAACAGCTCCGCCCAGTCGAGTGCCTGCTGCCGGACCAGCTCGTTGATCGTCTTGTCGGAGCGGACAGTCTCCTGAAGTTCTTCAAGCGACTTCACTCGATCTCGATGAAAGTTCAGACACACGCGAGATTGCGACTGCGTCCGCAATTCCGGCGTCCACGGTCGTGAATCCCAAATCTTAACCATGCCATCTGAGCCTGCCGAGGCGATGCGTGTCCCATCCGGGCTGATGTCAACGCCGGAGGCGCCATAGCCAAAATAATCCCATTCAAGCGAGAGTGTTTCCTGTCCAGTCATCACGTCCCACATTTTCACTGTACCGTCCGCACTCGCGGAGGCGACGCGTTTGTCGTCTGGAGTGAATGTCACACTGCCAATACTACTGGAATGCCCCTTAAGTGTATGAATCTCCTGACCACTGTCGGCGTCCCAAATTTTTACAGCGTTAACAGGGGGAATTGCTCGACGATGCGACTTTTGATCCGTCGTGACTGAACGCGACGCTGTAGACCCAAGTGGCGTGCCCACTAAACGCATACACTTCCTGCCCGGTGGTCGCATTCCAAATCTTTACTGTTGAGTCATAGCTGCCAGATGCGATCCGTGCGCCATTCGGACTGAACACCACAGCGCGGACACCGCCCGTATGACCGGTGAGCGTGTGTGTCTCCCGCCCGGTGGCAAGATTCCAGATCTTCACAACTCCAGGTACGCCATTCTTGATCCCACTCGCCGACGCCAATCTCATTCCGTCTGGACTGAATGCCACGCTCGTTACGGTGTCAGCATGCCCTTTCAGTGCCAGCATCTCTTTGCCTGTCGTCGTGTCCCACAGCCTTACAGTCTGATCGTCACTTGCCGAAGCAATCTTTTTTCCATCCAAGCTAAACGCAACACTCGTAACACCTCCAGTATGCCCTGCAAGTGAAAACTCTTCCTGGCCAGTTGCTACGTCCCAAACCTTCACCTTTCCCGCTGGTTGAACGCTGTCAACTTTTACGGTCGGATTCGATAAGCTGTGCCTGCCACTCGCTGAAGCTATCTGAGTCCCATCAGGACTGAAGAATACTCCCCAGACAGGGTCACTGTGCCCGATTAATACGAGCGGGTCCTGCCCTTGGTTGGCGTCCCAGACCTTTACTGTGCCGTCCCAGCTGCCAGAAACAATCTTCGTGGCATCTGTCGTGAACGTTACCTGGTCAACGAAATTTTCGTGCCCCTTCAGGGAGTGAATCTCAAAACCGGAATTTGCGTCCCACACTTTCACGTTTCGGTCGTTGCCTGCACTGACCAGACGTGTTCCGTCGGAGCTAAATGCTACCGCCTTAACCTGATCCGTATGTCCTTTGAGTGTAAGTAGCACTTTTCCGGTGCTCATGTCCCACACATATACTGTTGAGTCAAAGCTGCCCGTAGCAATTGTTTTTCCATCGGGGCTGACGACCATCGCGTTGACTGGAAGTGGATGCTTCCCAAACGCGAGCGATTCTATTCCTGTGTCTGCATCCCAGACTCTAATCGTTCCACCAAATCCGGCTGAAACGATTTCAGCTCCACTTGGACTGAACAAGACTTTGGTCACGCCGTCTGTGTGGCCTTTCAGAGAGGCAGTCTCCTTGCCCGTCGCAACATCCCACACCTTTACCTCTCCCGATGTGCGAAATTTTCCCCCCGCAGAAACGATTTTCGTCCCGTCCGGGCTAAATGCCACATTGTAGATGCGTTCGGGATGACCATTTAGTGTATGCATCACTTGGCCGGTCGTTGAGTCCCACAACTTCAATGTTTTGTCCAGACTTATTGAGGCCAGTGTCCTTCCGTCTGGACTGAAGGTTACACCAGTAACTTCGCCGCCATGTTCAGTGAATGTGACGACTTCGTGGCCGCTTGCAGCATCCCACACTTTGACGGTTTTGTCGTAACTCGATGATGCGATTTTTGATCCGTCCGGACTGAACACCACACTGCTGATGAGTTTTCGCCGAGCGTGCCCTTCAAGCAAATGAATTTCCTGCCCCGTGATAGCGTCCCACACTTTTACCGCTGCTTTTGGAGTTGATATCGCGATCCGACTTCCGTCTGGGCTGAGAGAGCATCGATTCCAACCACTACCCATGCCTTCAAATGTAAACAACTCGCTCTGCAAGAGCCGATTCCAGTAGTTCCATTCGAAGCCTTTGAGATCGTCACGGCCCCGGTGCCGATCAAGTAGTTCTTTCAACTGTATTATGTGAGCATCGTTCCATTCCCTCTGTACAAGCAGCATGTCAGAGTTGTAGGCATGTCGCTCGGCTAATTGCAGATTTAGTTTTGCGTTTTCCTCTCCTGTTCTTGCGGCTGCTTCTGCGGACTTCGCCCTGCGTTCGTTTACCTGGGCGATTTCTTGTGCATCGATGGCCGCTTGACGTTGTCGATTGGCTTCCTGCTGTTTGGCTTCAGCGAGTTCTCGCTGGGTGGTTTCTTTCTGCTGAGCTGTCAGAGCCTTGTCTCGCTCTGAGTTGATCCAGATCACAGCCACGCTCGCAACACAGGCGACGCAGAGGCTTGCTGCCAAAGCAACTTGGCGAAGTCGTCGCATGCGTGCCTTTTCGGCATCCCGTTCGGCGATCGCAACCGAAATTCTTTCGCGAAGGCGACTGAAGGCCGCGGACAAGTGCTGATCGGATTCGACTGAGCCGGACTGCAATGACTCTTCCTCAGAGTCCGTCGACTCGTTCTGCGGTACTGCCATTGTTGACGCAGGGGACATCAGTCCCTGGAAGCGGACCGTCAACAGCGACGACGCTAATTCATAATCACCCTGATCAAAGGCCGCTTGGCCGTATTGAAGCCGAGTATTGTGCAGTGCCGTACGAGCACGATGATTCCCACGCCACTGATCGAGTGCCTCTTCGTATCCATACAACGCTCTATTGAAGTCCTGGTAGCTGTGCGTCTTTTGGGCAACCGCCAGATGACCGGCTGCTGCATTCGTCAAATTGATGCTTTCCTCGTGCTCCTGATATTCCAGCAGAGATGTTTTCAACTCTTTGGCCGATTGAAACCGCTGGGCCCGACGCCGTGCCAGTGCGGTCGCGCAGATCACGTCCAGTTCATCGGGGATTGTTTCATCGACCTCACGGATACTTCGAGCCTCTTTGTTCGCAATACGGTTCAACATCTCAGCGAGGAGAGTGTCGGATTCATTACTCGATGAGTCCTGCGACACAATCGCCTTTGAACGGTGCGGTGGTTCACCGGTTAGGATCTCAAACAGGATCGCCCCCAACCCATAGGTGTCAGTCCGCTCGTCCATATGCTCGATTCGCCCGGCAGCCTGCTCGGGGGACATGTAGGCTGGTGTGCCTATTTTCTGTCCGGCTTGTGTCGCATCAGTTTTTTCCCTCTTCAGTAATAACGATCGGAGCTGAGTCCTTCGTCCTCACTCCCCACATGACGTGCCAGACCCCAGTCCAGCACGATTGCCTCACCATACTCACCCAGCACGATGTTCTCTGGCTTCAAATCACGGTGGATCACACCTCGTGAATGCGCATAGGCGATGGCATCACAGACATTCAGAAAAACCCCGAGTAGTTGCCGTTCGAGAATCGGGTCCGCACGTCCCAGTCTCTTTGCTGCGTGATAGTTGCGGATCGCTTTTGACAGCGTTTCGCCCTTCACAAGCTTCATCGTGTAGAAATGGCGGCCTTCGTAGTTGACCCTCGTAGACTGGCACGATTCCGGGATGCTGAAGCTGACCAGTGATCTGCGCTTCCTTGATCAGTCGCCGTACAGCCTCGTTGGATGCTGAGCCTGGTTTGACTTCTTTGAGAGCCACTTCACGGGCAAGGTGGTTGTCTCTTGCAAGCCAGACCTTTCCGAGACCCGCCCGCGCCAACTTCGCTGACCCAAGTATACCGCGTCTTTGGTTGGTCCGACTCATCCAGTGTCTGGCCCATAGTTTCGATCAGCAATGGCGCGGCGGATGGCCAGGAACTGAGCGACTGACGCACGTCAGAGTCATCCACATCCTTCAGCAACACATCACAGATATCGCCCCGAGTCGCTGCATTCAGCGTCACTCGCGGATCGTTCTGGTGCTTCGAAAGTTTCCGCTCAGCCTTCTCATCCAGAAACCGCCGATGATCAGTAGTGATCCAGCCACGCTCAACGAGCAAATCGGCGAGCGGTTTCGACTTGTGATTCGACCAAGCGCGGCAGGCGGCAGTGAGTTGCTGCAAATCGATCAGTTCGTCTTCAAACGCCAGAACGGCGAACAATAGATTTCGTTCAACGGACATTTCGGACAAAGACCTTCATCAACAGTTGGCCGGAATAGGTGTCAGTGGTCACCCATCATGGAATCCGGTTCCCAGTAGTGAAAGCCAGATGCCTTGGCGACCACACCCAAACCTTTAACGAACTGTCGCGACGGCATCGTCTGCTAGCTTCAGAATTTGGTTCTTTACAGCATCCGGCAACTCACTCCAGACATCGACCAGCAACCGAAGCACCGGATCACTTCCAGAACTTCCCGGAAGTGCACATAGCCCTTCACTCACTACAGCCGGTGCACCAACTGCACCGGAAAAATGCAGCGCCCGCAATGTCGGAGTCGGTCTCACCAACGTTTTCGGTAGGTTCCGCGTCAACCGTTCGAGTCCATGTCGGGGAGCTTTGCCCGCTTTTCAATTACTTGCACAGCTCTGCAAGTTACTGAAAAGCGGGCTTTCTTTTTGCGCTTTGTGCTTTTCTGCAAGCGGCTGAGGACCATTATCTGACCACCCGATGGCACGTTTGAAGTCGTCGTCTCATACGCTCAGATAGTACTGCTCCGCTGTCTTCTATTGGGCAATCAATTCGTTGGCCGCTTCGTAGGCCTGGTGCCCAGTTGATTTGCCGGGGAGCACGTCGGCTTCCTGAGCAGGGACGTGCTGGCGGTGGGCTTTGATGACCTCGGCCAGTTCTTTGCTTGCGGCCAGGTTGGTCCACTCGTGCGGATCTTTGCGGTGGTCGTAGAATTCCTCCGAGCCATCCAGATAGCGGATGAAACGAAAGTGCTCGGACCGGACGGCGTAGTTGCCCTTGCCGAACGAGGACAGAGCGAGATGCGGCCACTCCGTCTGCCGATCATCCATGAGGGTTACAAGTGAATTGCCTTCCTGGCTCTCGTCAGCCGGCAAGTCGGCCAGTTCGAGGAGAGTGGGAAAAATGTCGAGGAGCTGTGCTGGTTTGTTTGTCCGTCGTCCCTTTTCATATCCTGGAGCGACGACGATCAATGGCACTCGCGTACCGTCCTCCCAGATCGTCCGTTTGGCCCAACGCTGTTTCTCACCGAGGTGGAAGCCGTGATCGGCGAAGAGTACCACGATCGTATTGTCCCTGTGTGGTGACTCGTCCAGAGCATCCAGCACGAGCCCCAGACAATGATCTGCGAAGGCCGTGGACGCGAGATAGGCCTGCACGGCATGCTCCCACTCGCCCGCTGATTCGACCCAGGCGTGTTCCGGTGAAACGTGCTTCTCGTTGGTCAGTGCGATGGCGTATGGGCTGAGGTCGTCGCGATCATTCTTGGTAACAAGTGGAAGCTTTACCCGGTCACGAGGAAAGAGGTCGAACCATTTCTTTGGCGCATACATGGGGACGTGAGGTCGATAGAAGCCCACGCCCATGAAGAACGGAGTGTCAGAATCTTCTGTCTGAGCACTCAGCTCTTCGACGGCCCACTGGGCGATTTTATAGTCCGGCATATCCTCGTCACGCTCTGGGTAGGCGCCCCAGTCCCAGAGCGGATGTCCGTGCGGCTGTGAGATCTTCTTCTTCGGCCTCGGCCCGAACCCACCGAAGTTTCCTCCGTATTCCTGGAAGAAACGCTTGTCTCCAGTGTGAAAGAGCTTGCCAGCGGCGAGCGTACGGTAGCCGTGTTTCGCAAATCGTTCCGGAAGAGTATCGAGTTCCTTGAGAGCCGGAGCCTGTTTGAGATCCGGACTGAGGAAGTAGACGCCGGACGAATGAGGATACCGGCCAGTCAACAAACTGGCACGCGATGGATTGCACACCGGAGACTGGCAGTGCGTATTGGCAAACAGCATTCCCTGCTCTGCAAGGCGGTCGATGTTTGGTGTCTTCGCCTGGGGATGTCCACCCAGGCAGCCAGTCCAGTCGTTGAGATCGTCGATCGACAACAGCAGAACATTAGGACGTTCTGCGGCGAAGCTCGAAGCAGCCAGGCAAAGCATCAGGATAGGCTGCAAGTAAATCTTCATTTTGAATCTTTCGTATCAGCGGCGGTGGCCATCTCGGTTTTGACCTGCTCCGAGGTTAGCGACTGGTTCCAGATTTTCACTTCGTCAATGATGCCGTCCATAAACTCGGTGCCCGACGAGTGGCCGATGTGCATCGTATTGGCGGGCGTCATCAGGATCGGCTTGCCTTTGAAGGTGATTCGTTTCTTCAGATCGGCGTCGAGGTAGAGTCGGCATTCCTGGTCCGCACTGTCGATCACATAGGCAATGTGGTACCAGCGTTTGAGCGACAGATCGCCGCCTTCTCCGTTTGTTCCGGTATCGTCGGCGTAGAAGTTGACGGCTGTCTCGATCCATTTCTTACCGTCGCCGATGTCGCCGTGAACCTTTGCCGAGTTTACTTTCATGTCGAAAGTCTGGTCGCTGCCGTGACGTGTTCCGAGGATGCCGGAAAATGTCGGCTCACGCGTAAGGTAGACCCACGCCGAAACCGTAAATGTCGATATCGCAAAGTCATCCGCGTACGGGATCGCGATGTGATCGCCATCTTTGCGGACGAACTCAAATACCTTGCCAGCTTTGCCGGGAACCAGCGTGGCGCCGACGATCTTTCCGTGATGCGCACCGGCTGAATCTCTCGCAACGTCGCCCTCATCATCGAGCTTCCAATGTGCGATCGGCCTGGGAAGATTGCCCGCGTTCTTTTCCGCTTCGACTGGCTGCCCCAATGCTCGAGCGATCGCGAAGTCGGTCAACTTCTGCGAACTAAACCAGCCGTCCCACATGTTGTGACCCTGGCCTTTGACGATTTCGATCTCGACCGGTCCACCGAACTTGCGGTACCGCTTTGCCAGTTCCGCGGAATTGGCTTCGAGCGGCACGACCGTGTCGCTGTCCCCGTGAATGTAGAACACCGGCACGTCCGCTTCGGCGAGCGGCTTGAGTCGATCGATCGGGTTGTATTTCGTCAGCTCGACTTTGAGTTGTTCCGCGGTCAGATCGAATGCACCGGCAGCTCGCGCGATACCGGGATAACTGGCGATGCTGCAAACAGGATAGATTCCGGCAACTCCGCCTACGGAATGCGGATGGTCGACCGCCCAACTGTAAAGCATGAGTCCGCCACGGCTGCGTGCCAGCAGACAGGGCTTCTTACGAAACATCCGCGTCTTGACCAGGTAATCATACAGTGCCGTGTAAAGCTTCGTTCCCGTTGGACTGCCATAGGATTCGCCAGCGGCGATACCCGCGATCGCGATGCCCTTCGCGAGAAACTGCTCGAACATCCAGACTTCGGATTGAGCTGGAAGACCGCGCAGAGTCGGTGCATACCAGACCCACGGAATGTCTTGTTTCGCATCCGGCGGCAGGATCACGAAAGCGTCGTGGCCGTCGATCTGAAACGCCTCACCTGGCAACGGCAACGTCTTGGAGCCGGGAGTGACAACTGGTTCGGCTGAAGCCGTCGCGGTAGCACATAACAATGATACAAGAATGGTGCGAATCAATGCGGACCCCTGAAATGTTAGCTTGGTGCAGCATTGCTATCGTCAACTCACGATGTTTGACGAGGCCATGCCGCGATCGTCTCGACGATTGCGGCAAGTTTGAAGAACGTTTTACGACTCGGCGACCCACTCGTCGAATTCTTCCATGAAGCGTGGAGCCAAGGTCAGGCCCATACCGTCTTTTTCGAGGAAGACGACTCCGTCGACATCTGCAAGCGGCGGGACGATTTGCGATAAGTCTGCTTCGGGGAACTCGTCCGCGATCTTTTCAATGGGAACTCGGCCTTGAGCTCGCATCAGCATGCCGATGACTCGCGAACAGGCGGGCACGTCCATTTGTTTGAGTCGGTTGGCTTTGTGATGAAGCATCAGGGCCAGACCAAGCATTCTGGGAGCGGTCAGGTAGAGCAGGGCGATTACTTTGACGAATCCGTGAGCCACCCCCGGATCAAACAGCAGCACCCAGCCGTTTCCGGTGGCCCGCGCAAAGTTCAACGAGACCGTGCCGGCCTCGCTCTCGCCTGAAAAGCGGTACTCTTCTTCGAACTCCGAACCTCTCAGGAATTGCCTGGCGAAAATGACCGCCAGGAAAAAGTACGACCAGTACCCAACTGCATCGTTCGAAAGATCAAAGAGCGGTCGGAAACCAATCCACAGAGTCACCCAGATGATCCAGTAAGTCAGCCACGCCACGATCAGCGACAGGGGCACCAGCACGACTGATCCAATGCGGCAGTACTTGGTTGATCGCTCGATGTAGTCAGCGAACCAGCGACCGAGTTTCTTCTTCGCCACGAATGACTCCAGACGGGAATTGTCTTTTACGAGTTTGTTGATGCGGGTCGGCTGAGAATTCTCTACGACGACGAAGGGTCTCGCCACGCCGTCCGAAGTGACGAGCTGAAACTCTGGCGGAAAATCGAATAATTCCTCAAATCGATTCAAGTTTCTGATCAAACGTCGCACGGTATGTCTACTGGAGTCGTGAACGCCCCGAAAACACATGCATAACGTGTCGCGATGAGTCTTTGCAGCAACCCGGTTCGGTGGCGGTGGCTGGTGGACGAATCAGCGGCAGAGTCCGACTACTCATTGTATTCGGAAAAATCGGCATATTTTCACAAGTTGGCGGGGCTGGAAGTTCGATAGAAGTCAAAGCTGGCGATCTTCGGATCTGATCTGCCGCTTTGGTATGAACGTCAAGGAAGACGACACCGGACTCAGTCCAGGATGGAACCGATGAAACGGATTTCACTTTATGCGGCCTTGTGCATGGTTGCCTTCACATCGACCGGTTGCGAAATCACCGGTGGAGCCCTGGTGACTGCTTTGAACTTTGCCAAGTTCTGGGGCACCACGCCGCTGATTCCGGTCAGCCCGTACTACAGCCAGTTGATCGAAGACACCTACCACGAAGAAGAACGATACGGCAAAGTGCCGATTCTGGACCAGGTCGAAGGCGACAACGCTCCGTTGTTCTGCCTGGACCCACCGACTCCGGACGAAGTTGTTCGAGCTTTGCCATCGAGTGTTCGCGGAGCGGGCGGATTTGCCTTCATTGCAGAAACGAACATGAACAACGTCCGGATCGTGGTTGAACCGATCGTTGACCGAGTCGATGAGTGTCGCTTTTATCCGCTCGTCGGGCCAGCTCGGCTGCATCACTGCCATTACAAATGCACGGTCTACTTTGACAAAACAATCCGGTCTGACTGGCCGATCCCGATGACCCACACTGATCAAAGCGAAGAAGTCGTCTACATCGACCACGACCATCTGATCCGCTGCACCGGTGCGGAAGCTGGCTAACTCTCAGTCGAGTGAGCCGAGCAAGAATCGATTAATAAAACAGGCCCGACTCTTAATGAGTTGGGCTTGTTTTCGTTTGCTGTTTGATAGCTGTCTGCCTGCAGGAGGACCGGCCGGTCAGGTTAACTTCGGCTCTGTTCAGGGAATGGTAATCCGCTCGGAACCGCTGCGAGTAAACATGCCCTGGAGAATGGCGAATGAGATCGTCTTCGAAACAGACCGGCAGCTTCCGTCAACGAGAGCACAATTTACCGTGTCAGCGTGCCAGCTCCCTGCGGACATTTCGAGCTGGCTGCCAGGCACTGTGTGGAAGCTGTTGAACGTGGCTGGGCTGCTGGTTGGGACAAGGCCGTCGCTTCCCCAGTCGCAAACACCGTCAGAATTGTCGTCCGCCGCTCGCGTTCCGGCGCTGTTTCCGTCGCCCCACAGCCCGAAGGTTGATTCGATCAGCATCGCCGTTGAGCTTTCGCCGTCTCGCACATCCCGCAACGCAATCACACTGTCGTGATACATGACGCCGTTAGTCGCCAGGCCCCCGAGTGGACTTGCGGCTGCCAAATTTGTGCCGGAAACACAGCGATAATTGGTGAAAGCAAACTCTGCTTGAGTTGTGGGAGTCAACGTGGCGAAGACTCGCGTGCCAGAAGCGGACATTGACGGGCAAACAAAAGTCGGTACGGGAGTCGCCAGCGCAGCGAGATTCCATGTCTCGCCTTTGGACGAACGTGTGTTGATGCCGAGATTCGACTGGCCGATCTGCGACACGATCAACGCGTGCCAGCTCCAGTCATCCGACAGAAACCACTCATTGAAAACGGCGTCGGGCCGTCCAGCCTGCGTCGGAACACTGAGCGGTGGGGCAATTGTCAAACTGCTGATGCCACCCGTGCCAATCACGTATCCGGATGGCAATGTTCGATGTGTCGACTCGTAGTTCAGGCACGCCAGCGATAGTTGCTTGAGATTGTTGATGCACGACGTACGGCGAGATGCTTCTCGAGCGTTTTGCACTGCTGGGAGAAGTAGAGCCGCCAGAGCCGCAATGATCGCGATCGTGACCAGAAGCTCAATGAGCGTAAAGGCCGCTCTGGTTGAAGATGACTGCCGAATCATCGATCGCTGCATTACCAATCAGGCCTCCAGCACACGACGCGTTGCCCGCAAAACAATGAGTACTGACAAGGAATCGCGCACTCGGTCACACGAAGTCGTCATCGTGATCCTGAACGAGTCAAAAATCCAGACACAATAAGGCGGCAGCAGAATATCGATAAAACGAGCGACAAACACAGTCCCTCGCTGTCTGAAGTTGCAGTTTTTGTATCTACTCAGGGGGGGGTGGTTCGTAAAGATCAAAGTGTCCTGAGGTGGTTTGACCGTCTCAATATAGCATCGCCGCGAAACCTTTCTGATTGAATGAGTGGCTGCGTATTTCCGGGAATACTACGCCGTTCCTGCCGACCGATATCGCAGTTAATTCTTCGGTTCAGGGCATCGATTCACGTCCGCAGCACACTCCTTGCATCCACAACAAACGGCAGTCGATGCCCCGCTGGCAGCTTAAATTCGCGGCGTCGGTACTTCTGGCTTGCTGCTTCACCAGGCAGTTTGCAGAGCAGGATGTCTCCACGTCAGCTATCAGGTTTCGTTTAGACGTGACCGGACGCCGGTGCCATCGACTTGCCGGCAACCGTGTCGCGGAAGAAGGCGTGCTTCGGCTGGAACCGGTTACGTGCCCCATCGCTCTTCGGTACGCAAAGGACAGCAAAGTAAATTGTCCGAGGGCGAGGATCGGACGTTACTTTATCGCATGCTGCTCAAGCCGGTTCAGCGAGCCACATCTGAGTGACTCACCATGATCGTCGCGTGTAGCTCTGCTGAGAACTGTCTAAGAGCATGTGGTGTCCGCCTGATGCGGGAATGTGTACGAAACAGCTCAGACGGGTCGACGCCAGTCGAAACTTGCCGATCGGCTGGAAGCAATATCGAATTGCGGCAATCCGCAGTGCGGGATATCTTCAGCAGTCGAGTTCCGTGAATGACTCGATCCTGTCAGTGTGCAATGGCTGAAAAGCTGTTGCGCAGATTTTACGAATGATTGATTCCCGATCTTCGACACAACCCAAGTGCTTGATTCGCCACAACGAGCGCGACCGTTGGCGACTGGTGCCGCTCAAACCAGAAAGAGTCTGCGATGACTGAAGAGCAGTCCACAACTCCAACCGATTCAGATGACGAAGTTGTGATGACAACTCGTGAGCTGATGGAGTTTCTGAGCCTTTCTCGAACCAAGATTTGGGAACTCACGAAGAAGGAAGAGCTGCCAGCGACTAAGGTTGGCGGCGACTACCGCTACGTCCGCTCGGAAGTCCTTGCCTGGCTGGAACGATTTCGCGTCGATCGTAGTTGAATGCTTTGCACGCTCCGCTTTGGGGGCAGGCAGGATCAGTAGCTCTGACGTCTGTCGTTAAACCTTGAGCGTTGTAGCGATTGCTGGCCCGTGGAAACTGTTGCGACTTAGGTCGGCCACAATGATCAGGCCATCCGCCTGTTCCGGGGGCGTAGCTGTGTGCTGACGGTATCCAAACCGAATGCCCCGTGTTGCCAGCGTTTGTCTTCGCCCATTGCTTGTGCGCCACAAGCCTGTGTTCTGGCTGTGGCATTTGATCAGGCTTCCGTGTCGGCAGAACGACAGGCTGAATCCGGTGCCATCGGCCCCCGCAATTTTCGTTACAGCCGGTACAGTCTGGACCAGCCGGAACAACCCATCGCCGAGTTACCACTACAATCGGTACATCTGCGGAGCCTGATGTTCGTCCGGATTTTTGGCGGTGTTTCATCAACGAAGCGCGGCGGGACGAGCCGAAATCAGTGGCGTGTTACCCAAACTGCCGCTGTAGAGCGGGGGCACTCCTATCTCGGGTCGGAACACCCGGATTCACAACTGGAGTGACTCACCTATCGTTTCAGATTTCAGGCTTCGAGGAGATTCCGGGAATGAAGTGTACGACCTTGACTGTCGCGTTCATGGTGGTGGCGGCAAGCCTTAGCAGTGCATCTGCTGGCTTGTTCGGTAGTCCATCATGTTGCGCACCGTGTGCGCCAGCGTGTGCACCAAAAGCTGCATCATGTGCGGCTCCTTGTGCACCAGCGTGTGCACCGAAAGCGGCTTCGTGTGCCGCCCCTTGTGCCCCAGCTTGTGCTCCAAAGGCTGCATCATGTGCCGCTCCTTGTGCACCAGCTTGTGGTCCTAAAGCAGCATCATGTGCTGCACCATGCAAGTCTGCATGTGCTCCTGCTTGTGCCCCTAAGGCTGCGTCATGTGCCGCTCCTTGTGCACCAGCTTGTGGTCCTAAGGCCGCATCATGTGCTGCACCATGCAAGTCTGCATGTGCTCCTGCTTGTGCCCCTAAGGCTGCGTCATGTGCTGCTCCTTGTGCCCCAGCTTGTGCTCCTAAGGCTGCATCATGTGCCGCTCCTTGTGCCCCAGCTTGTGCTCCAAAGGCTGCATCATGTGCCGCTCCTTGTGCACCAGCTTGTGGTCCTAAGGCCGCATCATGTGCTGCTCCTTGCCGTTCAGCATGTGCACCAGCTTGTGGTCCTAAGGCTGCATCATGTGCCGCACCTTGTGCGTCAGCATGTGCTCCTAAGACGAGCTGCTGCGTTGCTCGCTCTGGCTGCTGCGAAAAGAAGTGTGGCTGGAGCATGCCTAAGCTGAGCCTTCCTAAGTTCAGCATGCCAAAGCTTTGCATGCCGAAACTTCCGAAGTGCAGCCTGCCGAAGCTTCGCTTGCCGAGCCTCGGTGGCAACAAGTGCTGCGGTAGCTGCAGCTCTTGCGGTGCTTGCGGACACTAATTGACGATGATTCTCAGCCCTCGATTGTTTCGACGATCGAGGGCTGTTTTGCTTTCCCCCCACGCTGCCCGTCACCTTCTGCTGACGCTTTCTGGCAGCGACCTTCTGACGAACTCTGCCACCCAGATCGACTTCTTTGACCCTTCAGCAATTCGGTCGTCAGAAACAAGCTTATCAACACTCACGGCGGCTGGTCACTTTTGGATCAGTCGCCGTTTCTCATGCGCTGATGCTGAAACCACCGGAACAGCATCAGCATCCAGCAACGCCGACTTCATTTTGTGAGGCAAATAGGGTATCAAGGACGGTCCTTCGCGGGTCAGTCACGGCTGTACGACCCCAACAATCTTCAACGGTTTCTTCCTTCGTCATCCTTCCGTTCGTCAAGAACCAGGTCTGAGGTTTTCGTGCGAGTCCGATTTTCAGTCAGCCTTTGCGCCTTGATGACGTGTGTCATTCAGAGTTCGTACGTCGCAGCCGCAGACTTCCAGAAAGACGTCAAGCCGATTCTTCTCCGCCGCTGCGTCAGTTGCCACGGCCCGGAAGACGTCAATGGAAACGTCCGGCTCGACACATTGTCGACGAACCTGGTGAAGGACTCGGCCGCAGCCGAAACATGGCACGACGTTCTGAACGTCTTGAATCTTGGCGAGATGCCACCCGAAGACGAAACGCCGCTCACCACGAAGGAACGCGACATCCTGGCCGGTTGGATTACCGAGCAAATCGAACACGCCATCCGCGTCCGACGGAGCACTGGCGGGCAGGTCGTCATCCGACGACTGAACCGCACCGAATATCGAAACACGATGCGAGACCTGCTGGGCCTCGATCTGAACTACGGACCAAATCTGCTGCCGGAAAGTCCGGGCGAAGACGGCTTCACCAATAACGGATCCGCGCTGCGGATGTCGGCCCTTCAGCTAGAGAGCTACCTTGAGGCCGCACGCAGCGCGATGAGCCGAGCTATCGTCACTTACGACGAACCGACTGTCGTTGAAACCGCGGAAACGAAAACGACCGCCGACAAGGGCAAAGGCAATTGGACGAACATGCTGGGGCGCTCCGGCACGTTCGTATTTCGATCGACCGAGTTTCCTGACGAGGGCGATTTTCTAATCCGAGTCAGAGCTCGCGCCATCCTGCCCGACAACGCACCGTATCCTCAGTTGCGAGTTGTGCTGGGTTATCGCGCGGACACTCAGACGCCGTCAGAAGATGTCGGAACTCTGGAAGTCACGAGCGAACAATTTCAGGACTACGAATTCCGAGGACGGCTCGAAACCTTCCCTCTGCAAAGTCGCACTCAAAGTAAATATCCGGGCCTCTTGCTATGGCTGACCAATGCTTACAGCGACGGAAAGCCGGCTCCAAAACCTCGTCAGGAAGTGATCGAGGAACCTGAAGCCGCACCGTCAGATGCCGCTGCCAGCAGAGCTGAGAAGAAAAAAGCAAAGAAGGCAAAGCGGAAGAAACCAAAGACCCGCACGGTCTATCCGACTGATCCCGACTTCCCGAAGATCGAAATCGAGTCGGTCAGCTTCAAGTCTCCGGTCTTCGAAAGCTGGCCGCCCGCGCATCACACTCGCATCCTCTTTCCGAGCGATCTCGCTGAAACCGATCCAGTCGCCTACGCACGCGAAGTTCTCGACCGATTCATGCGACGAGCATTTCGCCGACCGGTCGTGAGTGAAGAAGTCGACATGATGGTTGCTTACTTTCAGGAAGTACGGCCAACGTTTGGTACGTTCGAAGAAGCCATGCGGGAAACCCTGGCGATGGTGCTGGTCTCTCCCGATTTTCTGTACCTGGTCGAACCGTCGTCCGGGAAAATCCGAGACCTGACCGATCACGAACTGGCGTCGCGACTGTCGTACTTTCTGTGGAGCTCGATGCCTGACGATCGATTGTTCGAACTCGCCAGTACCGGACAACTTCGAAATCCAGAAACGCTGACTTCAGAAGTGGATCGTTTGATAAACGATCCGAGGTCGCAGGAGTTTGTCGAGCAGTTCAGCGATCAATGGCTGGACCTCGGCGGCATGAATCGCATCGCCGTGAATCCAGAGTACTACCCCGCGTTTCGCAACGAGCTGAAGCCTCACATGCGGCGAGAGACTCAGGCTTTTTTTGACGAAGTCTTAAGAAGCAACACCAGCGCGCTGGCGTTCCTGGATTCCGACTTTGCGATGCTGAACCAGCCGATGGCCGAGCATTACGGCCTCGAAGGTCCGCGAGGAATCGAATTCGAACGAGTCGCCCTTTCCGAAAACGATCAACGCGGAGGACTGCTTGCTCAAGCGTCAGTCTTACTTGCCAACTCAACTGGCGAAGACTCACACGCCATCCTGCGAGGCGTCTGGCTTCGCAAACGGATACTGGACGATCCGCCCGCTCCACCGCCGCCGAACGTTCCGAATCTAGACCAGCAGAACCGCGACGTCGCCAGTCTGCCATTAAAAGAGCAGCTCAAGGAGCATCGAGAAAACGAAGCTTGCGCCCGCTGTCACCGAGGTATCGATCCCTGGGGAATCGCTCTCGAAGAATTCGACGCGGTCGGTCTTCTGCGAGACAAGATTCAACGCAAATCCGGCAGAAAGATGGTGGAATTCGACGTCGATGCCAGAGCAACCTTACCCGGCGGTCACGAGGTCAACGGTCTCGACGACCTGAAGAAACACCTGCTGACCGAGAAACGCGAGGAGTTCGCCCGTACGCTGGTAAGTCGAATGCTGGCCTACTCGCTGGGCCGCTCACTGGAATTAAGCGACCGCGAAACCGTCGGAACAATCACGGCACAGTTCATCAAGAACGACTATAAACTACAGAATCTGATTCGCTTAATCGTGACGAGCGACACGTTCGGCTCGAAGTAAGCATCGGGAAGCGAAGTGCTTCTCGGAATTTAAATCGCAGAGTACGGAGAGTGAATTACGCAGAGGTCGCGGAGAGCAGATTAATAATCACAACCCGAACGGTGACGGTCTGAGCGGCGTTCTCCGTTTCCTCAGCGTTTGTTTTCTCTCCGTCCTCTGCGATTAAAAGTTTTAGAAAGAAGAACCATGAAATCATGGCAACTTGATCGCAGAACGCTCCTCAAGGGAGTCGGAGTTTCATTGGCGTTGCCCATGCTCAATTGCATGGGTTCAGAGAAGAGCCAGACGGAGCGTCCCAAACGATTCTGCGCCGCATACTTTCCGTATGGCAGTGTCTTTCAAAAGGAAGACTCAGAATTCGCGAAGTGGAACTGGACTCCGACCGGCGAAGGTCGTGACTTCACGTTCGGCGAAATCCATCGTTCGATGGAACCGCTGCGGAACGATCTGACGATGATCGAGGGGATGTCACATCCAAATGGTCGTTCGATGGGCGGTCACGATACGGCTGACATCTGGTTGACCGGTTCAGAGCTGACCGGCAGCCGGATGAAGAATTCGATGTCGCTCGATCAGATCATCGCCGGACATCAGGCAGATCAAACGCGGTATTCATCGCTCGTTGTCTCAACGGATGGCGGCGTCGGCGAGCCAACTCGGTCCAGCACGCTTTCGTACAACCGAAACGGCCAGCCGATCCCCGCCCAGAACAAACCGCGAGTCGTCTTTGACCGCCTGTTCGGCGTGACGTCAGACTCGGTCGATGCTCAGCGATCCAGCCTCCAACGCACCGGCAGCATGCTTG
Source organism: uncultured Planctomycetaceae bacterium (assembly GCA_943787265.1). Classification (GTDB taxonomy): domain Bacteria; phylum Planctomycetota; class Planctomycetia; order Planctomycetales; family Planctomycetaceae; genus JABMPE01. The sequence continues at coordinate 323,819 of CALSLT010000006.1, read as the reverse complement.
ACCGAGTGCTCGAACATTCGCGATCGGTGCGTCGCAAACTCGGGAAGTACGACCAGAAGAAGTTCGACGAGTACCTGGCTTCCGTCCGCCAGATTGAAAAAGGCGTTGAGCGTTCCAAACAGTGGCTGGAAATTCCCAAGCCTCGAGTCGACGAGGTCGGCCTGAGCCTGGACGCTGACGATTCAACGCCGCAGGAACTGATTCAAACGATGTACGACCTGATGTTCCTGGCGTTTCAGACGGACTCGACACGCGTGGCAACGTACCAGCTTGGAAACATGAACGGAGCCACGTCAATCGCCGGCAAGTTCCCACAGTTGCTCGGCATGGGCAAAAACATGCACGGCTTGGCTCACGGCGGAGCAAAAGGAAAAGGCGGAGAAGAACTCGGCAAGTGGCACCAGTTCCTGGCCGACCAGATGGCCCGGTTCCTGACCCGCCTGAAATCAACCGAGGAAGGCGACGGAACGTTGCTCGACCACACGATCGTCCTCTACGGAAGCAGCAACAGCCAGACCCACCGCAACGCCAACTACCCCCTGATGCTCGCTGGCGGCCACAAACTCGGCCTCAACCACGGCCAACTGATCAAGTCCGACGAAACAACTCCGCTATCGAATGTCTATCTGACAGTTCTGAACCAACTCAACGTTCAGGCGGACTCCTTCGCCGACAGCACGGCCACATTCGACGCACTGACTTCCTAGAAGTTGTCACCAACGCGTGGCTAGCCTGCCGGATCGTTGCTGTTCAAGAATTGGAGAACACAGATCGTGCGAGAGCTTCCAATTCCACCGGACGCCAAAACTGCTGAACAAGCCATTGAGGTTGCGCGTGGCTGGATCGTAGACGAAAAACTGCAATGTTCACTTTTTCCAACCATCTGGGCTGAGACGCCCGAGGTCTGGGGCATCCTTTTGGCTGATCTTGCGTCGCATATTTCAAATGCCATTGCAACGGAATCGGAAATGTCACGCGACCAAGTGTATCGAATTATTTGCAAGCGGTTACTGGATGAAATTGAACTCCCATCCGCCGAGCACACTGGAGATTTTGTCGATTGGGATGAAAACTCTTGATAGCAGAGGCGGGCCATGGCTTTGGTTGCGGACTTCATTGAGCCAGACATCTTCACGGTTGCCGGCGTTCTTTCTGCCGCAGAGTGTGCTGCTTTGATTGACCGTGCAGAGTCGATCGGTTTTGCTGCCGCGTCGGTTCGGACTCGGTCTGGGCCTAAGATGATGACAAACATCCGCAATAACGATCGCGTCAATCTCGATGATCCAGAAATTGCCAACACAATGTGGTCTCGCGTTTCATCGATCCTTCCGAAATTTGACGGCCAACAGCCAGTTGGCATCGACCATCAGTTGCGTTTTTACCGCTACGAATCTGGTCAGGAATTCAAGCGACACAAAGATGGTTCAGTAGGCAACGATCGTCGTTGGATTAGCAAACTTTCTTACCTGATTTATCTCAATGATGACTTCGACGGCGGCGCTACAATTTTCAGGAGCTACGTCGGTGAGGGCGAGTCACGACAAAAAATTGAACAAGTCGTGACGCCGACTACCGGTTCTGCTTTGCTTTTTCGCCATGAGCGTTGGCACGAAGGATCGGTCTTAACTGCCGGGCGTAAATATGTCCTTCGTTCCGATGTGTTCTACAGCAACTAATTCGGCCTTAACCGAATAATTCATCATTACACTCGATGGTAAGTCGAGAGACCCTACGGAGCGGGGGCCCAGCGCTGTCGCAGGCGGTCGAGTAACTCTTCGGAGTATTCGACGTTGGATGGCAGGTCGCCGTATTCGTAGTTGGAGTCGGTTGGGACCGTTGTGTCCGGCGGGGTGGATTCGTCGTGGAGGGCGGGCCAGTTGCCGATGTCGTCGACCTGAAGTTGCTCAAGATCGACGTACAGGCGGATGCGGCCGAGGATGTGGCCGATGTGGCGGCTGGCGACTGTCGACAGCGAGTTTGCGTACGCGGTTTGTGCTTCCAGGAAGTCTCGGGCTCGGACGCCAGCTACTCCAAGTCGGAGTTGTAGTTCCGTGCTGATGACTCGTTCATAGGCCAGAGCGGCGCTGGCGATGCCGAGCAGGTGTTGTTCCTCAGCTAGCGTCAGAGCACGCAGGTCGCGGCGGATGTTCTGCTTGATCGAATCTTCCAGCGACATCACCGCTCGGCGACTGAGCTGGTAGTTGAGCAATTGTTCGCGGAAGCGGTTTCGTTGAGCGCGTCGGTTCAGCGGCGTGTCCAGCGTCACTGATAGCTCGGTGCGGGATTCGTCAAAGTCGAAGTCGAAAGATTTGTTCGAGTCGTTATCTGTGCGCAACCGTTGTCGAGCCTGCAAGTTGAGGATTGACTTCAGATCGTCACCGGCCAGTTTGACGCCTCGCCATTCGTCGGCCAGGTCACCGCGAGCGTTCATTAAGTCGAGCCGTGCCGAAAGTGCGGCGAGCGATGCGTTGTCCATGCCCGCACGAATTCGCGTCAGTCCGGAACCTGATCCGTCGAGAAGCTGTTGGCTGTCCGCGAGAAGTCGCGACGTGACGGTAACTGTTGGTTCGTTTGGATCCGTACCCGCGTCTCGAGCGAGCTGATCTGTCAAAGCCTGCGTCTCGCGAGCGGCGGCGATGGCTGAATCGGCCAGTTGGTGAGCGGCCGCCTGGACTTCGTCCAGTCGCTCGGTCATGACCTCAGACAGAACTGTGTCAACCAACAGATCAAAAGCTCGAAGTTTTTGTCCGAGGGCATCGCTGAGCTGGCTGATGGAGAGAACCTGCTCGTCAGTTCCGCCCAGTTCTCGTGCCCGAATTTCTTCTTCGTACAGTTGGTCCAGCACCGCTCGCGCGAACTCCGCCGACATTGCTGGGACTCGAATGGGCGTGGACTCTTCCTCGTTTCTTGCTTCTTCGAAACGTTTCCAACCGTCGTCCGCAATCAGCCGAAACTGCGCGACTCGAAGTCTGGCTCGCAGAATTGATAACTGACGAACTCGATCAGCCAGGGCATCTTTCGAAGCGGTACTGGTGAAATGTTTGTCGCCGTTGGTTGACGATGCAGCATCGCGAGCTGATGCCTGGACCAGTTCGTCGGCTTTTCGTTGGATCTCTAACGCGTCCTGAATCCGCGCAACCAGCTCTTCCGCCTGGCTGAGGATCGTGGCTTCGTTGATGTCATCTCTTGTTGATTCTGCCAGCAATCGGGATCGGACACGCCGAACCAGTTCCAGCGAAACGGCGACCTCGTCGCGGCCGGTGATTCCAAACAGTTCGGCCAGATCGATGTTGATGGGCGTTTCGATTGGAAGCCCCAGCCGACTTTTCAGTTGGTCCAACGAATTCTCAAGGCTGTTGCAGGTTGAGATCAAAGAACTGCGGCCGGACAACGCGTTCTGCTCGACCTGATCGATCTGCACGCGAGCGATTTCGCCTTCGCCCAGTTCGATGTCTCGCTGGCTGTAAACGCGGACGAGGCTGATGTAATTCTGCGAGTCGATTTCGACCTGCCGGTAAGTTCTCAGCAGGTTGTAATACTGAGTGGCCAGTTGCAGGTAGAACGTTTTGCGGAATCGGGCGAAGTCTCGTGCCGCATAGACAACGTTCCGTTCTGCCTGAGTCAGACGCTCGAAGCGAACGTCGTTCTGGAAAACGGAGTGCGTTACTTCGAACAGAAGTTCCGAACCGATGTCCGCCGCGAAGCCGTCGGCGCCTCCGAATGTCAGCAACACGCTGTTGGCGAACCTCGTTACCAGCGTGCTGCCGGTGTTGAGCAAGGCTTCGGCCTGAGCCTCCGTCGGAACGGTCACTCGATTGAACGAGCTGCCTGACGAATTGCGACTTAAGAAATCTGCGCCAGTTCCGTTGTTGAATGGCGAGAACTTCAGGTCGTAATCGAAGCGCTGCAGCGACAACCGCAAAGCAACGCGATACAGCGTTTCCTTCTGAGTCTGATACTCGCGGCTGTTCAGCAAAGCCAGCACCACGATGTCTGTCAGGTTCAATCGTGGAGCGTCGTCAAACTCATCGTGAGCAGGGCGTTTATCGTACGAACTTTCGTATTCGGCGATCACGCTCTCGAACTCGAACATCCGCACGCGACACTCAGGCGGGATTGATTCCCAGGCTGACGGAGGAATCGTGACGGGTTCGATCTCAAAGTCTTCGGAGTCAGGTTCGAGTTCATTCTGCGCGGCGTATCGAGCCAGCAGGATCCTGCCGGTTGCTGACTTGTCAGACGAGTAACCAGCCTGACGAACGGGTGCCGCCATTGCAGTTTCCGTTGGTGCTGCAGTCGCATCCGGTAATTCAGCTCGGCGACCGATGCCGTTTGGGATTTCGTAGACGTGCAGTCGCGGCTGCGGATCGGGGAGGATCGGGTCCTCGATCGGCGACGGGTCGAAGAGCCGTGACTGCGGTGCGGGCTCGATTGAGTAGCTAAGCGGCGGAGTCCAGGCAGGCTCCTGCGACTTTTCGTCGAGGATTGACAGCGCGTCCTCGTCAGCCTGCGTCCTGTACTGGCTCCTCGAACAGCCGCCGGCCTGGACAAGCACAACGAGAGCCAGACAAGGGCCGGCCATGCGCCAGTCCACGCCAGTTGCGAAACGAAACAGCTTCCTTGCTGTGCCGAACACGGGCGAATCAGTCTGTTATGGATAGATCAGGACAAAAATCAGCGAATAAGAGTGGGTGTGCGTCGGGGTGAGATCGGAGAGGTGGCTTATGAAGGGACGCGGTTTCTACTCCTAGACAGTCAAGGGGTCAATATGTCTCCTCGTATCGGTCGTCGCGAGCCGTCAGCTTGAGCGAAGTGCCGATGCGGGGCTGACCCTTGCTCCGCGGATCGACGGAATCAGACTCGCCAGGCTGGTTGCCACCAGAAGCACGCCGGCCGCGATGGCTAACGTTAGCGGGTCGGCCGCGCTGATTCCGAACAGTTGGCTTTGCAGAAATTGCGACAGCGCGAGGCTCAGGCAAAGGCCGACCACCAGACCCATTCCCGAAATCAGTAGGCCTTCCGACACGATCATTCGAACGATCGATGGAACAGTCGCGCCAAGAGCCATGCGAATTCCGATTTCCTGCCGCCGTTGAGAAACCGCGTACGCGACCACGCCGTAGTGGCCGGTGACCGAAAGCAGAAACGCGCCCAGGGAAAACGCCGAAAGCAGCAGCACCAGGAAGCGTTCTTTCGACAGCGACTTTGACAGGACTGTGTCCATGGACTCGGTATCGGTGATGACGACGTCGGGCTCGGCGTCTCGAACGAGCGTTTCAACGACGCCCATCATTTGCTCGGGCGGCACTTCGGTTCGGACAAGCAATGTGAATTCGGATTGAGGGAACAATGCTTCGGGGTAATAGATCTCCGGCCGAGCTTCATCCACCAGCGCGCCGAACTGAACGTCGCCGACGACACCGACCACTTCCATTTTGTCATAGTCGGCTTCGACGACACAGAATTTCTTGCCAATTGCAGACTCGCCTGGCCAGTGCCGCCTCGCCATCGTTTCGTTGCAGATGATTTGCGGAGCGTGACCGATGTTGCCAATCGAGTCGGCAGGCTCAAACAAGCGTCCTTCAAGCAGGGGCACTTCCATCACTTCGAAGAAGCCGGGTTCAACTACTCGAAGGCGCACATCCGGACGCTCGTCTCGAGGGATCTCCGGCGCACCGTCAATAAACACGGGTGCGTCGAAATTGGTTTCACGAGTCGGCACGCCTCGAACGGCGGATGCTGCCGCGATTCCGGGAACAGTTCGCAGCTTCGATGTCAGCTCGACACAGAATTCCGTGTTGTGTTTCCACTCGTACTTCCCTTGCGGAAGCGACACGGTCATCGTCATCAGGTTGTCCGTTCGGAAACCCGGATCGACGCCAATGATCGCTGCAAAGCTCTGAATCAACAGTCCGGATCCAGTCAGCAGAACCAGGCACACCGCAACTTCGCCGCCCACAAGAATTGCCATCCAGCGTTTGCGGGAACGCGCCGCGGACGAACCTCGCCCTCCAGACTTCAGTGTGCCGTTCACGTCGGTTCTGAAAGCGAGGCATGCGGGAAGAATTCCGACAAACAAACCCGTCATCAACGACAAACCGAGAGCAAACATCAACACCGTCGAATCAACGGACACTTCTCCCAAACGAGGAACTTTGGTCGGGGCGAAGAGTCGGACGGCATCGATACACCAGACAGACAGCAAGGCCCCTAATGCTCCACCGGCCAGACACAGCAGGATGCTTTCCGTGATCAGTTGTCTGATCAATCGCCAGCGTCCTGCTCCTACGGCGATGCGGACTGCAAACTCCTGCTGCCTGGCAATGCCTCGCACGATCAACAGGCTGGCGACATTGGCACACGCAATGAGGAGCAGAAACGCGACGGCGCCGCTGAGTAACTGCAAGGCTGGTCGAATATCGGATGTGACCAACTCGTTCAGTGGAGTGACTCTGGCAGACCAGTTGTTGTTTGCTTCTGGATACTCGTCGGCCAGGTGCGAGGAAATGGTTACCATTTCCGCACGTGCCTGCTCGATGGTTACACCCGGGTTGAGCCGTGCAATGGCCGTGTATTCCCACCGTTCTTTTCGCTCTGCCTCGTCGTAAAGCCCGATCGGTCGCCAGAATTGAACCTGATCATTGATGCCAAATCGATCTCCCAACGCATCGACGGCGACAGGTAGAAACGGAATTTCCTGCCCGGCAATTCCGACAATCTGCCATCTCGAAAGTCCATGTTCGGGACGAATGATCCAGGAATAAACGTCGACAGAATCGCCAACGATATCCGGTTTCTGCTGGTAGCGACTTTTCCAAAGTTCACGATTGAGAATTAAAGCGTTGGCCGAATCGTTCTCTTCGCTCTCGCTGAACGATCGTCCCAGTGAGAACGGAATGCCGAGCAGCTCGAAGAAATTTCGTGTTACGAACAAACCGCGAATTCGCTGAGTCGACTTTCCGTCCGAGAGGTCCATGTCTCCGTTCTTGAACGCGGCCATGTCGGAAAACGATTTCGCCGACTTCTTCCAGTCAACAATGTCCGGCCACGACGCTCCCGTCATGGGAGGTTCACGGTTCGAATTGAACGTGCCGATCACGGCCAGCCGCTCAGAGTTTGCAAATGGCAAAGGCTCGATCAGAATCGCACGGACGAAACTGAAGATGGTCGTCGAAAGACCGATCGCCACTCCCAGCACAACGACTGCGGTCACGGCAAATGCCGGAGATCTCGCGAGCATTCGAAGCGAGAACTTCGTGTCGCGAAACAGGTCGCTCAACCAGACGATGCGTGAGGCATCACGCACGCCTTCTCGAACCTGTTCGACTCCGCCGAACTGTCGCAACGCTTCGCGGCGAGCGGTCGCACGGTCCATCCCGCACTTGATGTTCTCTTCTGTTTGCCGGTCGACGTGAAACTGCAGCTCGTCGTCAAGCTGCCCCTCAAACTCAGCGTCTGACGAGCCGGTCGACCGTGCAACGATGTTTCGCAACCAGCTCATAAAGCGGCACTTGAGGGATTGTCTCTCAGGTTAGAACCACTAATGGACACGAATAAACACGAATCTCTTTATGGCATTTATTCGTGTAAATTGGTGTCCATTCGAGGTTCCGTTTTACGCAGTCTGAAGTCGCCGACACGATTACTCAGCGGCGGCGGGTACTGGTTCATCGGCTTTCGCCAGTCGTTCTGCTTCTTCTGCCGAAACCACTTTTCCATCAAACAGATGAACGCTTCGATCGGCGAAACTCGCGAACCGCGGATCGTGAGTCACCATGCAGATGGTAGCTCCTTCGCCGTGCAGTTCATGAAGCAAATCCATGACGGCCATGCCGTTCTTGGAATCGAGATTCCCGGTTGGTTCGTCCGCCAGGAGGATCGCCGGACTGCCGGCCAATGCTCGCGCGACGGCGACTCGCTGTTGCTGACCACCGGAAAGCTGCGACGAGTAATGTCCCATGCGGTGCGACATGTCTACTTTTTCGAGAGCTTCTTCAACTCGCTGGCTTCGATCAGCCGCCGGCATGCCTCGGTACGTCAGAGGCAGCTCGACGTTCTCGCGCACGGTCAAATCGCCGATCAGGTTAAACGCCTGAAAGATGAAACCGATCTCGCGGTTTCGTAGTCGGCTACGCTCTCGGACTGACAGCTCGCCGACTTCCTGACCCTTGAGGATGTATTCTCCTTCGGTGGCGGAATCCAGCAGCCCCATGATTGACAGTAGCGTTGATTTTCCGCACCCGGACGGGCCACCGATGGAGAGAAATTCTCCGCGGTGCAGCTCCATGTCGATTTCATACAGAGCGTGAGTTTCGACGTCTTCCGTCAGGAAGACTTTGCCCAGCTTCCGCATTGAGATCAGTGCTTCTTCAGCCTGTTGCATCGTCGTCTCCACGAAGTTCGATTTACTGTTTCAACTTGACCCGATCGAACGCTTTCCACTTTGTGGTATCCGAAACCACGATCTGATCCCCTTCACGCAGCCCAGCGATCACCTCGATCGTGTGGACCGAACTGCTGCCGAATTCCGCAGCAACTCGCGATACCGTTTCGCCGTCGCTTTCCAGGCGGAAGACTTCGACGGTCACGTTCTCGCGGCTGTAAAGCGGCTTGCGGACGCTGAGAACGTCGTCCAGCCGAGTGACTTCGATCAATCCCTCAACCGCCAGATCCGGGCGAGCCCCTCGTGGCAGTTCGCCGGTCAGCTCAACGTCTACGGTCACTCGATCATTCTGCACGGCCGGGTCAATCCGACTGACTCTACCTTCGATGATTCCGTTTCGCGTATCGATCTTTGTGAGTTGCCCAACGAGAATGTCTCGCGCCTGAATCTGCGAGATCTGCAGGACAGCCATCAGCCGAGTCGGGTTCGTGATTTTCGCGACGACGCTGCCGAGTCCAACTCGCTGCCCTACTTCCAGGCCGGCACCGTTCTGACCTCCGAGCTGCTGCAGAGTTCCGCTGACATTGGCTTTCACAGTAAGCCCGGCCTGCTGTTCAAGTTGCTCCTTTTGTCTGTCTACAGCGCGGGCTACCCATGCCAGCTTTTCGTCGTACCGTAGCTTCTGAGTTTTCTTACTGTTGACGACGCGTTCGATCTGCACTTCCATCAACATGCGGTTGCGTTTTGCTTTATCTCGTGACTGTCGTGCCTGACGTGGAGAAATCAGTCCGCGCAGAGCCAGACGGTCATGCAACTCGGCCTGCGTGCGTGCATCCTCGAAGTTCGCTCGTGCGGTCGCCGTGGAAACTTTCAGGTCAAGCTCCTGCGACTTCTGCGAAATCTTAAACTTCTCGACCTCTGCTTTTGCCAGTTCGAGGGAACGGTCGGCCTCGCGGACGGCACGTTCCATCTGCGGATCGTGAAGTTTCAGAATAACGGTTTCCGGAGTGACCTCGACGCCAGGTTCGACCAGCACCTCAGTGACCTGCCCGCCGACTTCCGTCGTCACCCAGGTAATGTCGACGGGGACCAGCGTGCCGGAGCCTCGCACTTCTCGCGTCAGAGTCCCGCGCTGCACCGTATCAAAGATCACAGGTGCCCGGTCGAACTCGGGAAGAGCTGGCTTCAGGTTCGAAAGTCCAGAAGTCGTCGCCGCAATTCCCCCGACAATCACGATGAGCAGAAACACCCATCGCAACCATTTTCTGGATTTGTTTTTTTTGCGAACAACGTCCACGGAATTTCACTTTCAACATTCGAAAACAGGGCTCGACAGGAACCACTAATGGACACGAATAAACACGAATGTTTCTGTTTCTGAAATTAGTGTCTATTGGTGTTTATTCGTGGTTCCGTCATAGAACGATTCGTTTCCATTCGAGTTTTGCTCTTTTGAAATTCAGGATCAGGCCGACTTTCAATCCGGTAATACTCAGGTAGTTCAACATCTGACCGATTTCCTGTTTGCCGATTCCTTCGATGGCTTTTGTGTCTACGACGATCTGGTCGAAACAAATCAGATCAGGAATGTACTCACCGACTTTTATGTTTTTATAAGTAACGTCGAACCGTTTCTGCTGCTGGTATGAAATCTGCCTCAAGCCAAACTCGACTACCAACGCATTCTCGTACGGCTTCTCCAGCAGACCATGCCCCAGCAGATTCAGCACTTCCATTGCACAGCCGACGATCTGGTGAACTTCTTCCTTCAGGATGAGGCCAGATTCGTTAGTCATGATGGGCACTCTTTCTGAACCACGAATGGACATCCATTTACACGAATAAATTCAAGAAAATATTAGTGTCTATTCGTGTCCATTAGTGGTTCCTCCGATTAGTTACCCGGTAGCCAGGACGAGGTTGATTGCCGAAGAAAGACGTTCCCAGTTTGCCGTTTCGACGCCGAGTTGCTTCTGCCCGACGTTTGTCAGTTCGTAGAACTTGGCTCGACGGTTGTTGTCGGAGACGCCCCACTCGGATTTGATCCAGCCACGATTCTCGAGCCGGTACAAGGCCGGGTAGAGCGAACCCTGCTCGACCTGCAGCACTTCCTGAGACATCTGCCGAATTCGCACCGAGATGCCAAATCCGTGCATCGGGGCATGGCAGATCGATTTAAGGATCAGCATGTCCAGCGTTCCCTGCAGCAATTCCAGCCGCTCTTTCGCAGTCATCAATCTCTCCATTTATTTTGAATCGTTGGCAAGGCAACGAAGAGTGTATTGCGTCGTAAATCCATGCTACGATCGCTCCCCTAGACAATCAAGGAGAGTTTAGTAAAACGATCCGTCCGTCACCAGATTCTCAACTTCGAGGCTTTTCACATTCGAAACGGAGGTCGAACACGGAACCGGATACGCCATTCGTGACAAAGTCGATTATTCGTGCCGTAACGCGGTCAGAGGGTCGACCCGCATTGCTCGCCAGGCGGGGATCAAAGTGGCCAGCGTACTGACAAACAACAGGATCACCGCCACGATTGCCAGAGTCGCCGCGTCAGTCGACTCGAGGCCGAAGAACAACTTGCTCAACAGGTGTCCAAGCCCGATCGAGACGCCGGCTCCGATAACGATTCCGATCGCAGACAAAGCGACACCCTCGCCGACGATTGTCCGTAGAATCTGTCTCGGCTGTGCCCCCAGAGCCAGACGGATACCGACTTCCTGAATGCGCTGCGACGTCGAGTACGACATCACTCCGTAGACACCCACGACCGCCAGCAGCAGTGCGATTCCAGAGAAGACCCCCAGCAGGATCGCTTGAAAGCGCTCCTGCGATGCGGAGTTGTTCAGAACGTCCTGAACATTTCGAAATCGGATCAGCACCTGCTGCCGAGGATCCGGACCGTCCAGAGCGTTACGAATTGCCGGGACCATTTCGTCAGTGTCGCCTTGAACGCGAATGAGTATCACAGGTCCGACTTCAGAGCCCGCCATGAATTTCTGAGCGAACGGGTAATAGAGTTCGTGCTGATCATTTCCGTCGCTGCTGTAATTCCGGACGTTGCCAGCGACTCCCACGATTTCGCTGTCGAACTTAGGGTCAGAGAAACCTCGAAACAGAATGTGCCGTCCCACGGGATCCTGATCCGGAAAGAATTTCTCCGCGAGTGCCTGATTGATGATGGCAACGCCAGGGTTTTCCCGCGTGTCTGTTTCTGCGAAATCCCGACCGGACAACAACGGGATACCGAGCGATTCGAAAACGCCGGGACTCATCAGTCGCAGGTCGGCGTACGGCAATTCAGAATTGTCGAGGCCTTCGTGTTCTGGTCCGTCGATTCTGAATGTGTCCTGCCAGCCGCTTTTGATGACAGGAATTTCGCCGATTCCGGAAACGGCGGTCACGCCCGGCAAAGCAGAGACTCGATGAACGACTTCGTCAAAGGCCTGTTCGATTTTCATCCCGTAAACCTGCTCCGCCATGTCGAGATCAAGTTCGGCCTTTAGCACGTGTGCGGGGTCTACTCCTGGATCGATCGCGAGCATTTTGGAAAATCCACGCAGAGCCAGCCCGGCTCCCGCCAGAAGAATCAGTGCGAGCGACACTTCGGAGATCAGCAGCGAGTTACGAAACAGCCGCGCCGCTTTGGCCGGCGTACCGGATCGGCTGTCTTCTTTCAGTGTGCTGTTGATGTCGAGTCGCGAAGCCTGCACGGCCGGAATGAGTCCAAACAGAACGCCCGTAACGACAGAAACGAGAATCGTGAATCCGAGGACGCCTCGATCAATCTGCACGTCGCCGATTCGGTCGAACCGGAATTCTTTGACTCCCAGATACGTCGCGTCCAGCCGAACTAATTCCAGAAGCTCAATGCCCCAGACCGCGAGCACGACAGCGGCGGCAGCCCCCAACAGCGATAGCAACAGGCTTTCTGTCAACAGTTGCCGAATGACTCGCAGACGACCGGCTCCCAGTGCCGCACGAATCGCCATCTCACGCCGCCTGGAAATCGCACGAGCCAGCAGCAGGTTGGCAACATTCGCGCAGGCAATCAGCAGAACAAACCCGACCGCCCCCAAAAGTAGCAGCAACGCCGATCGAGTACCCGAGCCATTGACCTGATCCAGCAACGGGGAAACCGTCACGCCCGATGACAGACGCTGAGTGTCCTGATTTTCTGGAGATTCAGAAATCTGCTTCTGGAGAACCGCCAGTTCCGCCTGGGCCTGTGACGGAGTCACTCCTGCCTTCAAGCGTCCGGTCACCCACAACGAATGATGGCCGTGACTCTGCATGATTGACGTAAGCCAACGTTCGTTATGAAGCCCGGCGACCGACAGCCATGCGTCTGCCGCTTGCGGAAATCGAAACCGTGCTGGCATTACGCCGATGACTTCGAACGGCTGCGCTTTTCCCAGATCGAGCTTCTGGCCAATGATTTCCGGATCTGATCCGAAGACCTGCGTCCACATTCGATGACTGAGTACGGCTCGATGCAAGCCGCCCGGTTCGTCATCGTCGCTCGACAGTGTCTGGCCGATGAGAGGCGGAACGCCCAGCACGTCAAACAGACTGGAAGACACATGGCGTGCTCTGATTCGTGAAACGTCGTCGTCCGTTTTCATCAAAAAGTTACGGCTGGTTGACATGCGGTTGACGACGTAGCCGATCGACTCGAATGAAGTGGTCGCCTTCTGCCATTCCTGCAGGTCCGCCCAGGCCACCTGCTCCTGCACCTCGCCGTGCTCTGGGTTCTCTTCCCAGATCATCACGATCCTGTCTGGATTTTCGAACGGCAATGGTTGCAGCAGCAGCGTGTTTACCACACTGAAAACGGCGGTGTTGGCGCCGATTCCCAGGGCCAGAGTCAGCACGGCGATGATGGTGAAGCCTGGGCTTCGGACCAGCACTCGAACGGCGTAGCGGATATCCTGAATGAAGTCGTGCATCAGTCGCAGCCCCAAAACATCGCGGCAGTCTTCGACGGTCTTGTCAACGCCACCAAACTCGACCAGCGCCACTCGGCGAGCGTCCCATTTGGACATTCCGCTCTTAACGTACTGCTCGATCTGCATTTCCAGATGGAACTGCAGTTCCTCGTCCACTTCAGATTCAAGCTGCGATCGACGAAAAACATTCGCCACGCGCGTGCCCGCTTCCTGGAACCAATCAAGCCACATACTGCCAGCCAGTTTCTCTTGTGTAGAATATCTAGGGGAGAAGGTACGAAGTCTGGACCGAATGTCAATAGGCCACTGTGCGGCGTTTGCGGAACGCTTTCAGTGTGTAGTCATGGGTGACGCCAACTGGCGTGGTGAAGTTCGCGTTTTTCAGCAAGCTGGAATGTCGGAAGGCGATGGTGAGTCCAGCTCAGAGTCTCTAACTTGTACGATTCTACAATCGGAGCCCGACAGCGTGTGTCGGGATGATGAACAGAAACAGAGCGAAGCGTGCTATGAAGATTACTGATGTCCGAGCTTGTCAGCCGGTCACGCCAACGTCGCCCGATGACTGGCGGACGAGCATCGGCCAGATTCTGGTCGCGGTTGATACAGATTCCGGCATAACGGGTTACGGAGTCGGCGGTGGTGGCTTCGCCGGAATTCATGTTGTGCGGACTGTTCTGCGAGACATGCTGCTCGGAAAAGATCCGTCGCAGATCGGAACATTGTGGCAGGAGATGTTCGACTCGACGCTGGCGTACGGCCAAAAGGGGCTCGTCGTGATGGCGATTTCCGGAGCCGACCTGGCGTTGTGGGATCTGAAGGGTCGCGCCGAGAAGACAAGCGTCTGCAATCTGCTCGGCGGAGCGAAGCAATCGACGCTGCCGACGTACATCACCGTTTGGGACAACGACGCGATGGACGAGGTCGCAGCGAGCCCTCACCAGGGCTTCAAGTTGCATCTCGGCGCGCAGTCTCCCGAGGAGGACGGAAGCACGGAAGCCTTCGCCGACCGCATCGCCGGTCAACTATCACGAGCACGCTCGGCGATCGGATCTGACCGCGAGTTGATGGCTGACGCCTGGATGAAATGGAACCTCGAAGAAACTCAGGCCGTAATCAGCCGCGTGGCCGATCTGGATCTAAGTTGGCTGGAAGAACCACTGCCGGTTCACGACGAAGCCGGGTACGCGGAACTGGTCCGAGATTCGTCCGTCCCGATCGCAGGTGGCGAGCACGAATACACGTCCGCGGGTTTCAGGCATCTTTCCAAGCATCAGCTGCACACAGTATTGCAGCCGGACGTCTGCTGGCTGGGCGGGATGACCGAACTGATCCGTGTGTACGAAGTCGCTGCCGAATTTGGACTGCGAGTTTGCCCGCATCGTGGAGCCGAGCTGTGGTCGCTTCCGGCGATCGCCGCGTTGGACAATGGCCCCGCCGATCCTCTGGCCGAATCCGGGCGGCCGTGGATGGAATGGGTTTCCGGGCAGCCTTCAATCGAAAACGGCCTAGTCGAGGTCCCGGATCGCCCCGGCTTTGGCGTCGAGATTGACGAAGCGGCGATCACTGCCTATCCCACGCCGTCCTACGACAACTGGCAGAAGTGAGAAGTCACTTTTTGCTGACCTTTCGATACAGAAGAAGTTCTCACGAGCGTTGACTACGGGCCAAAATCGGACACGAAATGCACGAAATGCCGCTGCCCGCTGTTTGCCTGCTGAGCGTGCTTGGCGTTGCCAGCTTCCTCGTGCTGTCTCTCGCGGGGTATCGGTTGTGGCATCGCATTCCGATTCTTCCAGCGAAAGATGAACCGCTACCGGTCGCTCAATCAATTTCGATCATCGTGGTGGCATCATGGATTCTCATGCAACTGGTCTCGCTGACCTCCGAACCCGTTAACACCGGACGACCGCCAACCGTCGCCGACGTCAAGTTGACATGTCAGTTCAACGTGCTGCTGTTCCTGGCGATCTTTGTGCCGATGACATATTCGACGACAGCCAGCGTCGAAGATTTCGGATTTCATCTAAAGCAACTCAGGCAACAGATTGCTGACGGCGTACTCGGATTCGCGGGGGCTGTCCTGCCGGTGCTGGGGGTGTGGATGTTGACGCTTCCCTGGCGAAGCACGTCGAATTCGCACGGACTTCTGCAGCTTCTTGAGCAGGATCGCTCATTCACCACTTTAGCCTGGATCGTGATTGCGGCTGTGGTTCTCGCTCCGCTGGTCGAAGAATTGATCTACCGAGTAGTACTGCAGACCTGGCTGCAAAGGATCGCTCCGCCGCGCGAAGCGTTGTTCGCCGTTGCGGTGATCTTCGCCGCCGTACATCGTCTGCCAGACGCGATTCCGCTGCTGCCGCTTGCTCTCGTCCTTGGATACGTGTATCAGCAACGTCGCTGTTTCTTAAGCGTCGTTCTGCTGCACATGCTGTTTAACGCGGCGAACCTGATCCTCGCCGTGCTGACAATCCCACCTCCCGCCGCATCATAACCAGGCACCAGAAGCGTGCCCTTCCCGGAGCCCTCTTTGAAATGGATCTGAAACTTCAAGACAAAGTCGTGCTTGTGACTGGCGGTTCGAAAGGAATCGGCTCCGGCATCGTGCGGTCATTCCTCGCCGAAGGCGCACGTGTCGCAAATGTCAATCGCAGCACTGAAGAAGGAATCGCCCTCGAAGCCGAGTACGCTGCTCAGGGCAAAGACTGCTTTTTCGTTCAGGGAGATCTGTCCGAAGTCGACGCCTGCCGCAACGCGATTGAAGCGACGATTCAGAAATTTGGGCGGATCGACATTCTCGTGAATAACGCCGGAGTCAACGATAGCGTCGGTCTCGACCAGGGACCGGACGCGTTTGTCGAGTCATTGAAGAAGAACCTCATCCATTGCTACTCGCTCGTGCATTACGCATTGGACGAGTTGAAGAAATCTCAAGGCGTCATCATCAACATCAGCTCGAAAGTTGCTGTCACCGGGCAGGGTGGAACGTCGGGATACGCCGCCGCCAAAGGCGGGATCGACGGTTTGACTCGTGAATGGGCCGTCGATCTGGCAGCGGACGGAATTCGAGTCAATACGGTCGTGCCGGCCGAAACATGGACACCGCTTTACGAAAACTGGCTGAACACGATGCCGGATCCCGCTGCCAGTCGAGCCGCCATTGAGCGCATGATTCCGCTCGGTCAACGATTCACCACAGTTGAAGAAATGGCCGACATGGTTGTCTTTCTGGCGTCGCCACGTTCAAGTCACACGACCGGGCAGATTGTCTACGTTGATGGTGGCTACACTCACTTCGACCGGAAGTACACGCCGCCGATTGAGAGTTGAAACTTTTCCGTTTCCGCAATTTTTGAACAAGCATGTCTGATCAGAAACCAGCTCGATCATCTGGGCCGCTCGCCATTATCGGACCGGGTCTGCTTGTCGCCGCAACCGGCGTCGGAGCGGGAGATCTGGCAACCGGCGCGCTGTCTGGTTCGCGGTTGGGGATCGCCGTTCTGTGGGCTGTGCTCGTGGGCGCGATCATCAAGTTCGTGTTGAACGAAGGGCTCGCTCGCTGGCAGCTCGCGACTGGTTCGACCGTGCTCGAAGGCACGGCTCGACACTTCGGCCGTGCGGCTATCATTACATTTCTTGCATACCTTTGCGTGTGGAGTTTCTTCGTCGGCTCTGCTCTGATGAGTGCTTGCGGAATCGCGGCGCACGCCATTCTGCCACTCAGTGATGCGTCGACCGACAAAGTCATCTACGGAGTTATTCACAGCGTCGTCGCGTTGGCGCTTGTCTTCGCTGGCGGCTACCGGCTGTTTGAAAAAGTGATGAGCATCTGCATCGGCGTGATGTTTATCACCGTGCTCGCCACGACGATTGCTATCCAGCCGGACTGGTCTGCCATCGCCAGCGGCGTCTTCATCCCAACGATCCCGCAGTTCCACGATGGCGGCTTGAAGTGGACGATCGGCCTGATGGGCGGAGTTGGTGGCACGGTTACCGTGCTTTGTTACGGCTACTGGATCCGCGAGGACAATCGCGAAGGTCTCGGTGAACTTCGTACGTGCAGGCTGGACTTGCTGACCGGTTATGTGGCGACGGCAATATTTGGAATGTGCATGGTGGTTCTCGGCAGCCGCCTGGATGCAGACTCGGGAGCCAAAGGTGCAACGCTGATCGTTGACCTGGCAAACCAACTCGAAACGTCTCTCGGCGCGATCGGCCCAACGGCTCGGATTGCATTCCTGATCGGTGCGTGGGGAGCCGTCGCCAGCAGCATGCTTGGTGTCTGGCAGAGCGTTCCGTACCTCTTCGTAGACAGCCTCAGAATGACCCGTCGCAAGCCGGTCGCCGCGGCATCGGGCGAAAGCGTCAGCACGAACGATGACATACTTAGTCAGGACGCCGTCGCACGCAGAGCTGACAGTAACTCGGCAATCTACAAATCCTCCCTGATCGCGATTGCGACGGTTCCGGCCGTTGGACTGTTTGGAAGCTTCAAGCAAATTCAGCTGGCATACGCAGTGGTCGGAGCGGCGTTCATGCCGATCCTGGCGATCGCTCTTCTTGTGCTGAATTGCAGCCGCAAACGCATCGGTGATGAAGGCCGTAACTCAGTACTTGCCAACGTCTCGCTGATCGCCGTCATTGTTTTCTTCATCTGGGCAGGTGCCAGCCAGATTGCCCAAAAGCTGAATTGACGAATCAGCTTCGCTTTCGCAGTGATTCTTCTGCTGCAGCTTCGTGCTATGTGGACAGGTCGCCAGACACTGAATCGTCAATCAGGCAATCCCCTCCGCACTTGAGTTCTTTGCCAGTCCGCAGTGGTATTCGTACGTTATAAACGGAACAGCAACGCCTTGTGGATTCTGTCTGCGACCCGAGCACAAAGATTCCAACACTGTCGAAATGTGTGTGACGTAGCCTTTCGAGTGGTCGTTTCAAACACCGCAATGAATCTACCTCTGCGCTACGGGGATCGTGCCGCGAGGCCGCATGCTGCTTCCTGGGAATTCGACATGGCTCATCCCAATTCATCACTCGATAAGATCCTGAAGTCGCCGCAGCTTCCGTCGGTGCCTGCGGTGGCAATCAAGTTGCTTGAGCTGGTCCAGGATCTTGACAGTAGTACCAGAGACATCGTCGAAACGATCAAGTCGGATCCGGCGTTGGCGGCCAAGATTCTGCGCTCTGCAAACTCGTCCTACTTCAGCTTTCGGTCAGAGATTCGCACTCTCGAGCAGGCGGTTCCGTTGATTGGGCGAACGGTCATTACGTCGCTGGCTCTCAGCTTTTCCTTGTCTTCTGAAGCGATGACCGACGGGCCGCTTAGTGGGCACTACAAACAGTACTGGTTGCGATCGGTCGTTCAGGCATCGGCAGCTGAAGCTCTTGCCGGGTTCATCGACCGAAAGTCGATGTCCAGCGAATTGTTCATGACCGGACTGCTAATCGACATCGGGCAACTGGCGATGCTCAGAGTTCTGCGTGATGACTACATCCCTGTCATTGAACAATTGGAAAAAGACGATGCCAGCCTGGAAGTCTGCGAAAAATCTGTGCTTGGATTTGACCACGCGGACACCGGCGCCCAGTTGATGCAACAGTGGAAGTTTCCTGAGGCGATGTGCGACGCAGCTCGGCTCCATCATGGAACGCTGACCGATGTCACGAACGAAGATTCACTTGAACTGACTCGGGTGGCGATGATCGCATCTCGCGTTGGTGACTACTTCTGCTCGGACGCTCCAGGAGCTGCTCTGTCAGAGCTTCGAGAGTTGACGGCAGCATCGTTTCATTTTTCAGAAGAAACACTTTCCGAGTTTCTCAATAAAACTGAGGAACGCGTTCAGCTGTCGGCAGAGATTCTTTCTGCAAATGCCGACGATCTTCCAACCGCCGCCGATCTGATGTCGCAGGCTTGTGGGCAATTGGCGGCAATTTCAATCGCTCAACACCAGCAGACTCAGGAAACGTTGGTTCAACAGAAACTCAGTGAACTCGAGCGACTGGATCTGGAATCACAAAACCGACAATTACGCGAGCAGGCTTTCTGTGATCCGTTAACGTCGCTCTACAACCGACGGTATTTTGACGAGTCGATTCAGAAAGAAATCGACCGATCGTGCCGGCGAGGCACTCCTATCGGAGTTCTATTCGTCGATGTTGACCGGTTCAAACAGCTCAACGACACCTATGGGCATCAGTTCGGCGATACGGTACTTGCTCGTCTGGGAGCGATCATTGCGAAGAACGTCCGCACCGCGGACATCGCAGCTCGGTACGGTGGCGAAGAGTTCGTTGTGCTGGCTGTTGATGCTTCTGAGACCGGACTGAACGTTCTTGCCGAACGCATTCGTCAGTCAGTTGAGGCCGAGCCGTTCAACCACGAAGAGACTGCGATTTCCGTTACGGTTAGTGTTGGGGCGACTTTCGCCAGCCTGTGCCGCAGGGATCAGAATATTTCTTCGAGGATCCTCGAATCGGCCGACGCCGCGATGTACGAGTCAAAGCGCCGCGGACGAAACTGCGTCACCATGAATTCAATGGCGACCGAACTCGAACGACGCATCTCGCAACTCGTCGTCGAAAACCGATTCAGCTACTGGCTCGTCCAACGTCAAATTATTGACGGAGCTGACATGTTCGAAATCGCTCAGTCATCGCGACCTGCTGAGGTACGGTTGGGCGAATCGGCGTACTCCAAAGAATGGCTGAAGAAAGGCGATGTTCAGAAGGTTCTCGATCTGCAGGAGTCAACTGGCGAACGCTTTGGTGCCATCGCCCACCGGCTCAATTTGTTGACCGAGCAGCAACTGGCACTGCTACTGGCTGAGCAGTCTGAATGTTCTGACATTCTGAAGGAACAATTGATCGATGCAGGCCTGATCAGCAGTCAGGAAGCAGAAGCATTGTTCTCACAGTTCTTCCATGAACGCGAACAGCGTCTGGAATCGACAACTCCTCGACCGTCAACGGCTGCAGACTCGACGGTCGCCTGCTCGTAAGGCGGCGTTGAGTCTCAGAACGCGGCATGCTTCAACAAGAATTCCTACTGGAGTCACTACGCCCACGGGAATCGGTCGTCAGCTCCTTGCAATGCCTGCACGGCAGTTTCAGAATGACGCCCTCGTCAGACCATCGAATGGTTGACGCACTTCTGAAACGAATGCAATTACCGCAATGCTTAACGTCTGGTATTGCGAAGGGAGCCTTTTTATGAGCCGCGTGCTTTTTGGACTGCTGTCGCTTTTCGTCCTTTCCACAACCGTGGGCGCGTTTGCGGCGGACAAAGATGTCGCTGCATCTGCCGCGAAGAAAAAGGAACCGCGAAGGGTCTTCATTTCGCCGGATGATGCCGGGAATGAATACCCTCTCCAGGGCGAATACTCTGGCACAATCAAAGCTGGCAGCGGCGAAATCAAACTCGGCGTTCAAGTGATCGCTCTTGGCGATAGTAAGTTTCGCGCAGTCGCCTATCCCGGTGGCCTGCCTGGTGATGGCTGGAAGAAAGAGTTGCTGAAGTACCAGGCCGAAGCACAACGAGATGGCGACGCCATTCGATTTTCGTTGCTCGGGCAAGGAAGTGGCGAACTGACCAGCAGCGGAATTACGATCAAGAACGGCGACGGTGACGTCATTGGCGACATTCCAAAGCTTCACCGAAAGAGTCCTACACTTGGCAAGAAGCCGCCGAAGGGAGCAGTCGTGCTGTTCGATGGCTCATCCGCCGAGCACTTCAAAGGCGGCAGAATGTCGGACGACAAACTGCTAATGGAAGGCGCCACGTCGAAAGAGCTGTTTGGCAGTTTCAAACTGCATCTGGAGTTCCGGCTTCCGTTTAAGCCGTTTGATCGCGGCCAGGGGCGAGGCAACAGCGGCTTGTACATGCAGGGGCGATACGAAACGCAGATTCTCGATTCGTTCGGCCTCGAAGGAAAAAACAACGAATGCGGCGGCGTCTATTCGATCAGTGCGCCGTCCGTAAATATGTGCCTGCCACCACTCGTCTGGCAGACCTACGACATCGACTTTACGACGGCTCAATACGACGATGCCGGAAAGAAGATCGAGAATGCTCGCATGACTGTCCTGCTGAACGGAGTCAAAGTTCACGAGAATCTTGAGCTTCCTCGAGGCACGACAGCCCACCCGGTCAAAGAAGGTCCAGAGCCGGGGCCGATCTATTTGCAGAACCACGGAAATCCAGTTCGTTTTAGAAACATCTGGGTTCTTCCGTCAAAAGAAAGTTAGGCTCAGGTAATCGCTCACTTTCAACTGAGTCGGCAAAGCGATGGTTCGAGCAGGCGTTGTATGACCGAGAGTAATTCCGAGACATCGTCTGACAGGACACACGTGCCTCAACTGCTGGTCAGCGTGCGATCTGCCGATGAGGCGATAGCAGCTTCCGCTGGTGGATGTCAGATTCTGGACGTGAAGGAGCCTTCGTTTGGCTCGCTTGGCAAAGCCAATAACAATGTGATCGAGCAAGTCCTTCAGATCGGCCTTACGGCTGGAATTCCCGTCAGCGCCGCGCTGGGGGAAGTCACTGACTACTCACCAATGCCGCGCAGCGAGAATCTGAACGAGGGACTGCCTGAGTCGCTCTCGCAGCTTTCGTTCACAAAGCTGGGGCTTGCCGGTTTGAGTCGTGATAGTAAGTGGTCGGCTCGCTGGCAGGACACAATGTCGTCTCTGACCGAATCGTTTTCCGAAGACAGCGACAGCAGCGTCCATCGGTGGGTCGCTGTGATTTATGCCGACTGGGAGCAAGCGTCGGCTCCATCTGCCGATGCGGTTGTTGATTGTGTCCTGTCCTCCAGATTGTCTTCTGATACTCAAGTTGCCGGAGTCCTTGTAGACACCTGGTCTAAGAAATCGGGGCGGCTGCTGGACGCTCTTGAAGTTGGGCATCTTCGGGACCTCGCTGCGGCGATCCAGCGTTCGGGGCGATTCTTTGCCGTTGCCGGGCGACTAACATCTTCGATGCTGCCCGAGTTGAATTCGATCCAGCCGGATGTTGTTGCGATTCGGTCTGCCGCTTGCCGGAATGAAGACCGTACCTCGACCGTCGATGAAGCTGCTGTACGCGAGTTCCGGGCAAGTGTTGACCGGGCGTTCTCCTCGCCGACTACCGAGCAAACGTTGTCGATTGGAGCGTCCCGTGAGTAATTCGGATCAATCTGAGCCCAAGGCTTCCAGCAGCTTCTTCCGTGATCGGTCATTCTGGGGACTCACGATCAGCCAGTTGCTCGGCGCCTTCAACGACAACATGTTCAAGCAGCTGGTTCTGCTGTTGTGTCTGGAGAAGGCGCACGAGGTTGCACAAGCAAAGGGTGGTGAAGTTTCTGACTGGTACCAGCCAATTGCGATGGCCATCTTCGCCACGCCGTGGATTTTATTTTCAGGCGTGTCTGGATACCTGGCGGACCGCGTCAGCAAAGGTCGTATTGTTGTGGTTTGCAAATCGCTTGAGATCGTCGTGATGGGTAGCGGGTTGCTGGCGTTTCTGTCCGGCGAACTCTGGGCGTTGCTCATCGTTCTGTTCTTGATGAGTACTCAGAGTACGGTCTTTGGGCCTGCCAAGTTTGGAATCCTTCCTGAGCAATTCCGCTCTGAAGACTTGCCGCGGATCAATGGCATCTTTCAGATGACTACCTTTCTGGCAATCATATTTGGTTTCGCGGCGGCAGGAATTCTGAAGGAAGCTCTTCCCGGCCAGGAAGGCCTGGCATGGGTCAGTGTGCTTTCGATCGTGATCGCCATCGTTGGGACAGGTGCCGCTTGTCTGGTTCGTCCGACGCCGGTGGCACAGCCAGACTTAAAGCTCACCTGGCAGGCGGCAGGTATCGATCGCGACAATTGGCGACTGCTTCAGAACAATCGATTTCTTCTGGGAGTCCTGTTGGTTTCGTCGTTGTTCTGGTTTGTCGGCGGCGTCGTTCAGGCTTCGGTTAACAGCATGGGCGAGTATGACCTGCATCTGAGTAGCGACAGAATCGGAATCCTGCAGGCATGCATGGGAGTCGGCATCGCTTTTGGATGCGTCATGTCGGGACGACTATCGCAGAAACGCGTTCGATTCGGTGTTGTCCGAGCGGGCATGTTCGGCATGGTCGTCGGGTTTCCAGCCCTGACTGCGATCGCGTACTTCCACCCAGGCGTGCCGGCGTTGACCACCGAGACGACGATCGCCACTGTAGATTCTGGACACTTACTTTTCGACGCGTCGACGGCCGAATGGCTGGCCCGAGGCTGCTTGATCTGGCTCGGCGCCTGCGCCGGATTCTTCGCTGTCCCTTTGCAGGTTGCACTACAGAGTGTGCCGCCGGAATCGCAAAAAGGACGAATGATCGGCACGATGAACCTGGTCAACTGGATCGGGATTCTGCTGTCAGCAGCCTTCTATGCGTTTTTCGAATTCGTCCGAATGAAGCTCAACCAACAGGGCCTGGAGCTGAACTTTGCGACCGTGTTTTCGGCACTTGCCGTTATCGCGGCTGTCGTCGTGATGATTTACAAACCCGACGACATCGACCTGAGCGAGCCCGCAAAGTAGACCGAGCTACGATTCTCAGTTGGCTCGGATGTCGTAGGCCAGCAGGTTGTCCATGTCTCGCAGAAATAGTTTTCCGTTCGCGATGACCGGGTGTGACCAGGACGGCCGCCCGCTGCGTTGCGGCTGGTCGAACCGGCCTTTCTCTTCGTAGCCATCCGGAGTTGCCTCGACGAGTGCCACCGGCCCTTGCTCGCTGCGAACGTAGAGGTGCCCATCGGCGTAAGAGACCGCTCCTTTTCCGACCGATCGGTTCTGCCAGACAACTCGGTTACTGCGAAGTTCAATGCACTTCAGAATGCCTGGGTCGCTTGAGCCGTAGACGTACCCATTGATCGCAACCATCCCTCCGTGATGATTTTTCATTTCGCGAGTGGAATAGGCCACCTGCGAAACTGTTTGCCCATTGCGGGATTGAAGTCGGAACAACGCTCCGCCAGTGTCGTACCCGGAAGCGGTAAAGATGCTGCCGTCGTAGAAGACCGGCGTTGAGCAATTAGCTGTTCCGTTTGAAGACTCGCGGTGTCCCCACATGACGCGGCCATCCGATGCTCGGATACCGACAACGCCACCGTGGGTGTAGTTGACATATTGACGGACACCGCCCACTTCAATCGCAATCGGCGACGCGTAACCCGCCTTGGGGCTGGTTGGAACGGCCGCGGTCCAAATTACGTTTCCGGTCATTCGATTCAACGCGACCATCGTTGCTTGCCGACCACCTGGCGTGCAGATGACCTTGTCGCCGTCAACGAGGACGGATTCGCTGATGCCCCAGGTGATGTTGGAGCCGCCAAACTCTCTGAGAATGTTCTTTCGCCAATGCTGTTGACCGCTCGCAGCATCCAGACACGAAAGATCGCCGTTTGCTCCCAAAGAATAAACACGGCCATCGACGATCGACGGAGTGCCACGCGGGCCATTGCCCTGTCCTTCTCGATAGGCCGAGCCGTTGGTCGAACTCCACACTTCCCGTCCTGTTTCCAGATCCAGGCAGACGACTTTTTCTTCCTGGCCAATATTGCCCATCGTGTAAACGCGACCGTTGCTGATCGAGATGGCCGAGTATCCTTCTCCGATTCCCCGAGCTGTCCAGGCCTGAGGAGGCCCCTGGTCAGGCCAACTCGCCAGCAGTCCTCTTTCTGTCGACAGGTTGTCACGATTCGGGCCGCGGAACTGGTTCCATTCGCTGCTCGATGAAGAGCCGCCAGATGTCGATTCAACAGACTTCGTCGGGAATCGTCGGCTGCGCGCTGTTGATCGGCCACTGGTGCCGGTCGATGCTGTGCGAGGGGGAGGATTCGAAGGGGTGGAAGGCTTGGCGCTCGAAGTCTTTGAGGAGCCAAGCGTACTGCTCGACGTAGTTTTTTTCGGTTCAGGTTTTGGTGTGGCCGCAGAGGTCGACTTTACGTTGAGCCGCGTGACGTATGATTCGCTGACGAATGCGTAGACTGATTGGCCGGGCTTCAGGCGACTGACAAATCCCTTCTTTCCGTCGATCAAGACGCGAGTGTCGGACGAAAGCCGAAGGGATCGATTGGTCTCTTTGGAGCGGAGTTTGATCACCAGGCGATTGCTGCGCGGACTGACCGAAACAACCGTTCCTGCCACCACTTCGGCACTGGCTGTGTTGGACAAGGTGCCGACACAAGCCACGAATGCCAACAAACAGAGAATACGAGTTCTGGTCCACATAATTCTTAATCCTGCCTTCGAAAACGTTGAACGCCCGCTGTGGACTATGAACCGGCGACCGTAACGGCTCAAGACGAGTTGGGGTTGATGGACACTATTTTGCGTCAGCCGAAAGTTCGCTGACAAATAAAAACGGGACGAGCAATTGCTCGTCCCGTTGGATGTCAGGTCTTTAGATCACTGATGCCAGGCTGCGGCATCAGTTGCTGGCTGAATTCATCGTTTTTGCCAGTTCGCCAAGTTGTCCGCGGAACCACTCAGGATCGTATCCACCGAGAGCTTTGAGTGACTCTGGAAGTTGCCCACCGATCAATTCTTCAGGTGGTTCGTCGAATGCTGCACCACCAGTTCCGGCTGGCAGATCGAGCCGCAGCTTTTGAGTCAGTTCAAGCTGTGTGAGCAGATCGTTGATCTTCTTCTCTGCGGCGGCACGGTCTCCCGCTTTCCATGCGTTGTACGTTTTGAGATTTCGGAGAGCTCGATCAATCGACTCCTTGGAAGATTCTCCTTCCGGTGCCGCAGCAAATTTCGGCACGTCAGTATTCATCTCCGAGACAATCGTCCGAATTGCCCAGACCAGTTGACGAGCCGAATGGAAGTCGGGGTAAGTCTCTGGAGGCAGTGAGACCAGTGTCTGCAAAGTCCTGCCCGCTTCTGCCTGTCTAACGGAACTTTGAAACACGTCGCTGGCCAACTGGTCGAGCCAAGCGACAAGGCCATCGTCTCCCATCGCGACTGCTTGAATTGCTTTTGGGTCCCCGAACGGTCGCCGGTCGAGGACTCGACGAAGTTCTTCCATCTTGCCGTGATAAGCGTCCCAGTCCTTCTGGAATGCCGCGTCGTCATCGCCAGATCGTTGACGGATGCCAAGTTTTACCAAGGCTTCGGGCCATGCAAACATTTGCGGTCGGCCGGGAAGCGATTTTCCATAGCCGCGTTTTTGTCTCCAGCTTGGAGCTGCCAGATCGTGGTGACAGGCCGAGCAATCAAACACGGCGAGTTCCGGCCATGCCTGAGAATCCTGAGCGACGGCCTGCGATGCAAACAGGTTGACGGTTTCCCGGAGAGCCATCGTTCCGCCAATGATTACCGACTTGGTTCGCGTCAGATCGGTCAGAGGCTTCTGTCCCTGTCCAGGGAAGTTAGCTGTCAGATAATCCTCACGATGCTTGAACTCCCCCTTTTCGGTGAGTGTTCTCCAGTGAGATGGCATCTGTTCGGAGAATGTCTCGATCTCGATCCCCGGTAGCGGGGGATGCCCGGCAGCATACATTTCGTGAGTGACGACTTTGCCTTCCTGGACATTGCCGATGTGACACGAGAAGCACTGTTGAGCACGTCGGACAGGATTCCGAACGTCAATCATGCCGTACTTCTGTTCCTTCTCCTGGGCAGAGATTTTTCGCCATCGAGGATCATCGTGTGGGCCTTCCCACAGTGAACTTGGTCCGTGACAGGATTCGCAGGTGACGCCGTATTCCAATGACGGAAAGTCTGCGACGTTTTTATCGGGGGGCAGGTTGGCATGACACGCGAGGCACTGTTTGTCCGTGAGCACGCTGTAGTTCGAGTCGCCTTTGCTTCTGGCGAGAATCGTCTGCATGTGCTTTCCAAGCTTCCCTTCAAGCAATTCGTAAGCCTGTCGGTGCTTGTCGTCAGTAAAAATACTGACTTCATTCAACACGCAGAATTCACGGCTCAGCGTGACAAACGGATTTCGTTCGCCGATTGATTCGTTATGGCAAGGGACGCACGATCCGATTCCCTGGAAACGTGGCGTTGTACTGCCCAGATCATCCTGAGC
Organism: uncultured Planctomycetaceae bacterium; assembly: GCA_943787265.1. Lineage (GTDB taxonomy): Bacteria > Planctomycetota > Planctomycetia > Planctomycetales > Planctomycetaceae > JABMPE01. The sequence goes on along the minus strand of CALSLT010000006.1, from coordinate 296,439 downwards.
GACTGCGGCCGACTGAGTCATCGGAGCTTCGGGCCCAAATGCCTGGAAGGCGGCAACGGCAGACAGGCCAGCAGCGCTGGTCAAGATCACTCGCTTCATAAGCCGGAAATATGTCGGCATCAGGCAGTCCTTTTCATACACCACAGGTCAGGTAAGTCCTGACGGAGTCCGCTCTACTCAAGAATGTCGTGAATCTTTTTCAGCTCGGCCGAGATTGCAGTCGCGGGATCAGCAGAGAAGGTTTCCGGGCTGTCAAAACCTTTGGGAAACTCGAGATGAGTTCGGATTTGCTCCAGCGATTTGTTGATTTGCTGGCTCTTCTCAGAAGGCTGGCCAGTCGTTCCGGAAACGTCGATCAGTCCCTGATGAATTGCGGTCAGTGAGAGCCAGGATTGTGTTGCGCCATCCCAACTCTGTTGTGAAGCTGAATTTCCGACAACGGAAACACCCTTCAACCAGCCAGCGATTTGCTCCGCAGTCAGTTGCTGACCGTCGATACTCGAAGCCGACTTTGTCAGGATTGCCTGTAGGTCTTTGGCGTTTGACACGACTGCCGTCCGGTTGGGATACGGACGAGACATTTCGCGAGTCAACTTAGACAGCGGGCTGTCAGCACTGGCAAAATCGCTCGTGCCAGATGATTTGACGACGGTCGGCAGGATTGGAAACAGCCACGTGCCCCACGGGTACCCACCTGCGTTGCGAGATGCGTAGCCTCGTTTTTGCCGCCAACTTGGAGAGTCGAGATTGTGATGGCAGGCGAAGCATCCTGTCTCCGCAAACTCAGGCCAGACGGCTACGGTTTCGCCGGATGGATACTTCGCGTCTTTGTCTTGCAGGACGAAGTCGTCGCGAGTGTTCTCGGCTCGATGAACGAGCAGGTCGAGGGCGGCTTCGGCCGAAGCGAGCTGTCCAATTGCCCAGAGTTTTGCTTCGAATGAGGACTTGTCACGGTCCGGACCGGCACTAGCGCGATCGTCGTTTCGGTCCCAATGAGCTGGCATGTTGGCATGAAACGCTGACATCTCGAAAAATAATCGAGGGTGGCCAGCAGCGTAGAGATCGTGGTTTACGTCCCGCCCAGGCTCACCGACGTGACAGTCTGCACAAACTTTGGATCGGTCCCAGAGATTCTTTGTCTCTCGATATCCGAGAGCTGCTTTTTCTTCAGGCGACTTCTTTGCCCAATCGTGTCGAACGTGTGGGCCCAACCAGTCAGAAGCAGCACCGTGACACGCTTCGCAGCTCACACCGTCGAGTAATGCAGACAGCGACCCATGATCGTTTTTGTCTGAAAAGGGAGGGTCGTTCTGAGGTGCGTGGCAGTTCAAACAAAGAGCCGCCTGGTGCGCCGGCTTGTCGAGCTTCATCAACTTCGCCATGCGTTGCGAAGTTTCGTTGTAGAGGACCGAATAGGCTTCAGCGTGTTTGTCATCCTGAATCCAGATGCTGTACTCGCTGCCGACCGTCCCTTTTGTGCCGTCTCCGCCGTGACAATTTGCGGCTGAGCAGCCTCCCACTCCGACGAATCGGTGACCAAGGTCCTTGAGGGAAGAATTACCCGCTGAGGTCGCTTCGTCGGCGCTTCGTAGCGCAACACGATCTGTCTCAGTAGGCTCAACGCCGGATGACGTTCGGGCGGACACAACAACGCCAGCAATTGCCGTTGCCGTGAACAGGACTCTGAATGTCATTTTCCAGTGCATGAACCTCTCCGGTAAATCCGGAACCGAACAGCCGCGTCCATGCGACCTGCCAGATGAATCAGTTGAACAGTCCCGAGTTTCTTCGCACAACCGGGACGCAGTCCTTTCTGCTTTAGTTCGTGTTTTTGTCCTTCAGAATCGCGTCAGGATTGGCCTTTGAAACCCCAAGTAGTGAATCCAGTGTGCCGACAAACTTGTCTTCGCCGTGATCGTGGTAGATGTGGCATTCGACACAATCGTTGCTGGCCCCAAAATGCCGCGATGGTTCGCCCGCTGGTGGCTGTTCCGGGTGCCGCGAATGGCATTTTCCGCACAACTCCATCTTCGGAAGCATCACGTCTCCCGTATCTTTGCTTTGATCAACCTCACCGTGACATTCGGCACAGTTCATCATCTGATGAGCCTCATGGCTGAAGATTGCGTGCGGTTCCCAGCGATCAGGAATTTCCGGCGGAACGATCTCCCAGGCACCCGGTTGATCCTGATTCTCAACCGTGTGGCAGTAGGCACATCCACCTTTTGCCTCTGGACCAAACATCGCGTGCGTATGTCGCAACGCTTCGATTTCGGCTGATTTCAACTGCTCAGCAACCCACCCAACCTGATCCTTGGTCAGAAGAGGCCTCGACTTCCGACCGGGAATAGACCGGGCCGGCTTTGCGTCATCGACAGCAGCCGGATCCCGCAAAGCAGCCAATGTGTACTTTTCGGTCAGGAAGCCTCGCACGACGTCTGGTTGTTCGTGAGGCACCTGTTGTCCGCCGAAGTTTTTGTTGTCAAACAGGAGCGGGTGACACTTCTGACAATGTTGCTCGAACCGGATCGGCAACATGTACTTGCCTTCAGAATCTGTTTCGTGACAGGCGTTGCACGTTTGAGAAAGGTCGGTGAATCGGTCTTCGCCGAGTCGCTGATCCTGTCCAATGATGCCGTACACGAGCTTTCCAGATTCGTCGCGTTCCGATTTCAGATGGGCCGAATGGTTAAATCGAATGTTGGCTTGATCCTGCCAGCCCTTCTCTTCATCAAACGCCAGAAGATCAAGCACGCTTTGGGCAGAACCGACGCTACCGGCGTTCGATGATTTGCTGTCCAGAAGCCGCGCGAAAGCAAACTCGGGATGTCCGCCCTCACGTCCGAATTCGGTGACCGAAGCTGCAAACGACATCTGTCCGTCGGAAGTTTCGATGTTTTCGTGACACCTCACGCAGATGTGGTCTTCAACTTTGACGAGCGAATGATTGCCTTTGTGCTCAATGTGACATTCAGCACACGAGATATCTTCGTGAGCAGGAATCTGATTCTTGTGATGCACCGACCCAGGGTGGCAGGCGAGGCACGCTTTATTCTCAACCGAGTAAACTTTGTGCGAGAAGTCAAAGTTAAACGCTCGCTCAACAGGTGCCCAGGTTGTGTGGCATTTTGCACAATCGTTTTCGAACATGCGGTGCACGTGAGCCACGTCGCCGCCTTCGAAAATGTGGTACTCGCCGCGACCACCTTCGTAACCAAGCCACGCAACGCACGCTACGCTCAACCACAACGCTGCCCACCACGTCCGGCGGCGAAACCGATTCGGACGTTTGTGCGATTCAATTTCGACCCGTTCAGATAGTTGACGGCTCGTGTATTGCACCGGCATAGCTGACTTTTCCACTGCCAGGACAGAGTTGTTGAGACTCTGAAGAAGATTGCTGAAACGTGATTTGAATCGTTACTGAACGCGAGCTTCGAAGTGTCGCTTAGAAACGAATCGGGAAATCCCAGGGAACGACCCGAAGGGCCAACACAATGTGAGCTGCCATCAGGACGAACAAAGCGATCGAAAATGGAATGTGAATGGCCAGCCAGTAGTGCAGCCACGCTCGAATGCGAATCTGCTCTGTAAATTGACGATGTTCTTCACAGAACGCCTGCAGGCTTTCGAGTGTTTCGTGCAGCTCAACCGGCAACGTGCCACGCATCTGAGCAAACGCTCGAGATGCTTCTGTGATATCTGCGAGTCGGCCTTTTTTTCCGCTGCCAGCCAGGAACGGGCGAACGGTCGTCAAGTAGAAGCTTCGGAGTTCTTCTGTCCGAAGAACCGGACGCTTCACGGTCGCCTTCTTTTTGACGGGAGCGGGTGGCTTCTTCGCTGCTGGTTTGGCGGTCTTAGGTTTTGCGCCCCCTCCAGCTTTGCCCTTCATCATGTCGAGCGGTGACTTCGGTTTGCCTCCACCTTTAGCTGGCTTACCACCACCAGCCTTCGCTTTCATCTGCTCAATCGGTGAGAGTGCTTTTCCGCCTGCAGCAGGTTTGCCACCTGCGGCTTTGGCTTTCAGTTGTTCCAGCGGCGACAGCTTCTTGTCTGATGAAGCGGGGGCTGGAGCTGCAGCTTTCTTCTTCGCGCCACCACTTCCAAAAGCCCCCTGCTGTCGTATCTGGTCCACTTTTGACAGTGGTACATCAGTTGCCGAAGGGGCGTCAGCGGTCGGCTGAGTCGTTGGAGCAGGGGCCTTCGCTGCGAGAGCTTTTTCTGCTTTGTCAGCAGCGGCTTTCTCGGCAGAGCCATCGACAAATGGTCGAACCTTTTCGGCGATCTCTGTGGCTTTGGCGTCGTCGTATCCGTACTTCTCAACGAACAGCTTCTTAACGGCAGTGACATCTGCCTCGGGGTCTGTCCTGAGGAATTCGCGAGTCTTCTCGGCAGCTGTTCGAGCGAGCTTATCGTCGAAGCCATACTTCCCGGTCAGCAGTTTCTGCACCGCCGAAATTTCAGAGTCGACATCCTCGACCATCGCGGAAACTGGCTCTGGTTTTTTGGATTTCTTCGGAGCCGGAGCGACTTGCTTAACGGGCGATTTCGTCGCAGGAGCTGCAGGAGCCAAGGCTGCCTTCTTGGCCCCTCCGCTACCAAATGCTCCTTGCTGGCGTGCCATCTCCAGAGGTGACAGTTTTGCTGCTGGTTCTGCAGGAGACTTTTCGGCCTTGGCTGCTCCACTGCTACCGGCTCCGCCAGCTTTTCGAGCCATCTCCAATGGAGAAAGTTTCTTGCCACCTGCGGGTTTTGCACCGCCTTTTGGACCAGCCTTTCTCGCCATTTCCAGCGGTGACAATTTCTTGGCTGGTTCTGCGGAAGCGTCTTCAGACTTTGCTCCGCCACCGGCCCCACCGGCTTTTCGAGCCATCTCAAGTGGAGAAGGTTTTGCACCACCCTTTGGGCCAGCCTTGCGTGCTAAATCGAGTGGCGACTCACCTGTCGCTTTCTTCTTGCCGCCCTTCGCGCGAGCCATCTCCAAAGGTGATTTCGGTTTAGCCGCATCATCACCATCGGCTTCTGCGACTTTCGCTTTCATCTGCTCCAACGGCGACATTGCCCGCTTAGCTTTCATCTGGTCCAGCGGCGATGCTGCCTTTTTGGCTTTCATCTGATCGATTGGCGATGCGGCTTTCTTGCCCTTGATCTGGTCGAGCGGAGACCCACCTGCTTTAGCTGCTGCCTTCTCACCGGTCTCTGCGGCCGGCTTTGCGGTTTCAGGAAGCTGGTAGATCGCGACTATCTGGTCGGGGAAGTTGCCAATCTTGTTGACCCAACCTTCATTCTTCGCATGCTTTGCCAGGTCCTGGAACAAACCGACATCGTCCGCTGCAATTTTTTCCAGCCACGTCGCCTTCTGCTCGCCGACTTTGTCTTTTGCTGCTTTGCCTTTGGCCTGTTTTTCCTGCGACATGATGTCCGCAGCAAATGTGCCGAGGCGAGTCAGGTCTTTCTGCATCGGGTCTCCGTCGAGTGGAATCTTTCCACAGTCGCTGGAGACTAATTTGTCGGCAATAATTCGATTGCGTTTTCGAACGTACGGAATCTGAACAGAAAACGTTTCGCGGCCGATCCGTGAGGTCAGCAGCTTGGGCATGAAGTGCTGCATCGCGAGCCCAAAGAAGCCGCTTAGCCACACGACGAAAAAGAAACCCATCAGGATCTGCTCAAGCAGTCCGCCGAGTCCAAAACCTGCGTGAAACAGAATCAACGGAAAGCTGAGCGTTCCAAACCAGATGTGGCCTCGAAGCCAGAACTGAGCGCTCCCCAGTCTCCAGAACGGAAACTGTTTCCGGCCTCCTAACAGGCCGGCATAGATCATCATGAGCGAACCGACGACGCCATAGATCAGCCCCATCAGGCTGCCGCCGCTGGGGCCTTTGGGCGTCGACTCCGCATAGATCACGTATGAAACCGTCGCCACAGCCATGATGGCCGCAGAGATCAATGCCCACGTGCGATGTGTCCTGTCAAGCAGCACTGCGAAACCTCATGTCGCTCTATCGAAGTTGGTCTGGCCTCAACGTTTATCTCTGAAAACTACTCAATTTGTGTGATCGAAGAAGAACTCCAGCGAGTTGACTCGCATCGCCGCATCATGCGGACATGCATAAACACACGATGGAGCCTTGCTGGGGAGTGAGCTGCACAAATCGCAAACGACCGCTCGCTCGTTGACCGTCTTGATGTCTTCGCCGCCGAGCAACGCCTGCTGACTGGCTGTCAGTTCAAGGCCGCCTTCAAGCGCGTTCATCTGGATTGATCCGTAAGGACACTGGTCAGCGCACAGGCTGCAGCCGATGCACCAGTCGCGGATTTCAATCTCACCGTTGTCGCCGCGGTTAATAGATCCAACCGGGCAGCCGATCATGCAGACTGGGTCCATGCACGATCGACATGACAATGGAACGAGGTATTTTTCAAATCGCGGACCGTCGAGGTAAAGCCGAGTTCGACCGTCATCGTGAGCCGAAACACAAGCATCGACACACTGGCCGCACCGCGTGCAACGATCCAGGTCGATCAGCATCAACTTCTGACCCTGAATCAGACCAAGCTGCTCGAACTCCGGTGACTGAGACCGAACTTCGACGCGATCGTTAATCGTATCCCGATAGATTTTGGCCTGTCGCTGATAGTCGGCAACGATGCCATCGACTTTTTTCTTCAACGCTGCTGACCGCTTTGTCAGCAGCAGGAAATCTTCCCGGGACATCTTGACCAGCTCGACGCGCGAAGGAATTGCACCCGTTCGTGAGTCAGGCAGTCGTTGATTGGCACCGCCGTCCGGATGGTCGTAGGCAAAAATGGTGGCACTTCGCATGGCTTCAGTGACCACACCGAGTTCACCGAAACCTTCGCCTCGTCCCATGTATCTGAGAGTCTTGCGAGATCCCGACGAAGCAGCACGCGCCGGAATTCCCTGCGGATAAAGAAACTCGATCAGTGATCGATGGAACGTTCGCGTTTCAAGTTCGGACCATTTGCTCGTGTCAGTCGGGAAATGTTCGCAATCGACCGCCACCTGAGGACTGTCAACCGCGACGCACGTTTCTTCGGTCGTCTTACCGAGAGCCTTGTGAAGGTCACCCGTTCGAACGATCTCGTTCAACGAGTCGACAAGCGCCTTCTGCATGTCCTCGCCAGGGGCGTTCTTTGCAGCATCTTTCGCGGCAGTCTGAACGTCGTCTGGAAGACGTCCCCAAACCTGAGTGCCTAAACCTTCATCCGCGCTGTCGACGAGCAGTTTCCACAGATTCTTCCAGTGATCTGCCTTGAACTCTTCGACTCGAAACAGCGTCCAAGCGTTCTTGACGATTTTCACCAGACCGCTGCGGACAACGTAGAACGAGTCGGACGGCTCGTGCTCTTCGAAGACGACCGACCCAGCTTCGAATTCGACCAGCTCGATGCGGTCTTTGACCTCGGCGAAATGTTTGTCTTCAAGACCGTCGAAAATCGGGAGCCGCCGAACGTGCCCATCGAGAACGCGTGCTCGATAGGTTTCGTCGAGCTTCTTTTTGTATGTCGGATCGCTGTGCAGCATGTCCAGCACGTTGCGCAGCATTTCGAGCATGTAACAGTCTTCTTCGGCCACGACCGTTGCAGACCGCGGAGCACGATTCATGCAGCTCATTTCGCCGAACAGCTCGCTCTCGTGCAGCGGAGCTTTCTTCGTCGATGCATCAATGTCGGCAGGGCCGTCGATCGGAATTGAGGCTGGGCCTTTCTTCTGATCCTTCGAAGAACCCGAGAACATTTGCCCCAGCCGGTGCAGCAGCCCTGGTCTGAAACCTGAATCCTGGCTCAGCAGCAGGATCGCCGTCGCCACGTGACGTTCTTCCGGCGGTGCCGTGGTCTCTGAAAGCTTCTGCTTAAAGGTGGCAATCTCCTGCCGATGCTCCTCGAGCATTTTTTTCAGCTCACCGACCGACGCTGCCGCGTAGTGCATGTGCGAACCGTCGCCGGTCTTCGCTTCTTTAGCCTCGATTGCCGCTTCCAGGGACTTCACCTGGTTTTCGCGAAGTTCGATCACGTCTTCCGTTGAGAGGATCGAAAACGCAGTTGCTCCCGAGTCGCCCTGGCGTACCAGTGCACGGCCCTTTGGGCACTTTCGGAGAACAGTTGTGCCTGGGAATCTCTGGAAAGACGGTGTCTTTTTGACTTCTTCGAAAATCGACAGCTCGCCCAGTTCATCGGCGATGAGCAGTTCGTCGTCATCCTGCAGGGGATCAGTGACCTCGGCGAGTTCCGCCGGCAGCATTGCTAAAGCCATATCGCGTCCCTTGCTCTCCTCTCTCGGCGGTAAATCTGTCGTGCCACCCGACGCGGTTACACCATTTCAACGATCCGAAGAATCCATTCGCGGATCGAACAGGGGCACGAGGTCGTCAACGTAGCGTCTATGTCCAAAACTGACAAGAATATCTTCGTGGGTGAGTCTGCTGTTCATCGCGAAAGCATCCAATTCCGCCTGATTGTCGCAATCATGCAGCCTGAGGCGAACAAATCACCACACACCCATCTATCGCGACGCTGTGATCCACATCCTTGCTCCAATGTTCACGACGTGACCGTGTTTCGCAACAACTCAAACGTTAGTTTTTCGTGGTTTACCGAGCCCAGCCGGGTTCTGTACTCTCCACGCCGCTGCCCGACATTACTGATTGAGTAAGTATTTGTGGCCTGACCTGGCCGCATCCGATAACCAAATTCACCTCATCCGTCCTCAGCCTTAACGCAGCCACATGGCGAGAAAAGCGAGACACAGTTATGACATTCAGAACTCTCCACCTGCTGATTTGTGTGTGTTGTCTTGGTGCTTTCGGTTGTTCCGACGCATCTTCGCCCGAGTCTGGATCGACAACGTCCACCGATGGAGCTGGCACAACGTCACCAGTCACTCCACCGGCCGGCGTCGGTGACGAACTCGCCCCGGATGGCAACAACGAACCCCCACTTCCAGACGTTACTAACGCGGTCGACTCCCTTCCTTCCGCCGACGCCGCGAACATAACACTCCGAGCCGTGACGCCGGACGAATTCAAAGCAGCTCCTCGCAGAGCATGCTGGAAAGTTGTCTTCGTCGACTTCTGGGCAACGTGGTGATCCCTCTGCGGAAAGCGTTTCCGCACACCGTTCGCTGGCGCTGCAGCACCCGGATGATCTGGCCGTCATCTCAATGAGCTTCGACGATCCGGATTCGCACGAAGACGCACTGACCTTCCTCAAGGAACAGAACGCGACATTCGAAAACCTGGCCTGCTCCTCGGCGGCGGGAGACGAATCATTCACTGCCTACGAGATTGGCGACGCCGGTCTGCCGTACTTCCGCCTCTACAATAGAAAAGGCGAAGCTGGTTCAGGTCTTCAAAAACGACATCGACGCCGGCAAAGGCATCGACGAAGCCGAAGTCCACAAAGCCGTCGAAGCACTCCTTGCTCCGTGATGCAATTCCTGCTTTCTCCCGCGTCGACCGCTGCGTGACGACCAGCCGCAGAAAAAACGAAACAACCTCGCCTTTACTTCTTTTTCTTTGGCTGCTTCTTTCGCTTGTTGCTTTTGTACGGTTCGCCGTTCAGGTAGTCGATGCGGCGGGTGATGATGTCGCCTTTGGTTGTTGGTTTGAGCGTTGATGCGTCGATGGGGTAGGCCGGTTGGTGGCAGTCTTGAAAATAGACGATTGAGTTCAACGCTTCGCCAGCTTCGACGGGGTTCGACGTTCGGTTGACGATTTCGGCCAGCATCGGCTGTGGGTTGATCTTGTTGACGAGGCCGAGGAATTCGGTGGCTCGAATTCGGACGACGAGCGATTTGTCGTGGATCAGTGGCGCGACTTCTTCGGCGAGACTGGTAGCGTCATCGCCGATCGCGCTGCAGGTCATGGCGGCTGAGTATCGTAGCCAAACGTTGTCGGACTTCAGAGCGGCAGCGAGTTTTGGTTTGGCTTCTGGAAATGGCAGCAGGGCGAGGTCATGAACGTCGGCCATTTGAGCAATCTCGGCTTTGTGCTGCTGACCGAAGCCGACAGGATCGTCCATGATGCTGACCAGTTTGCTTTCCGGATAGAAGCTCAGGTCGGGTAATGCTCGGAGTTGGGATGCCAGGCGGGCTCGCAGATCTTTCAGCACGTCTGCGTGCTTCAGATCGTCGGCAAGGTTGTTGACCTCGTGCGGGTCGGCTTCGGTATCGAAAAGTTGTTCGACCGGCTTGCCCTGGAAGAATTGAAGCTGCGGGCCGCTGAGCTTTCCGGCCTTAAAGAGTTCTCGCCATTCGGTGAAAGCCAGCATGCGGTATCGGTAGTTGTTCTGCAGGCCGTCCGGGAGGATAGGGCTGGAAGTAGCGGATGTACTGGTACTTGCCTTTTCTGAGCGAGCGGATGAACTCGTACTTTTCGTCGAAGCGGTCGGCGTAGCCGAAGGACTCGTCGCGGGCTTCGACTTCCGATGCCGAAATGCCTGCACCCAGAAACGGGACGCCGTCCATTTGCCCAGGAACGTCGACACTGGCGAGGTTCAGCACGGTTGGACCGAAGTCGATGAAGCTGACGAAGCCTTTTGCTCGTGAGCCGTTTTTGCGATCGACGAGGTGCTTCCACTTAGAGGGGACTCGGACGACGAGCGGCACGTGCAGACCGGATTCGTAGATGTAGCCTTTGCCTCGCGGAAGCACTCCGCCGTGGTCGCCGAAGTAAAATACAAAAGTGTCTTCGAGCAGTCCGTCTTCTTTCAGCTTAGCGATTGTGTTTCCGACAATTCCGTCGATCACGCCGATGCGGTCGTGATAACGAGCGTGGGTGTAGCGAAATTTCTCCGTGTTCGGGAAGTAGTCCGCCAGTTTGACCGACGCTGGATCGGTGATCGTTTTTTCGTTCTCGAAAACCTGCTGGCTGAAGTGCAGCGAGCTTTCGTGCGATTGGCCATGCGATTCCATGTGGAAGAACGGCTGATCGTCGTTCGTCCGTTTTCGCCAACTTGCCGTTCGCGAAGATTCGTCCCAGGCTTCTTTCGAAGGCGTTGCGTTGTAGTCGGTTTTTGAATTGTTCGAGGTGTAGTAGCCGGCGTCTCGCAGAACTTCAGAGAACATTCTCAGGCCGTCGGGCAGCGTCGCGATTGTGTGTTTGCGGTGAAACTGCGTGCCGATGCGGGGGCCCAGGCAACCGGTGGCCAGTGTCGACCGAGCGACTGAGCAAACCGGAGCGTTCGAAAACGCATGGTCGAAGGTCACTCCGTGAGTGGCCATTGCTTCGATGTTTGGTGCGGGAGCTCCGTCTTTGAAGAAGTGTCGCAAGTAGTGGTGCGAATTATCTTCGGACACGATCCAGACAACGTTCGGCCGTTCGGCAGCATGGGCCTGCTGGGCGAATGAAACGGAAAATGCGAGAAAGGTCGCGAAAAACGCGGACCACACGGTGGTGATTCGAAAGGTTTTTGTATTCATGCGGCGAATCTAGCCATGCCGCCCTCGCCTGGTCAATTCTCCAGAGCTGCCGATCGGATTTCCGCAAAATTCCGCTTCTCCAGATCCTGAGCGTGACATTCGTTCCGGATAAAAGTTAAATGGCGACATGGACCCTGCCGGCGGTGGTAGTAGCAGACTGTGCGGGCCGTACAGTCCGAATTCGCGGAGCGAAGGTGTCATCAGATTTTGAAGCCGGGACGATCTCCCGCATCACCGTGTATCCCATAAAGTCGTTTCCCGGCGTGACGGTTGCTTCGTCACACGTTCTGGATTCCGGCGCGCTCAAGTGGGATCGCCGATTTGCTCTGGTTGAGCTGAATGGCGAATTCATCAACCTCAAGCGAGTGCCCGAGCTTCACGAAATCCGCGCCGACTTCGACCTGAATGTGCCTTCCGTCAGAATCTGGACGGGCCACAGTGTGACGGCACGTGAGTTTCATCTCGATGACGACCGTGAATCACTGAGCGACTACCTGACGTGCCTGCTGAATCGCCCGGTTGGAATTGTCGACAACCCTCGAGCCGGATTTCCCGACGACGACGATGCCAGCGGCCCGACGGTCGTTTCTGTGGCCACACTGCAAACTGTCGCTGACTTGTTTCCTGAAATGACGATCGAGCAGGCTCGCTGGCGATTCCGGACGAACATTGAAGTCGCAGGCGTGCCCGCGTTCTGGGAAGATCGGTTGTTCGGCAGCAAACGCGAAGATCTTCCGTTTCAGATTGGCGGAGTGACCTTCGGCGGCGTGAAGCCCTGCCAGCGGTGCTCGGTCCCGAGTCGGCATCCGGTGACGGGTGAATCAACGCAGGCCTTTGCGACAATTTACGCGGCTCTTCGTAAAGCGATGTTTCCCGAATGGACGAACCTCAAGCGGTTTGACCACTACTACCGGCTGGCGACAAATACCGTTCTGCTGGATGCGGGCAATGAAGGCGTGATTCGAACCGGAGATTCGATCACACTGTCTGTTCCTGTTGAGCAGTCACCGTCACCGTCGCCGGAGCTTCAGGGCGCCGGCTCTTAAGCGCGCAGCCTTTGAAACCCGAGACTCATAGTGGACGTCTTCCAGAATCGCGAAATCCTGATCGGCGTGACCGGCGGAATCGCCGCGTACAAAACCGCCGATCTGACCAGCAAGCTCGTCCAGGCGGGAGCGTCCGTCACCGTCGCGATGACAGAAGCAGCAAAGAAGTTCGTCGGTCCGACGACTTTCGAGGCCCTTACCAACCGACCCGTCTACGAGAACCTGTTCCAACCCGTCGAGCATCCACAGGGCGAACACATCGGGCTCGCGCGACGAGCCGACCTCTACCTCATCGCTCCCGCCACCGCCGACTTTCTGGCAAAGGCCGCTCATGGCCACGCGAACGACCTGGTGTCGACGCTCGTGCTGACGGTTACCTGCCCGGTATTCGTCGCCCCGGCCATGAACACCGAGATGTGGAACAAGCTGCCCGTCCAACGAAACATCCAGCAGTTAAAAGAGGACGGCCTGAATTTTGTCGAACCGGGCAGCGGCTGGCTGAGTTGCGGTCAGGTCGGCGCGGGACGCATGGCCGAACCCGCCGACATTCTTGAGCAGCTCGGCAAGCACTTCGAATCATTGAGTACTGACGAACGGATCGTTTGATTGTCGATGACGGTTGGAGGCTTCATCATGACAGACATCTCCAATCCGAAACTGCTCTATGCGAAGGCTGGACTTTTCGTTCTCTGCGGCGTGATGGCTGCTGGGGTAATCCTCTTGGACTCGCCGTCGCTTCGAACCGCGACGCTATTGGCCTTGTCAATCTGGTGCTTCGCCCGAGCCTACTACTTCGCGTTTTACGTGATCGAGCATTACGTCGACGGCGACTACCGGTACGCAGGATTGGGCGATTTCTTCGTCTGGTCGTGGCGGCGGTTTCGGAAAGGCGATCCAACGACGCAGTCAATCGTTGATGCCGACTCGGAATCTGTCGACTGACCGGTTGGCGCCTCAATCATTCTTCGTACGATCCCGCTCATGAAAATTCTGATCACCGCCGGACCAACTCGCGAATACCTCGACGACGTGCGTTACCTCTCCAACGCCAGCAGCGGGAGGATGGGCTACGCACTCGCGCAGGCATCGCTGGATGCCGGCCATCAGGTCGTGCTGGTCACCGGGCCGGTCGATCTGAAGCCGCCGACAGGTTGCGACGTTCGGCACGTCATCACGACCGAGCAAATGCGCGACGCCTCGATCGAAGCCTTTCCAGAATGCGATGGAGTGATCGCGGCAGCGGCGGTCTGCGATTACAAGCCTCGCGTCCGAACTCCTGGCAAGATGACTAAGATCGGCGAACCGATTTCGATCGAGCTGATCGAAACCGACGACGTGCTCGCTCAGCTCGGAGGCTCCAGAGAAGGTCACTGGGTCGTTGGATTTGCCCTCGAAGCAGAGAACGCTCGCGAGAACGCGCTGCAGAAACTGCGAGCCAAGAATTGCGATATCGTCGTACTCAACAATCCGACAGCCATCGGCTCGGACAATAACGACGTGCAGATTCTGGACGACTCCGGAGAAACACTTTCGCATCTGACCGGCTCGAAGACGGGAATCGCTCAAGACCTGATCGCGTGGATCGCCGAGCATCTCCAACGATCGTAGGCTGGGTCGAGACCCAGCTTGCTAACTGGATTGCTGGGACTCGTCCCAGCCTACGATGTGCCTTTGAGCTGGAAGCGGACAATTCGCGTAATCGGCTGCTCCGATGCGAACCTGACCAACCGTTTCATCCGGTCAGGTCGGGTACTAAGAGTCTCATCCCAACGCGGCATTTCACGCCATCGCCATTTTTTCGTGCTATGTTTGAGGTACTCACAAGAAGCCTCAACTCACGACTGCCGCACTGTGCTGAAGCATCTCCAATTGATTGTTGATGTATTTAGAAGTGCAGGCTCGCCTGGTGATGGTGCTCTTTGTGCGTCTGTTCAACACTTAAAATCCGCATAACCGGTCCGTCGAAACTTCGCGTGGCCGGCGCGAAAAATCTATAGCTGCACTCTCTGCGCATCTTCGACCAATCCTTCGGTCGGCTGCGTGAAAGGAACGTCCACGGTCGAATCTTCGACACCATGACCAACAACCCAATGATCCCTGCAGGATCAATCCAGGTGGCCCGGCGCTTCGCGTGGGTGACCAGTACGATCAGTGTCTGCTCACAACGACCACGGACAACTGACTGACTGGCACTTTTGCGAAGCGCCGAGGCTGCAACGGATTCTGCTATCGCACGACTGGACCGCCAGGCCCCCGCCGATCACACGGCTGGAGCTTTGCTGCCCCGCCACCGAACAATCTGTCCTCACACCTTCAGACACTCAGCAGTCGTAGGTTGGAACACGCTCCGCGCAGTTCCGGCAGACGTGAGATTCCTCGTCGCAATGTTTGATCATGCTTTGCCTTGATCAATCCCCGCTGAAAATCCATTTCAACCAATCGGTAACCAAGACCACCATGTGGGATCTGCACCGCATCAAATCCGATTTAATAGCGCTGGCCCTTTTTGCGGCCACGCTGTTTGTCGGTCTGAGCATGCTTAGCTTCGACCCGGGAGATCCACCCGGCCGACTGGTGCATCCGGTGCGCGACGTTCCGCTGAACCTCTGCGGTGAACTCGGCGCACAACTTGCTTACACCTTGCGAGCGGCCTTTGGAGTCGGCGCATGGTTTGCCGTTCTAGCTCTGGCCGCCTACGACTTCCGTCTGCTTTCACGAGGCCCAGATGACTCATTCCGTCAAAAGGCGATTGGCACCACACTGATGTTGGGGTCGCTTTGCGTCGCGCTGCACCTGTTGGCTCCTGATATTGCGTCCGGGCAGATTGTTGGCAGCGGTGGCTACGTTGGAGCATGGGGTGTCGCCGCGTTCGAAGAACACTTTGCAACGACCGGCCTGCTGATTCTTTTATCGTCTTGTTTTCTGGCAGGGTTGGTTCTAGTTGCGGATACGAGTGTTGTTACGCGCGCGTTGCGTTTTTTGCTGCGTCCGATCGTCGCACTTCCGGCAGCAATCTTGATCACAGCCTCTCGGCTTTTCAGACGCCGTTCGAAAAGTGACGAGGAAATTGAAGTCGACCATCGCGGAGCGCTCAGTCAGCGTGAGTCCGTTGTCGGTACTGAAGATGAAGATCCGGTCGATGCCGCAGAAGCGGATGAAGATGTCGAAGAAGCCACTGGTGAACCGGGCGAGATCAAAGTCAATCCACCGGTCACAACAGCGTTGTCTCAACGGGACGAAGTGATCGCAAAACTCGAAGCCGCATCGGCCACCAGCACCGACACTCCATACACACTGCCGTCGCTCGATTTGCTCGAAGAGAGCGAAGAGTTTCCGTACGAGATGCTTGCCAAGCGTGCACGGCTCGCGGCAATTACGCTCGAGAAGACGTTCCAGGAATTCGGCCTCAACGTAAAAGTTTGCGAGATCGACACCGGTCCGGTCATCACTCAGTTTGAACTGGAGCTGGAAGCCGGACTGCGTCTGAGCAAAGTGACCAGTCTTGCCGACGACCTGGCGATCGCGCTGCGGGTTCCGTCTGTCCGAGTTGTGGCTCCGATTCCGGGTAAGAATACCGTCGGCGTCGAAGTTCCCAACGACAAACGAGTGATGGTGCGGCTGCGTGATCTGATCGAATCCTGCGCGAAGGACGTCGAAGACAAAAGAATTCCGCTTTTCATGGGCAAGGACGTCAGCGGTCGGCCGCTGGCTGTCGATATGGCGAAGATGCCTCATCTTCTGATCGCCGGTCGAACAGGCACGGGAAAGAGTGTCTGCCTGAACGCGCTAATTCTTTCAATCCTGATGACGCGGACGCCCGAGCAGGTTCGGATGTTGATGATCGATCCGAAGATGGTCGAACTCAGTCCGTACAAGCGGATTCCGCATCTCATGCACCCGGTCATTACCGACATGAAGAAGGCGGAAGCGGTGCTCGGCTGGGCGGTCGAGAAGATGGAAGAACGGTACGACCTGCTCGCTCGAACCGGAGTGCGGCACCTCGACAGCTACAACAAGCTGACGCCGGAAACTCGTCTTGAGCGAATGGGCATCGATCCGGAATCGGAAGAAGCAGCCGAGGTTCCGGAAAAGATGCCGTACATCGTGATCGTCGCCGACGAGATGGCGGACATGATGATGACATCCGGCAAGGACGTCGAAGGGCACATCATCCGTCTCGCGCAGAAGTCACGAGCAGTTGGCATTCACCTGATCCTCGCCACACAGAAACCAACGGTCGATGTTATCACGGGCTTAATTAAATCAAACTTGCCTGCACGATGTGCGTTCCAGGTGGCCAGTAAGAGCGACAGCCGAGTTGTGCTGGACGAAGGCGGAGCCGACAAACTGCTCGGCAACGGCGACATGCTGTTCCTGGCTCCGGGTACGAGTAATCTCGCGCGGGCTCAAGGTGCGTTCGTGAGTGACGACGAGGTCAATTCGGTCATCGACTACTTTGCCGAGTTCGAGCCCGACTACAGCGCCGAACTGGCTCAACTCAGTGCGTCTGGTGGAACGGCAACTCGCGATCAAATGAAAGAACGCGACGAGCTTTATGAACAGGCCATCGATGTCATCGTCCGCGAAGGTCGAGGCAGCGTCTCGTTGCTTCAGCGAGCTTTGGGGGTTGGCTACGGCCGCGGCGCACGGCTGATCGACTTCATGGCCGAAGACGGAATCGTCGGAGACTATAATGGTTCACAGGCTCGCGAAGTTCTCTTTACGCCCGAGCAATGGGCGGAATTCAAAGAGGCAGGCGGGGCTCATCTTGAAGACGAGCCAGCATTCGCCTGACCGGGCCCTGTCAGGCGAGCGGTTGGCGTGAGCCGACGGGTGGTCAGAATCAGGCAAAACTGAACCCGTAGCCTAACGGCCACGGCTCGCCACCGGTTTTGCGATTCGACACCTACCCGCGCGGGTGGCACTTCGAGTGGATCGCTTTCAGCCGGCTGTGTTCGACGTGCGTGTAGATTTGCGTCGTCGAGATGCTGGCGTGGCCGAGCATTTCCTGGAGAGCTCGGATTTCGGCGCCGCCCGCAAGCATGTGCGTCGCAAAGCTGTGTCGTAATGTATGAGGGCTAACGCCTTCTCCACAGCCGACGCGTTCTGCATATTTCTTGACGATGCCCCACACCGAGATTCTTGAAAGCTGCTTGCTGCGAGCGTTGAGCAGCAGCCAGGGTTCGTCGCCTTCGCGAACAAGCTTCGAACGTTCGCCTTCGATCCAGGCTTCGATCGCTGAGACGGCGACCGGGTTGAGCCCAACGATGCGCTCTTTGTTCCCCTTGCCTACGCAGCGAGCGTAACGCTCGTCGAGAAACACTTTGCTTAGCCGAAGGTTGGTCACTTCGGATGCTCGGCAGCCAGTCGCGTAGAGCAGACAAAGTAAAGCCCGATCACGAAGTCGAAACCTGTCGGCCCTATCCGGAGCATTCAACAATCGCTCGACAGCAGCCGGTCCCAGAACCTTGGGGAGGTACTGCCAGAGTTTCGGCGAGCTAAGCGACTCCGCAATCGACTTTTCAAGCAGCCCTTCGAGCACCATGTATCGAAACAGCATTCTGACCGCGACAAGATGCCGCGCGACCGTCGTGGCAGCAAGTTCTCGTTTGCGAAGTTCGTGAATGTAGTCCGTCAAAATCGGAAGTGTGATCTCATTCGGGTTGGCCGGCCCGTGATCCTGATACCAGCCTGCGAATTGCTTGAGGTCGGACTCGTACGCGTGCACCGTGTTCCGCGCGAGCCCGCATTCCGCTTCCAGATAATGGAGAAACGGATGCAGATGCAACGCGATCGGATTCCGCCCCGCGGCGTTTCCGGCAGCTGATCGAGGTTTCTTGCGAACAGGCATTGGCAGATCCGAGATTCAAGCAACCGATCTGAGGCAGACCGATGGGACTCTGTTAGTCAAATCGGCTATCCATCAGGGTGACTTCAACGTCAGCCAAACCTGTTTGCAAGATGACCAATTCTGACAAATGCGACACCGGAAAACTTCTGAAATCGGCTCAACAAGGCATATGAGCACTCGGATTGGACCATGAGTTTGACCGGCGAATGAATATTTCACGCATGACAGGCAGGATCGAAATTGGGGAACTAATCGGAACCTGAATCGTCTCTAGCAGACACGGAGCACGATTTCAGCGACTCGCACCGTCGCGACAACTTTGATTGACACTGGCCTCATCGTGCCGGTGTGGCTGCATTTGATTCTTGATCGCAAAACACGACGACGCTGCGCAGAAAGTGCGCGGTGTGAATCGTCGGGTGCCTCGCTGCAAGGAGTATTTCGGTGTATTTGAAACATTGGTTGACCGGCTTCAGTGCGTCTCCCCGCCTCGCAAAGTCCCGGCAACGTAACCGCAGTGCCTCGTTGGAGATACTTGAAAACCGCACGATGTTGTCGGTGCAGTCGCTCGTGTTCGGAACGGAGATGACCGTTCTTGCCGACGCGAACGACGACATCGCCATCGGTCGAAATTCGTCAACAGGCAACGTTCAGATTTCGGCAAACGGTGTTATTCAGAATGGCCTCGCGACAACTCAGGCGAGCACGCTGACTACGCTGAGTGTGTTCACGGAAAGCGGTGACAACTCGATCGATCTGACCGGGCTGGACCTCGGAGGGTTTTCGTCACTCAACTCGGTAATTGTCGACGGCGGTGACGGCAATGACCTGATCATTGCCAGCAACTCGTTTGCTGAAAGTCTGATCGGCGGCGACGGTACTGACACAATTCTCGGTCAGGGCGGCGACGACACAATCGACGGCGGCGACGGTAACGATTCTCTTCTGGGAGGCACCGGGGCGGACACGATTACGGGCGACGATGGGCAAGACACGATCGACGGCGGTGACGGTGATGACTCGATCAACGCTGGCGATGGTCAGGACTCGGTTGCTGGCGGAGCAGGCAATGACTCAATCGATGGCGGCAACGGTCGAGACACCATCGATGGTGATGGAGGCGACGACACGCTCAACGGGCAGTCTGGTCGAGATTTGCTAAGAGGCGGCATCGGCAACGACAACATTCTGGCCGGGAGTGAGAACGACAATGTCGACGGTGGCGACGGCGATGATTTCGTCAACGGTCAAGGTGGCAGGGACGTGATCCGCGGCGGCCTCGGCAACGACACGCTCCTCGGCGACCTGGGCAACGACACCATCGATGGTGAGGCGGGCGACGATATCGTCAATGGAAATAGCGGTCGCGATGTTCTGACGGGCGGAGCAGACTCGGATCGGATTCTTGGCGGAAGCGGCAACGACAATATCGATGCCGGCGAGGGTGACGACACGGTTCGGGGGCACAACGGCGACGATTCAATTCGTGGCGGCGGCGGTGCGGATTTGCTTGACGGTGATTCGGGCAACGACCTGATCGAGAGTGGCGATGCCGCGGCTGTGACGCCTCTTCCTGTGGTCACAATCATGGACGGCGTCATCGATCCGGAAGGGAATGGTGGAGCGGCAAGTTTGTTTGCGCCGCCGTTGAACGCCGCTCACGTTGGAACAAGTCACAACCGAGTTGTCGCTGCTGATTTCAACGGTGACGGGTTCGTCGATCTTGCGACCGAGCAGTCGGTCACCTTTAACAACCGGACAGGAACGGCGTTTATCAATCCCGTGGCCATCTCGACCGGAGCCACCGGCTTCATGGATGCAGGGGACATTGACGGCGATGGTGACATCGACATCGTGGCGCCGACGAATTCCGGCGACATTCGAATTCTAAGAAACAATGGCAACGGAACGTTCGCCGCTCCGGTGACTGTCAGTTTTAGCGGCACGATCTTTAGTGCTTCGTCGGTGGCTCTGGGAGATTACGACGGTGATGGCGATCTTGACGCAGCGGCAACCGTTGGTTTCGGAGTCGGTACGGTCGCGATTCTGACTAACGACGGTGTCGGAAACTTTTCAGCGAGTGCCAGTTTTGCGACGAATTCAAACTCCGGCTCGTCAGATGTCGAGGCTGCGGATATCGATGCCGACGGTGACCTCGACTTGCTCGTCTCGAAGGATTTCTTCCAGTCGGACATCGTCGTGCTGCAAAACAACGGCAGCGGAAGTTTCTCTAATATTGGCACGGTGACTGTTGGCGGCGCTCCAAGTTCCGTCACAACCGGTGATGTGAACGGCGATGGCAACCTGGATATTGTGGCGGGAGTTGCTGGAGGGATCTCCGTAGCGGCGGGTAATGGCAACGGGACATTTGCTGCGCAGTCGTCGTTTTCTGGGCCTGCTTTTTTTCAGGCCGCGAACGATGTTGGAATCGCAGATTTTGACAACGACGGCGACAACGATATCGTCAATATTGCCTTTTCTTCGCGACTTGAACTTTACGTGAACGATGGTACCGGAACGTTCAACTCGGCATTTGAATTCGCCGATCCTGCGAACGCGTTTGGAACAGACCTTGCGATTGCTGACTTTGACAATGACGGCGATCCGGACGTTGCCGGCGCACGAGGCCAGAGTTCGACGGCCTCGTCGGTATTTCTCAACAGCGGCGTCGCTGTGAATGCTGCAAGTGTGACCGTTCAGTTGTCATCGCCGGCTGCGAGTACGGTGACGGTCGACTACTCGACGGCAGACGTCCTTGCGAACGACGGCGTTGACTATTCAGGAGTCTCCGGGACCGTGACGTTTCAGCAGGGCCAGACGACGCGTCAAATACTGATCCCAATCAATGGCGATGCGTTGACAGAACCGAGTGAAAACTTCGTCGTCAATCTGACTAACGTTCAGAATGCTTTGATCGGTGACGCCCAGGGACAGGTCATCATTGTCGACGATGACGGTGGCCTTCCGGGGCCTGTGCTGAGCGTTGACGACGTTGCAATTTCGGAAGGTAATAGTGGCACGACGACGGCGACGTTTACGGTCAGCATCTCGGAAGCTCCGGTTGGTACGGTCGCAGTTGATATCGCGACTCAGGATGGGACGGCTCGTGCTGGCGAAGATTTCAATCTGCTTTCGTCCGGGCCGCTATTCTTCGATGCCGCAAACCTGTCGCGAACGGTCACGGTCGAAATTCTTGGAGACACAAGAAGCGAAGCCACCGAGAGTTTCTTTCTGAATCTGGTCAATCCGTTCGGAGTGGTGGTCGCCGATTCGCAGGGTGAATTCACAATTACGAACGACGATCCAGGTGTTCCCGGAGCCACGGCTGACGACACGCTGATTGGCGATGCAGGAGACGACACGCTGGTCGGTGCAACAGGGGACGATCTGCTTAACGGCGGCTTCGGAAACGATATCCTGTCGGGGCAGGGCGGCGATGATTCTTTGCTTGGCGGCGATGGGAGCGATTCACTGAACGGCGGCGACGGCACCGATACGATGAACGGTCAGTCCGGCAACGATGTAATCGGGAAAGGTCCGGGTGTTGGAATTATCGAGTGGTCCGGAATCGGCAGCGGTGATGACGTAGTTGAAGTTTCAACTGGGCTGCTTCGAATCCTGGCGATTGGAGACGCTGGAGCTGACAACTTCATCGTAGATAGCACGAACAGCCTGTTGCGAGTGACCGAGGGCGGCGCTTCGATTACGGCCAGCAATTCCGTTTCTGAGGTCGACATTCAGGGGAATGATGGCAACGACACAGTCACGATTCAGTCACTGACTAATGTTCGGCCGCTGATTCTCAACGTGGAAGGCAATGACGGAGACGACTTTGTTGATGCGTCGGCCTCGCAAATCGGAGCGGTCCGACTTCGCATCACCGGCGACGTTGGGGACGACACTCTGCTGGGGAGTTTTGGCCGAGACACGATCCTCGGTGGTGACGGCGCTGATTCAGTCGTCGCTGGAGATGGCGATGACAGTGTCGATGGCGGAGTTGGTGACGACATCATTCAGGGCGGCGGCGGAAACGATTTCCTGGCCGGCGATCTGGGCAACGATTCGATCGACGGTGGAGACGGTAACGACAGCCTGATCGGAAGCTTTGGCAATGATACATTGCTCGGCGGCACAGGTGACGATACCGGAATCGGCGGCTTCGGAGCGGACATTATCAACGGCCAGAGTGGCGACGATCTGGCCGACGGCGGTGCAGACAATGATGCGTTGCTTGGCGGAGCGGGCAATGATTCGCTCGCAGGCGGGACAGGTGATGACACTCTGCGCGGCAATTCTGGAAACGACCTGCTGAAAGGTGAGGACGGCGACGACCTGATTCGAGCCGACTCAGGCAACGATGTCGTCGACGCGGGCGACGGGGATGACTCCGTCGATGGCGGCAGCGGCAACGACATCATCAACGGCAACGATGGTGATGATACGGTTTCGGGTTCGGACGGAAATGACACGCTGCTTGGGGGCGACGGCAACGATTCGCTGTCCGGAGGTCCCGGTGCCGATGTGATGTTCGGCGAGGATGGCGATGACACGATGAACGGCGAAAGTGGCTTCGACCTGTTCAACGGGGGCCAGGGGTTGGACACGCTGGAAGACCCGGACTTGGGCGAGACCGACGACGCCAGTCTGACGATCGATACATCAGTCTTGCTGGCTCTGTCTGCGTTGAACGGTTTCTGAGTCACGTCGATCTGGAATCTGCCGCGAACAGCTACTCTAAATGATCCTCAGCGGCTCGCTGGCATCTGGCGATCAACCATTGTCTGATACCGCTCCAGGAGCGTGATCGGCACGCTCGGTTGATCGAAATCGCTTGAGGACTATTCAGTGAAGACGGCACTGGTACAGCTCAACCCGACGGTTGGGGATGTTCGAGGGAATTCGGAGCTTGTTCGGGATGCTGTCCGATTGGCTGCAGACAGTGGCGCCGAATTGGTGGTTCTGTCCGAGCTGGTTCTTAGCGGTTACCCACCGCGTGACCTGCTGCTTCGAGAGGGTTTTGTTGACGCTTGCGATCTCGCTGTTGACGAACTGGCCGCATCCCTGCCGCAGCACGTCGGCGTCGTGCTGGGGCATCCGACTCGTCACGACGTGCCTGGTGATCAAATTGCTAACGGAGCCAGTCTGCTGTGTGACGGAAAAGTCGCGGCAACCGTGCACAAATCGCTATTGCCAAATTACGACGTCTTTGATGAACGCCGTTACTTTCGCCCTGCCGACAACATTCAGCCGGTTGAATTTCGTGGGCTTAAGCTGGGGATTCACATTTGTGAGGACGCCTGGTGGGGACATTCCTCGACGTCATATCGCGACGACCCGACCTCGTCGTCCGATCCAGTTGCAAGATTGGCCGATTCCGGTGTCGATGTCTTTGTGAATCTGTCAGCGAGTCCCTTCGAAAAACATAAACACAATCGACGTCAGGAACTGATTCAGCAGCATGTGGCAAAGCATCGCAAACCGTTTCTGTTCGTGAATCAGGTCGGTGGAAACGACGACCTTGTTTTCGATGGAAACAGTTTCTGCGTTAACGAAGCTGGCGAGGTGTGCGAGCAGCTTGGAGCTTTCTGTTCGGAGTCACGCATTGTTGAATTACCACTGACTGCGGTTTCTTCTGAGCGATCAGCGGACAAGAAAAATCCAGGCGGCGATGATCAGGAAACGCTGGAAGCGTTGATTCTTGGTCTTCGCGACTACGTTAAGAAGTGCGGTTTCACTGATTGTGTACTTGGGCTGAGCGGGGGAATCGACAGCGCGCTGGCTTGCTACGTTGCGGCGGAAGCCGTCGGCACGAAACACGTTCATGGCATTGCCATGCCGAGTCGCTACAGCAGTTCGCACAGCGTGGACGATGCTCGGCATTTGACTGAGACACTGGGCGTCGACTACGAAGAAATTCCGATTGATGCCATGCACACGGCATATGAGCAAACGACCGTCATCGGTGAGGATTTGCTTTCTCAGCCGGGCGGATTGGCTGACCAGAATCTGCAGGCGAGAATTCGCGGTGGCATCGTCATGACTCGAAGCAACCGGCACGGTTGGATCGCTCTTGCGACGGGTAACAAGAGCGAACTCGCTGTCGGCTACTGCACGCTTTACGGAGATATGTGCGGCGGTTTCGCCGTACTGAGCGACATCTTCAAGAAGGATGTCTATGGGATTTCGCGATTCATCAACGACGTGCGTGAGAAACGCGAAGTCATCCCGGAAAGCACGATCGGCAAACCGCCCAGCGCCGAGCTGGCTCCGGATCAGGTCGATCAGGACACGCTTCCGCCGTACCCGATTCTTGACGGAATTCTCGAACGGTTGATCGAACACGAAGAATCAGTCGCCACAGTGTCGCAGCACTTTCCGGCCGAAACAGTTGCCTGGGTTGCGTCACGACTCGACCGCAACGAATTCAAGCGACGTCAGATGCCGCCGGGGATCAAGCTCTCAGCCCGAGCGTTCGGCACGGGGCGTCGGATGCCGATGGCCGCTCGCTTCAGTATCGAGTAAGGGCAGACAGTCGACGAAAGTCAGTCGCTCTACGCGTGCGCGAGTTGCTGCTTCGCTTTCAGTGGGCGAGCTGTCTTCGACATTCGTGCAAGAGCGTCCGGGACACCTGCCGCGATGATGATGTCGTGTGGCCGGAACGTTTCCTGGCCACCTGGTCGGTAAATCGTTCCTTCGCCTTCTCGCTTAATTGCGATAAACGAAATGCAATCCTCTTCCTGGCCGTAGCTCCTCGGTGTTTGACCTTCCAGTTTCGATCCGGATTCGACTCGCACTTCAGACAACGCAAAATCGCCGTCGGAACGCTGCGAGTTTCTGAGAAGCTCGGCGAGGTGCGGCTTCACGATCGCTCGTGCGAGGTCGACTCCCGCAGTCAGAAACGGCGAGACGACAAGCGACGCTCCGGCATGTTCCATTCGGCGAGCCGATGATTCGGCATTCGCACGGCTGGCGATCATGA
Source organism: uncultured Planctomycetaceae bacterium (assembly GCA_943787265.1). GTDB lineage: Bacteria > Planctomycetota > Planctomycetia > Planctomycetales > Planctomycetaceae > JABMPE01. The sequence continues at coordinate 271,120 of CALSLT010000006.1, read as the reverse complement.
TGTCGGGGTTCAATTCTCGAGCCGTGAGCGTGATGAAAACATTTTCGGCATCAGAGCTTGTCACGCAGACAATTCCGCGAGCTCGCTCCAGGCCAGCATCGCGAAGTATCTGTTCGTTTGTTGTGTCGCCAATGATCGCCAGGTAGCCACTGGCGACGGCTTCAGCGATACGATCTTCGTCACGATCGATGACGACGCAGGGAACGCTGGACTCGGCGAGTTCTTCGCAGATCGTTCTGCCGATGCGTCCGAATCCGCAGACAACAATGTGATCGCTGGTTGTCTTGATCATTTTTTTCATCCGCCGTTGCCAATCGAATTGATAACTCACTGCGTACTGGACGACCATTAACAAAGTCCATGTGGCAGTTCCGATCCCAATTACAAGGAGTAGTGCTGCAAACTTTTGACCAGCCTCAGAGATGCCTTCATCCCCAAAACCGACTGTCGTGATCGTGATCAGCGTGAAGTACAGAGCCCTCCACAGCGTCCACTTAGGCATAATGAGCATGAAGCCGGCGGTTCCGACCAGCACCACTCCACATGACATGGCGATGGCCCGCATGAGGACGCGGGATTCGTGATGCTCAGTTCCGGGAAGTGACAGCGATGAGCTCATGAGTTGGGGCCAGAAAGACGATCAGACAAATCCACAGCTTCGGACATCTCAACTTGACTGTAGGTCTTGTCACTACCTTCTGCGGCGAAACTCGCGTCATGTCCGCTTGGATTAGGGGGGCGACCCCAGCTTCGGAGGGAGATGCCGGCAAATCGCTGGTTGACCGCGACCGAGCAGGCTGTTAGTGTTCCTCGCTCACTTGATACAAAATCTGCCCACAAAATGGGCGTTAACTGTCTTATTCGTAAGGGTTTGCACATGGGACGCGTAGAACGGGATCGAGAGATCGCCCGGCGTCGCACTCGACGAGCCAAGCTTAAGAAGCTGCGTGCTAAGTTCGACACCGCCAAGTCACAGGATGAAAAGGACGAAATCTTCGCTAAAGCGAGGAAATTGAGTCCATTTATCTCGTTTGAGGACGCCGCACAGGCCTGATTCAGTCAGCCCTGCGGATCTGCTTCTGCGATTTATGTTGCGGCAGCGAATGCTCAAACATCCAGAGATCACACAAAGAAAGCTGGGGTTGCACTTGTGGCCCTGGCTTCTTTTCGCGCGCAGCCAACGAATGATTATTTCAGGGCGGCGAACACGCTGATCGACGGCTAACGTCAAACCCAGTCCACAATGAACACGCCCCGCGTGCGCAGACGGAGAAAATCGACATGGAACCTCAGCCCAAGAGCGGTTCCGACGAAAGTTCGGCAAGCAAATCTGGCGACGAGACCGCAGAAGAAACGCGCTCGCTCAACTTCATCGAGCAGATTATTGAGGCCGACCGCGTGGCAGGTAAGAACGACGGTCGCGTCCATACTCGATTTCCGCCGGAGCCGAACGGGTATCTTCACATCGGCCATGCGAAATCGATTTGCCTGAATTTCGGGCTGGCGACTCGCTACGACGGCCAGTGCAACCTTCGATTTGACGATACAAATCCGACGAAAGAGGACGTCGAATACGTCGACTCAATTCAGGAAGATGTGAAGTGGCTGGGTTTCGACTGGGAAGACCGGCTGCACTTCTCGTCCGACCGCTTCGAAGATCTGTATCAGTTTGCCGAGCGGCTCATTCAGGAAGGGTTGGCCTACGTCGACAGCCAGAATGTCGACGAGATGCGCGCCAACCGCGGCACCGTCACTGAGCCGGGCACCGACAGTCGCGACCGCTCGCGGACTGTCGAAGAGAACCTCGATCTGTTTCGTCGAATGAGGGCTGGTGAGTTCGAAGACGGAGATCACGTTCTTCGAGCGAAGATCGACATGGCTCATCCGAACATGCTGATGCGGGATCCGCTGCTCTACCGAATTCGGCATGCGCATCACCATCGAACTGGCGACCAATGGTGCATCTACCCGATGTACGACTGGACTCACGGGCAGTGTGATTCGCTCGAAGGAATTACTCACTCAATCTGTACGCTCGAATTCGAAACACACCGCGCGCTTTACGACTGGTTTATCGAGAAGCTGGGCCTGCATCATCCGCAGCAGATTGAGTTCGCAAGGCTCAGCCTGAACTACACGGTGATGAGCAAACGGAAACTGCTCGAACTTGTCGAACACAAGCTGGTCAGCGGTTGGGACGATCCTCGTATGCCGACAATTTCCGGTTTGCGACGGCGTGGTTTTACTCCGGAATCCATCCGAGCTTTCTGCGAACGCATCGGAGTTGCCCGAATGAACAGCGTCGTCGATCTGTCGTGGCTAGAGCAGGCGATCCGCGACGACCTCAATTCGAAAGCTCCGAGAGTGATGGGGGTATTGCGGCCGCTAAAAGTCGTCATTGAAAATTACCCTGAGGATCAGGTTGACGAACTCGAAGCTGCCAATCATCCAGCCGACGAAAGTTTCGGTAAACGGATCGTGCCGTTCTCCCGCGAAGTTTATGTTGAGCAGAATGATTTTCTGGAAGATGCACCGCGAAAATTCTTCCGACTATCGGTAGGTCGAGAAGTGCGGCTGAGATATGCCTACCTGGTTACTTGCACCGACGTCGTAAAAGACGACGATGGCAACGTGATCGAAGTTCGGTGCAGTTACGATCCCGAATCCAAAGGCGGCAACGCTCCAGACGGCCGGAAAGTGAAAGGCACCATTCACTGGGTGAGTGCGAAGCATGCCGTCGACGCCGAGGTTCGACTGTACGATCGCCTGTTCGGGCAAGAGTCGCCGGGTGACGTTCCGGAAGGGCAGGACTGGAAAGATGGTCTGAATCCAGAATCACTGGAGATTCTTTCCGACGCCAAGCTTGAGCCTTCGTTGGCATCGGCCGAACCTGGTACTCAAGTCCAGTTCGAGCGGAACGGCTACTTCTGCGTTGATCAGGATTCAACGCCTGAGATGCTGGCGTTCAATAGAACGGCAACGCTGCGAGATTCTTGGGCGAAGAAGAACAAGTAGTCGTTTCGGGAATCTCGGGTCGAGAATCGTTGCAGTGTGGGCACTGTTCACCGCAGAGCTCGCTTGGTCGGTGGTGCTCAACCTACGTATGGCTGGTTGAGAATCGAAGATGCTGCGCCAGCCATTCGATAACTCGCCAGTCCATCCAACGTCGATCGGGGTCGGAAGTCTTGCCGGCAACGTATCCGAGGTGCCCACCGTGCTCAGCGATGTGGACGCTGACGGACGGGACGCTGGGAAGCTGCTCGAACGAGCTGGCCGGAATCAGCGGGTCGTCGCGTCCGGTTAGGATGAACGTTGGCGTTTCGATTGACTCCACAAACTGAGCACCGCTGCTGCGGTCGTAGTAGTCCTGCAGGCTCTCGAAGCCGGAGACCAACGCTGTGTAAGTCTCGTCGAAGTCCCGCAGCGTTTCCGGGGCCCAGCCTGAGTCGGGCCGTGGAGCATCGGCGAACGTTTCGATTCGTTCTTGAACTTGTGGGACGAGCATTTTTGTGAAGTAGCGATCGTAGAACCGATTGTCAGACCTCCGCAAAGCCTCGGAACACAGGCCGAGATCGATAGGCGGATTAACAGCGACAGCGCAGGCAAGGTACTCCGGTGAGTATCCCATGCGGCCGTTTTCGCCGAGCATCTTAACCAGCATATTCCCGCTCAAGGAAAACCCCGCGAGTGCTCCCAGCGAACCAGGGCAAAGCTGACTCGCTGCCTGAAATGCTTCCCGCACATCCTCGGATCGGCCTGCGTGGTACGGTTGCTTCGAAAGCTTTGCGCTGGCTCCTGCGCCGCGATGGTCGAGTCGAAACGTTCGAACTCCGAACGTTGTCAGTTTTTGAGCGATTCTCTGGATGTACGCGCTACCGTGGCAGCCTCCGAGCCCGTGCATCAGGACGACGAACGGGCTGCCCGGACCCCAGTTGGGCGGGCAGTCGTCGTGCAACATGAGGACATCTCCGTCGGGAAGGTCGACGCGATGGCAGACGGCTGAGTATCTTGGTGCACGGCCACGGATAAAATACGCGAACAGCGTCTGGCGATGCCCGCCTCGAAGCAGTGGGTGAGGATTGAATGGTGGCAGGTTGTCTGCGGACAATGCGTCGCCTCGGAGATCGGATTTCTGGATGTGTGCGGCTGAATGAGCGAACGATTTCGACGAGGCAGAACTTTAACGAGTCCCCCCATGAGTCACGAAACAGTCGACGCTTCCGTCCGTTCATTTTCGCAAGGTTGTTCCCGGATCACCTATTCGGAACTCTACGATGCGATCAGTGCTGTACTTGAGACTGGCCGCCTTGGCACTCCAGTCAATGTGCGGCTTCACTGGGAATTCTCAGGGCATGCCGACGTTTTAGTCACGATGCTCCCCGCCGCGGTCGCCATCGCGGATGTCGCGTTGGAACTAAAGTCGCCGACCTGGCGAATTCGTCGCCATACGACAGGTCGAACACTCAACGTGCTGGGTTCTGATCAGCGAGGTCGGACGTTGATGATTTCACTCGTGTCCGAATCGACGCCGCAGACAGCGTTGACAGTTTTTGGAAATCACGGAATTGTGAGGCTCGATGACGGATGGGTTGATCCGACGACGATTCCTGAATCGTTCGAACATTGCGAATGGTTCGCCGGCCTTCACGCAGCGATTGGCGAATGATCGAGCGATTGCCGAAACACTTCGGTGCTGGAATTGCGAACGTCGTCCTGCTGGATCGACTCAGTCTGGCGTCACGCTGGTGGGGCTTCACTTACCCCGACGTGATATCGCCGTCCTGCTCCTGGTCGCTCCACTTCATCGCTCGTTCAATCGGCTCGATTCTGAGCACGACGACACCGTCTTTGAAAATACGAACGGTGCCCGTTGACTCTGACACGGCGATCGCGATGGCTTCGGTCGTTTTCGAAATCGCGGCGGCCGCCCAATGCCTGGCTCCGAGCCCTTTTGACAAAGTCAGACCTTCAGCGGGAGCATCGAGAATTCGGCCAGCGGCTTCGACGTGGCCTTCTGCTGAGATCACAAACGCGCCGTCGATCTGGGCAAGTTCTTTGACGCTTTCCCGGACACGGGCCAGTCGAAGTTCGCGTTCCTTCTTATTGTAACCTTTGAAGGGATCGTGAATTTGTTCGTGCGACTGCTTCAAGACCTTGCGATGGTTGCCGACGACGAAGAGTGCTCCGACAGCCTTGCCTTCGCGGCCTTCTTTTCCGATTTCGGCGGCGAGGTTGACGACGAGCCGCAGAGTTTCGAGCGGGACGGTTGTTTCGAGTCGTTGCAGATCTCGTGACGTCAGCTTCGTCAGATGTTCTGACATGTCGATCACGCTGAGCGTGTCGATGACTTCGTGTTCGTAGGCTGCGTAGAGCGTGACGACCGTGTCACCACTTTTGATCAGCTCGTCGGCGATCGCTTCAAGAAGTGCCGAGATCAACTGAAGCTGCCTGGTTTCAGGTTCTTCCAGAAGCGGGACGAAATTAACGTCGTCCTTCTTTGCTGTCTCGATGACGTCTTCTTTGTCAGAGGCAACTACCAGACGAAGCTCCCCCAATCCGTTCTGGACTTCACGAAAGTTGTAAGAACGCTCGGACAGCATGACGACAGCAGAAGCTCCCTCCTGATCAGCCAGCGACTGAGCCGCGGCGATGAGGCCTTCTTCGTGTCGAGTGAGCTGTGCGCGGGCCATAGGCGAAGGGTCCGTGGGCTAATCTGTGGTGAGCGTGCGATTCGAATTCGTCGACGATACTTGATTCTATCGCAAAAACTGAGCACTGACCGAAGTTTAGGGAATACTTTTTCGTGGTCAAAGAAGCTCTGATGGCGACACCTGTTGCCAACTCAGGGTTCGTTCAGGAAGTGCCGCGTGACTACACGCTTCTCAGCATCTGCCGTGCACGTTTGAGCTGCTGTCTTAATCCGGCGTCGTTGTCGAGCTGCTGGCGAATTCGGTTGCAGGCGTGCAGGACTGTACTGTGACTTCTGCCGCCGAAGTACTCTCCGATTTTCGAGTAGTGATCCCCTGTCAATTCTCTTGAGAGAAACATTGCGCACTGTCTGGGCACAGCGACGGCATGGTCGCGAGCTTGAGATCGCATGTCGGCCAGCCGGACTCCGAACTGGCGGGCGACCGCCTTGGCGATGTCCTCAACTCCGACCGTGGCAGGAGCGATCTCATGTTTAAGGAATGCTCTTGCCAGGTTCGCATTCGGCATGGTCTTTTGCTGAGTCGCCAGGTCGTCGAACCGAAGGAGCAATCCCAGCAATTCTCTCGGCGAAACAGACAGCTCGTTTGCGAATAACCGGATGACTGGTTGCGGAATCGCGATCTGCAAGTGGCTGCAGAAGTGGCTTAGTAGTTTGACTCGTGAGGCTGGACCGGGAATTCGAACTGCGACGCACAGCCCACCTCGGAATCGATTGGCGAGTCGAGGGATCAGTCCTTTGAGTTCGGCCGGCGGCTGGTTTGCAGTGCTGACGACCTTGGTTTCCGACCGACGAAGTTCGTCCATCAGCGTCGCAAGGACTCTCTGTGCAGACTGGTGCCGGCAAACGTGCTGAACGTCTTCGAGAATCAACAGTTTCAACGGCGAGTATTCGCTGACCGGGTCAAAGGTGTTTGCCGCTTTATAGTTTCTGGTGACCTGCGCAACGAATTCAGACGAAGGAACAATCTTCGCCGAATCCTCGTGCGCTCTTGCAAGCAGATCGCAAAGGTGAGACTTGCCACAACCCGACGGCCCGTAGATGAGCGTTGGATCCGGAGCAAGCGTGGAGTCATCGTCCTGGCCGAGCGACTCAACCGCCGTCCACGCCAGACGGTTTTCGTCCAACACAAGGAACGGGACGGAACTACTGCCGGCAGCACGCGATTGACGAGGGCGGCTCATAAGAAGCTCGCGAGGCGTTCGGAAAACAAAGTCGCATTGAATGAGAAGTTGGTCGATGGCTGGAGCAAGATGATAACCAGCAAGCCGATTTCAGCGTTAGCTGAAGTAAGGTCAATAAAGTTTCGCTGCCGGATAGTACCGAGACATGATCGTTCGGCGAAGTTGAAACAGGACGATCAGATTCAACAGTTTAAGCCAGATGAGCCACGAAGACTGTTCCCAGGCTTCGGCAAAGTCGGTGACCGCAAACGCCAGAAACGCGATCGCGTAGCAGATCTCCGAAGGCGATTTGCGGTGAGTCTGGAATCGACGAAATACCAAGCTGGCACAAGCCACCCACGCGCAGCCTTCCGCAATGTTGAACCAGTGGTAGGCCGCCGTGAACCACTGACCGTCTTCCGGCGTGTATTGCCAACACGTCCGAACAAAAATGATTTCAAGAGTTTCGGACACGTAACGCCACTCGTTCTCGACGGTTACTCCGTGGCAACGGAACTCGGTATCGTCAAATTTCAATCACACTTAAGCCAACGCTTCTGCGAGAAATGCATTCGCGATAAGTGTGGCGACGAATGTAATCAGCAGCGCGATGATCTGAAGGATCTGATGTAGTAACCGCGATATTTTGTAAGTTAGAAGAACAGCGAACATTCCAAGTGCCGCACAAATGGTTCCAACCATCGGGTCGCCAACATGGGCGACGACAGCAACGAAGAGTCCAAAGAGCCCGTGCAGACTCGCGAGCAGGATTGCAGTGCACTTCACCGCGAAACGTTGTTTACTGTCAGGTTCTCGGCTGCGGGCGTTGCTGTGATCACGAGCGACGAACGTACCGCGACCAATGGGCATTCTCTTACTCAACTCCCGCGCCAAAACCGTCTTCGGCTTGCCCGTCGGACGTAACGGATGGTGCTCGGTCGGGAGCGTCCATGTGGTGTGGGCGGGTGACGTCTGGCTGAGCTGGTTCGATGCGGCGGTGTGAGCCGTCTGGGCCGTCGATGCGGATGGTTTTTCCGTCGATGGTTGGAGCAGCCGCTGCCGGAGTTTCTGTTGATTCGGCAGGGGCGTCCGGAGCTGGAGCTGCAGTTTCCTGCGGATGCTTCAGGCCCGCGATGCGGTCTTCGCCGTAGTCGTCGTACGAGCATCGGTAGCCCGGCTTCTGGGCGAGGACGATTTCTTTCTCGAATGCTTCCAGCACTTTTCGCTGGATCATGTCGCGGCAGCCCGAGTTAATCGGGTGCGCGATGTCGGCGTAGAGCTTTGCACGGCCAGCGTCGTCTTTGATGGCTCGATCTTCGTGCAGCTCGACTCCGCAGTCGTTGCAGAAGTGAGCTCGAAGCTGATTTTTCGTGCCGCACTTCGGGCAGCGATCCGTCAGCTTGCGGCTGGGCATCGCCACGAAGGAACCCTTCATGCCTCGGATGATTTTCAGATCGCGGATGACAAAGCACTTGTCAAAGGTGATCGAACAAAATCCCTGGAGACGATCGTTGGGATCGTCCATGAGCTTGATTCTGACTTCTGAAATATCCACAGATGTCCCTCCTGAAACATGCCGCGTCAGAATGAGGTTTCCCCCACAAAGACACGACCAAGGCGTAGTGCCTTCAGCCGGGCAGCGGCCATCCTGGCCTCGTCACGGTGTCGACAGACACCAAAACAGGAAGTTCCACTACCACTCATCATGTGCCCAACAAATGGATGCCTGCCAAATTCTTTGATCAGTCGACTCACGTCCGGGTTCAGCGTTTCTGCCGGAGCCTGGAGTGAATTGAATAAATGCTGGCCCACATTCGTCAGGTCGCCACGTTGTAAATACTCTGCGAGTTTTGCTGCTCCTCGAGGCTTCGCTTCCGGACGGCACTGTTTAAAAACGGCGGCCGTCGAAAGTCCACTGTCAGGTTTGACAATGACGAAGTGAAGACGGGGAGCATTCTTAAGCGGACGAATAATTTCGCCTCGCCCCTGACAGAGAGCAGCGGGAGATTTGGAGAGGAAGAAGGCGACGTCGCTTCCGAGTTCGGATGCATACCTTTGCAGCTCGTCGCGACTCAATCCGAGTTGCCAGATTCGGTTGAGAGCGAGAAGAACGGCGGCGGCATCGCTGGATCCTCCGGCCAGCCCCGCTTCGGCCGGAATCCGCTTGAAGAGTTCGATATGAATGCCCTTGTCGGCACCCGTCTTTTTCTTCAGCAGCTCCGCGGCCTTCACTGCCAGATTGTCCTGCCCGTCAGGGACCTCATCCGATGCCGAAGCATTGTCAGCGGCAACCTTTCGCGAAACACAACCCGAGTAGTGACAACGTAGTGAAATCTGTGTTGAAGACTCCTGTCTGAATACGAGAGTGTCGAACAGGTTGACTGAAACCATGAGCGTTTCCAGCTCGTGGAAACCATCCGCCCGCTTGCCAAGAACCTCAAGAAACAGATTGAGTTTTGCCGGGGCGTGGACAATCCAGGATGCACCGGATTGTCGAAGTCTCATGAGACGTCACGTCCTGCGAGCAGACTCAAACTGACTTCCAGTTTTGAAGAGTTGTGGAGAGATTTGATGGAAAGAACCGACCGAAATCTGACACATCTCACGATGAAATCATTTCAAATAACAGTCGATGCCAACCTACGGATGCGCGCGATGCTATTTCAACACCAAAACATGGTCAATACGGCTTTCTCCGATTTTCCCGTCATGCGTATTGACAGGATTTGCGATTTTGTTCCGAAATGTTCTGTAAGGACTGCTGCGATGCGGAGACGCCTTCGTCGGCTTATGGCTAGAATTGCCGCTCAAAAGTTCACTTCTCATCAGGCGGGCGAGCAATCTTGAGCGACTTTCAGAACGACTCGGAGCAGGATTCCGACAGCGAAAAATCTTCCGAATTAGATTCAGAACTGGTTACGGCAATCCGCCTGAACCTCGTTCCGGGCATCGGCCCCAGGCATCAGCGGTCCCTGTTGGACTACTTCGGTGATCCGGAATCGATCTTTGCTGCTTCTCTGACAGAGTTAGAGCGAGTTTCCGGAGTCGGTCCGAAGCTTGCTCGACTGATCCATGCGGCGCGGACCTCGGACAACGCTGACACGGAAGTTCGGACGTGCCAGCAGAGTGGTTATCGGCTGTTGAGAATGAGCACGGATGAATATCCTGAGAACCTGACCGAAGTCTGCGACGCTCCGCTCATTCTCTACTGTCGCGGCCAGCTGAAGCCCCAGGACAACCTCGCCGTTGGCATCGTCGGTTCACGCCGTTGCACTCTGTACGGGACTCAGCAGGCGGAGAAGTTCGGTCGAGCCCTGGCGATGGCCGGGATCACGGTTGTCAGCGGTTTGGCAAGAGGCATCGATGCGGCCGCGCATCGCGGAGCTCTCGCAGGCGGAGGCCGAACAATCGCCGTGTCAGCTACAGGTCTGAATCATGTGTACCCGCCCGAGCACGTTGAGCTTGCCGAACAGGTCTCGCAGAACGGCGCTGTGGTTTGTGAGTCGCGGCTTGATCAACAACCGACTTCAGGCATCTTTCCACAACGTAACCGAATCATCAGCGGCTTGTCGCTCGGCGTGATCATCATCGAAGCGAACCGAAAAAGCGGAGCACTTCACACGGCCCGCCACGCGATGGAGCAGGGCAGAGAAGTCATGGCGATCCCTGGCCGCATTGACAGTTTTGCGAGTGACGGCTGCAACGATCTGATCCGCGACGGCGCCACCTTGATCCGCAACGTCGATGACGTGATCGAAGCACTTGGCCCGCTTGTCGAACCTGTCCAGACCGAGGAGCAACAGGAAGTTCGCAGTCCTCGCGAACTCACACTGAGTACACAGCAGCGCGAGATTCTCGACCTGGTCACTTCCGAACCTCAGCACCTTGACGAGATTATCCGCGCCGCTGAAATCGGCTCATCCAGAGTTCTCGCAACACTGACAGTGCTTGAGATGAAGCGAATGGTCAAACGCCTGCCTGGTGGATTTCTCGTCCGAGCGTTCAACTGAAACAAGTTCTGAACAGGAGAAAACGGAGAGAGCAGAGGCAGGATTCGAATCCAGACTCTGTTATCTCTGCTGACTCCTGTTTAAAGAGAAAATTCACGCAGTGGCCGCGAGGATTACCCGTTCGTCGACTACTGGTGCTTCAGCATTGCCTGACGGATCTCTTTGCGATCCGTCGTGCCTTTGAGCTTCTGCCGCTTGTCGTAAAGGTTGCGGCCTTTCGCCAGACCGATGCGAACTTTGATGCGACCTTTTGAGAAGTAAACATCCAGCGGGACGAGCGTGAAGCCTTGCTGCTCGGCGCTTTCCGCGAACTTGTGAAGCTCGCGCTTATGAACGAGCAGCTTCCGAGTTCGTTTCGGCTCGTGATTCATCAGGTTGGCTTGCGGGTACTCGTTGATGTTGGCTCCGACGAGCCACAGCTCTCCGTCGCGAACTCGCCCGTAGGCCTCTTCGATCGAAATCTTCGCGTTGCGAATACTCTTCACTTCGCTGCCGAGCAGCGCGATGCCGCATTCAAGTTCGTCGACAATATCGTACTCGTGTCTCGCCTTACGATTCGTACAGACGTGCTTCGAGTTCGGATCGTCGTCCTGCTTTTTCTTCTTCTTACTTTTCTTGCCGGCCATCTTTGCGAGTTCTGAGCTGAGAGTGGACGAGGCTGTCAACAGCGACGGAATTGCAAACCAATGAGCCATCGCCAGCTCAACAGGTTCACGCCGCTTGGCGAGTATAAGCGATCCGGCGATTAACTTCGCTGATCTGCTCGTTCATTGTCCACAAGTCGTAAAGCTGGAACAGAGCAAGTGGAATTGCCGAGAGCCCCATTGTCCAGGGAACTAGAAGTGCCAGCGAGAGTTCGATGATTCCCGTGCCGACTTTGCCGAGATAAAAGCGGTCGACACCGAAAGCTCCCAGCCACGCCAGAAGAATCCAGGCGACGTCGTAATTCACCTCGCCCGGTTCGTATCGCTGATCGCAGCTTTCATTCATCGACGGAATCAGAAAGAGGTCGACGAACCAACCGATGCAAAACAGGCCAAACGTGAAAAAGTAGATTGTACCGCTGATTGGTCGCCCGTAATAAAAGCGGTGAGCCCCGGTGAAACCGAAAATCCAGGCCAGATAGCCAATCAGAATGCTGTGAGTTTTTCCCATGATTACCTCCGGTCCATCATTCGTCTGTCGATCCAGAATCTTCGCCAGGAAATAGGCGAAAATCCATTTTTCAACAGATTTGCTTCAGAGCGACCGCGGTCAATTCTCCTCGAATCGTTGCTGCAGAAGTTTGACTGAGTATCCACCCTTCATCTCGTCGCCTTCGAAGTAGAGCCAGTCCTGAACTTCGTCGACCGTTACCGAATACTGCTCGCCGATTTTCGCATTCGTAACCATGTTAGGGTCGTTATCCAGCGTTCCGGTAAACGTTTCATCTGCAAAGGCTACGCCCGTCAGCCACATGAATTCGGACTCGTCGCCTTCCACAAACTTCTTCTTCACCGCAAATGAGCTTGCGTTTGCCGGAGGTTCTTCCAGAGCGGCGATGAATTCAGCAATTGTTTCTTGAGACCTAGTGACGGTTGCAGCCATTTCGGGATCGTCAGCCGCGACAAGCGTGATTGGATCTTCTGCAGTACCGATGACGTCGCCCACCTTTGGTTCGTTCGAGCAGCCGGGCACGATCAATAAACAAAATGTGACTGCCGAAATTACAAAACGGGTTGTCATTTAAGATTCATTCTGGCTTAGAGGTCGCAAGACTGATTGTGTTCTGACGTCGAGCGTCGGGATGAGGTGTTTAGAGAACTCAACCTTTCACCACAAAGTTCACCAGCCGTCCGGGGACGACGACGACTTTGACGATCGTTTTTCCTTCGAGGTTACCTGCGATCGTTGAATTCTGTTTCGCGGCTTCTTCGATGGTGGGGTTGTCGGCTCCCGCAGGGACTTTGACCTTCGCTTTGAGCTTGCCGTTTACCTGGACTGGGATTTCGACTTCGGCTTCGGCGATTTTTGATTCGTCGAAGGTCGGCCACGGCTCGAAGGCGAGCGTGTTGTCGTGGCCGAGCAACTGCCAGAGTTCTTCGGCCATGTGTGGCGCGAACGGGCTGAGCAAAATCGTCAACGTTTCCATCGCCGATTTTGGACGGACTTCCTGAGGACTGAATTCGTTCGTGAATTCCATCATGCGGCTGATGGCGGTGTTGAACGAGAGTTTTTCAATGTCCTCGGTGACGGCTTTAATCGTCTTGTGGAGAATCCGTTCCTGGTCCTGGTTGAGGTCTGCTTCCTGGACGGCCGCGTTGAGGCGAACGTCGTCGGCTTCTTCGTCGGTGATCATTCGCCAGACGCGAGCGAGGAATCGGTAGACGCCTTCGACGCCTTTCATACTCCAGGGTTTCACCTGCTCGAGCGGCCCCATAAACATCTCGTAAAGCCGCAATGAGTCCGCACCGTACTGATCAACCACGTCGTCGGGGTTGATGACGTTGCCGCGGCTCTTAGACATCTTTTCGGCTTTGCCGGTCTCCGCGTCAGCCTCGCCAAGGATCATTCCCTGGTTGACGAGTTTGTGGAACGGCTCGCACGTGCTGACGTGTCCTCGGTCAAAGAGGACTTTGTGCCAGAACCTTGCGTAGAGAAGGTGCAGCACGGCGTGCTCGGCACCGCCGACGTAGAGGTCGACGGGAAGCCAGCTTTTCTCGACTTCCGGATCGAGGAAGCAGTCCGCGTTCTTTGGATCGGCGAAGCGGAGGTAGTACCAGCATGAACCCGCCCATTGTGGCATCGTGTTGGTTTCCCGCTTGAGCTTCGTGCCGTCTTCGGCGGTTTTGTAGAGCCATGATTCCGGCGACGTGCTGAGCATTGGCTCGGGCGTGCCGGTCGGTTTGAACTTTTCCATTTCCGGAAGCACGACGGGAAGCTCATCGTCCGCGTCGACGCGCATGAGGCCTGTTTCGTTTCCGTCGGCATCGAGTTCGTGCCAGATCGGAAACGGCTCGCCCCAGTACCGCTGCCGGCTGAACAGCCAGTCTCGAAGTCGATAGTTAATGGCCGTTTTGCCCGTGCCCTTACCGTCGAGGAATTCGAGAATCTTTGCTTTCGCGTCGGCAATGTGAAGGCCGTTCAGAAACTCACTGTTAATTGCCGGGCCGTCGCCGACGTACGCCTTGCCGTCGAAGTCTTCCGGTGGTTGAACGGTGCGAATGATTGGAATGTCGAAGACTTCGGCAAATTCCCAGTCGCGTTCGTCCTGTCCAGGCACAGCCATGATGGCGCCCGTGCCGTAGCTGATGAGAACGTAATCGGCGACCCAGATTGGAGTCTCTTTTCCGTTGACCGGATTGATCGCGTAGCTTCCGGTGAAGACGCCCGTCTTGGTCTTGGCGAGTTCCGTTCGGTCGAGGTCGCTCTTCAACGAAGCTTCACGCACGTAGGCGTCGACGGCTTCCTTCTGTTCTGGCGTCGTGAGGCGATCAACGAATGGATGCTCAGGCGCAACGACCATGTAAGTTGCGCCGAAAAGTGTGTCAGGGCGCGTTGTGTAAATTCGAATGGCCTCGTCGCCGGGCTCGTCCGAAAAACTGTCAGATGATCGACCGTCACTCCACGCCGCATACTGATCGGCGGCGTTGCCTTCTCCGTTTCCAATGAAGAAGTCGACTTCCGCGCCGGTCGAGCGACCGATCCAGTTGCGCTGCATGTCCTTGATCGATTCGGACCAGTTGAGATCGTCGAGCTCGTTGATCAGGCGATCGCCGTAGGAAGTGATGCGGAGCATCCACTGGCGAAGCGGGAAGCGTTCAACGGGATGACTGCCACGCTCGCTCTTGCCGTCAACGATTTCTTCGTTGGCAAGAACGGTGCCGAGAGCCGGGCACCAGTTGACCGGAGCTTCGTGCTGGTAGGCGAGCCGTTTGGAATCCTGATAGCGGCGTACGGCTTCTTCGCCGTCGGCCTGCACGCTGTCGGGGATTGGCAATTCGGAGATCGGTCGGCCTTTGCCGGTGCGTTGCTTGCCGTCCGGGCCGGTCCATTCGTGGTCGGCGTCGTACCATGTGTCGAAAAGTTGAAGGAAGATCCACTGAGTCCAGCGGTAATAATCTTCGTCCGTCGTCGCGAACTCGCGGCTCCAGTCATAGCTGAAGCCGAGCATCTGAAGCTGTCGCCGAAACTCGTCGATGTTCTTGTAAGTCGTGACGGCCGGGTGAGTCTGCGTTTTGATCGCGTACTCTTCGGCGGGAAGACCGAATGCGTCCCAGCCCATCGGATGCAGAACCTGCTTACCTTGGTTCCGGCTGTACCGGCAGACGATGTCCGTCGCGGTGTAGCCTTCCGGATGCCCGACGTGGAGACCCGACCCGGACGGATACGGAAACATGTCCAGCGCGTAGAGTTTCTCGCGGCCGGCTTCGAACGAGTCGACTTTGAAGGTCTCGTTCTGTTTCCAGTAGTCCTGCCATTTGGGCTCGATTCGCTTGAAGTCGTAGCGTGGCATGTCCGCAGTTCTCCGCAGTTCGTTGGGCGGCTCAGGCAGCAGGCGAGAGCCGGTTTGATTTTTCCTGACACACGAGGAGCCACCGATCAGCATTTCGGTTCGCGCGGGGCGATTTCATGCGATGGCGGCAGCGGCTTCTCGATTCGAGCGGCCAGTGTCATGAACACTCGGCAGCTTTGCAATCGACGTCTTTGGACCCTGTCCGATCGTGCGGCGCAAAGAAAACGCCTCGGTCGGTTGGGCGGCCGGCCGAGGCGTTTCAAAAAATGGAACCGGACCGGGGAGAGATCGGTCCAGGTTCCCAGCATCTTGAGACAAGCAGATCAAATTGACGGCTGTGTAAGTCTGGGGAACTCGCTCAAACCGTACTATTTGTTCTGCAAGGTCTCGCTTCTGGATTCGCTCGTCGGTGTCGCAACGGTTTGAATTCAGAAGCTGCTTACGCGGAGGATATTGGTTCTCGAAGCGTTGGTTGGAAGACTTCGTGGCGAGCAGTCGGGACGAGAGAACAATTCGTCCCGACTGCTCGTATGCCACGAGCCAAACCTGCGTCTCACCTCAAAATTCGTTGTCAGTGCAGTTGTCTGGTTGAATTCTTCAGAGGGTGTCGGCTCTGAAGAATTCGGTTGCAGCGTCACGTTCGTCGGCGTCGTTTCGGAGCGTCATTTCTCTGGGGGAGAAGCGTTCGGCTGTGCCCTGCCGGAGTTCTCTCGCTCAAGACAGGCGGAGCAAGAGGCAACTCAACGGCGAGGGGACAGCCAGTTGAAGAATTACTCAGATAGATATCCGCTTCCGACGATGTCGTACTGGCTGTCGCACGTGTCACTGTCGTCTTCGTACCGGCTGCCGGCTGTGCAGGCTTTGCCTTCAGAGTGGAGTCCGTTGGTCTGAAATGACTGATTAACTGAGCCAAAGGCAGAAGCGACGTCTTCGAGTTCGTTGTTGATGCCGAAGGCGATTTCTGAAAGACCGACGACAACTCCCAGGACCGCGATGGTGGCAACCAGAATCAGCTCAGCAGAAACAATGAAGCCAGTTTCGTCGTTGATCAGTTTTGTGAAGATGTTCGTCATGGTGTGCTCTCTTTCGTGGTGGCAGGTTTGAAGAGGTGCGAGGCTTAACTGTTGTTCTCAGCGTCTCGCGTTGGTTATGCAGGGGGTGTAAAGCAGCCTGAATGCCAGAGCGTAAAGTGAGCGCTAAAAAACTTTGACAGAGTAGCCATGTCTCGCCGTAACCTGTTGTTTTGAAAGTGGGTTACGAGATTTTCGAAAACCTGGCGATAAGTCGAGCCGTTCTGAATGTCGACTGTTGGACGTTGCGGCGTGGCAACATCGACTTCGTCTTCTGGCGAGGCGTTGCGAGGCAACTTGTTGGCTGGTAAGAGGTTGTGGTGATGATGCCACCGGCAACACGCGGAGGCGAGCAGGCAACAACGGAGTCCCATGACTCTACGTCGTTTCAAGTCAGATCAGCTCGTTCGGTCAGACCGGAATATTGAACAGCCAGACTACGGCTGGAGCTTCACGGGTGTCAGGCCGCGGACGATCATCAGGTCGGCGTTGAGTTCTCGGCGGAAGCCTCGTGCTCCGGTGATGCCGACTGACTTTCCGATGTGCTGGTCCAGGTTGATGCCCGGTCCGGCCTGCAGGTACGAGAGCACTCGACCATCCGGAGCCAGCAGAACGTGTGACGGGAGGCCGGCCCTCGAAAGAGCAGACCGCTGCACGACTCCAGCGCCAGCGAACTTTGCGGGCGGACCGACCGGTGTTGGAGATCCAGCGGCGAGTGCTGCAGGAGTTGGAGCTGAAGGTCGGCTGGGAATGGCGGTGGGTTTGAGGATTCGAGTCGTTGGCGGATTCGTGGTCGAAACGGAATGCCATTTCGCGATGTACGACTGGCGGATCTCGGCGTCGCGGGATTCGGTTTGGGAGAGGATTTGCTCGATTGCGATCTGGTCGGCGTAGAGTTTTTGATACCGATCGACGGCGGCGATGCGGTTCTCGACCTGCCGCTTCAGAGACGGGCTGGTCAGTTTTCCGGCGGACTGCGTGTAAGAGGTCTTCAAGGAAGCAAGATTCCACTGACTGACCGGTCGCTTGAGCATCTGCCGGAACCGGCCATCGGTTCGCATCACGTTTTGCCAGGCGTTTTCAATGGCTGCTCGATCTTCGACCGGGATCGCTGCCTGGCCGACGGGCTGCGGAGCTTCGAAACGGACGCCGGGCATCGAGATTCCCTGGCGGGCCGAGCCTGGCAGTTGATCGGGGAGCTTGCTGAGCGTTTGAAATCCTGGAGCGGGCGCCGCCGAGTTGCTCTTATCGGAGTCCGCGAGCGCGGCTTTCATGTCGAAGGCGCTGCTGCCAACGGCAGGAGGACTCGAAGAGTCTGCTGCCGAGGAACCAGTGCCTGGAGATCCGAGTGTTCCGGTTGAAATCGGGTTTCCAAATGGCCCGGTCGCGACTTCTGAACTTGAAGGCGAGGTCGAGGCTGAACCCGAGAACGGTGAATCCGGCGACGAGGCACCTCGCCCGTCAGATGCTCGACCGTCGTTTTGAGAAGAAGCCAGAAAACCAGGCCGCTCAGTGTATTCGTCAGCTGGCGTGACATCACGGCGGTTGATGTATCGGTATTCTCCGCGCGGAGGAGCGATCTTGAGCATCTCGACCGAACCGCTGCGCGACCGCATGGTTGCTTTGTCCAGAATCGTGACGACTTCGCCCTCGGTCACCTTGTGGATGATGCTCAGGTTGCTGCGGTCCAGCAGGCTTCCGATTCGGTCAACCGTGTTTTCGGTGACGATTCCTTTGTTAGGCCCCTTCCGTTTCACGAACTCGGCACGAATCCAACTGTGGCTGCCCTCGGGCGGTTCGATCATGTACCAGCCGCCGTAGCCTTCCCGAACTACCCGTACCTTCTCGCCACGAGTCAGCTTTTGAGTCGGGTAATAATCCTTTTCTCCAGCTCCGCTCCGCACGAGAGCGCTGTCGCCGCTGACGATGGCGTCAAACGGAACTTCGCGCGCAGAAAGAGGTGTCGCGAAAAGTGCGACGGCGGTAACAAGTGCGAGAATCAATTTCATCACGTGTCCTCACGAAGCGTCGATCACCGGGGCTCCGCCGGGACGAGCGTTCGACAGCCATAAACGAGGGATGCCTGCGGTTTTGGAGAAGCTCAGGAGCTTCTTGTGTGGATTCTCGATCGGCCTTTAATCGAGAAGCCGTCGGAGGCGGGCCGGTGGATATCCGATTCGGCAAATCTGCTCAAGATGAGGTTGTGAGAGGCGGCGATGTGTTCTCACTCCGAGTGTGAAGATGGGTAAGGCTGAGTGGTGTTTCGGGAAATTCCGGTTGTGCGGCCTGGTTTGACTCAACGAGACGTCCGGATTTGGCCGAATAACCGGAAGAACCGTTCCCTCCGGGGACAGGTACCCCATCTTTCCACGCACAGAATTGGTACTTCTGATGAAGAGCCAGAAGCGTTCGAGACTCTTTCGAGCACTCCTCTGTTCCTCAGCCGCAGTGACGGCCGTTTCCTCAGCCTTTGGCCAGGACGGCGTCACACGTGTGAGCAGCCAGACACCGACACCGGACCCACTGGGTTCAGACGGAGTCGCCAGCACGGCGAACCAGAACGGCGGAGTTGCACAGGTTCCGACCTATGCCCTGCCGGACTACATTCCGCCTCGCAACTCGCAAGGCTATTCCGTGCCGAATCGAACCGTCTGGCAGGACGAGCTCGGACCGAGATTCCTACTGGAAAATCGGATCGGCGAATGGCTTGGCAGCACGGGCGACGGCGAATCGGCCGTCAACGTGATGTTGCCATTCACGTTCGAAAACTCCAGTTCGCTGGTCTTTCTGGATGCTCGCGGAACAGCGACCTGGGATGGCGGCGGCTCGGGGACCGTTGGTGCCGGCGTTCGATGGTACGATGAGTTCCGAAATCGAATTACCGGTGTGTCCGGCTTCTGGGACTACGACGACGGGAATGAGAACTCGTACGACCAGGCAGGCATCAGCTTTGAGTCTGTCGGCAAGTGGTTCACGGTCCACGCGAACGGTTACATCGCGCTCGGCGACGAAACTAACGTACTGAATACTCAACTGACGGGTGCGCTCGTTCCGGGAACTCCGATCACGGCCGCGGCCATGCAGGGAATCGAAACTGCTTACAGCGGTTTCAACGTCGAAGTCGGCGGCCCGACTCCGCTGCTCGGCAAATATGGATTCTCGTCATACGTCGGTGCCTATCACTTTGAAACTCCGGATGCTGAAGACGCAACCGGTGTTTCCTTCCGAACTGACGTCAATCTGTCCAACGATCTGCAACTCGGCATCAACGTCACCGATGACGCAGCCTTCGGAACTCAGGTCTTCGGTACTGTCGTTCTGCAATTGCCAGGTGGACGACCGAAGCAATTCTTCCGTCCTCGCAAAGTCGTCGACAGAATCCTCGATCGAGTCGAACGTCGTTATCGAGTCACAACAAACCGAACCGTTCGTACCGTTCAGGTTCCTGTCACCACGTTGGCCATCCCTGCAATGGGAGCTGGCGGCGGAGCCGGAACTGCGATCAACAACGTGATCGTTGTTGATCCAAACGCGACGACTAACGGAACGGGATCGTTCGATGATCCGTTCAACACATTCATCGGTATTCCAACCCCGGCTCCGAATACGCTGACACTGGTTCGCAGCGGAAGCGTCGAGGGGCAGTACAACCTGGCTGGTGATTCAGTGTTGCTGAGTGAGCAGTTCCTCAACCAGCAGATTGTGCTCATGACCACACCCCTGGGGTCGATGCGGTTTCCTGGACTCAATCCAGCCGCAACTCGGCCAACGTGGAGTAACACGGCGGGCAACGCTCCAGGTACGAGTATCGTCAACATTCTCGGGGACAATACGGAAGTCGCTGGTTTCATCTTCGACGGGCGAACGACGACCGGCGTGTCGAACTCGATCATCCAGGCGAGCGGCGTGCAAGGCGTGAGCATTCACGACAACATATTCCGCAACTATCGCAACGCGGTCAATCTGCAGAATATTACCGGTACAATCGCCGCCGGAAATCCGACCAGCATTTACTCGAACGCATTTTTGGGAACGAGTGGTCAGTCGGTCAACGGCTTCCTGCTTGAAAACAACGGCATCGGAACGTTGGATCTGGAACTCGGGGCTACCGAGTTCAACGTTGTGGCCAGCAGCGGGTCTGCAGTTGGCAACCTTGCATCTGGCAACGCTGGCGAAGATACCAACGGCAACGGAGTACTTGATGCGGGGGAAGATACGAACGGAAATCTGGTACTCGACACCGGTGCCGGATTCTCTATCACAGCACGCAACCGAGCGATCATCAACGCTCGAGTGGTCGGGAACGAGGCCAAAGCCGAATCGGATGCTAACGGCGACGGCAGTTTGAATTCTGAGGATATCAACGGCAACGGTATCCTCGATCCTGGCGAAGACCTGCTGACCGTCGACACAAACAACGACGGTATCGCCGATGCTGGCAATGGAGTGCTCGACTTTGGCGACGACCTGAATCAGAACGGTCGGTTTGACACGGGTAACGGGACCGGCTTTGTCATTAATGCTGGAGCGACTCAGAGCACAATCAACCTGACGATGCGGGATAACACAGCCGATCGGAACATCGGCGACGGTGTGTTTATTGCCGCGAACTCATCCGTGCTTAACGCTGGTCAGCTTGGCGAAGACGTTAACGGTAACGGTCGACTGGACACCGAAGATCTGAATCGGAACGGCCTCCTCGACGGGCCGGAAGACATCAACGGAAATGGAATTCTCGATCTGTCCGAAGATGCTAACGGGAACGGGATGTTGGACGCTGGCGAGGATACTAACGGCAATGGCCGGCTCGACCTTTCTGAAGACGTCAACTCGAATGGTCGACTCGACATTGGTGAAGACACGCTCGAAGACCTGAACCGCAACGGCGTGTTGGACCTGGTCGAAGATGCCAACAGCAATGGCGTACTTGATGCTGGTGAGGATCTGAACGCTAACGGCGTTCTGGACTTGACCGAAGATTTAAACGCGAATGGCGTGCTCGATGCCGGTGAGGACTTGAACGGCAACGGTCTACTCGACGTCTTTGAGGATCTCAACCGCGATGGCCGCTTGGCGCTTGGCAATGGCAATGGCGTGCTCGATCTCGGCGAAGATCGCAACGAAGACGCCAACGGAAACGGCGTTCTTGATGCTGGCGAAGATCGCAATGGCGACGGATTCCTGAATCTCGGAGACGGCGATGGAAATCTCGACGGTGGGTTCATCATCGTTGGGAACACAGTCACACGAAACGGCCGCGACGGGATTCGAGTCGATTCAACAAACAATGCGAATGTTGACCTGCGGCTTGTGGCCAACACGATTGGCAGTCAACTGGATCGCTCGACTGGAAATCAAGGCATCGGTCTTAACGTTGCTGCAGACAGTGGCGAGATTGACCTCGATCTTGGCTTCCTCTACTTCGAGGATGTCAATCTGAACAACGTACTCGATGCTGGTGAGGACACAAACGGCAACGGCACGCTTGATTCACCTC
Source organism: uncultured Planctomycetaceae bacterium (assembly GCA_943787265.1). Taxonomy (GTDB): domain Bacteria; phylum Planctomycetota; class Planctomycetia; order Planctomycetales; family Planctomycetaceae; genus JABMPE01. Next base: position 249,178 of record CALSLT010000006.1, on the reverse strand, counting down.
GCATGAGCGACGGCAACCAGATTGTCGGTAACCTTGGTGGTGGTGTGAATTTTGGGTTGACCGGAACGGCTGTCGGTCGGATCGCAGCCATTGGAAACTCAATTGAAGGAACCGGCGGAGGCAACCTCGACTTCGCGATTACAGGTGGCATAGACACATCGACCACGCCGTTCAACTTCGTCAACAGGTCGGTTGATGGAATTGACATTACCAACATCGTGTGGAATCTGGCACCGGCGGCTGCCCAGGTTGACGGTATGACTGCTCCCTTTGCCATTCTGAACAACACCGAAAATCTGACAGGCCTGCAAAGTGTTAATGGCGGAGCCGCTAATGATCCCGTACCGGATCTGGCAACGACTGTTGATCTTGTGTTCAACAGCTTTAACGCGGCCAATGGAGTGCTCGACGCCGGTGAGGACAGGTTCATCAACCTGGATACCGACGGTGACGGAGTGCCAGATGCTGTGAACCTCATGCTTGATCTCGGGGAAGATCTGGACACATTCACATTCAATCTCGACATCGACCTCGCCAACGGTACTGATCCCGTGCTGGGGAGCGATCTTTTGAACAGTCGAGTCGATGTGACGTTTTCAACAGGCCAACTGGTGACGGGACTGGTCCAGGCAGACCCAACTAGTCCAGGGAATTTTCGGTTCGTTCCCGATGCAACGACACTTCCTCAGTCGACGGGTTTCGCGGTGTCCACGGCGGGTAACTCAGTTCTGCGACCATCGCAGATATTTGGTAACGATATCTTAAACTTTGGCGGTGATGGCATCTCGGTGCTCTCGACTGGCGAGGGGAACATCCAGAATCTAGTGGTTCGAGCAAACACGATTACCGGCAACTTTGGAATCGGTGCTAACTTCCAGACAAACAGTTCACTCAATGCTCAATTGACCGCCAGCGTTATCAACAACAACCTCACTGGCAGCACGCTGGGCGGGATCAATGTTGTGGCTAACGGTGGGACGTTGACCCTCAACGACATTGAAGGAAATAGTCTCGACTCGGGTGGCAGTGGGATTTTCCTGAGCGGAAGTCAAGCGGGGACTTTAACTGCCCGGATCACGAACAACGCAATCAGCAACAGCATGATCATGGACGGTTCGACCGGAAACGGCGTCGAGGTGATTGCTGATGGTGGTACGGTTACGTTGCTTGAATTGGCCAACAATACGATCAACACCAATGCTGGTACCGGTGTCACACTTCAGGCAATTAACTCAGGATCGTTGATTGTACCTGACTCCGAAGATCTCAATGGAAATGGTGTTCTCGATCCTGGCGAAGATGCCAACGAAGACGTCAATGGAAATGGAATCCTCGACGCCGGCGAAGACGTGAACACCGACGGAGTTCTGAACGTTGGCAATGGGAATGGTCGTCTCGATCGAGGCATCACGACTAACTCGATCAATAACAATGCCGGCGATAGTTTCAGCGTGACGGCATCGGCATCGTCAACCGCAGTGCCGGCGACTGTTCGACTTGGCAACGTTACCCGCAACCAGATTCTGTTTAACACGGCGGGGACGGGCGGTTTCACAGTCAACGGGATCAATGCAAACATTACCGGCTCGTTCACTCGAAATATCGTAACGGGCAACCCAACGGCCAATCCCACCGCAGGCCCAGGCTTTTTGGTTTCGACGTCCGGTGGTAGCTTCGACGTCACAGTCGGTGGTCCGGATGTGGCCGATGGAAACGTCGTTAGCTTGACTCGCGGTGCCGGTATCGCGTTTGTGATGACCGACACCGGGACAGGTGCTGTGACGATTCAGAATAACCAGATTTCATCAATCTCCGATGATTTCCTGATTGAAGACCTGAATCTGAACGGCCTTCTCGATGCAGGTGAAGACTTCGATGGCGACGGGATTCTCGACTTCGATCCAACTCCGTTCCAAGGGGATGGCATCAGTATTAGTCTCGTTGGTTCAAACCAACTTAATCCGGCGACAGCCGTCCTGACCAGGTCAGAGATCACGGATAACGTGATTGGTGACGTCGCGAATCCGAACCTTGGGACGGCTGGTTCTGGCATTGCTGTGTTGTTAGCTGAGAATACGGCGATCCAAGATTTGTTGATTGCTCGGAACGTGATCGGTAGCCCTGGAAACGATAACACAAATCAGCGTGCGTCTCTCGATGACGGTGGTATCGAGATCGATCGGCAGGACGACGCGCGGCTGGATGCTGTCAATCCTCGAACGGGGGATTTGCGGGCAATCGTAATTGACAGCAACATCGTTCGCGGCACATTCGATCCAGTTGTCGGCTCAACCACTGCAGTCGACGGACTCTTCATCAATGTCATGAATGGAATTCGAGACGACATCGATTTCGAAGTACGAAACAATGTCTTCTCAAATAACAGTGGAGAAGGCGTTCACTTGAATACTCAAGCGGATGCCAGCCTTGCGGTCGACATGCGTGGCAACTTGATCGAGGGCAACGGTCTGAATGGTATTCACCTGACCGGCGTCGAGATTGTGGCTACCGACCTTGAGACGCAGGGCGGCACGTGGGTTCAGAACGTCATTCGGAACAACGTTCTTTCTGGAATTCAAATTGACGGCGTGAGCGGAGATGTGATCCCACTGATCATTGGTCAGAACGGAGCTGATCCGTTTACAGGCGAAAGTCTCGGTAATCTGATCGAAGGAAACGGTGGAGACGGTATCGAGATCAACTCGGGCGGATTCGTTCAGATCAACAATAACATCATCTCTGCCAACAGTGGTGCTGGTATTGATATCAATGCAAGTGGCATTGGCCTTCGAACTGCTCTACTTCAGAATAACTCGATCACGAGAAACCAAGGCGACGGTCTGGAAATCCTGAATCGAGGGACATCCATTACTACGTTGGTAGCTCTTGGCAACTCAATCGACAATAATCTGGGACGTGGTGTTGACTTACTGAATCAGGGGATTGGTCCATTTTCCGGGACAGCGAACCTGAAATTCGGTGACGGAACGGCAGCAGGCATGAACCGGATTTCGTCCAACGGCGAAGAAGGTTTTTACGTTGTGACAACAGCTGCCGGCGCACAAACTCAGAACCTGCGAACAAGCGTTAACTACAATCCAGGTGCCGCAGATGGCTCAACAGGACTGGCCGTGGCTGCTGGAAACGAAGATGGCAATTCGCCTGACACGGTATTAGACATCGACCGAAATATTATCTCGGGGAATAACAATCTCAACGAATTTGCACCCAATAGCACAACACTTCCGAACCTTAACCCATTCCCTGGTGGCGGACTTGTTTTGCGAGTTGGTTCTACGACCAGCTTGAATAACACGGGAGCTGCAACCATCGTCGCAGATACCACCGGTGACATTCTTGGCAGCGGAAGTGGCTTTGGACAAACGATCGGTGTTGGAGCAAACAATGCGACATTCGGCAACGGCCGTATGAATGCACGAGTTGTCAACAATACATTTGAAGGGAACCTCGGCGACGACGTCTTCATTCAGTCATTCACCTCGACAGGTGTTGGCAGCTTGACGCAGTCTGCAGGCACATGGAATGACATGCAGTTTGTTGTGATGGCTTACGAAAGTGACCCGCTCGCACGACTCAATCTGGTCTTTCGTGGTAATACTGGCAACTCACTGAATGTGACCAATGTTGGAGCGTTCTATAATAACGCCGAAGGCACATTCAAATCTCGAACTGCCATGATGGCTCCACAACCAACAGGGCCGTTTGGGAATAATGCTACCCGGCGAAGAAACGCTCAGCGTGTGCCGGCTCGAGGTGATCTGATTAACCAGTTGGCTCCATTGGATGGGCCAGACGTCGGGAGATTCCAATACCCGGGTATGGGAGCAAGTACGTTCCGAATCGAAAGCGACTTCGACGTGTCAGGTTTCCAATCGGGAGATACGTTCTTCCTGGACGGTACGCCGATTCCACCGATATTCAATGCCAACGGAATCTTCCGAGTCGGTCTGAATGAGATGCCTTACGGTTGGGGTGTGGCTGCTCCGGGAGCGTTCCAGTTCGACGATGCGTTCCTCGGTGTCGCACCGTAAACGCTCTACCGAACGGTCGAAGCGTGAGCTACGTTTTGTCCTGCTGATTCAAGCGTGACTGAGACATCAGCCGCCGTCTCGAAATGTTGAGACGGCGGCTGTTTGCGTGATACCTGCGGAAGGGATGCAGTGATGCGGCTGCTTCGAAATGGAATGCTGCGGGTTCAATCGACGACGTTGGCGGTTTGCCTGTTCGTGGTTGCTCCGTTGTGGATGAATCATGCCGTTGCTCAGTTTGGAACCGGAGCGAGATCGCCGGTGACGAAGAAACAGCAGACGCAGGTGTCTTGCGAGTTACTGATGGTCGAACGCGTGCCGCCGTTGGCTGCTCAGCGTTGGGGGGAAATTTTTCGGAGGGCTGGTGCGTCCGTTCGAGTCAGGCAGGCACTCAGTAGTGATCGAGCGGAGATTACGGAAACAAAACGAGGAAGCCTGCGGCAGGTTAAGGCGACAGGCCTGTTGGAGCGTGATGGCTCGGTCATCTTCGAGAATCGGCGTTTTCGGCAGTCGCAGGGTGCTGCGTTGGCCGAGTGGATACGCGAACTGAAAATCTACGGTGCTCAGGGAAGCGATGAAGGTAAACCCGGCTTCGGCCTCACTCGTGCTCAGTTTGATCGAGTGTTTCAGAATCTTGCTGCCCGAGTTGTTCGGGACCCTGCCGGCCTTCAACTAGCTGAAGCTCTCGCTGCGGTTGGTTTGCCAGCCTCCCTGCCATTGCGAATGACGCCGGCCGCGTCAGAACTACTAAAGAAAGGCGTGGTTCGTCGTGCGGCTCCGGATGGACTTGCTGGTCTGAGCCGAGGGACCGTGGTCGCACTCTTGTTAAACGAAGCGGGACTCGGATTTCGTCCTGGAAGAACTCCGGAAGGGCGACTTGAGTTGCGAGTCAGCCCTCTTACAAAGGCTGCCGCGACATGGCCGATTGGCTGGCCGCTCGAAAGACCGCCGATCACTTCGATGCCGAAGTTTGTCGAAATTGTCCCTGTTGAATTTGAAGACGTTGCATTGGTCGACGTCATTCACGCCATTTCCGTTCAGACTGAGATGCCGATTCTGATTGATCAACGCCGAGCATTTGAAGCCAAAATTCGATTGAACGACCTGAAGGTCAATCAGGAATACCGCAAGATGACCTGGAGCGGCCTGCTGGATCGTGTCACGTTTCCAAAACTGATGCGTGAGCTACTTCAGGACGAAGCGGGGACGCCATTCGTCTTCGTGACGACACGCACCGTCGCTCAGATGAACGAACGAGCGAAGCAGGTTGAGCGACTTCTCGATCAGAAAGCGAAATAGCTGGCATGTGCGGGTTCGCTGGTTATTTTGAGTTTGCTCCGACTCGCTCGCGCGACGCGACGGTTCATCTCATTAATGAGATGACGAATCGGCTCACCCATCGTGGCCCGGACGATCACGGACACTGGATTAATGAGTCAGGCACCGTCGCGATTGGGCATCGTCGGCTGTCGATTCTTGATACGTCGCAACATGGCCACCAGCCGATGACTTCGCCATGTGGCCGGTTTGTGCTCGCCTACAACGGAGAGGTCTACAATCATCTCGAACTGCGGCGCGAGTTACTGAGCGGCGGCGCGACATTCAGAGGGCAGTCTGACACCGAAACCATCGTCACTGCATTCTCTAAATGGGGCGTTGCCGAGACGGTTAAGCGATGCATCGGCATGTTTGCGATGGCCGTCTGGGATCGTGGCGATCAGTCGCTCACTCTGATTCGAGATCGCCTTGGCATTAAGCCGTTGTACTACGGAGTGAGCAACGGGTGTCTGTTGTTTGGCTCAGAACTGAAGACGCTGCGCGTTCACCCTGCGTTCGATGCAGAGCTGAATCGAGGAGCGGTCGCTCGGTTTCTGCAGCATTCGTATGTGCCGACGCCGCATACGATCTACGCGAGTTTTCGCAAGTTGCCTGCAGGTTGCTCATTGACGATTCCGGTATCGCGGAAGATTAGCTCAAACACGGAGCTTCCATCCGTCGAGGTCTGGTGGGACGCGAAGTCTGTTGCCGGTAACGCCAGATCGGTTCCATTCGCAGATTCGCGAGAGGCGGCAGTTCAGCGACTGGATGAGGTCTTGACCGACTCCGTACGGCAGAGGATGTTGTCTGATGTTCCGCTGGGAGCGTTCCTGTCCGGTGGGATCGATTCGTCACTTATCTGCGCGATGATGCAGAAGCAGAGTGACCGTCCCGTTCGGACCTTCACCATCGGTTTCGAAGAGGCTGGCTACAATGAGGCCGACCACGCAAAACGTGTGGCAGAACATCTTGGGACTGATCATACGGAATACTATGTAACGTCTAACGAGGCGCGAGACGTCATTCCTCGGCTGCCTGAAATGTACGACGAACCGTTTTCGGATTCGTCGCAAATTCCAACGTTTCTTGTTTCGCAACTGGCCAGGCAGCATGTCACCGTAGCATTGTCCGGTGACGGAGGAGACGAACTCTTCGGCGGTTACAACCGCTACTTTCATCTTCGAGATCGGTGGAAGCAAGTGACCCGAATACCGTGCCGCAAGCTGGTTTCGAAGCTGCTTGCATTGTCTGGCCATTTTTCATCGGGTCGTTGGAAGGACCGGTTTTCGTATCGAGCAAAACTGCTCGGCATGAGTTCGGCAGGTTCGCTTTATCAGACCGCCAATCTGCATTGGCAGCCAGACAGTAACGTTGTGCTGAATGGCGAGCACGCCGGATCGACTTACTGGAATCAGGATTCGTGGCTACGAACTGAAAATGAAATCGAAGAATGGATGTGGCTGGATTCGGTGACCTACCTGCCTGATGACATCCTGACAAAGGTCGATCGCGCCAGCATGGCCGTCAGTCTGGAAGTACGAGTTCCGGTGATAGATCATCGGGTTTTTGAATTTGCGTGGAGTCTGCCGTTCGACTGGAAGGTCAGCGGCCGCACTGGGAAATCAATTCTGCAGGACGTCTTGAGCCGCTATGTCCCTCGAGCGATGTTTGAACGACCAAAGATGGGTTTCGGCGTTCCGATCGGTGAGTGGCTGCGTGGACCGTTGCGAGACTGGAGCGAATCACTGTTGGACGAGCGTCGTCTGAGTGATCAGGGGCTATTGAATCCTGAGCCAATTCGCCGCAAATGGGCAGAGCATCTGTCAGGAGCGACCGATTGGCACTACCACTTGTGGGACGTGCTGATGCTGCAGGCTTGGCTCGATGGGCAAGGATAATGGCGTCCACTGATCGTGAACGGGAGCATGACGCAAACAACGACGGTCGGGAACGATGAAGGGACGACGGCGGCGGGTGCTATCGTTTCTTTTTTCTGAGTCCCAGCTCAAAGATATCATTGCGTTCGGCGTACGGTCGCACTCGAAGATACCAGTCACTCCATCTCTTCAGTGCTTCTTTTTTCCAAGCAGCCATCGCGGCGTTCTTTTGTTCCTGCGTGGGAAATTCGCTCAGTTCAGCATACGGATCTGAATCCATGCCGACCCCGTCGATCTTCCGACTGAGATACGAAAGTGAATTGTATGCCTCGATGAGCACGTCGACGTTAAAATCATTCAATGCGCTAATCAGCAGGTTGGCGTCTTTCAGGTCGCCACTACGCCCTACAGCCCAGACCGCAGTTCTGCGCAGTTCCGGATCTGGATGAACAATCAGCTTTCTAATCCGGTCTAGTTCTCCGAGCAGTTCCTCGCGGCTGCCAACCTGAATTTTTTCGACGATCGCGGACTGTGCATCGGCAATCGAATCAGGGTCGAGCTTGGACAGGTCAGTTAGGAGTTCATCGAGCGGTCCTACAGGTTTCCTTTTTTCTTTAACTGCTCCGCCAGTGACGTCTGCGTTTGCAAGGTCGGACGGCAATCCACGACCGCCTGTAAGAAGACCACCGCCATACTGTGCGGCCACGGCTTTCTGGGTTGGACGAATGAAGAACAAAATCGCAAACGACGTTCCGATGTGCGTACCTTCAAACGTATCCCAACTACCCTCACTATTCTGAAGCTTCAGCAATGCTTCACCGGACAACTTGAACCAGTCAATCTTACCGCCCAAGAGTCTCGAACCGTTCAATGCTGCCGCTCGCTCAAGTGCATAATTGTAATAGATTTTGTGAGGCAGCGGGCTGACCGGCTTGTATCGCGATGTTGCCCAGCCAAGCCCCTGGCGTCGAGAACCCTCCATTGCACTTAACGGAGTCGCGATCTTGTAGGGACCGCTTTCGCCAATTGCGGCGTCTGGTTGTTTGGCTTCAAGAATCCCGAACGCCTTTTTCTTAACTTCCCGCTCAGATTCAGGCTTCATGGAGTCCGGGTAAAGTTGCATCTGAAGGATGCTCACAGTTCCTGTAGCACCCGCAGTCATATTAATTGACGACGCATTGCCGCCCGTCGCTGCCCCGACATTCACACCGGGGTGGTATTGGAATCCGCCGTCACTTCGCTGAGTCTTGATATGCCAACGTGCTGCTTTGTCCCAGACTTCCGTCGGAATGTCGACGCTGGCTCGAGAGGCCGCCCACAGGCCAAGTACGCCATACTGAGCCATACTTGTGTCGCCGACGGTTCTGGCTGGGTAGTCCCAGGAACCGTCGGCTCCTTGCTGGGCAACGATGTAGTCAGCAATAGCCTTTAGTTCGTTGTAGTGCGAATCTCCACCTGCGCTTTCCATCAACATTGCGTCGACACCGGCTTCATAGATGTGATGTGACGAGTTGCTGGGCTTGTAGACACCATCCTTGACTCGAGACTTTACTTCGTCGATAGCCTTGCTGATCTGCGGAAGAGTCTTCGGTTCGCCAGCAGTCAAAAGGGCGTACGCAGGAAGCGAATGATATCCACCATGCAGATTTAGCTTTGGGTCGAGCATCTTCTGTTTCAGAAAGTCGATCGCTTTTCTCAACGCAGCGTCGAAACGTTTGTCTCCGGTCGGAGGCGGAGCTGCAAAAGCCGTTTGGGCGCAAAAAGCCACAAGGATGACGAGAAGAGAGAGAGTTTGCTTACGAAACATGGGCGTGTTCCCGATTCTGCCTGACGAGAGATCGCAGTGGGCAGAATGCGTGACCGAGATATGAAAATTAGCAACGGTGTGACAGGATGCAGGCTCGTGACGATACCAGATTGAGGTAACTTTTAGACGAAAAACTCGCGTCCTGCTGACAAAAGCCGCTGCCAGAACGAATGATCCTATTCGCTTGATTTCCGACCTGTCAAACTCCAAACCGACCGATCCCTACCTGGAATTCAGCGATTTGTTGGACTCGTCTGGTTTTGCGGCTCCGTACACCCTGCCAGCCTTCGCCCGGTTAGTGTCGAAATTGGCTTCGTTGGCGGGCTTAATTCGGAAATACCACCGCAACTTCTCCATATTTCGTGATTGCGCATGTCGGGTAAACTGTCTGCGTTTGACCGAGTTGTTCCACATTGGATAAACAGACTATGAAAGAGATAGATCAATCGTTCACTTGCCTCGTGACCGGCGGAGCCGGCTTTATCGGCGCTCATGTTGTACGAGAGATTCTTGCACTCGACGAGACCGGCATTGCTACTGTGGTGGTGCTTGACGATCTTTCCGGGGGCTTTGTCGAGAATCTCCCTGAAGACTCCCGACTTCAGTTTGTCGAAGGTTCTGTGACGGATGTTGAGTTAGTCGATCGGTTATTTGGTGAGCACCGTTTTGACTTTGTGTATCACATTGCCGCCTACGCCGCCGAGGGGCTGAGCCACTTCATTCGCCGATTCAATTATACGAACAACCTGATCGGTAGCGTGAACCTGATTAACGCGTCGGTGCGGCACGATGTCCGGCGTTTTGTATTCACCAGCTCGATTGCGGTTTACGGAAGTGCTCAGGTGCCGATGGCCGAGTCCACCGTTCCGAGTCCCGAAGATCCGTATGGCATCTCAAAACTTGCCGTCGAGCTGGACTTGAGATCTGCACACGAAATGTTCGGACTCGATTACACGATCTTTCGTCCTCACAACGTTTACGGCGAGTTTCAGAACATCGGCGACCGCTACCGCAACGTCGTCGGGATCTTCATGAATCGCATCATGCGGAACGAATCACTGCCGATCTTCGGAACTGGCGAGCAGACCCGAGCATTCAGTTACATCGGCGATGTGGCTCCGGGAATCGCTCGCGCGCCGTTCGTCGAGGAATCTTGCAACGAAGTATTCAATGTGGGGGCCGATCAGCCAGTCTCCGTGAACGATCTCGCAAGCACTGTTGCTGATGCGTTTGGCGTTGCTCCCGTTCTTGACTACCTCCCCGCTCGCGAAGAGGTCGTTGCCGCATGGGCTGACCATTCGCATTTTCGAACAGTATTTCAGCCAGGTGCCGAAGTTTCACTGGCTGACGGGATCGGTCGAATGGCCGCATGGGCGAAGGAAGTCGGTCCACGAAGTAGTTCGGAGTTCTCAAATATCGAGGTCACTAAAAATCTGCCAGAGTCCTGGAAGCTATCGTCCGGCGATGCCTGATTTCGATGTGAGTCGTAGATTGCCGTCCTAGCGCATCTTAGAGTCGCGGCGGTAGCAGTGCGTCGAGACGCACCCTACGACTTTGGTGCTGATACCAAACCATGCAACGCTGTTTCGTATCGAGGATAGTTGGCTTCAATCGAATATTTCGCGGCGGCTGTCTCTCTAGCGGCGCTGCCGATTGACTTACGCTGGGCGAGGTCGCTAGCGAGCGTTCCCAGGTGCGTTGCCCATTCGTCGTCGGATTCAGCGAGAAACCCGTTCTGTCCATGATCAATGATCGACGCGTTGACTCCAACCGGCGCCGCGACGGCCGGAATGCCTGCGGCCATGTACTGAATTAATTTCAGTCCACATTTGTAGCGGTCCCAGTCTTCAGCAGCGAACAGCGGCATGATGCCAACGTCGAGCTGCCTCAACTGATCGACTTCGATTTTTTTCTGCCACGGAACATGCTGGACCTTCACGCCTTCCAGATTGATCTCGCTGAGCGGTTCAATTTCCGGCACGATGACGTGCAGTTCGAAGTCAATCTTCTGAGCAAGTTGTCGAAGTCCTGCGGCTGCAACTTCGAGGTAACGAAGGTTTCCGGACGTCCCAATCCAGCCCAGCCTGGGTACTCGATCTTCGGCATCCGACCAGTCTTTGGCCGGGTACTGAACCATCTCGACGCAGGTCGGAATGATAATCGTGTTTGGATTCCGTTCCGTCGCCCACCCTTCGATAAACGAATTGCCGCAGACAATCAGGTCGGCGAGCCTCGTCAGCTTTTCGAATTTCTCCGGGTAACGCAGAAACACTGCGTCGTCGAGATCAAGCACAAGTCGTTGCGTCGTCTTTTGAAAGCGTTCTTCAAGTTTCGTACATGGCGAGTCGAAAACTTCCCGGTCGATGACGACGATGTCGTCGCCTCGGAGCCGCGATTGATACCAGTGCAGATAACGAATCAACCGTTTCAGTCGTTGACTCAGTCGAAAGCCGATCTGGGGAAACCATTCGTACTTCTGAGGAACGCTGGAAGCGAGCGTGCATCGATGGCCGCTGTTCCGAAAATGCCGCACGTACGGCAGCATGCGGAATCGCGAAGACGGGACTCGATCGCCAGAGCTGAGCATCACAATTTTCACACGGACTCCGATGGCTGTTCGACGTTCTGGGTGAGCGGTTTCGCAGGTGGCTTGTTGCAGCGAGCAATGATTGTCAGTCGTCCGCCTTGCCGCATCATCGCGAGAAAGATCGCGGCGGGAGCCAGCAGAAGTTGCCACCACATGCTGAGCCTGTTCGGGCAATCAATCAGCCGCTCAGCAAGTTTACTTTTCCGGCGAAGTCGTCGCAGGGCAATTCCCAAACTGCCGATCACATTCAGAATGTTCCGCTGATGAACAATCTTGATGTCGTCAAAGCCGGACTCTGTCAGCAGCTTTCGCAGACTTCGAGGACCGAAATACTGCAGATGCCGAGGAACTTCCCAGACGTACCAGCTTCTGCCGAAAAAGAACGGTTCCCAGCATGAGACATTCGGCACACTGAAGGCAAGCAGTCCTCCGTGTTTCAGAATTCGGTGAAACTCGCAAAACGCCGACGTCGGGTCGGGAAGATGTTCGATAACCATCCAGGCGAACGCTGCGTCGTACGTGTCAGCGGGATGTTTGGCGGATTGCAGTGTTCCCACATGAACCGGAAAACCGTTCCGTTGAGCAACGGACGCTGCGGATTCGACAAGTTCAACACCCTCGGCCTTCCAGCCCGCATCAGCCAGCTTTGCAAGGAAGCTGCCAGTCGCGCAGCCGAGCTCGATTGCGCGAGCATTTTCTTTCGTCGTCGTCGGCAGGTAATCCGAACGAGTATTACTCAACCAGTAATAGAGTTTTCGGATGCCGGGGATTCGTCGAAAACTCGATGAGAGATACCAGGGAGCATCGGCCGTTTTGAGCTGATCTGATTGTTCGGCCTCGGGCTGCGTTGGCAATTTTTCGGGCAACGGCAGCGAAGTCTCGACAGTCCGCCCGGCATGAGGTCCGTAGGCTGTGGGGTAGCACGCTGCCAGACACTCGGCCGTTGGAACTGGATTCATGAAAATGTGCTGGCAATCCCGACACCGAACTATTTGAAATTTACCGCCAACTCCATGCAGGGGGTCGGTGGTTTCAAGATATCGTCGATGCCTGCGCGAGCGACAGATCGGGCAAGCAATCTCCTCAAGCACGATCTCGGGTTCGTCGCCTTGAGTCATGGGAACTGCTTACTCACAAGTCGTTTTAAAGATTTAGCTGCCAGCGGCATTTCGTCGTCACGGTGATGGTTCAACAGGATCGACCGCAGCCTGATTCGGCGGCAAGGCAACTGTATCCTTGTGCCATTCACGATGCGCCGTTCGCCAGATTGTCGTCCACAGTGGCAGTTGAACGACGCAGATGCAGGTTGTCCAGGCAATGGCCGCGCCTGCGATACCGTACTTGATGCCAAGCACCGTCACCGAGGTGGCGATACAGACCGAAACAATCAGACTTGGGATCAGAAACGGTTCTCGCTTGTGGGCTCGGACGTAGATTGTCTGACAGTTGGGGATCTGAAAAACAAGAATTCCCAGCGACAGAACCGCCGCTGACTGAGGCGATACGAACGCGACGGATAGTTTATTGGCGATTGGCCAATCAACGTACGGCAATGCGGCCAGTACTCCGCAAAATGCGACCAGCCCTGTGGCCAACATTGCGACCGACAATGATGTGCAGCGAAAGAATAATGCGTTGAGTTCATCGAACGAGCCGCTCGCCACAAGCTGTCCAAACTTCGGCCGCCGAGTATCGACCCACGCTGAAGCGGCAGCCTGCAGCGCGATGAGGACTGTCCAGGTCATTCCCATTCGTCCGGCTTCGGCATCCCCGCTCGTTCCCCAGATGACTGGTGTCAGCATCTGTAAAGTGCCGAATGTGGCGACACCTTGAATCGCGAGTCGCCACTGCAATGGCCAGACTTCTGCTTCCCAATCGATGACTGCCGAAACGGCCTTACGGAAAATCGATCGGAAGAAGTGTCGGTAGCGAACTCCGACGAGATGAAGCTCCCAACCGAGTCGCACTGCAGCGGATCCCGCCGCTGCCCAGAGCCCCAGTCCGAAACCAATAATCGACCACACGACAAGCGTCCCAAACACAGCCTGTCGAAATCGGTACTGATTTACGGTGGTAAGTTGGTCGCAGCCTTCCAGAATCGCAGTCAGAGGTTGCACAGCCAATAGCCCGCCTGTCAGAACGATGAGAACACTCCAGGGAGCAACCCATTCCGTAAGCGGCAGTGATCCGAGAGCAAGCCAGAACGCTCCGCCCGGTCCACACAGAACGACGAACAGAATCGCGGCAGCGGCGTACCATTTCATACTCGTCTTAAGCAACGAAGCAATGCGAGACTGAGCCGCCTCATCGCCAGCCAGTTCACCGGAATCGTCAATACTCAGGTTGACCCATTCGTGGCTGACAACGTTGATCAGCACGATGTGCAGGCTCAGTTCAAAGAAAACCTGCAAAGCCAGCACGCTGCCGAACGTGTAGAAGTAGCCTCGCATTTCCGGCGTGAAAAACAGGGCCATCAGCGTGACGGTGACCGGGCCAGTCAGTAACTGCCACGCACGAGCGATCACGGAAAAGAACACCGGAACGTCGACACCAATTCGGTCGAGCTGAACGATCAGCCAGCGTCTGGTGCCTTCTGCGATGCTCAACGGAAAACTCTCTTCGGTGAACCTGGGAACGCGGATTCTGCATGATGAGTGAGTCTGGAATCCTGGCGGTGCGCCGTTGCCCTCACAAGAGCGTTCGCAACGGTTCCGGATTGTCGAACGGGCATGGAGTGCTGATTGCAACGGTTCGAGACACTCAGCACACTACCGGCCCGAATTCAACTGCCCCGTGAGTCGCGTTTTGAAGGAACTATCTGTGTCCGAGTTTGGCAATTTGCAGTCCGTGCGGGCTGTGGTCACCGGCTCTTCGAGCGGAATTGGCAGAGCGATCGCGTTGGAACTTGCAGCCGCCGGGGCAGACGTCGTCGTGCACTGCTATCAGTCGATTGAGCAGGCGGAGCAGGTTGCCAGCGAAATCCTGACTTCAGGTCGCCGTTCAGCCGTGATTCAGGGCGACGTGGGCGACGCTGATAAACTCGATCAGCTTGTTGACGCCGCATGGGATGCGCTCGGCGGAGTCGACGTCTGGGTGAACAACGCTGGAGTCGATCTGCTGACCGGCGACAAAGCAAAGCTCTCGTATCCGGATAAGCTGGAAGCGTTGCTGGACATCGATGTTCGCTCAGCCGTCCTGCTTTCGAAAGTGGTCGGCGAGAGAATGGCGGCGCAGGGAGGAGGATCGATTCTCAACATCGGTTGGGATCAGTCGGACCGAGGCATGGGCGGCGACAGCGGTGAGCTTTTTGCAGCTGCAAAGAATGCGATTATGGGTTTCACGAGGTCGCTTGCGGTCAGTCTCGCCCCCGAAGTCCGAGTCAACTGCATCGCCCCCGGCTGGATTCGCACGGCGTGGGGAGAACAGGCCAGCGATCCGTGGCAGGATCGAGTCCTGCAGGAAACTCCGCTCAACCGCTGGGGGACTCCGGAAGACATTGCTAAGCTGGCACGCTTCCTGGCCAGCCCGGACGCTTCGTACATCACCGGTCAGGTCATCAACTGCAACGGCGGCGCGGTTCGGTGAGCAGTTTGCGGTCGGACTCGGGTTCATGAATGAGGGTACGCTAATGGATATCGACTGGGTTATCTCACTCTGCTTCCTCATCCCAATCGTGTTGTTCGCCTGCGAGCGAATTGCTCGTGCGTTCAGAAATTGGAATCATCGTGTTGGCGGACCGAAAGTGTTCGATCCATGTTATTCAGGATTCAAGCCGCTCACTGATGAGGAGTTCGTGGCTCGGTGCAAGCCGGGAGTAAAAGCAGAAATGGCGCTCAAGGTACGATCGATAATTGCTGACCAATTATGTATTCCACCCGAGGAGATTCACCCCGAACATCGACTTGTCGAAGACCTACGGGCAGATTAATTCAGATACTGCTCCCCCGCTCGTTCTATCATCACTCTGAGACACACCCATGCCCGCTTCGATTGCTGACTCGCCGATTCTGAGACTGCACCCTGACGATAATATCGTCATTACCAGAATCGCGATTTTCAAAGGAGCGAGCATCATGACGACGTCGCTGCGCGCTCAGAACAATATTCCGTTCGGGCATAAGATCGCATCGACGGCGATTCGCTCAGGAGAGCCGATTCGTAAGTTCGGGCAGGTGATCGGTTTTGCGACCGAGGACATCGCTCCGGGGCAGTGGGTCCACACTCACAATGTCACGCCGGGAGAACTCGAACTGGACTACGCCTTCGCTTCTGAGGTTCCCGCCGATCCCGATCCAATTACAGGCCGAACCTTTCAGGGCATCGTTCGACCGGATGGCCGCATCGCGACTCGGAATTACATCGGCATTATCAGCACGGTGAACTGCTCGGCGACCAGTTCCAAGTACGTCGCCGCAAATTTTGATCAATCAATCCTTGCCGATTATCCGAACATCGACGGAGTCATCGCGCTGACTCACAAAGAGGGCTGCGCGTACGACTACGGCGGTGATCAGCACCAGCTACTGGCTCGAACGCTGGCAGGCTTCGCGAAGCATCCAAACATCGCCGCGTACGTTGTGCTGGGACTCGGCTGCGAAACGGCTCAAGCATCTTTCATGGCCAGCAAACACGACCTCGCCCAACTTGGCATGATCGGCGAGCAAGAAGAACCGCAGCAGTTGATCATGAACATCCAGGATGTCGGCGGCGTGAAGAAGACGGTCGACCGGGCGACCTCGATCATCCGCGACATGCTCCCTGAAGTTAACAAAATCGAACGGACCTCCGTTCCAGTTTCCGAAATCATGCTCGGCTGCGAATGCGGCGGCAGCGACGGGAACAGCGGCATCACCGCCAACCCGGCCGTCGGCATCGCCAGCGATTTGCTCGTCGCTCATGGTGCAACTTCTATCCTGGCCGAGACGCCTGAAATCTGCGGCGGCGAACACTTGCTGACTCGACGGGCCGTATCAAAAGAAGTCGGTCAGAAACTGATCGACCTGATCGACTGGTGGAAAGAGTACGCCGCGAAGTTTGGCGGCACGATCGACAACAACCCGTCTGTCGGAAACAAAAAGGGCGGCCTGACGACGATCTACGAAAAGTCTCTGGGAGCCATCGCCAAAGGCGGCAGCACGGCGTTGAAAGGCGTTTACGACTACGCCGAGCCGATCACGCAAAAAGGTTTCGTCGTGATGGACTCGCCGGGCTTCGATCCGGTTTCTGTAACGGGCATGATTGCCAGCGGAGCGAATGTCGCCTTGTTCACCACGGGCCGAGGAAGCTGCTTCGGCTGCAAGCCGGTGCCGTGCATCAAGATCGCCACGAACACGCCGATGTACGACCACATGATCGACGACATGGACATCAACGCCGGCCGGATTCTGGACGGTGCGACCGTCGAAGAAGTCGGTGAGGAAATCTTCGAGAAGATCATCGCCGTCGCCAGCGGCGAACAAACCAAAAGCGAAGCACAGGGCATCGGTGACGAAGAATTCTCCCCGTGGACCATCGGCCCGATTCTGTAGCATCTCGCTCCTTTGAGAATTTAAAAAAAACAGTACGCAGAGGCCGCTGAGGTTTCGCAGAGAAAAAGGAGCGTCTCTTCGCGTTCTCTGCGTTTTTTACCTCTCCGTCCTCTGCGATTAAATCTTTCTACTCACCCGAGAAGTCGACAATGAACGCTGAAGAACTACGAGCTGCTCAAGCTCCGATCAAAGAACAATATAAATCGGATCCGGCATCGGCCGTTCGAACGATGTCCGTTACCGGAACCGTCCAGACCAACCAGTCGTGTCGAATCGAAACGGCCGCCGGTCCGGTCGACGCAGGTCTTCATCCGGCCGCTGGTGGATCTGGCGAAGAAGCCTGCTCAGGAGACATGCTGCTGGAAGCTCTCGTTGCGTGTGCCGGCGTGACGTTTTCCGCGGTGTCGACGGCGATGGAGATCCCGATCGAGCATGCATCAATCACTGCCGAGGGCGAGATGGACTTCCGAGGAACGCTCGGAGTCGCTCGTGACGTTCCGATCGGCTTTACAGATGTCCGCCTGAAGTTCGACGTACAGAGCGACGCTCCTCAGGAAAAGATCGACAAGCTGATCCAACTGACCGAGCGTTACTGCGTGATCTACCAAACGCTCCGCCAGCCGATGGAAATTTCAACGAACGTCAGCTTGAACGCGAACTGAGACCTTCAGTCATGAAAGAAATCACCGTCAACGGAATCACGCTTGCAGTTCATGACGAGGGCACGGGGCCGCCAATTCTGTTCGTGCATGGCTTCCCGCTGAGCCATTCGATGTGGCAGCCGCAGGTCTTTACGTTTGCGGGTGACCACCGAGTCATCGTCCCGGACCTGCGAGGCTTCGGCGAAAGCGACGTCACCGAAGGCACGGTTACGATGGAGCAGCATGCCGATGACCTGCTCGCGTTGCTGGACGAGTTGAACGTCAACGAGCCCGTTGTGCTTTGCGGACTTTCTATGGGTGGCTACATCGCCTGGCAGTTCCAACAGAAGTACGCGGATCGGCTGCGGGCGTTAATTCTCTGCGACACGCGAGCCATCGCCGACACCCCCGAAGGCGCCGAGAACCGACAACGACTCGCAAAGATGGTCATCGAAAACGGTTCGGCAGCCGTGGCGTCCGCGATGCTTCCGAATCTGTTCTCGCCAGCGACCGGTGATCGCGACCAGTCAGTCATCGACGAGCTTCGACAAACGATCGCGGCAACATCTCCGCAGGGTATCGCCGCCGCGTCGCTCGGCATGGCCGAACGTCCCGACGTGACGCCACTTCTTTCGAGTATCGAAACTCCGACTCTGTTGATCGTCGGCGAGGACGACGGCATCTCAACTCCGGAAGAAATGAAGACAATCGCGGATGCGATGCCGAACGCGCGGCTGGAAGTTATCCCCAAAGCCGGCCACATGTCTCCGCTGGAAAACCCCAAGTCAGTCAACGCAGCAATTCACGGGTTCCTGCAAAGCTTCACTTCGTAGGTCAGGCTCGGCCTGACGACGTCTTCGCATGATTAACTTGGGTACGGTGCGTCTCGACGCACCACGCCGTTGCTCGAAATCATTGGTGCGTCGAGACGCACCCTGCAAAAGTGTTGCCTTCAGTAGTTCTCCAACCCGTCGACAGTCTGCCCGTATCGTTGCCCGTTCGGAGTCATCAGCCTCAGGTAGACTAGCGGATCGACCTCGTCTGAAATCTGTCGAGCAGCGCCGTCAGCGAATCCGTAGATTGATGTTCCGAGATGATTGCTGCTCGGCGAGGGCGTGTGTCGCGGGATGGTTCCTCCGGCAGCTCCGAAAGGGCCAAGATCAGCTTCGTCGAAGCTCAAATACTGGTAACCTGAAAGGTCACCGTCGAAGTGGATTCGGTTCACTCCGACGACGAAGGCAATGTCGAGAGTCTTCGCCGAGTTCCACTTTCCAGCGTTTATGCTTTCGGCAAACAGAATTGTGTTGGTCTGTCCGTCACCCGCTGAAATATAGTCGAGGCTCGATCGAAACGTGTCGCCATTCCGCTTTGGCCAGAACACGCCGGTTGCATTTGTTATTGGTCGATCGAAGTCTGACACTTCACCGTCGCCATTCCAATCGATTGAGCCTTGCCCATGAGGCACTGTTTCGTAAACAGCTCCCGTTCTTTCGTCGACTTGAAAATGGCCATAGCCAGCGTTTGCGACGTAGCTAAGACCTCCGCTGACCTGAAATGAAGTTGGATCTTTCCGGCACTGAAACATTTTCAGACTGATGTCTAACTCAGCACGTGCTGCGGGCGTAAGGGAGTCCCATTCTCGACGAAGTGCTGAGTTATCCAGCATCGGCAGCAAATCGGTCAGCCAGTTGGAAACGATCCCGTCGTCATTCTCAACAGCCAGCCACGGTAAATAATGTTTGTCCGATTTTGATGCGTAGTTCATCACTGCCGTGCACAACTGCTTCATATTGTTCTGACATTCGGCCCGACGCGCTGGGCCGCGACCGTCCCGCACTGCCGGAAGCAGTAGCGCTGCCAGCACAAGTAGGATGAGCATTGTTACGACTACGTCGATCCAGGTGATTCCGGACCGTGGGTGTGAACTTCGGTGGTGGCCCGCGAATGATTTCATGGCTGCTCCTCAGATTTGGGAGAGGTTCGTCATACCCGCGCAGGCGGGTACCCAGATTGTTCGTACGGAGGCTGGTTTCCCGCCTGCGAGGGAATGACGGATCGAGAAGCAAGCCGGTTGCTCAAAAAGAAAAACGCAATGGCTGTAGATTCTCAACGCGCAAATTGACAATTTGTCACGCGAGCAGACAAAGGCCAACTCCTGACGCTGCTTACAGCCGGTCGAGGGCGTCGAGCCAGCGGGCCATTTCTTCGACGGCATCTGCGGACGGATAGCCGGCGCGGTGGCCTTCGATTTTTCTCAGCGTGACGGGGAACTTCAGTCGTGAGAGACCGGCGGCAGTTTTCTGTACGAACGCGCCGGAAGGATCGCGGTCGCCGTAGATCAGGTGGAATTGAACCTGGAACTCGGGTGAGTGTTCCGGAGGGGCATTCTTCAAAGCTGTACTCGCGAGAGCGATGCCACGGAACAAGTCAGGAAATCGGAAGGCGACCGCCGCGGCAAACTCGCCGCCGGTTGCCAGTCCATGCACGGCGGTGCGTGAATCATCGATATTGTACTTTTCGCGAAAGTCTGCCACGACATCTCGGACGTACTCGGCGTGGTTCGGCGTCCAGCCTGTTCGCGTTGACGTTTTGGGAGCCAGCAGAATGATGCCGCGCTGTTCGCAGATTGTTTTCCACTCGCGGTACAGCGTGGCTTCCATCGTTGTGTTCGTCGGGTGAAGCCAGACGAGCAGACTATAGGACTGAGCGGGTGAATATGACTCCGGCACGAACGCCCAGTACTCGTCCTCGTAGCCGTCGACCTTTCCGGTGAAGCGTCCGGTCTCAGGTTCTTCGACATTTTCTGTGCTGGCGGCAACGACGGCGGGAATCTGGCCGGGGACATTCTGCGGGACGGAACCGAGCGTCGCGTTGACTGTGCTCGTTTCTTCGACGCGAACGATTTCCAGTTCAACTTCGGCTTCCGGACGAAGACGACTCAGTCGATCTCGCAGATTTTCAACGCTGCTGAGCGGCTCGCCATTCAGCTTGAGAAGTCGATCGCCGGTTTTAATTCCCGCAGACGCAGCAGGGCTGTCTGAGTAAACGAATCGGACGCCGACTCCAGGTTTGGTCTCGGCGGAATCGGTTTTGCGTTGCGGCAGGATTCCCAGGAACGCGACTTCGTAAGGCAGCAGCTCACCGACAAGTGTTAGGCGTTCTGTGATCTTTTCTTCGCCACGGGATACGGTCATCTCAAGTGAGTCGCCTTCGAGCCGGCTTTTCAACTGGTCAAACAATTGTACCAGCCGTTTGATCGGCTGGCCGTTGACGAGTTCGATAACGTCGCCCGATTTGAATCCGGCCTTGTATGCGGGCGAGTCGTAGCGCACTCGGTCGATCACCGGCTGCACGGCGTAGAGGTCCGCACTTTTGATCGCGACTCCGGAAAGACCTGGTCTCAAGTCTTTGCCCAGCTTCAGACGGTCCAGCACGGCGAAGACGTCTTCGAGCGAAATGGCAAAGCCAATGCCAGAATCGTACCACTCGACTCCGGCTGATTCCGTGTTTCCTTGCGGAGAAAGCGGAACGAGGATTCCCATCACTCGACCTTCGGTGTCGACGAGCGGGCCTCCGTAGTTGACTGGCGAAATTTTGGCGTCGGTCTGGATGGCTTTCCCCCAGATCCGATCGACGGCGCTGACTATCCCGACGGAAATGCTGGGCAGTGCCGAGTCGTACGTTCTTCCCAAAGCGATCGACCATTGCCCGACTTTGATGCCGGCCTTTGGGGAGACGATTGGAACTTTCAGCCCGCTCACTTCGATCTTCAACAGCGTGATCATCCGCAGTCGATCGGTTGCGACCGTCTTTGCCGGAAAACGGCGGCCGTCGGGTAGGGTGATCAGCACGGATGCCGGCTTCGACAGAAAATTGAACGCGCTGGAGACGATGAAACCATCTTCGCTGACGATGAGGCCGGTCGTCGGCGCTTTCGACGTGAGCGTGCGGCCGACGATGTCCAACCCACCGACTGTGTCGATTCGGACAATCGACGGACTCGCCAGCACGGCGGCTTCTTTGAAGGCCTGCTCCTCAGCCTGCTCAACTCGGAATCGCGCATCAAGCTGAGCGTCGACTTCGTCAGCCGTTGCCGCATTCATGGAAAGTAGGAACGGCAGCAACAACAAAATCGAAGCGGCGATGACTCTGACCATTTCGAGCATCCTTACGCGATGACATCTGTAAGCTAAAGAGTTTTTGAACGCAGAGGTCGCAGGCATGAAAACGCAGAGATGAATGGAGACCTCTCCTTCTACTCAGCGACTCCTCAACGCATTCTGCGTCCCGTTCTTTTTCAATCCGCAGAACAGCGGAGACTTCTCGGAGATTGTGACGTCTTCCGGCGGTCAGTACAGTCCGCCGCAACTCGCAATACATTAAACATCAAAATCACGATCGAAGGAGTCTCCCGTGAGAAGTGACAATCGCCAGCCCGACGAACTGCGTCCTGTAGACATCACACTTGGATATACCGGCAGCGCGCCGGGCAGCGTTCTTATCAAAGCGGGACGGACGACCGTTCTTTGTACGGCAAGCATCGACGACTCGCTGCCGCCGTGGAAGAAGCACGACGAAGTTCCCAGTGGATGGGTGACCGCGGAATACAGCATGCTGCCGGGCAGTACGTCGCCTCGTAACCGACGCTCGATCGGAAAGCTGAACGGTCGCTCCAGCGAGATTCAACGGCTGATCGGCCGCAGTTTGCGGTCGGTTGTCGACTTCGAGGCGCTCGGCCCGCGGACTATCACCATCGACTGCGACGTTCTGGAAGCTGACGGCGGAACGCGAACGGCCAGCATCACGGGCGGGTACATCGCACTGGCGGCCGCTTTGAAGACGCTTGATGACCTGCCAGCAGATCGGCCGGTTCTGAAAGCAAACGTGGCCGCGATCAGCGTCGGGATGGTCGAAAGTAACGTGCTGCTCGATTTGTGCTACGTCGAGGACAGCGCGGCGGAAGTCGACATGAACGTCGTCATGACGAGCGAGGGCGAGTTCGTCGAAGTTCAGGGAACAGCCGAAGGGCGAACATTCGGCCGCGACGTTCTGAACAAGCAACTCGACTTTGCCGAGAAGGGCATCCGCGAGTTGGTCGCTCTGCAGAACAAAGTACTCGGCGTCGAGTAGCTCGATGCTTTGTGCACGTTTTCGGGCTCAGCGCAAGCCGAACGTCTGGTCGCGAGGTCTCCGTCGAAATTTCGACGGGCGTGTCACGCGACCAGACGGTGTGCAACCTGAACGGCTTCTGCGACAGACGATTCGAATGTCACAGCTTCTCAACTGACTTCGCGTCAAGCTTAGACGTAGCTTGGCTCGAGCAGTTGAGTCACTTTGTTAACGAGTTCTTCGTTCGAGAACGGCTGGCTGATGTAGCCGTCGGCTCCCGTTGGAAGAGGAGTGTCGGCTCCCGGAGCGGTTCCGTCCGAAGCAACGATCATCACTTTGCATCGATCCATACCGCTGGCGGTACGAATGAAAGCGACGATGTCGTTGGCACTCAGGCCAGGAATCCGCAGGTCAAGAACCATGACCGATGGCTTGAACGTTCCCAGCAGTGATCCTGCGTGGAAGCCATCCGAAGCGACGGTTGTTTCAAAGCCTGAATTCTTCAGAGCTTCTTCGACCTGAGTCGCCAGAGCCGGATCGTTTTCGACGATCAGCACTCGACGTTCCCGCTGCGAGAAGTCTTCAGGAATCGGCATACTGTTTTCTTTGAGGAAATCGATGAAATCCTCAACCGTTACGCGGTTGTCGCCGCGTCCGGGTAGCTGGTAAGCGGTCAATCGTCCGCGTTCGATCCAGCGAATAACTGTGCGAAAATTAACTCCGCAATACTTTGCGATTTCGCCTGTTGTCAGAATCTGCTTCGGTTGCATGGCACGCCGCCTTCTTTGTCGCGAAATGTGTCTTCCCGTGATCTGTTGCTCCGACCTCTACAACTGCCCGGTTGTCATCAGAGGTCGTAGTTACAGATGTTCCAGACGCATTCCTTAGACAGATACGAAATGAAACTCCCACTCAGTCGTTGGACAGAACTCCGTTGCTCTGTCTGTCCGCAGCGTGCGAGTCCGGGGCTCACGCCTTTCAGGCCCACCTCAGCGGTTCGCTCCATGCAGGAACCAGCTGTGACGAAAGGCGACGGATTCTTAAGGGAAGGGTCCAACCGAACAAAAACAAAATGTCGTTCGGCGAAGTCCGTCTCCGGTAAGCTCGCGAAAGGAACCTAGGTCACGTGACAGGGCTGTCAAACTCGGTTCTTTAAGTGTTTACGCTTTTCGTGCGGGCGATCCTGCGAAACCCTACCAGACGGAAGCAATGTGCCGGATTCGCGTGCCAGCCCGGTTGTGACTGGCCCAGTTGGCGCGATTGTTGGAACCGATACAGTGCGAACTCGGCAGCGTGTCAGAGTCCTGATTGGACGGAACTTGTTCACGTTGAATCGAGGTTTCAATTCCGAGCGGTAGCTCGAATGGTCTGAGGCACTGCCTCGTCAGATGCTGCCGTGGATGGATGAATCGTCAATTGCCACAAGCTGGATCGCTCAACAGTGTCCGTCGTGATTATTGCCAACTTGCTGATTTTGCTGTGGGTTGTCGCGCGTAGTCTGAAACGGCTCCGGCAAACGACATTGCCAACGGCAACGTGCTGTGCGATCGGTGGTCTGGTGGTCGCGATCGTGGCTCAATCGATCGAACTGATAGATCCGGAGCAAGCCAACGGCTGGGTTGATCTCGGCTGGTATTTCGCCGCGGTCGTGCTGCTGTGCCCAGGGATTGCGGTTCTGGGAGCACGACGCCCCGGAGCCAGCGCGTGGGCATTCTTCGTGCTGTTACCGTTGGTCCTGGTTCTGATGTGGCCAGCGGTCGCTTCGTTTCAGGTGGCTCGTCCAGTAGACTCGATCGAAATCGAAGTGCCGGCACTTGTCGGCCTTGGCCTCGTCCTGATCATGTCAGGCGGTAACTACTTCGGCACTCGCTACACGATGTCGACGTTCTACTATGCCGTGTCGATCGTTCTGCTGGTTGTGCCGATGTCGGTCGCCTCGCCTGATTTCTTTCCGGAACGCAGCACCGCACGATTCATTGCTTCGCTCGGATTTCTGCTGGCCATTTCAGAAACCAATCGTCGATCCAAAGCGGAACCAGACGACGAGATCAGCCGCTTCGATGTTCTCTGGTTCGACTTTATGGATTCGTTTGGGATGGTCTGGGCAAAGCGAGTGATGGACCGGGTCAACGAATCAGCTCGCCACGAGAAGTGGGCGATGCATCTGGAACTGCACGGTTTTGTTCCAGTTGCTGAAGCACCAGTTGCCGATTCGCCTTCCGCAGACGAGTTGCTCCGTACAGAAGAACGCATCGAGCACACGTTCCGCTGGCTGTTGAAGCGGTTCGTCGACCCGGAATGGATCGACGCGAGGCTTCGGGTACCGACCGCAGGTCAGGCTCTGCCTGACGAAAGAACGAGTTCCGAAGAAAATTAGCCACAGAGTTCACAGAGGACACGGAGAAAAATTTGTGTCCTCTGTGAACTCTGTGGCTGAAAACTGGCGAGCCGGCAAACAAAAAAGACGCCGACATATTACATGCCGGCGTCTTGCAGTCTGGTGATTCAGCTTTTGCCTAATTTGGCAGAAGGTCTTTGACCGTGTCTCGTTCTTCGCGAAGTTCGGCGATGGTGGCGTCGATCTTGGCTTGAGCGAATTCGTTGTGTTCGAAGCCTTGAGCTGGGGTCCAGGTCTGGCCGTCGCTGGTCATCGGCATGCTGGCGATGAGACCTTCGTCGATTCCGTAGCTGCCGTCGCTGCAGACAGCGGCGCTGAAGGTCTGGCCTTCCGGCGTCGGGAACCAGATGTCTCGAACATTGTCGAGTGCGGCGTTGGCGGCTGATGCGGCACTGGATGCTCCGCGAGCTTTAATGACGGCGGCACCGCGTTTCTGGACGCATTCGATGAACTCGCCCTGCAGCCAGGCTTCGTCACCGATGACTTCAGCGGCTGCCTTCCCGCCAATCTTTGTGTTGTAGAAATCCGGGTACTGAGTTGCCGAGTGGTTGCCCCAGATCGTCAGGTTCTGCACATCAGAAACGTGCTGGCCGGATTTCTGAGCGAGCTGCGTGACGGCACGGTTCTGGTCGAGCCGGGTCATGGCGTACCAGCGGTCTCGCGGAACGTCCGGAGCATTCGACATGGCGATCAGGCAGTTGGTGTTGCAGGGGTTCCCGACGACGACGACTCGAACGTCTTTCGCAGCGGCGGCGTTGATGGCCTTGCCTGTGCTGGTGAAAATCGGACCGTTGACCTTGATCAGGTCGCCGCGTTCCATGCCAGCTTTACGAGGCACGCTGCCCACGCACAGGACAAGGTTACAGTCGGCGAAGGCGTCTTCCAGGTGATCGCTGTCAGCTTTGACAACTCCCGCGAGCGTCGGAAACGCACAGTCGTCGAGTTCCATGTGGACGCCATCGAGCGATGGCAGAACTGGCGGGATTTCGACCAGATGAACGATGACCGGCTGATCCGGGCCAAAGACCTGTCCCGATGCCAGACGGAAGACAAGAGCGTAGCCAATGTTTCCAGCGGCTCCGGTAACTGCAACGCGAATGGGGTCTTTCATGGCGAACTCCTGAATCCTCTAATCCTGAACGGTGTGGTGATATCTCAAGCGGCGCGGGATTCTAATTGCGACCCGCGTCAGGGCACCACTGTCTGGCATACTCAAATCCGGTCATTCAGCCTGAAGTGAGAAGAACCACGGAAGACACGAAATTACACGGAAGAAAGGCTCAACTTTCCGTGAAAATTCGTGTCTTCCGTGGTTAAATCTTCGTCAGAAAGATTGTCAGCTTCGAGATCAGGATATCGTCGTCGGCACCTGTTCGGGATTCGAAAGGTAATTCTGATCGACCGGGTAGTTGCGGAACTGGATCGTGTAGTGATCCTCGAACCAGTCCTGGATGTCCGGGATCATGTCGAGGTCGAAGTCCGGCGCGACGTGCAGCAGCTTGCCTTCCGCGTTTGATCGAACTTCGCCGTCGTCAACAACGATTTCGCCTCGATTCACGACGTACCGCGGCAGTTCGAACATTCTTTGAATGTCGTCGTCGCGGCTGTAGATCGTAACGTCGGCATCGGCGCCGGTTCCCAGATGCCCCTTGTTCTGCAGGCCGAGGATTCTGGCTGGCGACGCTCGCGTGATGATCGCGATTTCGTACAGCGTGTATTCCCGACTGAGGTCAGCAAGGTTGCAGCGTTCAGCGACTCCGTCCGGAGCCTTGTCGAGCACTTCCTGACGACGGCCTCGGTCCATCAGCAGCGCGATGATTTCCGGGTAGGCCATGAACGAGCCGCCGTTGGGATGGTCGGTGCTCATGCCGATTCTCCACGGATCGTCGACCATCAGATACCACTCCAAGCCGATCGCCCACTGAAGCGTGTGGATCATGCTCTTGTTGCGGTATTCGATCGGGACGATGCCGCAGCCAGCTTCCATTTCGGTGTCACCGCTGAACCATTTGCGGCCGAGCACTTTGTGCAGGAAGTAGCCCAGAGGTCCGTCGCCGGTCATCGACGTCGTCTTGTCGAACATCACCTGCCCAACGTCGACCGTCAAATTCTTATTCTCATTCACGTACTGAGCGAGACGCGGGACTTCCGACTTGAACGTCAGTTGGTCGTTCGGGTCGCCGCCGTAGCTGTGGAACTGGATATGCGTGAGATGTCCGCGGTAGCCTTCCAACGCCTTCATCGTCTCGAAGGTCGTGTCGTGGTTTCCGGGCAGGCCCAGATTATTACAGTGAAGATGGACCGGGTGCGGCATGCCGAGTTCATCGACTGCTCGCGCGACTCCTTGAATGATGTCGCGCGGCTTGATGTCGAACCCGTCGACTGTTTCATCAAGTGTGTCGACGTTTCGCTGTCCGCTTTTCCAGGCTTCGACTCCGCCGGGATTGACCAGTTTCGCTCCGTAACCTTTCGCCGAATTGATCAGCCAGGCGACGCAGGCTTTGACCTTTTCCGGGTCCTTCTCCTTAAGCTGCTTCATGATGTAATGGTTATTGCCCATCATCACGTAGAAGCCTTTGTCGATGATCGGCGTGTCTTCGAGTTCTTCGTGCGTGTGCCGAGCGGCCAGCGGTGGCACGGCGGCATCAAAGGCCGTCGTATAACCGAGCCCCGAATAGAGGTATCCGGTTGCCCATGTGCTCGGCACAGCGCCCGTCGTCCCCGACCGGGTGTGCATTGTCCGATGAACCATCGGAGCCAAACGCTTGTCGTCGGGCATCATCTTGCGAGCTGTGTTGACCTTCGGTCCGGCGATGTGGCAGTGCATGTCGACACCGCCCGGCATGATGACATAGCCGGTCGCATCGATTGTCTTGTCAGCCTTCGTCGAAACATCAGACGGAGCATCGATAATTCGACCATCCTGAATCCAGATATCGCGCACTTCGCCGTCGATTTCGTTCTTCGGGTCGTAAACCGTTCCGCCTTTGATCAGTAGCTGAGGCATCAAATCACCAGTTTCGCTAATTCGAACTACGCCGAAGGCGTTGTATCCGGAAGCCAGGGGTCAGCCGCGAAGCGGCGCCACCCCTGGTTGAGTTATCAGGAACGATCAACCCTGTAAGGGTTGTACATGGCTCCTAGGCTATCTCGATTGTTGAACCCTTTCAGGGTACGACTCCTGTCGATTCTACCCAGGGGTGTGCCGCTGCGCGGCTGACCCCTGGCTATTGAATCAAACGCCTGCGGCGTAATGTCCGATCGGGATCAAACCCGGATTTCCGTTTGCCCTCAAGTAACCATGCGCCGCCAGCGCGTACGCGCCGACGACCATGTACTCAGCCTTGCGGGCGTTTAGTGCAGACAACATGTCGCTGAAGTCGGGATTCAAGATCCTTTTCTCCCGAGAATGACCAGACATCCATCGTCAACGGCCAAACCATAGAGACGCGTTCTGCCGGAGTACAGTTTTTCAGAAAGTTGTCAGGTCGCTCATCATTCAGAGATCGCTTTTCAATTCGATATTCGGCACGACTTGTCACTCGATTGCCTCCATACCAAATGTTTTCAGGACGACATGCCACCGTTAAGTTGCTTTTCGCGGATACGTTTTTCGATTGCTTTCAGGATTTCGTAGTCGCTTTTGTAGGGCGAATCGAAGGCCGGACGCAGCGGAATCGGAACGTCGTCCATGCGGTAGACGGTGCCGGTTGTGTTGATCCCGTACGTTGACGTTGTGAATGCGACCGTCGCGACTTTAGCAGTCTCGCTGAGCTTCGGATCGAGGACGACCGAGTTGATTTTCGCCAGATGATCGCGAGCTGGCTGGCTGAAGTTGCTCATTGGGTCCGAGGCAATGATCAATGCAGCGTCGGCTTCGCCTCGAGCGAGAAGGTCGGACGATGTCCACTCGCCTGGGTTGAAGCGAGGGTATCCTCGGCCCAGATGGATGCCGAACGGGTAACCGGTTTGCCAGGTGACGACGTTGTCGGCGCCGGTGACGTTTCCGTGGCCTCGCATCGGCTTGGCGGTCCACCGAGTGTACTTGTTGAGGTCGCGAGCCAGCGACAGCACGGCTTCGCTGTTGAGATGCTTGCCGCGAGTCATTGTCAGGCCCATGCCGAACAGGATGACTCCAAACTTCGCTGCCTTCATGCCCTCAACGACTTCGGTCAGCCGTTCCAGCGAGATGCCGGTCTTCTCTTCGATCATTGCCGTGTCGACATCAACGCCCTTCGCGATGGCTCGCATCGCCCAGGCGAGTTCGAAGTCAGACCGCGGTTTGACCTGCAGATGAATGTCTGCAGCTTTGGCACTCTTTGTTTTTCGAACGTCGATCAGAACGGCAGTTCGGTCTTTGCGGCCATTTGGCAGGAACTGGCCTTTGGGCATCAGGCTGTAACGAGTGAAATGTCGCGGATGACTTTCTGCCGGGTTACCACCCCAGAAGACGATGTAGTCCGCTCGGTTTTTGATTTCACCGAGCGTGCAGGTGACTTCGCCGACTTCCTGAAACGCGATGCCGGACGGGCCGTGGCAAACGGAAGTGGTCGTGTCGACGCAGCCGCCGATCCAGTCGGAGATCGCCACGGCGACTCGCTGAGCCTCGCAAGTCGTGTCGGACAGTCCGTAAGTAATCGGGTAAATCGCGTTTGAGAGAATCTCCGCTGCTCGTTCGATCGCCTGTTCGTACGATGCCGGCTGACCTTCGATGATCGCTTCGGGCCGATCTTCGATGTGATGATTCAGGAACCAGGCTTTGCCCAGCACGCAGGCGTTCTTCGCCTTCTTGATCTTGTTGCCTTCGACGGTCAGTTCCATGTCGTCGCAGACGCAGCCGCAGAACGTGCAGGTGGCGTCGGTGACGACTTTCAGTTCGGGAACTTCAGCGCTGTCGGACGATTCCTGAGGTGGGGGAGCGACGGTGCTCATAAGAAGACCTTCGTTGATAACGCGCGGCTTTGTCGGGAGACATCGCCAACAGCAGGATCAATGAATTCGAAAGTCGACGGATGAAGAGATTGCACTCGCACCGCGAGCCGTCCCGATCACTCTCATCCAGCATTCTGCCAGTTCGATCTGGCCGAATCCGCAACACTCTATACCAAAACAGGATGCCCGAAATCACGAAAAAATCAACGTCACGCCGGGGCGGAAACCTTCTCGATTTGAACATCCATGCCTTTGCTGTCCGGCATGCCTGTTCCGTGAGTTTCTCCAGCCATTAATCGGCTGGATTTGTCTCCGTAACTTATAAAAAGCATCCCCGGCGGAAGTTCATCGACTTTTGATGTCTTGCACGGGACGACCACTTCACCGAAGTCGTTCCACATTCGGATGTTATCGCCATTTTCGAACTGCAGCCGCTCCATGTCTTCCGGCGAAATCTGCAGCGTATTGATCTCTTCCAGATAGCCGTCGGTGTACTTGCCCTCGTTGAGCGTGACGCCCTGCTTGCTGGTTCGGCCCGGAATGAGAATAAATGTTTCAGCCATCGGTGATATCTGTTCGTTTGACGTCGATTGCTCTGTTTGTCTGATCGGAAACGGCCCTCGCTTGATGGCCGAGCCGACGATGATACCGAGACCTGCCCTGGCTCCGCGAGTCAGCTTAGGGACGTGTCCCAAACTGCTTCCCTATAGTGGCTCCGCACTCCGTGCGGAAAGCCCCTGCCGGGCTGACGCGACGGAGTCGCGTGCCACAGTAAAACGTAACCAGTTTCGGACGCTTTCCGCGCATCGCCCGCGAGTCAGCTTTCGCCGGCACGCCGTTTGTCCGCGGCTTCCATTTGCTGCCGCTGCACCTCTTTGGCTTCACGAACTTTCGCGCGACAAGGTGTGCAGCGGACAGCCGTCCCGTAAATCGGCTGCTTGGCGACTTCGTAGTACCACTGCTGCTGCTCGGCGGTCCAGATTTCTTTCGATCCGCAATCGCGGCACCAGAACACGAGATCTTCATAGAACAGCGGTGGCCCGTACGAATTGTTCGGAGCTTGCTTCGAAGGATCTGCCGGTATCGATTTCCGAGGAATCGAAAACTCCTCCTGCTCCTTCGCCCGTCGCCGCTTGTTTCGTTTTCGAGACATCTCTGCCCATTCCGTTCGGAAGATCGACGGTTCCTGATCGAATTATGTTTCCAATTGAGGCAAGTGCCACCGCCAGCGTATTGCCGCGAGCCGCATCAGCACGATGAAAGTAATCGCAATCGGCACAGAGTATGGCTGGGGAACGGACACGCCTTCCAGCAGAAATAGAAGCCAGCAACCAAGGAACGAGCAGGTGGCGAAGAGCGGAGCTGTTCCGAAGAGGCTCGGAACTCGGTTGCAGACAACATCGCCGATAACACCACCAAATGTGCCTGTCACCACTCCAAGTAGCGATGCGACAAATAGTGACGTCCCGGCGTCGATGCTCGCCGTCGCGCCGACGATGCTGAACAGGCCCAGTCCAACGGCGTCGGGGAAATTGAGCATCCGCTCCGTTTTCTCCGGCAGTTTTGGAATGAGCGACGTGACGATCGCCAGAGCGAAGATGATGAGCGGATAGTGATCTTCGCGGATCCAGAAGAGCGGGTGACGATCGAGAAACAGATCGCGAAGAGTGCCACCTCCAAACGCAACGATCAGAGCCAGCGTGAAGACTCCGACAAAGTCCATTCCGTGGCGCCGCCCGAGCAGCACGCCATACGCACCGCTGGAAATAACGGCCATCAGCTCGATCAGTTGGTACGTCAATTCAAAATCCCCATTTCGCTATTGGACCGTTCATCTTTTCCCGCTGGAAGCTTGGATCGGGTTGAAGATGACGCGCAGTCAGACGCTTTCGCTACGCAGAAGTTCGCAATGGATTTCCGTCGCTGGCGGAAGTCGGGCAAGGTGATCGTTCGGGGCGGTCGCAGGCGAGGCGATGTTAACTGCCTCTTCGTCTGCGAGAGTGTCAGTCTGCTATTTGTGTAAAGCAGTCTGAACGATGCTTGGCGCAATGCTGTTTCGCTGCCGTGACGAATCTGAGGCGGTCGTATTTGCGATTTTCGTGCAATGCGCGACGCTCTCTTTCACAAATGCTGGTATACCAACACTTTGTGGGGATGTCAGGTTGTGCCGATTATTCCGGTTGTGCGAATGGCATGGGTTCTGCTTTCTGTATCGATTGTTCCGGCATGACACGCCAGGACGGTCTGACAGCCGTCAGAAACACAGGCTTGATCGCCTCGAAGCTGCAGTCAGGGATTCAGTCAGCCGGCCTAGACAACTGGTTGACCGTTCCCGCGAATGGCTCCGTGTCGAATAGATCAGGCGAGACGTACAGCGAGTGTGGCGAGGGAGAGAGAGACCACGCTGTGTTTTCCGAGCGACCTGAGAGACCGCTCGGATTGGCAACCTTTCATCGGGAAGCCGCTGATTGCCTGGCTGTCCTGAGGCAGCAAAACAGGCTCGATCCGGTAGTTTGAGTTCCGCCGGATGGAGTCCTACGTAGAGGTGACCGCAACTACCTTTACTGCTGCCTCAGACGGTCGGCGCAGTTTTTTCGCGCAGCGTTACATCCGCTTACGAACCAGCAGGCACTGGTTCGTTCGAAGATGGCATCAGACGACTCCGGGTTCCTTAGGCAGAATCCGGCTGGCCGTTACCACGGCTTCGTCGATCCGATTGGTGATCAACTTCTTCGTCGCTTTTTCAGCAATCAGCGAACGAGAGAAGGAGACACCACAATGGCCACATGCTTTCAAAGATTTCTGCGGGACGAGTCAGGACTCGTCGTCACTGCCGAGCTGATCATGATCATCACGATCGCCGTGATCAGCCTTACGGCCGGCTGGGGAGCTGTTTCGGCGATGCTCGCCGAAGAGCTGGAAGATGTCGCAAACTCAGTCGGATCACTCGACCAGTCGTATAACTACCGAGGAATCTCAGCTCCCGGACACGCATCTTGTAGTGGGAGCGGGTTCAATGATTCTCGGAATTCAGTAAACGTTTCGACCAGCTCAAACTTCAACGCCCAATCGAACCTCGACGTCTCGGTAGCCGGGGGTGGATTTGTTCAACAGGGGCTGGCATTCGCTGAAGCACAAGTCGCAATCGCTGGCGAGCCATTCGTCCTGGTCGAAGAGGAATTTGGCCTCAACGTACAGATTAGCGAGGCGGAGCTGCTGGTTCTCGAGCAACTCAGTATTGTAGAAATTCGCGAAGATGGTGCCGTGATTCTGCTGCGTGAAGACTTGATTGAGATTCAGGAGAATGGCTCGCTGCTGATCGTGGACGAGGAACTCCGAATTCGGGTCGAGCAATTGCTGCAGACGCAGCAGCAGAGTCTCAATCAAAACGACGGTCGAATCCGGGCACGGGCAGAGCTGGTTGATGAAACGGCTCAGTTTGACATCGCGGCAGCCAGAAAAGAACTCGAGTCGATTCGGGAAGAACTGAAGGCTCAGTCAGGCAGCGACTCGGCCGAGCTTCGTCAGGAGAATGCCCGGCTTCGCAAACTGATCGACAGGCTGTGTCGGGAATCTCAAGCTCGATAGAGACACTGACTGCCGTTCACAAAAGCGGACTTCGAGCGTTCGCAAGCAAAGTGAATCCCAAATAAACGCCCAGGTTGCTGCTGCACGCAAGTGCTGTTCAGCGACCTGGGCGTTTTGTCTTTACGGAATGCAACAAACCGTAATCACTATGCTGACGTGACTAACTGGCACAAACGGCAGGATATCATTCTTCGCTACGATCGTTGCATTCTGAATTCTCCGCAAGCTGTTTGTTGATCAAGGCTTGTGTTGCGCGTGCTGATTATTCCGATTATGTCGAATGGGAGAATTACTCTGTTTTTCGGGATCAGGCGCAGAAAATGCATTTTGCGGGTTTCAGAACTTTGACACGAATGAACCGCAACACATTCGACAAGCATGTCATTGGGTTCCTGCCGGTGCTGTTCAGTTCCGGTTGAGTTCATCGCGTCCGCTGGAGAGTAAGACGCGGTATTGAGAGAGGCCTGGCAAGGCATTCAGTTGTCTTGCCTCGCTTCGAAAGACACGGCTGCTCCGACACTGCTCGCGACTGGCGAGCCCGAAGAAGTCGGACGCCTTTCTACATAGATCGGAAGCGACTGGAGACTCGATGCCGACGGGCAAAGTCGCTGGTTGCCGCAGTCAGGGATGGAGAAGAAACACGGATGGATAGGCAGGCGGGCCATCTTGCTTTTCAAAGATTCGAGCACAGCTCAGTTGCGGGCTGGACTCACGGATTCCTCTCAAAACGGTTTACAGATTAAGGAACTCAAAGATGTTGAACAGATTTCTAACCGACGAAAATGGCTTCATTGTTTCAGCGGAAATCGTGCTGATTTTCACGCTTGTCTTCTGTGCGGTAGCGGTAGGGATCGCGGTCGTTCGAGACGCACTTGTCCACGAATTGGGCGATGTGGCTGAAGCAATTGGAGCGCTGAATCAAAGTTACAACTACCTCGCGATTTCGGCTCCGCTCAACGCAGAGGGCGGATTTCACGCGCAATGTGCCGGGTCTGGCTTCAACGATTTCGAAGATCTCTGCGACTGCAATGGGATTCTGCTGGTCACGGTAGCAGGCAAGAACGACCCGAGTGGAAGCAACACGGGTGACGGTTCGACCCTCATTCAGAACCCGTAAGAACTCCGCATCAGAAACGCTCACTATTAACAGTCCCGTCTGACGCCGCATGACATAGTGCCTTTGCTCGAAGCCTCGGGCAAAGGCCTGTTGCCGGCTCAAACGCTCTATAACTGAGACACGCGCAGAATCCGATCCGGCCGATATTAGTCATTTGTAACGCGAGGCACATCAAACAAGCTGTTACTTGATTCGCACTTCCCGCGATTGTGGCCCGAGGCTGAGTGTTCGGCATGTCTATTAAGCCTGTCGGCTTCAGTGTAAGGCTCTGGTCCTGACTTCTGATCCTGAAGCTCGCGTTCGCTGCGAAGCGCATCAAATGTCAAACAGTTTGAATTGCCATTCTGTCGCATTCTGTTGACATTGCATGTTCGCGCCAATTCCCGACTGTCGCTACAGTCCGCGCGCCGCGTCAAAATGCATCAGCCCCTAACTCGTGGCCAGTGAATGGTTTATGGGTCGCGTTTTCGGATGGGCGGATTGAGTGGGTCAAAACAAAACGCCACACATTCGCGATCTGGCACGAACGCTGCGGTTTCCCGACAGCAACGAGCTTGCATCCTGAAACGCCATGACACACTTAGAGCTTTGTGCCATGCAAACTAGGAAGGAACTCTCTGCAGGACTGGTCCGCTCTTTGGATCACCCCGCAGTAGCGGTTTCAACACATGTAATTCTTGTGATTTTCGCTTCGCTTAGTTCGGTCGTTCGCGACTGACATCAATACACGATTGAGAGTCTTCTAAGGGTGCGGTGAGAGGCCCCTTGGGGGCAGCAGCTGCGCTACTGTGTGTGTCACAGTGCGTGTGTGTGAGAAGGCCGGGGACAAGTCAGCCACTTGTTCCCGGCTTCTAAAAAACAATCAGGCGGCTTCGAGCTGCCACCCAATACACCAAAGCGTTTTGGCGACAGATTGCTGGCCAGCGATCTGTCAACTGTTCGGCTAGCCTCATCGTTGCGGATGAGACCGGGCAGCCTTTCTGGCGAGAGCCGGCCAGCTCGTGTCAGAGCACTTGTTCGTGCGTTTCGAGCAAGACCTTTGTGCGGATTTCGTTGCGGAGGTCGCACTCACATCAATGTCTCTCAATTTTCTCAAGGAACTCAATCTAATGTTGCGTAATCTCCTTAATGATGAAGCTGGTTTCCTGGTTTCTGCTGAACTCGTCCTGATCTTCACGCTCGTTTTCTGTGCAGTTGCAGTGGGCGTTTCTGTCGTCCGCGATTCGCTGGTTCAGGAACTGGGTGACGTTGCCGAAGCTATCGGTGCTCTGGATCAGAGCTACAACTACCGTGGCCTTCGTGCTGACCTCGAAGGTGCTGGCGAACACGCATCTTGCTCAGGTTCAGGCTTCAACGACGAAGAAGATGACTGTGACTGCAAAGGGATCACACTCACTTCTGTCTGTGGCAAAAACGATCCAAGCGCACTCAACAACCCAGAAGCCACCAACTAGTTCTGGCTTTGCTTGTTGATCTCCACGATCAATCGTCCATCGGCGCCGGTGTGCCCCGATGGGCTTCTTAAAGACCTTAATTTCGGGCCGCGGCCATTTTCTCTCTCCCGGTCGCAGCTCGACTCTCGCTTAGAGTTGATATAAGGAACTCAATCTAATGTTGCGTAACCTCTTAAATGATGAAGCCGGTTTTCTGGTTTCTGCTGAACTTGTTCTGATCTTCACCCTCGTTTTCTGTGCAGTTGCAGTCGGCATTTCTGTCGTCAAAGACTCGCTCGCTTCAGAGCTGCATGACGTCTCAGAGGCTATCGGTGCTCTGAATCAGAGCTACGTCACGACTGGGCTTCAAGCAGCTGCCCAGGCTGGCAATCACGCTACTTGCGCTGGGTCAGGATACGCCGACGAGCGTGATGACTGTGACTGCAGTCCACTGACTCTTACCGTCACAACACCTAAGGCCGATCCGAGCACAATTGGTGATGCCGAAGGTACTTAATCTGATTGCTGATTGTTCATCGCTCATCGGAATTCAACTTCCGATGAGCGAACTTTCTCGGCACATGAGCAGGTGGTTCTGCTCCTCTCTCACCACGTTCAACTTCATGAATACACCTGGAACTTATTCTTATGCTGCGTAACCTCTTGAACGACGAATCAGGTTTCCTGGTTTCTGCAGAACTCGTCCTGATCTTCACTCTCGTTTTTTGTGCAGTTGCCGTTGGCGTTTCTGTCGTCCGCGATTCACTGGTGCAGGAACTCGGTGACGTGGCGGAAGCTGTCGGTGCTCTGGATCAGAGCTACAACTACCGTGGCATCCGCGCTGACCTGGAAGGTGCTGGCGAGCACGCCAGCTGCTCAGGCTCAGGCTTCAACGATGAAGAAGATGACTGTGACTGCAAAGGCATCACGCTCACTTCTGTCTGCGGCAAAAACGACCCAAGCCCACTCGACAACGCAGAAGCCACTAACTAGTTCGCTTCTGCGGGTAACAACTCCTTCTCTCTCATAGTTGTTGCAATGCTGAAAGACCCCTTCCACCGGGTCGGCTGATTTAAGGCCCGGTGGAAGTCTTCTCTCTCACTTCACACGATTCACTGTCTCACAACTAAGGACACACAGTTATGCTGCGCACACTCATCAATGACGAATCTGGTTTTGTAGTTTCCGCCGAAATCCTGGTGATCTTCACTTTGATCTTCTGTGCGACCGTCGTCGGATTTGCTGTCATCAAAGACTCGCTCGCTCACGAGCTGCACGATGTTTCCGAAGCCATCGGATCCGTCAGCCAGAGCTACAATGTCGTGGGGCTCCGCAAAGCTCGAAGTAACGGCAACTACCACGCTCAGTGCAGCGGCTTCGGTTTCAATGATGCCGCCGACGACTGCGACTGTATTGGACTTACACTGACAAGCGTGGCCGGCAAGGACGATCCAAGCTCGCTCAATAATCCGGAAGCACATAACGGGTGAGCAACGTCGAGCGGACCATCAAAGACACAGAATCGAGCCCGCTGAAACAATCATGTTTCAGCGGGCTTGTTCTGTTTATTGCTGCCGTGGCTGCAGGGATAAGTTCGAGGGCCGTTGGCCGTTCAAGGGTTGGCGCGAGCGACTTTCCGGGCACACAGATTTCGATGATTGCCGTCGCAAGCTGTCAATTTCGTCTGTCGGTAGTGATTCAGTTGCTTCACGCAAACAGTCGATTGCTGCTGTGTTGACGCCTCAGGTCGTCGCAGAATGATGCTTTGTTAAGCAGTTCTTACAGTCTGGCTGTAACTGACTGTAAAGGGATGGCGACGATTCGCCTCAGCAGCGCACCCGACGTTGCACTTCGTCACCATCGATCTGACGGTTTTCGACAACACCGTAAAGCTCTTGCCACAACACGGCTTAGGGGCACCCCGGCCTGGCTGTTTCAGATGTGCAACGCCCGATGTTGCAGCACGTCAACGCTCGAACGGCACACTCTCTGCATTTGATGTTGAGTATGAGCAACAACGCTCAACACGACAAAGACAAGAGATTTCGATAGTCATCGAAAACCCACTTCCAACGATTCGTTGTCGAGCGACTCCCTTCCCCTCAAGTTCGACTAACGACCAATTCCCAAAACAAAACATTCCAAACTCCAACGAAGCCATCACTGAATGAGTGAAGGTGAGAGAGCACTCATTCATCAATAGTGATGATTTCGGAGTCCCTGGGTCGCCGCGACGTGCGGCGACCCGCGAGTACATCAGTTGATTGATTCAACCGTTCGATTGCCTCTCAGCGATCGTCTACGCCGGTCGGATTGATCAAAGGATTTGCGGAGAGCCTCTTTACGCAGAGTTCTCTTCGTAGCGACACGTTCCTGCAGGAAGAGTGCGATTCGTCAGCCAACGAATCGCGAGTTGAAAGCCTGGTGGCTCCAGACTTTCAGCACCGGTCATTGCGTTCCTCATTTATTTATCAGAGGCGCCGTGGCCACATCTGGAAACCGTTGGCTACGGATCCGGAAAGATGATTTTCTCAGTTTCTCAATCTCACACACACTCTCACGAAGGCTACACATCATGCTACGCACACTCCTCAACGACGAAAACGGTTTTGTTATCAGCGCTGAGCTGATGCTGGTTATCACTCTTATGTTCTGTGCTGCCGCTGTCGGCTGGGCTGCTGTCCGTGACGCTCTGGTTAACGAGTTGAACGACGTTTCTCACGCAATCGGTGCTGTTTCACAGAGCTACTCTGTTACTGGCTTCAAGAAGGAAAAAGACCTCGGCAAGCCACACGGTCAATGCTCAGGCTTTGGCTTCAATGACGATGCTGACGAATGTGACTGCAAGATCATCGAGTACGTCGATGTCTGCGGTAAGAACGATCCGAGCACCGGAGCTGACGAATAAGTCTGCTTCACTGGTACTCGTCTGACGGAATCGCATCCCGGAAGACAACGTGCCTTTCGGGGTGTGCATCAGATGTTCTTTGTCTGAGACCTTTCTCTCACGATCGGTCGCAGGCACCCGACTCTGTTCGACAATCTGGAACAGCGTTCGGTATTTACATTCTCACACTCATTAAAGCGAAGGCTAATACTACCATGCGAAATTTCCTGAATGACGAAAACGGCTTTGTCGTTTCCGCCGAACTGATGCTTGTCATCACTCTGATGTTCTGTGCTGCAGCCGTTGGCTGGGGTGCTGTTAAAGACTCTCTGGCTAACGAGCTGAATGACGTTTCACACGCCATCGGTTCTGTCAGCCAGAGCTACTCAATCACTGGTCTTTCAAAAGCCAAAATCACTGGCACACATAGCGAATGTGCCGCCTCTGGCTACAACGACCGTCAGGACGACTGCGATTGCAACATCATCGAATATGTTGACATCGACGGTAAGGACGATCCAAGCACGTTGGCATTCTCTGAAGATGGCACTGCCATTTAATCAAACGCCTGATTTACGACGGCTTCGGGTTCCGGCAGGCATCTTGCCTGTCGGGCCTTTCAAACAATTTTTTATCTCTGTCTGAAAGTGAACTCTCACTAATCGTTTTCAGACAGTTCCGCGGTTTCCGCCAAAAAGCAAACCGCACGCTCATCACACACACAATCAATCACACATACATACGAAGGCTTCTCGTATCATGCGAAAACTTCTCAACGACGAAAACGGTTTTGTCATCAGTGCTGAGCTGATGCTTGTCATTACGCTGATGTTCTGTGCTGCTGCTGTTGGCTGGGCTGCTGTTCGCGACGCTCTGGTTAACGAACTCAACGACGTTTCACACGCGATCGGCGCTGTCAGCCAGAGCTACTCTGTCACTGGCTTCAAGAAGGAAAAAGACACTGGCAAGCCACATGCTCAGTGCTCAGGCTTCGGCTTCAACGACGATGCTGACGAGTGCGACTGCAAGATCATCGAATACGTCGATGTCTGCGGAAAGAACGATCCAAGCACTGGTGCTGACGAGTAAGTCGCCTCTGTGCTGAAGCTTTAACGAACGATTACTGACGACCTCACTCGGAGCGACGATCTCCGTCGCTCCGAGTCTCCTCTCCCCGCTCAACCTTCCCCTTCGCTCAACGCGTCTCCCATCCCAATCGAATCACCGCACAACATCACCGCTGCGAAACTGATTCTCTCGTGCGTTCCTGCACAACACTCAATCCCAAAACACAATTATTCACGCTGTTTTCAGAGCATTCTCGCTCACATTGCGTCTTTTCTTATCCCCTCGCAGCTCCTTCCCAACCCATCTCTGCATTCACTCGGTCAGACCAACTTCTATATCAGCGATCTGACTGTGAATTCCTTTCGAGCCACTTTGGCTCACACATCACACCTCTGTATCAGTTCCTTCAGAAAGGTACTCACCATGTCGCGCGCATTCCTTAACGACGAAAACGGTTTCATCATCTCGGCAGAACTGATGCTTGTCATCACGCTGATGTTCTGTGCTGCCGCTGTCGGCTGGGCCGCAGTCCGAGATGCCCTGGTCAACGAACTCAATGACGTTTCGCACGCTATCGGAGCCGTCAGCCAGAGCTACTCAGTCACTGGCTTCAAGAAAGAAAAGGACTACGGCAAGCCACACGCTCAATGTTCAGGCTTCGGTTTCAATGATGACGCTGACGAGTGTGACTGCAAGATTATCGAGTACGTCGATGTCTGCGGAAAGAACGATCCAAGCACCGGCGACGACGAGTAATTCGCTACGGCTAGCTGCTTGACGCCGCTCGACATCCTGTCGGGAAACCACTGACCGGGTGATATTTTTGCAGACTTTCATGCGTCTGCCGCCCGCCTCTCACTTCATTTCTCAGTGTTCCTCACACTCACTTTTCTGGAGACACACCATGTTGCGTACATTACTCAACGACGAAAACGGTTTCATCATTTCAGCAGAACTGATGCTTGTCATCACGCTGATGTTCTGTGCTGCTGCTGTTGGCTGGGCTGCAGTCCGAGACGCCCTGGTCAACGAACTCAATGACGTGTCACACGCCATCGGAGCCGTCAGCCAGAGCTACTCTGTTACTGGCTTCAAGAAAGAGAAGCTCACCGGCAAGCCACACGCTCAATGTTCAGGCTTCGGCTTCAACGACGATGCTGACGAGTGTGACTGCAAGATTATCGAGTACGTCGATGTCTGCGGAAAGAACGATCCAAGCACTGGCGATCGCGAATAATCAGTGGCCGCTTAAATGCTGACCTGCTTTGAGTCTTCTCAAAGCAACTGAACTCAGGTGAGCAGGTTTCCGAAAGACCTGCTCACCCTTCTTTCTGACTTCCCTCCTACTGTCCTCACTCTCACATCTCCAGGACGTCTTCATGTTTCAGGATCTTGTTCACGACGAAAACGGCTTCATCATTTCGGCCGAACTGATGCTCGTCATCACTCTTATGTTTTGTGCCGCCGCTGTTGGCTGGGCTGCTGTTCGAGATGCTTTGGTCAACGAACTCAATGACGTTTCACACGGCATCGGAGCGGTCAGTCAGAGTTATTCAGTTACGGGCTTCATGAAGGATAAGAACTGTTGGAAGCCGCACGCTCAATGCAGCGGATTTGGTTTCAACGATGATGCTGATGAGTGCGACTGCAAGATTATTGAGTACGTCGACGTCTGCGGGAAGAACGACCCAAGCACGGGCGACGACGAGTAATACTTCACGCCAGCGTTGCTGTTGATTTCTGAAGTCTCGTCGCCACGCCTCCGATCAGGGCCGCAGGTCACTGAGCGATCTGTCCGCCTGCCTCTCACAATTGACCCACCTATGTCGGAGACCTTCCAATGTTACGCAGCCTGATTAACGATGAGGACGGCTTCCTCATCTCTTCCGAGTTGATGTTGATTATTACCCTGATGTTCTGTGCCGCGGCCGTTGGCTGGGGTGCAGTCAAGGACTCGCTGGCCAATGAATTGAATGACGTTTCTCACGCGATCGGTGCGGTCAGTCAGAGCTACCAGGTGACTGGTTTCAGAAAAAACAAGGAATGGGGCAAGCCGCACGCGGAATGTGCAGGCTTCGGATTCAACGATCGAGCTGATGAATGCGACTGCGAGATTCTTGAGTACGTCGACAATTGCGGTAAGGACGATCCAAGCACATTGATGATGACTGAAGACGGAGGTTGGACAGACTGAATTCGAAACCCCAGGTGAGTTCGATTCAGGCTAGTGGCGATTCAGATTGTTGGCCGGCCGCGAGAGACACCGCTTGCGGCAGGGCTGACAGGATTGTCACAAGACTCGTGGAAGGGACTTCGGAGTGGCGACACCGCCGCTTCGGAGTCCTTTTCTTTTGCGCTGAGGTGCAGAGGTTCTCAGTGGGAGTTTGTGCTGACAGTTTGAGGCAAGCTGGAGCTGAGGCGTAAAGCGCTAAGCAGACTTCACAGCTTTACATTCGTGATTGCCAGTTTGCTTTACGTTTTGCGGTCGAGGGACTCGCAGTTTGCGACGGCTGTTAAGTGGCTGCCAGAAAAGCGTAAGTATATTAAGCAGGCTGAAATCGTGATGATTTCGCCGCTCAAACCTGCCCCGTCAGCAGAGCCGAATGCGAAACCGGCACGCCGACTGCAATAGGTCCTTCCGGTCGACACAAACGGCTGACGAGTGTTTCAGGTTTCGTTCGGTATTGACCCGAGCGATTGGCTGCTGAAGACACAGATCAACCAGTCAACCAATCGTGGTTCGCTCGATGAATCACGACTCTCTCACACGCAGACTCTCTCACACAACTCGCAATGGGAACCTTCGATGTTGCGCAACCCGCACGTCGTGACAGAACGACCATCCCTCGTGGATCATGTTCTGGACGAGCGAACTGACGCATCCATCGGAATGCTCTCGCCCCGGCTCAACGCTTCTGAGGCCGGCTTTGCTACGAGTGTCGAGAAAGCCTTCGTGAACTTGCAGTTCAACGATCTCTCGATGTCAGCCCACGCTGGCAGAACGTTTTTCTCGCGGCTTTCTCGGTCTGGCAACGTTCTCTCGGCGTTTTCAGAACTCTCTCACACTCGCGTTAAGGGGACACTCCATGAAACACATCAAGTGGCTTCACGAAGATGAAGCCGGTTTCATTATCTCGGCCGAAATGGTCCTGGTAATGACCATCGGAGTCCTGGCAATGGTGGTCGGTCTGACCGCTGTTCGAGACTCCGTCACTCACGAGATGAATGACATCTCGCATGCCTTCGGAACTGTTTCGCAAAGTTACAACGTGACCGGTCTCCACAAGGATTCCGACTACGGTGGCCATGCCTGCATCACAGGTTTCGGCTTTAACGACAGCACCGACGAATGCGACTGTCACGTCATCGAACTTGTTGACGTGTGTGGCAAAGACGATCCCAGCTATGGGGACGACGAGTAACTCGCCACGCACCAGCTGACCCTTCCTACCGACTCGACCCTGACGGCATCGGACAGTCGTCAAACAACTCCACTTCTGAGTTATGGACAACACATCGAGTCACCAAGTAACGAACCCCTTCCAGGATTCATCTACCAGTCGCAGACGCCTTCGGGATGCATCTCGCATCCCGAAGGTCCCGCCTCGGCGGAACGGACAGGAGAGAAAGTAAGCAGACGATCGAACCGGCTTCGAGCTTCCAAAAGAGGATCGACAGCAACTCTCAATCGAACGTTTGCTGCGAGCTGACCACTCGCAAACTGTCTCATCGCAGGCCAGCGGAATAGCAGTTCCCGTCCACATTGCCGAACAACTAAACGAGCTGACTCGGATGTCGGCAGCCTTCACGAAGGTAATCTCGCGACGGACGCAGCGAATCACTTACTGCTTTTTTGCACTTCTCTCTCACACTCGCGTTTAATCAAGGGAAACTCAAGATGACTCACACATTCAATGCATTTCTGAACGACGAAGCCGGCTTCATCATCTCGGCTGAACTGGTCCTCGTCATGACTATCGGTGTCCTGGCAATGGTCGTCGGTCTGACTGCCGTTCGAGACGCTGTTACACACGAACTGAACGACATCTCCCACGCCTTCGGTACTGTCTCGCAAAGTTACAATGTCACTGGCCTGCGAAAAGGTCGCGGCGACTGCGGCGACAGCAGCCACGGATACATCCAGGGCTTCGGCTATAACGACAGCACTGACGAATGCGACTGTCACGCCATCGAACTCGTCGATGTCTGCGGAAAAGACGACCCAAGCTGGGGCGACGATGAGTAACGTTTCGGCTTGATCGAAGTCACGACTTCGAGTCAGGTGAACTTACAAGTAACAAAGCCCGCGTTCGGCATTTGCCGGACGCGGGCTTGTTTTGTTTCTGTGCCGGATGCGGAATCGGCCGGCCGAAACTGATTGTCGTACTTCTTCAGTTTTGGAGTGGCTGTTTGCCTGATGGTCCGTTCTTCACGTAGCGGACAAACTGGAGCACCTGCTCATCACAATTCGAGCAGTTCTGGAATGAGCGAGCCGACGAAAACGTCGTCGATGCCTTGGGATTCATCTGTCCGGTTTTCTGGTCCAGACCCCTGACCGTCGCTCGCTTCGTCGTTCGTCAACGCGGGAGGGGGTTGGGATCGTTGTGAGTCTGTCGCCGCGTCAGAAATTAACGCGATGGGAG
Source organism: uncultured Planctomycetaceae bacterium (assembly GCA_943787265.1). Taxonomy (GTDB): domain Bacteria; phylum Planctomycetota; class Planctomycetia; order Planctomycetales; family Planctomycetaceae; genus JABMPE01. Next base: position 204,197 of record CALSLT010000006.1, on the reverse strand, counting down.
AAGCTGGACGTCCGGCTGGACGTTGTCCGCCGATCAGGGTGTCTGGCCCAACAACATTATTGAAGGCGTCGTCGCGGAAGACTCCATTGAGCGTGTCGTTGCCCAGGCCGCCGGCCAGATTGTCCCGTCCGGCGTTGCCGAACAGTGTGTCATCGTCGCCGTCTCCGTCGAGCAGATCCCTACCCGGGCCCCCGACGATTCGATCATTGCCGGCCCCGCCGGAGATGGTGTCCGGGCCGCCGCCGCCGATTAGCACGTCTGCATCCTGACCGCCTTCAATCGTGTCCCGGCCACGACCTCCTGTGATCGTATCATTGCCTCCCCCGCCGGACAGCGTATCGTTGCCCGAGCTGCCCGTAATAAAGTCGTTGCCTTCGCCTCCGCTGACCGAGTCGCGACCACCGCCGGCGAGGATCAAGTCGTCTCCCGAGCCACCGGTCAGAGTATCAGGGCCGGCAGAACCGATCAGAGTGACTGGGCCAGAAGTAAACGCGCTGGCGTCGATGGTGGATCCAGAAGCGGAACCAACGAGAAGCAGTCCCTCCACCAAGAGGATCCCATCGGTCTGGTCGTCTGCGGTTAAGTTCGTGTCTGTTGCCGTGATGCTCGCAGCACGGAGAACCACAACATCGAAACCGCTCCCGCCAATCAGGCTGTCGTGCCCGAACCCGCCGATCAAAGTGTCGTCGCCACCGGATCCAAAGAGTTGGTTTATGCCGGTGGCCAGGGACCCGTCAAAAAGATCGTTGTCACCAAAGCCCTGGAAAATTATTGGAGTCGCCACTGCTCCGCCGCTGTCGAGAACGGTGACGATGTCCGCATCGGGCGAGCCGTTGATCGCCAGCGAAGGAACGAGGTTGGACGTTCGGCGAAGCATGTCGGCCCCATCCTTCACGCGAACGATCAGTTCGGCTCCGTCGCGGAGTACTTCATAGCTGCCACCGCCATCGGACAGAAAAACTGTCTCCGATTGTGGTCCCTTCAACATGAGCATGTAGACGGCACCTCTGTTATAGCCTCCCATTGAGTCGCTGCGTGCACCGACAGCCAGATCGGTAACGCCGTCTCCGTCCAGGTCACCCACGGAGGCGATGGACTTTCCGAAGAATGAATTCAGCCCGAGCGTTGGTCCGCCGTTCGTTCCGCTGGCGATCTTCGTTCCGCTTTTCACAGTTCCGTCGGAATTCATCATCAGCACACGAACGGCGCCGCGAAAATCGCCGTCGCCTCCTGTTGGGTCTCCGTACGCACCGACCGCCAGGTCAGTGATTCCATCACCGTCCAGGTCGCCCAGCGAGGTTATCGAGGCACCAAAGAAGTCTTGATCGGACAGAGTCGGACCGCCGTTCGTCTCATGGGCGATCTTCGTACTGTCCTTGACTGTTCCGTCGGCGTTCAACATGAGCATGTAGACGGCACCTCTGCTATAGCCTCCCATTGAGTCGCTGCGTGCACCGACAGCCAGATCGGTAACGCCGTCTCCGTCCAGGTCACCCACGGAGGCGATGGACTTTCCGAAGAATGAATTCAGCCCGAGTGTCGGTCCGCCGTTCGTTCCGCTGGCGATCTTCGTTCCGCTCTTCACAGTTCCGTCGGAATTCATCATCAGCACATGGACGGCGCCGCGAAAACCGCCGTCGCCTCCTGTTGGGTCTCCGTACGCACCGACCGCCAGGTCAGTGATTCCATCACCGTCCAGGTCGCCCAGCGAGGTTATCGAGGCACCAAAGAAGTCTTGATCGGACAGAGTCGGACCGCCGTTCGTCTCATGGGCGATCCTCGTACTGTCCTTGACTGTTCCGTCGGCGTTCAACATGAGCATGTAGACGGCACCTCTGCTATAGCCTCCCATTGAGTCGCTGAGTGCACCGACCGCCAGATCGGTAACGCCGTCTCCGTCCAGGTCACCAACGGAGGCGATGGACTTTCCGAAGAATGAATTCAGCCCGAGCGTTGGTCCGCCGTTCGTTCCGCTGGCGATTTTTGTGCTGCTCTTTACGCTCCCGTCGCCTCTCATCAGCAACACGTGGACTGCGCCCCGGACATTTTCAGCGAATTCCGCACCGACCGCCAGGTCAGTGATTCCATCACCGTCCAGGTCGCCCAGCGACGTTATCGAGGCACCAAAGAAGTCTTGATCGGACAGAGTTGGACCGCCGTTCGTCTCATGGGCGATCTTCGTACTGTCCTTGACTGTTCCGTCGCTGGGCTGGGAAATTGAGGCGGTGTAGTCCTCGACTTCGCCGTCACTGGCGGAACCAGTGGCAGAGGGGTTGGCCATGAAGGCGGCGTCTGTACTGAGTCGGAAGCGCGCGTACGTCTGACCTGCTGAGAAGGCTGGGATCGTCGGAAAGGACAGGGTGAACCGTGCATCGTCAGAGCCGTCAGGAACCGTGACCTGTGCGCGTTCGGTGTCATCGTCGAAAACACCGTTCCGGTTGTAGTCGATCCAGCCAGCCAGTGTTGCCGCGCTTCCGGTCGTGTTTGTCGCCAGTAATGTGACTGTAGGAGCGGCGCCAACGGTGCCCAGCAGGTCGATCGGGCTGAGCACGCCGTCCTCGTCATCCGGCAAGGCACCATCCACATCGTCCGCGTTCGCCGTGATATTTTGGAGCGTGCCGTTGTCGCCATCGACCGTGTTACCCAGAAACAGACCCGTCACGATCGCGTGACTCGGCCCATTGTCCGTTGCGAGCGTGTTGTAGTTAACCGTGCCTGTACCAGTTGATGTATCCGGCGCGTCGCCGAAATCAATCTGATCGTCGTCGGCAATGGCAACCGTGGCCTGCTGAGTCGCAGATTCGTTTCCGTTGGTTACCGAAGCGATGTCAACGACAATCGTTTCCTCCGTCTCCATCAGTTCGTCTTGAACCGCTGTCAGTGTGACGTTGCCAGTTGTGCTTCCGGCTGGAATGACGATCTGAGTTGCCGAACGCGTGTAGTCGTTGACGTTGGCGGCAGTTCCGCTGAAGCCCAGATTTACTGTGACGATCTTCGTCGAGACAGCCGACAGGGTGGCAGTCACAGTGGCCACTCCGCCAGCTTCGGCGACCGTGGCATTGTCAACGCTCAGGCTGACCACCGGCGGAGCGGTAACGTACGACGGAAGGTCAAAATTCAGTGTGTCGTTGCTGTAGGGTAAGCTGAGAATGCCTGTCAGTTCCTGCTCGCTGAAGAGCGGGATCGATTCTCCGTACCCTGTATTCAATGCTTGCAGATACGCATTCGCGATGATGGCCGACGTACCGGTGTGTGGGTGAACGCTATCGTCCACAAAAATGTTTTGAATACCGGTGCCGGCAGTGGCGGTGAAGACATTGCCGCCAATGCTGATCGACGAGCCGCCAAGTAGATCAACTGCCAGTCTGGAAAGATCCAGCAGCGGGATAGTCCGATCGTTGGCGAGTTGGAGAAGTTGTGCGTTAACGACATCGATGACGTCGGTCACGCTCTGACGCCGTGCAGAATCGGGGAAGAAAGATTGAGTCAGAGGCGAGAGGCCATAATCGAGGACGTTGGACAGAATGATCTTCGCGTTGTTTGTGTCAACAGTGTTGAGTGCTGTCGTGATGCTTCCCACGACGGTGTTGACGTGGTTGTCGATTTGCGATTGAGTCCAGTTTCCAAAATAGATGTCGAAATACGGTCCACTGAAATCGGGAAGAAAATCGTTCGGGCCGATGGCCAGCGCGACATGCGAAACCTTGTTGGCCGTTATCTGTCCCGCGAGCCCTGTGTGCTGTCCATCACTCAACAGCGTCGCCGTGGTCGCGCCGTAGCGACCCCAGTTGTACTCGTAGCCGTTGCGGCGGGGTTCGCCCCAGGTGTCAACGACGCGGTCCTTATAGATTCCCAGCGGGATGTCGGCGGACCGGTATTCACCGAGCAATTCAACCCAGCTCTGGGCGTAAGTGTGGGGCTGATTCAGATATTCATCTACGAGACTGTCACCCGCCATACCGAAGCCAGTGACCGTCAACATGAGCCGATCTTCAAACGTCTCGGCGTACTGCCCGAGCTGACGCTGCGGTTCAGAACCGTCGCAGACGGCCATCTGGAAACCGGAACAAGGGCGTCGCGAATGACGTCGCAGTCGATTTAGCCAGGTAATGCCAAGCATGCTTTGAGTCTTATATTGTGTCCGTTGCCACTAAGGATCACAGGACTACGATCATTTGTGAGTGGACAGCGTACGAATTCTTGAGTCGGCAGGACAGTTTTCGTTCAATGCTGAAGAAACCACGAATCCCCTGAAGTTGACGTTACAACGAGCCTTGCTCGTCGATCAGCATGAGGCGTTCGATTTCGTTTGTCTGGAAGCCAACAGCCATCGGCTGGCGTATTCCAGGCAGCACGACGGAATCGTACAACTCGGTAACCAGCGTACCGTCCAGCCGCAACCAGTGCGCTATCGTTCCCGTATTCAGGTCGATGATCTGCAGGCCGCACTGGGGTTTCGCCTTCCGTTGTTCGAGCTGCTCGTCCAGTGAAAGTCCGTGAAAGCTGCTGTGCCTCGGCTTCGAAAGTGTGACAACGGCATAGTCGCCGACGAAAGCCAGGCCTCGCAGGTATCCGGGACAGAACGCGACGGGCTGAAACTTTCCGGTGTTCAGGTCGATCGTGCCAAACTCGCCCGTTCCGGAGTTGTGAAGCCAAAGTTGGTTGCGATACCACCTTGGTGAATGCGGCATCGACAATCCGTTGGCGACGATTTCGTTTGAAGCGACGTCGATCACGCAGCCTCCGTCAAGTCGCCGGTCTCGCCAGCCGTCAACGACGTCGGAATCTGCCACGACAGTGACGTAAGCCGGTCGCCCATCACACATCGCCAGACCGTTGAGGTGACAACGGTCTTCCGGAACCAGAGCACTCAGGAACGACGGCTTCCATAGTGGTTGGAAATTGGCGCGATCACTGAGTGTCGCCAGGCAGCCGAACATCGTATTCACAAAGATCAGCCGACCGTCCGAGTCGATGGCCATGTCGTGAACGTCCAGATGTCCGGTCGTGTAGCCGACGCGCGGCAGATAAGCGGCGTCATACCCACGGTCCGTCCAGGCCGGAATCGCCGAATCTTCGTTCTCTGGATTGGGCGGTTGATATGGAACCACCTGCGCCGGTGCCTGATTGAACATCCAGATTTGATAACGCGAACTGAGCCAGATCGTCGAAGCATCTGGCGAAGCCCACATTCCCATACAGTGACCGAATGTCCGTTCAAAGATCGCAATCGAGTGATCCTGCTTCCGCCCGACGAAGAACAACTTACCCGTCTGATAAGTCGTAAACGCCAGGCTGACCTGCTGCTCGGCGAGCCAATCCAGAAAATACCGCGAGCCCTGAGCGTTCAACCACGGCTTCGTGGCGCTGGCGGACAAGGATGTATCAGGTTCTGAGTTCATGCCAATGTTTCTGATCTCGACGACTTTGGATAAAGCCAGGACTCCTGCGGTCGCAGGTCAAAACAGTCTGCTTCACGCTGGTTCAACCGGCATTTACAGACGCCCGATTTGTGAAGCATGTCACTGGCAAAGCACATTGGCAAACATTGGCCGAGTATGGATTTGAGTCGAGAAATGGCAGCGCCGTCGACGACGCCACAATCTGCTGTGGTAGAACTTGAGCCCCCGGTAACAGAAAATCCGGACAGGAGTTACCTCCTGACCGGATCGATTGAGTCGTTTAAGTTGTGGCGAAGATCGTGTCGATCCTCACGCGGCGACTATTGATTGCAGGTCGTGCATTCGTCGGTTACCGGAACCTGTACGGTTTTCTGAATCGTCTTCTGCACGTAACGAGTGACCGGAACTTCGATCTCTTTCGTGACCGTGTGTGGCACGGCGACGGTTTCGTACGTTGTGACTTGTCGAGGCACTGTCTGCATCTGCGTGACCTGCCGGGTTCGTACCTGCTGCCGTGGGACGTTTACGGTGACGGGTACGTTTACCGTCTGAGTGACCGGGCGATAATCAATCACCTGTCTGGTCTGATACCGAGTCTGCTGGCGAGTTACCGGCACCTGGTAAGTGTACTGCTGATTGAAAACTCGTTGCTGATTGACGACCTGCTGAACGAGTCGTTGAGTCGGAGCCGACGCTGTTTGAACGGAAGCCAGACCAGGCGACGATTGAGTGCAGTTACACTGAGAAGTGACAACTCGGTTGACCGTTACCGGGACGTTCCGAGCGACCTGTCGAATGCCAACCCGGTTTTCAAACCCTTGAACGTTCACCGTGACTGGCGTGACGACATTGCGAGGGACAGCCTGGTAGCCAGTTTGCGTTCTCTGTTGCAGTCGAGTTTCCGCGACGTTGACGGTGACCGTCTCGTTGACGTTGACGACTCGCGGAACCTGCTCGTAAACCGTGACCGTTTTGGGGCGCTGCTCATAGCGAACCTGCTGCTCCTGAACGGTCCGTTTTTCCATGACCGTTTCGGGAACGGAAACCGTCTCGTTGATGACCTGGCTCCGAAACTTTGGAGCCGGTGGAGCACAAGTCGGAGCAACAGCACACGCCGCCACCGGGGCACAGGTCGTGTATGCTGTGCGAACTTGCGAGCCGGCGTAATATGTCGCCGTTGGTCCGCCAGCGGCCGAAGAGTATGACAGAACCGGGGCACAGTTCGGGTTGGCCTGCCAGTACGCCTGGGCGTGAGCAGGTTGGCTCGATGCGGCAAGCAGGCAGGCAACGGATGCGAATGACAGGGCGGTTTTCATGGTCTCTCTCCTCGATGAATCAGGGCGCGGCGGTGATCCTTTGAATTCCGTGCCGGCCGGATTTGACGATTATGCAGATTATGCAGACTTCCTAAATTAACAAGTAGTGTGAAGAATGCAATGAGTCTCTTCAGCAAAACTGACAGAACATTTGATTCCGTAAATGACTATGGATAAACGATTTGAGTGCATTGTGGTCGGCACGGGTGGCTTCGGAAGCAGCTGCCTTTATCACCTCGCGACCCGCGGAGTGAAGGTTTTGGGACTCGACCGCTTTCCCGCCGGGCATGACCAAGGCAGTTCGCATGGCGATACGCGAATTATTCGTCAGGCGTACTTTGAACATCCCGACTACGTCCCGTTGCTTCGCCGGGCTTATCACCAGTGGCGAGAACTTGAAGCGTGGTCCGGACGCGAGCTGATGAAGATTTGCGGACTGTTTCTGGCAGGTCCGCCCGAAGGCGAAGCTGTCTCCGGAACACGACTGGCTGCAAAGGCGCACGACCTTGAGGTTCACGATGTTTCATCAGCGGACCTTGCACGCGGGGGCGAACGTCGATTTCCGGGCTTTCGAATGCCTGACGGTTTCGACGTCGTTGTTGAACCGGCCGGTGGATATCTGCAGGTCGAAGATTGCGTGCGGACACACATTGAGCTCGCGTGCAAAGCTGGAGCCGAGCATCAAAGTGGAGCGACCATCATCGGTTGGGAATCGGACGGCCGCACTGTTCGCGTCAAAACGGAATCCGACGAGTACGAAGCGGCATCGCTGATCCTCACACCTGGCGCGTGGGCGAATCATCTGCTCAATGATATTCCCGGAATGCCGACGTTGCGTGTGCTTAGAAAAACGATGCACTGGCATCAGGTTCGATCCAGCGTCTACGACGTGGAAAACGCCGGGCAGGGATTTCTGTTCGAGATGCCTTACGGGGCGTTCTACGGTTTTCCGTCGCTCGATGCTTCGACACTCAAACTTGCCGAACATTCTGGCGGCGAAGTTGTTACGGATCCGCTCCAGGTTGATCGTTCGTTGCGAACTTCGGATACGAAGCCGATCAGCCGGTTTCTCAACGAAGTCATGCCGGACGTTGATCCACAAACCGATCGTCATTCCGTCTGCATGTACACAGTCACGCCCGACGGTCATTTCATCGTCGACCGACACCCGGAATATGACAATGTGTTCTTTGGAGCTGGCTTCTCGGGCCACGGCTTCAAATTCACGTCGGTGCTGGGAGAGGCTCTTGCTGCTTTGGCAATTGATGGTTCCACCGAACTGCCGATCGACTTCTTAGGCCTCTCACGATTTCAATCGTGACGTGATCACGGTTGGCAACGCCGGATTGCTTTACCAGACTCCGTGCAGCACTGCTCTGTGCAGGACTCTGCACCGTACAAAACTGTCGGACGCGGAAATCAGATTGTCTGAATACTGGAATGCGATATGCGATCAATCGTGCTGACCCTTTCTGTGGTTTGTCTGGTCAACGTTTTCGGCGATGACTCTGTGTCGGCCGGTGACTGGCCGCAGATTCTTGGCCCGAACAGAAATGGCATTGCTCAGAAGGAGTCGATCGCAGACTCGTGGCCGAGCGGCGGGCCGAAGTTTGTTTGGGAGCAAGCGGTTGGTCAGGGGTTCGCTGGCGTTTCTGTCGCGAACGGAATCGCCGTCGTTTTTCATCGCGTCGGAAATGAAGAGATTGCGGAAGGCCTTAAAGCGGCAACTGGTGAGAAGCTGTGGCGAGCCGCTTCACCAACTGAGTATCAACCTTCCTACAATCCGGACTCGGGTCCGCGAGCCGTTCCTGTCATCCATGACGGTCTCGTTTATCTTTACGGTGCACGCGGCGGTCTTTCCTGTGTCCAGCTTGCGGATGGTAAGAAAGTCTGGCATCGCGATACTTATGCTGATTTCAGCAGCAAGCGAACATCGCGCGGCGAACCTGCCGAAGGATATTTTGGTTTTGCCAGCAGCCCGATTGTCGAAGGCGACGCGTTGCTGCTCAACGTCGGAGGCAGCAGTAAGAATGCCGGCATCGTCGCGTTTGATCGAAAGACCGGCAAAACGCTATGGACGGCAACGGATGAACGAGCCAGCTATTCGTCTCCCGTCGCCGCGACGATTGACGGGCAGCGACACGTTGTGTTTGCGACTCGCTTGAAAGTTGTGTCAGTCGATCCGGCCAACGGCCGCGTTCTATTCGAATTCCCTTTTGGCGAACTTGGGCCGTCAGCCACAGGGGCAAGTCCAGTGGTTCTAGGCAACTCAGTCTTTATTACGGGCAGCTATCGTTTCGGAGCCGTGCTGGCCCGCGCCGGCCGCAGCGGCGCGTTTGAGGTCTGGCGTAGCGACGAGGTTCTTTCCAGCCAATACACGACCTCAGTCGGCTACAACAAAATGCTTTTCGGTGTTCACGGCCGACAGGACGCGGCTGCTGCCGAGTTGCGTTGCGTCAACCCGCTCACTCGGCAGGTCGCCTGGAAGAAAAGCGGATTCGGCTACGCAACGATGATTCTCGCTGGCGCCAAACTGCTGATTATGAAAACCGACGGAGAACTCGTTCTGGCAGCAGCCGACACGAAACAGTATCGCGAACTCTCCCGAGCCAACCTGTTCGACGGCGGAGTCACAACTCGTGCGTTGCCTTCGCTGAGCAACGGCCTGTTCTACGTTCGCGACGGCAAGACCCTGAAGTGTTTCGATCTGAAGTAGCCGCCCGGGTGATGGCCTCCGCGATTCAGACCAACTCTTTGATCAGCTCGCGAGTTTCGAGCAGGTAGCGAGGTCGGCCAGCGTTGTCGTTGAACGTCAGCGACGGATCGATGCCCAGATGTCGATAGAGAAGGGCGAGGACGTTTTCGGGGCGGTAAGGAGCCTCGGCTGGCACGCCGCCGCTGGAATCTGACGCTCCGACGACCTGTCCGACTTTCAGATCGCCGCCGGACATCAGGACGCTCATGACCCGGCCCCAATGATCACGGCCGGCGCCTTTGTTCACTCGTGGCGTGCGACCGAACTCGCCCATCGCAACGACCATGACTTTGTTGTGCAGGCCGGTTTCGTAAAGGTCAGTTACCAGAGAAGCGATTGCCTGGTCCATCGCCGGCCCTTTGGCCTTCATCCGCTTTTCGATTCCGGTGTGATCGTCCCAACTTCCGAGCGTGTTCACACGGACGGTGACAAAGGTGACACCTCGTTCAACCAGTCTCTTTGCCAGTAGAACGTTCTGGCCGATTGAGTTTCGGCCGTAGCGATCTCGCGTGGTGTCGTTTTCTTCATCAATCGCGAAGGCTTTACGAGCCGCGTCGCCGGTGACCATTTCGAAAGCCTGGCGAGTGAACTCGTCAGTCGCATCGGCGGCTCCGTGGTTGTCGACGATTTTTCGTGCAGCATCGAAGCCGGACAGCAGGCTGCGACGATCTGCGAGTCTGCTTTCGTCGATTCCCTTGAGCAGTGTCAGGTTCGGGACTTCGAATCGCTTATCGTCTGCGCTTCTGGATGTCTCAAGCGGATTGTTGCCTTTGCCCAGCCAGGCCGCTCGACCAAACCTCATGCTCTGAGGAATGGAGACAAAAGCCGGCACACCCTCGGCATTCGCCCCTCTCATCCGCATGGTATACGAGCCGATGCACGGCATCTCGTTGTTTCTGTTCTGGTTATCGTTGAGGTAGTACCCCGTCTGAGTCATGTGGCTGCTCGTGCCATGACTGCTTGAGTTGTGATGAATCGACCGGATGATCGCGAGACGGTCAGCGATCGCCGCCTGCTTCGACATCAACTCGCAGAATGAAATGCCAGGCAGCTTCGTTGGGACGGCTCCGAGCGGCCCTCGATATTCGATGGCCGCGTTCGGTTTTGGATCGTATGTCTCGTGCTGAGTCGGTCCGCCAGCCTGTTCAAGATAGATAACCGCCGTGTCGGGCGATTGGCTGGCGGCTGAGTCAGATGCGGCCGCGGTGACGGCTTGAAGTCTGAGCAACTCCGGCATCGAAAGGCCGATCAATCCACCCAGTCCGGCCTGCACGAGACCTCGGCGAGAAATACCGTCGCAGAATTCGTTGCGTGATTGATGTGTCATCAGGCAAGCCCTTTGAATTTGGTGGGACAGCAGCGGGGAGGCGAAGTAATCGAGGAGGGAGATCGCGAAGATCCAACGTGCGGAGACAGAAAACGTACTTTCCAGAGTACTGAATCGTCCAGCCCGGTCTACGATTGTGATTCAAATTCGCCCGTTACGCGGCGATCCGCGGCCGTTACACTCCGGCATGTCGCAATTCGGTCAGAAGCTGAACGACCGGATTACGCTTACTGTGGCTTAGTCCAATTGCATAATTCGACGGAATAATTCCGAACGCGCAAGCCAGGTTTCTATGAACCGTTTCCAGCCGGGAACCGGATGTCTGACGGCAGGGTGTTTCATGCAACTTTCAAAATCCAGGTTGGCAGTAACGAGAGTCTTGCCTTCGCTGCTGGTTTGCGCGGCGATTTTTGCGACGATCTCGTTGCCAGGCTGCGGTCGCACCGAACCCGCGGGAACAGCCAGCAACCCTTCCGGTGAGTTGGGAACGGAAGCTTCGCCAGCAGCACTCAACATCTTCGGCGACGAACAACCTGCTTCCGAAGTTGTCCCTGTCTCGGCCGAAACTGAAACTCACGGCAATAATCGTGAGAACCGCCTCGCTCGCGAAACAAGCCCGTACCTGTTGATGCATGCTCGTAATCCGGTCGACTGGTACCCGTGGGGCCCGGAGGCGTTTGAGGCGTCAAAGGCGTCGGGCAAGCCGATTTTTCTTTCGATCGGCTACAGCAGTTGCTACTGGTGCCACGTCATGGAGCGGTTGGTCTTCGAGAACGAAGACATCGCCAAATACATGAATGAGAATTTCATCAATATCAAAGTCGACCGCGAAGAGCGGCCAGACATCGATGACATCTACATGACGGCTCTGCAGATTTACAACCAGCTCAGTCGCAACGGCGGCGGTGGTGGCTGGCCGTTGTCGATGTTCCTGACACCCGAAGGGAAACCTATCGCCGGCGGCACGTACTTTCCTCCGGTAGACATTGACGGCCGCATGGGATTTCCGACTCTGTGTCGTCGGATTATCAACTCGTGGACGACACAGCGTGAGAGTCTTGAGCACGGTGCGGATACGATTACTCAGTACCTGCAGAAAGAAATGAGCCCCGGCTTTTCGCTGGAAAAGGTTGAGCTGACTCGCAAGCTGGCTGAAAGCGTCTCACGATCAATCGTGCAGAGTCATGATGCGGAATTCGGCGGCGTTGATTTTCGTATGGACAATCCGAACTCGCCGAAGTTTCCGGTGCCGACAAAGCTCGCGCTGCTGCAGTACGAAGTCGAGCAACACGACAACGCGGCCGCCGAACGAGTCCTCTATCACACGCTCGACGCGATGGCTGCTGGCGGAATCAGAGATCACCTGGCCGGCGGCTTTCATCGGTACAGCACCGACCGTCAATGGCTGGTGCCTCATTTCGAAAAGATGCTCTACGACAATGCTCAACTGGCAAATGTGTATATTGACGCCGCTCGAGCCACTAACGCACCCGAGAAGAGAGCAGAGTATCGCCGGGTGGCCGAGGAGATTCTGTCGTTCATCCTGTCCGACATGACCGACCCGACCGGAGCGTTTCATTCGGCTATCGACGCCGAGACCGACGGGATCGAGGGCAAGTACTACGTGTGGTCACGTGAGGAAGTTCAGCAGACGCTGGGCGAGCAGACAATCTTCTTCGGAAAGACCTACGGGCTGAATCTGGAGACTCCGTTTGAACACGGCTACGTGCTGCACCTGCCTCGTCCGATTGAAGCGGTTGCTGTCGATGAGAAAGTCTCGCCGCGAGTGCTGCGGATGAAGCTCGAAGAGTCTCGCGATCGGCTCTTGAAGGTTCGAAACCTGCGCGAATCGCCAATCAAGGATGACAAGATTCTGACCAGTTGGAATGGTTTGATGATCAAAGCGTTCGTCAACGCTGGAGTCACATTCTCTCAGCAGAAGTATTTGACCGCTGCCGATCGCGCGCTGATGTTCATTCTGACGAAGATGCGAAACGAAGACGGGCAGCTACTCCGGACATGGCGCGGCGGAACGGCCAAGCTCCAGGCATACCTCGATGACTACGCTTTCCTGGTCGAAGCGATGCTTGAAATGCACTTCGTCAGTCGAGATGAAAAATGGTTGAGAGCGGCACGGCGTCTTACCGACGATCAGATTCGAATGTTCCATGACGAGGCCGCGGGGGGATTCTTCTTCACTGCTCATGATCACGAAGAACTTCTGGCACGAACGAAGAACGCCTGGGATTCCGTCCTGCCGTCAGGAAACAGCGTCAGCATTCGCAACCTGGTGCGGCTGGCATCGCTCACCGGAGATCCGGCTTACCGTGATCACGCTGAGAAAACGTTGAAGCTGTTTGCTCCGCAAATGACCAGGAACCCTCGCGGGACAAGTAACCTGGCGTTGGCGATGAACGAGTTTCTTGACAACAAAGATTACCGCTCACTGACGCAACGAGTTCGGCAGAGTCAGGACGATGGCCAAAAACCACCAACGAACAAAGGGGCGTCAGACCCAGGTGACGCTCCCACTGGACCAGCACCTGGTGAGCTGCCTGAAATTCCGACAAAGCCGGCCAATGGTTCGCCAGCGATTACCAGCGGCGACAAACCTGGCGGCACGGATGCAAAGAAAGCACCAGACCGAGTCACTGCTACCGCGTTTCTGTCGACCAGCAGGTTGCCGGCTGGTGACCGATGTCGCATCGCGGTCGTGCTGGAAGTTGAACCGGGCTGGCATATCAACACCAACCCGGCGTATCCCGATTTTCTGATTCCGACGACGGTTTCAATCCGCTCCGATCAGGGAACGACTCTGGAATCTCTGAAGTTTCCCAAAGGCAAGGATTTGAAGATCGAAGGCTTGCCCAACGCTTACAAAGTCTACGATGGAAAAGTCACGATCTTTGGCGAACTGGTCGTTCCTAAATCGGCCGCAGGTAAACAGGAAGCTTTCGAACTCCACATCCGTTACCAGTCGTGCGACGACGAACACTGCGAACGCCCTCGCACTTTGAAGTTTGCTGGCTCCGTTCCTGTTGCTGAAATCGGCGAGTCCGTGCAGCAGATCAACCGAGCTGTCTTTAGAGATACGACACCGGAGTAGCTGAAGTCGCAAGACTTCAGGCCCGATTCATTGCGGTCGCTATTCCGCTTGCTCACCACCTTGACTCTGCATCCACTCGGCCATGCGTTCGTTGATTTGCTCCGGAGTCAAATCTTCGATGTGAGTCGAGACGGTCCAGACATGCCCAAACGGATCGACGAGCGTTCCGGATCGGTCCCCGTAGAACTGATCCATCATCGGTCGCTTTTCCGTGGCACCGGCAGCGATCGCCTGAGCGAAGACTTCGTCGCAGTTTTCAACGTAGAAGCAGAGCCCCGTGCCGGAATCACCTGGCACGGGCGGCGCGCTGGCCATCTCGCAGGCATCAGCCATCATCAGGTGCGAGTTCCCGATCTTCAGTTCGGCATGGCCAATCATGTCACCCGGCATGTCGAGCCGCATAACCTCTTCGGCGTTGAATGCTTTCTTGTAAAACTCGATCGCCTCCGACGCTCCCTTGCAGATCAGGTACGGAGTCAGGCTGTGATATCCCTCGGGGATTGGCGAAACGCTCATGTTTGGCTCTCTGGATTTATGTGCGGTCTTGATTCGAGGTCATTCCTGCGAAGGCAGTCATGACGTCATTTCGGAAGGCTGGCAGAATATCGCGCTGACCGAGCCAACGGCACCCTCACGCCTCAGTTTCAAGAAGGCAAGTCGGCACTTATCGATTAAGTCATCGACAGGTTCTGCGCACGCGGCGAACTTGCGGTCCTGCCGTCGTGGGTAAGGTGGGACCAGCGAATCTGGAAAATTACGCGGCAATCGCAGAATTGCTGTTGAGCCGTCGTGTGTGGATTCGTTGCCACCCTCCATCGAAATCTGGTCAAGGGAGCACACGACCATGAAAACGGGCCATTCGTCTCGTCACGGGTTTACGTTAATTGAGCTGCTGGTGGTGATTGCGATTATCGCGATTCTGGCTGCTCTGCTGTTGCCTGCTGTGCAGAATGCTCGCGAGGCTGCGCGACGTACTCAGTGCAAGAACCATTTGAAACAGATGGGGATTGCTCTGCACGAGTACCACAATGTGCATGCAGTATTTCCGATCGGGGCCGCGTACGTCGCCGGATTTTTTGATACCGAGCCCTGACTGCACGGCAAATCGTTCTTCGTAGACATGCTTCCGTGGATGGATCACGGAAACGCATTTAGCCGTCTGCAGAGCGACACTCCAGGTGGAGTGGGTGGTTTCAGTAATACCGGCAATCCAAATATGGATGTGCTCGATGGTTTGTACGTCGAGCCCTATCGATGTCCGTCATCGGCCGTGCCTCAGTGGGCCAGAGTCAAGGAATTGCTCCCCGGCGAAGACGTTAAGTTCCTCGGCGCCAGTTATGTCGGCATCTCTGGAGCAGCGTTTCGCAACGGCGCGGTAAATCCGGATACTGCCTACGTCGTTGCCGGCCCGGTTCTCCTGAACGGAAAGCCGATCCCGGTTGCGGACGGCACGATTCACGCTATCAGTGGGATCCTGCTGCAGAATGAGTGCATCGCCATACGCGATATCAAAGATGGAATGACAACGACGATGATGGTCGCTGAGCAATCGACTGCCCGATTTATGCTGGCGACGCCGGGCGGTCCTGAGTTGGTGGATGATCCAAACTTCGTGTTGAGTTCGTACCCTGGAAGCGCGTGGCCTGGGACGGGTTTAAAAACCACGGTCAAAGCTGGCGACACGATTTACTACAACCACACGCTCAGCAATGTGACCACGCTTCGCTACCCGATCAACATGCAGCACACCGCTAATCTCGGAGGGCTTGGACTTGGCGCTGGAAACAAGCCCATCATGAGTGCTCACCTTGGCGGTGCCCACGTGTTGTTTGCAGACGGCGGCGTTCGCATGCTGAACGAGTCAATCGACTTCAACACGCTGATGAGCCTCGCTGATCGCAAGGACGGAAACGTCATCAGCGGAAACTTCTGAATCACTCTCTCCAAGCGGGTGAGGTGTCAGGGTTGGCGAGGACTCGCTGAGCCACCCGGCAGTGTTCGGGATGCGGAATCGACAACCGCCATGTGGCCGTCGAACGGCCACTCGTTGTCGAGCCGCAGAATCTTGCCGCTTGCTGCGCATTCTTCCCAGGCTTCCATACCGGCACGACCGCCAGAATCGTCTCATGCGGAGCAACCTGCATGACCGATAACGATGATGAGTGCCTCGCTACGCGGGTTTTGCGCGAAGGCTTGCGGCGTGGGGTTGAGCAGAAACCTGCTCGCTCATCGGAACTAAATGCTGAAAATGCGATTCGATCTGGAAGGAACTGAAACTATGCGAAAACTCTTTTGGTGCCTGACGGCCCTGGGAGCACTGACTCTGTCGATGTCGACAGGTGTCGCTCAGGAGCGAGCACCGTCGACCGTCAATGGGCAGCAGACTCAGACACCCAGTACTCTGAGCCGGCTTAATTTCCTCAGCCGCAGCTCGGACAAGGAAGCGGCCGCACAGCCGGCCAAGCCAGCCAGCAATGCAAACAGCGGCGGAATTCTGCGTTATCAGCGGAATCGTCCGACGACTCAGCAGCAGCAGCCAGCTCAGCGATCGGCAACTGGCCTGCAGAACTATCATCGCGAACTTTTCGGCTCGGCACCCCCGCCGGTGGGAGCTTCCGCAAAGACTCCGACCAGGACATTGTCGGCGACTCCGACGGGAGCTTCAGCCGGTCAACGACCAGGCACGAATGCTCCGAGACAGTTCCGTGATCCGGCGGTTCGACCAGCCGGTGCGACTCAGGCTGGGGCTAAGAATGCAGGCGTCATCCAGGCTGGTGGCTTTGCTGCGAAGCCGAGGCAGGGCGGAATCGTCCAGGCTGACTTCGCTCGAAAGCCCGGCACCGCCGAACCGATCAAACAGACCAGTGCAACAGGTGCTGCTCCGCTGTTGCCATCGGGGCCTGCTGGTCAAAAGGCGGGGCTCGGCACACCGATCCTTCAGTCGAAACCGGCAGCCGAGATTCGACAGTTGGGGCGAGCACCTCAGGCGACTCCAGCTCCTGGACCGGCCGGCGGATTCATCAACTTCACGCAGGAATCTCCACGCATCGAAACTCGCTGGACCAAGCAGTCCGACATCAACGTCGGTCAGCCGTGCGATTTGATGCTGACGGTTAAGAACTCGGGTGATGCCAACGCTTCGGATGTTGTCGTCGATGTGTTCTTTCCTCGCACCGTCCGTCTGACGGCTGCCAGCCCCAAACCGGCAACGGCGCAATCGTCAGTCGTTTGGGAATTCCCGTCACTCGACGCTGGCGAAGAACGTGAGATTCACATCACGATGATTCCCAGCCAGCGAGGCGAGCTGGCTGCCAACGCCAACGTTCGATTCTCAACAGCCGCGACGACTCTGCTGGCTGTCGAAGAACCAATGTTGAAGGTCGCTATGAAGGGGCCTTCGCAAGTGATGATGGGCGAACCTGCTTCGCACGTTGTTACGGTGTCGAACCCTGGAACGGGAGTCGCTCACAACGTCACAGTTGAAGTCACGATTCCAGAAGGTCTGCAACATCCGAAAGGCAAACGCCTGAAGATGGACCTGGGTTCGGTCAATCCTGGCGAGCAACGCAGCGTTCGACTTTCGATGACTGCCGTCGCTGGTGGCTCGCAGAATGTCAGCGTGATCGCCACGTCGGGCACGGAACTTCGTCAAACTGCAAGTGCCAAAGTCGCCGTGCTGGCTCCAAGCTTGAACCTGGCTGTCAGTGGTCCGGCTCTGCGATACGTCGGCCGAGACGCTCGGTACTCGCTCAAGTTGGCCAACGACGGACAGGCTGTCACGAACAACGTGCGAGCGATGTACGTTGTTCCGAAAGGCTTCGAGTATCTCTACTCCAGCCGTGGCGGGAAATACGACGAAACGACCCGGACGGTTACCTGGTTTGTTGGAAGCGTCAGTCCGAAAGAAGCGATCGACCTGAGCCTCAAACTCAAGCCGGTTGAACTTGGCGACTTCAGCCACGTGGCCCGAGCGATCTCCGAACACGGAGCCGTCGCCGAAGCCAACGCCGCGACACGAATCGAAGGCACGGCGTCGCTGGTGCTGGAAGTTCTGGACCTCGACGATCCCGTCGAAATCGGTCGCGAAACGGCTTACGAAGTTCGAGTCCGCAACGAAGGTTCGAAGCAGGCACAAAATGTTGGCCTGTCGTTCGAACTTCCGAACGGTGTGAAACTGATCAATGTTAAAGGGCCGACGAAGCACATTGCTGAAAGCGGTCTTGTTGTCTTCAAAGCTCTGCCCGCTCTGGAACCTGGCAAGACGGCCATCTTCCAGATTCATATTCAGGGAGCTGACGAAGGAAACCACAGGGTTCGCGCCCGCCTGACCAGCGACTCAATCCAGGAGCCGCTGACTGTTGAAGAACTGACCCGCTTCTACGCGGACTGATCTTCAGCGAGGCACACTTTCCAGATCGAGAGGCCTGTCCGAGTTTTCGGGCAGGCCTTTTTTCGTGCAGAAAGAACAAGTCGGTCGTTTCGAAAGGTGATCGTCTCACGGTAGGCTGAATGTGCTCGGAACGTCTGAGCTAACATGCGAGGTCGATATTTTCGCGCAGAGTCTTGCCCCTCGCGAAGGCAGGAACGGGAAACCACAGACAGCCAATTGGAAAAGTGACATGGCCAAAAAGAAAGCTGCTCGAAAAGCGAAGTCCGCAAAGAAAGCGGTGAAGAAGAAAGTCGTCAAGAAAAGGCCAGCCAGGAAAGCAACCGCGAAAAAGAAGGTGGCGAAGAAAGTCGCTTCTAAGAAGGCCTCAAAGAAGAAAGCCGCTCGGAAGGCGACGACCAAGAACGCGGCTCAAAAGAAGGCGGCGAAAGCTGCCACTAAGAAAAGCACAACGACCAGATCGCGACCAATGCCGCTGGGCCGGCCAAAGGTGACGCTCGATTCCAAACTCGAACAGCTCTTTTTGCGCGATCTCGAAATACGCGAAGTCTGCGAGTTCCTCGGTGTGACAACTTTGCGAGATTTGGAAGAGTACAAAGCCGACGAGATCATCGAGAAGCTGACTGCTCCGGTCGTGAACACCGTCGCCCGAATGCGCAAAGCCCTGGCAATGACCAATCGCTGTCTGAAAGGCGACCAGAAGTTTGCGAAGGATTTCAGGAAGCAGGTCGAAGCTCAGATGAAGAAGTCGCGTCGTTGACATTGATCTTCCGGCATTCGCCGAATGCTAGTCGTTAAGACTTCGGGCCCGCATGCTGCGAAAACTTACCGACTGGCCATAAGCCTGAAGTCCGATGCAGCCTGGCTTCCGCCTGTAATCGTCTGGCAAGGTCGCGTTCAGGATGATGCGACCATTCTGCGACATGGTGACTTCGCTTCCGACAACGCGAATCAGCATCCGATACCAGAGTCCCGGCAGACAGGTGGTTGGAATATGAGGGGCTTCAATTTGCCATAGAGAGCCGTGGGATGCTTTCTCGCTGATCTGGGAGTAATGAGGATTTGATGTGTCGAGCAACTGAATTTCGGCGATATTGACGTTGGTCAACGACAACGTGGGGTCTGCATGAACGAGGACTCCGCTGTTCGCACCGTAACTCAGTCGAAATTCAAACTCGAATTCATAGTCTGCAAATGACTGTTCAGTGAGAAGCCAACCACGAGGGCCAGCTTCGGCATGCAGGGTGTTGTCGCTGACTCTCCACTTGCTGTCGTCCAAATTCTGCCATCCATCAAGGTTGTGCCCGTTAAAGATGCTGACCCAGTCTGACGACTCGTCATTTTGTGTTTGGGTCGGGCTGGGACGACTAAGGCGTTCAACCTGGACTTTGCGAAAATAACTCGTGCCTACGGATTGAAGGGCGACACATCCTGATGAAAAGTCGTCATCGGTCACCGTCACCGTGGTCTGTCCATTGACGTTGACTTTCAGACGATCTCCGACAGATTCAAACTCAAGAGTGAACCATACATTGTGAGGCACGAGTTGCGCATTCACGCTCTGCAGGTTGGTAATTCCACCAGTCATCGATGCCTGACGGTGATCGCTGGAAATCTGAGCCTCGTAACCGTTGCCCCAGCCTGAACCAAACTCATGCCGCAGAAACAGTCCGGAATGAGATCCTGATGGAACTTTGCACTCAACCGTCACTCGAACATCTTTGAATTCTTCTTCTGTGTAGACGAGCAATGTGCTTCCGCGTCCGGTCAGAATTCCGTTCTGCACAGTCCAGTCGCTGCCGCCTTCCGACTCCCATCCGTCCAGCGACTTGCCGTTAAACAGGTCAACAATTTCATTGCTCTTTGAGGGAAGGTCATTTTCGCTACCGACGATTTTACGTGGGCTGGAAGTTTCGCGGACGATCGTGCCTTCGTCGGCAAGCTTTGGTTCCGGGGACGTCGAATCTGGTCTAAGTGCGAAAGCCAATACGGCAACTAGAAGAACTCCAGTCGCGACAGCGATGCCTCGTTGCTGACGACTGGTTGCGGCGAACTTCACTCTCAATGAATCCGGTAACGAAAGCTTCTGCGTGCCTGCAAACGTTTCCCCTTCTGCAACGGACTGAGTGTCAGGCTTCTCGCTTCGATCGTCAGTCATGACGGCGGGCATCACTGAAGCCTTGTCGGAGTGACTCACCTTTTCAGCGGTTGCAGCTTTGGCTTGTTCGGTTGCGGCCGCGCGTCGTTTCTTTTTCCGTTTCGGCTTTGCGCCGCCAACGGCATCAGAAGCGGCTTTCTTTCGAGTGGGTTTTGCGTCCGCACCTCCCCCGAAGCTTTCAGCCGTCACACCACTCGATTCGTCAGGCATGTCGAGCGTTGCCATCTGCTCGGCTTCGGCACCGGCCAGTTCGAGACTCTGCAGGGCGACGATCAGATGTCTCATCGACGGCGGCCGGTCTTTTTTTCTCTTGGCCATCATCGTTGAGAAAATCTGCTCAAGCTCATCTGGTGCTTCCGGGCGGACTTCTCGGATTTTCGGAATCTTCGACTGTCGATGAGCGAGCAGTCTCCGCATGATCGTTTCATTGCCAAACGGCGGATTCCCGGTCAACAGAAAATACAGCGTGCACCCAAGCGAGTAGATGTCCGCGCGGTGGTCGGCCTTCTTGGCATCCAATGCCTGTTCGGGAGCCATGTAGTCGATGGTTCCCAAAACGCTTCCCGTGCCGGTTAGATCCGCATTGCCCGTTCCATCAACCGCGTCGCCGGGAGATCGTTGAATTCTTGCGAGGCCCATATCCAGAACACGAACGACGCCTTTGCGATCCATGAGCAAATTACTGGGCTTGATGTCCCGATGGACAATGCCGAGTTCATGCGCACAGTCGAGTCCTTCGGCGGCCTGACGGATGGCATCTACCGTGGCCGAAATGCCGAAAGGGCCTTTGGCCTTTACGATGGCTGACAGGTCGTCGCCGTCGACATACTGCATGACCAGGAAATGATTCCCGTCATGGATTCCGGCGTCGTAGGCCGTGACGATATTCTGGTGGTCGAGCTGAGCGGCTGCCTCAACTTCGCGTTCAAATCGCTTTTGAAAATCCTCAGATTCGGTCAGCGATTTGAGCAGAAATTTGATGGCGACCGGCCGCTTCATGCGTCGGTGCCGCGCCTTCAATACGAAACCCATCCCGCCGCGACCGAGCATCTTCTCGACGATGTAGTCGCCAATGACTAACGGTATTTCTTCCTGCTTGAGCGTCACCTCGGCCTGGAATTCGGTGAGTAGTTCCAGCCGAACGAGTTCCTGCGCAGCCTTCTCTGCAGACGCCGATGTCAAGAGGGCGTCACGGTGTTCTACGATCGACGGCGTCAGTAGCCCGCTCGATTCGAGTTCGCTGAGAAGCTCAGCGGGGCTCTCCAGCATTAAACGTCCTCTGAGCCACGTTTTGCTCTGCGGCTTCACCCGATGTAGTCAAGCCTCGAAAACTTAATTACCGCAACTGTAAACAGATCATAAGGAATTGCTGGTTGATTCCAAGAAGCTGCGGTTTGTCGCAGGCTGGCCAATCGACCGACGCTGTTGGCAGCTTGTGCCGTGTTTAGCTGAGCAGAATCGAGCAACCATCAGCGAAGGTCGATGGCTGCTGGAGAATCCGATTCCGCAGCAGTAAGATGCTCGTTCGGATTTCGGCGGCTGTTGAGCTGCTGGTTGAGACATTCTTTCCGCTCAGGAGCTACCCCCGATGAGTAAGTGGCCAATCGGCGTTTTTACATCCATTGACGACGGCCTTGGCGTTCATTTGGACGTCGTGAAGGAACTTCAGATTCCGACCGTCCATCTGCATTGCCCGCTGCCCGAAAATCGAACGGAAGATCACGCCAAAGCGTATCTCGACAAAGCGGCAGACGCTGGTTTCGAGGCGTCTGTCTTGTTCAGCGGATTCGCCGGCGAGACCTACGAAAGCATTCAACGCACTGCCGAAACGGTCGGTATCGTCCCCGAAGGCTTGCGAGACGCTCGAGCCGCCGAATACCGAACAGTGTCCGATTTTGCAAAATTCATTGGTTGCGGCGTCGTCGGCATGCACGTCGGATTCGTCCCGGGGCGAGACACCGACAGCTACAAAAATCTGATCGAGGTTACGCAGACGCTGCTCGACTATGTGAAAGACAACGGCCAGAACATGCACCTCGAAACCGGACAGGAATCGGCCGAGCACCTGCTGGAATTCATCGGCGATGTCGACCGAGACAACCTGTTCATCAACTTCGACCCAGCCAACATGATTCTGTACGGGACCGGCGATCCGATCGACGCTTTGAAGAAGGTTGGCCACCTGGTCCGCAGCATCCATTGCAAAGACGCAACCTGGGCAGCGGAAGATGTCCGCGGTACGGAATGGGGAGCGGAAGTGCCGTTGGGCGAAGGCGACGTTGGCATGGAGACTTACCTTCGAACGCTGAAGGAACTTGGCTACGAAGGGCCGCTGACGATCGAACGTGAAATCGCTCACGACCCGGTTCGTCAGAAAGCTGACATCGGCACTGCCGTCAGCCTGCTCGAAAAACTGCGAGCTGAAATCGGCTGATCCAAGCTTCCATAGGGTGCGTCTCGACGCACCACCGAATGCTCAATGTTTGTTGTCCAATGCTCCGGTGCGTCAAGACGCACACTATCTTTTATGACCGAGTAACTCCGCAGCCTCCGCTGCGAACCTGAGGTTCTTATGCAAACCCGCAATGCTCGAATGGGGCTTGTCCTGTTCGCCGTCTACTTAGTTCTGTACGGCGGATTCGTACTGATCAACACGTTCTCACCCGAGTCGATGGAAGCAACTCCGATCGCCGGGATCAACGTCGCCATTCTGTACGGCTTCGGGTTGATCATTGCCGCCTTCATCATGGCTTTGCTTTACGGAGTACTCTGCGATTCGAATGACGAACCAGGTTCGTCCACGGAGGACGACCAGTGATTTACGAACCTTCAGTTTCAGCGGCGGTGATCTTCTTCGTTTTCGTCGGAATCACCTTGGGCATCAGCTTCTGGCTGGGCCGAAAAGCAACCGACTCAAAAGGCTACTTCGCCGCTCACGGACAGATTCCGTGGTTCGTCAACGGCGTCGCATTTGCCGGTGATTACCTGTCGGCCGCATCGTTCCTTGGCATCTGCGGGATGATCGCCTTCTACGGCTACGACGGGTTTCTGTACTCGATCGGCTATCTCGCAGGCTGGATCGTCGCGCTGTTTGTGATCGCAGAGCCAATGAAACGCCTCGGCAAGTTCACCTTTGCCGACGCGCTTGATGCGAAGTTTCAGTCACCGGGCATCAAACTCGCCGCCGGAATCAGCACGCTGGCAGTCAGCGTCTTTTACCTGATCCCGCAGATGGTTGGCGCCGGAGTGCTGGTACAACCGCTGCTTGGATTCCCACATTGGGCAGGCGTCGTCATCGTCGGCGTGACGGTCATTCTGATCGTCGTCACTGCCGGGATGGTTTCAACAACCTGGGTGCAGTTCATCAAGGGAACCTTGCTGGTCGTCTTCAGTGCGATCCTGACTTTGATGTTGTTTGCTCAGGGGTTCGAAACCTCAACCGGCGGCAATGATGGCTACACCTTCCGAAAACTCGGCCCATACAACGGGGCTGATGATGAATTGATTGACCAGTCGTCAGCGGCCAGCCAACTTGCTGCTGAACTTGGCGAAACTCTCGTTCCGGCTGACGGTGATTGGGGCTCGTCGAGCTTTGTTCGCACTCGGGATGAGAAATCGGGACGAGTAACGACCTGGCAAATACAGCTACCAGGCCACGGTATGACTCCCGAAGAACTGGCATCCAGCCAGTTGTTGGGGGATGCTTACGTTTATGAAGCTCAGACAGTTGGTGAAGATGCTGACGGCAACGTGCTGGTGAACAGCGAAATCAAAGGGACGGAAAAAGGCGAGCCGGAACTTCACCCGGTCGGGCATATCAGCAAACTGCCCGGCGGAGTCGACAAGACGGGTCCGGTAGGTCCGTTGTCTTTTTTCAGCACGCTCCAGGAAAGCGAAGTAATCCTGTGGGGCAGTGAGAAAATCAAAGAAGCCGATGGGACTACGACGACTGCCTACTTCCAGAAGCCAACCCCTGGTTCACACATTCTGCGGCCGGGTGAACATCCAAAATTCAAAGGTATCCGCAGCGACAGTTTCATTGGCAAGTTGAACTTTCTCTCGCTGATGCTCGCTCTTTTCTGCGGGACCGCTTCGCTGCCGCATATTCTGATTCGCTACTACACCGTGAAGGATGCCGCAGCGGCTCGAAAAAGTACGATCGTCGGCATTGGCAGTATCGGATTCTTTTATGTCCTGACCCTGTACATGGGGCTTGGAGCCATGACCAGCGGAGGGATGGACGTCACCAATAGCAATATGGCAGCTCCCCTGCTTGCGAGAAGCATGAACGAGTTACTCTTCGCGGCGATTTCAGCCATTGCTTTCACGACAGTGTTGGGGACCGTCAGTGGTTTGATTCTTGCATCGGCCGGTGCGGTCACTCACGACCTGATGTCGAGCTATTTCAAAATTGAAATGGACGATCACCAGAAAGTTCGAGTCGCCAAGATTTCCTCAGTCGTTGTGGGAGCAATTGCCATTGGGCTCGGGATCAAGTTCGAAGGCATGAATGTCAGCTATCTTGTCGGCTGGGCCTTCAGCGTTGCCGCTTCGGCTAATCTGCCATCCTTGGTCATGATCCTCTTCTGGAAAGGCGTTACGAAGCAGGGAGTCATCACTGCAGTCGTCGTCGGAATGGTCAGCAGTCTCGGCTGGATTCTTTGCAGCGCCGACTCGATGGATAAGGTGTTTGGCCTTTCCGCAGAAGACGCCCTGGTCCCATTCGGCCAGCCCGGCATCGTCACGATTCCACTTGGCTTTATCACGCTGGTCACTGTGTCGTTGTTGACGCGAAAACCAGAACCGGAAACTGCTGCCTGATGTTGATTCCGCACCGTAGGTTATGACTGGAAGAACGCAGTCATAACCTACTGATTGCGCCGTGCGGCAAGCGTCAGAAGTTCTTCCAGTGACCTTGTCGTTGGGCCGATGCTGAAACGTGCCACCACCGATTCTTTCGCCTTGGCAGCATGAGCACCCCGAGCAGGATCGGGCTTCATGGCCCGCTCAATTCCGTCGGCGATTGCCTGCGTATCAAGATGCGGGACAAGCGTCCCGAGCGATCCGTCCAGAAGGATGTCGCGTGGCCCTTCCGGGCAGTCTGTCGAAAGTATCGGGACGCCGAGTGACATTGCTTCGACAAGGACGTTGGGCATCCCCTCGTAGCGGGACGTCAGGCAGAACAGGTCAGCAGATTGAATCAGTGGGTACGGGTTTGAGCGGAACCCCACGAACCGTACGGCTGCTTCCAGGCAATGCTGGTCGACTAGTTGCTTCAGTTGTGCCTCGCAGGAGCCTCGTCCTGCAATCGACAATGCGATATTGGTTAGCCCGCGAACGTTGACCAGTTCGTTCAACGCGTCGAGAAGAATGTCAATCCCTTTGCATTCCTCAAGTCGCCCGGCTGTGACGATATGAAACGTTTCATTGGCGTGATCTTGCAGATCGATTTGATGAGCTGCCAGTTCGCTGATTTGATCGAAATCGAACCCGTTCGAGAGTACGGCCACCTGTTCTGGCTTCAGGTCGTAAAATTTGCGGCATGCGTTGGCCAGAGGTTCAGAATTGGCGATGACGCGATGATCGTTTCGATAGGCACGTTTCAGAACTCGAAACTTCAGCCATCGAAAGCGCCCAATGTTGTCGCGTAGATCGTGCGCCGGGTTTGAGACAACGGTTGATATGTTCGGCAGACCAGACTGCTGACAAGCCGGGCCAGCGATCAAAGTCATGTGGGGAGTCCGGTCGTAAACAACGTCGATCCGCAGATCGGCGAGCACCGAAGCAAAGTGAGCAATCTGTGCTCGCCGAATTTTTCCAGGCAAGTACATGCCGCCGGTAGTAGAAACATCATCGAACGCGGTGACTGGTACGTCGTCGGGAACCTCGCTGAGGAATTCACCGACTCGCCGAACCAGATAGAGATGCGGTTCAAACTGCGAACGATCAAGATGTCGCAGGATGTTGATGATCTGCCGCTCGCTGCCGCCGCCATCCAGCGACCCGATCGCAAACAGAACTCGAATTCGATCTGGCATAGGTCACATTGCAAACAGGTGAGGCACTGGCAGAAGTTAGGCGGCATCCTCGACGACTTTTGGAGCAATCTTTCTGGTGCCCTTGCCGTGTTTGGCCTTCAAATCGAACAGGCCAAAGATTTCAGAAGCAGTCAGGCTGCGGCCCGCGTCTTCCACATCACCGTCTCCCAGAACACTTTCGAAGATTTCGCGTTTGTGCCGTAAGACGGCGTCGATACGTTCTTCGATCGTATCGTTACAGATGAACCGCGTCACGATGACCGTACTCTTCTGGCCGATTCGGTGCGCTCGGTTGATGGCTTGGTCCTCGACGGCCGGATTCCACCATCGATCAAACAGGAAAACGTAGCCGGCGAACTGAAGATTCAGTCCCACAGCTCCGGTCCCGTAGCTCATGAGAATGATGTGTTTCGAAGGGTCCTCTTTGAATTCGGCGAGGATGGGCTCTCGTTTTTTTGTGGGGACTCCGCCGTGGTATACCAGCGGATTGAATTGTTGCAGCCGCACGGCAAGCCAATCCAACACTTTGGTCCATTGGCTGAATAAGATCGCCTTGCCGCCGCTTTCTGCGATTTCTTCCATGTCCGCGACGAGGCGATCGAGCTTCGAACTCTCGTTGGTAAGCGGGTCAAAATTTGTGATCTGCTTTAGTCTCAAGACGAGTTCAAAGACGTGCTGAACGGTTACCTGGTCACCCATGTCATTTAGCTGAACGACGCCCTCTTTTTCTGCGACCGTATAGGCATATTTTTGAGCGGGGCTTAGTTCAAGGTAGGCGTCGCGATCGAGTCTCGGGGGCATGTCCTTCATGGCG
The DNA here is from genome assembly GCA_943787265.1 of uncultured Planctomycetaceae bacterium. Taxonomy (GTDB): domain Bacteria; phylum Planctomycetota; class Planctomycetia; order Planctomycetales; family Planctomycetaceae; genus JABMPE01. Next base: position 176,894 of record CALSLT010000006.1, on the reverse strand, counting down.
ATGTCTTTCGTTCGCCGAAGAATGTACTTGTCAGCGAGCTTTGATAGTTGTCGCAGATCCGGAGTTGCCCGCGCGTTGACGACTTCCAGAAACTCAAAGAGTGACACTAACTCTTCCGGTCGATTCTCGATCGGAGTTCCCGTCAGGCACCAGCTACGTTTGCGTTTTAGATCTCGCGTGATGACTGCTGTTTTCGAATCGCGATTCTTGATCCGTTGTGCTTCGTCGAGAACAACCAGATCGAATTTCGGTCGTTCCTCTTCCGGCATGGCTTCCATGTCTCGGACCATGACTTCGTAGTTCGTCATCAGGATAGGAACGCCAGGCATTTTCCAGATTAGATTCCGTCTGGCGGTGTCGCCTTCAACGGTAACCACGGGAAGCTCTTCGGCCCACGCGCGAAACTCCCGCTGCCAGTTCGGGATCAGCGGCTTCGGACAGATCAAGAGGATGCGACGAACCTGTCCGCCACGTAGTAGAAGGCGGACGGCCGTAATCATCTGCATTGTCTTGCCGAGCCCCATTTCGTCTGCAAGCAATGCAGACTCTTGAGAAAACAGCCAGCCGATTCCTTCATACTGATGAGGAAACGGCTCGAACGGCATGATCAGTTCCTGTCCGGCCAGCATCGTTTCGAGCGGCGGTTGCAGGATGTAGAACAGGCGGTCCTCCAGCGACAATGCATCGCTCGGAGGCTTCAGTCTGGTGGGTTTCTTCGAGACTTCCTCACCAACAGTCTCCGCTTCCACCTCAGTTTTTTTCGTCCTGGAGCGAACGGTTTCCGACTCGGTGTCGTCTTTTTCTTTCTCAGGTGGAAGGAACTCGATCGCTTCAGGGAACGCAAGTCCGACGGTATGAACCTTTGGCCAACCAGGCTTCCACGATGGCATCGTCCATGCTGCAAGCCCAGCGTCAACGCGCTGGCACTCGATACTCGGCCATCGATTCAGTGCAACGTTGACTCCAGACGAATAGATTTCGGCAGTCGGCGTTATGCACTCGACGGGGGCAACGTCGAACGGAAAATCGTCAGCTCGCGGGCACGGCACATCGTACGAGTCTGATTCAGCGGAACTTAGCAGATGATCCTGGTCAGGCAGCATGTAAGGCTCCAGCGGCATTCTGGTTGGCAGGAACTCTTCCTCTGACCTGTCAGGCGACTCGCGGACGGGCGGTCACTGTCGACATCGTTTCTCGCAAGGCGTCTCCGACTCTTTCCAACGGCTCGTGCATGTTGGCGTCGTTAGAGAGCTGCTGGCTGATTCGTTCGACCGTTGAACGATCATCTGTGAAGTCCTCATGGGTGCGAAAAGTCTGCCGCCCGATTGGTACGGCCTGCTCCTTCGCAACCGGCTGCTCTGATTGTTTCGTCTTAGAGTCTGTTTCAGAAGACGCTTCGTCATAGATGATTGGCACGTCAACTTTCGTGCGAAGTTCCAGCATCTCGACGCGGCTTGTCATAACGAGTGACGGCTTTACGGACACTCGGTCCAGCAGCGCCTTGCCCAGCAGGTCGCCCAGAATGAATGGAACGAGTGTCGGGCCGTAGAGCAGTTCCTGAGTTCGGTTTGGTTTAACGGGAGTCGTACATTGGAATTCGAGAGGACGACCGAAGCGGTCTGTGACTAACAGGCCACCGACGAAACTGTGATCTCCGATTTCGACGGCAGTCATGAAGCCCAGACGGATCTGTTCCTTACGTTCTTTCGAACCTGAAGCCATAAAGAGTCGTCCTGAGTCGTTGCGGGTAATCGATGATGTCAGTCAATGGGCACGTCTGAGTCGGGCGATGTCCAAGTTGGCAAGATTCCTGAGAATCAGGCAAAGCGCGGAACCCGGCCGTTCCGACAGTGCTCGCGGCATCACAATTATCGACGCATCAGGGAGATTGGCTTTAACGATTACACAGCCTGTAACGGCTTAGGCGAGACTGAATGGCTCTTGGTGAATCTTGAGAAGTTTGTGGTACTTTGGGCTGTCGAAAACGCCTCGTTAAACGCAAAAACAGGCGGCTGATCACAAAGATCAACCGCCTGTTTTTGAATTTTTAAAATCGAGCCCGCCTGCAGATGCATGCGGAAGAGCGAATCAGTCGCCCAGTGGCTCTTTCTTTTCAGTGATCACCGGCCATTCGGTCGCCATATCAGCGTTGAGCTGTTTGTAGTCAGCCCACTCTTCTGGCAGGTTGTCTTCATGGAAGATTGCTTCAACCGGACACTCTGGAACGCATGCTTCGCAGTCGATGCATTCATCCGGGTGAATCACAAGGATAGCTTCACCTTCGTAAAAGCACTCAACTGGGCAAACAACGACACAGTCGGTGTACTTACAGTTGAAACAGGGTTCCGCGACGATGTGAGTCATTGTGCATCCCTTTCTTGTGCCGACCGATTTAACGGTATTCAAATGGCGAAACTCAGAAGTGTGAAAACCCGTAACGCGACACTTATCGGCAGGCCCGCAACAACTGCTGAGCCCTTCCCATCGGTCTGATTGAATTCGTTGGAATTTGTATCCAGACCAGAGGTTGCGCGGGATCGTAGTTCTGCAAAATCGGAGTGTCAAGACTCGAATCTGCCTGAATCGCTCAGCTTTTCATCAAGTTTTCAAAACGAGATCATGACGCCAGTCAGGCTGCCGCTTTGGCCTTTTCGTCTTTCTCTTTCTCGCCATCCTTGTCGGCTTCATTCTTTCCGTCTGGCTCGCTGAGCATTGCTCGAACTCGTTCCAAAGCTTTTTCGAACTGACGATCGGTAAAGCTTGATTCAGGAGGAGCCGTCTCGGTCAGCACGTCACGAGCTCGACGATACTCGTCGTAATCTTCCAGTTCTTTGCGAGTAAACTTGATCTCGTCGTCAGGATGCACGCCCCATTCATCGGTTACCTTTGAATCGGGAAAACGATGAATGTTCTTGCCGCTTGGGCGAAGGTATCCAGCAGTCGTCAGCTTCAGGGCACTGGCCCCCGATTCAAGCTCGATCACATTCTGAACGCTGCCCTTGCCCCAGCTTCGCTCCCCAATCACGACTGCCCGTTTGTGGTCCTGGAGGCAGGCGCTGAGGATTTCACTGGCTGACGCGCTGAATCGATTGATCAGGACCGCCATCGGAAAATCAGGCAGCGTCCCGGCTTTCGTTGCTGAAAACGTTCGCTTGGCGGTGTTCTTGCCTTCGGTGCTGACGATCGTTCCCGAATCAATAAACAGGTCAGAAATCTTGACGGCCTGAGAAAGCAGTCCGCCTGGATTGAATCGCAAGTCCAGAACAAGCCCTTTCATGCCCTGCTTCTGCAGAGTGTCGATGGCCGCGGCCAGTTCATCAGCGCTCTTGCGGCCAAATTGCGTCAGCCGGATGTAACCGATTTTCTGCTCCTGATCGACGACGAAGTCCCACTTCCCTTTCTCGCCATACTTGTCGCCCAGAACTGATTTAACGCTGATAATCGCCCGCTCCATCGAGATCACTTCATCCTCAGTCGCAGACAGATGCCGCACCTTGATCGAAACGGTTTCTCCTGGAGGTCCCTTCATCAACTCGACGGCCCGAGACAGCGGCATGTTTTCGGTGTCGTAACCTTCAACTTCGGTCACGATGTCTCCAGCTCGGACGCCAGCGTTGTAAGCGGGTGTTTCGGGCAGCGGCGAGATGACCAGAATGCGTCGAGTCCTCGGGTCAGGCTGAACCTGAATGCCGATGCCGCCGAACTGCTGCTCCACCTGCTGGTTGAACCGAGCCAATTCTTCGGGCGGGATGTAGCTGGAGTACGGATCCAGTTCCTTGATCATGCCTCGTAGGGCCGCTTCGAGCAGCTTTCGGCGATCAACATCCTTGACGTAGTTCCGGTCGACCTGCTCGAACGTATCGACAAAGGTCTGCATCAGCTCAAAGTATTCGTCCTGCTTAGGCTTCGGCGCCGCCTTGGCCTTTTCTTGAGCATTCACCGGGCTGACCATCAGGACCAGCACGAGAGCCCACAGAGTTCGAACTTTCCAACGCATATCAAAGGCCATAATCGCCACTCCTGATGTCGGATGATTCAATCAACCGCTGGTTTCTGGCAGCCAGTTATTTGTAGTTACCCCGTTTTGGGGACTCGCTGCTGGTCGTCTCGACAGAGCTCTGCAGCCAAATTTCAGTGTAGGCGAACCCGGAAACACCAGCAAGCTGCGTTGCATTTCACGCCATCGCGAGCCTGCTGGTCGCGTCAGCCATCCAGCCCTGTTTCCGCCTGGCGGAGAGGCAGTAGATGCCTCCGAACTGTCTAAGAAGACTGAAATTGACCTCTCCGGCAATTCGCACCTAGACTCTGGCCCCTTCCCGATTTCACTTCATGAGTCATCCTGACTCATCGGACTCCGCGACTTTGCAACATCAGTTGTTTTGCCGGTTGAGGAATTGTCGATCATTCCGACGCAATTCTAGATCACTCGGTCTCGACGATGTCGCTTTGAACCCGTCGCATTTCACTCTTCTTCCGGAAAATACTCATGGCGTCAGGTCGCAATGTGCCTGATCTTCGCAGCCGAATCTATCGGCCGGGGGGACTTCTCTGCGCCGTGACAGTCTGCCTTTTCGTATCCGGCTGCAGTCTGCTGAACTTTTCTTCGTTGTTCTCAGAAGCCGAACCTGTCGGCAAGTCAGAGCTGCGTTTGCCTCCGATCGTCGCTTCAAGAGAGGCCGTCCAGCTTGAGATTCTGTTCGTCGACCGACCTGCCAGCGATGCACTGCTGGGAGACTCTCTGTGGAAGCAGGTCGATCAGATCGCCGGCATGTCCGCAGACATCCGCAGCACCCTTCGTGAGAACGGCTGGCGAGTCGGTCATGCCAGCTCGCACCCGCCGCGAGCGATCGAACAGCTCCTGGAAATGTCTTCCGAACGTCCCGAAGCGATTGACAACGAACGTCACCTCGTCGGCCGCCGAGTCGCTTTGGCAGCGGGCGGCAACTTGCCGATCGACCTGACCGAGCTTCAACCCGAAATCCGCCTCAAGCCGGTCGTCGACGGAAAAACGAAGAGCTACTCAAACGCGAAGTGCATTCTGAACGTGCAGATCGACCGCGAGCAGGATGGCTGGGTCCGACTGAACTTCACACCGGAAGTTCACCACGGTCAGAACTGGCTTCGCCCCGTCGCCACGCAACTCGACTGGACCCGCCGCCGAGGCCAGCTTGTTGAGCCGCTCTTCGACCAGAAGTTCTCGCTGAGCCTGAACGTCGGCGAGATGGCCGTCATCACCGCCGAAGGTAACGACAAAGAATCCGCCGGCCACTCCTTCTTCCGCGGCATCCACGAATCCGGAGGCCTCCAACGCCTCCTCATCGTCCGCGTCGCCAACATGCGAAAGATGGTCCCGGTCTACGACAACTGAGTTCATTCTTCGACCGAACCAGCGGATAATCCAGTGACATCTTAAATCTAACAGGGAAACGATTCGCGTTCCGTTTCTGCGAGAACGACAGGCCTGTCATCGTGACGCTGTTGGACAAGAAGGACCGCCGGTGAAGCAGGTATTCACAGCTTTGTTTGTGTTCATGATTTGCGCTGTGGGTGTCTACATGGTACTGCCCGCTTCAACTGGTCCGATTGGAATTGAAGCGGTCAGGTACGGCGATAGTCCCCACGGCTATCTCGGTCTTTTTACGGCATCAGTTTCGGACAGCGCCATCGAGCCCGCGGACTCCACTGGTGTCGTAGTCATCCAGCTGACAGACGCCGGGCCCGCTGCTCTTGCGGGAATCCAGATCGGTGATCGACTTTTGACCGTCAACGGGGAGCCCATTCGAACACATATGCAACTTGTTGAATTGCTTGTCAATTTTGCACTGGGTGAGAATGTGAAACTCCGAATTGCTCGTGGTACTGACACTTTCACCAAAGCAATTACGCTTACCGACCATGAAACAATGTTGCGATTATGGCGGGCTTCATCAGACTGACAGTCGCCAAACCAAGTACGTAGCTGCAACACCCGCCCGCCGTGGCGGAACACCTTCGTTTTCCTTTCACACGGGTGGCACCGGTTGGCAAGCGGCAGAGCCGCAAGAGCTGATCATCGTCAGCTTGCAATGTTCCCGTACGACTTCCAACCGCAGTTGCAAACACTCCACCGTTCGTCGTTGGTATGCACTACTGGCATGAAAAATACTCACATGATTGCGTGATCACCCAAGCGTGAAATGTCTCTGCGTAAGAAGGCGAGGCAATCCGTTGGCAAAGTCAACTCTGAAACTTCGAATTGGCTGTGCCACGACTGTTCTCTTCTGCGTGTTGGCAGTTGGACTGTTGGTTTCGTGGTTCGTTGCCGGGCAACTTGTCGCATCGCGGCCGCAGAAGATTGGTTCTCCTCCCGCTGATATTCACGCCACTTCCATTTCATTGGGAAGCAAATCAGGAGCTACTATCTCGGGCTGGCATATTCCGGCCGATGATTCCCGAGGAGTGATCGTGCTCCTGCACGGAATCCGAGGCTCGCGTCTTTCAATGCTCGAACGTGCTCGATTCCTGAACAACGCCGGGTATTCGATCGTGATGGTCGATCTACAGGGACACGGAGAAAGTTCCGGCGAGCAGATCACCATCGGCCATCTCGAAAAACGCGACGCGAAAGCGGCGGTCGAGTTTGCCAGGAAGCAGCACCCAACAGAACCAATCGGTGTGATCGGAGTTTCGCTCGGCGGAGCATCCGCACTACTGGCTTCTCCACTCGGAATCGACGCATTGGTGATCGAATCCGTTTACCCGGATATCGAATCCGCGATCAACAACCGAGTCGCCGCGAGACTCGGCCCCGCTATCCGCCATTCCAGCCTGGCTCTTGCTGATGCAGCTTGAACCTCGATTAGGAATCGAAAAGTCTCAGCTCCGCCCGATCGATCACGTTCCTGATATCGGCTGTCCGGGTTTTGATTATCTCCGGAAGCGAAGATTTACATACGACCGCGGAAGAAACCAAACGCATGTATGAAGCCGCTCAAAAACCGAAAGAACTATGGCTCGTCGACGGGGCGGCGCATGTAGATCTCTTAGCGGCAGCGACAACAGAATACGTGTCACGAGTGAAACGATTTCTGGATAAACATTTGCGGACTCGGTGAACTCCATCGGGCATTGGCTTAAACTGTTTCTGTTGGCCCTGGTCGCATTTCCGGAAGAGAGATTATGAAACATTCACTGGTTTTTGGCTTCGCCTTTTTGATGTCCTCACTGGTCGTTGCTGATCAGGTTAACGCCGTTGAGGTCCACGTCCCCGATGACCACGCAACCATTCAGGCTGCGGTCGATGCAGCAAAGCCGTTTGATGTCGTTGTCGTTTCGCCGGGGACTTACAAGGAGCGAGTTGTTCTAAAGGCGGGCATCAAGCTCAAGAGCGCCGGAGGCAACGAAAAAGGAAAGCTCGGCCTGAAGCGTGCCGAGGCCACCGTGATCGACGGCGGAGGAGAAGAAGGTGAAGGTCCTGGTGTGGCGATGGCCGAGGGGGGCAACGCTCGACGGATTCACGGTGACGAACGTTGGGACGTACGACGACGAATCCTGGAACAGACATTTCAAGACGCAGGGCGAAGAGCAGGCTCATGAACCGATCGGGCAACCGGGCACGGGAGGTATCGGAGTTGTCGGGCGTGACGTGCGTCATTAGAAACAACATCGTCCACCATATCGGCTACAGCGGGATTGCGATTATGGGTGAGGAAGGCAAACGTTGCTCACCACGCGTCGTTAACAACGTCTGCTATCGGAACATGGGCGGTGGCATCGGCTGCATGAAAAAGTCCACAGCCATCGTCGAAGGGAACACCTGCTTCGAAAATTTCTATGCCGGAATCGGCCACGACGACGCCAGCCCGCTGGTCATTCGAAACACGTGCTACGGCAACGTCCGAGCGGGGGATCGGTTATCAGCGAAGGTTCGCAACCTGTCGTTCGACAAAAACAAGTGCTTCAAGAATCGTCGAGCTGGCATCGGAGTCCGAACAGGCAGCACGACTCGCCCGATCATCGAGGACAATGATTGTTTCGAGAATGACATGGCCGGCATCGGTGCTCGCGAAGAAGCGGCGCCGATCATTCGCGGCAACCGCTGCTACAAAAATGCGCTGGCTGGAATTGGTTCACGGACTCACGCCACACCGACGATCATCGGCAATGAGTGCTACGAAAACCGGGAAACCGGCATCGGCCAAATGAGCGACGCCCGAACCGTGCTGATCGGCAACAATCTTCACCACAACGGAAAGTCGGGGATTGGTTTTGCTGCCTGCAAGTCCGGCCGCGCATCGGTGCTGAATAACCGAGTGATCGACAACAAGTTGGTCGCCGTCGGAATTAATCCAGGCTGGACCGTCACTCTGTCCGGAAACGAACTCTCACGCAAAGGTGGCCTGCCGCCGATCGTGATGGTGTTTGCGGGTTCGAAAGCCACATTCACCAACAACGTGATCCGAGGAGAAGGCGTTGCCGGCATCCGAGCGGCGGGCCTTGTCCGAGCAGACAACAACTCGTTCGAGGGGCTGACTCTGCGGAAAGTCGGCCCACCAAACTTCGCTGTCTGGGCATTGAAAGGGGCGAATGTAACGCTCTTAAACAACCGATTTTCAAACTGGCGTCACGCTCTGCACGCCTCTGAATCCGAATCGTTGATCAGCGGAAATACAATCAGCAATTTTCACCGAACGGCCATCGTGATCAACAAACCATCTAAGCCACCGGTCGTAACCGGAAACTCAGCGGTATCGGCGGATCAGAAAGCTGAGGTCGTAACCGTTGACGGTATGCCGGTAGAAGCGGGCAACAACCGCGTTGAGAAACCGTCCAGCAGCAATCCGATTCGTTGAACAGTTCAGAAACAGCGGCCGCATGCAGATCATTTTTCGTCAGGTTCACAAATCTGATTTCGACGCGCGGCCAGCTAGCCCTGGGGCGTTGGCTTCACTTTGCAGAGTTCAGCTTTACGGGGCGCGTTGGGCTGTGGCCGTGGACTTTTTTGTATTGCTTTGAGAACTGATACACGGTTTCGAATTGCAACAGTTCTGCAACGTCGCTTACTCGCGGACCTTCACTCTCGAGGATTCGCCGGGCGTAGAGCATTCGAGTTTGCAGAAGGTACTCTTTCGGCCCCATCGACATGCTCGTACGGAAGACACGGCGGAACTGCGGCTCTGAAAGGCCGGCGATTTTCGCCAACTCGCTTACTTTCAGCGCGCGGTTGAGGTTTCGGTCGATGTAGTCGAGTACTTGCCGGATTCGACCGTCGATTGTGGCCGTTGATGGATCGGGGCCCGTGTGCCGAAGCGCGAGGTCGATTGCGGCGCTGATGACCGATTCTGTCCCGTGGCCGTCTTCGTGAAGCGTCGAGCGAAGCAGGCCGATCAGGGTTTGAAAGTGCGGCGAAGACTCGGGGACTCGCAACCACGGATCAGTGATTAGATCGCGCGTCACGCTGAATTCGATGTAGGTGTACGACACCGGTCGCTTATCGTCGTATCGGATCTCGCGGACGCCGGGCGAGAGCAGCAAAAGCACACGATCATCGAGCTGCATCGTTGCATCGGGAATAATGAACTCCCCGCTGCCAGACTCGACGTAGAGAAACCGATAGTTTTCGACTTGCCGCAGCGGCAGATGCAGTCCGCGTTCGAAACGAATTTGGGCTCCGCCAACGTAAGCGATGGAGTTATGGGATTGCGGCATGATCGGTTTTGACATCAACATGACCGTTTCTGCCATTGGAATCAAGCACTCAGAAACGACAATGCCACTATGAATCTGACTGCACGCCCGATTGATCTCGTTGTCATCGTTCTCTACCTGCTGGGTATGGCAGCGTTGGGCCTGTGGTTTTCCCGGCGTAACAAGACCACAGAGGAATACTTTCTCGGTGGCCGGTCGTTTCCGGGTTGGGTCATCGGATTGTCGATGCTTGGGACGTCGATCAGCTCGGTCACTTTCCTCGCATTTCCGGCGGCTGCGTACACGCTGGATTGGCGGCAACTCGTTTCGAATCTCATGCTGCCGTTCATCGCGGTGTTGGCGATCATCGTCTTCATTCCGTTCTTCCGGCGGGGAAACACCACGTCGGCCTTTGAGTATCTCGGAGATCGTTTTGGTCCCGGCGTGCGGCTTTACGGGACGCTCAGTTTCATTCTGCTGCAACTCATCCGGCTGGCGAAGGTGCTGTTTCTCGTGGCGATCCCGGTGAGTCTGCTGACCGGGATCGACATCCGCCTGGTGATCGTTTTCGTCGGAATCTTCATTTCGCTTTACACCATTGCCGGCGGCATCGAAGCGGTTATCTGGACCGACGTCGTGCAGGCGATCGTGCTTTGGATCGGCGGACTGGTTTGTTTCGCGACTATTGTGTGGGAGCTGCCAGGCGGACTCGGACAGATCATCGAAGTCGCGGCACAGCACGACAAATTCGATGTCGGGTCGCTCGGATTCAATCTGAACGAGCGGACGTTCTGGACGGTTGCCCTGCTTGGCATCGTCAGTTGGCTGACGATGTATTCGAGCGATCAGAACGTCGTCCAGCGCTATCTCGCGGCCAGCAGTCTGAAGGAAGCTCGGAAGGCCACCACGATTTATTCGATCGTCGCCGTGCCAACGTGGGCGTTCTTCTTCTTCCTCGGCACGTGCGTGTTCGTGTTCTACTCAGTACATCCGGATGAGCATGTGGCCGGATTGGCGGCGGACGCCGTGTTTCCGTATTTCATCCTGACGCAGGTTCCGGTTGGTATCACCGGGTTGGTGATCGCCGGTGTGCTCGCGGCCGCGATGTCGAGTCTGGACTCATCCATCAACGCCATCTCCACCGTCGTGACCGTTGATCTGATGAAGCCGTATCTCGCAAAAGGTCGCGACGATCGTTTCTATCTGCGGTGGGCGAGAATCGTCGCCGTTGCCGCATCGGTCGTGATGATTCTGGGCGCGATGCTACTCAGTTCAATTAACAAGGAGAGCATGAACGATCTCAGTTGGATCGTGGCGTCGGTGTTCGGTGGGTGCCTGTTGGGACTGTTCATGGCTGGCTTCTTTACCACTCGAATTGGGTACCGCGCGGCGCTGTTCGGTCTGGCCGGGGCGATTACGCTGAACGTCTATCTGGGTATGAATGCCGCTGACTTCCTGCCTCCGGCAATCACGATTCCCGTTCATTCGTATTGGACGGGGATTCTCGTGAATCTCGCCTTCCTCGTCATCGCAGGCGGCGTTGCATTGATCAGCGGTGATCGCGGCAAAGACCTGCGAGGTCTGACCGTGTGGACGTTGGACAGGGAGGCCAAATGACCGCAGCCGATACTCATTTCGATGTCGTTGTGGTCGGCGGCACACCGGGCGGCATTGCGGCGGCTTTGTCCGCGGGACGAGCTGGCCGGAAAGTATTGCTGATCGAATCTCACCGCCACATCGGCGGGATGTCCGCGAGCGGGCTTGGTAAGAGCGACGTGGAGAAACGGCACTTGATAGGCGGCTTGTTTCGGGAATTCACCGACCGCGTGAGGCGGCGATATCTCGTTCGTTTCGGTGAACAGTCACCCGACTTCGCGCTATGCCGGGACGGCTATTACTTCGAGCCGTCGGTGGCGGAAGTTGTCTTCGACGAAATGCTGGGGGAGTGCGCGAACATCTCCATACTGACTCAGCACCGTCTCGTTCGCGCGGATGTTCGCCAGAACGTTCTGACGCGGATTGAGATTGAAGCGACTGCGGAGTCGTTTGCCCAACACGTGAGCGGCAAGGCGCTAGCCGCCGTTTCGTTGGATTCAGAAAAACCGGCGGCTAGCGCCTTGCCGCTCAGAACGTTCTGGTGTTCAGCCGGAGTCTTCATTGACGCGACGTATGAAGGGGATCTGCTGGCGGCTGCAGGTGCCGCATTTCGACTGGGGCGGGAGTCGCGAGACGAATTCAACGAGCCGCATGCCGGTCACATCTATTTCGACTATCAGACCGCGCGGATACTGCCCGGTTCGACGGGCGAAGGCGACGCGCGGCTTCCGGCTTACACATATCGCCTCTGCCTGACGACCGATCCGGCAAATGCCTATGTCCTGACGGAACCTCCGTCCGGATATGACCGAAACAACTATGTCGGCTACTTCGATGATCTCGCCGCTGGTCGTCTCAGTGGTCCGAAGGTGATGAAGCCCGGACGTGGCTACAACCCGGCTCACTTCGACACCATGGTGCGAGCGTTGTCCGTCTCTGAGATTCCAAATCAGAAGACCGACGTGAACATCAATCCGCGCCCACTGGGCTTTCCCTTCCCGGAAGAGAATGCTGGTTACGTCAACGGTGACAAAGCCACGCGGCAACGTATTTGCGAACGTCATCGCGAGCTGACACTGGGGCTGCTCTGGTTTCTCCAGAACGACGACGACATCCCGTCGGCCCATCGCGACATCGCCCGTCAGTACGATCTGCCTTTGGACGAGTTCACTGACAACGGGCATTTTCCCTTCCAGATCTACGTCCGCGAAGCCCGGCGACTCAAGGGCGAATACACGCTGACCGAACACGACATGACGGCGACGTCGGACGCACGTTCTGGTCACGCTGACACAATTGCGATCGGCGAATTTCCCATCGACAGCTTTCCTTGCCGAAAACGTCAGACCGGTGACTCCATCGTGCTGGAAGGCTACCTCGGCATGCTCGACTCGGTCACTCAACCGTATGAGATTCCGTACCGAATTATGATTCCGCAATCGATCGACGGTCTGATCGTTCCGGTCGCGGCCTCAACGACTCACGTTGCTTATTCGTCAATCCGAATGGAGCCAACATGGATGGCATTAGGTCAGGCAGCTGGAACTGCTGCGCATCTGGCACTGGCCGACCGCGTCCAGCCGCGTTCGGTGCCCGTCGATTCTCTGCGGCGAAAATTGCTGGCCGATGGTCAGGTGTTGGGCGTGGAGTCTCGAAACGTCAACGCAGCTGCGGTCGCCAGACCGCGGAAAACCAACGTCCCGCAACGTTAGCCGGGAGTTGTACAAATAGTGTGCATAACAACGAAGGAATTACATTCAATGAATCGAATCAAGCTAATGCTCTTGAGCCTCGCTGGTGTTCTCTCGCTTTCACAATTCGTATTTGCCGAACCGCTCGCAATTCTCAACCTGCCGGGTTCCGTAACGGATCCCACCGCGATTGATTTCGAGAATCTGCCGCGATTGAAGGGCACACACGCGATTGTCAATCAGGTCGCGTACTCGCCGGACTTCAAACCTGGCGCGAAGCTCGAAATGAACCGAATGCGGCTCAATCTGCACAACTACCTGATTCACCACGACGGCAACTTCTGGTGCATCTGGAGCGACGGCCCCAAGGTTGAGGACTGGCCGACGCAGGAAGTGAAGTACGCAACGAGCGAAGACGGACTGAACTGGAGCGAAGCCAGATCGGTCACTGGCACGCCGGACGCACCCTACGCCTTCATATCGCGTGGGCTGTGGGTTCGCGACGGTAAGCTGCTCGTACTCGCTGCGCATTATCGTGACAAAGGAGCGTTCGGCGTGAACAAGGAACTCGAATTGTGGGCCTATGGCTGGAATTCGGAAGCGAAGAAATGGGAGTTCGTTTCCAAAGTGTATGACAACGCGATTAACAACTTCGCGCCGCAGAAACTCCCGGACGGCAATTGGATTCTGACTCGACGTGACGCCCGTTTTAACGTCACGATTCTGATCGGTGGCAAAGACCGGCTCGACAACTGGCGTGAGCATCGCGTCGTCGATCTGTCCGAAGTGAAGGGGTTTCGCCCCGACGAACCAATCTTCTGGCGGATGCCGGACAACAGCCTGAACGCTCTGTTTCGCGACAACGGCGGCTCGCGGCGACTGTTCCACGCGACGTCTCGCGATCTCGGCAGGACTTGGACGACGCCCGTCCTGACGAACTTTCCCAACTCGACGAGCAAGATCTATTCCACGGAAACGAGCCGTGGTTACCGCGTAATGGTCTCAAACGCGAACCCGAAATGGGGCCGTCGTGAGTTGCATCTGTCGGTCAGCAAGGACGGCAAGCACTTTACTCGCATGGCGCGGGTCGATGTTCCAGCTCCGCGGGCACCGAAAGGCTTTGAGAGTATCTGGAAGAAGTTCTCGTATGGAATTGCCAGCCTGCAGTACCCGCACGTTATCGAACACGACGGCCATCTGTGGATCGCCCTGTCACGCTGTAAACTGCAGACAGAAGTGTTTCGAGTCTCGCTGGAGTCGGTTGACGGATTGCTGAGATGATGTCGCGGTTGCGTGGAAACAAGTAACGATTAAAGGGAAGCACGACGGCATGTTCACTTCAAAACTCATCAATCATCATTCGACAATCGCCAATCAAGTCCTGTTAGCCGCCGCTGCCCTCGCAATTCTCGCGTTACCAACGTCAGTACACGCGGAGGATTCGGATACCAATCCCGAATCTACCATCATGCTTGCTGGAGATTGGGTGCCGGAGGATCCGCACCAGATTGATTACGAAAAACTCCCGCGCGTCACTACAAAACACGCGATCATCAGTGACGTCCGCGACCATGCCGGCACTCGTGTTCATCAACATGCGTATCTGGCTCATCATGATGGCCGCTTCTGGGCAATGTGGAGCGATGGTCCAGGAGGACCGAGAGCCAGCGTTACTCCGAAGCAACACCGCAATATCGTGCCCGCTCACGATATGCCTGGTACTCGCAATTCCTTTGCTACAAGCAAGGATGGATTGCATTGGACTAAACCTGCGGATCTAACCGGTCCGCCACGGAAGAAGGGCTATGGCTGGATCGCCCGTGGCCTATGGAAACGCGACGGCGAACTGCTTGCTCTCTCCAGCCATTTCGATGCGCCAGGATATGAGGGCCTCGGACTCAGCCTGGAAGCCTTTCGTTGGAACGGCACGAAGTGGGTGGCGCACGGCACGGTCCTTGACGACTCCATGAACAACTTTCCCCCGAAGCGTCTTCCGTCCGGGGAGTGGATGATGACTCGTCGCGATCACCAGAGACAGGTGTCCGTCATGATCGGCGGCACGAAGGCTTTTGATGACTGGCGCATCAATCCGCTCGCCGCGTACGACGGCAACGGCCGTCCCGAGGAGCCTTACTGGTACATCCTCCCCGATGACAAAACCATCGCCGGCCTTATACGCGACAACGGACGGTCAAAGTTTCTGCTTCGCACCTTCTCCCGTGACAGCGGCAAGACCTGGAGCAAGATGCACCGCACCAATTTCCCGGACGCCACCAGCAAGTTCTTCGTGCATCGCACCAGTCGCGGCTACTACGTGATGGTGTCCAACTCGAATCCTCGCCAGCGAGATCCGCTCACGCTGGCCATCAGCGAGGACGGGCTCGTCTTCACCAAACTCTTCTGGCTGATTGGCGGACGCCACGTCGACTATCCCCACATCATCGAACAAGACGGACATCTGCTGATCGCGTTCTCCGGAGCGAAACAGACGATGGAAGTCATGAAGGTATCGCTGGACGAACTGGAGCGTCTAACCATGCCGGAGTCGGTGGAACTCGCCCAACACCTTCCGCCTGTCAAACAGACTCCTCAGCAACCGCCCCGCCACTGGATCGATCTTGGGGACGAAGGGAGAACGCTTTACGCCGCTGCGGATCTGGTGGTTCCTGAACTCGGCAAACGGGCAACGTTTTCATTGGCCACGGCCAGCGGCGCGGAGCGCGTTGTGATTGGGATCGATGAAAAAGGATGTCTGACCTCGCAACTCTACAAGGAAGCGGTAACCGGCCTGAAGCTGGAGCCCGGCAGTCGTCATTCACTTCTGATTCGCCTTCACAGCCACCGCGAAAAACCAGACGAGCTGTTCGTGCAACTTGGTTCCTCCGGGCAAATCCCCGCCCAGCTCAAAAGCTGGACGCTGTCGAACACGAAGGGCAGCAGCGCCGCCAACCTGTCCCGAGTCGTTCTGCACAGTGACGCCAGCGATTCCGCTGGATTCAGGAATGTCCGCGTCGCCCTGACTCGCGAATCTCTGGAAAAGGCAAAAGTCGTCGCAGGGAGAGTTGAGTAGGCCGAATCAAGGAGCGGAGCGACGACGCTCCGGCAATGGGATGAATGGTGAGATTGGTTTATGCTGACAGTGCCGTAGCGCCACTGACGTGGTCCGGCCTTCACTGGGTTGATCGCCGTGGTCACACTGACGGGACGATCGACTCAAGTGAGATGAACTATGTCCAATAAACCATTCCAATATGCGTGTAGTGGAATTCGCCAGAATTCCCGAGCTAAGGACTCCGATATGCTGCATCACCCTTCTCAAGGATTTCTGGCGAAATCCACTACATGTTTCATCGCATTCGTGTTTATGGCGACGTCTGCTTCTGCCGCTGGACCGTTTGAAGGTTTTCTGAAGAAGCACTGCGTTCGGTGTCATGGCCCTCAGAAGGAGGAAGGCGACATTCGGATCGACCGGCTGTCGCGAGATTTCAAGGCGGGAGTGGACTCGCACCACTGGGCCGAGGCGCTCGATAAGGTCAACAGCGGCGAAATGCCACCGGAAGATGAGCCGCAGCCGACTCAGGACGAGATCGCGTCGTTTGTTAGCAAACTCGACTTGCTGCTCAAGGAAGGTCGAGCGGCGCGGATGGCGGCGCGGCCGGTGGTGGCGCACTATCGTTTAAGCCGGAAGGAATATCAGAACACGGTCTACGATCTGCTTGGCGTGCGCTACGATCCGGCTAAACCGGGGGAGCTGAACGAGGACACGCTGTGGCACGGGTATGAACGCATCGGGTCGCAGCTATCGCTCTCGCCTTCGCATGTGGACCGCTATTACCGAGCGGCGGACATCGTGCTCGACCGGGCGTTTCCCGCGACGTCCAGCGAGGCCCGTAAGATCCGCAAGACCGCCGCGGAGTTGCGTTACGGCGGCGGGAAGAGCCAGCAGGAGGCACTGGACCGGTTCAGCATCAAGCGGCCACTGCGTTACCTCCTCTTCCCCGGTCGAACCGGAAATGCGCTGTCGTCTAACTGGTTTGGAAAGGACGGGGCCGGAACACAGCGGGCTCTATAAGCTTCGCCTTCAGGCCAGCGGAATTCGCCCGCCCGGCGGTCAGCCGGCTCACCTGAGTATCGGAAAGCAGACCAGTGAGGAGACTGTTGACGGACTCATTGAATTTGACATCACGGCATCGGAAGACAGTCCGCAGGTTTACGAGTTCGAAGTGTTTCTCGAGATGCCAACCCAGTTGCATTTCGCCGTGGTGGCTACGGACGTTGTAGACAGAAGGGGTGGGGCTGCCTTCCGCAACGCGCTCGCCAGTCGGGGCGGTTACATCTTCACGCACAGCAGCGAGACCGTGCTGCTGAACCCCAATGCCCCGCAGATGTTCGATGGTGAAGGGAACGGCATCTTCTCGACGGTGCTCCTCGATTGGATCGAATGGGAAGGGCCGCTGGTCACGGAGGCGGAGAAGTCCCGGCGCATTGGCGTGTTGCCGCCCGATGACACGACGCCCGAGGTAGTCGCAGAGCATCTGCAACGCTTCGCCGAGCGCGTCTGGCGGCGGCCGGTAATGGAGGAAGAGCTGAAGGACTATCTGGAAACTTACCGCGTCGAACGCGAGGCGGGTGAGAAGGCGACCGATGCTTATCGAATAGCGCTGCAGAGCGTGCTGACGTCCAGAAACTTCATCTACCTCGTCGAGGGCGAGCCCAATGCTCGCGAACGATTAACCGACTCGGAACTTGCCTCGCGGCTCTCGTATTTCCTCTGGAGTTCGATGCCCGACGACGCCCTCTTCACTGCGGCCAAGGTGGGGCACGCTTCCAGCTTGCCATCCGAAAATGCACCGCAAGCTGGAAGCTTACGCCACCCAGAGACACTCGCGTCCCAAGTGGACCGGATGCTGACGGACCGCCGGATCAACCGCTTCATCGACGACTTCTCGCGGCAGTGGCTGCAACTGCACCGCGTGGGAATGTTCCCGCCGGATAAGAAACTCTACCCCGGCTACGACGACTGGCTCGAAACGAGCATGCGGGCCGAGCCGGTCGAGTACTTCCGCGAGATGCTCGCAAAGAACCTGCCGGTCGAGGGCTTTCTCGATTCCGACTGGACCATGGCCAACGCCCGGCTTTGCGATTTCTACGGACTACCCGAGCCGAAGAACGGCGGCTTTCAACGCGTCTCGCTCAAGCCCGAGGATCATCGTGGCGGTCTGCTCACAATGGGCGCGGTGCTGGGGTTGACCTCGGACGGAACGCGCCACCGCCCGGTGCATCGCGGCGTCTGGCTCAGCGAAGCGATCTTCAACAGGACTCCGCCGTCACCTCCGGCGAATGTGGATCCGATCGAGCCCATTCCGCCCCAGGGAAACAAGATCACGATCCGCCAACGAATTGAAGCTCACGCGAAGAACACAAGTTGCGCTGCCTGTCATCGCAACATCGATCCGTTGGGACTGGCATTTGACCAGTACGACGCCATCGGCCAGTGGCGCACGCGCGAGCGAGTTCCAACAGGCGTGGGTGAAGATCCGATGGTCGATGCCTCCGGCGTCATGCCCGACGGCCGACCGTTCACAGGTTCCGTCGACTTCAAACGGCTGCTGCTTGAGGATCGTGACAAGGCCGCGCGAGCCTTCATCGAACACCTCTGCACCTACGCCCTCCGGCGTGTACTCACAGTGGATGACCGTGACGACCTCAAGTTGATTGAAGAGGAAGCGAAGAAAAACCAATACCGGGTCAAGGACATCGTACGTGCGGTGGCCCTGTCGGAATTGATGAGGAAGCGATGACACAATAGCTGTTGGCCAACGCACTGCCCGCAGGCCCGTACCCAATTACTGTGCGTCTTATTGTTGCACTCTCCAGAAATAACTCACACTGAACCATGCCCACTCGACTCATCGCCATTTATTTCGTTTTGCTGTCATGCTCATCTTCCTACGCTCAGGTGGATCGGATCTGGCTGGGGCATCGTTCGCATGATCCCGGCAAACTCGTCGTCAACTGGATGACGAAAGAGCCGGGTGATTCAGTCGTTCGATTCGGTAGAACAGCAGCGTACGGACGAGAAGTTCGAGTCGCCAATAACGCGACAATACACCATGTCGAAATCCCACTCAAAGAATCCGGCGGCGTCTATCACTACTCCGTCCACACCGGCAATCAGTCATCGAAGGATGCGGCATTTAAGGCTTATCCGACTGACGTGCTGAGAGTCGCCGTCGCAGCCGATTGGCAAGGACTGCCCGATCTGTCTGCCATCAGGAAAGATGACGTGCATCTTCTACTGACCGCTGGCGACAACATCTCCAACACGCATCAGCTTTGTGGTGCGGGAATCAAAGATTGCGTGAAACCCTACGCCCGCCTGATCGACCGCTACCCCGAACTGTTCCGGTCGGTGCCTTTCATGCCCGCACTTGGCAACCATGACAAACAGATAAGGCCACGGGGCAGTAAGCCTCCGGAGCAACCGGTGTACGACATCGACGCCACGGCCTTCCGCCGAATTTTCGACTTACCGGGCGAGGAATGGAAATGGCATTTCGACGTACCCGGTTTTGATGTTCGATTTACAGCACTCGATCTCAATCACATCTCGGACTTTGGCACGACCTGGCAGGCGAGCCATTCTTTCAAAAAGGACTCAGAACAATTCCGCTGGTACGACAAACTGATGAGCGATAAGTCACGGAAGTTCGTCGTGACGCTCTACAACGAGCGGAATGGGTCAATGCGTGCTCAGGAGCGGGGAGCATGGCATAACATGTTTCGCAAAGGCACGATTGCGATCACTGGATTCGGCTACTACGCCGAACGTGCCGAGGTCGATGGCTTCACGTATTACAACACATCACTTAGCGGCAAAGGCAACCAGTATCCCGACTCTAATTCCAGGTTCCTGAAAGGCGCCGACAGCTACATCCTGCTGACGCTTACGAAGAATCCGGCGAAGATGGTCGTCGAGATCAAAGGACTCGATGGAAGTGTGCTGGATCGCAAAGTGTTTGAATAGAATCGGTTTGATCAAAAACAACGGGACACAATCCACAGGACAATCAGTAACTCACCGAAGTCAAGAGCATGCTCGACACCTTCGCCCAAACGTTCCGAGTCAATAACCACCTACTAACCGCTAAAGGCTATTCCCAATGAGCAACATTCAAACACAATCGTGGCTGATCGACCGTCGTCATGCCCTTCGCGCGATGGGCACCTGCATCTCGCTTCCATTCCTGGAATGCATGATCCCGCTTAACGCGGCGGAGCAGCAAACGGAAACTCCTCGGCGCAGCGCCTTTATCTACCTTGCCAACGGCGTCCATTCGCTGAACTATCAGATCACGACGCCGGGCAAGGATTATCAGTTCTCACGGTCGCTCAAGCCTCTGGAGAAGTACCGCCAGGTCGTCACTCCGGTCAGCGGCCTGCATCATCCGGGAAGCCTCAGGCATCACCACAACTGCATCAACATCTGGTTGACCGGCGGAAAGATTGGCCCTTCGGAACGTAACACCATCTCCGTGGACCAGAAGATGGCCGAAGTCACCGCGCAGCACACTCGCTACCCGTCCATGGAGATTGCCCTGACGCAGGGATCCCTCGCGTGGACCGCCGACGGCGTGCAGCTCCCCGCGATGCGCCGTTGCAGCGAGATCTTCGCGTCTCTCTTCGAGGAACCGAAAGGTGGCATCGCAGCCCAGCGGAGGGCTCTGCGACGTAAAGCCAGCGTCCTTGATGACAACCTCGCGGAAGTGCGGCGGCTCGAGCAGAAGATCGGAGCGGCCGATAAAGGACGCCTCGACCAGTACCTCACCTCGGTTCGCGAGGCGGAGATTCGCACGCGACGGGCCGATATGTGGCTCGATACCCCCGCTGCCTGAGATCTCTGATGCCGATCGCAAACGCACAAACCGTAACATTCCAAAGACTCAAGCGGGCGACTATTTCCGCACGGTCTATGACCTCATGGTGCTCGCCTTTCAGACGGACGTGACTCGCGTGGCGACATTCAGCCTGGGTGGCGAGGGAGACGCCTTTGCCATTCCGGAAATTGGTATCACCGAGTCCCGCCATCAGCTCAGCCACCACGGCGGTGATGAAGGCTACATGGAGAAGCTTACTAATTACGACACCTTCGCGATCGAGCAGTTCAGCTACTTCCTCTCGCGGCTCGAAGAGACGAAGGACTTGGGCGGCCAGCCGCTCCTCGGCTCAACGATGGCACTGTTCGGCAGCGGCATGTCGTACGGCCACAGTCACGGAAACGCCAACCTGCCACTGGTGCTCGCCGGTGGCAGCGACCTTGGCCTGAAACACGGCAGCCATGTTGATTTCAATCAGAGGCACTTCGGCGGCTACCGACTCGACAAGCCCGGCGAGCACTACGGGCTCTGCAGTCGCCCCGCGAACTCGGACGCCCACATGAGCAACCTGCTGCTCCTGATGGCACAGCGCATGGGTGTAGAGGCCGACGCGTTTGGCGACAGCAACAAAGTGATCGAAGTATGAAACAACTACTACATAAGATAACCCGATGCGTGAGCGAGGGATTTGATCCTGGCGCTGTTGGTGAGTCTCGTCCCTCGCTAACGCGCCGGGTTTCCCAGTCGCGCAGTCAGCTCTGCGTACTGGGGCTCGGCCTTGCGCTGTTTCTGATCGCCTCTGTCACAACCGCCGACGACGAGCCGTTTCGCCCCGAGGCGGGAAAGTTTCCACCTGTTGAAAAGGCGCACTCCTATCGGGGCGAGCTGGTCTTCGTGGATCACGCCAACCGCCGTGGCAGCATCCGTGTGGCAGGGACGGGAAAGTTTTACCGAAACGACCCGCAGCCCTTCGCCATGCTTCCCTACGGTGTGATCCGGTATCACGGCGCTCCGGCAGATCTACGCGACATTCCACTCGGGACCGTGATGCACGTCCGAGCCTTTCTCCCCGCCTGCCCCCAAGCTTTCCTCTGTGCCGGTGTTGCCGGTCAACAACAAGGAGAAAGACGCGGGGCATTATCGTGGCACAGGTACCGCACCGGCCGAGAACCACGTGCTCCTCTTCGAAGACGAGCCCAGTCACTGCCTGCGCGAGGGAGTGGTCTGGCGACTTAAAGAAGTGGAGCTCAAGAACAACGCGGGGAAGATCATCGCCAGCCGTGAGCCGAAGGCCGGCGGAGACGACAACTTCACGGAAGAAGAGTTGACCTTCGACGCCGCCACTCGTGTCTGGCGCGGCCGTGAGCGCATTCGAGTCGCGGACCTGGTCGCCGAAGAAGCGTGGCCCGCCAGCGGTAAGAAACAACTCGGTGGGCAGGCCGTCCTGCTCGGAGTGACCTGGAAGCCTGCACCAGGGGCCGGGTTGAGTGGCGCTTTCACCCAATTTCACATCTCGGACATCTGGCTGGACGACGACTCGATCCAACACGCGGCCCAGTTTCAGATCGAGACGCACAGAGCCTTCATCCGCAGCCGTTGGATGCCCGCCTGGATTGATGCCGTCGAGTATGGCAAGTTCGGCCGCGCGACCGTCACCGCGACGCTCTTCGGCGGCATGGATTCCTCGCTTTACAACGATTTCCGGAAGGGCGTCGGGGCACAAATGAATGGAGCCGAGAATACGTTGAAGCACGCAGCTGGTCACTATGGCCCCAGCCACGTCGCTTCCAGTGGCAAAATTCTTAATGTCAACCAGGCAACCGGAGAGATCCCTCTCGGCAGCAGTGGCATCCAAATCCAGCTTGAGACCGACCTGATTATCGAAGGGATCCGCCCCGGCAGAGTCGTCCGTGTCCGCCCGGAAAGCTGGCCCAGGACGCAGATACCCCGGGAAGAATACCTGTTCGAAAACAGCCCCGAGGACCGCTTTCCAACCTCCGACATCTTTCCGAAATACTGACCCTGAATCTTTCCGAAATACTGACCCTGAGAAATCGAACGATGACACAACTCAAATCTGCCTGCTGGGTCGCCGCGCTCTATCTCGGAATGTCCCTGCTCGCAAGCACCGCCAACGCCGAAGGTGAAGGTGAACCCTTCCGACCCGAGGCGGGTAAGTTCCCCCCGCTGGAAAAGGCGCACTCCTATCGGGGCGAGCTGGTGTTCGTGGATCATGCCAACCGCCGCGGCAGCATTCGCGTGCAGGGGGCGGGTATGTATTTCCGAAATGCTCCGCACCCCTTCGCCATGCTCCCGTACGGCATCGTCCGTTATCACGGGGCGCCGGCGGATCTCCGGGATATCCCGCTTGGCACCGTGCTGCACGTGCGGGCCTTTCTCCCGCCGGACCCGAAGATCTCCGCCGTGCCGGTGTTGCCGGTCAACAACAAAAAGAAAAACTCCGGCTACAGTGGCGTGGGAATCTTTCCCGCCGAGAATCACGTGCTCCTTCTCGAAGACGAACCGAGCCACTGCCTGCGCGAGGGCATTGGTCTGGAAGCTGAAGGAAGTGGAACTCAAGAACAACGCGGGCATGATCGTCGCGACTCGCGCACCAAAGGAAGGTGGAGACACAGAAGCTGAGGAGGAAACGCTGACCTTCGACGCCGCCATCCGCATCTGGCGCGGCCGCGAGCGCCTCGGAGTTGAGGATGTGATCGCCGAAGGCATCTGGCCCGCCAGCGGAAAGAAATCCCTCGATGGCCAGTCCGTCCATGCTCGGCATCACCTGGAAGCCCACTCCCGACGGTGTATTCACCCGCTTTCACATCTCGGACATCTGGCTGGACGACACCGCCATGCAGCGCGCCGCCCAAAACCAGACTGAAACGCACAAAGCCTTCATCCGCAGCCGCTGGATGCCCGCCTGGGTCGATGCCGTCGAGTACGGCAAGTTCGGCCACGCCACTGTAACCGCGACTCTGTTCGGCGGCATGGACGAATCGCTCTACGCCGATTTCAAGAAGGATGTCTCCGCCATGATGAATGGAGTCGAGAACACCCTGAAGCACGCTGGCGGCAACTATGGTCCCGCACACATGGCCTCGCGCGGGGGCGATTCTCGAGGTGACAAAGACAGACGGAAAGGTGCCCCTGGGTAGCAGCGGTATCCAGATCCGATTTAAGACCGACCTCATCACCGAAGGCATTCGCCCCGGCAGGGTCGTCCGCGTCCGCCCCGGCAACGGCAACTGGCCCCATGTCAGGCTTCCCCGCGAAGAATTCGTCGGCGACGGCAGCAACCCCGAATCCCGCTTCCCAACCCCGGCGATCTTCCCGAAATACTGAACCAATGAGGCCCGCCTGAACTGCACGTTGACCGAACACGATCAGGAGCATGTCTGATGTTTCCCCGATTCCAGCCATTCGTCCCCCTCGTCGTTGCTTTATTGTCGCTTCGTCTGCTTGCGGCTGGTGCCTCGTTGAACGCGGACGAATCAGATCCGCTGACGATCTCGACGGAAAGTCGTGAGTTATTATTACTACTTCTTTGTAAGGTACAGGAGCCGTTTAGCGAAGTATCCGTGAGCGAGGGACAGCACAAATTCCTCGCTCACGCGTCGGGTTACTTTTGACACTCTGGTTTGCCCCACTGTCTGGCGACGGTAGGTACGGATAAGCCTGGATCCAACTAAGCCCAAATCGAACGCGCTGTCGCATCGGCATCGGCAAAGCGATCAAGCGGGGCCCCCGCGTCCTGCAGCATGGTCGTCCACAGGTTGGCCAGGGGTGTATCCTCGCCAGGGGCCTTTCGGTGTTGCCCATGCGTGAGTCCCTGGAAGCCGCCGCCGGTCAGCAGGCACGGAATGTTCCTGTTGCGATGGGCGGTGCGAAGACCGCCGCCGAAGAACACGAGACTGTTGTCGAAAATCGTTCCACCGTTGGGATCCAGCGGATCATTGCCGCTTCGAAGTTGATCAATGAACTCGGAATATAACTCCATCCATTTCCGTGTGCGCCGGAGGTTCAGTTCGTGCAGGGAGGTGTTGGAGCCGTAGTGGGAAAGGGTGTGCGGCGTGGAAGAAATGTCCATGCTGTTGAGCAGACCGGCATCCGGCATTCGGTAGGTGATGACGCGGGTGGCGTCCGTCTGGAAAGCGGTGATGATCATCTTGAACATCACGCGTATAGCGGCTTCGCCGTGTGAGCCGCTTGTGAGAACCTTGCCTTCGTTCGGCGGAGCCGACGTCGCTTTCGGGTAAGGCACGTCCAGCCATTCTTCTTCGCGGATGATGGATCGTTCGATGTCGCGAATGCTGGTTGTGTATTCCTCCAGCTTGTCGCGGTCGTCTTTGCTGAGAACCCGCTTTGACGAACTGCTTTCGAGTTCGAGGATGTCGAAGATGCTGCGGCGCTGCTTAAGCGTTCTCAGCACTTCATCTTTGCCAACGTTGCCGCCGAACAGTTTGTGATAGACCTTCAGAGGCGAATGCAATCCGGGCAAGGGACTGCCGTCTACGCGATACGACATGGCGACGCCGCCGTGTCCATTGCCGGTATCCGTCGGCGGGCAATTCAGTTGCAGGCTTTGATAACGCGTGCCCTTGCCAAGATGTGCGGCGGCAACCTGATCGCAGGAGATGCTGTTGTGCCGTGCTCTGCCGGAGAAGCCGACCACATTCGCGCAGGTCAGTACCGCTTCGCTGCCCTCGTGCGGCTGCTTGTTTTCCTTGTTGGTCAAGTTCGAAACCATCGTCGTATGACTGAGGTTCTTCTTCAGCGGAGCGAACCCCGGGGGCAACCCGATTTTGGAAAACGATCCGAATTCCGTTGGGTAGAAGTGCTTCTCCATGTGCCCGTGGCCCATGGACATCCAGAGCAGGCGTTTCGGAGTCCTGCCCTCCACCAGAGATCTCTCCGCGGCGGCTCTTTCGCCTGCTGTGAGTACACTCGCGAGGAATGGCAAAGCAATGGCACGCCCCTGCTGTCGAAGGAAGCTGCGGCGGCTTGAGGGTTGGGTTGTCAGGTTCATGATTTCGTTCGCAGTAGGATTCGAAAAAGACTTCGATGGAATCAGGAGCAGTGACCGGCTGATGGCTTGCATCGGCGCCAGCCAGACACGGGATAGACGCCGTTAGGGCGGATACCCCTGTGCCTATGGTGGAAAGCCAGAGCAACGAAGACCCTGTGAGTTGTCCAATAGTAGAGTAAGTGGGAAGTTTCACATGAGCTCCCTGGCTTTCTTCTGGCTATCCAATTTCTCACACAGTTCGCTCAAGGCGGCGACGGTCAGGGTCGGTTCGATTCCCCACGGATCAAAGACTACACGGTCAGAACGCTTGACCCATGCCGACTTCATGCCCGCCGAGACGGCGCCGATCACGTCAAACGGATTGCCGGAAACCAACCACGCGTCCTTTGCTTCGCCTGCTTCCCTCATGAAATAGTGGTAGACATCCGGGTTCGGCTTGAAGGTCTTCAGCACGTCACAACTGACGACATCCTCAAAACATTGACGTAGACCATTGGTCTGCAAGACTTCCTCAACGGCTTCCGCACTACCGTTGGAAAAGGCAAAGAGAAGATGTCCCTCCGCCTTCAGCGCGACGAGACTCTCTTCGACGTCTGCAAACGCAGGCAAGCCTCGATAGCTTTGCAGCAATATGTCTTTCTGTTCCGAAGATAAAGAAACATCGTATTCGGCACAGCAATACTCCAGTGCCTGACGCGTGCAGACCGCGAAGTTCTCGTATTGTCGCATCAGTCCCCGCCGAAACGAATACTCGAGCTGCTTATTACGCCAGGTTTTCGAAAATGTCTCCGCCCGCGAACCTACCCACTCGTGCAATTGGGACACCATGCCATCGGTATCAATCAGGGTCCCGTAGACGTCAAAAGCAATCGTGGCCATTACGGGTCCTTCGGGGTAATTAATCCAAGTTCCCTGCGAGCCCGATCCATCCAATCGTGGCGGTGCTTCTTTTTGTATTCTTGAATGGCTTGGTACTCATCAGTGTCGATCGTGCCGTCGCCGTTCTTGTCGATGAAGGGGAAGATCCACTTCACGGTCGGCTTATCGCGGTTCCATTCTTCCTGAGAATTCCAAGACACCTTCCGCGACTGCCCCGCTTTTTGTGCCTGGCCGGCTTTCGGTGGCTGAGGCGCGCCAGTCGCTTAAAGACTTCCATTCCGGACTCTCCCTGCTCGTTTGTCTTTGGCCAGGAACCGTCGGTGTAGGACTTGATCTGCACATCGAAGACCTCGTATTCGGCAACCGTGATCACGCCGTCGTGATCCCAGTCGATGAAAGTGAAAAGCTGCTGGAAGTCGGGCCGATCCTTGTTCCAGGCTTCCTGAGTGGGCCATTCCTTTGGTGTCGTGGAGCCGTATTTTTTGGGATAGGTTTTCGATTGTCTTCTGAGCATTTGGTCGGCCAATTCTTCCTTCCAACTCAAACCGTCATCGCCATCGCGATTGGCGCGCTTCCAATCCGGGTGCGGGAATTCATCGTATTGCCAAATGTTATCGCGATTTTTATCGAGAGCGGCCCACATCTCCCGTGCTTTGGTCAGCTTCTCGTTGCTGAAGGCGGCCTCCATTTGCGCAATGTGCGGGTCCGCGTTGTCGTAAGCGCTTAGCTGCTCCTCAAAGGCCGTGTATTCCGCCGAGGTGATCTTGCCGTCGCGATCCCAGTCGATGAAATAGAAGATTTGTTCAAAACCGGGGCGAGCGACGCCCCAGGCATAAATCGACGGCCATTGCGTTTGCGAGTCGCTGCCATGCTTCTCTAAAAAATCTCCCTCCAGAACCAACTTCTTAAGAACGCGATCCGATACCTCCTCGGCCCAGTCGACTGCATCGTCGTTGTTGCGATTGGCACGCTTCCAGTCCGGGTGTGGAAATTCGGTATACTGCAACTTGCCGTCTTTGTTCCTGTCCGCTCTCCACCACCTGATTCGGGCCGCATCCATGATCTCTGTGTCCAAAGCGAGCTCCAACTTCTCAATGCCGATCCATCTGCGCTTTGCTTCTGCCCGACGACCTTCTTCGGTGAGCAGATGGTGGAAGTCAGAGAGGAATTCTCGCCTCACCATGAACATCAATCCGTAGTTTCCGCCTGCATTGACAAGCGTGCCACGTGCAGTACGGCCATCACCAGCCATGACGGCTGTAAAAGTAGCCCATGTTGGACCATCCACTTTCTGCCGCTCAATTACGACCATATTGTGTCGTCCTTTTGGTGCCTTCTTGAACTGGCCGATGAAATCGCTCACCGCCGCCGATCTTGTGCCGATCGGGCGAATGGTCGCGGGCGGATCGAAAGGGTGTTTGAGCTGTGCACCCTCTCCAACGAGTTCATCCCCGTCTTGTTCGAGTCGTATTTCCATGATCCCACGGCCCAGTTGACCATTCAGCCGCATTGTCGTGAAGCAGATCCAGGTTCCGGAAAAATGGTCTGCCAACTCGTTACCGGTCTTCTTTACCGGAACCGTCTGACGCGTCTGAATGCGGTTCTCCAGATTCATGACCCGCATGATCGCCATTTCGGTTTCGGAGGAGAGGGGCTGTTTTTCTGTATCAGCGTCACTTTGAGCGACGGCTGAGAGGGAAGGCGAAACGGCCAAAAGGAGAATCACCACGGTGAGTCTTGAAGGGTTCGATTTCATAAATTGATCTTCTATTTCAAGGACGAGACATCGCTACCGATTCCCAAAAGGTTCACTCGTGACCACCTCGTTTCACCCATCTCTCGAACGGGAAAGTGATCGGCTTCGAGATCATCCAGCACTGCGTCGATGAACGGTCCATCTGTAAAACTCACATCGCGTCCCAGCGCGTAACACAACAGGCCTTCGAAAACCGATCCCGCCACGGTTCGTTCTTCTTTCATCAGCGCCGCCTTCAGCCCCTGCACGTCCTCAAAGGTCTCACCGTTGGGCAGCTGACCACTGGCATCTACGGCATACAGCTTTCTTTTCGCCCTGGGATTTTTCAGCTGGTGGAAGAAGCTCCGACGTTGGTGACGAGCTCTTCGTCCCGCCACATGCCGATGGCATCGAAGTTCTCCAAGCCCAGCCCGATGAAATCGAAGCGGGCATGGCAGGAAGCGCACTGCGCTTTCTTCTGGTGCAGCTTCGACGAGACGTCCGAACGCTCGGCAGCGGATCGTCGGAGGAAGCGATGAGCTCCGGGACATTCGGCGGCGGCGGTGGCGGCGGATCATTGAGCAGGATCTCCTTCACCAGGGAGCCACGAATCACGGGCGAGGTGCGATTGCCCATCGTGCCGATCGCGAGGAAAGGCGGCCTGGGTGATCAAGCCGCCCCGTGGGGAGTCTGCGGGCAAGGCTCACCTTCTGGAATCCATCACCGCGGTAATGATCTGCAAGGCCATATTTCGCGGCGAGCACGCCGTCGATGGTCACAAAGTCGGAGTCAATCAGGTTCGCCGACGACAGATTTTCTTCCACCAGGGTTTTGAAGAACTCCACCGGCTCCTGCTTCGCGGAAAGGATGTAGGCATCGGTGTAGTGAAGGAGAAAGCGGGAACTCAGCCCCACGCTGTCGACAAGGCGACTCAGATGCATCCATTGGCTGGTGAATCCCTGGTAGAACTCGTTCGCCCGGGGATGGGACAGCATGCGCTCGGTCTGTGCCAGCAGGACTCGCTTCGTCGAGCAACGATCCGTCCGCAGCGACGCCCATCAGTTCGTCATCCGGTGGTCCACTCCAGAGAAACCACGCCAGTCGATTGGCAAGGCTGACGGCATCCAGGGCTTGATTCGACTCCTCTTCGTCGGCTTCGGGATTCATCAGATACAGGAATCGTGGCGAAGACAGGATGAGAGCCAGAGGATCCACCATTGCCTCGCGGAAGTCCTTTCCTGCAGTTCGCTGAGTCTGGTAGTAGGTGTGCAACTTCGTCACGAACTCAGCAGACACCTCGCGCCCCCGAAAGGCGGCCGTGGCAAACTGCCTCAGAAACGACTCCGCCACGTCATCGAGCGCTTCATCGGAAGCGGTGGCAACTTTGCAGGTGTCGACCAATGCTTCGAAGGGGGTTTTCTCATCGTAAAAAGGCCCCTCCGCCTCCATCCACCTCAACAGGATGGTTTCCGTCGGAGCATCGGGCTCGATGGGCCAGTAGTACTGAAAAAGCTGTGCTCTCCCCGGGCCACCGCGCCGATCTTCGAGGAAGACGACTCCTTTCCCCCTCGCCTCCTCATCTGTTGCCGGTCTGAAGTCGTCTTCGAATTGCGGATACCACACCATCTCGTGAGTCGAAGGCTCTTCAATCGCCCCGGTTATGTAGAAACTACCGATCGGTTTTCCGTTCGAGGCTTCCAGGTGTCCACTCGGGACCGTCATGCGGATCGATCGTCGAATTTCCACTCCATCGGCGACACCTGCGGAGGCTCGCAGCCGGTAGTAGGCCCGGGCGTCGCGCCGAAACCCGATCCCGACGCTGCTGCTGAACCTGTTCCGGATCGGTAACATGCGCCCCAGGGCGTGATACTCCACGTTGTCGAAGTAGTAGCCGAGGACGCTTCTCCGATCCTTATACTTCGCATGCCGCGGATACTTTTTCGAACCGCGATTGTAGCTATTCCATTCGTCTTCGGTCAGACCCACTTCTGCCCAGGTGCGATCGGTATCATGCACCTCCTGCACCTTTTTCAGGATCCCGTAGAACTTACTAGTCCCTTTCGACACCTTCGAGGCGTCCTTCCGAACCGCTTTGGCCTTCTCCCTCGGCTGCACCGCCCAGTGCATCGCGGTGCGGACGACCTCCTGCGCCTGCTCAAAGTAATTCTCCAGATCGAGGGAGCTGAGTGACTGGTTCTGGCCAATGGTATCGAACCGTCCGCTTGCATCATCTGGCAGTCTCAGGGCAAGGATTCGAATGCCCAACAACTCTTTTACCGTCGCCTCATACTCCCGGCGGTTCAGTCGGCGCAGAGCAATCCCTCCACCGCTGTCTCGCAGCATCTTCTGTGCAGCCTGGAGCGATTCAGTGAGATCACCAACCACCTTTGCCAGCTCTTCCTTCGAAGGCTGCGGCTCATCTTCCGGCGGCATCTCGCCGGCGTTCAGCTTGTCGAGGATGTCCTGCCAGTTGAGCGCATCGGCCGAGTCCCCAATAACGCGCGCCAGATCATGCAGCGAAAGGTCAGCTTCCTGAGTTTCCGCCCCGTGACATCGATAGCAGTGCGTCTTCATGAACGAGCCGATGGATTCCGGGATCGTAACTTCCGCACTCGCCAAAGATGGCGAGATCCCGGAGTTTCCCGGCAACGGTTCATTCGCACCGACCTGGAACGACTCGATGCCTGCAGGCGGCTTCTTGGCAGCTGTACCAGTGTCGGTGCCCGTGTCCGGGCTGTCCGCCACAATCGTTCTTCCATCGCCTGAAGCGGGTGCCTCAGAAATATCGAGGGAATCTGTGGTCTGCTCCGAAGCATCACCACATCCAGCCAGCGAGAGTGCGACTGCGACACAACAGCCGACCACAAACGGCCCGGAAACAGTAAACAGTCGGCTCATCCACTCACTCCCGACACATACAACGACTGTGAAAGCTGTTTTGAACATCGATCTCATGTCCGAATTGTCTTTACTTCACTGCGATCCAGGTCTGACGTGTTCCAGGTGGCGTATTTCTCGGCCGATCCTTACTGCGGGTTCACCGAGCAAACATCACCGCATTCGGCAGTGCTTTCCTCTTCAAGCATCCCGAATGCGACACGTGCAGTGGCTGCCGTAACTCCACTGTTAACCGCCGAAGTCACCCCGATCAGGGCGTTGAGTTCGTCGTCGGTAAGCCCAATGCTGCGGGCCTTTTCAACCCGGTTTCGAGTGCAGACCTGGCAACCGCGAGTCATCGTCACGGCCAAACCGATCAGGTGCTTCTCCCGTTCGCTCAGCAGATCCGTGCTGTGTGTTTGCTTGATGTGCTCAACGATCAATGTGTCTTCGTAAGGCATGTCAGTTTCTCTTTCAGAAAAGGGACCCTCGTAGCCCGACTCGGAGAGTCAGGCTACGAATGAACCGCCAGTTCATTCGGTGTTTCTAATTGCCAGTTCGAGAATCGGACCTGAGGCCTCCGGGTGCGAATCGCTGGCGAACGCGTGGACAAGACTCCTGTTTTGAAGTTCCGTCGTTTGACGCGTGATGAGAAATGACACTCTGCCCGCCCCCTGGGAATTCAGGAACTCCAGCAGAGCCTCTGTTTCGATTCCAAACACGCCGCGCTGTTGACTGCGCGGTATATCGAATGTCCCCAACAGAACTCCGTCTTCGGGCGCGGGAATTGACTCCCAGTCGCTGCCAACGCGCCAGTTCAGGGCCGTATCGTTTGTGATTCCGAAAACCTCAAACCGATTCGCCTTCGGCAGTCGCGCTGCGAAACCAATACCACTGGGCACTAGATTCAGTCGCAGGCGAGCCGATCGAATGGAGTCCCAATCGATGCCGTCAAGCTTGAATGCCATCACCGATCGTCGGTCGAAGTCTCGATACCCGGGAAGGCCCTGTTTGACCAGCAGCATATCCCGGCGACGAGCCTTTGGGTGGCCTCGCGTGGCGGAGGTGGCTTGCCCGTTTGTTCCAATACGAACAACGTCAGCGGTGGGCTTCAGCGTTCCATCCAGGTCTGTCGGGTCGATGGTTTCAATTGCACCATTTGCAATTGCGACGGCCTGTTGGTGTTTGAGACGCACTTCGTCCTTCGCCTCGGACGTATGCACAGATATCTCGCCATCGATCACTTCGAAGGAAGACGTCTGCTGATTCTTATCAACGACGACGGAGAATCTGGTTCCGTGATCGACCGCATATCCGTTCGGGGTTTCCATAACGAAACCGATGGCAGAGTCCGGTACATCAATCACCGCGGCGCCGACGAGTAGTCTGCCTCGCATCGGCGATTCCAGAACCAGTTGGGAAGGAGCTTCCAGAACCACCTCCGCCCCGGAATGAAACCGAATCGTGGCAATCCCCGAGATCAGCCGCAGCGAGCCGGGAACGAGTTCCGCCCCTGGTGTGGTCGGTAACTCGCTCTCCCACGCGGCGTCTTCGCTCGATGCAAGAGTGGCAATCGGCTTCGGACCTCGCCCGCCCACCAGACTGGCGACGAGAATTGCCAGACAGACCATTGCCGCCACGGCGCCAATCACTCGAAGCGGCAGTCGTCGCGAAACCGGATCGCCGTCGGACTCATCGGCCGGGATGGCATTGATGGCTTCGTCATACAGATTCGTCTCAAGCCGTGCTGCAGCGATGAAGACGTCTCGCGTGTGACTGTCCTCACGCAGTTCCGCATCAAGTTCTGCGACTTCATCTTCGGACGCGATGCCAAGGTGATAGCGGTCGATCAGTTGCCTGAGGCGATCGGAATTCATGACAACCCTCCATCTGTCGCGGTCGTCAGCGTGCGCTCCACGCAGAGAGACAGTTTTTCCCGCAGCCGTCCCAACCGCTTGTAAAGACTGTTGGCCGTCCGGCCGGAACGCTCCGCCATCTCGCGGACGGCTCCGTCCGACAGATACGGAGCCAGCAGCAGTTTCCGATGCTCATCACTGAACTGCTGCAGACAATGCCGCAGAGCGTTTCGTTCCCGATCGAGCACCCCGTCCGGCGATCTCGCCGCCTGTTCGGCCAGCAGCAGGATCGTCTCTTCACTGAGCATCAGGCGGTCACGAGCAACGCGACGTCGCGTCTTGAGTGTTTCAAAGCGAACGATCGTCTTCGCCCACGGTAGAAACGCGGCCTCATCGTCGAGCTGCTCGCGTTTTTTCCACATGACCACACTGGCTTCCTGCAGCGTGTCTTCAACAGCCTCCCAAGTGGGCAGTAAGGTCCGCGCATACGCCCGAAGTTCGCGTTCGTGACGCACAAACAACCGCATCAATCCGGATTCGTCAGGCTGAGACTCAGAAGACATAGGGATCGCAAAACAGGCGAGGAATTCAGGAACGCACTCTCTCTACTCCCGCCCGCGGATCAACCTGCCGAAGAATCTGGAGAATTCATACGGTTGGGGCCGGGCCAGATTGCCTACCGGAACTGTTGGCGGGCTGAATCGACAAAGGAATGTGCACAATGCATCCCGGGTCACCCAGCTTCCTCTGCCCGCCTTCCCTTGCCTGAGTCAAAAGTATGTCGCACGAAGTCACAAAGACACGAAGCGACCGGTCCATTCCTTTGTGTCTTCGTGCCTTTTTGTGAGATCAATTCGACAGAGGTATGCCGGATGTTCATTCTTCCAGGATTGAGTCGATGAAGCTGGCCAAATCCGCAACCGAGAGGTCGCCGGAGCGGTCCTTGTCTGCCCTCTTAAAAAACGTATCCAGGTGAGCGGTGGAGCCAAGGAAAGTCACGAATTCCTTCTTGCTGAGGACGCCATCGGAATTGGCATCGGCTTCCGCGTGCCACTCGGCGGCGGTCTTCCGGGAGATCCGATACCACTTGATGCCTTCCAGCTTGGATGTGAACTCCTTCAGATTAAGGGTGCCTGACTTGTCTCTATCTGCCTTCCCAAACCCGACCGGACCATGTTTGGGTGAACGGTAAATGGCGGTGGCGTATTCGACATAGGAAAGCTCGCCGTCGCCATTGCGGTCGGCCAATTTGTGCAACTCTGCGGCTGTCATGGCGAGCATTTTAGCGCTGGGTTTGAGGTTTGCCTCCGGGATAGGAAGCGTAACCCACAGCTGATGGCATTGCCCCTTGGAATCGACGTGTGCGCGAACGAAGAAGCCCGGTTTGATTTCCTTTTTCGCCTTCAGGAAGCTGACGTAGTTGATCTTCAGCTTGTCGTGGAGCGTGAAAGGCCGCCTTTTCCTGCGGTAGTTGACGGTAATGGTGTTTCCGTCGACGGCTTCGACACGTCCGTGAAGTATCCCCCCCTTTTTTTCCTGGGCGGCGAGTTCGTTCGCAGCGAAGGTCAGGCACACAACAACAAGGCTGATAGTCAGGTGGGTTTTCATGGAATTGTTTCCTGGTGATGGTTTGAGCTGGAGATTACTTCGATTGAAATGGCTTGCTTTGGACGAGGGCGTGAATGAATTCGCTGACGCTGTATTGCTTGTCTTTCGAGGCGATCAGGATTTCGTTGGCCAGGTCTTCATCGGTGAAACCGAACGGACGACCGAGACCGTACTCGATCAGGGCTTCCGTGAAGCCACGGGCGAAGTCCTCCTGATGGTTGGTGGCGATCAACTCACGCAGTTCAAAGAAATCGGCAAATGCCGGCCCGTCGTGCAATTGGCCGGAGCTGTCGATGGGGGTGCCCTTTTTACTGGGCACCATCTGGCCTTTTCTGTTCCTGGTGTCGAGGTATTCCTTGCTGCGCCACTTGCCGGCAGCGGTGAAGTTTTCGAGGCCAAAGCCGATGGGGTCGATCTTGCGGTGGCAGCTGGCGCATTGGGCTTCCTCCTTGTGTGCGGCGAGTTTTTGCCGCTTGGTGAGGGGCTTGCCGTCAAGACGCGAAAGCTGCGGCACATTTGCCGGCGCCGGGGGAGGCGGCGAATGCAATAGATGACGCAGCACCCACGCTCCGCGTTCGACGGGGCTGCTTTTTTTGCCGTCGCTGCCCATGGCACAGATCGCGGCCATCCCAAGGAATCCTCCGCGCGGAGAATTTCCAGGCAGGCTGACTTTCCGATAGTGATCGCCCACCACGCCATCTAGTCCGTAGTGAGCGGCCATGAGACCATTGACCACGACGTAGTCGCTCTTGAGAAGGTTTTGCAGTTGTCCCTGATCCTTCGACCGCAACAAGTGGAGGATCGACTGGTAGACTTCTTCCCGCGCTGCCGCGCGCGTGCTTTCGTCGAACTCGCGATGTCGTTCGACATCAAACTGGAAGAAATCCAATCGCTTCATGTCCAGCCACTGATGAGCGAGACCGGAAACGAAGTGGTGTGCTCTCGGGTCCTGAATCAGGCGATCCACTTGTCTCCGCAGGTTGTCGGGATCACGGAGTTGCTTCTTCTCTGCGAGAGCAAGCAGTTGGGCATCCGGCTGGGAACTCCAGAGGAAATACGACAGACGCACGGCCAGTTCGAGATCGCCAAGGGCACGAGGGGCATCGTCCTGGCTGGACTCCTTCATGAAGAGAAAGCGGGGTGATGCCAGGATCATGCTCAGCGGGGTTCGAATCGCCACGTCGAACTTCTTGTCGATCACCAGTCTGTTATTGAAAACGGCCACCAGGGAATCAATGAACTCGGGGCTGGGTTCACGGGAGCGAAACGCTTTGACCGCAAATTGTTGGAGAATATTCCTGGCCCGTTTCGTTTTTTCGCGAACCGGGCTGTTCGCTTCATAGATCTGATCGAGCGGACTGGGGTCCCCCTGCGGCAACGGACCTTCGATCTCAACCCAGTCGACCCAGATCGAGGGGGCATGGCCATAACCATTTTCATTCATCAAGGGGTTGAAGAATTTCTTGAGTAAGGGGCCCCACGCAGGCTGACGTTCTCTGATCGCAAACTGCCGTTTCGTATCCTTGTTCACCGTCACCTGGGTTTTGATCAGTTGTGGCTTGGCCGGACTGCCGGTCACATGCAGCGTCTTCAGGGGGAAGCCATCCAGTAGCCCTCTCGAAATCGTCTCGGGGTGCCCCAGTTCGAGGAAGTGACGAAACGCCGGCGCCTCGCGGGTGACCCCCGCCTTGATTCGCACCGCGTAGGTTCCGACAGGCATGGCGCCCGGCGGGTTTAGGACGACCATGGTGGAACCGGCCGTCAACTGAATCCAGGTCCCTGTATCATTGTAGGGAAGATTGGCGTAGTGCTTACTGTAGGCAGCAAACTGGGGAAAGAACTTCGCGGCATGGCCAAAATTCGGGAACCCATGGTCCCTCGGGTTGGGAGCTCCTTTCAGCTTCTTAAGGTGAGGGCCAATTTTACGGTAAAGCTGCCCGCGGTTACCCTTGGTGCCCATCCGGGCTTCAAAGCCTTTGTTCTCTGGTAGAGCGAGCGCCTTGTCCATTTCCGCATCCAGTGCCTCATAGCGTTTAAGGTAGTCCTCATTTCGTTTGACTCCCTGTCTCAAAGCGACATTGAGCGTTTTCTCCGGTTCCACGCGATAGACGAAAGGCTTGGCCCTTCGAGCCGCCCTTCGCTCATAGAACTCATCGATGGCGTGGCGTCCGAGTTTCAGATACTGCTCGAACTTGTCGCTGGAGAGAAAGAGCGAAGCGCCGACCGTATCAAAGTCGCCGGAGTCGCCATCATCGGGAAGGAGTTCCTTACCGAGTCGTACCCCCAACAAGCTCTCGATACTGTTCTGGTAGTCGCGCCTGTTGAGTCGCCGCATGGTGATCCTGCCGCCCGAATCACCGAGCGCCTTGCGGGCGGTCACCATTGTGCGCGACAGATCATCCAGGAAATCCGCCTTCTCCTTGTTGCCAGGCTGTTCGGAGTCTTTCGGCGGCATCTCTCCGGAATTCAGTGCGCCCAACACCTTCTGCCAGAGTTCCGCCTGCTCGATGGTGGTGATGCGGAAGGGCAGTGTTTCGAGATCGACTTTGCCTTCTCGCGTCTCAGAGTCGTGGCAATCGAGACAGTGTGCTTTGAAGAATGCTCGGTGCTTTTCAGGGAATTCGACTTTTGGTACGCCTACGGAGGTAGTTGCAATCCGAGGCTCCCCCGCCTGGGGGACACCTGCGGATTCCTGCTCAACTGGCTTGGGTGCGGAAGCAGTTGTGATCCGGGACTCCTCCGCCTTGGATGCTCCTGCAGATTCCTGCTCAACTGGTTTGGCTACGGAAGCAGTTGTGATCCGAGGTTCCTCCGCCTGGGAAGCTCCTGCAGATTCCTGCTCCACTCCGATTTCTGAGTTTTCGTCTCCACAACCGGCCACCAGGGTCAGGAAGCAAAGTCCAACCCACAGTGTTTTGAGAACGTCCTGTAGTCCCTGATTCATGATGGGATACTTTTCGTAAGCTTTTGAAAATGCGATTTCTAATTACTGTGGAACCGTGGGCCAGTACCCAGCGGCTGATTTCATCAGCCGGCACGCGCCACCATCCGGTTGCGGCAGCTAAATTCTTATCTGCCGCACGCCTTATGCTTGTAGTTCGCTGACAACGCCCGTGCTGTCGCCGTGGCGTTCCGCGTTGACGCCGACACCCTGCAACAGGGTCAGCCAGACATTGTTCAGCGGTGTGCCTGCATTGAGGACCAGGTTCTGACCCAGCTTGAGATTGGCGCCTCCACCGGAGATCAAGGTGGGTGGGTTGTTGAGATAATGAATGGAGCGAATGTTGGAACCAAAGGCCAAGGCGACATGATCAAAGAGCCTGCTGCCATCGGCCTCCCTGGTGGCTTTCAACTGATCGATCAACCCGGCCAATAATTCGCTGTGCGCCTTGTCCCTCATCCTGGATGAGACTTCCGTTTCTGTACCGGCGCGATAGTGACTCACGTTGTGCGGGTTGCCACTCGCTCCGATACTCGACAGCAGGCGTGACCCGGGCTCGCGGTAGGTGATGACCCGTGTGTTGTCTGTCTGAATTGCGGCCACCATGAGCTTGTACATCATCTCGATTTCGCTGCGGCCTGCTAAAGCAGTATCCGGTTCTTCAAGGGGCGCCCTGGACTTGGGCACATCCATCCATTTTTCCGATTTGCTCAATCGGGTTTCGATGTCACGGATGCTTTGAAAATACTCGTCCAGCTTGTCGGTATCACTCTTTGTTAACCCTCTCTGCATGTCCTTTGCCTCGATCATCACAGAATCCAGGACACTGCGTTCCTCCGCCAGCATCGCCCGGCGCTGAGCGAGTGGTATGTCGTTTGCCCCAAAGAGCTTGAGGTAGGTTTTCAACGGGGAGTTCCACGCGGAAAGAGGTTTCCCTCGTTGGTCCCATGCCAGAGAATTTCCAGGGCCATGACCATTCCTGTCGTTAGCGTCAGTACCCAGTTGGATTGAGGTATAGCGGGTATGCTCGCCAAACTGGGCCGCGGCAACCTGATCGGCGGAGATGGTATTGGCAAAGGACTGCCCCGGAGTTCCGTATTGATTCGCACCCGTCAGCCAATACGTGCTTCCCCAGTGGGCCTGGCGACTGAATTGATGCTTACAGCCCTGGACGATCGTAAAATCGTTTTTGTGACGGGCCAGTGGCTTCAGCCCTTCGGGTAGCTTGTAGCCAGCTCCTTTGTCATTGAGATCGGGAAACCAGGTTTCAGAAGTAACGCCATACCCAATGCCCAGGAAGATCATCCTTTTTGGAGGCTTCTCGGACGCTTTATCTGAGGCCGAAGCAAAGCGGCGAAAACCGATCGACTCGAGCGCGGGGAGTGTTATCAGTGCTCCCGCTCCGCGAAGGACATGACGGCGGTTGAGTTGTGTTTTCATGTCTTGTCCAATCTCTCGACAACGCTCGGTTGCATACGAATCAAGGTTTTCACACGAAGGCACAAAGCCACGAAGAAATCCGTCCCACCTTTGTGTCTTCGTGACTTTGTGTGAGATCTACTCGGCCGCCTTCCACACTGCTTCTTCCGAAACAGAGAACGAACCCATCGTCTTCTGTTCCAGATGATCGACTAACCGCTGGAACTCGGCAGCCTCATCAGCACTTGGAGCTTCGGTTAGAAACACTGGCCATTTCGGCTGGCCCCAGAATGTCTCTTCGTAGGTCTCGCCTTCCCGCTCGACGAGCAGCAGGCCGGATGTGATGTTGCCACCGTGTTCTCCAAACAGAATGTCGAGCCGAACGGGATCACCGCTGACTTCGATCCAGTCACTGCAGGCGAAGCCGGCTCGCGCAATCAAACATGGCAGAGCAGGATTGTCAGTGCGTGCGATGCCGAGTTCTTTGAATGAAGAATCACGCCGCGAGCCTTCAAAGACAGGCTTTCCATTGATCGCAACCAACAGGTGATTATCCGCATAGCCCCAGAATCGATATCGCCCCGCACGAGGCGGAATCACTTGCCCGTGATACCACGCCATCCAACCGCCGTTGCGTGAATAAGGTGCCAGGCCAGTCTGGTCAGGGAACTCGTGAAAGGCTCCAGCAATGCCACGGAAACTGACCGGTTCACCCTGTTTGAATGCTTCAAGATGCGAACGATCCTTGAACCCCGAATGAATCAGCGGCAACAGTTCTCGCCCAATTACATCAGCGGCGAGTCCTTTCTTTTTGACAGCCTCGACGGGGCGGTCGTAACCAAGAACGACTCCCCGCAATGAGCCATCACCTGGATGCGTTGCAGAAAGAGACAGTTCGGGCAATGCCTGCGAGAGACGGGAAGGCGATCGTTTCTTGATGTTTCCGTTTCTATCAAACCTGGCAAACTCGCCTTCGCGCATCAGCTCTTCGGACGTGCCATCGTGCTCGTCCACCGAGATCAGCCCGTCAAGAACCAGCACGTCTGAGCCGTTCGAGCTTGCCGTGACAACAAAGCTCGTCCCCAGATCAACGAATTTCCGCTGAGCGGTATCCACAACAAACCCAACTCCCTGCGGCGGGACGACCAGCTTGACCTGCCCCTCATGCAGCGACACGCGCTGGTTGCTGTCCAGCTTCATCTTCAGCGGAGCCGTCGCAATGACATGCACGCCGGTTTCGCGAAACGCCAGTTCGATCAAGCCTTGTTGAATGACCAGATCTTCGCCGGCAAACAATTCGGCTCGGTCGACGACAGTCCGGTCCTTGCCGGCGGTACCGTTGCCCTCGATCCGAATCACTCTGGCAATGCCGCGTCTGGTTTCCGTCGGAGCATCTTCAGGGGCGCGGAACCAGCCGAACGCCCCGACGACCAGCGCAGTCGCGATGGCGGTCAAAGCCAGCCAGAGTGGCGAATGACGGCGAGAATTGTGCGAGGCGGCGGGCCGTACTGCAGTGAGCGGCAAGGCGCTAGCCGCCGGTTCTTCAGTCGAAGCCGTTGTGCCAGACCCGCGGCTAACGCCTTGGCGCTCACCAGCGTTGCCGAAAGCCTCGTCCGCTGCAATCTCCTGCCACTTCGCATCAATCGTCGCGAGCGACCGCAACGTAGCCCGAGCATCCGCGCTGCCGCGCAACAGCTCATCCAGCGATTCAAGCTCCTCGGAAGTGATCGCACCGTCCAGATAACGATGCAGCAGGTTGAGTTCGTCTTCCGTCATGATTCCGCTCCAGTCAGCGTCTGTTTCATACAGCTATGCAACTCCTTCCGAATCCGCGCGAGGAGCTGATACAGCGAGCCTTCCGTCCGCTTAAGCTGCCCGGCCATCTCGCGAATGGTTGTGTCCTTCGCATAAGCGGCGAGAGCCAGTTCCCGTCGCTCGCGCGGCAGCTTTTCGATGCACCGATCCAGAGCCCGCAGTTGCCTTCGACGCAACGACAGCTCCTGAGCCCCTTCGTCGACCAGAAGCCCGATGACATCTTCCGCCAGCACCAGCCGATCCCGCGCAAACCGCCGCCGAGCCGAAAGCAACTCGTACCGAGCGATCAGACAAGCCCACGGACCAAACGCCGAATGGTCATCAAGCGTCGAGAACTTCCGCAAAGCCGCGACGCTGACTTCCTGCATCACGTCGTCCACTTCCTGAGCCTTCGGGCAGCAGGACCGCACAAACGCCCGCAACTCAGGCTCATGCCGCATCCACAACCGCAGAAACGTCTCATGCGGGTCAGGAGTGTCAATTTGTGTGTCAGATTTGTCAGCCATACCGGACCGCTACCGCCCCCCCTCAGATCTAACGCCAGAATTTCGAAAAAAGTTCCCTTCCCTCAAAACTCTTATACAAAGCGGCGTCCGCCCCCTATCAGTACCCCGCAGGCCGCGCGAACTGTTGGAGAGAATGGACCCTGCAAATTGCGATCACTTCGCTCCCCACGGGACTTCTCTGATTGACATCGAGTCCAGAGACGGCTTCTTTCGGCAACCATGGTCGAGCT
Source organism: uncultured Planctomycetaceae bacterium (assembly GCA_943787265.1). GTDB lineage: Bacteria > Planctomycetota > Planctomycetia > Planctomycetales > Planctomycetaceae > JABMPE01. The sequence goes on along the minus strand of CALSLT010000006.1, from coordinate 135,166 downwards.
GAGCCCGGATAACCATCTGGTCTGAGGCGTCCGTGTGGCTGTGGAACTCGTCCGGGGCAATTCGATGATCGTCGAGATCCTGCAGGGATACTCATGTCATTTGGGAGCTATCCCCAACGGTTGCTCTACAAACGCGTCGGTTAATTTTCTTGGCCCCGTCCAGTAGCCGCTCCATTCGAGGACCGGTTCGTTGTCCAGCAGGATTGCGCCGGGGCGAGATGTTTGTCGCGCGACTGTATAGAACCATTCATAGGAACTGCCTCGCCGCATTTCGAGACACACGATTCCCGCCGGAAGACCGTCCTTCAGGAAAACAAATACGCCGCCATCGGGAACTTTGTAGCCATCAAGATCGTTCTCGTATCGAGCCACAGGTTGTTCCATCAGAGTGTGCCCGGGCATCGTGAATCGTTGGGCCAGCTTCGTCATTTCCAGGAGGCGTTCTTCGCCTTCGTCGATGGTCGTTGCAACCGCTGTCGACGCAGGAAGCTGACGCCATGCGAAATCCATCTTCTTCGCAGGTTGCCAGAGCACTTTGCCATCGAGAGATGCTTCCACTTTTTCTTCGCGCAGAAGTGTCAGAACTCGAAGCAGCTTTCCGTTGCGACGTACCAGAAAGACGGAAACCGCCTTGGGGATCCGATCAGATAACCACACGTCAAATCGGCCACGGGCTGTCTTCGGCGTGGCGCCGGCAGGAATCGACAGAGCTGGCTTTTGAGAGTGCCACATCTGTTCCTGCCGACCATCGAGTTCTCCGGTAAACTTCAGCTGCTCCGCTTTCCACTGCAGCCACTGATCACGTGGCTGTTTTGAAAAGTGTCGTTCGAAGACCGCCATCAGGTCGGAGTCACCGGATTTCTTCAGCCGATCAAGAACAGATTTCGAGCGATGTTTCGTGTAAACATCAGCTTTGGCATCCAGCAGAAGCGTCGCGAGTTCGGGCTGGTTCTTGTCGACGGCCCACGCCAGTGGCGTCCGGTTGGAGGAATCCATCGAATCAATGGTCGCACCATTCTGTATCAGCAGCCTGGCAACATCCGCGTGACCTTGAGCCGCTGCATACTGCAGCGGTGCCGCCTTATAGCGTCCATGCTGGATGTTAACATTCGCTCCTTTCTGCAGTAGCTCCTTGACCAGGGGAGCGTTACCACGCGTTGCAGCCAGATGCAGCTGGGAAAAACCAGTGGCACTCAGCTTGTCGATCTCCGGCGCGGGGGCCGCTTCCTGAGCACGACCAGCTCCGGATGACAGCCCGAAAACGATCGACAGGACGACAATTGACAGTTGGTTTCGCACGGCAGATCGCTCCAATTAAATGCAAAGTGTTCGGAAACAGTGTTGCACTTTTAGTGTGTGCCATCAATTGGTGGACGGCATCAAATCGGCGCGTACTCAGTTGCACATCGTTGGTGACACGAGCACACCGAGAACTGCGAACGCGACGAGAGCCTGAATCGTGCGGATCGCAAATGTGTTGATCCAGGCAGCTTCAAATGGAGCCAGGCGACCAGCACAGTACCTACAACATTTGCTCGACGTACGTGATGAACCGTTTGTAAATAGAAGCCGGCCACTGCCTCAGACTGGCACAAGCACGTTGCCGTTCTTGTTCGCCGTTCTCGTTTTCTTTGAGCTTCACCAGCTCGGACAGGATGTTGACGCCGACTGCGTCGACTGGTTTCGCTGTGTTTGTCAGCACAATCACACCTGTCTCAAGTTCCGGAACGATGCCGAGAAAGCTCGCCGATCCACCAACCATTCCGTTGTGCCAAAGCATCGGGTGCGTACCAATCGCCGAAATCTGCCAGGCAAGACGCCCCTCTCCTCCTCCCCTGTTATCCCACGGCCAATATGCGCCAACATAGCTGAGGCTTGCTCCGCCAACTAACGCCTCAAATATTGGAAACCATCCAAAATCTTCGCAGATCCACCACGCCAGAAACGTCAGGAGCACTGCCGTTACCAGTCCGGCGACGTAGCCCCAGCATAAGGCAGCTCCAAAAATCAGGATCGTGATTGGAAAGAACCAAAGGCTGTCCGTTTGAAATCCGATTGGCACTTGGACCAGACAATATGGGATCGCGAAGATCGCCAGGAATGCAAACAGCCACACGAAGGGAAACGCATATCTGGATGCCGTTAGCCAACGATCGCTGCCTTCACATTCCGGGAGGTCGGAAGGTTCCCGCATCATCATAATCTCGTCAGCCAGCTTGGACGTGGTGGGATCAATGTTCGCTCGCAGAAACTTGAACATGTCCAGGAGTGATGAGCGAACGCCCCCCGCGGCGACGGTCACCTCGGTAAAGTCCCAGTGTTTGGTGGGCTTGTTCTTCTTTTTGTGTGCTGTCGCCAACTGAGCGCTTTGCTCATCGTTGGATTCAGTCGAGGTGTCCAGCATGCCCAAGGGAGTCAACACTCTTTCGTTCAGAGCCTGGCGGTAATCACTCCCTGCGAGTTTGCCCAGCACGTGTCCCAGTAGTCCGACAGCAAAGTTCGAATACTCTCCTCGAGAACCAATCGGCTTGACCGAATCCATCTTGTTGAGACACGCGTAGAGCTTTTCCTGATCGTAGTGCACGTACGGGTTCGTCATATCCGCTGTCGGTATCAGGTCCTTCGGCAACCTCGGTAGTGAAGAGCGATGGTTGGCGAGAGAACGGTAGGTAATCTCTGCCTTACGATCGGTTGGTAAAGTCACAGCGTCACCCAGGGCTGTCTGTACTGGATCGTCGAGTTGGACTTCCTGCTTTCTGGCCGCAACCGCAAGCAACAGCGATGTAAAAAGTTTGCTGAGCGAGCCGACTTCGAAAACCGTGGTATCTGAAACTGGCCTTTTCGACTCAACGTCCGCCCATCCATTGACTGTGCTGATTTCCTGCCCGTCGACGATGACGCCGATCGCGATTCCCGCCAGGTTTTTCTCGCACCGCTTGTCGGCAATGTCTTTGATGAACGAAGCGATATGCTGGCGTTTGTCCTGGCCGTTGGTAGCGCTTTCATCGTTATTTGTCATGCTTAAAGACCCTGCTTTGGGGACGGTACGAGAACAAGCGGCCGAACATCGTCACGCGAAGCATCCTACGACTCGTGCCGGCAGTGTCAAATTTGGATGCGAAAACAACTTGACGGTGTCACTATGTGATACCACGATGGGCAGAATGAGCACCTCAAGCCAATTGACTGCGACCTGCTATCTGATGGCTGTGAAAGAGCTGTTGAAGCAGCGCGGCATCAACTACAGCCACCTGGCCGCAGCACTTGAATGCTCATTGCCCACGATCAAGCGATTGCTGAACAAGCCTTCGCTACCGCTGGACCGACTGTTGGAGATCGCTGAAGTCGCGAATATTGAGTTCTCCGAAATCAGTAAACGGGCCGATCAACTCAGGCCTCAGCACTACTTCTTTTCGGATGAGCAGGATGCGCTGTTTGCCGAGAGACCCGAAATGCTTGCGTACTTACAGGAATTGATGGCTGGAAAGACTCCAGCTGAAATCGCTGTTGAATTCGATCTGAACCAACGGTCGACCAGCCTGTATCAAAAGCACCTCGAACGAGTCGACCTGATCAAGCGGAAGTCCCGGAGCCAGGTGAAACTGCTCGTGAGTCTGCCCATCGGATTTGGTCCAGGCAGTCGAGTCCTGAAGAAGGAAACGGAAGATTTCCTGACGTCCATCATCAACAGGGTCGTGCGCGCGGACGATTCATCGGCGGGTTGCTTCGCAATCATGAAACCTTTAGCTCTGACCGACCTGGATTACGCGGCGTTGATCGATTCGGTCAAACGGCTTGTGGATCAGTATTCAGCGATTGGCGAGAGTCGCATTGCAGACAGCAGAACGCGCCATTTGCAAATGGCGATTGCGTGTGGCCCCGGACCGGAACCAAAGCCAACGACATTGCCGCGAATCAGTGAGTGATGAGAAAAGCGAACATCCTGGCTGACTGAAAAACTGATGACCTGCGCCTTAGGATGTGAAGTCGGCGATCGGCCTTTTGTTTCTGACTGCCGTGACATCAGATGCAGTGTCCCTCTTATGCGCATCGGGTTAGTAATAGTTCCGAAATCGCCTCTACTTATCAAGATGCAGTTTTGAGAGAACCGGACGGAAGCCGACGTTGGAACGCCGCTCGTCTGGTGGAGCGTAATAGCGATTGGCCGATCGGGCGTACCTACCCGGATTCCCAAAGCGGCAGTCTCGAATCATCCGTTTCGACTTGGGATCGAGCTGCACTGGGTCAACGCCTCCCTTCACTTTGTGTTCGTGCCAATCCACACACCATTCGCACAAGTTCCCATGCATATCGTGTAACCCCCATGCGTTCGCCGGATAACTGCCTACCTCGGCTGTACCATCGAGATTCGGTCCTTTCTCAGCCCCGTTGTACGGGTGGTTCTCTCCATCGTAGTTTGCCTGCTTGCTGCTCATCTTGTCGCCGAAGTACGTTGCGGTCAGCGTTCCGGCACGGCAGGCGTATTCCCATTCCGCATCGGTCGGCAAGCGGTACTGGTAGCCGTCCGGCAGAGTACCAGCATCGCGGTCAAGCTGCGTGAGCTTCCGGCAGAATTCGGACGCTTCGGCGTGGTTGATCTCGTAAACAGGGAAGCGGTCACCAACGCCCTTTTTCAACTGCCTCTTTCTCGGCCCCATCACTCGTCCCCATTCTCCTTGTGTGACCTCATACCGACCGATCAGGAACGCCTGACTTAGCGTTACTTCAACCTGAGCCTCGTGGCCCTTGCGGTCAACTTCGCCTTTGGGACTCCCCATGAGATACGTACCCGGCGGGATCACACGCAATTGCATGCCGATCGAACTATTGTATGAAACCTCGAGTCCGAGCTGATCGGCCCACGCCTTCTGCGCTGCCTGAGCCTGCTCCGTTGTGAGCGGCCTTTCGGTCATTAGTACGGGCTTCGGCTCGTCGGAGTCCTCCGCATGTCTAGCGGCTGCGACTAAGCTCGCAGCAGACGTGGTATCAGCCTGAGTAGAGTTGGCCTGACCAGTTGCAACGTGGCTGATCTTTGTAAGGACAGGACGAAGACCGATATAGCTTCTGTTTTGGGGCTTGATGTGGTAGCGGTGCGCCGAATGGCAACGCATACCAGGGCTTCCCCATGAACCAGCCCGAAACATCTTGTGTGGTTTTTCGCCGCCGGAGGGCTGGAGCATCACTGGGTCAATGCCTCCCTCGACTTTGTCGTGATACCAGTCGATACACCATTCGCCAACATTCCCATGCACATCGTGCAACCCCCAGGCATTGGCCGGATAACTGCCAACCTCCGCCGTTCGACCGAGCTTCGGCCCTTTTTCGGAGTCCCTGAGCGGTTTGGTGCCATCGTAATTCGCCAGTCGGCTACTCATCTTGTCGCCAAAGTGAGTGAGTGTCAGCGTCCCGGCCCGGCAGGCGAACTCCCCTTCCCCTGCGGTTGGAAGGCGGTATTCGTAGCCGCGGGGTAGTTTGCCAGCCTCGCGATCAAGTAGCGTTAGCTTTCGGCAGAATTCAGTCGCCTCAGTGTGAGTGACGTGGTACACCGGAAACCGGTCGCCAGCGCCAGCATCGAGCATTCCTTCGATGAACCGGTCGCCGGCGCCGGCATTGAGTTGTCCTTCGAGCGGCCCCATGACTCGTTCCCATTCCCCCTGAGTCACCTCAAACTGGCCGATCAAAAATCCCTGGCTGAGCGTCACTTCAACCGGCCCCTTTTGCCCCTTCTCAGCTTGCGGGCTCCTCATGTGAAACGTCCCCGGCGGGATCACACGTAGCTGCATGCCGATCGAGTTCTCGAATGCCACCTCGAATCCGAGATGCTCGGCCCACGCCTTCTGCGCTGCCTGAGCCTGCTCTGCGCTGAGCGGGTGCTTTGTCATTAGTACGCGCTTTGGCTCTGCGGATGCATCTGCATGCGCGGCCGTTGCGACTAAGATTATGGCTGCAAACACTGAAACGATTAGTTGCGGTCTTTGGCGAATCATCAACAACTCCGGTGAGATAACATCATCGTTGTGAATATGAGAAGTCACCTACTTTGGCGCTCGTTTTATGTGCGCGTCAGTCGTTGACACTTTCGTCGTTGACTTGTTGGCCAGGTTGTGAAGGTAGAGCTCCTCGTCTGCCTGGTAGATGATGGCGGATTCGTCTTTCGACCAGCGTGGGTAGGCGTACCAGATTGGTTTTTCGTCTTCGTTGGCAAAAGGCGTGGCACCACTGATCGCGGGTTGCTTCGCGTCAAAGTCGGCCACGTAGAGTGTGCGGCCTGGTACGCCACTTTCGAATCCAGTCTGGAACTCGAAACAAACTCTGGTTTCACCCGGCGAAAGGCTGATTCGGTCGAGTACGCCTTTCGTTGCCAGGTCGCATTGAATGCGTTCGAACTCTGGCGTCCCGCCCTTGTTGGGCGTCATCAGGTAGTAGCCCAGCTCCTGGTTCGGAGGATTGGACCGCACAAGGATTCTGCCATCGGTCAGGCAGGTGTGCGCCCAAGTGTGATAGCTCTTGTCGGAACGAGGAGTAGCGAAGGGTTCTCCAGGCGGACTGCTGACGTGCCCTGCCATGACCCAGTAGTCGCCGGTCGTGAAATTTCGCTTATTCCAGATCCGCGTGTTCTTCCCATCTCGCGTCCAGCATTGATTGCCATCGGTATGCGCGGCATCGGTCAGTTGATGAAGCCCGTCAAGATGCAGCTTTGAAAGAACAGGACGGAGCCCAATTTTGGTACTGCGCATCTCCGGAGGTTCGAAGTAGCGATTCGACGACCGACAGTAACGGCCCGCATGGCTGTGACATCCGCCATTGCGGACCCGTTCCGGCCTGCGGCGTTCTGGTCCGGGCAGGAGATGCACCGGATCAACGCCGCCCTTCGGTCTCTTGTGGTACCAATCGAGGCACCACTCGTACAAGTTGCCATACGTGTCGTGTAGGCCCCAGGCGTTGCCAGGGTAACTGCCGACTTCTGCCGTTCGTCCGAGATTCGGACCTTTCTCGGCTCCGTTTAAAGGAATGCTTCCATCGAAGTTCGCCTGACTGCTGCTCAGCTTGTCGCCGAAGTATGTGGCCGTCAGCGTTCCAGCTCGGCAGGCGTATTCCCATTCCGCGCTTGTCGGCAATCGGTATTGGTAGCCCTCCGGCAGCTTGCCAGCCTCGCGGTCGAGCCCGGTGAGCTTCCGGCAAAATTCTGCCGCTTCGGGGTAGTTGATATTGTAGACAGGGAAGCGGTCACCAACGCCCACTGTCGGCTGCTTGCGGAGCGGCCCCATCACTCGTTCCCATTCACCCTGAGTCACTTCATACCGTCCGATAAAATATGGCTGACTGTGAGTCACCTCCTGAGGCCCCTCTTCCCCCTTGTGATCCTCTTTGCCCATTGGAAATGTTCCCGGTGGGATCACACTCAACTGCATTCCGATCGAGTTCTCGACGACCGCATCGCCCCCGAGATGATCGGCCCAGGCCTTCTGCTTTGCCTGAGCATCCTCTGCGCTAAGCGAGTGCTCAGTCATCAGGACTCGCTCCGGCTCAACGGAGTCATGCTGCAGTTTGGTGAGGACAGGACGGACGCCGACCGAGCCAGGACGGACTTTCGGGTCCATGTAGTAGCGATTCGCCGACCGACACCATTGGCCAAGAGAGCTATGACGCCCGTCTCTGAGCAGCCGTTTTGGTGCGGGCGTGAGTTGCACCGGATCAATGCCGCCCTTTGGTTTTGCATGGTACCAGTCGATGGCCCACTCGCAGAGGTTGCCATGCATGTCGTGTAAGCCCCAGGCGTTGGCAGGGTAGCTGCCAACCTCTGCCGTGCGGGCGAGATTCGGACCAGTCTCGGCTCCGTTGAAAGGCTTGCTTCCATCGAAATTCGCCTGCCTGCTGTTCAGGCTGTCGCCGAAGTATGTGGCAGTCAGGGTTCCAGATCGACAGGCGTATTCCCATTCCGCGTCCGTCGGCAAACGATATTCGTAGCCCTCCGGCAGCTTGCCAGCCTCGCGGTCGAGCCCGGTGAGCTTCCGGCAGAATTCAGACGCTTCGGCGTAGGTGATCCGGTAGACAGGGAAACGGTCCCCCTTGCCATGAACCAGCTGACTCGGGAGCCGCCCCATCACTCGTTCCCATTCTCCCTGAGTCACTTCATAGCGTCCGATCAGATACGCCCCGCTGTGCGTCACCACCGGGCGATTTCGTTTTGATTCGCCCATTGGAAATGTTCCAGGAGGAATCAGACACAATTGCATGCCGATAGAATTCTCGACGACCACATCGAACTTGAGATGATCGGCCCAGGCCTTCTGCGCCGCTTGAGCCTGCTCTGCGCTGAGCGGGTTCTCTGTCATCAGGACGCGTTCTGGCTCTGTGGAGTCATCTGCACGCGTGCCCGCTGCGACTAAAATCGCAGTGGCAAACACTGCAACAGTCAGATGTGGTCTTCGGCAGATCATCATCAGCTCCCGTCGTGGCTGGTCAATTTTCGGCAGGTAGTTGTCGCCATTGTCGATACATCCACCCTAACGATCGCGCGTTACACGAAACGCCCGCGTTCACGTAAAGCCACCGAGGAACGCCACATCCCATCGGCGCGAGTAGGCGCGGATCAAACGCCGTTCCGGCACGGTCAGATTAAACCGGCTTTAGCAATCATGCCCTTGCCGGAGTCCACCGTGGCAGATCGCTGCGATCGTTGATCCGCCCGACTTGCTGTGAACGGTCCAATTGCGCAAGTGTTGGAAAGCAGGAATACTCAAACGAATTGACTTCAACGCCATCGTTCGCGAACCAAACCTTCGGCCATAGAGAACGTGTAAAGGGAGGGCTGAATTCAATGCATGAATGTCACTTTGTATTCTGCAGCGCATGGGTCGGTAGTGGCAGAAAATCGTGCTCGCGAATCATCCAGCTTTCAAGCTCCTCGCGAAGCGTTCGTTCTATGTTGGCGACCGGCTTCTTTCCCGCAAGATTGTTGAGTTCCAGCGGATCGCTCCGCAGATCGTATAACTCGACGACTGGCCGTGGGTTCCGAAAGTAAAGTCGCTGGTGCAATGGCGAGAGCTTATCAGCAGCATGTGCCGACTGAATCGCCTTCCAGGCATCCTTGTTAGACATGTCGACCGGCGTGTAGCTGCGGTTCGGCAGTGCGTTGTAGATGTATCGGTAATGAGTCGACGTGATTGAACGTGAAAGGTCCAGACCATCGGTTCGAGTGATCGGCCCCCAGTGCCAGCCACGTTCGGCGAATACGTATCGCCGGTCTTCACCCTTCCTTCCCAAAAGTTGTCGCATGAAACTGTCCCCCGTCATTTCCTTCGGCGGTTTCATTCCACATGCGGAGAGAATCGTCGGGCCAAGGTCTGTCCCACAGACAAGTGTGGAAGAACTCGACCCCGGTTTGACTCGGCCCGGCCAGCGGATCATCAGCGGAACATGAGTGCCGCGGTCGTACAGAGTGCCTTTGCCTCGAAGCAGCGCTTCGCCGTTGTCGCCCATGAAGATAACGAGCGTGTTGTCGTCGATGCCGCGGGTCTTCAGAAGCGCCATGATCTGTCCAAAACCCTGATCCAGTTCACGCACCGATGCGAGATACCTGGCGTAATCGACGCGGACTTCAGGGAGATCGGGCCAGTCCGCCGGAAGTTTCAATTCGATCGGATCGATTCCGTCGTACTTCAGCGAGAACTTTCGATGCGGCTGACTAAAACCGAAGTAAAGGAAGAACGGTTTTTCGTCGGGCACTTTGTCCAGAGCCGCGGCAACGCGATCGGCGACTTGAAACAAACTGTCGCCCTTGGTCCCGGCGGATCGCACGAAGTGATCAAACCGCTGGTCGAGACTCTGCATGCCGGCTTGCCGCAGCGCCCTGTCAATGTGTTCGGCTTCGCGGACACGGCCGTCAAGATGCTGGTGGCGTCCGTCCAGTCCCACCCAATAGCCGCCTGCGCGAAGGACGTCCGTGAAGAAGCGAACATCGGCACGTGGTGGTTGCGCGAATCGAGTCACGCTCAGGCCGATGGGAGATCGACACGCAAAAATCGAAATCCGTGACGGAGCACATTGCGGAGCGGACGTGTATGCCCGATCAAACCGCATTCCCTGCTCGGCGAACTTCTGAAGGTTCGGCGTTATCCTGAACCGTTTTGTGTTTTCGTCGTCGTAACAACTGACATGCGGCATGCTGTGATCATCGGAGAGAATCAGCAGCACATTTGGGCGAGACTGCTCAGCCGATAGAGAAGCGCTGAGGCCAGCCACAAGCATCGTGGTCATGAACCCACGCAGTGTTGATTGGCAGTTCATGGACAGATACACCTTTTCTGGACGTGTAGGCCGGACCCAGGAGCGAAGCGACGCTGTTCCGGCTTCTGTGATTGCCGACGATTTCGCATCGCCGGAGCGGCGCTTGATCCGGCCTGCGCAAGTGCTCTTTCAACGGGCTGCTAACGATTCTTCTTTTTCGCGGTCTGCTTTCTGCGGTTGGCATTTCGGCCGGCATCCGGATAGGAGTCCAACGCCTGCTGAAGCACTTTGCGGGCTGACTCGCCAGGTGGTCCCGCCTGGCCGATTGCGATCGGGCGTTTCTCGAGTACATCCTCCGTCGTATCAAACATCTCGCCGTTGTCGTACAGCTTGTAACGTTTGTCTCGTGTGAACCGGACTTCATTGTGGCTGTACTTATCGTTGTATTTTGCGGATGACGGTCGAGGAAAGTAGTAACAGTAGATCCATTCACGTTTCCGTCCCGCTCTGCCCTCGCACTGCGGCCAGAAACTCCAGCCATCACCATCGGTGATTTTCTTCGGAGGCAGTCCCGCTGCTTCAACCATCGTTGGAAACAGATCGGAAAAGCAAACCAGATCGTCGACCACTTTCCCGGCCGGCACTCGTCCCGGCCAGTTGACGATCAAAGGCACGTGAGTCCCGTAGTCGTGCGTGAATCCTTTCCCGCCTCGAATTTGACGCCCATTCAATTCGGATGTAAGAACGGCATTGGTGCCGTTGTCGCCGGTAAAGATGATGAGCGTGTTCTCGCGAAGTCCGAGTTCCTGCAAAGTGTCTTCCAGGCGTCCAACGTTTTTGTCGATGTACTGCACCATGTCGATGAAGTTCCGTTTTGCGTCCTTTGACTTTGGGTCGGCGCTGTCCGGAGTCACCGGAAACGGATTGTGAGGAAGAATCATCGGGAAGTAGGCGAGGAACGGTTTTTCGCGATTTGTCTTAATGAAGTCGATCAGAAAGTCAGTGGTGATGTCAGGGCCGTAACTTTCCTCCGGCAGATCGAGCAGTTTCCCGTTCTGCACCAGCGACGGATTCCAGTATCGCTCTCGCCCGCCGCCAGGAATGTTCCATAGACAGTGTGTGTCGAAGCCGGCTTCTTCCGGGGAGATCCCGCGTTTGCCTGTCAGCAATTGCCACTTGCCGGCCACGGCTGTCGCGTAGCCATGCTCTTTGAAGTAGTTACCGAAAGTCGGTTCGTCCTTCGGGTAAACGCCAAAGTCGAAATAGTTAAACACGTTCGATTTGCCCGACATCAGGTTGACACGACTCGGCGTACACAACGGTGTCGAATGACAGTTTTCGAAGCGAATGCCACCGGCCGCCAGCGCGTCAAGTCGCGGCGTTGAATACTCACGGCTTCCATAGGCGCTGAAGCATTCGAAACCGACATCGTCACAGAGAATCATAATGATGTTTGGCTTGTCGGCGGCCTCAAGCGGCAGATTGACAAGGCAAAGACAGAAGGCGGTCAGAAAATGATACATGTTTCTTTATCCGGGCTACTCAGTGGTTGTCATTTTTGCTTTGTGAGCGGCACGGCGCTAGCCGCCGGTTTTGTGGCGTTTGATTTTGGAGCAAACTTACCGACGGCTAGCGCCTTGTCGCTCACAGAAAGACGTGACTAGAAAAAGATTACAGCCTCTCAGTAAACAGGCAGGGGTGTGAATCCAACTTCTAATTCTTCCCGAATGGTTCGCTCAAAACCACCAATTGAATGAGATCCCGGCAGCCGCCATTTTTCTCGGCAAGTTCGGCGAGGATCTTGTCGATGGCTGGGCGGTCGCCGATCTCGAGTTCACGGCCCAGAGCATAGGTGAGCAGCTTCTCGGTCAGGCTGCGGGTGAACGACTCATGCCGCTCAATCAGCAGCGTGCGGAGCTGACGGATGTCGTCGAATTTCTCACCGCTGGGAAGCTGGCCGGACGCATCAACGGGCAGTTTCTTACCGTACTCGGTCCGCCAGGCGCCGATGGGGTCGAAGTTCTCCAGGGCGAATCCCAGCGGGTCAATCTTGCGATGGCACTCGGCGCACGTGGCGATGCTGCGGTGCTTCGCCAGCTCCTCACGCACGGTCAGGGCACCACGGATGTCGGGCTCAATTTCGGGCACGTCATCCGGCGGAGGTGGCGGGGTGTAACCCATTATTTTTTCAAGAGCGTAGATGCCGCGCACCACCGGCGAGGTATCCACGCCGTTGGCCGAGGCCGTCAGGAAGCTGCCATGAGTCATCAGCCCGCCGCGCACCGAGCCTTTGGTCGAGACCTGACGCAGGTGATTGCCTTCTACCGGGGCCAGCTCGTAATGGGCGGCAAGCTCACGGTTCACGAAGGTGTAGTTTGCATCAAGGAACCGCTTGGGCGGCGCGTTCTCATCGAGGATGTGGCGGAAGAACATTTTTGTTTCCCCGGCCATCGCCGACTCAAGGTTGTCTCGGAAGTACACACGGAAATCTTCTGATACGGGCATCTCACCGATGTTGTCCCAGTCCAGCCATCGCCGGACGAACTGGCTGACGAAACGGTCGGAGCGTGGGTCCTTGAGCATGCGATCGACCTCGGCGTCGAGCACTTTCGTGTCGGACAGGCGTCCGGCTTTGGCATGTTGAAGCAAGGCCGCATCCGGCTGGGAAGACCAGAGGAAGTACGACAGGCGCGACGCCAGGCTGTAATCATCGAGCGTGCCATCCCCCTCCTGCATGTAGATGAACGAAGGCGAGCAGAGGATCGTCTGGAACCCCAGCTGCAATGCGGCCAGCGGCTCCATGCCACCATCAAGTTTCCCCATCACCATCCGCTCGATCGGTTTCAGTTCATCGCTCCGCAGCGGGCGACGGAAAGCACCGGCGGCAAACACACGCAGACGCTCGGTGATCGTGCTCCGGTTCAGGTCATCGGGTTGCAGAACCCCATACATCAGCGTGTGACCGGCGGGCGGCCACTGGTCGATGTGTGGACCCTCAACCCGGATGTCGTAGATGCGGAGCTTCGGGCCGCGATAAGCCCTGAGCAGGCCCCAGGATTTCTCCATCCCGTTTTTCATGTTGGCGAATGGGGCGATCTCGGGGTGCTCCGACGCATTACTGCTGATGATACGCACCAGACGCTTGGTGGCGGTGGTGCCGTTGCGGAAGCGGACCTCCGGCTCAAAGCCCTGATCGATGTGGATGGTCCACTCGAGCCACGCCGGTTCTTCGCTGGTCAGCTCGGCCAGCCCAACGGAGCGTTCGGTTGTGATGCTGCCGGTGCTCTCGACACTGCCCTCTCGGTCCACTGTCGCCACCTCCAGGACCAGTGGGTCGCCGTTGCGGAAGTCATCCAGGGCATTGCCATACGGATGATCGCGGTCGATCGCCGCAGCCTTCACACGGATGGTGTACATGCCGCTGTGAGCCACGCCACCGTACAAGGGCCGGAAACCGATGTGCCCTCCGCGGAAGTGCCGGCCATACATATCGGTGTACGGCGTGTCGGGAATAAAGCGGAAGCGATCAACCTGGAAGAGCTTGGGCAGATTCGCCTTGTTCTTGCCATTGAAATAATACGGTGTCTGTTGGTCGTACTGCTTCGACTGAGGCCGTGGCCCGAACTGCGTGGCACGTGTGACTGCTTCCTCGGCTGCACCGAGGTAATGATCCAGCAACATGCCCGATGTCACCAACTCACGGCCGTTGTTGTCGAAACCGTGCACCTTCACATCCGGCGGGAAGTCCGCGGCCGGGTTCCACGCCTGCACATTCAGCGAAAGCAGGTCGCCGATCGTCTGCTGATACTCGAACCGGTTGAGCCGTCGCATGACCGTGTGCCGCCCGCCGGACGCCAGCTCGGTCTGTGCCGATGCAATCTGCCGTGTCAGATCGGCAATCGCTTTTGCCCGCTCTTCTGCAGTCGGCTGCGTCTCCCCTTCCGGTGGCATGCTTTCCAAATTGAGCTGATCAACGATTTCCTGATAGCTCTCCAGATCATCGAGTTCTTTGATCTGCGTCGGCAGCGTATCAAATCGGCGATCGGCTTTTTGTTTGGTGCTGCCGTGACACCGGATGCAGTGCTTCTTGAGGAACACGGAAGTTGGCTCTTCGGCTTGTGAGGGGGCCGCGAAGCAGATGGCAAAGACGAGGGCGAAGAAGGACGAGGAATTTGTCATTAGTTATCTGTCATTTCTCATTTGTCATTGAATGCGCGGTCAGTTCCTGAACTGCTGCGTCTACTTCTCTTTTGCCGTCTTTACCGATGCGTTGAGAATTCGGCAGAGCTGTTGGTTCTCGTCGATGAGGTCGTCCAGCAGTTCGACTTTCATAAGTTCGGCTCGGCAGATCATTCGAAGCCACACGCTGCTCTCGTTCAGTTCCTTCAGCCCGATCTTCAGCTTGTGGACGAAGTCAGCATTGCTTTCGACTCCGCGAGCTTCTGCATAATTCGGTGCTGGTGAAGTTCCCGATCTCAGCAATTGACCAGCAATATGTTTGCCAACCGGAGTCTTCGGCAGCGCATCGGCAACGTTGATGACTCGCACCGCGAAGTCAATCAGTCGCTCTTCAATCTCATTTGCCTTGTCGCCGTCGCCCATCGTTCCCTCCCGATAACAAATGAGAAATGACAGATAACTAATGACAAATCTTCTTATTCTTCAGCCAATCTCCATCGCCGAAAACGTTCCCGTGCTCTTACCAAATCGATCCGCCTCAACCCCAAACCACTGCAGTGTCGACAGCCACAGGTTCGACAGCGGCACGCGTTTGTGCTCCTCAGCCGGACAGACCACGTGGCCCTGGTGGTTCATCCCACCGCCGGCGAGGATCACCGGCAGGTTCCGATTACTGTGGCTCGAGCCGTTGCCCATCCCACTGCCCCACACGACGGCGGTGTGGTCGAAGACCTGTGCCTCCTTCATCTTGCCGAGGAAGTAGCCAAACTGCGTCATCAGGTAGGAGTCGACAATCTGGAGCTGCTCGAGCCGCTCTTCGGATTTACTGTGGTGCGACAGGCCGTGGTAGCTGCCGACATCCAACTCGGCGGTGCGGAACCCCATCGGGATCTCAAACGTGGCCACGCGCGTCGAGTCAGTCTGCAGGGCCAGTGTCAGCAGATCGTAGAACAGCGGGATTTCTTCGAGGTGCATACGCTCTTCGTCCGCGACCGTATCGATCGGCGAGGTGGGCTTGGGCTTGTCGAGCCATGCTTGCGACATCTGCAACTGCTTCTCCACCTCCCGCACACTGGTGAGGTACTGGTCAAGCTTCTGGCGGTCGGTGGCACTGAGCTGACCATTGAGGGCGGCGGCGGATTCACGCAGAGCGTCAAGCACGCTGGCTCGGTGTGTCAGGCGGGTGCGTTTGGCACGGAGGGAGGCGGCATCCGATTGGACGAACAACGCCTCGAACAACCGCGCGGGGTTGTTGACCGGCGGGATGCGCACACCCGAACGGGTCCAGCTCAGGTCTGTGCCGTTATCCAGACCCGCTGTGATCGAGGGGAATCGCGTGGCAGCACCCACGTGCTCAGCGGCGACCTGATCGATGGTCATGTTCTTATCGGGGAACCCGCTCGCCTCGTCCTTGCGGATACCGGAGAGGAACGCCTTCACGCCATTGTGGCCGCCGGTCATCCCATCATCGAGGTTGGAGAAGACGGTAAAGTCATCCCGGTGGGCGTCGATGTTCTTGAGCGTCCGGCTGGTCTTGTAGTTCTTGCCGGACGTCTCGGGGAAGAAGTTGCCGGGGTAGTACCCCAGGTGGTTCCCGATGCAGACGAGACGCCGCGGAGAATTGTTCTTGTTTGTCGAAGCGGCAGCAGTGTTGATGAAGCTGCTTTCGAGAAACGGCAAGGTTAACGCAACGCCGATTCCACGAAGAAGGTCGCGGCGATGAAGAGTGTGGGATGGTTTCATGGGCGTCTCGGGAAGAGAAGGATTTGTCATTAGTTATTTGTCATTTACGACGGGTGTGGTCGTGGTCGCAGCACTCACACAAAATTCGCTGTCACGAAAAGTTCCGAGGCAACGATTCAATAGCAAATGAAAAATGACAAATAACTAATTACAAATCGTATTATCGTTCGTTGTTATCGGAAGCAACGAGCACGCGGATCTGGTCCACGCCGTTCTTAACATTCAAAGCAACGTGTAGCACACGCCGATCAGGGCTCAACGTAATTACATCAGCGTCGTTGATTCCCCGACGAAAGATATTGCGGAAGTCGGTCTGAGGAAGAGCGAGTTCCGAGTCGGAAGAATCCAACAGATCTTTTTGCAGGATCACTGCGACGATCGGGCGATCAAAGTGTAGTTCGCCCTGAAACTTCTGATTCATGGGCACATCGTCATTGTGGACCGGATTGTATTGTAGAAGAAAGCTGTCGACTCGAACGTCTTCCGTCAGCTTCACGGTGTGTTTTCGAAACGGACGTCGGTAGGTGCCCGGCTCCATTCCGTCGACCACGTATTGCCGCTTCAGCAGGACGTCTTCACGTTCGGGAAACAGCAATAGCGAATCGCTGTCTTCAATCAGTCCCGGTGAATGTCGTTCACCCGGTGATGCGACACGGACATCGCCGATGAGCTGCTCGACTCCGAAGGAAACCCGCCAAGTGTCCAGGAACTGCTTGATTGCGTAAGGAATCTCGTGGGGCGATTTTTCAGTGGCCGTGAGTGCGACCGCCTGCCCGCCAACGAGACGTTGATGGTGTTCCAGTTCAATCTCACCCTCGAACACGGAGATCGCCGTGTCGCCTGTGCTATCCACATCAACGCCGAACGATGTTCCGAGGTCTGTCACTCGCTGGTGCGGAGTCACCAAAACGAATCCTTTGATCTCGCCTGGAACGCGAACCGTCGCCACACCGTTCTGAAGCTGCGCCGAATTTGGTCCCAGCAGCTTCAATTCCGCCGGTGCCTGAATCGCAAGTCTGGCGCCGGACTGAAAGTTGATTTTGATGCGCCCATCGTCCAGCTTCAAAACCTGCCCGGATCGCAGTTGGTCGCCCGCTGAAATCTCTTGTACGTTGCGAGCATTTTGAACCGTCGCGACGACATCGCCTCGATTGGCGTCGGGTTGCCTTGGCAGAATGACAGACAACGCAATCACCGCCACCGTCGCGGCAATCCACCAGGGAGCCCACTTGCGGAGCGACAGATTTGGTCGCTCGATATCCGCGCGCACAGACTGTTGTTGGCTTTCGAGGTGTTGACGCACGTTGCTCGCGATGTCAATCGCAACGTCGCCTCGCCCGAGGCTGTCTTTGACAGCCAGCGGAATACCGTCTGAATCGATCACGTGCAGTGCCGCCAACACGTTGCCGACTCGCAGTTCGTCGGCAAATGCAGACACGCGTGACTCGTCCTCGTCGAACCACTCCATTAGTTCGCGGCATTCGGGTTCGCTCAACGTGTCGTCCTGAAAATTCTCGATCAGTTGTTGGAGACGTGATTCGTTCATGTTGTCGCCTCTTCACTGAGACGACGTTCGATGCACGTGCGAAGAACCTTGCGGGATCGACTCAGCGTACTCGTGACCCACGTCACGGTTCGATCCAGCGATGCGGCGATGCTCTGACATGACTGCCGCTCTTCGTAACGGAGCCGTACGACCGATGCCGCTTGCGTTTGCAGATTCTTCAGGCATTCGCGTAACGCTGAGAGCGAATCACGCAGATCCTCGTCCTCAGTGCTTGCCATCTCCTCGCCAACTCGAAGTCGTAGAGCGTGGCTGAACTTCTCCAGGTTCTGCGATTCCCGCCGCTGACGTTCCAACTCGGTCAGAATGAAATGTTTGCAGATCACACACAGCCAGACGCCGAAGTCCCTCTCCTGCTGATACTCATTTAACTGCTCGTAAGCTCGAATGAATGTCAGTTGGACGACGTCCTGAACGGCGTCGATATCGGGCAATCGATGCGCAGCATACCCCAATAGCATCCCTTGATACTGTCGAATCACAGCCTCGTAGGCATCCAGGTCGCCGCTCAGAATGTGATTAATCTTTTCCTGTTGCATCCATCTATCTTCCGAAGATCAAGGCGTTTCAGAAGTAGGGGCGAACACGAAGTTTGTCACAGAAATTCCAGAGATTTCTCTCAGGGGCGCATCGCGGGATGCGATTCTATGATCCGGCAAGGAGCCGAAAGCGTGCCCGGAACGCAATTCGCTCATCGGTATTGAACACGTTGTCGACTCTACTTAACCAGTTCAATCCGGCTCCAGTAAGCAGCCTCGAAGGACCAGTCACTGGCTCGGTTTTCGAGTTCGATCATGATTGTTTTTCCTGCGTGCTTCGTCAGGTCAATGCGAAGTTTCTGCCACGATGAATCTTCGATTGATTTCTTCAGGACTTCGTCACCGTTGATTCTGACCGCCAGTGTCCAGTTTCCCTTGGGGTGATTGTTGACTGCGAACTGGACGGCAGTCTTTTTCCCGGCGGGCACGTCAAGACTGCGAGACAAAACGCAGGGGACGTCCTTACTGAGTGGGTGTGTCAGCAGGACATTGCTGCGGCCTTGCCACTCTTTGCGCAACCCCGGCTTCATTCCCGGACCGCCCCAGTTTCTGACCTTCCAGCCTGGAGCAAACTTTGCGACATCAGCAGCCAGGTTGTCGCTACCTGGCTTGGCAACCTTGCTGGGCCTGGCAACGCGTGCTCCCGGAGCGGGCTTGGAAGTTGCGGTTTTGGGATAGGGCATCTTGGCATCCACTTCGTCGCGCCAGTCGTGGAGCATCTTCTTCAGCTTTTTGGCGATCGTCTGGTTGTGACTTTGCGAGGTCGTCTTGCTCGCCAATGTCATTTTCCAGAGTCGAAGAGCTGAACTGTTCCGTTTTCGTAGTATTCGATCAATTTGTAGTCGCCCGGAACGAATGGCACCATTGGGACTTTGGAAACCATGATTGCTGTAGTGGGGAAAGTGCCAATAGATCGGTCCGCGATCGTAGTCTTCTGCTGCCAAAGCAGGGACAAAGCTTCGGCCGTCTATATGTTGATCGGGTAACGCGGGGAGGTCCAACATTTCGAGCAGCGTTGGGTAGTAATCCGTTCCTGTGACGATCGCGTGTGAAGTGGAGTTCGGGTTGAGTCTTGCCAGGCCAATGCACAATCAACGGCACTCGAATTCCGCCTTCGTAGTTCCAACCTTTGGCACCGCGAAGTGGCAGATTGGAGCTTGCGAACCGCGAGTTCAATCCTTGCGCGAGGACGATTGATTCCGCGATACTGGTTCGAGGCCGCCATGCCTCCATTGTCAGAGTGAAAATGACGATGGTGTTCTCTTCCAGTCCGAGTTCTTTTAGCTTCGCGCGGATTCGACCGAGGCTTTCATCCGTTGCCTCAACCATTCCAGCGAACTCGACGTTGTCCTGCTTTTGCTTCACCCACCACACGCGCTCATTCTGGTGCGAAGTGCTGGTATCGTTTGCTTCGAGGGCTTTGAGTTTATCACCTGAGATCGCGGGGCCATCCGGGTTCGGCTCCAGAATGTAATCCGGGCCTTCCTGATGCGGCATCGCCGCGAGTTTCTTCTCGTACTTCTGAACCAGATCCTTGCGACCTTGAATCGGATCGTGAACGGAAAAGTGTTCCAGGTGCACAAAGAACGGCTTGTCTTTGTTTCGTTCAATGAAATCAATGGCGGCGTCGGTCAGTTTATCCGTGTAGTAATCGCCCTCTTTTGCCGGCAGCGTTTTCGTATAGTCGGCGAGAACGGATGATAGTAGGATCGAACCCATCCCGTGATGGCTTCATCGAACCCGTATGTCTTCGGGTCTTTACTGAGATGGGCCTTGCCGTAGTTCGCGGTGGCATATCCATGTTTATGCAGTGTCTCTGCCAGCGTTTGTTCTTCATCGGGCAGAGCCGTGAGCTTCTCGCCGTGGTGCAGTTTCTCGTAGTCCCTCTCAGGGCGTCCGCCCAGCCATTCGGTCAAATTCGTACGGGCTGGATACTTCCCCGTAAGGATGCTCGCGCGACTCGGCGAGCAGACGTGGCATGTCGAGTAGGCATTGTCGAAAAGCATGCCTTCGTTTGCCAACTGGTCGATCGCCGGAGTTTCATAGAACTGGCTGCCGTAGCAACCCACGTCCCGTTGTCCAAGATCGTCGACAAGAAAGAAGATCACATTGAACTTTGGCTGTGCGTGCAGTTCAACGCAGGCTGTCAGCGATAGCGTGGCACAAAGCGCAAGCATCTGGACGGTTTGTCGGGTTCTCATCGTTGGTTTCTCTCCGGTGGTCGTTGCGGTAGGTTGGGTCTCTCCGTCTCACTCGTCATTTGTTATCGGACGGCAAGAGTCGGTTGCCGATCCAGGGATTCACAACCGGTTCAGGATACTCATGAATACAATCGCTGACGCGCAGTCATTCCTCGATCAAAACGAAAACTGTTCCATCTGGTACGCCGCGTACAAAGGGTCAGAGGAATCCGTTCTTTATGCGAATCCGCTCTTTTGCAAAACCTTCGGCCATTCTTTGGAAGAGATCGTCGAACGCAAACGCTACCAACTCGTAAACCCGCCTGAGACGCCTGCGGCCACGATCGAGCAATACAAATCCGAAGATCGTGAAGCCATCGAACGCGGTTACTTTCTCCAACGGAGCGTTGTCGAATCGGGTAAAGACATTCTGGTCCTCAAAATTCGCTTCGATCAGGGCATCATTGGAATGTTCAAGGTCATTGATTCCAATGATCCCCGGCCAACAAACGCGCCGCGCGATCTGGATGCAGACTTCCGCAGCGTGATGGAATCGCTGCGGGCAGACCTGCTCGATTGAAGGCTTCTGCGCGAGGGATAATCGGATGTTGTTAATAGAGAGTTCGCTTGAACGGCTGAAATCCCATTCCACAGTGCTGACGACGAGGCACAGCCCCACTCTTGCCAGCTAGAACTCGATTCGTGTGTATGGGCTGGATACATAAGTTCGATATCGATTCTTGCGATACGTGATCGTCTTTCGATGATTGCTGAAGAAATCAATTTGTGATGCTGTGGGGTCGATTGTGATCTCGGTCGTCCACACACCGTGATCGGAATCGTGCGTCATTTCTTTGGTGTTTTCATCGGGAATCGGTTCCCGTAGATATCGTGGACTTCCGTCGGGGCTGCGGTCGTTCATCCACCAGATGCGTCCTGATTCTTCACCGGAATCAGGGGAGAAACGAACGGTCACTTTCAGCGTGTGCCCGGTGAGTTTTGTTTCAATCGCCGGGGGAGTCAGAAGCGGTTCTCTAACTTCGTCTGGGAAAAAGTGCCGAAGAAGTAATGCAGACTTGTTCTGCTGATCATGCTCAATTTTTAGGTGTCCTTTCTTGCCGTGGCCACTGTTCGCTCCGAGATAAAGGGGAATCGATGGGTGATTCGCTCCGCCCCAGGCCATGTCGTAGGCGACCATGTCGTGTGTCCCGGGGTGAAACAGCATTTCAACACCACGACCGCGAAGCGCTTGAAGGTTTCGTGAAACGAATACCTGATCAGAAATCTCATTCGCAAAGGTTTGTAGTTCTTCCCAGGTGTGACCGGCGTCTAATGCCCGCTGATTGAAATTCGGTCCGAAATGACCACCTGAGAAACCCCGTTGCTGTCCACCGTCGGCGAGATGCCGATCCCAGGCCTTTTGATCACAGAGTCGGAGCGGTGAATCCCAGATTGGTGAAACGGAGGCGTGGAGTGCGGTCATGCGATCGTCGTGAATAATCGCCATCGAGGGAGATGCCCCGTTCTTCGATGCGCCGGTCACTGCGACTTTGCCTTTCTCGAAGTAATCTGTCTCGGCATAGGCGGTGGTGATGGCTCGCATCAGCGTTGCTGGCCACGCCCAGTACTGGATCTTGTGATGGGGATTCAGTGACTTGGCAAAGCGAGCCTCCGAGCGGCCTCCCAACTCAGGTTTGCCATAGGAACCGGGCTCTTGAACCACGGTCATGACCAATCCAACTCCGCCTTGCAGCAATTGAAGGTCGATGCCTCTGGGCCTCGTTTCTCGCTCTAACCTCGTTGGTGAGTTTCCCCCGGTGAGATGAATGCCACGAGCCTTGCGGTCTGCGGGAACGACCATTCGCACGGGCAATCGGTAATCCTGGCCCGGCCAGATTTCGCCAACGTTGATCGTGACCAGTTTTTGTCGGGTCACGACTGGCCCCGCGACTGTTCGCCAATTCTGGATCACTTCGATTTCCAGTGTGGACGGATCACGAATCTCATCCATATCAAAAATTTCGACGGCTTCAGCAGTCGTAGAGAGGATCTGAGAAAGCCCGACAAGACAGAGGGTGAGCATTGCGTGTGTTTTGTTCATGGAACTTCTATGCAATCGAGATTTCAGACTTAAAGACAACATAAAGAGGCTGGGCCGGAGAACATGCAGGGCGTA
The DNA here is from genome assembly GCA_943787265.1 of uncultured Planctomycetaceae bacterium. Classification (GTDB taxonomy): domain Bacteria; phylum Planctomycetota; class Planctomycetia; order Planctomycetales; family Planctomycetaceae; genus JABMPE01. Next base: position 112,555 of record CALSLT010000006.1, on the reverse strand, counting down.
AATGTGGGCACGCTTAGTTGCTAACGTGGCTTCTTATCGACGCTCCACCCCTTCGTGCTGATTTTTCCGTAGTACGGATAGTAGTCCCAATCCGCGGTGCCACCGATGACGCGTGGATCGCGGGTCTGCCTGAGGTGATCGAACAGTCGTTTGCGCAGCGACGCCTGCGTTTCGGCCATCACGGTCGATCCCGCCAGATTTTCCATTTGGTGCGGATCGTTCTTCAGGTCATAGAGTTCCTCAGCCGGTCGCATCCCGAAGGCCAGCTCTGCCAGACGAGCGACGCCGTGTTCATTTCGATGCTCCATCATGAACGTCTTTGTCGGTGAGGTGTCGATCTCGCCGAACGGAATCGATCGCGCACAGACGGTTGGATCTGGAGAACCGGATGGCCAGCGTGTCGGTTCGAAGTTGTGAATGTAGAGGTAGTCTTTCGTCCGGATCGCGCGGCAGGGATAGCCCTTGCCGCCTTTGCGGCAGCCGTCATGACGCTCCATGGCGATGAAGGCGGCATCACGCTGGAGTGCGAGTTTTCTTCCGAATGTGTCCATCAGGCTGCGCCCGGTCATGGCCGATGGCGGCTCGAGGTCGGCCGCTTCCAGAAAGGTTGGAGCCAGATCACTGAGGTTAACGAAGGACGTCACGACTCGACCGGACTTACGGATTCCCTGCGGCCAGCGGATTGCCAGTGGCACGTGCGAACCGGCGTCGTACAGGCTCGCTTTTGCTCGTGGAAATGGCATGCCATGATCGCTCGTAATCACGATGATCGTGTTATCCAGCTCGCCGCGTGCTTCAATCGTCGCGATCGCTCGTGCGACCATTCCCTCGAAATGCTCGACTTCCACGAGGTAATCCAGGATGTCATTACGCACGATGTCGTTGTCGGGAAAGATCGGCGGCACGACAGCCTTCGCGGGATCCTTGCCGGTCTGTTTTCCCGACCCAGGCTGAAAACCGCGGTGCGGCTCGGATGTTCCAAACCAGAAACAAAACGGCTGATCCTCGGGAATCTGCTTAAGGAAGTCTTGGAAGTTCCCCGCATAATCGGTGGCTCGAATGCCCTTGAACGGCGGCTTCAGGTTTTGTTTATTGAACAGCTCTCCGGCGGGATTGGCCTTCCGTCCGCCGGGCTCAAGTCGGCCGGGACTCCATCCTTTGCCTGTGTAACCGACAGAGTATCCAGCCGTTGCCAACAGCTCTGTGTACGTCGCAAACTTCGCCGGCAACGCGCTGTGAATGTTCCCGGCTTCTTCTAAACGCCAGATGTGCTGGCCTGTAAGAATCGCTGATCGCGAAGGCCCGCATGTTGGCGCGTCACAAAAGGCATGAGTAAACCGCAGCCCCTCACGCGCTACCCGATCAAACGCGGGCGTCTTCACCACCGGATCACCATTGGCGCCGGTGTGTGCGTAGCTCTGATCGTCTGAAATACAAAACAGGATGTTTGGACGCGTCTCAGCCAACAACGTGTTTGAACCGAGTATGCAAAGAGCTGCTGCCGTAATGAGAGACCGAATCATGCGATTCCAAACTGTGTTGATACTCATTTTGCGGCCTTGGCTGCGGGTCTTCTTCTTGCGGGGTTTCTTGTCGTCGACGTTCTCTTTGAGCCGCGAATCGCTCACGGCTGGTGAAGGGCAGCCGTCTTTGGGGACTTCGACATTCGCGGTCCAGAGAATCGCATTCAGAACGACCTTGCCGAAAGTTTTCGTCCTGCCAGCTCTTGTGATTGTGGGCGCCTGTGAAGCCGAATCCGCGTCCTTTACCGTGGGCCGTTGGTAGGCCCAGGCGACGTGTTGCTTTTCTCCGGAGCCGACCGCTTTGCGAACGGCAGGATTTCCGCTGCGTGAACCGTCGGGACGTCGAAGAGTTTCCGGTGGCGGGAGGTCCGAAAGAATCGGCGTCACGCCCTTCATGTCCTTGACGAATCGCATGTGGTAATACCATTCGTCATTCACGCTGAATTCACGCACTCCGTTGGTAATCGGGTGAACGGGCAGGTTTGTAAAACGAGGAGTCCAGTGCGGATTGACCGACCAGTCGAGATCGCAGAAACCGCCCATCCACTCCAGAAACTTTTCGCCCGGCTTGCCTTTTTCGGCCTCCGTCGCCCAGTGAATCATGACGACGCCCGTGCCCGACTTCATCAGAGCGTCGAATTCGTCGAGGTGCGGGTTAAGCACGTGTCCTTTGTGTCCTGTGCAGAAAATCACGACGGTCGCTGCGTTCTGTCAGATATCGACTTATCTTCGGGGTAGCCAGGGCGGGCACAAGTACGGCTTCGACGTCCAGGCCGGAGCGATTCAGCGCGTCCGCCAAGATCATGTTGCCGGCGCGATGCTCGTGCGCCATCGGTCCGTGGCTTGGTTTACCGGAGATAAAGACGATCTTCGCTTTGTCGTCGGCCAGCGCAGCCTCATTGAAAAACGCTGGGCCGATGAACAGAAAGGTGAAAACAATACTTACGTAGACTTTGAAATTCATGGTTTTACTCCGTGATGACCTTAACTTTGTTCCAGTAGGCCCATTCGTTGCGCCAGTTGTTGGCTCGGTTTTCGATGGACGAGCTTGATGCGGCGGCCCGCGAAACTAGGATAAGTCGACTGAGACATCCAGCCACTCGTCCGGCCCGACCGTCTCTGAGCCCACGATCTGATCCGCGATGACTTGCCCGTCCGCCAAGGACTCGTAATTGCCAGTCGCCGTGTGGGTGATGGCTGACTCGCATTTTGAGAGATGTCTTCTTTCCTTTAGGAACGTCCACTCGATTGGTCGTGCAGGACACATGGTGTGTTGCGATCATGAGGATGAGTTTGCACGGCCATCTGATTACGGAATGCCTCGTGGCTGGACAACGCCACCCTCTCCCACAGCTCTGTACTCGAAATCCCGTCGCCACCGTTTGGATGATGCTGTCCCACTCCGTCGCCTGGGTCTGCACCTGGTTGAAGTTCATTGGGCGTGCGTATGCCCGTGAGCCAAACGTCGCGGGCCACCGAATTCCTGTAACGCCGGGATTTTACCAGCCACCGGCCAGTTCGAAGCGACTGACGCCGGTGCAGCGGCACCATCGGTTCCAAAGCGAACCAGTACATGCGAGGCAGGTTGTTGTCGCGACGTCTTCCGCATGAGAGAGCGAGTCCTTCCAGGATCGACCAGCGCTCCGAGAACGGCAGACGCTGTACGGCCGAAGCAAGATAAAGCCGCACAATCGGCGATGGGTCCGCCTTCGCCATGACGGCGAACTGCTCGAGTACCGTTTACCCAACCGGCGAGTTGCGACTTTGCTCGCGGCTGAAAAGCGTTGACTCGAGCTGGATCGCAGAGGAATTGAATCGCCCACGCTGCGAACATGTTCGTCTATCGTCAAGCATCGTTTGCGAGTCGATCTGCTACTTCAGGCCCCCGGTCACCTGCAGCGCCCACAGCGCTCTAAGTCTTTTCGGCGAAGTTGGGCGCCGAAGCTCAACATGTCGTTGAGCTTGTGAATGAACGAGCCCGAGTCTCAGCTTGCCGCTTGCCGCGCGAGTACTGCAAAAGCGTCCTTGCCTGTCGGACGTACCAGTCATTGGAATGCATTTGCAGGTGGACAAGCTCGGCATCCGACATCGCCCCAAGATTCGGGCGAGCGTCAGCTTTTGCCCCTTTGGGCATGATGCGGTACACACGGCCGCTGTTGGGAAACTTCACCGCATTGCCGCACACATCCTGGTCGTGCCAGTCCAATAGATAGACGCCGCCTTCCGGACCGATTTCGACGCTGAAACCGACCCAAGCTAAATCGTTCGTCGGCATGAAGTCGTCACCATGCTTACCAATGAAGCTGGACCCTTTGGTTCCATGATGTCGGTTAGCACGGCATGCTCATGGATGTTGCACATGAATAGGCGATTGCGATATTGCTGCGGAAATGCGTCGGCCAAATAGAAACGTGCGCCGCCGTGGGCCGACAAGTGAGTGTGATCGCGGATCGTCTTGATGTCGTCGTAGATGTAGTGGATTGACTGTGCCGGACTTTGCTTGTGATAGCGTCCGCCCTGCACGACATGAAACAGATGCGGGATCACGCAGCACGTGGCGAAGCCCTGACCGTGGTCGTCGAAGTCGAATCCCCATGGGATTTGATAAACCACGCGCGAAGATCTCGAACGTCTTTGCGAGTGGGGTGATACCGCCAGATTCCTCCGTCGATGAACTGTCGCTGTCCGTCTTCGTCACCTGGCTTGCCAACGTTGGAATGGGTGAAACACCCCGTGGCAACCGTAAAGCCAGCCGTCCGGTCCCCAGATGAAACTGTTCAACGTTTCGTGACGATCGCGGATGCCCCAGCCGTCGAGCAAGACTCTGCGGCGGACCGTCGGGTATGTCGTCGCCATCGGCATCAGGAATGAAAGTCAAGTTCGGAGGCGATCCAACAAAGACTCCGCCAAAGCCACAGGCCAGGCCCGACGTGAAGGTCAGCTTGTCGGTGAACGTCTTCTTCTTGTCAAAGACGCCATCGCCGTTGGTGTCTTCCAGGATTTGTATCCGACTGACTTGGTCATCGGTGTGTTGTCGCGCGTCTGGTAGTTGAAATTCTCGGCGACCCACATCCGGCCTCGATCGTCAAAACAGAACGCGATCGGTTCCGCGATGTCCGGCTCGGATGCGAAGACAGGAAACTTCAAAGCCGTCTGGAATCGACATCTTTGCGACAGCTTCCGCAGGTTTCAAGAACGGGGCGTTGCTGTCCTGTGTTGCTTCTTTGGCAGATGGTTGTGCCCATCATCGGCAAACGCCGGCGAGACGCACGAATGCAAGAATCACGAACGAGTTGATCAGCGATGATGGAGCCGCAGGAATCGTCCGCGAGATCTGTGTTGTGCGTAGTATCGGTTCATTTCGCCATCTCCACTTGCTCGAGTCGTTCGCAGATACTTGATCAGGTCAGCCACTTCCTGTTGTTTCATTTGGTCGAACTGCCCGTCGGGCATCATGGACTTGGGCGAAATCTTTGCGGATGTCGATGTCTTCTTTGCGAATGACAACCCTTGGCTGCTCGACCGTCTTCAACACAACTCCGAGCGAGTCTTCTTCAGCGAGGACGCCGTTAAGCACTCGACCTTCGACGGTGATGATTGAAACCATTTTGTAGCTGGCAGGAACGTCGAAACTGGGATCGACACTGTTTAAGAGGATGTAATCCAGGTTCGCTCGATTTGACCCTGTCAGGTCCGGACCAATCTGCGCACCGTCCCCATAAAGCAGGTGACAGGACGCGCATGTCTTCTTAAAGAGAGCCCGACCTCGCGATGCGTTGGCGTCAGAGATTCTGGCCGGCGTCAGCAGTTTCTTGTACTTCGCGATGAGTTTTTCACGATCCTGAGCGACGGGTCGTATCTTGCCGAAGACTTTGACGAATTGTTCGCCCAGAAGGCTGTTCAAAGAGCGTGCAACGTGAGCCGGAATTTCGTCACGCCCGACTTTCTTCTGCTGAACGGCGGTCAGCAATTTCTGAGCGTAACTTTTTCGGGTAGCCAATGTCTCGACGACAGCCCGTTTGAGGTCTGGACTCATCTTTGGATATCGGCTGAGCAGAACTGCTGGTGCGGTGGCGTTTTCGACCATCGCATAACCTCGCACGGCGTCGAGTGCCAAAGCTGGCTGATCCAGTAACGACTCCAGCAGCGAAGACGCTTCGCGATTCTGTTGAGTCAGCAGTGACCGCAACGCCGTCCGGCGAACACCTGGCTCGGCAGACTGATCCTTCAAGACAGCAAGTGCTCGTTGCACCGCCTCTCGATCGCCGAAAATCTGCGAAAGCTGAGTCGACAGGTCTCGCACGTTGGCATCGTCGCTCTTCGAGAGCTTCACGCTCAGCTCGCTCCACCCCCTGGGAGCAGGCACGTTTCGCCGCCCCTCTAGCCCACGCAGCATTCCTTTTAACAGTGCCGTGCGAATTCCCGCATCGTCATTCGCTTCCAACGTGTCAACGAGCAAAGCAAGCGACTGAGTCTCGTCGATTGCCTGTGAGTCGAGAGGGCAGCTCGCGAGCACGAGCAGGATTCCAAACAGACGCGTCAGCCAACGCCAGCATGGGTCGCGGAGCTGAGAACATGAATTCATGTGAGTCATTCTTAAGTCCTTCTGCAATAGCAACGAAGCTGAATTCTGATCAGGAGCAAATAACGAAGCCCATCCTGATTCTTCTTTTCCATTTGTTCAATGAAGCCACCAATCTCGTCGCATTGAGTCGTGATGAGAAATGCGACGGCTTATCCGAGAGTAAATTCAGGGAGCTGGATGATTGCACCGCCCTTTGTGGCTGACTCGTGAGCGCAGATTCCAACGCAGGTCCAGTTGGCACTTGTCACAGCGTTGGGCTGAGGATCTCGGTTTTCCAATAGAGCTGTCACAAACTCATGCACCAGATGAGGGTGCGAGCCGCCATGCCCACCACCCTGCAGGAACGACAGGTGTTCGGCGTCGTGAATTTCCTGAGGAAGCGTGAACTTGCGAATTTGCTCCGGCAACAGGTGAGCGTAATCGGGAACTTCGACCAGTTCAGGAATCTCCGGTTCCGGTTTCTTCGCCGTATGAATCACGTGCGGAGTGTTTTCGACCAGTGTCCACTCGAAACTTTTCGCCGTCCCATAGACATCAAAACTTTCGCGATACTGCCGAGCGACGTCATAAAGGCATCGCCAGACATGCGCAGTCAAGTCGCTGTCCTTCACTTTTACGTGACACGACTCAACAGCAAATTGATTACCAGACTTCCGAGCGATGTCGTCGCGAACCGTTCCGGACCCAAAGCAACTGACGTACTCGGCCAGGCCGTTCACCAATCCAAGGCACGGACTGACGACATGGGTCGCGTAGTGCATTGGGATCATTTCTTTCCAGTAACTCGGCCATCCGTCCATATCCTGCGGATGCGATGCCGCGAGGTGCTGAATCTTTCCGAGTTCTCCCTTGTCGTACATTTCTTTAATGAACAGGAACTCGCGGCTGTAGACGACAGTTTCCGCCATCATGTACTTCAGCCCGGTCTCTTTGACCTTCTCGACGATCTGTTGACACTCGTCGATCGTCGTCGCCATCGGCACGGTACACATGACGTGCTTCCCTGCGTCCAGCGCTTTCAGCGACATCCAGGCATGATCGGGAATCGGGCTGTTGATGTGGACAAAGTCGATCTCCGGATCCGACAGCACGTCGTCGTAGCTTGTGTACCGCTTTTCGATTCCGAACTGGTCACCGGTCTTGTTCAGCTCGGCTTCGCTACGGCGGCAGATCGCGGTGATATTTGCATTTGGGTGAGCGGAATAAATCGGGATGAACTCCGCTCCAAATCCCAAACCGATCATGGCTCCATCAAAAGTTTCGCTCATTGGTTTTCCCTGTTTTGGCGAATTCATCTCACGCAGGTAATTGGAAACAACCATCGATTAGCTTTCAGACAACACCGTCAGGACTTCCCAGGTCGATGCATCATGGTCATCGGCCAGATTCAGAGATTGTCGTCTCTCGAGATTGAGTTTCCATGAGGTTGTGCGCAGAGTACTTGAGATATTTCACCAGGCCAGGTTGCGGTTGTGATCATCTGACCGGGCTTTAGAAACGTCTGGCGAGCAGGTGATCTCGGTCAATTCACAACATCGTCGTCTCTATAAATGGAAGTATTTGACGTCATGAAAGATCGTCGATCTGTTGCCCTTCTCGTTGAAACATCAAACTCATACGCCCGCGGCGTACTTGAGGGTGTCGTCGAGTACGTGAGGCAGCACGAAGGCTGGTCAATCTTTCTGCCCGAGCAGGAACGAGGCGGAAGTCCACCGGCCTGGCTGTCACGCTGGAAGGGCGACGGCATCATTGCCCGGATTGAAACCGAAGAGATCGCACGAACAATGCGTCGCACAGGACTGCCCGTTGTCGACGTCAGCGCCGCACGGCATCTGCCAGACATTCCCTGGGTCGAAACCGACGACGAAGCCATCGCCAGAATCGCTGTTGACCATTTGGTGGAACGGGGCTTCCGACACCTTGCGTTTTGTGGTGATCCCGGCTTCAACTGGTCCGTGTGGCGAAAGCAGAACTTTGAGCGACTTGTTAAAGAGTCTGGTTGCCAGTGTTACGTCCACGAAACGATTGCCCAATCCGACGTTTCGTATTCCTGGAACCGCGAGAAACGTGGGCTGATCAAGTGGATCAATCGCCTGCCGCGACCGGTTGGCATCATGGCCTGCTACGATATCAAAGCGCAGAAGATTCTCGACGTGTGCCGCGAACTCGATATCGCCGTTCCGGAAGAAGTGGCCGTCATCGGTGTCGACAACGACGAACTGCTGTGCGGTCTCGCCGACCCGCCGCTGACCAGCGTGATTTGCAACACTCGCCGCACGGGATTCGAAGCGGCATCGCTGCTGGATCGGTTGATGTCTGGTGAAAAAGTTGGCGCGGAAAAAATCCTGGTCAAACCGATTGGAGTCGCAGCCCGCCAGTCAACCGACATTCTGGCGATCGAAGACCGCGATGTCGCGATCGCGGTTCGTTTCATTCGAGAGAACGCCTGGAGCGGCATCAACGTCAACGACGTTTTACGGGAGGTACCTCTTTCTCGTCGAGTTCTTGAAAATCGGTTTCTGAAAATTCTTGGCCGAACTCCGCACGAGGAGATCACTCGACTGAAGATCGACCGGGTCAAGCAACTTCTTACAGAAACCGATTTGCCACTGACGGAGATCGCCCGACGCACCGGCTACCGTCATGACGAGTACCTATCCGTCGCCTTTAAGAAGTCGGTCGGTGTACCACCACGCAACTTCCGACAGACCGAGCGATTGCAGGATGAGCACGAGTAACCTGGTTTTTCGTGGCCAACCGGCGTTAGCTGATGGAAAGCGGTAGGAGCTTCAGATTCCTGGAAACAAACCCGGCTCGGGAGTTTCGACTGCTGGGGTCGTGTGGAGAATCTGACGAATCTCGTCACGACTTGGGAGCGGTGGCTCGTCCACGATGCCCGCGGCGCCGAATGAGTACCAGGTCAGACCGGCAAGCGTCAGCCAGGTGAAAGCGTTGGCGGAGAAGCTCTTTCCGAAGAACTTGACCGCGCTGCCGGCAAACTGGTTAAGTTCCAGTTTGAGACCGTTCCACTGGACAGCGTAGATCTCGTCGAGAATAAGGTGCGACAGAAATCCGAGGGCAATGCCGACGGCCATCAGGAGGCGGACCGTGTTCGAGTCGCTGTGGTAAGTCAGAAAGACGACTTCAGCAGCAATCAGCATCGCGGGGACGCTGTGAAACATCCCTCGATGCACCGCCAGTTTTGAAAGCAGCCACGCTCCACCAAAGCGAATCGACAGGTAGCTGACGACCGCCAGCAGAAGCACTGTTTCCATATCCCCGCCGAGTCTTCTTAGCTCATCGGCAAAGGCCATTGGCACCAGGGCCGCAGTTACTCCGAAGAGTTCACGAATCGGCCGCCCGGAGCTTGAGTCCAAATCCGGCAGCATTCCACCGAGTGTCGTCAGGTAACCGACCAGCATTCCCTGGACCGGAGTGAATCCCATACCGACCGTCGCCGTCAGGCCTGTTGCGACACCAATTCCACCGCTCACACTGATGTGCTGCTTAAATCCAGCCATTCGTCAATTCCCTGACATAATGTTCTAAGTTCATCTCCGCGAACACAGCGTCTTTGGCCGCGTGTTCTTCACAGCGAACTCTACAGTCGCCGCCTGGAATCTCGAATACGATCTTCGGCGGCGTGGCGCTGGTTAATCTCCGGACTCAGACCTCAGTGGCACTGTCAGCGTCCGGCAGGTTTTGCGAATCGGTATAACCGCGCTGGCTGAGTTTGCTGTCGAGCAGTTTCAAAAGTACCAGCAGCATTCCAGCGTAAAGGATTCCCCACGGTCGCATGTTGAGCAGCCAGGTCGATGCGGCAGTGGCATGACCAAGCATGACGACAAATGCAACGACTCGTGCTGGTTGCGGTCTAACTGCCCGTTGAAAATGCAGGGTATCGTCGAATTATGGTGTGCAGATTGAGGTCCGAATTGGATGGTGTTTGCGGTGGCAGTAGAGGCGGTGGAACGAGCTTGCGGAGCTGATGAGTCTGTGGCAGCGTCTGGTTGCAATCTGAACGGTCGAGAACACCGAAAACAGCAGCCCTCGGAGACCGGCGAACTCTCGGGGTTTGCCGCTGCCGAGTAGTTTTCGCAGGATCAGACCAAGGTTGTGAGCGGCGACTGTCAGCCGCACTTTCTTGCGGTTGTTTTCCAGGCCTCGCAGCCAGGTGCGGCGAGCTCCGCCGGTTTCGCAGACGTGGGCGAAGCTGCGTTCGACTCGTTCACTCCGTAATTTTTGCAGACGCTTGTTGCGGTCGGTTTTCAGGCGACGTCGATTGGCACAGTACGCTTTTTTGTAATCGGCAGGCTTGTCCGTCCAGCGACGGTTCGGACCATCCGGCTCGCAGATGTATGTTCGCAATTCATCCGCCCGGGACTTCGCCAGCGTTTCGTTCTTGTGGTAACCCTTGTCGCCGACGACCTCTTTGATCACCGCTTCGCTGTCGGACTGTTGCAGGTTGCCTTGGGCAGTGTTGACACTGTCCAGCAGCGTGTTGCCGTCGGACTCGTTGCCGTAATAGATCTCGGCGGACAGGATCGCTTCGGTTTCCAGGTCGACCGTGTGTTCCTGCTTGTACGACAAGTGCGTGTGCCCCTTCTTCATTTTCATGATGCGGGCGTCAGGGTCGCTTGAGCTTTGCCAGTCCTGATTGGAAACCTTCTTGCCTTTGCGTTTTCGATCGAACTTTCGCAGGTCATCGTCGTTCTTGATCTCGACGCCGTCAGCTTCGGCCAACTGGCGGACGAATGCTTCCCAGTCCTCGCCGGTGTCCTTGCGAACGATCGACTTCATTGCCGCGTTGGCTTCCAGCAGAGTCGAATCAACGCCGACGGTCTTACCTTTCAGTAGCCCGTGCTTTTCGACCAGCGATAACACGAACGCAAAGACCTGCTCGAACGCTTCCAGAGGAAGACGCTGACGGATGCGCGTCAGGCTCGAATGCTCAGGCGTGTTCTCATGCAATTCGTACCCGAGAAATTTCCGCAGCGACAGACTGTCCCGGCAACGCCAGGCGATGCCTCGCTGCGAATCGATTCCCTCGAAGTACCCCACAAAGATCATGCGGAAATAAACGCCTGGCGGAATGCCTGGACGACCACCTTCTTTGTAAAACGGCTCGCACAGCGACTCGGCAAAGTTGTCAAACTCCCCGTCACGGAGCACACGATTCAGGGCGTCGTAAAACACATGCCCGATCGACGCCGGCAACTTCGCCGTCGCCACCCACAACTCCTGCTGCCGCTCCGAACGACGCTCACCAAGAGCCATCAGTCATCCTCCATCGCTCAATATCAAGACACCGAGCAGGATAGCGCGAACGCATCTTCTGACCAGGTCAGTCGGCCGAGTTTTTCAACGGGCTGCTAAGCCTGATTATTGCCGTGCAGAAAACGACGATCCAAACAACGATGCCGCCACACAGAGCGAGCGGATGCTGAGTGAGCAACCAGTGAGGGATCGGGTTTCCCTCGGTGACTGCCGCCCAGTTTCCAGACCAATACTCCGACGATTGCCCGCTGAGCGTCACCGTCAAATCGCAAAGGCAGGCGACAACCGGGGAGCAACACATCAATAATCGATCACGAGATTGCTGATTCAAGAAAATTTCCTGGTCCGTATTTTCGAACGACCAGCTGTTTGGTCAAATGGAAGCTTACCAGCACCGCCAATTATTTTGTCTGAGCAGGCAAGTGAGAAGAAGATCTGCGTTCCACCGTAAGGATTCTGCGACGGATTTCATGTGCGTTGCTCGTTGAGGTTTCCTTTGGTCGAAGTAGACCGACGCCTTGATTAATAAGATTCTTTCGGCGATCGCTCGGCATTTTCGGGCCAGACTTTGTACAAAGTGAGCTCGGCATACGGCCAGGGTCTCGTAGTCATCGGCTTCAAAGGACTAGTTCAATGCGATCAGGAAACCCCGCTCTCAATTCGAAGTCATTTGAAGGCTTTGCTGTCTACGAACCATCAGCCGCAATGACGATAAAGGGGACTGCGACCAAGACCGCTCTGCTTCTGGCAGTCGTTGTCGCAGCGGCGTCGGTCACGTGGAACCAGTTCGTTCAGCAGAACCCCATTGTGCCAGGACTGATGTTTGGCGGAATGATCGTCGGGGCGATCGTTGGTTTGATCACGGTCTTCAAGAAATCGTGGGCACCAATCACCACGCCAATTTACGCCACGGCAGAAGGACTGTTTCTGGGAGGTCTCTCGGCCTTCTTCGAGATGCGTTATCCTGGAATTGCATTCCAGGCAGTTTGCCTGACATTCGGAACGTTATTCGGATTGCTGCTGGCTTATCAGACCGGAATCATCCGAGCGACGGAAAACTTCAAGCTGGGGATCTTCGCCGCGACCAGTGGAATCTGCCTGCTCTACTTTGTGGGCTTTGTCATGAGCTTCTTCGGCGCGGGCATCCCATACATTCACGAAGCTGGCATGATCGGTATCGGGTTCAGCCTGTTCGTCGTCGTCATCGCGGCGTTGAATCTCGTACTCGACTTTGACTTCATCGAACAGGGGGCTGCCCACGGAGCACCGAAGTACATGGAGTGGTACGGAGCTTTCGGCCTGCTGGTCACTCTCGTCTGGTTGTACATCGAGATTCTTCGACTGCTTGCCAAACTGCATAGCCGCAGAGACTGATCGCGAACACCGTTCGGCGAGGTTTTTTGACCGGTTAGTGTTGAAACAGGAACTCGTTTGAGTTGAGCAGTGCCCAGCTGAAGTCTTCGAGTCTTGCCTCGATGGGACGATCTCCTGGAGCCTCGATGAACCTCACGGCCGTCGCTGATTCAGCGTCTGTCGGAAGGCGGCAGAAGGCGGCGAGGTAAGACTCGGTAACGATTTCTTTGGTCATTCGTTTTTCGCGAAGCAGGCCGCGAGTTCGGCTGTTGCCGTTTCTGAGCTTGCTGTCAACGAACGAGCCGTTTGCAATCTGCAACGCCTGTGACAGGTTAAGATCGTCGGACCTTTCGCATTGACAGACTGACGTTCTCTCTGGTTGGCCGAAGACCTTCAGGAATGTTTTTCCGAAGTCGGGACTTGGTAATTGAGTTGCTCGCGTGCCGGCGGGCAGACCGCTGAATGACTCGGGAACTCCGGTGACGTCGCAGACGGCGTCGAGCAACTGCTCGGCCGTAAGTAGCCGCCGGGCGTACTTGGAAAAGTAACGATCGTCGCCTTCGTTTTGCGAATCGATCTTCGAACTTCGCTGATAAGTCTGACTGTTCAGAATGACTCGCAGAATATGTCGTCGATCGAACTTGTGCTTCACGAAGTCGGCTGCGAGCGCGTCTAACAACTCGGCATTCGACGGTGGATTCGACGCGCGAAAATCGTCAGCCGGATCGACGATGCCCTTGCCCATAACACTTCGCCATAGCCGGTTGACTTCGACCTTTGCGAACAGGCTGTTCTCCGGCGAGGTCAGCCAGTCCGCCAGCGTAAATCTCCGGTCGACGCCGTCTTCAATGTCGACATCGCCGACGCCGGGCAGCCAGGGCTTCATTTGCTGGCTGGTTCGCGGTTGGGTTACTTCGCCTTTGTCGGCGACCGAGATAAACATCTCGTCCTTCCGCAGCGTCGTGTCTCGCTGAATTCGATTGAAGAATGCGGCGAGACCGTAGTAATTGTCCTGCGTCCATTTTTCGTGCGGATGGTTGTGGCACTTCGCACATTCCAGACGAGCTCCCAGGAAAATCTGAGCGGTCGATTCGGTGCAGTCATTAGTGTTGCTGGCCGTTCGGAAATAGTTGGCCGCTGGATTCTCGAACGAGCTTCCGCTGGCTGTCAGCAGCTCGCGAGCAAACTGGTCGTACGGCTTGTTCTGCTCGAATGATCGGATGAGCCATCGATAGAATTTGAACACGCCCGGCGATGAGACACTCGCGTTGCGAATTCTCAATGTGTCGCCCCATTGAAGCGTCTGAAACTTTGCGTGCTCGGAAGACGCCAGTAACTCGTCGATCAGTTTTGCACGTTTGTTGGCCGTCGCGTCGGCAAGAAATTGTTTTGTTGTCTCGACAGAAGGCAGCAGCCCGGTCACGTCGAGGTAAACTCGGCGAAGAAATTCACTGTCTGAAGTCCGCACGGCTGGGATGTACTCAAGTTGTTTCAGCCGAGCGTGGACCAGCTCGTCGACGTAGTTTGACTCGTCCAACGTTGGCCACTTGAAGCCTTTCGTTTCGGGGACGGCGGTCAGAAAACTCGTTTCCATTTGTTCGAGATACCGCACCGTGATAGCTGCTTGTCCGCGAGCTTTTTCGTCAGCTCGTGTTACAAGTCCGTCGGCCGAAACTGTCGCGACCGCTTCATCAGAAACCGTGAATACTGCCAGGTCGGTGACGTCCTTCGTTGAGCCATCTGAGAACTCGGCGATTGCGATGAACTGCTGATTCGGAGCTTGCCGTGTGAGTTGTCGGCCAGACGGTGGATAAAGTTGCAGGCTGACGCACCGTGGGGCGACTGCCGAATCGGTCTGTCGTCCTTGAGCGATCCAATTTCGGAGTACGCGGTGACTGACTGAATCTGAGTGAAGTCGCTGTCCACCAGCGTGAGGAACGCGCATCAGCGGCTTTCGCAGAAGCAGGCTGGAGTCTGGATCGAGCACGCTGACCCGGCGAGCAAAGAATTCGCCACGCAACGTCGTTTCATCGACAGACAGATCGAAGCCGCGGAGCGAAAGCCGGAAGCCGCCTTTGCCCTTTGGGGAACCGTGGCACGCTCCTGAGCTGCAACCTTGTCGCGACAAAACCGGGATCACTTCGTTGCGTAGCGAAACCGGCGGGACGTGATTCTTCCCAACGATGACCCGAAGTGTTGCCGTCTTGCCGCCCACCGTGGCTCGGACTTCAGCATTTCCGACGGCCACAGCAACAATGCTCCCTTGCTCGACAGTGACCACCTGAGGATTTGAAGACTCGTATGTCGTGATACGAGTTGCGTCAATCGATCGCCCCGACGGATCAACAGCCGAAACAATAATGCGGGCCGTTAGTTCTGCCGCCGGCAGCTCAATGTTTTCTGGGAAAACGTCGAGCCGCTCAATGCTGGCTGGCAACGCATTCTCTTCGGCAAGCACCCAATGACCTTCAGCGATGGTCAGCGACAGTACGCCGAAAAGCAAGATTGTCTGGACTCGGAAATATCCCATCGGAAACGCAACGGCTTTCATCGTTTGGGAACTCAGTTAAGTGTCTGATTTCTTCACAGTCACTCGACGGTGAATTGAAACGGTGCGCTCAGCACGGTGAATTTGTGACCGGCGACTTCGGTCGTCGCTTCAAATTTCAGATTGTATTTACCGGGGCGAACGTTGGCGGAGATGTTGATGTCAACTTCTGTCTCGTTCTTCGCGTTGTCGATCAGGCTGTTACTGACAAGCGAGAACCCATCCGGCCCGTCAGCAAGTTTCAATGAGATCTCTTTCATGTCGCCACCGGCTCGCGGGACAAAGCGGCGAGCAGTGACGGCAATTCTCTGCTTTCCTCCGGCCTTTGCCGTGCCGGATGCCTTCGCGGTGATGATGAGTGGTTCGATGATCCGCAGGGGAAGCTTTGTCAAAGTGACTTCTTTTGTCTGCCCCTTGAATGACGCCTCGCCGATGATCTGAATTTCGCGGACTCCGAGATCCATCTCGGCAGGGCCCCTCAGTTGAAAGCGATACTCGTTGTTGTCGCTTCGGCTGACCGCTCGGTCGCCACCGCTCATGCTGAAGCCGTCGGGAAGTCCTTCGACTCGCAACGCGACTTGATCCTTGAATCCTGCCGTTCGATTTCTGACACGCACCGTGAAGTAAACTTCTCCGACGTGGCGAGGAAAGTAAACGGCTCCGTCGTCCAGACTGAGTGCAAAGAAATCGGGAATTGCCGGGCCGACGACGGCTGCAAGTTCTGTCTGCAATTTCATCGGCGGATGAGGCGTTTGCGGCATCCCTTTTCTCAGGAAAGCCAGCGTCGAAGCGAGTCGTCGAACCGATTGCTCGCCAAGTTCGGATTCCGATGCTTCCGCGACGCCAAAGATTTGAAGCGACAGCACGTTGCCCGGCTTCATGTTTTTCGGAATGTAAACCTTCATGCGAGTGTCTTTTTTCTTTTCGGCAATGACCTCATTCGAAACGGCGAGTTCGACATCGCCCGAAACGGCATTCAGCGTGATCGGACCGTTGTAGCCCTTTCGATTGGCCGTGACTTTGACGATCGTATATCCATCCTGCGGAAGGATGACGCTTGCTTTCTCAAGGGTTAGTTCGAAGTCGGGGATGCTGCGGCGAAGCTCGGCGTAGTAACCGAAATCGGCCCCGCTGCGCCGCGTCAATTCCGACAGTTCGACATCGTACAATCCGTCAGTGGGGGTCGAGATGTTGAGTGTCCCACCGGAAGTACCTGCTCGTCGGTTTTCGCCGATCAGCTTCCCTGCTTCGTCGCGGACAGCCAGACCGAGCATTGCCGCTGCGCCGAGTTGCCGGGACCGATCCGTCAAAACAAGGCGATCGCCTTTCTTTGCTGAAAACTGAAATCGATGAACAGGCCGATCTTTGCTGAACGCTCCGGTGAGGCCGCTGCCGATCTGTGCCTGCGTGAACAGAGCGTTGTCGGCATGCTCAATCTGCTGGAGATCGGAGTGCGCGATGGTCGCATATTTGCGATTATGATCCAGCAGGAAATCGCCAATCCTTAGCCGGTACGCGTGAGCGGAACTGCCGCCCATCGCCGAGTCTTCTATCGCGACGAAAAAGTTTCCCGTTTCTGGAAGTCTCAAACGCAATCGGCAGTCACCAGCCAGCGCTGGCGAGTCATCAACGAAAGCAAGTTCCTTGCCGGACTGATTCAACAGCCGAACGACGGGGTCGAGCTTTGTTCCCAACCGGGTAGCGACAGCTTCGATCGACACCCAGTCGCCGGTGGATCCAGCGAATTGAAAGTAGTCTGCGTTGCCGGAGTCAGTCGTCCCGTCGATGGCGGTTGGAAGGTTGATCGACTGAGCCGACGTTAAGTCGTGATTGCTTCGCAGCGAAACGAGTGTCGGCAGATCGTCCACCATAATGAGCAGCGGATTGGAGATTCCTTCGGCCGTCGCCACTCGCAAACCGTAAACGCCAATTGGGCATGATTTGCTAATGGCAGCTCGCAGCGGAGCGACTCGGTCGGTCGGTTTGGCTTTTGAAAACTGACTGGCAGGTTCGTTCGTCGGGACGAGCCCCACCTTGTCGAAGTGAGGTGTGCCGCCGGGACGTTCCAGCCGCAAAACGTTCTTGCCTTCACTCAGCGCGACGACGCCTTCGACCATCCACTTTGAATCGGCGTCGCCGAAGCCACCAGTGACTCCTGAGGCAGCTTCGTCCGTGATCAGCCGTCCGTTCAGGAAAAGCTTGACCGGCCGCGAACTGCCAGCCGCATATTTCAGTTCGAGCTGGTACGTGCCAGACTGAGGAATCTCGATATCGTACTCGGCATAGTTCGGTGTGAAGTCACCGTTCAGGATGAAGATGCCAGCCTTACGGTACTTACCGCGGGAGTAATCTTCCGCCTCAACAACGATGGCTCCTGCCGGTCGTTCTCCAGTTGCAAGCTTCGAGTCAAGCTCGGTCGACGCACTGTCAGTCTTCTGTTGCAACGTGATCGACGTTTTCTCGTCGGAAGACTTCAACGTCGACAACAGGCCGGTCGTCGTCGTCAGGTTTGTGCCATGCAGAATAAGTTCGGACGTCGCTCCAGGAGCGATCCCCAGCGGTTCGACTCGGATGGCTTTCGGAGGAGCTGCTTCCAGCGCACTGCCGACGAGCAACGCAGCCGTGAGGGCGACGCATCGCGCGCAGATATGGTTCTTGCATCGGAACATGGAGACAAACGCGGGCGGGAAAGAGTGAGGTGGGGAGGATCGTAAGTTCGCGTAGAAGTATCGTTGGAGGGAACCGGTCCGATGTTAAAAGACTTCTTCGATTGGGTTTCCGTTGTGGGCCAGAAAGACGGGACGGTTTGACGGAGTGTAAACGGGCTTCGTTCGGTCCAGTCCAAGCTTCTCGTAAACGGTCGCGGCGTAATCGTCGGGGCGTGTTGGGCGGTTTGTTACATAGCCGCCTTCTTTGTCGCTGGAGCCGATGACCTGGCCGCCGGGCACTCCGCCTCCGGCCAGTGCGATCGAGTAGGCGTTGGTCCAATGGTCTCGGCCCTTGAACCGGTTGAGTCGAGGCGTTCGACCGAACTCGGAAACGAAAGCAACCAGTGTGTCTGCGAGCAGGCCGCGGTCTTCGAGGTCAGCGATGAGCGCTGCGAAAGCCTGGTCGGTACTTCCCATCATGACCCAATGGCCGATGCCGTAACGGCCTTCGCCGCCGGCTCCGTTTCGAATCGTGCCGCACGAACCTTTATTGTAGATGTAGTCGTGATGGTCCCAGTTCATGTTGAAACCGCCGGGCGTTTTGTCCGTCAGCGGCTCTCGCACATCGACCGTCACGAAACGTACGCCGCGTTCGATCAATCGTCGCCCCATGAGGTAACACTGTCCGCGGTGACCTGTCCCGTAGGCTTCGCGAGTTGCTTCTTTCTCCTCGGAAAGATTGAACGCGCTCTGCGTTAAAGGATTGGTCAGCAGGTCGGCAGCCTGATTCGAAAGATCGGAAAAAGTGCGGACGGGATCGTTCGATGCGGGAGCGACTCCGACGTTCAGATTGCTGAGCAGGTCTCGACGATCGGTGAATCGTCCGCGGTCAACTCCAGTCAACAGGCCGAGGTCGTTGACTTTCCACTCGGGATCCGACAGGTCTTTCCCGCCAGTCTTGAAGACCTTGGCGGCTGCCGGAAGAAAGCCAACCCGAGTTTGTTTTGCCTGTTCGTGATTGCCGGGCACCATGATGTACGGCGGCAGGTAGTCGCACTTGCTGCCCATCCGTTGAGAAACGATGGAGCCGATGTCCGGCATCTCAAGCGGACCGCCGGGCATTTCTCCAGACAACGCGTACTGAGTTCCCAGCGGGTGACCGTTCGCTCCGGACCGGTCGTGATACATTGACCGGATGACCGTCAGGCGATCGGCAATCTGAGCAGTCTTCGAAAGCAACGATGTAAACTGCAAACCGGGGACGGCGGTCGAGACTGGTTTGAAAGGGCTGCGATGTTCGGCAACGGCTTCGGTCTTGGGATCCCACGTGTCCATGTGGGATAAGCCGCCTTGCTCCAGAATAACCAGAACGTTTTTTGCCTGAGCCTTCCGGCCTTCGGATGCCGCTTCGGCCAACGACGCGACGCGAGTGGTCATCGCGCCGGCCACTCCCACGCCGAGGAAACTTCTTCGTTGCATCCGGCCGTTTTGAATTCGTCCGCGCAGACTCATTGAAACTTGTTCCAGCTTGAACCATCGATCGTCGGAGCCGGCGGGAAGCCGTTGTGGGCAGGCTCAGCGACGCATAAGCAACGATTCATGCTACCGGGAATCGGCGAAAAGACTCAACCGGACGTCGGTTCCACGGTCCGAAGCATGCCATCTCGTGCCGATTATGCAGGCGGGGCAATGAGTGTGATCTTTCTGGTGAAGCTTCATTTCAAGCAGGCGAGCGGCGGACGTCAGTCCGTTGGCCGCGGAAATCGAACGAGAGTCTTGGGTTGCCGGTAGCCTTACGGCCACCGCTCGCCGGGAGAGTGTCGTCGGGTTGCCAATGGCCCAACCTGGTCCGCGAGAGGTAATTGCACGTAAGGGCGAACCTGCGAACTACCAGTGCATGACGAAGCCGCCGTCAACGTTGATCGTCTGGCCGGTGACCTGGTTGGCTCGCTTTGAGGCCAGAAAAGTCACCATGTCCGCGATGTCGGACGGTTGTTGCCACGTGCCGAGCGGGACCATTTTCTTAATCTTTTCGCCGGCCCATGTTTCGTAGTCCAGCTTCTGGTCGTCGGGCTGTCGGTCGCACCACGATTGCCAGACGCCCCTATTAAGAGGTGTCTGGACCATGCCGGGGCAGACGACGTTGACGCGAACTCCGCTGGCGGCGAGGTCTTTCGCCATGCACTGAGCGAAATTGATATTCGCCGCTTTGCTGGCGCTATACGGCGGGTCGGTGGGGGAACCAATCTGGCCGGCGATCGACGCAATAAAGGTCATCGTGCCGGACTTTCGCTCGGCCAGTTTCGGAGCCACCGTATGAGCAACGCGGGTCATGCCCATGACGTTTACTTCGAGAACACGTAGCCAGTCTTCAGGTGCAAGGTTAGTAAAGGGGAAACCGAACTTTCCTGATCCGATTGCAGCGGCGTGAACCAGGTGGTCGATCTCGCCTAGCTCTGAGTTTGTTGTGGCCAATGCTGCCTCGAGGCTCTCCGAGGATGTGATGTCGGCTCGGATTCCAAAAACTCGTCGCCCACTGGCCGTTGCAATTTCACTTGCGGTTTGCGCGACAGCTTCCGCGACGTCCCAAATGGCAACGTCCGCTCCCTCGGCAGCAAATTGCTCGGCGATCGCTCGTCCGATTCCACTGGCTCCGCCTGTTACGACCGCAACGTTGTTTGAGATTCCAAGGTCCATAACCCTGCTCCTTCCGTCTAGATATGCAGTTTCGACTTCGTCAGCCTACCGGCTGAAGCTGCTACTGACGACGGGTTGGCATCGCTGGTGCCAGTTTTGGTGACGCCTTAATGGCCAGTGTGATCAATGCTTCGTAATCGGGAGGCTCGTCATCCGACACCGACCGCACTTGAGTCGCGGAGCCATCGGCGATGCATTGCCGAAGCTGGTCGAGCCGCTCGTCCATTTTGCTGAGGAACTGCGAAAGCTCGTCTTCGTTCAAATCGGTGCGGAGGAGAACTGTTTGTTCCTTCGACCGTTCTCGATGCAGTCTTGCCAGGCTGGTTCCCTGAGTTCGATAAAGGAACCCGTCAGAGTAGGCCCGCCGCAATCGCCCAGCCTCTGAAAACTGATAGACCGGATCAGGACCAAAGTAGATGGAAAGGCTGCCTCCCGTCTTGACGCCGGTAAATACAAGTTCCGGTTCACCGGGCAGTTGCCATTCCGCCCGATTTCGCAGGGCAGTCGCTTCACGAATCATGTCTTCACGATCAGATTCGTGGCGTGCCATGCTGAGGTCCGGAACGCTCCCTGCTTGTACGAGGAGCAATCTGTCGAGACAAAAGAGTGTGTGGAGTGTCAGCAGCCTCGCAGCAAGCGAATGATGCGACCGCTGCGCACGAAAGCGGGAGCACAAACCTGCCCCCTCATGTACCTGACGCTTTTGCTTAGGGCTGCTCGATTTCTCGCCTGACCCGGTTCGCAGAGCCACCACCACACTCGGAGGCAGGTTTGTACTCCCGCTGTTTTTGGAGCAAAACCACTTTTGTGGCAGCGATTATGGGACCGACACTTCGCAACGTCAAGCAGAAGGTTTTACGTGTCTGCGTGTGTCACACTCTGACGATCAAGTCGTCGAACGGCACTTTGTGACAACATTGGTTCCTGACTGCAGGCGGTTCGATCGCACGTGTGGGATTCCGCAATTTTGCTCGGAATTGCGAATTTCGCGGTAAACCACGTCCGCAAACTGGTCCCAATCTCGATATATCCGATAGAGGCCCGCCCCGGGGTACCGTTAAACGTCTTCTCTGCCTGACCTGCGAAACCTGGCATTGTCGACTGTCTCTGCACTCGGGGCGGGCTTTCGTTTTTTCTCGCGGAAATCTAATTTCAGTTGCGTGTGACTGTATTTCAAGCGAGCCGTACTCGAACAGCGTGTTTAAGGCTTGCAACAATAACCTGCGGGGTTCAGGTTGTTCGTCGCCGATACGTCCGAGAGTTGTTACCGCCTGAATCTCAACCGAGCGGGCCATTTCCGCAGGAGCTTTGTCCCGGTTTTGCCGATTGACAGTGCAAGTAGTGACCTCCAGTTGGACGGTTGCTGACCGGTCTCCTCTCTTTTTCCTGAGAGCGATCGGCCAAACTTGACCGGAATTTGGCTGAGACGTAACATCACGGCCTTCTGCCACTCATGGCAGAACCAAAGTTTGTCGCGGGAGTAGCTCAGTGGTAGAGCACCACGTTGCCAACGTGGATGTCGCGGGTTCGAATCCCGTCTCCCGCTTTTTGTTAGTACGCATTTGAATTGCTTCAGGTCAGCCTAGACCAGCACGGCATTTCGCTTTCAGCCAGTGCAATCTTCTGCCAGTGCATACGGGGAGCGTCGGCTTCTGTCGCTGATAGCCATTCTGGCTGACCGCCTTCGCTGAGGAACCTCTCCGTGAGTGACACTGAAAACACTGGTGCTGTTGCAGAAGAATCCGAAGTCGACGTTGAGGCTTTGGGGCTTCCGCCGAAAATGGATCTCAAAGTCGATATCGCTGACGCAGGTCCTTGTCGGAAAAGAATTTCCGTCGTTGTACCCGAAGCTGAAATCAACATCGTTCGAAACGGAACGTTGGACGAATTTGCTTCCAAGGCGAGTGTTCCTGGCTTCCGGGTTGGTCGAGTGCCGCGGGGTTTGGTTCAGTCGAAGTTTCGTCAGGAACTCGCAGACGAACTCAAACAGCGGGTTCTTGTTCAAAGCCTTGAGCAACTGACCGCAGAGTTCGAAATCGATCCGATCAACGAACCGGACATGGACGTCGAAACGCTTGAGATTCCGGATGCTGGTGATTTTGAATATCAGTTCGACGTTGAAGTTCGCCCGGACGTGCAGTTGCCAGACTTCGGTGAATTGACACTGAAACGGCCAAGCCAGGAAGTTTCGGACGACGACATTCAGAAATACATCGACCAGATGTTGCTGGAATACGGGGAAAAGGCCGATCACGACGATGGAGCGGCGATTGGCGATTACGTCGCCGTGTCGATCGACTTCCAATATGAAGGCACGTCAGTCCGGGATATGGCTGGGCTATCGCTTCGCATTCAGCCGGCTCTGCGTTTCAAAGACGCAGAAATCAGCGATTTCGGCAGCGTGATGGCCGGTGCAAAAGCTGGGGATTCTCGTGAGGCAGAATTCACGATTTCCAGCGAAGCACC
Organism: uncultured Planctomycetaceae bacterium; assembly: GCA_943787265.1. GTDB lineage: Bacteria > Planctomycetota > Planctomycetia > Planctomycetales > Planctomycetaceae > JABMPE01. The sequence continues at coordinate 89,458 of CALSLT010000006.1, read as the reverse complement.
ATACGTCCCGATGCGTGGCGAAAAGCTGAAAGCCGTTATCTCGGTTTCTTCAGTCCAGAAACTCGAACTTCCAGAGCTGGACAGCGAATTGCTCGACCGAATTGGCGTCGAGTCAGCCGAGAAGCTTCGCGAAGAAGTCAAAGACATTCTTGAGCGGCAGGTTACCTACAAGCAGCGGCAGTCAGCTCGTGAGCAGCTTCTCGAAACCATCGGCGAATCTGCTGATTGGGAACTGCCGGAAGAACTTGTCCTGAAACAGGTCGAAAACGCGTTGCATCGCGAAATCCTTGAGATGCAGCAAGCTGGCTACACGCCGAAAGAAATCCAGGCTCGCGAAAATGATCTTCGCCAGCGTTCGGTTTCCGTCACGCGTCAGGCTATGAAAGAACACTTCATTCTCGATTCCATTGCGACTGCAGAAAACATCGAAGTTTCACCGCAGGACGTCGAAATGGAAATCATGATGATGGCCTTCCAGAGCGGCGAAACACCTCGCCGTCTGCGAGCTCGTCTCGTCAAGACTGGAGTCATTGAGAACCTGGAAGCTCAGATTCGCGAACGAAAGGCTGTCGACGTCGCTCTTGATAAAGCGAAGTACGAAGAAGTCGAGATGGAAGACGATCTGGTCGGCGATCTCGACGTCGAAGCTGTCGACGACACAATCTGCAACGTGATGTTTGCTCGAACCTCGGCGGCGAAAGCGAAGTCTGCGAAAGAAACATCGGCGTAACTGTCGAGAAGTCCAACTCGGCGACACTTGCCAACGCGAACGGAGTGTTTGGCGTAATGATCGCCTTGACGCGTGGATGCCCTCTGCGATATCCACCGCATCAGATCATCAAACGACAGATCACAACAGGAAGCTGTTGACGAGAAGAAGGGATTCTCTAATGTTTGACCGCCTTCCGATTCAAAATTCGCGCGACGTCGCTCGCCAGCGAAATATGGGGATCGGCGACCTGCTGCTCGAAAACCGCATCATCTTTATGGATGGTGTGATTAACGACGCCGTTGCCAACGTCATCGTGATGAAGCTGCTGTATCTGCAGTCCGAAAGTCGCGGCCAGGACATTCACCTCTACGTGAATTCGCCAGGCGGCTCTGTGACTTCGACGATGGCAATTTATGACACGATGCAGTTCATCGAGTGCGAAGTCGCGACATACTGCGTCGGCCTTGCGGCCAGCGGTGGTGCTATTCTTGTCGCCGGTGGATCAAAGGGTAAACGCTTTGCCCTGAAGCATTCGAAGATGATGATCCACCAGCCGCACGGCGAAGTCGGCGGCCAGGTTTCGGACATCGAAATTCAGGCGAAAGACATTCTCGACACCAAGCAGGTGTTGAACGAGCTGCTGGCCAGCCACACTGGCCAGCCGGTCGAGACGATCGCCAGAGACACCGAGCGAGACCGATATATGACCGCCGTCGAGGCGAAAGAGTACGGTCTGGTCGACGACATTCTTATGAAACCAGACGCTGACAAGCCGGCCGAGTCTAAGTCCAAATAGTCAATCGTTCGCCGTCAGGATGGAAGCGAGCACGTGATGAGCAATCTTGTACCAATCGTTGTTGAAGATTCCGGGCGCGGCGAACGCGCCATGGACATTTATAGCCGGCTGCTCAAGGATCGAATCATCATCCTTGGCACGAACGTCAACGAAGTGTCGGCAAATCTGGTTGTCGCGCAGCTGCTTTACCTGCAGTTCGAAGATGCCGAAGCGGACATCCACTTCTACATCAATTCGCCCGGTGGGTCAGTGACTGCTGGTTTGGCCATTTACGACACGATGCAGTATCTCAGTTGCGACGTGGCCACCTACTGCATGGGGCAGGCCGCAAGTATGGGGGCCGTGTTGCTGGCAGCCGGAGCCGCGGGCAAACGAAACGCTCTGCCCAATGCTCGAATCATGATCCATCAGCCGTTGGCGGGGATGCAGGGAACGGCAACTGAGCTGGAGATTCACGCCAAAGAAGTCATTCGAATTAAGCGTAAGCTGAATGAAATTCTTCTGAAGCATTCCGGCCAGACGCTGGAACAACTCGAAGAAGATACAGACCGCGACAACTTTATGTCGGCTGAAGAATCTCAGAAGTACGGCTTGATCGACAACGTTCTGGAACGACTCCCGAATTCGCCCAGCGAAGGCTAGTTAATAGTCGTCGATAACCTGATGTTGAAGGTCGTCAAGGATGACGCCTCGAAAACTCAATTCGCCCGGCGTTCGTCTTGCGCAGTTCCTCGCTTGCGTGAGCCTTTTGTGTTTGACTGGCTGCCAGAGTGCTTCCGTTCGCAGAGCCGTTGAGCTGGAAGCGCGGCTTCGTGATCAACAGTCGTCCATTGACCGTCTTGCCTCGTCTCTTGAGCAGGTCGAATCTGACCGCGACGTTGCTCGACGTGAAGCTTCAATCCTGCGTGACGAACTCGTCAAACTGAAGCCATCGCCTGAGATCGTGCAAACTGCTCATTCGACAGCGAGGATCGGCCGCATCGAAGTAGCCCCGTTGCTAAGCGGCGGCCTGGATCGCGACAATGTTCCCGGCGACGAACTGATTTCGTTGCTCATTGCACCGAAGGATTCTTCAGGCGAGATCCATAAAGTGTCCGGACAGCTTGCAGTCCGTCTGACGGACATTTCACGCCCCGCTGGAGAAGAGGACGTGGCGGCCGCATCGTTCACCGAGGTGGAGTCCGAATCCCTCTGGTACAACGGCGTTGTCGGGCGAGGCTTCCGCATCATAATCCCACTGCCGGAAAACTCTGACAGTCGTAACATTGCCGCCCACGTCCGGTTCACGACAAACACGGGAACGCAGTTCGACACGCTCCACCAGTTGAGCGTGACTCCGCAGACGGAAAAGCCGTCGGCCACAAGTCGTGAATGAGCTCGTGATTGAGTGATGTTTCAAGGTCAACGTTTTTCAACTTCTGGCCACGGAATCTCTTCTTCGCCGTTCTTTGTTGTGAGTGCCTTCAGCACGTTCGGATCGAGCTTCTCGGAGAGGAATCTAATCTCTCCGTCAGCAAATAGAGCATGTGCACCTGGGCCATGCCAGGATGATGCGATGCCTTCAGAGTCGTATTGTTCGTTTCCAGAATAGTTGATCGCAAATGGTTGCCGAGTTGTGTTGGCATCCCGAGGCTCAGTCCAGACGATGTTAAGACCCGCCGACTCAACAACGGCGAGGGTATTCGACAACCCATCAGTAATGTCCCGCATCCGCGTTGACGTATTGTGGCCTGAAAATGCTTCGTTGCCGGTAAGCATTGTGTAGTCTGTGTAGAAGCGTTCGCGATTATCTTTGTCGTTGTCATAGTGTTTTCGCGACGGACATTTAAAGGCTGAAACCTGAGTCTTCGCAATTCGTTCATTCGCTTCCGAGTCCCAGGGTTTCTCCGGAACATAATCATTCCACAGGCGTTCTTGATCGATGTATGGCAGTGTCTGGACTCGCCAACTGATGGGTGGAGTGCTGATTTGAGCAGCCGGAAACGTGCTGTAGGCATCGTGGTAGTTGTGCAGCGCTACCGCAATCTGTTTCAGGTTATTTTTGCATCGAGATCTGCGTGCTGGAAGTGGTGCCTCGCTGATAGCAGGGGTAAAACACCATGACAGGCACATGAGCAGGCAGATGGTCGCGGCGATGCAGAGGCTGTACCTCAGAATCCGATACAAGCATGGCTGCCGACCTGCTTTTGCCAAACGAATGTCGGCAAGAAACGCTCCAATGATCGACGTTGTCAGAACTGCCCAGAAACTCGCATTCAGCCAAGGGCTTGCACCCGCCGCATGTCGCCAGTTGTTTTCGAAGATTCCATGTGCCAACCACAGTCCGAACGGAGAAACAGCCGCGGCAGCAAACCAAAAACTGACCAGTTTGGGTGATGGCTTGGCTGAGTAAGTCAGGCACAATCCTACCAGTGCCCCCGCGGCAAAGAACGCTGCGAGCCACAGGGTGATTGTCTCACCAGTGGATAGAAACTCCGGCTCGAATCGCGATGGGAAGGCATGTTCCATCTCGGATAGATTTCTCCAGATTGGAGCGAATAGGGCTGGGCGACATGCTACTTCCTGGCGAATGAATTACCCAGGAGTTTCTTTTTGCAAACGGAGAACGGCCGCAGCAAGTAAGCATGCGAGACCTTGGCTTGCATGCTTAAGTACGCATCGTTGAAACGGGTGTCAGGGCGTTTGGAGCCGACCGTGTCGATGAGTTGCTATGTTCTGTCGCAAGATTGTGGATCGGACGAGGCGTCGCTGACCTGGTTCCACGGCATCTTTGCAAGGATCATGCCCATGCCGCAGGTGTCGGTGATGCCAGCAAATATCAGCCCGGCTCCCACAAAAGCTGGCAGGCCGATCCAGTACTCGGGACCGAAGTAACCAGCGGTCGAACCAGCCAGAACTAATGACCCGGCCGCGATTCGAACCTGACGTTCCAGCGAGACCGCTTTTTTGCCTCTTACAACAGGCAGCCCTGCGGCGTCCCAGGCACGTGTCCCTCCGGTGACGTTGACAACGTTTGTAATACCTGCGGCAGCGAACGCAGCACACGCTTTTTCGCCGCGGGCTCCCGAAAGGCAGATGACGTACAGCGGTTGATCGCTGTCAGAGCGTTGAGCGGCGACCGTCGTTGGGTCGAGTGATTCGAGTGGAAAATTCCGTGCGTACGAGCAGTGGACCTCGCGATACTCGACCGGAGTTCGGACGTCGATCACATCAATCTCGGAGCCCGAGGATGCCTTTTGGGCGAGTTCCTGAACGCTGATTGTTGGGTGTGCCGTTGAGGTCATAGCTCGACTCTGACTTGTATTAAATGATGGACGCGACACGGGAAAGAGCTTCCGCCAATTTTGACTTCAGCGGAACGCAATTCCGCATCTTACCACCGGCAAGCTTTGCATCAATCAGTACGAGCGATGGCGTACGGGACGGTCGGGTCAAGCTCAACGAACGGCCTGCATTTTTCCTGGCTCGGAAATCGAGAGTCGGGGTCGTGTCGAAAATCTCTTCCTCAACTGTATAGACTCTACGGTTTCATGCAGGTCGTCTCTTGATTCAGAGCCGTATGGTTACGTGACCGTTCGATCGATCACGAAGCCGAGGCGGGAAGTTGAAAGCGGATTGATGTCCTACTGGGTCAAAGTAAAGACAGGAGTGAAGGGGCCGTACTCCAAAGAGCAATTGGACGTACTGCAGAACTCTGGAAAGATCTCCGATCGATCCTTGATTGCCCAGGCTGAAGATGGTCCCTGGCAACGCCTGGCAACGATGACTCTGGATGAAGAGGCTGCTTCACCTGCTCCGCTTTTGGACTATGACGACACGTCGGCAAAGATTCACATGACAGACCTCTGGTCCCGACTGGGAGATCAGATGCAGTCTGATGATCCGGCAAGCGCTCTCGGGGTTATCGATCAGCTTGAGCAATGTGACCTCGCGTCCGATGAACGTGACGATCTTGCGTCCATGCGTACGTCATTGCTGACCCAGATGGAGTCTGTCGTCGATGCAAACGAAGACGCTCAGTCGGAAGAGTCAGATTTACCATCACTCGATATCGCGAGCGATGAGCCATTGTCTGAAGACGGCTTAGAGCCCGATCTGGATGTCGACTCTGAAGCAGGCACGATCACTCCGATTCCGCAGGACCTGCTTGAGCTTCTAAATGAGAACGAAGAAATAGTCTTCAGCAGCAACCCGGAACGATTCGTCCTCTATGTAAATCTGGGAGCCACTGGACTTATTGGAGTCGTGGTAAGTCTTGCCGTCTCCATCCAGACTGGCTTGTTGGGATTTCTAGCGGTCCTCACATTCGCCTTCGTCGGTTACTGCAGATTCTTAAATTGGCAGAACACCGTTTACGTCATCACTACCAGCCGCCTCTTTGCCCGGTCCGGTGTCTTCAACCGAAGTATTACCGTGCTCCCTGCCAGGAATGTCCAGGCGGTGAATATCAATACCGGGGCGATCGATCGCTGGCTCGGCCTTAATAATGTCGTGTTTTTGACGGGGGCGTCATCGCCGGTTTCGCGTCTCGGCATGAACGGAACGGTCTGCTTTTGTCACGTTGACTGCAAAGCAGTCATGAAGGCATTTGGAAGTGCAACGTGATGGTTATTGGTCGGCATCGTGACTCCCACGGGTAAACATCGCTAGCATTGCAAAGACTTCAGTCGTTCACGCGGGCCGGAGTCGATCGATCAGTAGTGTGTGGCCATGCTTCGCTTCTTTTCGGGTTCTCAGATGTCGCAGCCTCTGACATGCCAGCACGGCCATAAGCTAAGCCTCCCCGGGAATCCTTCCGAGTCTACTGAATTTACGTGCCCGCTATGCGGTGCGGACGTGCGAGACCGCGGCAATCGCGACACCGAAAACTTCGGTCTGGCGGTCATGCACGTTCCGCAGAGTGCGACTGGTTCGGATCTGGAAAGAGTCGCGACGCAGAACATGTCGTTGGAGCGACTGTCCGAGCTCTTAGAGGAGGACTTCTCAAAGAGTAGTGGCGACGAAACCGGGCGCGACGACATTTCTGGCACGGATGTCGATCTCGCACTGACAATGGATTTCAAACCGGAGAGTCAGGCTTCGTCAGTCGAGCATCCATCCGGCCCCAGTCTGACATCGCAATCGCGTGGTAACGACGACGTTACCCAGGACACACCACGTGACAATGCGAAGAATGTGCTTAAGCCGCCTGCCGTTTCCGGCGTCAGGGTTATGGAAGAGCTTGGCCGCGGTGGCATGGGGGTCGTTTATCGTGCCCACGATGAAAAATTGAAGGCAGATGTCGCGCTGAAGACTTTGCTGCGGATGGGGCCTGACGACCTGGCCAGATTCAAACATGAGTTTCGCGGACTCTCTGATATTGCACACCCAAATCTGGCGTCGCTTTACGAGCTGCACTCCGACGGTACGACTTGGTGCCTCACGATGGAGCTTCTGAAGGGTGTCGAGTTTCTCGAATACATCTGGTCGGAACTGGAAGCACTCGACACGCCGCTCGGGCACGCTCCGGCTGCGCTTGCGTCGTCCGGCACGCTTCGCCTAACCGAGCCACGATTGAATCGACTTCGCGACGCGATCAGGCAACTCGCGATTGGCCTGAACGAACTTCATCGCGCCGGAAAACTGCACAGTGACATCAAGCCGTCAAATGTCTTCGTCACAACAGAGGGACGTCTCGTTCTATTGGACTTCGGACTGATCGCTGAGATTACGAGAGACGAAGATGGACGGATGCCAAAGGCGATACAGGGAACGCCGCAGTACATGGCGCCGGAGCAAGCGGCTTGTCGTCAGTTGACTGCGGCCAGCGACTGGTACGCTGTCGGTGTGATGCTTTACGAAGTGCTAACTGGACGCCTTCCGTTCGAAGGAAGGCGTGTCAAGGTGATGCTTCGAAAGCAAATGGAAGTGCCGATGCCGCCGAATCAACGGCGAGACGGTATTCCGTTGGAGCTGAACGATCTGTGCATGAAATTGCTGGCCATCGAGCCTGCAGATCGACCGACCGTCACAGAAGTTCTGCATGCCATCGGGGCTGACACGCTTGCCGATCACCTTGATGGCACGTCAACGGCGGTGGCGACGGTCGATCTTGTGGGCCGGGAACGTCAGTTCGATGTGCTGAATCAGTCGCTTGCGGAAGTGATGGAAGGAGCCACTCGCAGCGTCTTCGTGCATGGCTTCTCCGGGATGGGCAAGAGCGTTCTGATTAATACGTTTCTCGATCGGTTGCGTAGGGACGACGAGACCATTCTGCTGGAAGGCCGTTGCTACGAACAGGAGTCCGTACCTTTCAAAGCACTCGACAGTCTGATTGATGCGCTTGCACTCTTTCTTTCTGAGCTGGCGCCTGACGAGTCCGCTCGGCTGATGCCGCAGGACACGCTGCCGTTGGTCCGTCTGTTTCCTGTTTTCGGGCAAGTGCCGGGAGCCGCCGATGAAACAGGCAAGCCAACAATCGCCGCTGCCGATCAGAATGAGTTACGTCAGCGAGCCGTGACATCACTTCGCGAGTTGCTGACCGAGGTGTCGTTTCGACGTTCGGTGGTGCTTTACATTGACGACCTTCAATGGGGAGATGATGACAGTTCGAACGTTCTGGCTGACCTGGTTCGTCCTCCCGAATGTCCGCCGTTGTTGCTGCTCGGTTCGTATCGTCGGGAAGATGTCGGCAACAGTTCCGCGCTGAAGACACTGGCCAATGCCTATCAGAAAGGGAAAGAACATCCGCATCGCTACGATCTCGCCGTAGACAAACTGTCGACCGACGACGCCAGCAGACTGGCGCTGATGCTGATTGGCCAGGACAGTTTTGAGTCTCAGAAAATAGCAGAGCGAATTGCCAGCGAGTCTGGCGGTTCACCATTCTTCGTCTGGGAACTTGCGCAACACGTCAAGCACGACACAGCTTCGGCATTAGGAACCTTGGAACTGGACGAGGTTATCTGGTCTCGCGTTACCCGCATGCCGATCGAAACACGACGGCTATTGGAAGTCTTCGCCGTTAGCGGTCGCCCGATGAGTGCGACGGAAGCCTACGAATCAATCGACATCGCGAACGGGCCAAGCTTGCTGGCTCAGCTACGCACCAACGGATTCATTCGGACGACGGAGCGTGACGGTCAAACGCTGGTCGAAACATACCACGACCGGATTCGTGAATCTGTGGTTGATCACCTTTCTGCAACGAAAGTCAGCAAGCATAACTTCAACATCGCGGAAGTGATTGAGAAGGAGTGCGGGTTCACATTGTCGGACATCGATCAGCATATTCGAAGTACGTCAGACTTCGAAGAACCTGGCCAGGCGATGGCTCTATCGCGACGGCAGTGGCAACGAGTGTCCGATCTGGCCTGGTTCTTTGACGCCGCGGGACAGACTGAGCGAGCACTTCCTTACGCATTAATTGCCGCAGAGCGGGCGTGGGCTCAGAACGCGTACGAAGTCGCTGAGCAGCAGTTTGATATTGCGCGACGAGGTGCCGAAATTCAGTTGTCGCGTCCAGCACTAAGGTTTCGCATTGCCGAAGGGCTGGGCGACGTGCTGGTCATGCGCGGAAAGTACGATCGCGGGAACCTGCATCTGGAGACGGCTCGACAGCTCGCCGAAGGAAACCTGGTTCAGGCTCGAGTCGACAGCAAACGTGGCTGGGTCGGTTACAAGACGGGAGACATGGATAGTTCCAGTGCTCACTTTCATCGAGCACTTAAAGCGACGGGAAGCCCTGTTCCATCGAACATGTTCAAGCAGCTTCTTGCCGTCTCGCGAGAAGGCGCCATTCAGATTTTGCATACGTGGTTTCCACGTACTCTCACAGGAAATCGATCACCTGGCACGGTGGCCGGATCTCTTGAGTTGTTTCGAGCAGCTCTACACGACGGACTCGGCTATCCATACTTTTTCTCAAGGGGGCCCGTTCCAGTTCTGTGGACTCACCTGCGTCACATGAATCTGGCAGAGAAGTATCGCCCCGGCCAGGAACTCGGCCGTGCTTACGCGTACCACGCCGTCGTCATGACCGCCATACCGATGGCCGAGCGTGGAGCCAGATACGCTGACCGAGCAAATGAAATCCACACAGCCAACGGTGACCGTTTCGGCCAGGGGCAAGCGAGAAGTTTCAAAACGATGTCGCTGACCACAGCAGGACGATTCCGCGAGGCCGTTGAAAACGGGCGGGAAGCCGTGCGATTGCTCGACGAAGCTGGCGACGTCTGGGAAGCCAACATGGCACGCATTCTGGTAAGCGTCCCGACGTACTACCTCGGCCAGTTGGAAGAGGCGTGCAGAACAGCTCAGACGGTGTTGCGAGTCGGCTATGACACCGGCGACTACATGGCGGTCGCGTGCGCCGTACTCTTTGGAGCTCCGACTTCTCCACATTGTCTGCCTGAAGGTACGATCGAATCAGAACTCAAGCGTGAGCGATGCGATCCCTTGTCGACCAGCGCGGTCATCCAGGCTCGCGGTTTGGAAAAACTCATCCGTGAGGACAACCCGATCGAAGCCGCCAAGTGGCTCAAAGACGGTCTCGATTACGCCTGGAGAAAGATGTTTCGCAACCCGTACATCTACTGCGGCTACGCCTGGCGAGCCGAGGCGCTAAGAGTTGTCGCCGAGCGAGAACCAAAAGGTGCTTCGCAGCGGAAAGCGATCAAGGCTGCGATCAAAGCCGCCAGAACGGCCCTGTGGATCACGAAGCTCTATCACACGTCCCGAGCACAGGCGCTTCGAGAAATGGGAACTTTGCTTGCCATGCAGGGCAGGGGAGAAAAGGCTCGCCGCTACTTCGACGAAAGCATTCGAGTCGGAAAGTCGCAGGATGCCACTTATGAACTCGCGAAAACTCGATTCTTCCGCGGCCGTGCTGGCCTACAGTTTGGTTGGAACGGCGCAGAGCAGGAACACTCAGGTGCCGAACGAAACATCGCCCAGATTACGGCCTTCTGGTAACTGCAAAATTTGTCAGATGTGTTTCTGACGTTGCTTATCGAGACTGCGATTGCCCAGTTGGGATGGACACCTGAATTAGTTTTTAGACGGCAAGCTTTGCTTGGTGTTGTTCTTCGAATTCGTCAGGTGTTTTGTATCCGAGGGTCTGATGAATTCTCTTGGAGTTGTAGAACGTTTCGATGTACTGGAAGACGCTGAGTCTTGCTTGAGTGATGTCCTCGAAGGTTTCGAACTTCGTCCATTCGTGCTTAAGTGACCAGAAGAAACGTTCCATGACGGCGTTATCGTAACAACACCCAGTACGACTCATCGAGCAGGTCATGTTGAGTGTTCTGAGAGTTTGCTGGTAGTCAGCGCTGGTGTATTGCGAGCCTCGGTCGCTGTGATGAAGCAGGCCGTTCGTGTCAGGCTTCCGCGATTCAACAGCGTTACGAAGAGCTGAGCTGACCAACGGCGTGGCGAGACTTTCGGAAATCGCCCAACCGACAACCTTGCGACTGAACAAGTCCAGGACAACAGCCAGATAAACCCAGCCGGTTGCGGTCGGTAGATACGTGACACCCACTTTCTGTTCGGAGCACCTGCTTTGAAGGACTGATTCAGAACGTTCGGTGCCGCCATATTTGAAGGATCAGAAACAGTTGTCGTTGGCGAAAATTTCTTTGAGACTTTGCTTTTCAGTCCCATTTCCCGCATCGCCGCTGCGACTGTGTTGCGACAGACTGTTTCCAGAGAGTCATCTTCCTTGAGTCGATCAGCGATTTTGTAACTGCCATAAATCCCGTGCGACTCGTCGTACACCTTCTTGATTGATGTACGAATTCGAGCCGACCGTTGAGCCCTCAAGCCTGGCCCGGCCTTCAGCCACCTGTAGTATCCGCTCGTGCTGACATTGAGAGTTCGACACATCGACGTCACTGCAAACGAGTCACGATGCTGCTTGATCCATGCGTATCTCATTGTGCGGCAGCCCATGAAAACGGACAGGGACGGGCAATACTGTCTGTTCATTTTGAAAGGCCTGATTTTCATGAGCAAGCCCACTTCTCAATCATTGAGCGACGCTCCTGATCGCTCGAAACAGCGTCCGTATTCCGACGAGTTCAGGCGGGACGTCGTCCAGCTGATTGCTGATGAAGGCTATTCCATTCCGGCAGCAGCCAATGCCCACATTGTGAGATCCTTGCGGTGATACGTAGCGAGCTTGAGTTGCGCCTCGATCGTTTGGGAGAAGGCTTTGGCAGCTCGCTTCCCTTTAGTCCCAGGACCAAAGGCTTTGGAGTGTTGTATCCCTTACTGGTCACCCTGAAGCCGTTTCACCGTCGTTCGACTCAGCATGGCGAGCTGTGAGAACTCGTACTCGCCATGCAAACCCGCTCCTCTGAATGTGCCACCTCAGTTAATAGCAGCCCGTTGAAAAAGCTGGCCAACTGACCTGGACTGAATATGAGTTCGCGCTATCCTGCTCCGGGTCTTGAGATTGAGCAATGGAGAATTACAGATGGCACTTGGTCAGCGTCGAACGGAGCGGCAGCAGGAACTTTGGGTGGCGACGGCGAAGTTGCCAGCTTCGATCGGGCATGTGTTTTACGACGCCCTGAATCGTGTGCTCCGCGACGGGGAGTTCGACAACTTTGCCGAGTCGTTGTGCGAGCCATTTTACAAAGAAGGTGGTCGTCCCGGCATTCCGCCAGGCATCTACTTCCGCATGATCTTTGTGGGGTACTTTGAGGGCATCGATTCTCAGCGAGGCATTGCGTGGCGATGTCGGGACAGCCTGTCGTTGCGGAAGTTTCTTGGGTACGAATTGCATGAGAACACCCCGGAGCATTCGAGCCTGACGCGCATCCGTCAGCGACTTCCTCTGGAAGTGTTCGAGCAGGTCTTTGCATTCGTGCTGTCGCTGGTCGAAGAACACGGGCTGTTGAAAGGCAAGACTGTCGGTGTCGATTCAACTCTTTTGGAAGCCAACGCGGCGATGAAGTCGATCGTGCGGCGGGACACCGGCGAGGACTGGGAAGCGTACGTCCTCGGTCTGGCCGAAGCTGACGGCGTCGAAATCAACAGCGACGACGACCTGCGGAAGTTCGATCGAAAACGCAAAGGCAAGAAGGCGTCCAATCAGGACTGGCAAAGTTCAAGCGACCCTGACGCCCGCATTATGAAGATGAAGAAGGGCCACACGCATCTGTCGTACAAGCAGGAACACACGGTCGACCTTGAGACTGAAGCAATCCTGTCTGCCGAGATCTATTACGGCAACGAGTCCGACGGTAAGACGCTGCTGGACAGCGTCAACACCGCTCAAGGCAACGTGCAGCAGGCCGACAGCGACGCGGCAATCAAAGAGGTCGTCGGCGACAAGGGCTACCACAAAAACGAAACGCTAGCGAAGTCCCGGGCGGACGAATTGCGAACATACATCTGCGAGCCGGATGGTCCGAACCGTCGCTGGACGGACAAGCCCGCTGATTACGAAGTCGCGTACCGAGCCAACCGCCGTCGTCTGAAAGGCGAACGCAACAAGCGTCTGCAGAAACTGCGATGCGAGCGTGTCGAAAGAAGCTTCGCTCACGTCTGCGAAACGGGAGGGGCCCGCCGCACCCGGCTGCGAGGCCTGGAGAACAACCGCAAGAAAGTCCGGCTGACAGTCGCCGCTCACAACCTCGGTCTGATCCTGCGAAAACTACTGGGCAGCGGCAAACCCCGAGAGTTCGCGGGTCTCCCAGGACTGCTGATCTCAATGTTTTCGCCACTTCAAGCCGCCCTGAAACGTTCCCAGCGACTCCTCAGTCGCACCAACCCATTCCACCGAGTCCACGACCATCAACACCGCCCGAAATTTCTCACACCAACCTGCACCTTATGACCAGCAACAACCAGCGTTCTTCAACGGGCTGTTAGCTTCCGACGCTGTGTGCTTCTAACGTCAATCGACGCCAGGAGCACTGCGAGGCGACCTCGGCGAGCGGCTGTTGATGATCGACTTGGAGCCGATCGATCGCGGTTCACGGCTTAGCGAAACGGCCTTAGGTACTCAATTCGAACACGTGAAGCCAGCAATTCTTGGAGCAATCCTTGACCTGGTCGTTGGTGTGATGGGCACTCCTTCGTCAACCGATCAAACCAAGCTGCCCCGCATGGCAGACTTTGCGCTCGTCCTGGCAGCTTTGGACGAACTGGACGCAATGGACGGAAGTTTGTTTGAGACGTATCTGGAACAGGAAACGCGGATCGCGGAAACGGTGGTCGACTCTGACAATGTTGCCGACGCTGTTCGCTCTTTTCTAACAATGCGAGCCAACTGGATTGGGACGGCGACCGAACTTCTTGAAGAACTGTCAGGCTCTAGTCCCCCGAAAGACTGGCCAAAGAATCCGCAGGTGTTAAGCGGACGTCTCAAACGTGCCGCGCCATCATTAGGCAAAGTTGGGATCGACGTGACATTTGACCGCGAGGCCAGCACTCAGCGTACGAGGCTCATCAAGCTAGCTCGACATGAGACTGCGTCCAGCTCGTCCAGTCAGTCCTGTAGCGATGCGAATCTCGATGACGAACTCCCATCAAATCCGAAACGCGATGTTTTGGGTGTTGACTTTTAATCAAGTATTCCGATGATGAATGGCGCTTGACGCTAAGACAAGGAGATGCAGTGAGCGAACTACTCAACCAGATACGACAAGCGATTGAAGCCAGTGGGGTTTCCAGGTATCGCATCTCTCAGGATACCGGAATCGATCAAGGCCACTTAAGTCGGCTCATGAACGGCAAGGGTGGAACGTCCGTAGAGACCGTCGAAAAACTCTGCCAGTACCTCGGATTGGAAGTTGTCGTCCAACCAAAGAAACCGCGACGAACTCGTCGTCAGGAGGCATAGCGATGGCTGAGCACAAATATGACGCCAAGACCAAGAAGGCGATTAAACAGTTTGTTGATCCGAACGGAGTCAGACGCACCATCCGCCTCAGTAATGTCTCAAAGACAAAGGCTGGGACCTTCTATGCTCACTTGGACAACCTTGTCGAAGCCCGACGGCTTGGTGAGAAAATTCCAGGTGACACGCTTAACTTCCTGAAAGCATTAGACGATCGCCTGCACAAGAAGCTGGTGAAGTTTGGGTTGCTCGAACCTCGCGAAGTTCCGGACGAGGTTGAATCCAAGCAGGACCAGCCAGCATTACTTGGGGAATTTCTGGACGGCTACATCACCAAACGCACGGATGTCAAACCGGCCACACGGACATTCTACGGGCACACTCGTCGCAACCTCGTCGAGTTTTTCGGTGAACAAAAACCAGTTCCTGATATCACTGGAGGGCGATGCTGACGACTTCCGCCGGTACCTGATTCAGGAACTTCCATCCGAAGCGTCAGTCAATCGACGTTGTGGTATGGCAAAGACTTTCTTCCGCAGTGCCGTGAGGCATCGCTTGGTTTCGTCAAACCCGTTTCAAGACCTCGATGCCAGCGTGAAAAGCAATTCAAAGAAGCAGCAATTTATCGACCGCACGACGATCGACCGCATCATCGAGTTCGCTCCTGACGCTGAGTGGCGGCTCCTGATCGCTCTCGCACGCTATGGAGGATTGCGAATTCCAAGCGAAGCGCTGTCTCTGAAATGGTGTGACATCGATTGGGATCTGCAGCGAATTCGGATTACCGCTCCAAAGACTGAGCATCACGAAAACCGAGGGAACACGGGACATCCCCATCTTTCCAGAGCTTGTCCAACCATTACGGGATGCCTGGGATCAGGCCGACGAAGGAACAGAATTCGTCATCAGTCGACATCGGCCTGATTCCGTCCTGAACGCAGCCGGCAACTGGCACGGGGTCAACTTTCGAACTCAGTTCAGCAAGATTATTCGTCGCGCTGGCTTCGAACCGTGGCCGCGGATCTGGCAAAACCTGCGATCGAGCCGTGAAACAGAACTGGCCGAAGATCACCCACTACACGTCGTGTGTGCATGGATTGGGAATACGGAGCGAATCGCAGCACGTCATTACCTGCAGGTTACTGACGCTCACTTTGAAAAAGCGCTGCACTCAGCGCTGCAGTCTGAGGCGGAACCAAGCGGTACGGAGTCCGGGATACGGCAAATTAGTCGGGCCAGCGATGCAACAAATTACGCATCCAAACAGAAAAAGAGCGGCCCCACACCAATTTGTGAGACCGCTCTTATGGGCGATGCAGGAATCGAACCAGCGACTTCCACCGTGTGAAGATGGCACTCTAGCCGCTGAGTTAATCGCCCTTTGTGGGCGTCGTTTTACTGTGATTGGCGAGGTACTTCAACTCTTCGATTGTGTTCGTTGAGATGCTTGAAGAGCCGGTTGTAACGCTTGAATCGGCATGTTCGCTGCACAAAATCCAAAGAGAAATTGACGATTGCGAACCCGGGCAGGTAACGTATAAGCCTTCCCTGATTGATTCGCGACCGACCTGATACACGCCGGACTGTCCAAGTCTGGTGCCCCGCCTCACTCCTTCCTTCCGAGCACGCGCCATGTCCAGCATTGCCGGAGCTTATCCTCGCGCGGTCACGATCCTTTCGTGGACCCTCGTTCTTTCGACCTGGTTCACGTCCGGAGTGGCTTCGCGCGCGTCCGCAGCTGACTCGTTGCACACACAGATTGACCAATTGTCAGACACCGCCGCAGTCGGCCCGCGTGGTGCCGTTGTCGATGATCTGACGTTTCTGCGTCGAGTGACTCTTGATCTGACCGGGCGAATACCGTCTATCGTCGATTCGCGAGCGTTCCTTGCGGACAAAACTTCGGATAAGCGGGCGCGAGCGATTGATCGTTTGATGTCGAATCCAGACTACTTTCGGCATCTCGCTGTCGTATTCGATGTCATGCTGATGGAGCGGCGTGCTGACAAGCATGTGAAGAACGTCGAATTCCGTGCGTGGTTACAGGAGTTCTTCCAGCAGAAGAAACCTTACAACGAACTTGTCCACACTCTGCTGTCCGCAGACGGGACTGACGAGAAGCAGCGAGCGGCGTCAGCATTTTTCCTCGAGCGGGAAGTCGAACCGAACCTACTGACACGAGAAATCGGACGAATGTTCCTGGGCATTGATCTTCAATGTGCACAGTGTCACGACCATCCGTTGATCGACGACTACCACCAGACCGATTACTTCGGGACGTTTGGCTTTGTTAATCAACTGACGCTATTTCGACCAGACGCTAAGAAGCCAGCCCTCATCGGCGAGACAGTCCGCGGACAATCGTCATTCAAGTCAGTGTTCACCGATCGAGAAGCTGTCACTTCACCGCGCTTGCCAGGTGAGGTCGAGATTGTCGAACCGGTCTTCGCGGTCGGCGATGAATACAGCATCCGTCCGGCAAAGAATGTTCGCTCTGTTCCAAAGTTCAGCCGCCGGGAAAAACTAGCCGAGCTGATCTCTTCCGGACAAAATCCGCTCTTCCGCCGGAACATTGCCAATCGCCTTTGGGCGATGATGATGGGGCGAGGGCTCGTTCATCCGGTCGACCAGCACCACTCTGAAAATCCCGCAACGAATCCGGAGTTACTGGACCTGCTCGGGAACGAGTTCGCAAAATCGAATTTCGATGTTACCACGTTGCTGCGTGAAATCGCTTTATCGCAAACGTACCAAAGGTCGTGGCAGTTGCCCGCCGACCTGGCGCCGTCTTCGGCAGTCGCGACAAAACTTCTGGCCGACTTGAATGCTCAAGTCAAAACCGCAGATGCAGAGGTTGATGCAAAACGGGAGGAAGCTGATGCCGCTCTGGAATCGCTCGACGAGGCGCTGGCCGAAGCGAAGCCGTTGCGAACTGCTCTGCAGAAAGCGATGACGACGGCCCAGGCCGAAGCCACAAAACGCGATGCCGCTTCTGCGAAAGTTACAGTAGACCAATCCAAGTTCGATCAGAAACAGAAGATAGCTGTTGCGGTTCGAGCTGCCGCTGACAGTGCGAAATCCGCGTTGGCATCCATCGCTGATGACAAAGAACTCGCAACGTCAGCAAAGACAATCGATACCAAAGCGACGAAGCTTGAGGCCGAGGCAACAAAGTTAAAAACGACGCTCGATGCGTCTGTGAAAGCAGCCGCGGCCGCCGAAGCAAAACTTGCTGAAGTCAATAAGCCGGTTGCTCCAGCTCGTGCGGCACTTGCTCCCGTCGAAACGAAAGTCCGAGAGCGACGTGCCGTCCATGTCGCACTTCGCGAAGAGGTTCGTCGAATTCGTGAAGTGGCTCAGCACAGCCAACGCCGAGCTCGTTTTCTTGAAACCGTCATGAATTTGGATGCTGCTGAAGACTCGCTTGCTAAGGCCGAGCCAACACTTGCCAGTCTTAGCCCAATGAACACGGCCGCGCAGAAGGAATACGCAGCCGCCGAAAAGTTGCGGCAGACTTCGGAAACGCAGATGAAAGCTGCAGCGAATGCGGCAACAGCCAGCAAAGCAACGCTGGCCGGATTGGAGAAACAGCTCACAAGTCTGCAGCTTGCGGCGACTTCGATTGACGGTTCTCTTGCAGGTGCTCGTGGAGCGGCGAAAGCTCTGAACGATGACACTGATTTGGCTCAAGCGGTCGTGAGACTCGATGTTGCTCAGAAACGAATCGGTAGTAACCTCGCCGGCTTGCAAGCCAAAGCGGACGCCGAACAGAAGGTCGTTTTGAAAACGCAAGAAGAACTGGACGCGTCGAAAGCAGCATTCGCTCGGGCGACCGATCAGACCAGCAAGTTGAAGGCCCGTTCCAAAGAATTGGCCGCGAGTGTCGCGAGTCTCACGGCGCAAGTTAAGCAGGCGAAACTCACGATTGACGAGTCGTCGGATAAAGTGATTAAGGAAGCGTCCACACATTTCAACATCGCCGTTGTCGAGCCGCTAACGCCCGAGCAACTTGGCTGGAGCATCCTTCAGGCAACCGGCCAACTCGAACGTCAACGTGCGGCGGAACTTGCAAAACTCAACAAGGCGAAGCCGCTCAAGCCTGAGGAGCAACAAGATGCTGCGAAACTCGCCGAGCGGAATCGTGAGGCAGATGCCGCAACTTATACGTCTTTGAGTAAGACTGTTTTGCGATTCGTGACGCTTTTCGGAAGTCAGAAAGGTCAGCCGCAGGACGCATTTTTCGCCACTGTTGAACAGGCTCTGTTCTTCGCCAATGGCGGAGAAATCCGAAGCTGGCTCTCCCCGTCGGGTGATAACCTGACCGGCCGACTGCTTAAACTGGAAGATTCGAAAGCACTCGCCGAAGAACTTTATGTGAGTACTTTCACTCGGCCACCGAGCGCCGACGAGATTAGCGAAGTTACGAATTACCTTGAACAACGTAAAGACGACCGATCAGCCGCGATTCAGGAAATGGCCTGGGCATTGCTGACGTCGGTCGAGTTTCGATTCAATCGCTGAGCATTAACCGTTGAGGACCGGATTATGAAGTGCGACTACTCATGCCAGTCGAATGACCATCTCATTGCGCGACGCCAGTTTCTGGGCGGCCTGGCCGGCAGCTTCGTTGTTGGCGGCTTGGGAGCACTCACAAATCCTGTTGCCGCTGAGCAGCTGAAGAAAAACGGGATGCGCGTTCTGGTCGTCTACATGTCTGGCGGACTGAGCCAGCTTGAGAGCTGGGATCCAAAACCGAAAACCGACACCGGTGGGCCGTTTCGAGCGATTCAAACGGCCGTCCCTGGAACTCAGATTTGTGAACTGTTGCCGAAGACGGCGACGCACATGGACAAGCTGTCGCTGATCCGCAGCATCAACACAAAGAATAACGACCACGGAAAAGGGCGTTACCAGATGACCTACGGGCGAAACAAAATGCCCGGCACTGAGCACCCTCATCTGGGAGCCGTTTGTGCGAAAGCTTTAGAACGCTCTGATAATCCGCTCCCGGGACACATCAAAGTGCCAGGCGGATCGCGAGGTAGCGATGCGGCGTATCTCGGTCCGAAATACGCCAGCGTTGGGATGACTGGGAAGCCACCAGCAAACTCAGAACGTGCTAAGAATCTGACCGAGTCTGCAGACGCATTGCGAAATTCATTCCGCCGCAAAGTCAACGACCGATTTTCTCTTCAACGTCGGACGGCGGAAACGGACGTCTACACTCAGAGCTACGAACAGGCTTTGCAGTTGATGGAAAAGCGAGACGTCTTTGACGTCGACAAAGAGCCGGCATCGGAGCATGAAAAGTACGGCAAGTTCGATCTTGGAAAGCATTGCCTGATGGCACGACGACTGCTCGAAAACGACATTCCGTTTGTCCAGGTTTCGCACTCGAACTACGACACGCACAACGAGAATTTCAATTTTCACCTCGAGCAACTCGGCGAGTTCGACCAGGCATTCTCGACACTGGTCAACGATCTGCACGAACGAGGCATGCTGGAAACAACGCTCGTCGTTGTCATGTCAGAGTTCGGTCGAACGCCGAAGATTAACGCTCGA
Source organism: uncultured Planctomycetaceae bacterium (assembly GCA_943787265.1). Taxonomy (GTDB): domain Bacteria; phylum Planctomycetota; class Planctomycetia; order Planctomycetales; family Planctomycetaceae; genus JABMPE01. The sequence goes on along the minus strand of CALSLT010000006.1, from coordinate 69,559 downwards.
TTTGGACGCGATCACTGGGGCTCGGCCTGGTCAGTTTGTCTCGGCGGTGCGAACGTTCAGCCAGGAGGGATCATCGGGAAGACAAACGAGAACGGCACGAAGGTGATTGAGCGGGAAGTCGACCACGGCCACCTTTTTCACACGTATCTGTCAGCCGTCGGTCTGGAATCATCCGAGGCCTTCGATATCGGCGGGCGAGAACAGCCAATGGCCGACCCGTCGCGAACTCCAATCAGCGAGTTGATCGCGTAGAGCAGATTCAATGCCGTAGCCGGACTCGCAAGAGCTCGGGCTGGGCATGAGGTCCCGAAGTGTTGCCACTCCGGCTACGACGGCTTTGTGAATTCGACGTAGATTTCAAACGACGCGTTTTCTGAAAGAGCGGCGCATGAGCCTCGACCCAAAACAGACTCACGTTCTGCACGAGTGGAAGCATGGCAAGCCGTTGATCGCGTGCTGCTTCGATCCGACGGGGCGGTATCTGTTTACGAGTTCCGAGGACTACACGCTGCAACGATGGGATCTCAAAGACGGATCGAAGGTCGCCTGGGAAGCTCACGATAGTTGGATCCGCGACATCGCTTTTCTCCCGGACGGAGAAACGGTTATCACTGCAGGCTGCGATGACCGGATTATTTTCTGGCCGGTGACTGGAGACAAACCGCAGCCTCGCGCCGAAGTCGTTGCTCACAAAGGCTGGATTCGTTCCGTTGATGTCAGCACTGATGGCGCGCTAATTGCGACTGGCGGCAACGATCATCTTGTCAAACTTTGGGACCCAAACGGCAAGCTTGTCCGAGAACTGGTCGGCCACAAGGGACACGTCTACTCGGTCTTTTTCCACCCCGACGGAAACTCGCTGCTGTCCGGTGACCTCAAAGGAGTCGTCCATCAATGGGAAACCAAAACTGGCAAGTTGATGCGAAGTTTCGAGGCGAAAGAACTCTTTTCCTATAACACCGGGCAGAAGGTCGACTACGGCGGTGTCAGAGACATTGCGTTAAGTCCAGATGGCAAGACTCTGGCATTTACCGGGCTGCATAAGGCCACCAATCCGCTCGGAGCGATTAACGAACCCTTGGTCCTGCTGTTTGATTGGGCAAAGGGTGAGTCAGTTCGGAAGCAACCCGCCGAAGGAATCAGAGGAATCGGGTGGCAGGTTGAGTTCCTCTCCGACGGTTCAGAAGTCTGCGCGTCCGGCGGTGGTGGAGGCGGTTACTTGATCTTCTTCAAGCCTGCAGAAGAGAAACCGTTCCACAAACTCAAGCTGAAAGACACGGCTCGTGACATGTCTCTTCACCCGGACGGGCTGCAAGTCGCGACCGCGCATTGGGACGGCTACGTGCGGATTTCCCGCATGGAAAAGAAGGCTGCAAAGTAGCTCACGCTGGCAAATGTCGGAAATAACTTCCCCATAGTGTGACGACACTCCGTGTCGTCAGCCCCAGCAGGCCTGATGCGACTAAGTCGCGTGCCACAGAAAAAGGGAAGCTATTCTCGATACGTTGTTACGACAGCGACCAGCCTTTGCGAGGTTCTCGCCCGATGAACTGGTCGGCTTCCGGACAGTTGGTTGCTCGCATGTTGGTTGCGTCCCAAATCAGTTTCTTGCCAGCTCGGAAGGCGACGTTGCCCAGATGGTTTGCCTCGGTCAAAGGGCCTGCGTAGCTGAAGGGACTTCCCGTCGGAGAGCCGTCTCGACAGGCAGCAAGCCATTCCTGGTGCTGCCCAGGTGAGTTTCCGATGAACTGATCGGGGCGTTTGAAGTCGGCAAACTTGTCCTCGGGCAACAGGATGTGCTTGCCGTAGTCGGACAGGAGCATTCCTTTGTCACCCACAAACAGAACGCCGTTCTTCCACTGGGGAATTCCGCCGTCCTTCCAGATTTGCGGCTTATGAGATCCCTGATACCACGACACCTGACATGCTGGCAGCGGGCCACGCGGTCCGTATTCGTAAACGGCTGACATCGACGCGGGGGCGATCTCCGGGTGGCATTCCGGGCCGAAAGCTTCGATCGTTTTGGGAGCGTCCAGCTTCAACGCCCAGAACGGGAGATCGATCCAGTGGCTGCCGAGGTCGGACATCGTTCCATTTCCGAAGTCCCACCAGCGGTACCACTTTGGCCCTGGGAAATAGACTTCGTTGTACGGTCGGTAAGGGGCAGGGCCGATCCAGAGATCCCAATCGAGATCGCTCGGCGGAGTCATCGCCTTCTTAGGTCGCTCAGTCACGGACAGGATGTCGCGGTTGGCTTTAGCTTCTTCCGGGGTCTGACGTCCCCAGGCTCGCCCGACCCAGACGTGAGCTTCTGAAACGTTGCCGATCGCTCCGGACTGAATCAGCTCAACGACTCGCCGGTAGTTGGGCATGCCGTGAATCTGCGTGCCCATCTGAGTCGCGACGCCGGCCTTTGCGGCGGCCTCGGTGATGATGCGTGCTTCTTTCACGTTGTGAGTCAGCGGCTTCTCGCAGTAGACGGGTTTGCCAAGTCGAAGCGCTGGTAGAGTTGCAAAGGCGTGCGTGTGCTCAGTCGTGCTGACGACGACGGCGTCGATGTCTTTTGTTGTTTCGTAGAGTTTTCGAAAGTCGGTGTAAGTACGAGCTTTCGAATGCTGCTCGGCAGCCTTCCCAAGGTTGCGGGAATTCACATCGCAAAGAGCGACGACGTTAACTTCACCCGTGCCAGAGATCGTTCGCAGGTTTGCTCCACCACGCCCACCGACTCCGATACAGGCAACGTTGATCTTGTCGTTCGCGGAAACTGCTCGAGCCTGCGGAATGCTCGAAAATGCCAGAGAACCGGCCACTCCGGCAGCGATAAAGTCACGACGTGTCAGGTTTGCTGATCGAGTCATCTCAAACAATCCTCTTATCAAGTGGGCAATTCGGCGACGGTCACTGGTTCAGGCGACGGATGAAAGACTATGGTCGACTGAGAAGAACTCCCGCGCCAAGTCTGCGGCGCAAACTTCCTCGTCTTCACCATTGCCAAACGCCGAGAACTACATGAAATCACTCAAGATACTGATCATTCTCGCGAGCTTCTTATGGCTCCCTGGGCGTTCACGAGCCGAGGACACTGCGAAACCAAACGTCCTGTTCCTCGCCATCGACGATCTGAATGATTGGGTCGGCTTTCTCGACGGACACCCTCAGGCGCAGACGCCCAACATGGATCGGCTTGCAGAACGCGGTGTGGTATTTTCGAACGCTCACTGTCAGGCACCGATCTGCAATCCGTCGCGGGTCAGCCTGCTGACCGGCACGCTGCCATCGACGACGGGGATCTATTTGCTCGGGCCGACGGACTTTCGCAAGGCTTGCCCTCTACTTAAAGATGCTGAAGAAACTCCAACGCTGCCGGAACATTTTGCAGCCAATGGCTACCGAACGATCGGCGGTGGCAAGATCTATCACGGCGCGACTTCACGCGACACATTTCAGGACTACGGTCCGCGTGGCGGCAACGGGGCATTTCCTAAGCGGAAGCTGAGCTATCCAACGGGCGTTAAGTTATGGGACTGGGGCCGCTTCCCGGAGAACGATGAGCAGCAGGGCGATCACGGAGTTGCCACGTGGGCAGTTGAACAACTGGCTCAACCGCAAAAGAAACCGTTCTTCCTCGCTGTTGGTTTCTTCCGTCCGCACGTCCCGCTTTACGCTTCTGAAAAATGGTGGAATACGATCGGCCGAGCGGACGACATTCTGCTTCCGAAGACTCTTTCTTCGGACAACGACGACATTGTCGACTTTGCTCGCAAGCTCACTTGGAGTGGCCTCGCCCCACGGCACAACTGGATGGTCGAGCACGATGAATGGAAACCGGCCGTGCATGCTTACCTTGCATGTGTGAGCTTTGTCGATCATCAGGTCGGGCGAGTTCTGGACGCGCTCGATGCCAGCACCCATGCCGACAACACCATCGTCGTGCTGTGGTCCGACCACGGCTGGGCGCTTGGCGAGAAACAGCGTTGGGCGAAGCGAGGTCTCTGGGAAGCCGAAACACGAGTCCCTCTGATCATCGCCGGACCGGGTATTGAAGGTGAGCGTCGTTGTGAGCAACCGGCCGGGCTGATCGACATTTACCCGACTCTCTTGGACCTTTGCGGACTGAAGAAACCATCGCACCTGGAAGGCCGGTCTCTGGTTCCGCAACTTGAAGACGTTGATGCCGAACGTCCTCCAGTGATCACGACGTTTTTCGAAAACAACCATTCTGTGCGGTCGGCTCGTTGGAGATACATTCGCTACTCGACGGGCGACGAAGAGTTGTATGACCACGACGCTGATCCACACGAATGGCACAACCTCGCGAGCAATCCCGAACTCAAGACTGTGATCGATGATCTGTCGAAGTACCTGCCAACAGTCAATGCGGAAACAGCTCCCGGCAGTAGCGGTCTCGGCAGTCGAGAAGAGGATCGTCACCTGTTCAGAGATGTGAAATAGCCTGACAGTGCACTGCGCCGCCAGGTTGAGAACGCCGCTCTATAAACAGCAGCATGAACAGAGTCTGCCAGTTATGCACCTCGCGCCGCACGAGGAATACCTCACTGACTGGCATAAACTGACAGACACAGCGTGATTTCCGTGTAATCCCTCCCGGGCAGCACCCGTGCAGTGACCTACCGTTTGGAAACAGCCCTGTCGTCGCATGTGCGCCAAATGGCGTCGCGCTTGCAGAGCATTATTCCAAGGTGTTGTCATGCTTATTGCCGAACAGCTTACCAACGTAGATTCGCGGATCGTCAACCGGAGCTTTACGCTCGAAATTCCCAGCGAATTCGAATGGGTCAACCGGACGGTTTCGTATCTCGAGCAACACGCTCTGGCGTTACCGTGGGGCGACGCCATCAGTGGAAACCGCGTGACGTTGTCGCTGCATGAAGCTTTGACGAATGCCATTGTGCATGGCAATCTCGAAGTGTCGTCCGATCTCAAGGAAGCAGAAGAAGCCGAACGGTTTGCCGAAGCTCTGGCCGTTCGCTCTACTCAGAATGAGTACTCGTCACGGCGAGTGCAGGTTCTCGTCGAACACAACGAGCACAGAATCGTGTGGACGATCACTGATGAAGGCAAGGGCTTTGACGTCGAAAAAGTACTGAAGCGTGCCGCGTCGGAAGAACCATCAATGCTGGCCAGCGGTCGAGGCGTCATGATGATGCAGGCCTTTCTGGACGACGTCCAATATTCACTCGGTGGGCGACAATGCCGGATGACACTCCGCAATCCGAATGCCGAGCAAATTGTCGGTCTGGCTGCTCAGGACTGGCACGATCTTCAACGAACGTTCCGTCCGAATGATTATTCGTTCGAAGTTGGCGCATCAGCCGACTCAGTTCCGCCGCCACAAGAGCAGCAACTGAAAATGAATCTGGCGTTAGCTCCGTTGCTCTCTTCGTTGTCGAAAGATGAGTCTCCTGGCCACGAGCAACGCCAATACGACCGACTGTGTTACACCGGGAAGTTTCACGTGCATGACGGCAACGATGCTCCGCGGCCAGCTTATGCGAGAAACATTTCAGAGGGCGGTCTTGGTTTCCTGTGCGATGCCCCGTTCTCATCTCGCGACATCTCCATCGAGTTGAATGTCAACGAAACGCCAGTCCAACTCCGTTGCGAAGTTGTCCGCTGCACGGAGCTCATCCCGAACGTCTACGACGTTGGAGTCCGATTCCTGCAAGCGACGGACCGTCCCACGTGCGCTGGTTAAGGGCAATTCATTCTTCCACTGCAGTCGCCGTTTTGCTCGCCTTCCATTTGCCGATGACCTTCTTCACGACGATCGGAAAAACACCGAGCAGCACGAATGCGGCGATCAATTCCGGCGTGAGAATTCCAGACCCGCCTTTATCGGCAAGCGTCTTCAAGTCTGGAAACTGAGATCCGGCATAAACATAGACTGCAGTCCCTGGCAGCATTCCAACCTGGCTGATCCACCAGAACGTCCGCGTCTTGAGCGGCGTCAGGCCCATGACAACGTTGATCACAAAAAACGGTACGGCCGGGATCAGGCGAAGAGTAAAGAGGTAGAACGCTCCTTCACGCTCCAACGCTTCGTTGAATGAAACTAACTTTTCTTTGAAGCGGTTCTGGATCGTTTCCTGCAGTAAGTAGCGGCTTAGGATAAACGCCATCGTCGCTCCACTGGTTGATGCGAAACTCACGACGATCATTCCTCGGACGAAGCCGAAGTACCAGGCGTAGGCAAGCGTTAATACTGAAGCCCCTGGTAACGACAGTCCGGTCACAAGCACGTAAATCACCATCGCGACACCGTAGACGAGTACGGGATTGTCCACGCGATATTGCCTCAACTCGGCTTCTTTGGATGCAAGATAGTCGAGTGACAATGCGTCGCCGTAGTTGTGGTAAGCAAACAACGCTGCGGCTACGACGGCAAGCAGAACGATAATCTTCGTCGCCTTGCTGCCAGACTTGTTCGGAACAGCGTCGGGACTCGATGTTCCGTTTTCAACTTCGGTAGACATTGTTTGTTCCTGAGATTTTTCAGCTCACGCATTCTGAATCGGACGAGCCATGATGGCCGAACTCTGTGATCAACGAGTCCACGACAACCACTTTCGAAACAGGCTCTTGACGAACGGAGTCAGTCGAGTCCGATTGTAAAGGTCTCCGACTTTTCGAATTGCGTCCCCTTGTGTCGGGTACGGGTGGATCGTTGACGCGATCTTTTTCAAACCGAGGCCGTGGGTCATCGCGAGCGTGATTTCGCTGATCATGTCGCCGGCGTTGGTGGCCACGATTGTCGCACCGACGATTGTGTCGGTGCCCTTCTTCACGTGGACTCGGACAAAGCCTTCGTCGTCGCCTTCGAGAATCGCTCGATCAACTCCGTCAAGCTGCTGAGTGAAAGTGTCGATTTCGATGCCTCGCTGTTTTGCTTCAGCCGGTTCTAACCCAACGTGAGCCAGTTCGGGAGACGTGTACGTCGCCCAAGGAATCGTCAGAGTGCTCGCTTTGCCACGTCCCATGAACAGAGTGTTTCCGATCACGATCCTGGCCATAAAATCGGCAGCGTGCGTGAATTTGTATTTCGAACAGACATCTCCAGCGGCGTAGATTTTTGGATTCGTCGTCCGGAGATTGTCGTTCACTTCGATTCCTGCCCGAGTGTCGAACCTTACATCGACATTTTCGAGGCCCATCCCATCGACGTTGGGCGTTCGGCCGATTCCAATCAGCAACTGATCACCGACGATCTCTTTCTCTTCACCGTCTTGCTCGACGACGACGACTTTTTCTTCACCGCGTTGTTCGACTCGCACGGTGTTTGCATTCAGGACGAATTTGACACCGTCTTTTTCCATCGCCTTTTGAACGACGAGTGCCGCGTCGGTTTCTTCTCGCGAGAGAATGTTTGGAGCCTTTTCGATTTGTGTGACCAGGGAACCGAATCGGGCGAAGCTCTGAGCCATTTCGGTTCCGATTGGGCCACCGCCGATCACAATCAGCCGCTTTGGCAACTCGGTCAGGGAGAAGATTGATTCGTTCGTGAGATAATCGACGTCTTTGAGGCCGGGGATTGGCAGTTCAGCGGCTCGCCCACCGGTGCAGATGACTGCTCGCTTGTAGTTGAGTTTTCTACCGGCCACTTCGACGCGGCCGTCGGTAGTGAATGAGCCGCTGCCCAGGAAAACGTCGATCCCAAGTTCCTGGAATCGGGCCGCGGAATCGTGACGAGCCATGTCGGCTCGCAGTCGCCGCATTCGTTTCATGGCTGCCGCAAAGTCGACTCCCCAGCCATCGGGAACCTGCACGCCAAACTCGCCGGCATCACGAACCATTGCCGCCACACGAGCCGCACTGATGACACCTTTCGACGGAACGCAGCCGACGTTCAGGCAATCGCCGCCCATCAGTTCTCGTTCGACGAGAGCGACCTTTGCTCCCAGACCAGCAGCACCGATGGCAGTAATCAGTCCGGCAGGCCCCGACCCGATCACGACGAGGTTGTACCTGTCTGCCGGTTCAGGATTTACCCAGTCTGGAGGATGAACGAACGACTCAAGTTTTTGATTATGCTCATCATAAGGTTGCAGTTGGACCAGAGAACTCATCGAACTTCCCTTCGTGTACTTTCGCCTGAGCGGCAACATTTTCGGCAACACTCAATCGCCACACTGCTTGGACGCTGCTGCGTAAGATTCCTTACACAGAATCATCTGCGCACTCGGAATTCCCCTCGACGTGGTCGGTTTTCGCAACGCGCAGAAAAGCAAAGAACGAGTCCGGGGCGATCTTTGTCAGGCCTTTTGAGCGGGCGTCGCGCCGTGATTCCAACGAGCTCCGACGCAATTCGCGAGGCCAATTCGAGCTCGGTGCAGGCGAACCCACAGGTTGGATGGCGTGATATCCAGCTCGCGGCAGATTTCGTCGCTGTCGAGTTCTTCCATGACGCTGAGGGTAAAGACAGACGCCTGACCCTCTGGAAGATGCGTCAAACAACCTTCGACGATCATCCAGAGTTCGCTGGACTCGATCGCGTCGGCGGGAGCGTTCATCCACGCGGCCGCACTCTGCTTCCAATGCCCGTTCCAGCTGAATAGTTCCGCAGTCGGATCCTGATCATTCCCGACAGCTCCATCGCGGTCGAACTTCGCACGCTGCCGCACATGATCGACAATCTTTCGCTTGAGAATCGTCAGCAACCAGCCGCGTTGCGATCCTTTGCCGGAATACTGCTCGCGTTTTCTAATTCCGGCGAGAAACGTCTCCTGAACGACTTCTTCTGCTGCATTGGTGTCTCGAAGTCGCGACATCGCGTAGCGATAGAGGTAGTCTCCGTAGGCGTCGAGCCATTCTGAAGGTTCCAGAGCAGCGTCGCCTGTAGCAGCAGCGTTGTCCTGATTGTCCATCAAAGTCTCCGAAAGGGTGCCTCGCTCACAACTCGGAGAAGTTTGTCGACTTCGACAGCCTCGGTCCATAGAGCAGAACCAGTCAATTGCGGTGCGGGTTCCTGCATGTGCCTCAGAATGTTAGCTGGCTCACATCCGGCCGCCGCAGATTCGCCATTCTGAGAATTTTTCAGAACGGCTGTAAGGACAGCACGAAGTTGCCCGTCGGTGGTTCAATGGCGGAGAACGTCGCACGTACTTACATCGATCGGAGAGTCCGCGTCGTCTCGCAACGGATATCAGGTTACCTGACGAAGCCACTCGATATTTTCAGACAAGGAGCAGTTTCATGACGACGGTCGTCCGGAGTGAAACTTTCGGCAGCGAAGTGCTGCATGCAGATCAGCCAGTTCTTGTCGACTTCTGGGCTCCGTGGTGTGGACCGTGCCTCGCGGTTGCTCCGGCCGTCGATGAAGTCGCGATCGACTACGAAGGGCGTGCCCGCGTCGTCAAAGTGAACATCGACGAGGCGCAGGATCTGGCCACCGAGTTCAACATTGCGTCAATTCCGTGCTTCCTGGTTTTTAACGAAGGAAAGGTTCAGAGCCGAACGGTCGGCGCGATCCAGAAAGCTCAGCTTGCATCCCTCTTGGACACACAACTGGAACGCTCCGCCTGATACCGCGATCCGAGTGAGCGATCCTCGACGCTGTTCATGTAAAGCAGCTCACTGAGCGAAAGACCGTTTGGCACAAGAATCCTTGTGACGGTCTGAATAGAAGCCGGGTTGCAGGAAGTCTCCGGTCCAGGTCCAATGAATTCATACACAAAGGAATGGATATGAAGATTGTTTTATCAGTGACAGGCCTGGCGACAATGGTAGTCGCTGTCGCCCTGATCAACGCGAATCCAGAGCAGGCCAAAGCGGGCTCTACTGTTTACGTTGGGCAACGAGGGACCGGTCGAGTCTCGATGGAGAAGGTCGACCATTCGACTTGGGACAAGCTGCTTCGTAAGTACGTCGACAAGGACGGTTACGTCAACTATCGAAGCTGGCATGCGTCGGCTTCGGATCGTCGATCTCTGTCTGGGTATCTCAGCAGTCTGTCACAGGCGAATCCGCAGGTAAGCGCCAGCAAAGATTCGAGGCTCGCCTTCTGGATCAACGCGTATAACGCCGTCACCGTTCATGGAATCCTTCGCGAGTACCCGACAAGCAGCATCCGCAATCACACCGCAAAACTGTTTGGCTACAACATCTGGAAAGACCTGCAGCTCTACGTGGGCGGCCGAGCGTACTCGCTGGAGGCCATTGAGCATGAGACGTTGCGGAAGATGAGCGAGCCAAGGATCCATTTCGCAATCGTCTGCGCATCGATCGGTTGCCCGCGGCTGCTGAACGAGGCATACACTGCCAGCAAGCTCCAGCAACAGCTTGAGGCCAACGCGAAAGACTTCTTCAGTCGATCACAGAACTTTCGCTACGAACCTCAATCCCGACGATTCTATCTGTCGTCAATCATGAGTTGGTTTGCTGAAGACTTCGGCAGCAATCAGTCCAGCCAGCTTCGGACGATTGCCAGGTGGTTACCAAACAAGTCGGCGAAGGCAACCGCTCAAGCAGGATCGGGTAGCGTCTCCTACCTGGACTACAACTGGGACCTGAACGACCAGGCATCTCGGCGTGTTGCTCGGCGATGACCGAAAGCGAACTACCGACAACTCGTGAGAAGTTGAGAGCAGGGGGCGACGTACCGGTTTGGACGTCGCCCCTTCTTTCATAATCGAGGGGAGCCACTTGTCGAGATTTCGACTACACTTGTCAAAATCTTTGAAGAAGCAGGCTGCCAGCATCTGCCCACTGCTCTGCAACTCAAAACCACTGAGCAACGTCTTCTGCATCACGTTTTCCTCAGAAAACTACACCCGGCCCGACAGTATGTTGAATTGCAAAGACATCTCGCGTGTAGTGTCTGAGTCGTTTGAGAGACCGCTCTCATTCGGCGAGCGGGCGGTCCTTCGGTTTCACCTGTTGTTATGTGGAACCTGTCGTCGGTTTCAGAAGTTGCAAAAGAAAATCCACACAGCCGTCAAGACGCACGGAGCTGACGTACCAGAGACGTCGGACTCCCTGGATGACGCTCCCGTTTTACCGGACGATTCTCGATCGCGAATCAACATTGCCATCCAGAGTGCAATGAAAGATCCTGGCAAGGAGTGATGCTCGAAATCGGTCAGGCCTCAGACGGAACGGAGCAACGACATTACCGAACAACTCGCCACTGATTCTGAAGTATCAACGGGGCCGCTGACGACCAGACGGATCGTTTGGGGACTGCTTTCAGTGACAACCGTGCTGGTCGTCAGAATGTTTGTCAGCTCGGCGTCCGAAGCGTTCTGGATGTCGCTGCCGCCGGTTGTTCTCATCGGAAGTCGCTTCCTGAGAGTGATCCCGCCGCCTCGATTGAACTCTCCAACTCGGTTTGGGCGAATCGCGTCGATCATCATTCTGGCACTCTTCCCCGCAGGCTATTACGGATTTCTGGTTTCGGTGACAGGCTCGGCGTGGTCATGGCGGGAATTCTTTCTCGTCAGCTACTTCTTCGGTCTGGCGTTCGAAATCAGCCTGCTGTACGTCTACCAGTTTCTGGAAAACGCGCAGACGCGGATCCGAGAAAGAGTTAAGGACCGCTACGCAGGTGTTGTTGCCGTTGGCCTGCGAACAGCTTTTTACATCGTGCTTGTTCCGTACATTTTCGTCATCTTTGCGGTGCATCGTCCGAAGCTGATGCCGACTCCCATCGCTGGCGTTCCGGCGGAGAATGTTGAGCAGATCGAATTTCAAAGTCGCGACGAACAAACAACGCTCCGCGGCGTCTTTCTGAAACGTGAAGAGTCACAGGGGACAGTTATCGTGTGTCACGGTGTCGGAGCGAACCATTCCGACATCGAAGTTATTCACCAGGTACTCTACGAGGCTGGGTTTCAGGTCTTCACGTTCGACTTCCGCGGTCACGGCCTGAGCGACGGCCACACCATCACGTACGGACTGAATGAGCGGATGGACGTGCTCGGCGCTTACGACGCGTGCCTCGCAAGACGCGACGTTGATAAGGAACGGCTGTTCGCTCTGGGCGTTTCGATGGGAGGAGCGTCGTTGACGTTGGCTCTGCCGGATATGCCCGAGGTCAAAGTCGCCGTGCTCGATTCAGCATTCGCCGACCTGACCTCAATGGTCGAGCATCAGTTCCGATTCCTGCCGCGAACGTTGTGCACGATGGTCACCCAGGTCGCGCGAGGCATCAGTTGGGTCGAAACTGGAGCTGACATCAACCAACTCGCACCTGCCAAAGTCATTTCGAGAATCGACATACCGATGCTAATCATCCACGGTGACGCAGATAAAATCGTTCCGGTTGAACACGCCAGCCTGCTTCACGCGTCCGCAGAAAACTCCACGATCCACATCGAGCCAGGCGGTCCGCACATCGGAACCGTGATGTTGAACAGTTCGAAGTACAGACGACTCGTTAAGCAACACTTCCTGCAAGCATCACCGTAAACACCAGGCTGCCAAGGGCGCTGGTGAGTCACAGCTGCCGACAAATCTCGTCTCGCGAGAATTCACTCAGCCTGTAAGTCATTCAATATTCGGACGACACGAAATCCCTTCACTGTCGTCGCAAAGTTGACGTCAGGGTGGTTGCGGTGGTCATTCAAGTATCGGTGAGAGGATCGCAACCGCTTGGCCGAAGAACTGACTGCCCCACTCCTCACGACGACTGTGTCCGAAGTTGGCCCCATAGGATCGATGACCGGTTCTGACGTGTACGATGGTCCTGAATCCATGCAAATCTCGTGAACGTTTCCGTGCATGTCAAACAAGCCGAATGAGTTGGCAGGATGTGTCTCAACCGGCTGAACCGCGACATCACCGTCGGTGGCAAATTCATTGTCGAATTCGTTTCCGAACGAGTAACGCGTCCGACTTCCGGCGCGACATGCGTATTCCCACTCAGCTTCGCTCGGTAATCGGTAGGTACAATCATCCTGCTTACCAAGCCACACGCAGAATTCACCGGCATCGGTCCAACTGACACAGGTGACTGGAAGCAGTTCTTCATCAACCTCTTCGTCATCAAAGCGAGTCCATATCAAACGCGATTCTCTTTCTTGTGGTTTGATCTGGTAGGCTCCCTGCCCGTCAGATTCGGCCTCTGTCTGGTAGCCAGTTGCGTCGACGAACTTTCGGAACTGACCGATGGTGACTTCGGTCGTCCCGATCATAAACGGCTGTGTTAAAGTGACCTCGTGCTGAGGCTTTTCGTAATCTGAGGCGTCGACATCGCTGTCAGGGGCTCCCATCAGAAACCGCCCTGGTGGAATCATCTGAAATCGCATTCCGCATGGGTGAGTGTATTCGACTGGCTGACTGAGATAGTCGGCCCATGCCTGCTGGTGAGCGATTGCCTGTTCGGAATCGAATGGCGCGACTGCGAGGCCGGGAGCCTGCTTAGTCGGTGAGTCGCCTGTTGTTGTTTCGGCTGACGAAGCAGGCCCACTTTCAGTTGACGGCGCGGAAGTCGTTTTCGAGTCACCGTCAGAGACTGTCTCTGATGTCGTTGGCTCATCAACAGGCATTTGTGAAGAGACTGCTAAGGCGACGACCAGCAACAGGGCAAAGACGCCGACTCCCGTGAGTACTCGTTTGGAAATACCCGCAAACGATGCTGGTGTTACCGAGCTGTCGGGATTGCCATTCGATCCGGGTGTCGAACTTGCTTGAACCGTGTTGGAGATGGACGACGTGACGACCGTCTGAGCGTTCGTGCCAGTACGGAGCAGCGGCGCGGTGGCCGCCAGCTTTCCGTCATCAGGACCTGATTGGTCACCTGCTGTCGAAGCTTCTGGCTCGCTGGCATCACTATGCAATTCAGAAAGTGCTGACGAGCTGGTGAAGTCGACGGTCGTCTCTGCGCACTCCACATGACAGAGCTCCAGCGCCGAAATTACTGCAGTCATTGTCTGAAATCGATCGTCCGCCTGCTTTGCGACCATCCTCTCGAAGGCGTTCTGAATGGCTTCCGGAACGTCCGGACGATCGTCTCGCAGTGACGGAATCGGCTGGTCGCGATGAGCCAGCAATCTCGCCATCAAAGTATCACCTTCATAGGCCGGTTTGGCCGTTAGAAAGTAATACAAAGTGATGCCCAGACTGTAGATGTCACTGCGGGCGTCGGCCGATCTTGTGCTAAGAGCCTGCTCGGGCGACATGTAGTCCGCTGTGCCCATCACTGTGCCGGTAACAGTCAGCTCGGTCTGTGTCCCGACTTCCGCCGCACTGCTGAACCTTGCCAGTCCCATGTCGAGAATCTTGACGACACCCTTAATGTCCAGAAGAAGATTCGCCGGTTTGATGTCGCGGTGAATGACGCCCTGCTCGTGTGCATATTCGAGCCCACGTGCCGCCTGAAGCACATAGTCGACCGCCTGACTAACGGTCAATTGCCCGTTCAGTTTGACGACGGACGACAGGTCACTTCCATCGACGAATTCCATCACGAGAAAATGCTTGCCGTCGATTTCGTCAGCATCGAACGCTCCGACGATATTAGCGTGAGAAAGCTGTGCCGCCGCCTCCATTTCTCGCTGGAATCGAGCAATCGCGTCTGCGTCCTTCGTCATTTTGGACGGGAGCATCTTGATCGCGACGTGCCGCTTCATTCGTTGGTGACGGGCTTTCAGCACAACGCCCATGCCACCCCGGCCAAGTTCGGACTCAACCACATAGTTGCCAAATCTGAGCTTGTGACCTTTGTCCTTCCAGATCGCCCGTGCCTGGTACGCGGTCAACCGCTCGTTCTTTTCGAGAATTCGTAGTAGCTCTTCTGCGTTTCCGTCGGCAGACTCTGCATCGCTTCGTACGACGGAAAGCTCCACATCATCCAGGATGCCGCTGTCTTCGATTCGTTTGATAACGTCGTCGATGCTGACCGTCACGAAGATATTCCTCATCGTTGCTGCAACTGTGCTACGGGCCGACGATTCTGCACTCTGGCAGGACGTGCTGAAGATCGTTCACGCCAGCGGGTGTGACCTGCGTTTTCAAAACGATCACCTGTTCAAGCCGCTTGAGTTGCTTCAAGTGTTTCAGCCCTGCGTCTGTGATCTTTGTTCCGGTCAGCGTGATCTTCTGCAGATTCCTGTATTCCGACAGGACTTTCAGACCGTTGTCACCAATCTCTGTGTCCTGCAGGTCAATTGTCTTGAGCCGCTCCAGGTGTGCCAGATGTTTTAGCCCTTCGTCGGTGATCGTCCGGCACATCATATTGAGATGATGCAGGTGGATGTCTTTCAGGTACTTGAATCCGGAACCGGATATTCTCGTATTGTTGATGAACAGGTGGTGGAGATTCTTCAGTTTCGCCAGATGCACCAGTCCTTCATCCGTGATTTCCTTCTGGTTATGGAGTGTCAAATTCTGAAGGTCGTTCAGCCCTCGAAGCTGCTGCAGATCGTCGTCGGATATTGACCGAGCTGCTGCAAGGTCAACTGCAAGAATCGTGAATCGCGTCTCCGGGAGATTGCCCGGCTTTTCGTGGCGTGCGGTATCTGTTCCCGGTACTGCCGCCGTGACGGCGCCTCCGACTGACAGTACCCAGTCGGCAACAGAACGCTCATGGGCAGCACGCGAGTCCGACGGCCAAATGTGAACTTTGGCATCATGCGTGAACGAGATCGTGCAGTTCGGCAGAACGTCCGAGAACTTCTCGACTCCATCTCTGGTCACCGCTGTGCCGGAAAGTCGCAGGTCGGCCAGATTCGACAACCGGTGAAGTGGTTCCAGCCCGCTGTTGGTCAGTCGGAGATTGCCTTGCAGGTCGAGAAATGTCAGGGCTTTCAACTCAGTGAGTTGGGCAAGACCGGCATTGGTCAGCTCATTTTTCGCCAGGTCCAGAGTCACTAGTTCTTTTGTCAGACCGCTCAGGTGTTTCAGGTCGCTGTCGACGATTCCACAACGCAACAACCTCACGAATCGCAGCCCGCTGTTCTTCGATAGAAATTCCAAACGATTCTTAGCCAGATTCGTTCCAGATAGATCGAGACTTCTCAATCCAGTCAGTTTGTCGAGATGCGACAACTCTGCTGGTGTCAGTTGCGCACTTTGGAGTTCAAGGAGCGAAATCGCGAAGGAGTCTTGTGGGAGTTGTCTGACAACGCCAATCGGTACGATGCCTTTTCCCTCCTGAGTGATCGAGATCGCGGCCCCATGCCGCAGTGCAAGTTCAGCAACAGCGCGATCTGGTTCAGTTTCCCCATTCCATTCGATTCTGCAGTTCGGCAGGGATTTCTGGAGGTCGGCGACACCGGGCGCGGTAACCATGGTCATTTTGAGATAAAGAGACTTGAGATTCTGAAGCTTCTTGAGGTGTTCCAGCCCCGCGTCGCTGACTTGTGTATCAGAAAGAGTAAGAGCCCTCAGTTTCGTTAGCTCCTTGATGTGTTCCAGTCCCTTGTTACCAATTTTCGTGCTGTTGAGAGTAAGAGTGTCAAGATTCGTCAGTCCCTTAAGATGAATCAGCCCCGCATCACTGACACTTGTGCCGCGGAGATGGAGAAGAGTGAGATTCGTCAGCCCTTTGAGATGTCTCAGCCCTTCATCACTGACTTGAGTGCGCTCGATATAAAGATGCGAAAGATTCGTCAGCGACGTGAAGCGCACAAGTCCGTCGTTGAATTGCTTGTTGTCGTTCAAGTCGATCAAACCGATACGGAACTGATCTTTCGGCAACTCTCCAACAACTTTGATTCCTTTTCCAGTGCTCATATCGGTAACAATCGTCCCTCCAATTCCCATCACCCACTCAGCAACTGAACGGTCGGTGGTGACTGGTGGCGTCTGTGTTGTTCTGGGCTGCGCCGTGTCGATTGTCATCAGCAGCCGAACTCCCAACCCATCCTCGCGAAATCCAGGCTGATCATCGGTGGTTACGCCTCCGTGACGCCTGCTCGCTGATCGTGAAAGACTCGTTTTACCCCAAATATTTCCACCTCGACGAATCCGCAGTCTGCCCGATTCCGGGCCACTTGGATTCACCAGCGTTGCATGTTGATATGCGTCACCGGAATACCGGTCAGAACACCATTCCCCGACATTGCCGTGCATGTCAAATAGACGGAAACTGTTTGGAAGAAGTTGGCCAACCAAGTGAGTAGTCCTATTTGCGTTCCCGGTGTTCCAGGCAAATTTGTCGATCTCAAGATCCGTGTCACCAAAGCTCCAGGCCGTGGTCGTCCCGGCACGACATGCGAATTCCCCACTGCGATTCGGGTGGGCAGTCCAAACGCGCGGCCTCTATCTCGGTGGCGATCATTCAGCTCCTCAACGAATTCTGTGGCGTCGTCCCATCCGATCATTGTCACTGGGGTTAACGGGAGCATCTTTGATCTTCGACGGGTTGTCGCCCATTACTGATTGCCATTGGCTCTGGGTAACCTCGTACTTTCCCAGGTAATAAGGCCTCGATATTCGGACACGGTGCCGTGGAGATTCTGTGAGTATCAGTTTTGCGACCAGCTCATCGTTTCCTAGCTTTCGTACGACTTTGAAATCTTTGTATATCGTCCTCTGTCGATCCCATCATGAATTCACCCGGGCGGGGATGAGCATAAAGGCCATTTTTCTCACCGCCGGGTAGTTCGACTTCCTTTTTCAAACCGGCATGCCGAGGTGCTTCGCCCACGCTTTCCTGATGCGCCTTCGCCTGGTCGGCATCGAACGGGGCGACCGCAAGTGGTGGAACGGTGACCAGGCCAGCGGGAGCTGGTGAGGAAGTTCGCGCTGCGGCGATCTCTTCGTCGGAAAAGTCCGTTTCGAGCCGTCCCGAGAGTTTTTCAACTTCGCAACTCCAGCGGCAGTAACTTTTGTGTCTGTTACGTTGAGCTCGCTTAGCCATTTCATCTCGTTTCAACTGTGACAATTCCACGTCGGTGATGCTGGTGCTGTTCAGCTTCAAGAAGGCGAGCTTTGTAAACCTGGAGATTCCTGATCCAGTAATCGGCTCTGATCCATTCAGCCAGAGCGTTTTCAGATTCGTGCAATTGTAGAAGTTGGCCAGACAAGCATTGGTGACTTGTGTGTCTAACAAGGCAAGTCTGTGTAATGTCGTGATGCCTTTGAAGTGGGACGCTCCTGCATCGGTGATGTTGTTGCCTGCGCAAAGTCAGGTGAATCAGGCTGCAGTCTTTGAAGACGGCAGCTCCTGTGTCAGTTGCCTGCGACATGTTGAGGTCCAGGTCTTTCAGGTTTTTGCAGTGTCTGAAGGTTTCTAACCCCACATTCGTCATTAACTCCGAATGCAACACAAGTCGTGTCAGGTCGCGATCCTGGAAGTGAGCGAGTCCTGCGTCTGTGACATGCTGCGAGCCTCGAAGCACCAGGCTCGTGAGTTGTTGGCATCCATTGAAGTGTGCCAATCCCGCGTTGGTCACTGGCGATGCTGTCAGATCGAGATCAAGTCCTTTGAGGGATTTGCAGTTCTTGAAACGAGCAAGCGCTGCGTCGGTGATCGTTTTGCGGCAGATCATTCCGATGGCGGTCAGACGAAATCGACCAGGCGGGCAAACGGGCCTCGTCATTGATTTTGATATTCTGATCGTCAACACAAAACGTAGCCACCGTTTGATAGTACGAATTCGGCCAGCACGCGATCCGCAGCATTCGACTTGTTCGCTGTCTCTGTCGGCGTCAACTTTGACTCACCAGTGTTCGGTGTGGCAGGTTCCGTCGAAACCATCAGCGGAAGCGGCGATCAGAAGATCGTCTGAATCGTCCGGTGCTCCCGCAGGTTTTCTTTAACGACATCATGAGAGCGAAGATAAGCAGCAGAACGGCAGCACCGGCTCCCGCCAGCACGCGTTTATCAGACGTCCACGCCGGACGTCCGGCACCTGGTCGTTCTGAGTCCGCGGCCGGAGTGACATTCGATTGAATTGTGTTCGAGATCGACGAGGTGATGATCGTTGGGCGCATTTGCATCAGAACGCTGCAGTGTTGCTGTGGCCGCCATGTCCTCGGCGTCGGTGGCTGATTCTTCGGAAGTCAGCACCTTTGACGAATCTGTCCTCGGCAGACACTTCCTGCGATGCCGGAGATACGCCGCTGAGATCGACGGCTGTCGCGGAGCTTTCAAACAGGACAAGCGTTCCAGAGCGGCAATTACTTCCGTCATGGTCTGGAATCGATCGTCCGTTTTTTTGGCGACCATCTTCTCGAAGGCATGCTGTAACGGCTTCGGGAATGCCCGGACCGTCATCGCGAAGTGGACGGGATCGGATGCTCACGGTGAGCCAGCAACCTGGCCATCAGCGTGTCGCCCTCATAAGGCCGGTTTTGGCCGTCAGGAAATAATGCAGCGTGATGCCCAGACTGTAGATGTCGCTGCGGGCGTCGGCTGTTTTCGTGCTGAGAGCCTGCTCGGGAGACATGTAGTCGACCGTGCCCATCACGGTGCCCGGTTCCGGTCAGTTTCTGCCTGAGTGCCGACTTCGGCCGAGTCGCTGAACCTCGCCAGCCCCATGTCGAGAATCTTGATCGTCCCCTTTGCTGTCCAGCAGAAGATTTGCAGGTTTGATATCGCGGTGGATGACCCCCTGTTCGTGCGCGAACTCCCAGACCCGCGGGCGGCTTGAATGATGTACTTGACGGCCTGTTTCTGCGGGTAATGGACCGTTCCGTTTTATGATCGACGCCAGGTCGCGACCGTCCACGAACTCCATGACCAGAAAGTGCTCGCCGCCGAGTTCGTCCCGCGTCGAAAGGCGCCCGACGATGTTGGTATGTGTGAGCTGCGCTGCGGCTTCCACTTCCCGCTGAAACCGAGCAATCGCGCCGGCATCTTTCGTCATTGTGGATGGCAGCACTTTGATGGCCACATGCCGCTTCATGCGTTTGTGGCGAGCTTTCAGAACAACACCCATGCCGCCGCGGCCCAGTTCGGCTTCGATGATGTAGTTGCCGAACGAGAGCTTGTGACCTTTGTCCTTCCAGATGGCCTGTGCCTGATACGCCGTCAACCGCTCTTTCTTAGCCAGCAGTTGGACGAATTTTTCGGAATCTCCCTGAGCTGACTGTACATCTCCACGAACTGCAGCGAGTTCGGCATCATCCAGGATGCCGCTGTCTTCGATTCGTTTGATAACGTCGTCGATACTCGCCGCCACAAATTCGCTCCCACCGGACCATTTGGCTCCTCGACACCCATTCAGGCGTTTGGCCAGATTAGTTTATCGAGTCTCAGATTCGTTCGTTTAAGGGTCTCCCAACAATAAGTGACCCGTCTGTAAACGGCCAGCGATCTTGCTTCGTTGCGCGGCAACGGCGGGACAGAAATGGCTTCTCGGAATCCAGAATTGCGATGACACCGCGAGTCTCACTCTACGGCATCGCTGGTACGGCGGCTGAGTTCAAACGGCAGGCGATGCTCTACTAAACGCTCAATCCGACAGCTTTGGAATTACCCAGCATCTGAAGCTTCATCGTAGCCTTCAAACATCGTCGCAATTGCCTTGTCGATGGCTGCTCGCCACATGTCAGCCAGTTCGTCGCTCCAGCTTTCCTGGCACTGGCTGATTGTTGCAATCAGACAATCGCGAAAAATGGGAAACAGTTCCTTTGGGATCCCGGCCTCATGATGCTGTGTTCCCAGCACCTGAAGATAAAACTCGACAGCAGGCAGATTCTCACGGAAATGTGACTCGCTCACGATCAGAGCGGCACTGAGCATCAGCGACTGCTTCTTCATATCCATTCCTTCGAAGAACACCGCAACTTGTGGATTCTCCGAAAGGAATCGCGAGTAGAATTTTTCGACGACCAGTTCTTTCTGCGCCAGAACTTCCCGCAGACTGTCTTCGAGTTGCATCTCTCAACCCCTGTTCCGGTTACTCACTGGAAGAAATCTTGCCCGGCTCTGGTAACGTCAGAAGCACTCGGAATCCCAGGGTCCCTCGCCGGTGTTTTTCTGCGACACCGATGTGACCAGATGACAGAGATTCCTTAAGAGCACCCTTCCAGGTTCCACCCCGGAATCGGACGAACCCACCAGGATAAGATTCTGGATCGAGCCCTTCAGGCAATGCGTCTCCACGAAGCAATTCATTGCAACACTCCGCCACATTGCCATGTACATCAAACAGCCCGAATGGATTGGGTTTCTTTAAACCAGTTTCCTGAGCGTGGGACGTTAATCCGGTTTCTGGAATGTTGGCACCAGGCCCCCTCTTCACATTGCCCTCGTACCAGGCGTAGTCTCCCAGTTGAGACGCATCAGCTCCGAACGAATAGTTGGTGGCTGTTCCCGCACGACAGGCGAATTCCCATTCCGATTCAGTCGGCAGACGGTATTCCTGATTCTCGGTGATATACCCGGCTTTTCGTTCCTGCTCCGTCAACTTGAGGCAGAATTCCGTCGCATCGAGCCAGCTCACGAACGAGGCCGCGACGTTGTCGCCCGTCTTTCCAACCCAGTCACCGTGCTTCCAGAACCCATTTTTCATGATCTCTGTGTATTGTGATTGAGTCACCTCATGGACACCGAAACGAAACGGTCTGACCAACTTCGTGCGTACAGTCATGTCTTCTTCGCCCATCATGAATTCGCCTGGCGGTATGACAGTCAGCTTCATTCCGATGGTGTTTGTCGTTTCCAATGGTGCCCCGAGGTGCTTCGCCCACGCTTTTTGATGCGCTTTGGCCTGAGCAGCGTCGAATGGAGCAACTGCGGATGGCGGTGTCTTCGTTTCCTCAGAGGGGTGGGGAGTGTCCTTGCTATCAGGTACCTGCTTGATCGACACGCGACGTGACATCCAGATATCTCTGTCGCCGTGGCCACCTGGTCGTTCGGCGGCAAACCAGATTGTTCGACCGTCGTGGGAAATGTGTGGGTTGCTGAATCGCTCGCTGCGTCGCGTCGCCTCGCCATTTCCTGGTATTTCGACGGGTGTTGCCGAGCCCCAGGCGTCACTCACGGACGAGCGAGATCGTTGCAGCAGGGTTTCTTTGAGAGAAGAATCCCTTCGGGATGTTCCATAGAACAACGCCACTCGATCGCCGGCATGGAGGGACATGTCGGTATTCGGCAAGCCTTCGCGATTGAATAACTCAGCGGGTGTCCATTCCAATGAGTCGAGCGACGAACGACGAGTCACGTATTTCTGCTGAGGTTTTGGAAATGTCCGGGTTGACTGGAATCTTATTGACAGTCCGTCATCCGAGAATTGTGGAGACATGTCTATAGCAGAGCTGTTTACATCCGGGCCGAGATTACTGGGTCGTGTCCATGGGGCATTCGTACTATCACGGGTGGATATCCAAAGGTCCGGTCCACCCTGTCCACCCGGACGAGAGGAAAAGAACACCAGAGTGAGGCCGTCCGGCGAAAGAGTAGGCCAGTTGTCTTCTCCGATATCGTTGATCGTCTTCAGGTTCCGTGGCGGTGACCACGGCTTGTCAATTGAGGACCGCGTGGCCATCCAGATGTCCCGATCGTCCGAATCACGCCGTGAGGCAAACAGAAGTGTCAGCCCATCACAGGAAACACACGAAGCTCCTTCCTCTGCTGGTGAGTTGATCCCTGGTCCAAGGTTGACTGGTTCGGACCACTCCCAGTCAGGCGATGTCACAACTTCCAGGGCATCAAGATTTCCCGGTCCCGTCGCAAGTGTGTGGCGACCGGTTTTTGCCGCGTCGATCGTCATTGTCACTCGGAACCCGATGAAATCTTCGCTTTTTTCCGGCGCCAGGCTACCCCTACGCGCCGAGCGGCAGACGTCTGAGTCTGTTTTCCATCCTCCGCCACGCCGGATGCGAAACTGGCCAGCAGTTGGCCCGACTGGATTGTCCAAAGGAGCCAGGCTGTAATTGTCCGAAAGCCAATCCGAGCACCATTCCTGAACATTGCCATGCATGTCGTGAAGACCATATCCGTTGGCGAGTAACGCGCCCACAGGATGCAGCTTGCCACGGGAGTTCTTAGTGAACCAACCAGCGTAGCTCAGGTCGTTTTCGTTCTCGCCTGAGTAGTAAGGAGTGGATGTTCCTGCGCGACACGCGTACTCCCATTGAGCTTCCGTCGGCAACAAAAACGATAGATCACTTTGGGGATTTGCGGTGTTCAGTTTCGAAAAGAATGTCTGGACGTCATTCCAACTGACTCGCACAACCGGAAAAACGGGGTTGTCGATGGAATCTGTCGGACTGTTTCCGATCACTGATTGCCACTGTGCCTGTGTCGTTTCGTACTTCCCGATATAGAAAGGGGCAGTGATCCGCACACGATGCTGAGGGCCTTCGCGGGTGATTCCGATAATCTTCGTTTGTTCGTTGGCAGCTTTCGCAATTTCGATAGAGCGAAGTTGTTCTTCCGGGGGCGATCCCATCATGAATTCGCCAGGCGGGATGAGTATGAACGTCATCTTCTCACCACCGGGCAGTTCAACTGACTTCTCGACTGGCACGCCAAGGTGCTTCGCCCACGCTTCCTGATGCGCTTTGGCCTGAGCAGCGTCGAACGGGGCAACTGCTGGTGGTGGCGGTTCCGCTGCCGTGGACGTGCGGGGAGTGCCTTGGTCGTCTGGTGCCTGGTTGATCGGCACACGACGTGACATCCAGATGTCATTATCGCCGAAGCCGCCTGGTCTCGTCGCAGCAAACCAGATTGTCCGACCGTCGTGAGAAATATGCGGATCGACGTAGCGATCCGTCTTCTCAGTGACTGACTCGTTGCCAGGAATAGCGATTGGTTTCGGGGTGCTCCATTTGTCGCCTTTTGAATTACGTATTTGCTGCAGCAGGACTGGAGTGGAAGCTTCCGGACCAGTGAGTAGTGGCAGAAACAACGTCACCCGGTCGCCAGCGAACAGGCGGCGGCCGTTTGCTGGCAGCTCCTGGTTGGGAACAATCTCCGCCGGTGACCAGTCCACTGAGTCAAGCGAGGGACGCCGAATGACGTATCTCCGTATAGAGCCGTTCTGGCTGGACTGAAACACGACTGATAAACCGTCTTCAGAGAAGTGCGGGTCCCAATCTGTTTTAGGTGAGTTGATGTTTGGCCCCAGGTTCTTTCGTTCGCTCCAGGTGGAAGTCGAAGTTTCCCGTGTCGATATCCACAGGTCCGGATTCGATTCGTCGTTTGGTTGTATCGACGTAAAAACGAGGGTTCGTCCGTCTGGAGAAATCGCTGGATCCAAATCGTTCCTTGCAGAATTGATCGCCACGATGTTGACGGCCGACGACCATTGGCTGTCAGTCGTTTTTCGAGTCGACATAAAAAGGTCGCGATTCTGTTTTGAAGCATCGCGAGAGGGTGATGCAAACACCATCGTCAGACCATCACGCGTAACACTGGGGCTGGTATCCTGTCCCGGCGAGTTGATCTCTGGCCCGAGATTGACTGGCTCTGTCCACTTCCAATCGGGAGACGTCAAGACGTCAAAGGCGTCAAGGTGTTTCGCCCACGCTTCCTGATGCGCTTTGGCCTGAGCAGCGTTGAACGGCGCGATTGCCAGTGGTGGCAAAGAATCTGAGCCCTCGCCGCTCCGCGTCTTCGTGGCCACGGACGCTGGAGGTGATTGGCCATCCTTGAGGACAAAGACATCATCGCCAACGACGACGACATGGATGGCATTCTTTCCATCCTTCGTGACTTTGAACTCTTTAGCCGCGAACTCAAGGTTGCCCTGTTTCACGATCAGTTCGTGAGTTCCTGCGCTGAGGCGGATCGGGGTTTCGTTTCCTTCGATGACGATTTCGTCTCCATCGACCTTCAACGCCAGCGATGGATCGTCGACCGTGATCTGAACCGTCACTTTGCCGAGTTGCACGATGAACACGATGCCTGCCAGCAGCAATGCTGCTCCACCCAAAGCACCGGCGATCAGGAATTTTCTATTCTTCGGATGGTCGCCGTGTGTCTCGGTTCGTGGAGTTGTCCGTGTGAATGTCGCTGCCGGTCCCACATTAATGTCCGGCATTCCCGTCTGCCCGACGGGAACTGTTGGTTCGTCGGTACCAGCTGCCTGCTGGCCCGGAACACGGGAAGTTTCCAGTGGCTCGCTTTCGTCAGCGACGACCTGACGCCCCTGCAGCCACTGTGTCAGATCGCGAGCGACGTCCGACATCGACGCCGGTCGGTCTTCCGACTTCTTTGCCATCATGCTCAGGCAGATGTCCTGTAACGATGGATCGATGTCGTCGTGGATTTCGGCGGGCGGCTTCGGCTCCGTCAGGGCGATCTGTTTGAGGATCGACATCAGGTTGCCCTGAAACGGCAACTGCCCGGTCAGCATTTCGTAAAAGATGACACCCAGGCTGTAGATGTCGGAATGCGGGCCGACGTTTTCGTTGTCGCCGTCCACCTGCTCGGGCGACATGTAAGCGGGCGTGCCGATCACCGTTCCCGTATGAGTCAGTTGTTCTTCGCCTTCGGCTGATCGACGAGCCAGGCCGAAGTCCATCACGACTGGCTCGTTCTTCAGATTGATCATGATGTTGGCAGGCTTCAGATCACGATGCACGATGTTGTGCTCATGAGCTTCGGCCATGGCCAACGCCACCTTGCGAATGACTCGCGCAACCTGTTTGCCTGCCTGCCGCTTGGAACTCTTCGTGAAGTCTCGTAACGGTCGACCCTTGATAAAGCCCATCGTGATGTAGTGCTGACCGTCCAGTTCTCCGACATCGTAAACAGGACAAAGTCCAGAGTGCTGTAGCGCGGCCGCGGCGCGAGCTTCGCGGTAGAAACGTTCCAGCAGATCAGCATTCGCGTCTGTTTCGAACTTCGGAATCTTCAGTGCGATTTCGCGATCAAGCTGTTCGTCATGAGCCAGATAGACGGCCCCCATCGCTCCACGCCCGAGTTCCTTGCGAATGCGATAACGACCGAACTGAGTCAGTGGGGCATCTTTGCTGATCCGCGCGGCGTTTCCGGATCCGCTGTTCTCAATCATCGTCTCAGCGAAGCCACCATCGTGCGTTTCGCCGCTGATGACTGTGGCGTTTGGATCTGCCTCGCTCTGGCCGGCCGTCGGTCCGGCGAGGCTTTCCAGAGTCGCTACGTTCTCGAAGTACCGGCTGAGCTCTGATTCCAATTCCGGATGATCTGCGGTGAAACCGGCCTGATCGAGCGTTTCTCCCTGGTCGACTCGGTCGTGATACTCAGCGATCAAATCGTGCAGTCGCTCGTCACCTGCCGACTGCTCGTCTTCCGAAGGATTCACCATGCAAATGTTTCCCTTAGCCCGCCGACAATCTGTCTCTCAAATTCTCCAGCCCTCGATGCAGCAGTCCGGCGACGGCACGCTTTGATCGATCCATCCGCTCGGCAATCTTCTCCAGCGACCACCCATCGAGATGTCGAAGTCTGATCGCTTCACTCTGGTCGTCTGGCAGAAAAGCCAACGCCCCCGCCAGTCGCACGGCACTTTCACCTTTCATCAATCGCTGGCTGGGGCTTGTTAACTCGACATCATCCAACGCTTCGGTTTCGATCAACGTTTCTTCCCGACCCACAGACCTCTTCTCTGCAACCAGATGCTTGCGAGCCGTGTCGATCAGGTTCCGCTCATGAATTAACTGCAACCATCCCGCCAGAGCATCCGCATCGTCACCGGAGAACTCATCAAACTTCCGAACCGCCGACAGATAGGTTTGCTGGACGACGTCGGACGAATCAATCCGTCCCGCCAATCGACCATCCATCGCCCGCTGCGCCAGCAGCTTCAGGTAAGGCCTGAACTCGTCCAGCAATGCTCCCAGAGCGTCACTGTCGCCGTCGCGAGCCTGCCGCAATCGTTTGATCAGACTGTCGGTCGTCTCGACCATGCCAGCGGAGCTTCCTCTTAAGAATGCGTAGGCGTTCAGAAACCGTCACGGTGAATTTCGACGGATTTAGAAAAGAGCCACAGATCAAACGGACCATTCTGGCGGAACATCGACATGAACGCACACGCTCAGCGATTAACTACACGGCAAACTGGCGTATCTTCGCCTTGTGTAGAATCAGAGATCCAGGACGCGATCCATCTGGGCGGCGATTTCGGCGAGTCTTGCTCGGTCGCCGCCGCGGACTTCGGCGGTGGCCCAACCTTCGTACTTGATTGCGGCCAATTCTTTTCGAACGGCGGCCCAGTCGACGCTGCCTTCACCAAGCGGAACGTCAAACGCCTTACGCATCCCGTCGTTCATGGCGATCTTTAAGTCGTACTCTTTGATGTCGAGTTTCTTCGACCGCTTACCAAGCACCTCGATCCAGTGCTGAGGCCAGCCCCAGCGGACGACGTTGCCAATGTCGAAGTAAACCTGCACGAACGGGCTGTTCAACTCGTCGACGTAACGAGCCATGCCAAGCGGCTCGATCAAAAATGTTGCCCAGACGTTTTCCAGCAGGATCGAAACTTCTTTCTTCTCCGCGTGCTCAATCGCTTTGCGGATGATGGCCTGAGTCTCGCGATAGTTCTGCAGGTACGGGATGTCTCGCTGATAACGAACGACGTGCAGAACGGAATTTGCTCCGTACTGAACTGCCTGGTCGATCGCACTGATGATGTCCGGGTTGCTTGAATTCACGACGCCGTGAATCGGCAGCCCGACTTTCTCGCTGGCTCGAGCCAACTCTTTCACATCCGCAGCCTGATCCGGCTTCAGCATCGCTCGCGGCTCGACACCGTCGAATCCGAGATCCTTCAGCATTTTCAGCTTGTCCTCAGCGGAAAGCTTCTCTTGAATCATGTGGTACTTGACGGCCTTCCGAATCCGGCCGGTGAACTCTCCGGCAGCGGCTGGCTGAGGCTGACTCATGGCATAACTTGCAGCGGCAACGCTCATGGCAGCAGAAGCTGAACTGGCGAGAAAGTCGCGACGATCGGTTCGAGCGGTCATGTGATGGTTTCCTTGAGTGCCCCAAATGTGCGGCTGGAATTTTCAGGCGTAACAGGTTCCGAAGTTTACCCTCCGACACGCTGCAGATTCGAGTTCCCACTCACGACGGCTCAATGCCATTCCTACCTCAGTTCACACCCGAAACGCTTCACACGGCTGGCACTCTTCGACGGCCGCTCCGACTCGAACAGGCCCATCTGCCGATCAGCTCCAAGAAATCATTTCCGAAACACTGTTGCTCGGTCGGGCGGAGCACGGTCAACAGCTCGGGTGGCCTTCGGCTATCCACAGGAATTTCTGTGTAAATGGGTTGCGAACGGCGGCCAGTATCGGTCTACTATGCGTATCAATTGAGACTGCGTCTCAATTGCAGATACCTGCCACTCAGCCAATCCATGGCTGGATAACAAATTCTTCGATCACCTTAGACACCTGCCTAAAGGAATTCTGACATGAAACGACAAGGTTTCACGCTCATCGAGTTGCTCGTCGTCATTGCGATTATCGCAATTCTCGTCGCTCTATTGCTTCCTGCCGTTCAGCAAGCTCGTGAAGCGGCCCGACGTACCCAGTGCAAAAGCAACCTCAAGCAGATCGGAATCGCCCTTCACAACTACCACGACCTCCACAGCAAGCTGCCGATTTCGTTCGCTGTCGATGGAGCAGCCAGCAGTGCAACACAGCTCGCTGACACCGGTGGTGACGGCGGCGAATGGTCGATCCAGGCACGCCTGATGCCTCTGCTTGATCAGGCGAATCTCTTCATGCAGGTTGATCTTGATTATGCCTACACCGACGGACGGAATGCCGCCGCTCCAATTACAAGAATCCCTGGTTACCTCTGCCCGAGCGAAGTCAAAGACCGACAGCGTGTTGACGGTAGCGGTAACCCGGAGCACTATCCGCTTAACTATGCGTTCAACGGCGGAAGCTGGAACTTCTGGAACAACGCCACTCGACTAAACGGAGACGGAGTGTTTGGGCCAAACATGAGCCTCAAGTTTGCATACATTACCGACGGGACAAGCAACACTCTGGCCTTCTCAGAAGTCAAAGCTTTCAACCCTTACCTGCGAGACGGCAGCGGCGGAACGACAACCGTTCCCGGTCCGAACGGAGTCAGCGCTCTCGGCGGAAGTTTCAAAGATACGAGTGGCCACACAGAATGGGTCGATGGGCGAATTCATCAGACAGGGTTCACGACAGTCTTCACACCAAACACCGTCGTACCTCACACCAGCGGCGGAACGGCATACGATGTCGACTTCACAAGCTGCCGTGAAGAAAAGACGGGTTGCTCAGGCCCGACCTACGCAGCCGTGACCTCACGAAGTCACCACGTTGGCATGGTCCATTCGCTGATGGCTGACGGAGCCGTTAAGGCGATCAGTGAAACCATCGATGCCGGGACGTGGTCACAGCTTGGCTCTCGCGATGATGGCAACGAACTGGGCGACTTCTAAGAGCTCAGAACTAATTCAACGATCCCGTTCGAACCTGAAGCGTGAGTGAGGATAGGCTTTGGCCGATTCCTTGCTCGCGCTTTTTTGTTTCGAAGGTCTGACTTAAGAGGGGTCAGGAAGGCGCCAGTCCGAGGTCGCGATAAATGGCCGAGATAATTTCGCGATTTCGTTTCTGATGGCGAGGTTCCCCGATTCGACAATTCGCCACATAGCAGACCACCAGTTCGGCATCTGGATCTGCGAAGCCGATTGATGACTGCGAACCACCGTGTCCGAAAGTTCGCTCGGAGCAGTAGGGACTGAATCCGTAGGGAACAGTGTCCGCCCCGTAGCGGTTCGAATCGACGATCACTCCCAGTCCGAAATCGATCTTGTGAAAGAGCGTTTTATCGTGGAGTCCTTCCCGGTGCCGAGTCGTCAACAACTCGACGGACTCGTCGCTTAGAATTCTGTGCCCGTTTAGTTCTCCGCCAGCCAGAAGGCACTCGTAGAATTTGCCCAGTTCGTTAACTGGGCCGCGAGAATTTGCACCGGGTGAAGCGGCGGCGCAATGTTGCTCATCGTGCCAGGGCAGCAGCCCAGTCTTGCCCTTCTCAAGCTGTGACATCTCGGCAATCTGAACGTTGTTCGCCGACCAGAATTCGCTCGTCATTCCGTTCCACGAATCGTTCATTTCAAGCGGTTCGCAGATTTCCTGCCGAAGGTACTCAGAGAATGATCGACGTTGCGGATCAACTCGCTGAATGAGCTCTCCAAGAATAAACCAGCTAGACGACGTGTGATAGCCGGCCGTTTCGCCAACTCGCCAATCGTCTTCCAGCGGTGACTTGCAGATTCGATCAATGGTCTCATCCCATGAGAGATGTGGCCAACCGGTTTCAACATTGCGAAACCCGGCGGTATGAGTCAGCAAATGATGCAGTCGAATTTGCTCTTTGCCGCCAGTCGCGAACTCTGGAATCCAGTCGACAATCCGGCCTTCCAGATCAATCAGACCGTGTTCGACCAGTTGCAAAACGGCGACGGCCGTAAGCGGTTTGCCGGCAGACAACCACATCATGATTGTCTGAGGCGTCATCTTGACGCCAGGCGACGACTCGCCGAAACCACAATCCGCAATCACTTCGCTTCCGCACGAAACGTAAAGCTGCAGCCCGGAATGCAAGCCTCGTTCGATTCCCGCTCGGGTTACCTTCGAAGTTTCCGGAAGGGCAGTGTCGACCGATGCCATTCAATACTCGGCAGGAAAAAGGGAAGAAAGAATCGCAGAGGCCATCGAGGTCTCGCTGAGTAGACGGAGAGTCAACTTTGGGAACTCTGCGTCTTCCTGCTCTCCGTACTCTGCGATTTCAAATGTCAGTCAGATTGTGCGACTCTACTCAGCAACGTAGTCCTTGCCGTTGAGGCTTCCGATCACAGACTGCTGCCAGGCCAGAAGCTTCTTCTTCATCGCTTCGAGCCGTTCTGGCTGAGTCTTCGACAAGTCATGTTTTTCCACAACGTCGGTGCTCAGATCGTAAAGCATGTAACGCACTCCCTCTTCGCCCGTCTTCGAAGCGGTCCGGTGCAGTTTGAAGTTTCCGTCAATCCATGCGGCAGGTCCGGGACGCTTGTCTCTGGCATAGCCGCCAACCTTTGAAGGATCGGGTTCGACTTCGTGCCACGGTTTCTGTTGACCGGCGTCGGCCTCTACTTTCTGAGCGGCCAGCATCCGGTCAGCGTGCATTCCTCGGCCGCCGATCGGGTAGTCCCAGAAACCGTATTCTTTATGTCCGTCAAACTTCTGATCACGGATCAGTGTCAGAATGCTGCGGCCGTCCAGGACGGGTTGGTGATCGACTTTGACGCCCGTCAGTTCGAGCAGCGTTGGGTAGATGTCAGTCGTGTTGCAGACAAGGTCGATCTTGCGGTGCTTCTTCACGACTGCCGGCCATTCGATGATCGCCGGCACTCGAATGCCGCCTTCGAGCAGGTTGCCTTTCTTACCGGACAGTCCGCCAGTCGAGCCAACTTTCGGGAGCGCTCCGTTATCGCTCGTGTACCAGAGCAGTGTGTTATCGGCGATGCCCATGTCCCGGATTGATGTCCGCAAGTTACCGACGGCAGCGTCGATGCCCGTTACTTCTCCCAGGAAGTTGGCGTGAGCTTTTGGAAACTCCTTGTACATGTCCAGGAATTCCTTCGCCGCAATGTGTGGTGAATGTGGCGACCCGAACCACACAACGGCGATGAACGGCTTGTCCTGCTTCTTTGCTGCCTGCATGAAGTCGAGTGCGTAGTCGACAGCCAGTTGCGAGCTTTCGCCCTTCGTCTGAATCACCGTCCCGTTGTGACTCATCAGCGAGTCGTTCTCGTAGAAGTTCGGAGCGGACAGCCACTCATCGAAGCCGCTGTTTCCGGGGCAGACGGGACTGTCGGCTCGGCAAGAACCAAGATGCCACTTCCCAAAGTGGCCGGTGACGTAACCTGCTTTCTTGAGAGCTTCGGCGATGGTCGTTTCCTGAGGGCGAAGCGGGTGTCCCCATTTAAAAACCGCCGTGCGGTTGGGATGCCGTCCAGTCAGCACGCTCGCTCGAGTCGGCGAACAAACCGGAGCCGCCGCATAGAAACGGTCAAACCGCAAACCGGCCGCGGCCATCTCATCCAGCACCGGCGTCTTGACCGGCGACTTTCCGTAGTAGCCAACGTCTCCCCAACCCTGGTCATCCGCCATGCACAGGATGATGTTTGGCAATTCGGCAGCACTCAGACTCCGCACCGCCGAAGAGACGTAAGACGTTGCGACAAGTGCCGCGAGGACGATCAGAATTTTGCGCATCGTATAAACTCCAAAAATTCAATTAAGCGAGAGAACCACTCGAACAGGTGCGATACCGCCAAGCATCAATCGCGAGGAGCAGGAATACTGACTGACGGTTCCGCTACAGCCTTCTGAAACAGAAACGGCAACACCGCAAGACAGATGAGCCCCGTCGACGCATCAATGAACAACGTCACTGGATAACCCCATCCCTCAATCACAACGCCTTGCCACCACGACGTGTAAGCCGTCACCAGATTCATCATCGCCATGTAAGCCGTAAACTGAGTCGCCGCGACGGCTGGGTTCGAAATCTGCATGAACACCGCCGTCCGAGTTCCATACATCAATCCTTGAGCCGCCATGTAGAACATCACCGCCCACCAGAAACTGTCAGCCAGCCCTTCGGGAACGTTTCTGCTGAAGGCGGCCACTGAATCTTCTTTTTCGGAATCGAGTTCGAGTTCTGAGTGACTTAACTCTGCCCCCACAGCCACTGCTTCGCCGGCTTCTGCAGCATCGCTGCTTTCTGTGGTTTTCTCAGGTGCTTCTCCAGCTTTACTTTTTGAGTCAGCCTGGACAATCTCGACCGGCATGATGTAACCCTGCCGCTCCATTTCAAAACCGAGCCACAGAGTCGGAATCGACATCAGAACCAGAAACACCGCGAGCGACTTTAGATGCCCAACACGGTCGGAGATCAATCCTCCCGTGACGCAGCAGGCAGCCCAAATAACGCTACCGACAACTTCCATGTCGGCAATTTCTCCGTCGGTCATCCCAAGTTCGACGGCCAGCGTCTTCTGCAAAGCAAGATTCAACGCCGCCGCACCGGCAGGAATCACTGCCAGTATCAACGCGGCAAAGGCAACGCGGCTCCCGAAGAATGACTTCCATGCGGTCTTCAGATAGTCGCCGATTTCTTTCCGCATGGCTGCTCCGCGATCGCCATCACTTGCCTTTCGTACGAGAGGTTCTTCACGCATTGGCAGGGCGACAAAAATCGTGACCATCAGAATGCAACCGGCCACAAAGAAGTAGGTCTGCTCGAACGGAATTCCATCCTGCAACATCGGCAGCCAACTGATTCCGTCAATCAGGTAGAGCACGCAAGCTCCGCCCAGCGGAATTCCCAAGGTCTGACCGGCAAACATTAGGCCGTTGGCGAGACCTCGCTCTTCAGGATGCAACGTGCTGCAGGCGAGCGCGTCAATTGCGACATCCTGAGTGGCGCAGAAGAAATTGTGGATCAGAATAATCGACGTCAGCAGTGTCAGATTACTCTCGGTCAGTTCCAGCGGCACGCAGAACATCAGTGTGATCACCATCATCACCTGCATGCCGATGATCCACCCTCGCCGAGCCCCAAGCTTGTTCGAGTAGAACAGGTCGACGATCGGCCCCATGACCCATTTCCACGCCCAGGGAAAATACAGCCAGCCGATGAAAAATCCGATTTCCTTCGGCCCGACGCCGCTGCGACGAAGCTGCGTGGCGATCGCGGTGGCTGTGAATCCGAGCGGAATTCCTTCAGTCACGTACAGGCAGAAAAACGCGATCAGGCGGCCCCATTTTGAGGCGAGCAGATTGGGAAGTCGCATGGAAGTCCTTTAACTAGGCTCCGAATCGGAAAAGCATTACACGCGTACTTGAACAGGCCCCGCCACGTTTGTCATCGCGAACCAAATTTTTTCGGGAACGGAAACTTCGACACTAATGCAACACGTCTTCCTGACTCATCAATGTAGAGCACGCCGACGACATTGCCATCAGCACGCGAAACTACACACGCTCCGTGATCGTCAGCAGTCAGTGGCACGCTATCTTCGATAAACCATGTTATTTCTGTCATACGTGGACTTGGAGATTCTGAGGGCGGCGCACCAACGCGAAAACGAGATGCGTGAACGCTCAGCACTGATTCAGAACCAGATGTCACGACGAGACAATCGACTGGTTTGGAAGTCGTGCCAACTCGTGTGGAAGGGAGAACTGTCGATGAGTCAACTTCCGCAAGTTTGTGTTTCAGGCAGGCCACACTGAATTGCCCGCTTAATTCTGCAAAGCCGACTTCGACCGTTTCGCCAGCCACCTCCAGTTTTGCGGTACCGTTAATGGCCTTCTCACCGGGATTAAACAGGTTTGCCGGCCCCAGGAGTTGTCCATCGTTCAGTGGCAGGAGCCAGCCGGAACGCTGCTTGTCTCGGCGAAATCCAAATCGCTTTTCCTGCCAGCGTAAGGAAGCTCGCAAAGGCTTCGGCAGTGGTACTCCGTCAGTAATCTGATGGCTGCCGATCGGGATGCGAGCCTGCCAGCTCAGCCATTCTTCGTCCGCATCAACGGAACATTCGAAGCGGTGCCCGGTGCTGACTTTCGTACCAGGTTGCGGCGGAGTCGCCATTGAAACGCCCCCGACGATGATGCTCGATAATGTGTCGGCTGAAAGCTTCAGGCCATCGAGTCCGACCGAAACGTCGATTCCGCTGTTCATCCAGAATCGAGTGTTATCGCGGACCAGTTCGCGGTACGCAGCATCGACCCAGACTCTCGCCTCGACGGTCGTCGCGTCTGATGCCAAAGCCACGGCGATCACATGCCCGACTCGCTGACCGCGATAAAGCACAGGCACCCCGCGACGTAACCCGCCTCGTTGACTGGCTTCGAGGACAATTTCCACGCCGCCCTCGGGTAAGTCACCGGGCGGAGCTTTCGACAATCCATCAAACGATGTTTGCAGTGAACCGTCGGTGATTCCGGGCTGCACCGCGATGTATCGGCCTCCGACCAGAGTATCCAATCCTCGAACTTCCGCAGCCGAAACCGTCGGGCGTTCCACCCAGAACTGAGAACCAACTCTCGCAAGTCTCGATGCCGAATTCAGCAGCCGGACGTTTACCACGACGCCTGTGAGGTCGCCGTTGAGGTCGACTGACGTCACTTCGCCGACGACGATGCCTCGATGCTGCACCTCGTCACCGATCGCCAAACCGTTTCCGTTTTCAAATCGAATTTCGATTTCGACCGCCTCGGAATCTGACAGCGACAACGGAGTCTCCAGACCGTCGAACCTGAATTGTGCGTCCGAGTCCGGCGGTCCCGGTTGAACTTCGATGTAGCGTGCCCCGACAACCGTATCGAGCCCCGTTACTTTCGACAGGCTGACTCGGGGCCGAACCACCCAGAATTCGCTGCCGCGCCTGGCAAGCTTTGCCGCAGCCGCCAACAGCTCGACCTGCACGGCGACGCCTTGTTCGTCATCGGCAAGTTCAACCGCGCTGACCGTCCCGACCTCAATCCCGCGATGCTGCAACTGGTTGCCCGCCCGCAAGCCATGCCCCTGTTCAAAGCGAATCGTGATGGTCGGCCCCGCGGGCTTTTGATTCCAGAAGGCCAGACCGATCGACACGACGAGCGCCACCGCGGTCACACCCCACATCCGAGTTGACAGGCTTTCCAACGAAAAGCGAGATCGTGCGACGTTAATCTTCGCGGTGGGGATTTCATTCGCTGACTGATCGCCGGTCTGTGCGGCTTCGTTCGTCATGAACCGTTCTCCGTGAATTGGTCGTCCGAGACGCCGCAATGTAGTAGGTCAGGCTCAGCCTGACGAAGTCAACTGAGGATAACCTGCAAATGTCACCGTGCCAGAATCAGGAACCACGAACGGACGCCAATAGACACTAATCAATTTCCTCTTCTCAGTGAGCCATTCGTGTTTCTTCATGTCCATTCGTGGTTCAAAAACTTCGAGTTCAAGTCTGGCCATTTCCGGTTCCTTGCAAAGCCGAGCCGTCTGCGTTGAAGTTCTACTTCTGAATCCTGAGTTACCACCCGCGGATCGACTTCCATGTTCAAGTTCTTCGCCGGCACGTTTGCGATCGCAGGTCTGATCGCGGCGGCCGGGCCGATCATCATTCACCTGCTAAACCGCCGCCGCTTTCGAGTCGTCGAATGGGCGGCGATGGATTTTCTGCGTCAGGCGATGCAGCGAAGTCGCCGAGCCGTGCAGTTGCGTGACCTTCTGGTTCTGGTTCTTCGTTGCATGGCCGTGGTGATTTTCGGAGCGGCGTTGGCTCGTCCGTTTCTGTCCGGAGTTTCGTCATGGACGATGCTGGTTGGAGTCGGTACGGCTCTGGCCATCGTCGGAGCCGTTGCCACAGCCGCCAGCGGGATACTCACTTCGACCAGTAAGACACGCGGCCTGGCGTTTGGAGCGTGTGCTTTGTGCATTGGCCTGGGAGCCCTGGGCGTCTTCAGCATGTTCCGAGACGCCAATGACCAGGGTATCGGAGTGCTCACCAGCCGGCAGCCGATTCACGCCGTGTTGCTGATCGATAATTCGATGAGCATGGGCTACGAATCTTTGGAAGGCACGCTGCTTGACCGAGCTCGTACAAAAGCTGGCGAGTTCATTGATGCGCTTCCATCCGGAAGTCAAATCAACATTCTGCCGTTGTGCGGTTCCGACGAAGCGGACACGACGAGTGCGTATCGCAATAAGTCGGACGCGCGGGCGGCTCTTGATCGAATCCAGGTTGTCGATCGAATCGGGCGAGCGAACTTTGCGATCGATCAGGCGACTGCAGCGTGTCGACAGGTTCCGGAACTCCCTTCCAAACGAGTCGTTTTGATCAGTGATCAGCAGGCCAACCTCTGGGCCGGCGGGGCGAATGCCAGCCAGCTTGCTGCACTACCCGACTTTCAAATCATGCGGATCGCTCCGGAAGAGATTGAGAACGTCTGGGTGAGTGACTTCGAACTCCAGGACGGCGTTGCCGATACTGAAACGCCGGCTGTATTTCTTGCCACAGTCCAGCACGCCGGAAGCCATCCACTGACCAATGTGCAGGTTCAGTTGTCGATTGACGGAGCCGAAATCGCCAGCCGCGTCGTTGACCTGGAACCCGGTCAGGCCAGGCAGATCGAATTCCGGCAGCGGCTCGACAATATTTCCGACACCGGCGCGCTGGGTGCCGGCATCTCTGAAGCGACGTTTGTCAAAGCGACGGTTACTGCAATCGTCGAAGGCGGCGTCGGTGACCGACTTCTACGAGACAACTCGCGAAATATCGTCGTGCCGGTCGTTGCCGGATTACCCGTCGTCTTTGTCGACCAGTATGGTGACACGGAAGATGCTGACCGCGGCGAAATCGGTGAGACCTACCGACTGCGTCGACTGCTCGCTCCGCAAACTGCGACAGGCGACGAGGTCAACAGGCAGCTTGTGCGGATCCGCCATCTGACGATTGACCGACTGACGGAAGAAGCACTCAGCGATGCCCGGCTGGTCGTCATCGCTGGAGTCGAGTCACCGGGCGAGTCCGTGCCGCTGCTCCGCCAGTATGTTGAGCAAGGCGGCTCGCTGATCGTCGCAGCCGGAGCTGACTTTGATGCCAGCGAGTGGGCGGCGCAAGCGTGGCTCGACGGCGCGGGGATTCTTCCAACTCAGTTAACGACGGAACCGATTGGTCAACTTCCCGAAGTTGCGGTCGGGCAACTCGAACCGTTCTATCTGGACTTTCGCTCGCTGCAGCACGACTTCTTTTTGATCGAAGGCGAGTCTCAGGATTCTCTGGCGGACCTCTATCGCACGCCGATCTTCTTCAAAGGCGTCGCCACGGAAACGGATCAGCTTTTTGTGGACGCGATGGTCAAAACCGAATCCAATCGTATCGCCGAAGTTCGGAAGCAACTGAGCACGTCTGAGGCCAATCGTAGCAAATGGGACGAACTCGATCGCCAGGGCAATCTCAGTGACGAACAGATTTCGGAACGTGCGTTCGACGAAGCTCGCCGACGTGAAGTCGAGCCGCGATGGTTGAGTTGGGCTGACACGGACGAGCTGGCCCGACTCGGCGAACTTGATCCGGATGAACTCGCGGAACGCTCTCGGCCGAGAATTCTCGCAAGGTACACGCTGGAAGAACGCCCGTTTCTGACGGAGCGACGCATCGGTGCCGGTCGGTCTTTCTTTTTGTCGTCCGGGCTGTTTTCGAGCTGGAACACACTGACCTCGACGAACGCGATCCTGATGTTCGACCGAATGCTGCGGCAACTTCTGGAAGACACGCTGCCTCGCCGTAACTACGAAACGGGAGACGTCGTCACGTTGCCGGCTCGACGTTCTGATCAGCTTCGTTGGGAGCTTGTTCAACCGGACGAATCACGCGATGCAATCTCCGTCGAAGCTCTCAGTGCAGAACGGTACGGCCTGCGAATTCACCGAGCAGTCAACAACGGGCACTACGACGTCATTTCAACTTCAACCGAGATGGCAGATAGCGGAACGGCTCAGGCATCCGAAAGTTCGAGTTCGACGCTGCTGGCATTCAACTGCCCGTCCGAGGAATCTCAGCTTGAAACTCTGGACGCGTTGACCTTCGAAGAACGAGCTGGTACTGACGGCTACCGCTGGCTGGAAGCCGACGAAACGATCAGCGTCGAAGGAGCTCGCATCCGTGGCCGCGATCTCTGGAAGTGGCTGATCGGAGCCGTCCTGGTCTTCCTGCTGACCGAAATGCTGATCCTCGCCTGGCCCAACCGCCAGACAGAAATCGCTCCACAAAACGCATGACGCCGGTGTCTGGTCCCGGCATACTGATGGTCCCATTTCCGGAGACACAGCATGCGACGTCCAACGATCATCCATTTCACACTGATTATTCTCGCCGGAGCTACCTGCGGCTTCGCAGCCGATAAGGTCAACGAATCACCCTTTCCCGGAGCACGACCGCTCCCGGAAGATTTCGTCGAACCGCTCTTCCCCGGGATCTCCGATGCGGACGCTGAGATCCATCGAAAGCTCAATGAGCTAACGTCAGTGAATTTTGACAACCTGCCGCTTGGTCAGGCTCTCAAGTCAATTTCGAAGACCAACAAACTCTCGATCATTTTTGACGAGACAACGGCCACAGAAGCTCAAGTCGATCTTGAAATGCCGGTCACCCTCGAAATCTTCAACGCGCCAGTTCGATCAGTCTTGAAGAACCTGTTCCGTAACCTGGACCTGACGTTCTTTGTCGAGGATGCGGCCGTCGTAGTCACGTCTTACGGCTGCGGCTTTCTACGAACGGGCATATTTCCAGTGTCCGACCTGGTGACCGACGATCGGAAAAGCTGGAAGACTCTATCCAACCTGCTTCAGGGAGAGACGGA
Organism: uncultured Planctomycetaceae bacterium; assembly: GCA_943787265.1. Classification (GTDB taxonomy): domain Bacteria; phylum Planctomycetota; class Planctomycetia; order Planctomycetales; family Planctomycetaceae; genus JABMPE01. The sequence continues at coordinate 30,343 of CALSLT010000006.1, read as the reverse complement.
TGGACTCTGGGAAAAGGTGGACGGCTCAGGTGGCACAGTTTCAATGAGCCACGCAACAAAGTCGCTGATCATCCGACAGACACCTGAAGTGCTTGGCCAGGTTCAAAGGATTCTCACGTTTCTGCGAGCCGCAAAACGGATCAGCGATCACCGAGTCAATCCACCGAAAGAGCCGGAGTCGGAAGACGTTCTTGGCTTAGGTGGGAAAAAGAAACGCCGCGGCAAAGGCCTTGGCGGCGGGTTCGGTGGCGGCGGTGTATTCGGTGGTGGCGGTGGTGGCTTGTTTTGAGCAAGCTCAGTTGCGGAGATGTGCAGACTGGTTCGCTGTTGATGCTTTATGGATAAATCGCTGTTGACGGACTTGAACGTTTGCCGATAAACAAGTGACCCCACCGCGTGTCTACACACGTTGCCCGTCCGGGCTCAATGCTGCCAGCAGTCCTCGCTGGATTCAATTCTGAACGGCATTACCAATCCCACCCAACAATTCAATCTGCCGGAGACTTCAGTAATGAAGATGTGGCCTCTCTACGCGATCACACTTTCTGTAGCGACGCTGTTTCCCAGCCTCGCCAATGCCCAGGCGCCAGCCGGTGTTGCGCGAGTCGACTCGGACACGTACTTCGACACGTCGAATGCCAGTTGGGGGTACCACAACCATCAAGACAATCTTTCACCATACCCCGATGAGACCGAATCATCGTGGTTCGACCAGGGGCATCTCTCATCGAATAATGGCTCAGCGGATCATGCCGGCCTGTTGGGGAATACGTACATTCGCGGTGCGTACCTCTACAACGGAATAGACGACGAAGGAGACGTCAGCTACGACGCGTTCGAAGGATCTGACGCCGAATTCAACACCCCTATCCCTTGGATCAGCTCCGACGAACTGGCTGCTGATTTTACGACGGAATTTGAACACAGACAGTTCACGGCTCGTGGCCCTGGCGGAACTGCCGATTTCGATTTCTATTCTGCCGTCGTCGGAGTCAGACTGTTTGCGATGCCGACTTCGCGAATTCGTCCGTATGTTTTACTGGGAGCGGCTTTCTACGAATATCGAGCTGAAGCCACAGGCGGATCAAATTTCGAGGATGATGATCAGGACTTCCTCGTCAGCGTAGGTCTTGAAGCCGACCTTGCGCCAAATGCTTCAATCCGAGGCGACTTCGAAATCGACCGGGACGAAATTGACGAATCCACTTTCGAAGGGACGATGGTTCTGTGGCTCAACGAGAATGTCTTCTTCCGAGGTGGCGGAGTGATTCCGTTGACCGACGGATTTGATCCTGGGGTGACGATCGGCGGCGGAGTTGCATTCCGGTAATCGGATCAGCGTTGCCGCGAGGCACTGACCTTACATCGTGTATGACTATTCTGATTCGAAACGGTAGCCGACATCGCGGATTGTTTTGATCCATTTTGGCTTGCCAGGGTCGGGTTCGATCTTGCTGCGGAGAGTGGTGACGCAGCGGTCGACGCTTCGTTCGGTGACGATGACGCTGGTGCCCCAGACTCGGTCGAGAATTTCGCTGCGGGCTAACGCTCGGCCAGCGCGAGTGACCATGTATTCGAGCAGGCCGAACTCTTTGGATGTCAGTGGCACTTCCTGCTCCGCTCGATGAAGTTTGTGCGAGGTCAGGTCGAGCTGGCAGTCGCCGAATTCGTAAACCTCTCGAGGTGGTTCGTCCTTCCTCCGCAGGAACGCTTTCGAACGTGCGAGCAATTCTCGAATACTGAATGGCTTGGTGACGTAATCGTCAGCTCCTAGCTCAAGACCGCGGATAATGTCGTCTTCCTGGCCCTTCGCTGTCAGCATGATGATCGTGCTTTCGATCTCCCGCTCGCGTAGCTGGCGGCAGATTTCGTAGCCGTTCATTTTCGGAAGCATGATGTCGAGCAGAATCAGTTCGGCTGGCTCCGACAACGCACTGATCAACGCTTCGTGTCCGTCGCTGGCCGTACGGACTTCGTAGCCGTTGCTGCGAAAGTTGTCGGACAAGCCGCGGAGCATGGTTTCATCGTCTTCGACAATCAGAACCGAGTGCTTAGTCATTTGCTGGATGCCTCGCTGCTTGTCGCCGTCGGAATTCTAAGCGTGAACGTGCTGCCGTGTTCAGGCCGAGGCTCAACCGTGGCTTCGCCGCCGTGCGCACGGACGATGTAGTTAACGATGCTCAACCCCAGCCCGCAGCCTTGACCTTCCCGCACCAGACTCTGGTCGACCTGGTAGAACTTCTGGAAGATCCGCTTCGCTGCTGTCCGAGTCATGCCGACTCCGTTGTCACTCACCGAGAGGCAAACTGCGTCCGCGGCGTGACTTGCCTGAACGGAGATTTTTCGCGGAGAACTCGAATATTTGTAAGCGTTGTCGAACAAGTTCAGCAGAGCCATCACCAGCCCATCTTCGTCACCGAGAATCGCCGGCAAGTTTTCAGACGATTTGATAGTTAGCGTGCAACCGGTTTCGTGAAATCGTTCGCCTGCGGCTTCGACGGCTCGCGCGATCAACGCTGCGGGTTCAATCTCGCAAAACTCGAATGTGTGTTTGCCCTGTTCAAGCCGCGAGAACGTCAGGAAATTCTCGATCAGTCTACTCAGCCGAGTGTTCTCTTTGGCGATCAGTTGAAGGTACTCGCGAGTCTGTTGTGGTTCGAACTGGCTGGATTCAAGCAGCGTGTCGACCAGCAGGCGCATTGAGCTAAGTGGTGTCTTCAGTTCGTGAGACACCGTGCCGACCAGGTCATTCTTGAGATTTGCCACATGAATCTGCCGACGAATCGAAATCGCGAGAAAGATGGCGACGATGGATGTGAATAGAACGACGAGCACGCTGATCCAAACGTAGATCGCTTGCTGGTGCGAAGCCGAGTTCGCGATCTGAGCATCAGTCAGATTCATCGACAGCCGCCAGCCCGGCAGTTGCGAGCCGGCTCGAATGGAGATCAACTCGTCAACGGATTGTGGTTGCCCGGGCGGCACGATCGAAATCTGCACTCCATCGGGAAGTTGAGTCTCGCGGGCGACGCTCGCGGATTGAGCGGTGACTGTGTCGGTCGTCAGCAGAAGTAACAGCAGGCCGTCAGGCGTTGCCATTTGCCAGATGTCCGAAAGTTGACTCGATTGAAGCGTCGGAAGTTTCGACGGTTTTGGATGCGCCGCCACAAAGCGGGCAGCAAGAACTTCAGCGGCCAGAATTCGCCGATCGATTGAGTCGGGAATCAGCTCGGCCATTCGATTCATGAGGAACAGTCGCTGCGACGCTGGAAGCTGGCCTGCGCCATAATTGCCCAGCCGTTGCAGTAGCTGCTGCTGAATTTTCGCGGTGGAATCACCGTCGGCAGCCAGTTCAATGGCCATCAGTTCGACGTTGGCTGCGATCAATCTGCCATGATTATCCCGGACGTCGGAGAATCGATCTCCGAATTCGTTGGCTAGTTTCAAAGCCGCGAGATCGTCGCCCGTCTTGAACAGGCAGCGGACTTCTGCCTGCAACGCGAATGCTCGCAGCAGGGAATCGTCAGCCTCACTGGCAAGTAACTGATAAATCTCTTGAGCGGCTGGAAGATCACCGAGTTCATGCTCCAGCCGGACGGCTTCGCGCCAGCGAGCATCTTGAAACTCAACAGAAATCGCGTCGGGCAGCGTTGGGTAAACGATCTCGCCCGAATTCCTGAAACAGACAACCGAATCAACGAGCTTTGTTGAAACGGCGGTGACAAATCTCTGCTGAGCCGTCGATTTTACGATACCGACTTCGTCATCCGCACCGGACAACGCCTGCAGCTCTTTGGCGATTGTCTTCCATTGCTCATCCAGCGTCTGCTGCACATGCAAAAGGTGAGTTCGGTAGGCGTCGCTGAGCCGTTGCTGGCTGGCAAGCTGCTCATTGCGCATGGCAACGCTGACGAACCACAGCACGCCGATGGTCGGAACCATCACGACGATCAACAACAACAGCACGGGCCAGAGATCGTTTCTCTGGCCCGTTCCGGATTTTCGAAATCGTCTCGCCACAGTTAGTCCACCGTCACTGACTTACGAATTGCGTCGAATGTGGAAACGTTTTTGTCATACGCATCCGCGTCGCCGGTGACCTCAACCTCGATAGCCAGGTCACCTTTGAAAGCGAGGACGACTGAAGTCGCTCGTTCGCGATTAGTCGCTTTGTAGTCAAGCGTCATGGCGACACCTTTTTCTCCTGAAACTGTGACGGCCTGACGACTGTTGGCTCTGACCGATGCACTCTTGTAGGCATCTTTCGACGTCTTGATCAGGCTTTCTGCCCATGCGTCTAGCGAGTCTCGTTCTTCGCTGCTCAGCAACGATTTCTTTCGAACTTTCACCGATGCTGCCAGAAATTCGTTCGGCGAAATCAGGCGGAAGCCGCCGGATGCTTCGTCGTTCGAGGACGACGATGGGTAGTGAAACCAGCCGGCTGGAACTGTCGCGGCCAACTTCATCTTCTCGTTCCTTAGTTTGACCGGTTTGTCATGGTCAATCGACGTCAGCAGTGCTTCGACTCCGCCGCCTTCGAACTTCGCCATGTAGCGTTCCGGCGTGTCCGAAATCCAGAATGTCTGCCCGATGTTCGTTTCGACTTTAAAACAGTTGAATGTTCCGACAGGAGTCTTCACCTGCTCTTTCTTCGTGACTTCGACTTCGATGCCGATCGCGTTTCCGCCGGTGAAAGCAACCCGCACTGGGACTTCCGTTGTGTAGCCAATCTTCATTGCCAACTGGCGAAATCCAAACATCCATTGGTCGTTCGAGTAGAACGGTGAGTCAAATTCGACGGTCGATGTTTCCTGCTTTCCGTCTTTGGCCGTTTTGGTGATGACGACTTTGTCATCCGACCATTTGGCGGTGGATTTTCCAAGCAAGGTATGATCCCACGAAGTGGTGATCGGCCGGTTGGTCTTCTGATCAATGACGACTGAGCTGACACCGGAGTTCATTCCTCCAGCAAGGTAGCGACGGACGCCCATCTCCCACACAGCCTTGCCGTCTCGTTTACCGGCCTTAACCCCACAACCGATGATGCCGACTCTTTGCCCACCCGGCAGGCTCATCGTCAAAGTCAATCGTTCGCCCGATTTCCACGGAGCCGGCAGCAGCTTCAACTGTCCGGGCAACATTTCCTGAGCTTTCGCGACAAGCTCTTTCTGATCCGGGTACTTTCTGATCAGCGTCTTGAACGCTTCGACAGCGGCCTTCTTTTTACCTTGCTTGTTCAGGCAACGCCCGAGCCGATACTGAGCCTGCGCCGCCAGCCCTTCCGTTTTCTGAGCATCAGACAGCACCTGTCGGTAATGCTTGATGGCTTCGTCGAGGTTCCCGGTGGTCTCCTCGTTGTAAATCCCCTTCTCCAGAGCTTCCGCCGGCGAAGCCGCACTCGCAGGAAACGATGCGAACATCAGCATCGCCGTAACAACCGCCGAGGCGGCAAGTCGAACAATAGTTTTCATGACTGTCTCCTGAATCGATGTCTCATCCGAGCAGGACCAACTCCCGCTGCAACACCCACATCGTAGGAAGGCCGTGTGACGCCTCTGTGACGGACGTGTCACGAGTATGTCCAATCCGAAACTTTTTGCGACAGGTTCTGAGGCCACAGCATCTGAGAACACGCCGAAAACTCGCAGCGAAAAGGTACGCATACCGGCGTCAAGTGACAGATTCCGTCGTTCGGATGCGGCGTTGCCCTGAGTTTATGCAGGGAGGAATCTACGAACTGGCCACTGTTCAGGCATGGCCTACCTGTTCTTGTGACGCTGAAAGCAGCGTTTGTTGTTGCCGATGCACTGCTCGAACGATGGACGCAGGGGGGGGGGGGACAGCTTTGGTCGACTGGACTGAAAAACGTGAGGCCATGTTGGGCAAAACTTCGGAGCCGAGTCTGTTACCCGATATCAAGCTTCCGGTGTTGCCGCAGGCTCTGATTGAATTCTCGCAACTGGCCGACGATCCGTATTGCGAAATCCAAAAACTGGCGGCGATTGTCGAGTCCGATACCGGCCTGACGTGCCAGCTCTTGCGAGCGGTGAATGCAAGCGTGAACGGTCTGCGTCATAAAATTTCGTCCGCACATCACGCGATCGCGACGCTGGGAATTCGCCGTACAAAGCTGCAATTGATCGAGGTGGCTTTGCAGAACGCTCTACCGGCGAAACAGCTCAAGCTGATCAATTTGGCAACTTTCTGGAACGCGAATCTTGAGCGGGCGATCTTCGCAAAACATATTGCGAGACTCCTGAAAGCCGACGAGCAACTGGCGTTCTCGGCGGCGCTGTTGTGCGATTTTCTCTTGCCGGTTCTGACGAACGATCGCGACGAGCATTACCTGGGATTTATGGAGCAATCGAGCGACAACCTTTCCGATCTGTGCCCGTTCGAGCAGCAGACATTCGGTCTTGACCACGCAGAAACGGCAGCAAGAGTCATGTTCGAATGGGGATTCCCCGATGACCTGGTCTGCTGCGTGATGCTGCATCATCACGGGCTGTCGATGCTCGCCGATCCTGATTGCGGACAGTCTGCCGCAGCGGCCGTTGCGTTGGCATCGTTGGCGCCCGATCCGTTGAGGCAATCATCGGACGGTACGGAGCAACTGCAGAATCTCAGCAACATCTGGAACTCCTTCGACCTGGAACAGTTCGCTGGCGTCGTTTTCAAGGAATACCAGCCTCAGGCTCGTGATTCGTCCAACTATATCCCGTTGCGAGATCACGTCCGCAAGCTGTCGGAACCCGTGGCCGTTTGACAGACCTTCGCTCTCAGATGCATGCACCGAGACGCAGATTCCGGCTCACTCGCCAGATTCTATGGTCGGTCGCTAATCTTCCCGCATCTCATCCGCATTCTTCGTGTCGAGCGTGTTGCTCCGCGACTTTCAGTAACTCAGGAAATTATTATGTCAGACAGCCTTCCGCAGCCGCTTGCTCCTCCTTCTCGAATTCTCATGGGGCCTGGGCCGAGTGATACGCATCCTCGGGTTCTTTCCGCTTTGGGAGCACCGACCGTCGGGCATCTGGATCCGTTCTTTCTGAAAACGATGAACGAAGTTCAGGCGATGCTGCGTGAGCTGTTTCAGACGAAGAACGAAATGACGCTCGCGGTCAGCGGGACTGGTTCGGCCGGAATGGAAACCTGCGTTGTGAACCTGATCGAGCCGGGCGACAAAGTCGTCGTCGGCGTGAACGGAGTTTTCGGCGGCCGCATGAAAGACGTTTTCGAACGAGCCGGCGCCGACGTGCTGGCCATCGAGCGTCCGTTCGGCGAAGTCTTCTCAGCAGATGAAGTCGCCGCGGCCGTGCAGCAGCACTCGCCGAAAGTCGTCGGGCTGGTGCATGCTGAAACCTCGACCGGCGCGCTGCAGCCGCTGGAAGAGATTGCAAAAATTGTCCACGACGCTGGCGGACTTCTGCTGGCTGATTGCGTGACATCGCTCGGCGGGCTGCCCGTCAAAGTTGACGAGTGGGGGCTCGACGCCGTTTACAGCGGAACTCAAAAATGTCTCAGTTGCCCGCCAGGTCTCGCGCCGGTGACGTTCAGCCCGAAGGCCGTCGCGGCGATGGACGCTCGCACAACCAAAGTCGCGAGCTGGTACCTCGACATGAGCATGGTGCGAAACTACTGGACGGACTCGTCGCGAGCGTACCACCACACCGCTCCGATCAACATGAATTACGGACTGCACGAAGCACTGCGACTGGCTCTGGAAGAGGGCCTCGAAGAACGCTTCGCACGACATCGGCATAACCACCTGGCTCTGCGAGCCGGACTGGAAGCCCTCGGGATCGAATACGCCGTCGAAGAAGCCAACCGTCTGCCGATGCTGAACGCCGTGAAGATTCCAGACGGCATCGACGATGCTGGCGTGCGGTCGCAACTGCTCAACGAATTCGGTATCGAAATCGGGGCCGGCCTGGGACCGATGAAAGGCAAGACCTGGCGCATCGGCCTGATGGGTGATTCCAGCTCCGCCCGCAACGTACTGCTGTTCCTGGCCGCTCTCGGGAAGTGTCTTGCTGATCAGGGTTCAGCAACGCAATCAGGAGCCGGAGTCGCCGCGGCCAACGCGTTTTATTCAAACTGAGCCATGCCATTGAGTCCTGAAAAACTGAAAGAATTCCAAGCTCGGTTCAAACACCGTCAAGCTTTGTTCTTGTCGGCAGTCGAAGGGCTTTTGCGTACGAATTCAACATGGCAAATCTACGTAGCCAGTGAAGACATTTCTTACGACGGAATTGTTACTTCTGTAGCCGTGAAAGATGGACAACCATCCGGGGACATAGAAGCCTTAAGCCGTTACTGCGACTTTGTAACGGGGCAAGCGTTAAACCTCGAAGTTGTTGCCGACGCAAATTCAAATCTTCACGTTGTGTCATGGGGCGACCTTGAACCGGACTGGCCAGAACACTTGGATCCAGTACTGTTTTTACGTTGGAATAAAATCAAGGCTTGAAAAGCGGTAGGCACAGGACGGCAAGCCAATGGCCGTGGGGATACTACTCGACGATGCCGAAGGTGTGTTGGGCTCCGCCGAGGATCGCGCAGGATTCGGAGGCGTCGAGGACTCGGGTGACCTCGCTGCTTTCTTCGAGCGGGTAGATGAATAGTTCTTCCACCAGCTCGGGGGCGAGGTTGCTTAACAGAAGGATGCGAGCCCAGCCTGCGGCGTTCACGATTTGAGTCGCCGGGATCAGGTCGACGGGGCTTTCGTCGCGGAGTGGTTGCAGACAGTTCTCCGGGTAATCTTCCCGGCGGAGGAGGCTCAGGCCGTCGCCGGGTTGTTCGTCGAGTTCCGACAGGATGACGATGCGGCCGCCGCGTTCGACCAGTTGCCGCGCGGTCGCGACGGCTCGGCCGATCTGATTCCAGCCGTGGCCAGACACATCGGATGAAACAGCGACGATGACGGTTTCGACACGCTCGGGCATCGTGACCAGCCAGTTGTCGTCGAGCTTCTGTCGCGAGCGTTCGAAAACGGCGTCAGTGCTTCCGGCAAGAACTTCCAAAACTCCGCCGCAGTCTGAAGCGACGACTTGCACGCAGAATTGAACTCCCATCAGCCAGGCAATTTCGTCGACGAGCTGTCGCAGTGGACGCTCTTCTCGAGGTGAGAGTTCGAGGTGTCCCTGTCCGATGGTTTTTCGTAACGCCTCGATGTTCGACAGGCCGGGGTAGAGGACGCTGTTCGTTCCTCGGTAGCCGAGCAGCGCGTCGTACGAGGTTGCTCCGACCGGCAGAACGAAATCGGCTTCGACAAGTTCCTTTGCCAGGTAGACCGGTTCGCCTTTCGTGGTTGTGGCGAGGTAGCCGCAACTGTCTTCTGCGAGCGGATCGTGAATCTTCCAGGCCGCGGCTTGCTGGACGGAGATCGGCAGCAACGATCGCGGATCGGCTGGAGATTTCTCGCCGACGGCGACTGGTTGGAGAATCGTGAAGTTTGCAGGGTCGATGTCTCGCCGTTCGAGGTACGACCAGATCCCGGCGACGACTTCGGCGGCGCAAGGAGTGTCACGGTCCAGCGCGATGACAACTTTGTCGTCTGGAACGAGCGCCTGATCGAGAGTTGGGAGATCGAGCGGTGACGCCAACGCCTGGCCGACCGCCTCGGCAACATCGGCTCGCGGAGCAGGCCCTGGTCGAAAAACAGCAACTCGATCGGCGTCGACTTCGGCGGAAAACTCGCCAGCGGAACCGTAATGAAGGCTGATGGGAATTGATTGTTGAAGAGCCACGAGGCGGGTTCCGGTGAGAGATCAGGTATGGAAAGTAACTGCTCAAACTGCGAGTAGCACTGATTGCTCGCAATCAGTTTCGCAAAGCGGCAAGAGAAAACCGAACTGTATCGTACATGACCTCTTGCGGCTTCGCCGCACAGGTTGCAAGCAACCTGTGCCACCCAAGGGGCGTCCCATCTTAATACTCATGCGAAATAATTCAGCCACAGAGAGCACCGAGGCCTCAGACCTTCTCTGTCGCCAGTTTCTCCGTGTCCTCTGAGTTCTCTGTGGCTGGAATCTTCCGAGTGTGCGGTTGGAAGATTCTGACGGAGTCAGTAAGTACACTGTCGCCGCTGCCAGAAACCAACCCGCTGTCGAGATTGAACTGGGCTTTTACCGTGTCGCAAACTCTGGACGAAGACGATCAGCTGATGGTCCGTCTCCAGGATGGCGATTCCAGTGCGTTTGACGAGATCGTCGATCGGCACAGCGGGCCTTTGTACGGTTTTTTCCTGAAGAATTCCCGGAACCCGCAGCTCGCCGAAGACCTGACTCAGGAAACGCTGCTGCGACTGTACAAGCAGTTCTGGAATTACCTGCCGGTCGGACGGTTCAAAGGGTGGATGTATCGCATCGCTCGGAATCTGCTGATCGATAACGTCCGCAAGGCGTCTCACGACTGTCTGGTCAAAGCTGTCAAAGGGAAGTTCGAAGACGATACCGACCTGATTTCGACCGTCGCCGGCGAGATGCTGTCCCCTCAGCAGGAAGCCGATCATGGCGAGCTGAAGATTCTGGTCGACAAGCTGCTGGACGAACTTCCCGAGGAGCAACGACTGACTTTCACGCTGCACCATTTTGCGGGTTTGTCGCTGCCGGAAGTCGCCGAAGTTCTCGACACTTCGGTCCCGACAACAAAGAGTCGGCTGCGACTGGCTCGGGAAAAGTTGAGTCGCTGGCTGCTTGATCGAGGCGTAATTAACCCGCACCAACCCGACGATTGACGTACGGTGATTTTCGAGACATACCCGACGGCGAATTACTGCTGACGTGCAATTTGCGACAGACTCGCCAGGAAAACATAAAACACAACAATCCGAATCCAGAGTTCACCGTTAGCGGCGGCCACCGCTGAAAACCGGAGCCCAGACAATGACATACTTCAGCCGGCTGACAGACATCGTCACCTGCAACCTGACCAAGCTGCTCGCCGAAGCCGACGATCCTGCCGCCGCTCTACAGGAAATCATTGCCGAGATGGATGCCGGCATGGCCGGAGCTCGACGCAGCATGCAGACGGCTCAGGGCAACGAAGATCGCATCCGCGGCGAGGTCGAAGAACATTCGCGCCAGATCACTCACTGGTCGGACAAAGCGAAAGAGCATCTGGTTGCCGGAGCTGAAGACCAGGCTCGACTGGCTTTGGTGCGAAAGCGGGAAGTCGAAGACCTGGTCGCCGGGTTGGAACAACAGCTTCTGGCTGCGGAGCAAACTCGCGAACATCTGGCGACGACATTCCGAGCGTTGGAAGCGCGACTTGCCGAGGCGCAACGTCGGCAACAGGGCGAAGCTGACGGTGAAGCATTGTCGGGCGATGTCGCCGGTGGCGCAGAGTCCGGATCGGCTGCCTCATCAGAAATCGAAGACGAACTGGCCGCGCTCAAGAGAGAACTCGGCCAGTCATAGGGTTTCGAATCAGCGACCGAATCCGGATTGATGATCCTGCTGTGGGGCGGGTTGTTGTTCCGTTTTGCGTTCCCAGCTCCAGGCGTGTGGAGGCGGAACGGGAGTCGCATTTGGCTGTTCGACTGGATCGGGAGTATTGCTGACAACTGGTGCCTGCTGTTGATGAACCGGCGGAGCGATGGGCTGCGGCGGCTGGAAGGTCGGCAAATGTGGACGCGGCGGCTGCACGGCAGCAACTGGCGTCGGTTGCTGAAGAAAGCCTCCGGTCTGAGGCTGATGGCTCTGAGTCGGCACGGGAGGGTGCTCATTCGGAGCGAGGACCGGCTGTGAATGATCAATCGGCTCGACCCGATAAACCCACTCCTGAATGCAGACCCACTCATGCTTGCAGGATTCAGCCGTGCAAACACAACTGCATCCGGCTCGAGCCGCCTGGAGTTTCGCGGCGAGTGTTAGTTCAACCTTTGTCTCGCAAGCCGGACAAAGCGTGTAGAAGTCTAGTCGCTGTCTCATAAATCTGGCCCTTCTCCGTAACGGAATTACCGTCTTGTGGATGGGTTTACGTAGTCAGTCTGCCCGGGTGATGCCGTTTGGCGTTCGGTGGTCTTGACCGAAGCCACACGGCGGGAGCGTGCGGCTCCGGCCGGGCAGGATTGCGGTCAGGCACAGACGAGCCCTTCGCGAATGGCGTATCGAGCCAGGTCGACACGGTCGTGAATCCCTAGTGACTGCATGATTCGATACTTGTGGCTGTCGACTGATTTCACCGAAATGTGCATCTTGCGGGCGACGTCTTTGACACTGAGCCCGTAAGCCAGGTGCCGCAGAACTTCCAATTGCCGGTCACTTAGTTGAGTTAGTCGGCTTTCGAATTGTGCTCGCGTGCTGCCGGTGGCAGGGTCAATCGAAACTCGATCGCGAATTGGCTCGGAGTAGAAAGTACCGCCTTTGGAAACGGTCTGAACGGCAGTCAGCAGACTGGACAGCGAGTCCGTTTTGAGAACGTACCCAGCGGCCTTCGATCGCAGAGCCTGCTCAATGAAGATGTCTGGCATCGAGGCGCTGAAGAAGATGACTTTTGTCTCGCGTTGCCTCATGGCCAGGTCGCCAGCGAGTTCGAACCCGCTACGGCCTTCCAAGTCAACTTCGACGATTGCGATCTTCGGTCGCTTTTCGATCAGCATTCGCATGCCGTCTTCGCCCGTTGCTTCGACGCCGACCACCTCGGAATCCTGTTGGCCATTCAGGAGCATCGAGATTGCATACTGAGTCGCTTCCTGCGGCTCAACAATTCCGACCGTAATCGTTTTTCGTTGCGTTTCGGCGAGCATCATTATCGGTCCTCAGTTCTGACTTGAATTAGGAATCAGTTAAGTCACTGATGATGACCCGGACTTCAGTCTGATTCTTGCTGACTCTTACTTCGCGGGAGTCACCGCACTGGGGAGGGTGACTCGCCGCCAGTAAATGCTATCGGGACAAACTGAAGTCAATTCTTAGAAGTGAACCCCTCCAATCCTGCGTTTGCGGGAACCTGCATCAATTGCCACTATGGCTAACTGTACGAATGCCAAGAATTCGAGGGTTTTAACTCACAAAGTGCGACAGAGCATTGCGCATCTACGCCACAAATTGAGTGTTCCACTGTCTGACAAGGAAGATTCGCCACAACCTCCGTAGCAGTATCGAACGAAACTGGAATGGTGGGATGTCACAGCCCTGACTGCAGAACCCGCAGCCAACGAGGCATTTTTGTTCGACCAGCCAGGTCAGATCGCACATTTGCCTCGCGCTGTCATCACGTTGAGGCGGTATTGAGGCGTTCGCCGTATCGCCGATACGATTCCGTGGCTTCGACATCTTGTGCAGTGTGCCACTGCGGCTGTTTTTTTACAGCCCTTCATGGCTGGCATGCGACGTCACTATTTGGCGATTGAATGACAATATTTGAGGCCGCGTCTTTCGCGCGGTTAGATCTCGACAGACCAGGGAGGGTTCGTCATGGCTCAGCTTGCGACACGCATTCGGGGCCCTGTCTCGGTGATCGGCGACGTTCACGGGCAGGTCGATCAACTCGTTTCAGTGCTTGATCAGTTGCGGTCACGTCCAGACTACGACGAACGATGCATCGTCTTTATCGGAGACATCGTCGACCGCGGTCCCGATACCAAAGGGGCGATGGACATCGTCTGCGATCTGCTGGTCGAGCATCCTCGAACTACGATGGTCAGCGGAAATCACGAACTCGCAATGGCCGGCGCGCTGAATCTGATCCCGACTCCGGACTACGCCGACTGGGCGCCTCGTTGGGTCAACGATTACCTGTCGGAGTCGACTTTCGAATCCTACGGCGTCGAGCATGGGGATCTCGAAGGCCTGCGATCGGCACTGCCCGATCGGCATGTCGACCTGCTGACCGATCTGCCTTGGGGGATCGAACATCCGGAATTCTACTTCGTACACGCCGGCCTGGATCCGAACACACCGTTCGACATGCAGATCAGAATTCTGAGGCAGAAGGATTACTCGTTGAACCGACCTCAATGGCTCTGTTCGAAATCGTACGTCGACTCGCCAGTTCCTGGAGATTGCCCGGTCGCCGTCGTCAGCGGCCACGTTCAGGTTCCAGCCGTCCGAATGGAACAAAAGAAAATTCTCATCGACACAACCGGTGGCGAAGGCGGAGACCTGAGCTGTGTACTTCTCCCCGAGCGGGAAGTCATCAGCTCCAGCGGCAATCCGGCTGTCGAAGTCGTCGGAGAATCCCGGTCAAAGAAAAGCCGCTGGAAGCTCTGGTAGCTGGAGCCACATCCGACCGCTGAGAACAGAACACGCGCAATCTCAAACCAGAGCTGCGAGGTATGTCGATGTGGAATTGCGAAGAATGTTCTGAAGCAATCGAAGATAACTTTTCCGCCTGCTGGAATTGCGGAACTGCCCGAGACGGTACTCCAGATCCCGACTTCCAGCGTGAGAGCGGGAGCGACGCTCAGGACGGGGCTGGCGAGAACTTCACCACAAAGATCTCTGACGGCTTCAAGTGCTCAAAATGCGAATGCACCGATGCTAAAGTCAGGCGAATTACGAACATCAGCAACGAAGTCGGGCTGTTCTCTGGTCCTGGTTTCGATCGATTCGTTGCGGTTTCCTGCACACACTGTGGCTTCACCGAATTCTACGATGCGAGAATTACGGGTTCTAATTCGTTATGGGATAAGCTGTTTCCCTGGGTGCCCGTCGTCGCGTGCCTGATGCTGGTTTGACTTGCGTCGCTACTTGCTCGTCAGACGGATGATGCCGTCCCAGTCGGCGGGAGCCTGGCGGTTGTGCTGGACGATGGGCATGGCCAGGAAATCCTGAGCACGGTCTCCGGCCGGCATGTTGTGAAGCGACTGCCAGGCGCTTTCCCAGTCGCCGTTGATGAACGAGTCAACTCCCGCTTCGTACTGAGCGATGTGATCGTCTTTGAGCAGCGGATATTCGTGCTCCGGCGGGAGTAACTCGCTGACGATGACGGGAGTCTCCATGCCAACCGGGATGACTCTGCCGAGGCGGCGTGTTCGAGCTTCGTGATGATCCAGCTTCTCGCGAACGAGGTCCGCAGTCGCTTCGTCAAGCACGATGGGAACTCGCAATTGCGTTGTCATTGTTTCCAGCCGGCTGGCCAGATTCACCACCGGGCCAAAGACCGTCACTTTGACTTGCTCGGACGTGCCGATCTTTCCCGCAACCGCTCGGCCGTGAGCAATGCCGATTCCCATTTCAAAATCGGCCAAAGTATGGCCCGGCGTCGACGATGCTGTTTCGAAGGCTTTGCGGATGGCCAGCGCCGCACGGCACGCGTTCAGCGGAGCCGACTCGGTCGCAAACGGCCAGCCCCAGAATCCCAGCGCAGCGTCGCCCTGAAAGTCTCCGGTCACGCCCCCGTAATGCAGAATCTGTTCGGTCATTAATCCGAGCGCTTCGCTGACCCGGCTCAGCAACCCGGTCAGATCGTGCGCCGCGTTCTCGGCTCGCTGACTGAACCCTCGCAGGTCGCAAAACAGAACCGTCACATCACACTCACGAGGTTCCAGGATGTCCGTATCCAGGTCCTGCCCGAGCGCTTCCAGAATCGGAGGAGCGAAGAATTGTCGCAGCCCTGCCTGGTGACGTTCCAGTCGACTGAGCCTTCTCAGTGAAGACACGATTTCAGAGACCAGCTCGGTGAAGCGAACGTCCGCGCTTAGTAACGCGCTGTGCTCGTCGGTGCCCGATGCAAAAGATGCAGCATCAAGCTGCCCTGCCACATAGAGACCACGGCGTGGCTGACCGGTGACGGAAACCGGCGTGCAGAACGCCCAGTTGAAATCACCCGTCGCTGTGTATTGAGGATTGTCGTTGTCGACTTCCGGCTCCCAGACGTGTAGTACGCTACGGTTGCTCGAGACGATGGCCTCTCGAACGAGTCGGCTACTGGGATGCACTCCGCCTTCGGTTTCCGTACGACGGTCCCAATGAAGTATCTCGATCTTGTCGCCAACGGGTTCGACAATCGCGACAGCTTCCGCGCGGGGAATCCCTGCCAGCAGAAGCTGAGCGACCCGCAGAAAGAAATCTTCGTCCGTCCGAGTTCCCCAGATCACGCTCGGCAGATGAGTCAGCACTTCGATTCGTTTGTCGGCATCACTGAATGGAATTTGCTGAAGTTGTCCGGCGTCAAAACGAATTTCCTCCAGCAGCCGATCGAGCTGGCTGGACTCGTCCGCCTGCGACGCAGCCAGTCGAAACTCCGTCGCGCCAACAACGAACGCCTCGCCATCCTGCAGAAAAAATTTTGAAGTTGCGATCCCTGAAACAAACACAGGATTCGCCGCCTCAGAAATCTTTCGACCAGCAACCTGCTCGTCAGTAATCGTCAATTGGATGTGCCGTCGAGAAAGCATCGGCTCCCAGGCAACAGGCACGTCGGCATCATCCGCTCGCCCGACCGTCAGAGTCTTCTCGCTCGTCAGCGGTAACCGAATCCGCTGCCGATGATCGGGCCCCAGCACTATCAGATCGAACATCGAGCAACTTTCCTTGATGACTTGGTTTTCGCCGATCTCGCCAGCATTCGATGCGACCTCGCCCCCTTGCGGGAGAGGTGACATTGAGCAAGAGCGACGCCGGAGCTTACAGGACTTTGGCGAGTGCTTCACGGATTCGCGTTTCACATCCCGGACCGACCCACAGCCAGGTGTCTTCAAACTTGTCTTCGAAGCACGCATCCGTAGGAATGTAACCCGGCCAGCACTCACCATAACCGATCGACTGAACGAAGACGTCCGGCTTCATTTCCTGAGCGAGCAACTGGTAACCGACAAACGCTTCACCAGGAAACAGAACGATTCGAGCTGCTCCCAGATCGACAACCGGTAAGTCGATCGGCTTGCCGCTGACAACTCGCTGTCGGCTGCTCAACGTCATGGCCGCGTGGATGCGCTGACGGATTTCGACCGAGTCGTCCTCGATCCGGTTCAGCAGGTAACCTGCCGAGAATCGGTCTTCCGTTCGGAACGGCAGGTCAAACGTTGTCGATCGAAACTTGATTTCGTCAATCGGCTGCTTTGCCGTCGCTTTCCACGCCGCGGACATTCCCTCGTAGATTCGATGAGCCAGCAATTCGCGGCTGGCCTGAGAGCCATCGTTGTAGCGTCCGGCGGTAACGTCTCCGCTGCAGCCGGAAAGGTAGATCTGATGAACCTTCTGGTCGTCACGTCGTCGACGTTCGCGAGCCATTCCAACGAAGTCATAGGTAACGCCGCCTCGCCCGTAGTAGCTCATCGGGTGAGTGGCGTAGCTGTGCAGCGCAACCAATGCCTGATCACCATTCCAGAAACTGATCGTTCGCAGCCACGGATCAATCAAACCGTCTGGTGCTTCTGCCATCGCGGGATTTCGGCCCGAACTGCTTCCACGACCGTATGACACTCGCCCGTCCGCATTCACGACACGACGGTTTGAAGCCACCTTCTCAACCTTGGCTTTTCCCTGCCCGACATGAGTCACCGGCTGAGCGTCTTCGAGCGATTCTTTCGCTGCGGTCGCGACTCGCTGAACGCAGTCTTCGTGAAACGCAAAGTCGAATAATTCACCGACCAGGCCTGCCCGGTTCAGCAGATTCTCTGCTCCGCCATCGACGACCGGAGCGTCATGCTGATGCAGGCTGCTGAGTAGAACTCGCACGGGCTCCGTACCGACGGCTTTGGCAATCACTTCCCGCCAGCGTTCGTACGACTCGTTGCGGATTTCGCACCAGTCGACCGCAACGATCACGATCGGATCGTCATCACTCAGCAGAACGATGCCGTGAGTCTGCAGCGGATCGACGATCTCTTTCGACTTCGTTGGCAGAAGCCCCATGCACCGATGCCCCAGCGGAATGGTGACATCGACTGAAAAACGAGCGACGCGAAGCTGGTTGGCCATGATGTGTTCCTGAACTCGAGTTTCGTGCTTCGGTTGCGGCTGAGTCCTTAAGTCTCTGAGATGTTGGCCGAGAAATCCAATCGGCCGGCAATGCCGATTTCAGATCAATCCGAAATACCACAATCTCAACGAGGAGAATCCACTCATGAAAATTACCAGCGTTCTGTTTGCCGTAATGGCGATGTTGACCACGTTTGCCTTTGGAGCCGGTGGCGAGGCCTTCACCGACCCAACCAAAGCGGGACCAGACTTCGCCGTTCAAGGCGAGTACGAAGGAAGTCTTGGCGACAAGAAGTTCGGTCTGCAGGTGATCGCCCTGAGCGAAGGAAAATTCGATGCCGTTGCGTATCGAGGCGGACTTCCCGGCGCGGGTTGGGACAAGAGTATGCCCACAAAGATGAAAGGCGAGACTGCCGACGGCGTCACAAAATTGCGAGGACTCAGTTGGGATGCAAAAATCGAAGATAGAGTCGTGACCGGGCAGGCAGGTCTGGTCAACGTGAATTTGAAGAAAGTCGAACGGAAGTCGCCAACGCTCGGAGCAAAACCGCCGAAAGGAGCAACTGTCCTGTTTGACGGCTCAAACCTCGACGCGTGGGAAAGCGGTAAGCTTGTCGGAGAGGGCAAAAAGAAGAATCTTGGCCCTGAAGAAAAGGCCGGAGCTCGTACGAAAGAGAAGTTCGAAAACTTCACGCTGCATCTGGAATTTCGCACGCCCTACATGCCAAAAGAACGTGGCCAGCAGCGGGGCAACAGCGGGATGTACCTGCTCGATCAGTACGAGTGCCAGGTGCTCGACTCATTCGGCCTCGAAGGCAAAGACAACGAATGCGGTGGCATCTACAGCATCTCGAAGCCGGACCTCAATATGTGCCTGCCGCCTCTTTCCTGGCAGACGTACGATGTTGAATTCACGGCTGCGAAGTTCGACAGGGAAGGCAAACGCACGGCCGCCGGCGTCGCCACAATCCGCCTCAACGGAGTCATCATTCATGACAAGCGTGTCTTGTCGAAGCCAACTCCAGGCGGGCGCCAAAGCGACGAGAAACCCGGTGCGTTGTTTCTGCAGGACCACAACAACCCGGTCGTCTTCCGAAACATCTGGATCGTGAAGAAGGGGACCCCAGCACTTCCAAAGCTTTGAGATGGGGCGCCGAGGTGATCGTTCCTCAGCGCAAAAGAAAACCCGCCACTCACTTTGAGTGGCGGGCCGGATTCGCGGGAATCCAAATCTTGAGTTCCACAAGGCTGTGCGGCGAGGTGGTGTTCGGGTTGCTCAGCAGTTGGGTTGCGCCGTTGCCGAAGCTGGCAGCTCCGGCAACTAGCAACTGGTGAATTGCTATCCTTTTCTCGTGTGAGGTGTGCTTAGCGGACGCGACATTGGAAGGTCACAACTCCGCTGGTCTTTTCTTTAAGTGGTGCATCCAGCGTGAAGGTCAAGACAAGGCTGCCTTCTCCGTTGTCCTGGACATTGATTTCTCCATCGCGATCGGACGTCGCCGAGTCCTCGATGTATTCGAGTCGTGGCGTCAGGTTGTCGACGATGCGGACGTCGGTAACTTCGCGTTCGCCTTTGTTTTCGTAACGAATCGCGAAGGTCACGATGTCGCCCGGCTTAGCCGTTGACGTATTGGCGACCTTGACGATCTCCAGCCGGCCCGGGTCTTTACGCGGGTCTTCGACTCCGACCATCTCCGCCAGTCGAAATTTCGCAGTGACTTCATGCAGCGAATCGAGCGTTGCGATCATGACTGGGTTTTCGTCGCGAGTCCACGTTGTGGCGGCTTCGATTCCTGCTGCGAGTCGAGCTTCGTTCGACTGAAGCATCTCGCCACGCAGGAAGTAAGAGAGCTCTTCGTAGGTGTTAAGCAGTTGCTCGTGAGCGGTGAGTGACGCGACATTTTTCGTGCCACGCTGCCCTTCGCGAGCGTTCACGCCACTGGCTCGGCTGCGAACTCGAACTCCGCTGAGTCGTTGCGAATCGGTGTAACGCTGCGGACCAACTCGGTTGCTGACTCCCGAATCGCGAGTCGATTCGTGCATGCCAGCAAGCCGGCCGATCGCTGTTTCGCCGGATGGTGTCGTGACAGCTCGAACGTCCGCAAACCTTGGAGCGTAGATGGCCACCTGGTTCGACGCTTTAACGTGAGGCTTGCCGGTGTGGTCGATGTATTCGGTGACCGTGTCTTCTGTTTCCAGACCATCGCGGTACGGGCCCTGGTAATGCACCGGGTGATCGCGGTCGCCGCCGTCGAACAGGTACTCGTCCGGGTACTGTTCGTGAGGCTTGCCCAGTAGCGGCAGGTCGCCGGGTTCCTGGACTACTTGCCCGGTATCAGAAATTGCCAGACGCGGTTCGGCGTATGAAAAACTGATCGCTCCGGCTTGTTGAACGTGGCTGTTCGGATCGGTGAATGCTGGAAGACCGTACGGAACTGGCGATTGTGGATGCGGGCCCGTCGAGTTGGCTGGCAGGGGAGCAACGCGAGCAACTCCGCTGGTGTCACCGGCCGGAAACTGCCCCGGTTCTGAAGCTTGATTCTGCGATCGAATCTGTGTCGCCTGTCGGGCGTTCGCACCGCAGGAGAACATCCCTTGTTTTTGATTGGCCGCTCGATCCGCCGTGAACAAGGAGAAGACTGATCTGCTTTCCTGTTCCGACGCTGGCTGAATTCCTGCCGGATACTGGTTCGCTGGGTAGTGATTGCTTTGATAGTGACTCGCCGGGGCGTACATCCCCGCCGCCGGGTATTGACCACGGCCTGGTAATGGTTGCCCGACTGCTCCGAGTTTCGATGCCGTGCAGTCGCCATTCGCACAACACGCCATCCCGTGGGCACCTTCAGAGAAGTGGTCCAGCGACGGAAGCGTCGGGGCGAGCTTTGCGACGGGCAGGTTGCAGCCGGTCGTTGACATGGCCAGACAAGCGGCCGTTCCAAGTAGAGACAGGCAAGAACGATTCATGAGTGTCATTCGGTCGTGCTCCCGTTTTGCGGGACGGAAGATTTCAATTCGGCATGCTGAGCTGCTGGCAGCACGCTCGGTCGCGATGCCGTGATCGGGCCACCGGTTCCGTAGAACGTCGGGCTTTCGCCATGTGCTGATGGAAGTCGACCGCCGACTCGGACGATCACTGCGGGCCGACCGTAGCGGTCGGCCTGGGCGAGTACGTTCTGAGCGGGAAGTAAGGTCCGAACTCGAGTCGAGGAGTCGAGTGCAAACGGAGCGGCCAGTTGCGGCTGCTCGATGTAGACAACTCGCGTTACCAGATTTCCCGAGATCGCCGAGTCGATATCGTCGCGGTCGATGTAAACGGGAATCGGAAAGTCGTGCTTCTTACCGGTCGGCGGGTGCAAGCGGTCGACAATTTCGATCGTGGGGTAGATCTCGACGCCTGGCAGATCGGGCATGTTGCTGACTTTCAGCCGGTAAAGATGACCGACTCGTACGCCGAGCTGAGCAGGTGACTTGTGCGTCGCTTCTCGAATTGGTCGGCTGTGATAGACGGTGACGTCTCCGCCGCCATCGAGCGTGATCTTCAGCGGCTGCGACCAGTTACTTCCGCCCTTGCCGGCAAGAGCGGCCCAATGGCCAGCCGTGCCCGGCGTCAGGTTTTGATTCAGTGGCTGAAACTGCCCATACGGCGGAACGACCTGGGCGTTCGCTCGATCTGCGATCAGCAGTGACGATGCCAGAACGAGCACCAGCATCAACGGGCGTTGTGTTCTGACGGGCGGAAGCAGCATCGACTGACATCTCCAGATCGGAAATTGGAATTCGAAAACTGAGGTCGTTCGTGAAAGATTTCCTGCCACAGCGGCACGGAGAACGCAGAGTTGATCTGTGAAGAATTTAGACTCTGGTTTCGGTGCCGCAGTGGTTGGAAATCTGGATCGGTTGTTTGGTGACTCGGATGAAGCATTGACCAGAAGAGTCCAGCAGCTCGGCTCGATTGCCGAGCTGCCGAACATTCCGTCTCTGGTCGAGAGAACTCCGCTCGTTTGCTCACCGCCGGTCAGACGAATGAGCTTCTGCTACCGACTAGTGAGTCGGTGGCCAGCCTGGGTTAGCGAACTTCGGATAGCTCACTTCGCCTGGGCTGAAGATCGGATGGTTCTCTTCGTACTGGATATGCTTGACCGGTTTCGGCATGCGGTATCCAGGGTTGTGCTTCACGTCGATCAAGAGGTGATCGGTCGGGTCTGGCATCTCATGCTTCGACAGATTTCGAATCGTGTGAGACTGCAGGCCAGCCGGTCGCCCCAGCGGAAGATGTGCCGGGCCTGGCAGGCCGATCGGAGTTGACGTCATCGGCATGCCCCACATTGGAGTTCCGCCAACGCCAGAGATCGGGTTGATCGATGGACGGCCAGGACCACCCGGTCCGCCAACCATCATCGGGCCTGGCACTGAACCAGCACCGTCGAACGCAATCGGCATCGGTGGAACGTGCTGACCGGCATCGCCGTCGGCACTCCAGTATGAAACCTGCTCGACGCCACCAGGTGCTCCCGGCGGGATGGAGTTGTTTGGCATTTCGAGGTCCATGTTGCCCATGCGGAGAACGACCATAATCGTTCCGCGACGTTCGGCTTCTGAGACCGGGTCGACACCTGGATCAAGTCGTGTTGAGACAAGCGTCTCGACACCAGCGATTGCCAGTTCCTGGAACTTCGGATCCGGCAGGTAGATCACTTTGGTGACGTAGTTGTTGCTCTCGACCTGGTCGAGGTCTTCGTCGGTGATCTCCAGCGGCGTGCTGTTGTGACCAAGGTACGCATCCGTCGTCGGATGGCCCGGGTACACCTGCAGCGTCGGGTAGACAGTCAACCCCTCGCGGCCAGGAATGCTCGTCAGTTTAAGCCGGTAGGTGGCTCCCTGAACGTAGTTGTAACGAGCGGGTGTGGTGAGCTGGTTTTCGGCATAGCCGGGTCCAACCTGCCAGCCGATGCTCATTCCTACGGGGCCCGTAAACCGAACCTGAGTCTTTTCGGCCTGGAACGACCGCTGCGGCGGAGGTCCCATCATTGGCATGACGCCCGGGCCGGGACCGTCAACCATTGGCCCGGGATGGGCCATCATGTGTGCGGGGGGGGCGACGTGCTCGCCCCTGTCCACAATCTGTTGGCCGTCGAGCTGACAGCCTATACAGACTACGAGAATCGTGCCGAGTGCCAGAAAATAGAGTCTCATCAGTTTGCCTCGCGACCAGAGTGCGCGGTGATCCGGCCGGCAGGTTCCCCCCTGCCGGATATCACCAGACTGAACGTAAAATGGGAGCC
This sequence comes from uncultured Planctomycetaceae bacterium, assembly GCA_943787265.1. Taxonomy (GTDB): domain Bacteria; phylum Planctomycetota; class Planctomycetia; order Planctomycetales; family Planctomycetaceae; genus JABMPE01. The sequence goes on along the minus strand of CALSLT010000006.1, from coordinate 7,191 downwards.
ACAGCGGTCACATCCGGATCTCCGGAAGATCAACTGCAGCCGGTGTTTGCTATTGCCGTCTTTGCCGTCGACCTGGCGGCCGGCGTCCCACTAAGATGGGGAATCTGAGCTGCGTTCCGGCGATGCCTGATTGACGAGCTGTCGATCGAACATTGCCGCAAAGCGAGCGGAGCGACGCCACGAAACGGCATCACTTCCCTCTTTGTCGGACCGCTTCGACTGGAATCTTTGGCAAATCCGTTAATTTCGGCATAACATGAAAAGTCTTCCTCGTTTAACATTCGCCGCATTTCTTTCTGCAGTAACGGTTTGCGTCTTTATTTCGCTCTCCGGCGCCCACGGACAGGACGCGAACTCCGATGCTGCCAAGCCGGATGCCGCGACTTCCTCAAAAGCGCCAGCTGGGCCGGAAACGGCTCCGACGCCGGCCGGTGACGATGCCGACAAGAAGCCGGCGGTCGCTCGACGGAATGAAAAGTCCGGCGGCTCAGCACTGGTCACCTTGGGCTCCGCCCGAGACCGGCTGATTTCGTACCGCTCGGTCCAGGCTGAAATGGTCGAAACCGTTGATCTCGGCCTGCGAAGATTCCGCATGAAAGGCAGCTATCTTCAGGGAACTGATCTGAAACTTCGGCTTGAGTACGACCTTCAGGTTGGAAACACCGAAGCTCACCTGGTCGAAGTCTGCGACGGCCAGATTTTGTGGACGCATCAGACCATCGGAGCAGAAGAACGAGTCACACGTCGCAACGTTCGTCAGATCCTGACCGCCGCCAGCTCGGCCGGAAAGACTCCGCAAAACCTGCTTACAGCGGAACTGGGACTCGGTGGCTTGCCCGGATTGCTGGCAGGCATCCAGAAGTCCGTTCAACTCGAAAAGCAATGGGACCAGGACGTCAATGAGCAGACCTTTGTCGTGATCGAAGGCGGCTGGAAGAAAAACTTCCGTTCGAAATTTCTCGGGCCCGACCCCGATCCGAAACAACCGCTACCAGCCTTCGTGCCGGATCAGGTCCGTATCTACTTCGAGCAGGAATCTCTGTTCCCTCGCCGCATTCTGTATCTGAAGCGTTCAGAGGATGGCACCCGCCGACCGATGGTCACTCTGGACTTTGTCGATGTCCGCTGGGATGTCGAACTCGCCGAAGACGCCTTCAACTACACCCCGCCAGAAAAAGTCGCCCGGCAAGACGTCACCCAGGCCTACATCAATCGCTTCAAACCCGCCGGAGCAGGAAAGTACCCCCGGAACACCATCTGAGCAGTCTGCTACCGAGTAACCGATAACTCATATTTGACTCGCTAAGTCAGAATTGATCATGTCCAGAAAACGCCGATGGACACCGCCGAAGCTGGATTTCAAAGCGACGCCGGATCAGCCGACTGCTCCGAGCTGGATTGTTTCGATCTGCCTCCACGGCACGCTGATGTTCTGCTTTGCGGCTGGACTGCAAAGTTGCGAACAAGGTCAGTCTGGCGCGAGTGAAGAAAACTTCCGCGATGTCGGCATCTATGTCAAAGACGCTGCTGAGCAGGAAGAAAACAACGTCGCGGAAGAAACAGCCGAACCACCAGCCCCAGAACTCTCGCAGGCCAACACGGAAACCGTTCCAACCGAAGCCGAGCTTGCCGAAGCCGCGGCCGAGAGTTTGGATAATTTACCGAGCGACCTGGTCAACCTTCCCGAACTGGATACGCCATCGGTCATTGGAGCGGGCCAGGCTGTAAGCATGCCAGCGCCGGCTGCTGCTGCCAACGTTTTTGAATCAACCGAGGGCGCTCCGGTCGCCGCGACGACGCAATCAACGAAACACGGTGAGACATCGTTCTTTGACATCAAAGCTGCGGGAAGCAAATTCGTTTACGTCGTCGACTACTCAAGCAGCATGGGCTCCTACCATCAGCTTTCGGTGGCTAAAGGTGAAGTCGCAGCGAGTCTGCAAAGTCTCGATTCCACACAGCAATTTCAGGTGATTTTTTACAATACGACTTATCGAGAAATGACGCTGAGCAACCGTCCGCCTACCACATGGTGGGCAACTGACATTCGCAAGAACCAGGCACGTCAGTACCTGAGCGGCATCGGTCCTGACGGCGGCACGGCTCACATGCCCGCTCTGAAAAAAGCTCTGGGCTACAGCCCGGAAAATATCTTCCTGCTGACAGACGCCGAGCAACCGATCATGTCAGCCGCAGACCTCAACGAAATCAAGCAGATCAATCGAGGCAAGACAGCCATCCACACTATCGAGTTCGGTCGAGGAGGAAACCTTCCTGTCGACAACTTCCTCAAGAAGCTCGCTCGCGAAAACGGTGGCAGTTATCGCTACCGCGACGTGACAAAATTTGGCAATCGATAATCAACGTCGACGATGTAATCGCCAGTGTGACCGAAGACTCATTTCGACGGATTGAAAGGCGAGTTCGATGCGGGCAGTCAGAAGCCGCCTTCAATTCTGTTTTCTGCTGATTCTGACCGTCAGCCGGTGCGCCGTCGCTCAGTACAGCGACGAAGTCGTACAGCGAGGCTCAACTCCAGGCAGTCGAATAACGGTTCGTTGTCAGATTCTCGATTACACAGGCAGCAAGCTGACCGCCAAACAGGCAGCGAGCAGCAAGCCGTTCGAGATCAAAGCGGCCAACGTCATTACCGTTAGGACGGCACAGACAACGGCGCAGAAGGTCGGGATCAAAGCCTTCAACGACGGAAAGACTCGCGACGCAGAATTTCAATTCACTGAAGCCATCAACTCAGAGCCCCGGATCTGGATGCGCCGCGAAATTCTGACAATGCTCGTTCGATGCGCACTCAAGCGAAACGACTTCCTCACTGCCGGTACGCGATTTCAGTTGCTGTTCGAAAGCGATTCCGAAACCGCTCACATGGACCTGATCCCGCTGCTGTGGAACGACGATATCGTTGACGGCGAAACTCGAACGGCCGCGATCGCCTGGCTGCAGGACGAGAAGCCGCTCGCCCCGGCTTCTCGCGGCAAGCTGGCTCTTCTTTGATCCGGGACATGGCGAGGCAGCCTTTGCCGTGCTGAACGAACTGGCGAGAACTCCCCCCGAACGAATTCGGCAACTCGCCAGTTGGCAACGCCGCCGATTGCAAATCCGATCGGGAGATGTCACAGATTTCAATTTGCAACGATGGGACGCTGCAGTTGCGAGTCTGGAACCCGCCTTGCGTCCAGGTCCCACTTTTGTGTTGAGTCGAGGTTATGTCGTTCGGCAGGACTTTGAATTCGCTGCCGCAACATTTTTGAAAGTGCCGTTGATTCACGACTCCGAGCACCCGATCAGTGCCGAAAGTCTGCTGCTGGCTGGCCAGGCACTGACAAGAATCGGGCTCCGTAAAGATGCCGGCAAACTTTATGCGGAAGTCCTCGACCGCTACGCCTACGCGGCCGCCAGCACGCAGGCCCGCAAAGCTCTCGACCAGCTAACGTCTAAAAATTAATTAAGTGTCACCTCGCCCCCTTGGGGGGAGAGGTCGCGGTCTCAGCCGCGGGTGAGGGGGAATTCGCATCTCCTCGCCGCCGCGACCAAAATAATTCATGCTCAGTTAAACATTCGCTCCATCACTCGGTAACCTGGCTCGACGAAACCGAGTGAACGATACGTCTCCTGCGCGCGATCATTTTCGTTCTCAACGTAGAGCCGCAGGCCAACAACGCCCGGAGTCGACTCGGCAAGTTGCTCAAGATGTTGATGCAGTTTTCGAAAGACTCCCTGCCGTCGATAGTCGGCATGAACATAGACACTCTGCAGCCACCAGATGTCTCCGTTCCGCCAGTCGCTCCATTCGAAAGTGTGCATCAGCTGTCCGACGATCTGTCCGTCGCTGGTACACGCCACGAAGTATTTTCCACGCCGGTTATCACTCAGCAAAGCCGACACGCCCAGGCGAACGGTTTCCGGGTCAAGCGGTTTGTCCTCAGTTTCTGCGGCCAGTCTGCAGTTAAAGTCAGCGATCGTTTCCGCATCGTCGTGCGTCGCGTTGCGAATAGTGATCTTGATTTCGGACACCGTGGTACCTGTCAATTGTGTCATGCGAATGGCAGTCTCTGGCCATGCTTCCGAGTGAACCGGAATAAGACATCGCCGAATGTCAGGCGGCCATGCTATCGTAGTCGGCTATGCTGACAAGGTATGACAGGTGCCGAGTTACGCCTCGAAACTCAGCACCTCGTTCAATCATCAGCCCGCGATACTTTGAGACTCGTTCCGAACCAGGTAGACGTTGTTAATGACTCGTCCATTTCACATCGCGGTCGTGATTAGTCTGGCCGTTGCGTTGGCGCTGGCTGGCTGCTTTCGAGACGGGAAACCGGATCGGGACAAGCCAGCCGTGCGAGTAGAGGGGCCTGCTTCTGAAGAATCTGAAACTGCGATTTCTGCCGACGAAGAAAGCGGATCCGCAGATAGCGACAACACTTCCGCAAAGTCACAGCTAACCGAAGACGACCTGGCTCGCACAAGCTGGGAAAACCCTTTTCGTTCCAGACTGTGGTCGTGCAAAGGTTGGCGCATCGATGAATACTCGATGACCTGCGAATCGGACAGCGGGCAGCCAGCGACATTTCTCAGACCGTATCGCAGCGTCGTGATCGAATGCCGATTCAGTCGCACAGAGCAAAATGAATCCGAGACGGCGACCGAAGAAGATGTACCGATCGAATGCGAGATTCGACTACTCAACAGTGATTCGAACCGATGGGCGAGTTTGTCACTCAGGCCGACTGGCATCACACTTGCCGAATCCGCCGACGGTGCGAACTCGACCATGCGAACGCTGCGTGTGACTGACAGAAGCAGCGGCGACTCGTTATCTGACGTCGTCGTTCGACTAGCCCTCACGCCGAATCGTTTACTGGTCGCCGTTGACGGACAAATTAAAATCAATGTGACTCGGCCGGGAACAATTATGATGGACGACTGTTTTGCACAATTCGTTGTGTCAGAATCCAACATTGTGCTCAGTGACGTTAGATTCGAAGGCGACTGACGTTGTTGTCGTGTTTCTTAGCACCCTGCAAATGGCCCGAATTGTAACTTATGTCATCGTCTAACGATCTGACGTCGACCATTCGGTTCGCTGTGGTAATCGCCACGACGTTCGTGACGAGTGCGTTGCCCGCTCAGCCAAATCCGAAGCCTGCGGTTGATCCGGCTGGCATTCGTTTTTTTGAATCGAACATTCGACCGGTACTCGTCAAGTATTGCTACGAGTGCCACTCGAGTCAGTCCGGATCGGCTGAAGGTGGTCTGCGGCTTGATTCGCGAGATGCCATTCGAGCCGGCGGTGATCGCGGACCAGCCGTCGTGCCAGACTCGCCTGAGGAGAGTTTGTTGCTGACCGCGATCTCGCATTCTGATCCGGACCTGAGAATGCCTCCTCAGAAACGCAAGCTTCCTGATTCCGTCGTCGCCGACCTGCGAAAGTGGATCAGTATGGGTGCACCCGACCCTCGCGATGATTCACCGTCTGATCCGACTGCGACAGGAAAAGCCGGCCGAGATTTCTGGGCTTATCAAGCGCCAGTAAAGCCAACCGTTCCGCGAGTCGACGGCGACATCTGGTCGAAACGAGATCTCGATCACTTCGTTCTTGCAAAGCTCAAAGACAAGGGATTGGTTCCTTCTGCCGATGCGGGAATGCCGACGCTGTTGCGGCGGCTTTATTTTGATCTAACTGGCCTCCCGCCATCGCCAGCCGCGATCGATCAGTTTGTCAGTCAAGCCGAATCAACAGGTGTCGACAAAGCACTGGCAACGAAAGTCGACGAGCTGCTGGCTTCGTCACAGTTCGGCGAACGATGGGGAAGGCACTGGCTGGATGTTGCTCGATTTGCGGAATCAAGCGGCAAGGACGCCAACATCTCTTTTCCTTACGCCTGGCGTTACCGCGATTACGTTATCGACAGCGTGAACGCGGACATCCCGTATGACCGTTTCCTGACCGAGCAACTGGCTGGTGATCTGCTGTCGTTCGATTCTCCGCAGGAACGAGCACGCCTTTTGATCGCAACGGGATTCCTGGCGGTCGGTACCAAGAATCTTGACGCGATGAACGCGCTGCAGTTTCAGGCTGATATCGTGGACGAGCAAATTGACACAACGACGCGAGCGATTCTGGGCAGTTCTGTTGCCTGCGCCCGCTGTCACGATCACAAGTTCGATCCGTTCTCGATGAAAGACTACTACGCGCTGGCCGGCATCTTCGCGAGTACGAAAACGTATTTCGGAACGGCGGTCTCTCCCGCAAACCGAGTCGGCGGTGATCCCTTGCCGCTTCCGAATGAGGCCAGCCTTCCCGTTTATCATAAGTCGATTAAACCGGAGAAAGTCGCACAGCTCAAAGCCGACATGGCAAAGCTACGTCAGGAAGAGATGGATGGTCGAGCGGCAGTTTTCAAAGCGATCAAAGAAGGTCGCGACGCTTCGGGAATTTTTACGTTACAGGACGCTCTTCGCATTTTCTGGCGAACTGGTTCAATCGAAGGGCAGCTTGAGAAGGTCGGTTCGGATGGCAAAGCTCTGCCGCTGGCAATGGGCGTGCTGGATCGGGAAAAAGTCATTGACGTTCCCATCTTGAAACGCGGAGAGATTGGTCAGCCCGGTGAAATCGTCGCGCGAGCATTCCCGGCTGCCTTTGGCGTAGAGACAACGAAAACGTTTCCGAAAGATGCCAGCGGTCGGCTGGAGTTTGCACAATGGCTGACGCGGCCAAAGCACCCACTTACCTCGCGCGTCATGGTCAATCGAATCTGGAAGCACCTCTTTGGCCAAGGCCTTGTTGCGACCGTCGACGACTTTGGATCGACCGGTCGACCTCCAAGCCACTCGCAACTTTTGGATCACCTGGCTCTTCGGTTCGTCGAGAATGGATGGTCGGTCAAAACGATGATTCGTGAACTCGTTCTGTCTCGAACGTATCGTCAGGCGTCGATGTGGCGAAAAGGTGCGTTTGTTTCTGATCCAGACAATAAGTTGCTTTGGAGAATGCCCAAACGTCGTCTGGAAGCCGAGGCAATTCGCGATGCGATGTTGGCCGTTTCCGGCGAACTTGATCTCACACGGCCGGAAGCCTCGCTGGTTGGACGAGTCATCGGCGATCGGCCAATTTCGCTGATTGGCCTGGACAAACGCCTTCCGAAAGATCTTGATGGAAGCGTGCATCGCTCA
>CALSLT010000005.1 GCA_943787265.1 uncultured Planctomycetaceae bacterium | reverse complement strand
AATCCTCATCGAGGAATTGAATACGATGAAATCATCTCGACTGCTTCTTTCAACGATCGCGCTCGGCCTGACCTGCTGTCTGACTGCCGCCATGACTCTGGCTCAGGAGAACAATCCGACATCGAGCGCAAAGCCCACTCCGACTGATGCCATCGTCAAGTCGATCCATTCCTTCGCTGCCGCATTCAATGCCGGCGATGCGAAGAAGCTGGCCGCTCACTTTGTAGAAGACGGTGAATACGTCGACGAGACAGGCACACTCTTCAAAGGCCGCGTGAACATTGAAGAGGAGTTTGCGGCGTTTTTCAAAGTTTTTCCGGGCGCTAACTTAGCCGTTGATGTGGAACAATTGCGATTCGTCGGTGATTCGATGGCGATCGAAGAAGGCACTGCTGCCGTCACTGATGCTGCCAATGAGAGCGTGACCCTGAGCCGCTACACCGTTGTCCATGTCAGAAAGAAAAACCACTGGCAAATTGCCAGTGCCCGAGACCACGACAGCGAACCGGCCAGTAATCATGACCGGCTGAAGTCGTTGGAATGGCTCGTCGGCGACTGGATCGACGAAAGTCATGAGTCAACAATCGAAACTTCGATCCGATGGTCGAAAGACGGCAACTTCCTGATTTCGCAGTTTCGGGTCAGCATGACCGGCGTCCGCGTCATGAGTGGTACGCAGCGGATGGGTTGGGATCCGCAGCAGCAGCAGATTCGCTCTTGGATATTTGACTCGGAAGGCGGTTTTGGAACCGGTCTTTGGACAGAGACGGATGCTGGCTGGATCGTTAAGTCAACAGCTGTCCTTCCCGACGGATCGAGTGGCAGTGGTACCTCGACTTACGCTCGAACTGGAACGGACTCATTCCGTCTGACTCTCAGTCAACGTATCGTTGCTGGGAGTCCGAGGGACAATGTATCAGTTGTCGTCGTGCGAAAGCCCCCAGTTGTCCAGCAATGACTTGCTTAGCGGCCTTACGTGGCTGTCATCATTTCAGGAAAATTCGCCTTGGGCTGAGGACACCGCTCGTTCAGGGTTTTTCGAGGAGTTTTGTGGGTGGCATAGTTTTCCATGACGACACGCGGTTCGACTCCGTTCTTCTTTCGGAATCGTCTGATCGACTTCGTTCATGAACTGTTGGAGTGTGCGTCAAAAAATGTCTGGTCAAATAGTCCGGTGATCGTTTTCAACGATGCACCGGTGTTGGCCGCCTTGCTGTCAAACTGTTGAAGCGTGATCTGATACCAAGTTTGCTGTGTGGATGCATGCTCGAAGTACCGCGACAAATTTCGATCAAACTGGCGAGTGTCGAACCGAATGAACCAGCAAACGTGAACGGATATCACTTTTTGCACTCACGCAGCCACAACAAAGCTTTAATAATTTTAAGAAGGACGCATGGAAACCGGTGTTGAATTTGCCCCCGCGTTGTACATTGGTGGCCAGATCTGATTCGGTAATTCAAATTAATTTTTTCGGGGGATACCAATATGACTGCAATTAGTGTTCAACATCAGCAGCAGCGAAGGGCGAAGGTCGTAAGCCAGACGCGACTTCTGGTCATCGCGGCGATAGCGATTATCACTTCGGATCATGCTGCTGTAGCTCAAGGTCAGTTTGACAAACTCTTGAGTCGGTTACCGGTCAGCACGAATGCTTTGATGGTGATTGATGTCGAAAGCGTTCATCGCAGTGCCCTGGCGGTCAAAGAGGGCTGGAAGGACCGACACGAGACGGCCTATGTGAATCAGCCGCTGATTCTACCGCCAGAAAGCCGGCGTCTGGTTCTGGCAGCTCAAATGAATCCAAATCACGATTTCGCCCAGACGTGGGAAGGCGCAGTGGTCGAACTAACGGAAGACATCTCGATGCGGTCAATCGCGCGAGCAGAGGGCGGTTACGTCGACCAGATCGCTGGTCGGCCTGCAGTGTGGACTCCCAGTGATGCGTACTTCGTCGAATTTGACAGTAAGACTGTTGGCATAATGCACCCCCGCTCACCGCCAGGCTGTTGCCCGCTGGGCAGAATATGCCGATCGGAATCGCACGGTCAGCCTGTCACCATATCTTAAAAGAGCCGCGGCCTCTGTTGACGCACGAACTCAAATCGTCCTCGCAATGGATTTAGACAACGTGGTGCAACCGCATCGTCTGCAGGAGCGTCTGCGGGAGTCCGAATTCACGCGTGACGATCCTGCAAAGCAGCAGCAGTGGTTTCAGTTAATCAAAGGAATTCAGGGTGTGGGATTAAGCGTCGACATCGGTACATCTGCCCCGGGCGGACGCTTCAGGTTGATTTTTCCGCCAGTACAGCCCCGCTCGGTCGAGATGCCAAGGCTGTTCTGCTCTCGGTCCTCGAGCAACATGGGATCGCTGTCAGTGAAATGCGTGATTGGTCAGCTTCCGTTAGTGGAACTTCACTCAAATTGAGTGGCGTCCTGACAGCATCAGGAATGCGACGGCTGTTCAGCCTGCTGGAATTGCCGACAGCCAAATTCTCGTCTCTGAAAGACGAATCCTATGTCGTCAGTAACGAAGACGATGTAATCGCTAAGGCTTCTCAAGGGTATTTCAAGTCGGTTTCGACATTGCTGAATGATCTTCATAACGAGATGGCGACTAATCGGGACGCCCGGCGAAACATGTCGGCCGTCTATCTGGAACGCTACGGACGCCGTATCGATCGTCTCCCAATCCTCAATGTTGACGAAGAACTGCTGGCTTACGGAGCGGCAGTTTCAGAAACACTGAGAGGTGTGTCTTCCTCATCACGAATGGCTGGGGTTCGATCTGGTGTTCGGAAGTCATCGGTTTACGGAAACTATCAGTATGAATACGACGGCAACGGGTATTACACATCGAGAGACAACGCAAACGTGAAATACCAAATCCAGACAGAGGAGCGAGCCGAAGCGAGTGCTGTCCGATTTAAGAGCTTCAAAGAGATCGAAGATGAGACCGCGGCAATCCGCGTACAAATGACTCGCAAATACAAGGTAGAGTTCTGATCATCTACCTTGTTTCGTTCAGGAAATCACTTTGATGGAGTTGGTCAGCGTTTTTCCTGTTAGTCTTGGTCGAGAGCTCGCCATTCTTCTATTGAGCGTGTCGCAGGATACGGGATTGGCGTTTCTTGATTCGCTCCATTCCAGGCGATCTGGAAAGATCCACAGGAATGCACTTTCCCGATCTGTGGTATTTTGAAAGTGTGCTGCGTAGCTGGATCAACGCAAACGTGTCCATGGGGAGCCAGTGTTCGCTGGTCCCCACTGGCACGACGAAATGGGTAGTGCCGGGTCTCGTCGTCTACAATGTCAATGCAGATCCTCTGCCTGCCATGAATCGCACTGTCACACTGAGTCTTCGTAACGTGTCGATGCGCAGACACTTGGTGGAGTTCGCGGCAACGGCGGCTGCTAATCTGGTGCAGACCCTGGCTTTGCAGTCAGAGTCCGAACTGCAGTCTGGTCAGGTATACTCAGCTTGGTGAGAAATGTGAGCTGTTGCTCGACTGTGAATGCTGTCAGTCGTTTTGGGAGATGTTCCGCCCGGTGGCGCAGGGAAGCTGCCGTGCAGCCGCTGGTGATGCCAGAAAATAGATTACTGCCGTGCTGTTCGACCCAATTGAAGAATTTGGCCCTCCCATCGTCACTCGGGATTTTTCTTAAGTTGCCACCAGTCTATCCGATTGGAAGTCGATTCCCGCGACGGTACCATTGGCTCCGGATCGCATCATCCAGCTATATATCAGTCGCACATCTTTAAATATGCGTACACAATCCAGTGAACTCTTTTGGATTTTCCGGGCTAGTTCAGCTTGGCCTTTCGCTTCAGTTGCGGCCCGAGTTCGACAGATAGTCATGTGGACGGAGATCGACAGCGATGGCTCGACTGAAAATTCTTACGGCGGGAATTCTGTTTTTCACAAGCTGCGCAGCCACCTTCGCAGCCGACTCGGCTGTTGAACTGTCGCGACTCCTGCCGGGCGACGCCAATACGGTCAGCGTTGTGCGAGTTGCCAGGATACTTGATTCGGAACGGGCGAAGACCGAGGGCTGGGCAGAATCTGCCAACGAAGAGTTCCTCGCCGGGGCTTCGCGAATTCCGCCGTGGGTAAACACGATGGTGATCGGCTCGCTTGTCCGACCGGAGCTGCACGAGCAGGTGTGGTCAACGGGACTGCTCGACTTGCCACCGATCGTCACTATGGAGCGCATCGCCCGGCGTGAGGAATCAAGAGTGGAGAAGCTGTCGGGCCTACGATCTGTCCGAGGCCAACGGGACGCATTTCTGATTGAAATCAAGCCCCGCACGTTGGGAGTACGGACGCCTGCTGTCCGCCAGGAAGCTGCCAGATGGGCTCGTTCTGCCGCTGATGGCGAAACCGGAGATTTGTCAGAGTATCTGCAGGCGGCAATCAGGCAACAGGCTGACATCATTCACTCCGTCGACCTGACCGACTCATCCGATGTCCGCGGCGTCCAGCGGTACCTCGAAGATCACGGCCTTGTCCCACAGGACGTCGTTACCAGAGTCAACCTGCCTCGTCTGCTTAGTTCGCTGCGTGGAGTTTCGTTCTTTGCCACGATTGAAGAATCGACATCCGCAAAAGTCGTTCTTCATTTTGGAGAAGACGCGTCGGAATCAGCGAAGGACGTCGCAAACATCTTTCGCCACATCGTCGACGACATGCACATGTCGCTTGAGGAATTCGAATCTGCGGAAGTAACGGCACAATCGAAGACGGTCACGCTTTCGATGGACCTGTCTGACGAAAGTTTAAGACGTGTGCTTTCTCTCATCTCGTCGCCGCATCCTCCTCACGAGGCACACGATGAGACCATCTCATCCGAGCCGACACCGCAGAATGAACGAGTGTCGCGTGTTGACAACGAACTTGCCGCATCGAAGCGCTACTTCGGTTCGGTGACGCAGATCATCGACGACATTGACCGCATCAACCGGTCCAGCAAGTCGTCTCGTTCGGCAACCTGGCTCGACAACTTCGCTCGTCGGATCGATCACCTGCCGACCGCCGGCGTTGAACGGGAACTACTTGGTTTCGGGCGACGAGTCAGCGAGCGAATTCGAGCTCTCGCGGCTTCGCTGCGCGGTCAGAGCGTTCAGGTAAACGCCGATCAACAGACGCTCGTCTACAATGTTGATTACAAACCGGGTTGGGTGTCGGGCAGTTACTGGGGAGTCGTCGGCTACGGCGAGTCATCCTACAAAGTGAGCAGCAATCTTCAGGAAGTCCGTGAGCGGCAGGCGGCGGCTGTCACCAAAGGTTCGCAACAACGAATTCAAATCTGGAATCTCGTCACTCGCGACCGAGCCGAAATTGAGGATCGAATGCGAACTCTGCACGGTGACGAATTCTTCAATACAAAACGCTGAGTTGAGCACCTCTTGAGAGAAATATTATGAGATGTTTCTGGCTGTCTGCTGTGCTGCTGATTGCGCTTGCTGGTTGCTCGAAGGAAGCCGAACTGCCGGTTGCTCAGGAACCGTCACCTCGCCCGGTGAGCGTGATCAAACTTCGACAGACGGACCCGGCAAGATCGCTGGCGGTGACGGGCGTGGTTGGCTCGTGGAAAACTGAAGACATCGGCTTTGAAGTCAGTGGTCGTGTTAATTACGTCATCGAGCCTGAATTAAACGTCCGTGCAGAAACGGACGAAGCAGAAACGGACGAAGCGGGGAGTCGACAGCCGCTGGCGCGGATTGATGATGAGCGGTACAAATCTGCAGTCGCCAGCGCAAAAGCTAAGATAGATTCGCTGGTAAAGCAGATGACGGCGGCGGAAATCGAAAAAAACGGGGTCGTTCCGGCTCAAGTTAAGGCTGCTGAAGCGGCCAAAAAACTTGCCGAATCTGATTTCGGTCGAGCCGTCGAGGCATTTGAAGCGAAAGCCATCCCGCCGGCAGAGTACGCCAAGTACGAAGCGGACAAGGATGCTGCGGTGGCCAAGGTTGCTCAGCTTAAAGCCACACTGGAAGCGAGGTCAGCAGATGTGGCCTCATTGGCAGCGCAGATCGAACAGGCGCAGGCAACACTGAACGACGCGGAACTCGACCTCGAAGATTGCACGCTGTACGCCCCGTTTTCCTCGCAGATTGCCGAAGTGCATGTCATTCCCGGTGGAACTGTTCAGCGAGGTGAACCGGTCGTTACGGTCCAGATGATGAATCCGATGAAGGTCGAATTTGAAGTCTCGGCCGAACGTGTCCGGAAAATGTCCTACAAGGATACGCTCGATGTCATTCTGACTCGTCCCGATGGTTCGACCGCCCGGGAAGAAGCCATCGTTTACAAGACTGATGCTGTTGCAGATCCCTCAACGCGAACCTTCACAATAACGCTGCTGCTGAAAAACCATCAGATTCCTGCGGCGATTCCGGACGACGTTGATGCAAGCTCACTTGCAAAGACTCGCGACCTGTGGAAGTGCATCGCGGAATCATTGACGATAGTGACGACTACTTCATTGCGGAGAATGCGATTTGCGAAGACGACAAGGGTCAATATCTCTGGAAGGTAATTGAGACTGCAGAAGGTCGATCTCGCGGGCCACTTTTCAAAGTCGAGAAAGTACGAGTGACATCTGGACATAAAATTCGCCAGTTCCTCGGTCTGTGGAAGTTCCTCGACGTCGTGGCAGATGACCCCTCAACGTTTGACATCACACAAGACCGAGTCGTCGGGAAGATCGAACCGGCTGATGGCAAGACCGAATTCGCCGGTGACACTGTGCTGCTCGAGCGTGAAGACATGGCTGCTGCGACCAGGCGACCTCGCGAAAGTTGACCTCGTCGACAGCCAAATGCCTCGTGGCTTTTACGTTCCGATGGACGCGATCAATAAAAAATCGGGTAAAGACTACGTCTTTGTCGTCGAGGGCGACATTGTCCGCCGGGTCGAAGTTTCGGTCGCCGACGGTCCGAACACACTCAAGCGAATTGCCGCCGTACCTCCCGAGCCGGGATCACCGGAGCTGCCGGAATTGACGGAAAAGACGAAAGAGAAGGAAGCAACTCAGATCGTCCTTGGCGGAGTGCATTACCTGGTCGATGGTGAAGCGGTCAACGTTGCTGCGGAAGTGGAGCGTAATTGATGAACCTTGCCGCTTTCGCAATTCGCTATCGCCCAATCGTTCTCACATTCGTCACGTTACTGATGGCCTGGGGGGTGCTTTCGTTCTTCACGATGCCTCGCCGGGAGGATCCTGAATACACCGTCCGCACATGTGCCGTCTCGACTTCATGGCCCGGTGCCCCAGCGACCAAAGTCGAAGAGCTGATCACTAAGCCAATTGAAGAGGCCTGCGACCGTATCGACGCTGTGGATGTCGTCCGCTCAACAACTAAGAATGGATTGTCGACGGTCTTTATCGATGCTGAAGAGACCATCAGCCCGGACGTGATTGCGAACGTGTGGGACAAAGTTCGAGCGAACGTGGCTCGTGTGCAGATGCCCGAGCAGGGAATCACACCGATCGTCAACGACGAGTACGGTGACACTTACGTCATTCTCGCCACGATTTACCAGACGCCGTGGTCTGACCCAGATGAGACCGTCCCTCAGGATGAGATCCTCCCTCAGAACGAGTACACACTGCGAGAACTGGATACGATCTCCGAGAGAATCAAAGACGAACTTCGATTGCTCGACGGCGTTGCCAAGTCAGAGCAATACGGAGTCGTGGAAGAAGCTATCTATGCCGAGACTGATGCCGGCACCTGGTCACAACTGAAACTGACCACCGATCAGCTTCAGCAACTGATTCAGGCCAGAAATATTGTGGCACCTGGCGGCACAATCGACACAGCGGCAGGAAGATTTACTGTCAAACCTGGTGGAGAGTTGAACGCCGTCGAAGAGATCAACTCAATCGCCACAGGCATGGCCGGGGAAGGCAACGAAGCACGACAGGTGTATCTGCCGGATCAGGGAATCAACGTTGTTCGAGGTTACGTCGATCCTCGCCAGGTAATTTCCCGTTTTGGCGATGCAGAAACATCACGACCGTGTGTGGTTGTGGCCGTTTCCATTAAATCCGGTGCCAACACAGTCGATGTCTGCAACGCCGCTAAGGCTCGCATCAGCGAAATGCAGACTGTCGAACAGTCCATCCCTCGCGACATCGGCGTGAAATATATCTCCGACCAGTCTGAGAATGTGACGATGAAAATCGATCAGGTTCTCAGCAACGTCGTTGGGGCAATTGTCATCGTGGTGATCGTCGTCTATCTCGTTGTTGGCTTTCGATCAGCAATGGTGATGGCCGGTAATATTCCCGTTGTCGTGCTCGCCGCTATCGCCTTGATCACGCTGTTCGATGTACAACTCGAGCAGATATCTCTGGCGTCGATCATCATCGCGTTGGGATTACTGGTCGATAATGCCGTCCAGGTTTGCGATCAGTCCAGAACGAACCAGATTGAGGGGATGTCTCCGATCGAAGCCAGCATCAAAGGATCGTCACAGCTGTCGACCGCCATGTTGATGGGCACGGCAACTACGATCGCCGCGTTCGCGCCGATGCTGATCGGGCTGACCGGAAGCACTCGCGAGTATGTTTACAGCCTCCCCGTGACTCTATCCATGACGCTTGGCATCAGTTGGGTGCTGGCGATGACGTTCTGCACAATTCTGGCGGCTACGTTTATCCGTGCCCCTGCTGATGCCACAAAACCATCGGCGCCGCTTCCGTGGCTTTTCGAGAAAATTGTATCGGTTCTGCCGCGTCGCAAAGGCGCAGCGGAAGATTTGGGAGAACAACCTGACCCGATCGATCGCGTGTTCCGCAAATCAGTCCGAGCATGCATCGATCACAAGTTCCTGACGATCGGCGTCGCCATCGTGCTTTTCGTTGTGACGACGAAACTGCCGATTGCTTCGGAGTTTTTTCCGAAAGACATGCGGGACCAATTCCCGATCGAAATCTTCCTTCCGGAAAACTCAACGATCGAACAGACCGACGCGGTTGCTCGCCAGGTGGAAACGATCCTGCAGAAACTCAGCCCACAGACTAGCTCGGACGGCCAAGCACTTACTGATACCGATGGAACGCCTCTTCAGAAAATTCGAGCATTCCGCACGATGGTTGGCCGCGGTGGCTCGCGGTGGTATCTGAGTTGGGCCCCAGAACCGCTCAATCCGGCGTATGCCGAAATTCTGGTCCGAACGACCGAAGCCAGGTTCACACCCGAACTTGTACGTCGAGTCCGAGAGATCGCCGAGCGCGGCGACCCAGCATTGGGAATCGAACCCATCGTTGGTGCGAGAATTGTTCCGATGGAATTGCAGCTTGGGCCTTCCGAAGACCCCGTGCAGATTCGCGTAACCGGAGCCGGGTTCGCCGACATGCAGAAGATGCGGGAAATTGCTGATGAAGTAAAAGGGATAATCCGCGACGAGCCTGGAACGTGGAGCGAGACCGATACCTGGGGAGTCAGCGGCTATCAGCTGCACGTCGACGTTGATGAAGATGCCGCCAGCCTGGCCGGTGTCACAAACCTCGACATCGCCAACACGCTCAATGCGTACTACTCGGGGCACCTTCTCACGACACTGCGTGAAGGCGACCATCTCGTTCCCGTTTACCTTCGTCTGGCAGGTAACGAAAGAACGTCGCTGGATGGGCTTCAAACGGCCTTCGTCGAAGCCAGCAGCGGTACCAAAGTTCCTTTGAATGCCGTAGCGACTCTGACGCCGCGCTGGGAGCCAGCTACGATCGAGCGTCGAAACCTGAACCGAGTCATCTCCGTGTCTTCGCAGGTTGAGCCCGGAGTACTTGGCAACGACGTCGTCAAGCAAATCATGGCGTCCGACGAAATGAAAAAGGGCCTCATCCCCGGCCTACCCGCTGGCTTTAGCATCGAAGTTGGTGGGAACCTGGAAAAGTCCAATGAGAGCGCTGAATCGCTGTCGATCTGTCTGGCGATCTCGGTGATGTCGATCGTGCTGCTCCTGGTTATCCAATACAACGGTTGGGCCAAGCCGATCATCATTCTGACGACGTTGCCGCTGGCATTGATCGGTGCTCTGCCGGGGCTCTACTTCACGGATAACGCTCTCGGGTTTATGCCGCAGCTCGGCATTCTTTCGCTGTTTGGAATCGTGCTGAACACTGGCATTATTTTTATCGAGTTTGCCGACCTTCTGATCGAAGATGCGGCGAGGAAGTCAGACGGTTCCGGTCCGATCTGCGGTCTCACAAGAGACGAATTTCGTAGCTGCCTGGTCGATGCGTGCAAACAGCGACTGCTACCGATTTTTCTGACAACGGCTACAACAATCGGAGGCCTGTTGCCACTGGCCATGAGTGGCGGTCCGCTGTGGGAAGGGATGTCCTGGTGCATGATTTACGGCCTGATCGTTGCCACTCTGTTGACGTTGCTCGTCGTTCCGGCCCTCTATGCTTTGTTTGTGGAAGTATTCCATGTCAAACCCGTGAAGATTGAATCGGCATGAATGACTCGCTGCCCGACTCACAATCAGGCGGATCGGCTCTGCATGGATGGCTTTCAAGACTGAGACAGACCCGATTTACGCAACTGCTGATCGGCCTGTTATTGCTGCTTTTCGTGTCGCCATTTATTGGCACGTTCAGTGGCGAGCTGGGAAAAACCATTGCAACATTGATGGTCGTCTTTCTGCTGGCGACGGTCCTGATCGCGGCGGCTCTCGCTGTCAGCGACGACCAGAGGCACACTCGACTGACGCTGGCCCTGGCGGGCACATGCCTGATATTGACTATCCTGGCTCAACTGACTGAATCGTCATCGCTACGAATCGCCCAGGAAATTCTGACGATTGGCTTCCTGATACACGTCATCCGGCTGATCGTGCGAACGCTATTCCAACAGCGGCAAGTTGACTACGACACGATCGCCGCCTCGCTTTGCGGATACATTCTCATCGGCGTGACATTCGCCGTGGTGTATTCACTCGTCATGGATATTGACGGGTCGGCATTGAGTATCGCCAAGTCAGAGCCGTCGTCAGAACTCGCCATCCACTTCGGCGATCAACACACGGCCACCGCGATCTATTTCAGCTTTGTGACGCTGACGACGCTTGGCTACGGCGACATTACGCCGATCTCGATGCCCGCCCGAATGCTGACCACGGCCGAAGCACTGATCGGCCAGCTCTACCTGGTCATCCTGGTTGCTCGCCTCGTGGGTCTACATATATCAACAGAAATGGAAGCCCGGCATTCTGATGCCGCAAACCAGAATCGCTCGTGATCCCGCTGCTCAGTTTTGATCCAGAGTGCGGTGGTAATCGCAAGACCCGCAGCATTCAGACACGATTCTGAAAACTTTCCAGAATTAACGTGACATTCACAGATTTGCTCCGCCTGATCTAGCTCACCCACAAACAGGGAGCGCTGGATCAATGCAAACGCCGAACATCACTGATGACCTTTGTGAAATTGCTCGTGGTTTGGGCAAACTCAGCTTCCTGGTATTTGGTTGGGGTGCTTTTCATCTTCTCGTCGCTTGGTTGCATCTGACATTGAAGGCAATCTCGTGGTGATGATCACCAGCCAATTGAGTGTAAAGTATACGGACCGGCCGGCGATGACCTGATTGCTCACTTTGCAGTCGATCGATTGGTATATTGGGGCGTTTAACGCTGATCTCAGCCCGACCAGTAGTCGTTAGGTTTGTCATTGCGCCGAGAGTCAGTGGTTCAGCGAACAGAACGTCGTTCTATGACGCAGACGACAAATCGATTACGAGTTATCGGGCGCTGGCTGACAGCGGCCAATGTGGTAGCGACCCTCGCGTGCATGGGCGTCCTGTTTGTGCCCACGGTCTTTTCGGGCCCTGCAGCGACCAATATTCTCACGGGCATACTTCTGGCGATTGCCTTAATCGTTTGCTGTGAGATCCCCCACTTGCTTTTCTGGTGGCTGCTGCGCCGTGATCGATCAGAAATCACATCGATTACAATTGTCGTCGTAGCAGGATTGAACGCTGTCGTGCTGATTGACGCTTTTCTGCTTCGCCCTGATCCTCAGAACGCTCTGATCTTGCTGTTGCTTCCGTTTCTACAATTGATCGGGTTCGCAATCACATTGATGGTCGACGCTGCGTCTGCACACATCGAATCACGCGACGAGGTGCCCACGCGTTGGGCAATCGTGAAATTCCGACTTTTGCAGTTCGCCCTTGCTGCCGCCTTTGTGTTTGTCGGATGGTGGCTGATTCAATCCCCGTCCAACGATCGCCAATGGGAATCGAATCTGGCGAAAATGCCTCGGATCACGTTCGACGGAAACTTGGTAACGATTCAATCGATTCGTAACACTGAATACCGTTCCGCAGACGATTACACCCCCGTTTACTACGATCAGACGTTTGACCTAAGACACATCCAATCAGTCGACTTCGCTGTTGTACCGTTTAAGAATGCCGAGGCTGCAGCTCACACGTTTTTGATCTTCGAGTTCAAAGATGGCAAACGATTGGCAATTTCGGTGGAAGCGCGGCGAGAACGCGGGGAATCGTATACGCCTCTCAAAGGGCTGCTGCGGCAATTTGAACTGACGTACGTCATCATGGATGAGCGGGATGCGATTTTGTTACGCACAAAGTACCGTGGCGACAGAGTGTATCTCTATCCGACAAAGACTAAGCCGGAGACTGTCCGCGCAATATTTGACTCGATGTTGCGACGCACCGACAAGCTTCGAACTCAGCCGGAATTTTACAACACATTGACCAACAATTGCTCAACCAGCATCCTGCTGCACTACAACCTGGTGAATGGCAAAAAATTACCGGCCAGCCTGAAGGTGTTGTTCTCCGGCTATTCCGACGAGTTGGTGTATGAATTGGGACTAATCGCGACCCAGCTTCCTTTTAAGAAGCTGCAACAGGTCAGTGAAATCACTGAGAAGGCCAATCGCTTCTCGGAAGCGACAGACTTTTCACAACGCATCAGGGAATAGTCTAGAACATCAGGCCGCCGTTGAGGTCAGCCGACTGCGACAGTTAATGGCGATTGATCAATTAGCCCTGCTGTATTGCTCATCGCTTGTCGCCACAGCCTGCCTTGGCCTGAAGGGAGATGCGAAATCTCCTTGGTGGCACCTGCGTGCGGGTCGAGCAACAATGCTGCCATCGTCCTATCCGTGTTTTGATCGCCCAAGCTCAATGAACGAAATCCTTTATTACGACCGGTATCGCGAGGAAGTCTGCTCCGAGAAGGTCTATGGCGACAAATCGCTTCGTTGGACTTATGGAACGGCGACAGGAAGAATTGCTCTGCATGCACTGGTGAAACGCGCCTTGTTTTCCCACTGGTATGGCTGGTCGATGGATCGCCCCGGCACGCGTCAGAAAATCGGACCGTTCATCGAAAAGTTTGAACTCGATGCCAGCGAATTCGCCGTTGGACCCGATGAGTTCAAAAGCTTTAACGAGTTCTTTTTTCGGAAGCTGAAACCCGAAGCGAGGCCGATTGATTCAAGCTCCTCGTCCATCTGTTTCCCTGCCGATGGACGACATCTTTGCGTTCCCGACCTTTCAAACTGTGATGGTCTGTTCGTGAAGGGGGAGATGTTTGATTTGAAAACGCTGGTCGGTGATCACGAACTGGCACGCCGCTACGAAAACGGAAGCCTGCTGCTGTCTCGGCTCTGCCCGACGGACTATCACCGATTTCACTTCCCCATCGGTGGCGTGCCCGCGTCGGCGAAACTGCTTAACGGGCACCTCTTTTCGGTCAATCCGATTGCGCTTTGCCAGAACATTCAAATCCTCGCGACCAACAAGCGAGTGTTGACGGAGCTGGTTACGGAGTCGTGTGGAACAGTGCTGCTGATGGAGATTGGCGCGACATGTGTCGGCGGCATCTGTCAGACGTACGAATCAGAAGCTGCCGTCGCAAAGGGCGACGCGAAGGGGTATTTCCGATTCGGAGGTTCATCCACGATCGTGATTTTCGAACCGGGTCGTGTCGTCTTTGACGAAGACCTTATCGAGCAATCCAGTCAGCACCGCGAGCTCTACGCCCGAATGGGAGACTCGATGGGGACCATCCTGTGACGCGTCTCCCGAACGACGATTCAACGTTACTGAGTTATTCGACGTGATTCGTGCATGTGACGTGTTTCTGCCAAACACGACGAGACGATTTCGTTGCAGCCGGTTGCTACTATGAATCGGACCTGGGTGGGATATCCGGCTCGACCCTACACTTCCTGATTGCACGGCGATTGATTTCGCAACCCCGTAGCGTTTCGTTTGTGCCGCACTTGGCAGTGTGCAAGCGAGACACTCTCGCCACGACGCACTTGGATTTTTCTTGAATTGGTATGCAGCATGTTCGTTTCCGCATTGCCACTGTTACTTCTGACGACGCTGAATCTATTTGCGCAGGCGGGTGGGGGTGGCAGTTACGGAAGCGGTAGCAGTGGAGGTGGTGGGGGAGGAAGCAGCAGCGGTGGCGGTGGGGGGGACGGAGAGTTCATTGGTTTTTTGATTGAGCTCACATTCAGGTATCCGAAGGTTGGGATTCCGATGTGGATCGTGTTTGGCATCGTTTTCTACTTCAGCAAGAAAACAGAAAAGGATGTCAGAGTTACTCGCACGATTCGCCGTGGCCGTAAGGTTCAGGAGGAAAGTCTTCATGATTCCGCCATCCGCAAGATTCAGGAACGGGATCCTGATTTTGATGAGGCCGTGTTCCAGCAGCGCGTAGTCAACGGGTTCGTGAAGACTCAGTATGCTTGGAGTGAGCAGGATCTTCGGCAATGCCGCGCGTTCATTTCTGACGGCGTGCGTGAGCGTTTTGAACTGTACATCGCCATGCAGAAGGCGGAGAACATTCGAAATCGAATGAAGGATGTCAAAGTCGATAACTACCAGGTCGTAACGGTCACGTCGGACCAACACTTTGACACGATTCATGTCAGAATCACGGCATCCGCAATCAGCTACAACGAAGACCTGGATTCCGGAAAGCGTGTTTCGGGGAACAGCGACCGAACACGAACAAGGTTCACGGAGGTTTGGTCGTTCTCGCGGAGGCCGGGTGCGAAGACTAACCCAACGGTTTCGGTCCTTCAGGGACGCTGTCCAAAGTGCGGCGGACCAATGGAAATCGTCGATACTGCCAAGTGTCCACAATGCCAGTCGATCGTGAATTCCGGCCAGTATGACTGGGTTCTGTCCGAGATCACTCAGGTTGAAGAATGGGTTGTGCCACCGAGTCCACCATTCCGTTCCTGGCTGGGATAAAATTCAACAGTCAGACTCGGGATTGAACTTTCAGCACATCGAAGACCGAGCGTCGGTGATGTTCTGGCGATGTCTGATGGCTGTCTATTTTGACGACGTGAAATATGCAGCGCCGATCATTGATCGCGAGTCACCGGGTGTGCCGAAACTCTGGTCACGAGAGGCCGATGGGTTCTGGAAGACGCCTGCCGTTGGCGTCGTGGAAATTGTGCGATGTGTGCCCGCCGAAGAAGACGAGTTCGATCGAATTCTGGTTCTGGTTCGGTGGTCGGCTACGAAGGCCTCAGGCGATCGACAAAATCCAAAGTTACACGGCGTGCAACGGATCTATTCTCACGTCCTGACACTCAAACGCGGCAAGGGCATTAAAAGTACATCTGATAAAGCTTTCGCATCATTCAGTTGTAACAACTGCGGTGCATCCATTGACCTGGGCAAGTCCGATGACTGCAACTATTGCGGAACGCCGTTGAATGACGGTTCGGGCGATTGGGTGTTGGAGGGGGTTGCTCCGTACCACATGTTGGAATCCCTCGGCAGCCCTGCTCAAGAGCAACAAAGTCTGGAGCAACACGGTGGTGACTCTCGACTGGAAGCTGACCGCCTTCTCAATGAGCCAGAGTTGCTCGCCGCGCTTGCTCGAGTCCTCATGGTTGACGGCGAACTGCACGAAAATGAGCGACGGTACGTCACCGAGTTGGCAGAAAGTCGTGGAATTCCAACACCGAGAATGATGATGATTCTCGCAACTGCAGCTTCGGAAGAGGATCCCATCGACGTTCCACAGGATCTCGCGCAGGGCAGGGTTTTCATGGATCATCTTCTTCGCGCCACTCTGATCGACGGCAGAATCAAGCGAGCCGAATTCAAGTTGCTGCAAAAGGCCGGCGAGCAGATCGGATGGTCGACTGCCGACTTGAAGCTGGGCATCGTGAGGATTCGAACGGAGCTGTATAAGGCTGCGAAAAAATCTATCCGCGACCAGCGTCAGGCTTTAAAGCAGTCGAAACTGTGATTCTTCTTCCTAGCATAGAGTTTGGCTAAAGAGCAGATGTTCTCTCGTTCGTTAATCAGTGAATACAGAATGTTTTCGGGCCTGCGCGTGAGGTGAAGGCAAGAATTGCCACCAATTAGAGTCTCACGCTGCCCGATTCCGCAGCCGCTACAGAATTCCACGGAAGGAACTGTCGTGCTTCGAATCTCTGCTTCGCTGACCCTCGTCGTAGCTTTGTCTGCTGTTCTGTTGACAGCCGGTTGTTCAGCCCCGGGTACTGCCGCAAAGATCGCCGCGTCGAGTTCTCAGGTCGACGGCGTGATGCCCGTCCATGCAACCTACGAACGGAAGATCGGCCGCTGGTACGACATTGGACTCAACGAGTCGCTGGCTTTCGGTGGTTGGCACACCGGGGTAATCGATCGCGACTTTAGCAAGGGGAGCGGCACTCACATTCAGGTGGGAAAATTCGGCTGGGTCAATCAGAAGACTGGTACGACTTTACAGTTCGCCCTGCATTCTCCTCACGGCGATGTTTGCCATGTCAGCATTAACAGCTCACGCAAGGATAAGGATTTCGAAGTTGGCGGAGTGGTCATCGGAGACGGCGATGACAAAGTGACCGGCACGATTGCTCTCACGGACGGCACGACGTGGCCATTCGATATCGACAACTTTCACACGGAGTCGGTGATCAATGGAGCTTTGTCAGGCCGAGTGCAGGTTGGCTCGGAAACAATCGCGATCGGAGAAGACAACAGCAGCAACCGAGTCATTGGTACGCTGAGTGGCCTTGCCTGCGTATCGTTTAGTTGGAATGGACGCCGGACCGGAAAGGTTTCGTTCTACGGCGAGGGTCTGAAGCTCAACGAACGATCGGTCGGAATCACACCGAACGTGCCAGCTCACATCCAAACCGCGACCGCCGCGATGGCCGCCACCCTTCTGGTCGTCCACAAGATCGAAGGCCCCAACGAACAATCACCCGGCGCCCGAAAGTTCGAATTTTGAGAACGTCGTAGGGTGCGGTGTCAGCCTACGGCAATCAATCTTTGATCAGGAATGCCGCTGGAATCGCAAGAGTTGCGACGATGAGGCACGACGCTGTGGATGACCAGTGCACGCCGCCGAAATTCAGAATGGCAACGCCAAGGCACACGACACCCATTACGATCAGCGAGCTCTGTTTTAGACGGCGCATCGGGCAGGTGCCTTACGCAACTGGCAGAGACACCATGACCGGTGATGGTTCGACGGTTGGCTGCTGGTCGTCTTCCGGAGCTAGGACGGTGTCTACCAGGAAGTAGAGGAGCTGGCGGAGTTTTTCGTTGTCGACGTTGTCGGCTAGGGTTTCGGCGCGGGCTCGGGATTTTTCGACCAGAGCGTCGGCCTTTTCGAAGACTCCGGTTTCTTCCAATACTCGTTTCAGGCGAGGACCGCGGAATTCGTCGGTCGACTCCATGTCGATGATTGCCTGCAGTTCCGCACGTTGCTCGGGAGTGGCCGCGTCGATGGCCAGGGCGAGCATGACGGTCGGCCGCAATGCTTGAGCATCCTGGCCGGCGACCAGCTTGTTGTTGCTGTCGCCTCGCCAGTCTTTCAGGTCGTTTAGAACCTGGAAGCCGACTCCCAGGTGACGGCAGAACGTGGGGACAAGTTCTTCGTACTTGTCCATCGGACCGGCCATGCGGAGGCCGGAGTACAGCGCGGCTTCGAAGGCCGGTGAAGTTTTGAGAGCGTAAATCTGAAGTGCGTCGAGCGGCGTCAGTTCCAGTGTCGGGCGCTGCTGCCAGGCCATTTCGGCTCCTTGGCCATCGCAGAGTTTAATATGAGCTTGCGACATGCGGTCGGTGACGTCGCACGCGACTTCGGCTCCAAAGTCTTCGCGGCACGCATTGAGCAGCCGGTAACCTAGTCCGATGAGATGATCGCCGACGTTGATGGCTGTGCCGAGGTCGTATTCTCGATGCAGCGTTTCTCGCCCGTAGCGATACATATCGTCGTCTTCGATGTCGTCGTGGACGAGCGACGCTTTGTGGAATGCTTCGATCGACATGGCGACTCGAGCAACGCCATCAGGCACTGGCAGTCGGTCGATTTTTTCGAGGTTTGTTTTCTGAAGTTCTCCGCCGGTCATCGCGTCGTAAGCGGCCAGCGTGATGAACGGACGGAACCGCTTGCCACCGTTCTGCAGCCAGTCGTAGGCGAGTTTTTCCGTAAAGGCGATCGGTGTTTCGGCCTTGGCCGGATCCTTCGTGCGGATTCTCGGCAGCAGGCGATCGAAGTCTTTTTCGAAGATGAAGTTCGAAGACCGAATCGCCGGCAGAAAGCTGGGAGTTTCAGGCTCGTCCATTGGCTCGTATTGGTCGATGACTTCCCAGATCCATGACTGGTCCAGCGTGGTGTTTTTGCAATCGCCCGAGTGCAACGGAACCGCGTACGACGGCACGCCTGCGATCAGAATTTTGTCGATCGCTTTTTCCAGAACGTTCAGACAGGCGACGCCGAGAATTCCATCGATGTAGCCGCTGACGATGATCTTCAGAACGATCGGCGAACCTTCAGCAACGAGCACTTTGTACCCGAGCTTTTCAGCCTTGCCTTTGTAGTCAGCGATCGAGCATGCGCCGCAGGTTTCGCAGTCGAGACCGAAGTCGTCGTAGTCAGCCGGGCAGCCTTCCGCGTGTTTCAGGCAGTGAGGCAGCAGCAGCATTCGCCGTTCGAAAGGGATCGCCAGGAACTGACGCTTCCAGAAGAAGTTGCCGATCAGCACGGCCACGAAGCCGGTGTACTTTTCGGGCAGCGACATCTGGTTGAGCAGAATCCGAGCCCAGTCTTCCAGTTCGGCTTTGTTGAAGTTGCGGCTGCGGTCGAGCGTTTTGGCGAACTCTTCGCAGGCCGCTTTGACCTTCTCGCGCACCTCAAGCGTGTCGGGCACTTCTTTGAGATGGCTGGTACTTTTCCGCTTGCGGCGGCGTTTTACCGGAACTTCATCGTCCACGAATGTAATCTCGTCGGTCTGTGCTTCTTCCGAGGAGTTAGCGGCACGCGTATCGGCAGATGCGATGGACACGTTGAGCTCCTATCGTGAAGTCCGCAGACGAAACCGACTCCTTTCGGCCGCGGGCGGTATTTTGTCTTTTGAGAAAGTCTCGCACGCCACGCGCGAGTCGTTCGGTGTGGTCTTCAGATTCTCATACGGATCAGCAAGCCAGACACGCTGGGCAAACCGTCCGATCCGATGGGAAATTCCAACCGGGATGTATTTGGTGTCTTCAGAATTCAACTGGGGAGAGCCGCCGCAGGACTGCGAGGCTCCAATCAGGCAGGACTCGATTCCGAAACTTCGACCGCCCGGCGTAACGCCGAGACAGCAAAAATCAGCGGATAGAGCCTTTCAAAATACCATAATCGAGCGAAATAGAAACCGATCGGTGTCGGCACAGACACAGATCCGTCAACGACCTTATCGATTAACCAGCTAATCCCGTCAAACGCGTTCTTTCGATAGGAATCGAATTCGAGCAGCACTTCCACGGCGAGGGCCGTTTCTTCGACCGAAGGCTCAATTCCAGCGTCTCCGCCCCAGCCTCCGCAGTGGCTGAGGGGCAAGGAATCAGAGCCAGGGGCGGTATGCTGGACCGAAGCCAGCCACGCCGCCGCTTTTTGAGCTTCCGGAGCATCCAGCATGCCAAGATCGCGATAAGCCATGAGTACGCGAGAGGTTCCGTACACAGGGTTCTCGTCATTTTCGGCGAATTGATTCCCAAACCAAAGCGGCACCCACGAACCGTTAGGACGTTGGACATAGCGAAGAAAGGTCAGCCCGAGTTGAATCGAATTGACCACCTTACGCATTTGCTGCTCCTGGAGATTCGAACCTTCCGATTGAACAGTGTCTCCGTGATCCAGTTCCGCATGAAAAGCTGCCATCTCTGCCGTACCCGAAGACCGTGCCCAACTCGTCCAAAAATCGTAGTTAAACGGTTGGCCACTCTCGCCAGCGAGCCAGACAGCCAGCGAACGTAGACAATGCGCCGTGATGTCCGCAGAACTTCGATCAAACGGCAACGTTCCCCAGCCACGACAGAATGTGGGAAAGCCACCGTCGCGATTCTGAAGGTTGAGCAGCCACTCGACTCCGTTCCCAAGCGGCACCGCTAACAAAGTCCCCTCTCCCCCTTGGGGGAGAGGGTTAGGGTGAGGGGGTTCCGCATTCAAGGCGCCGGCGTCGTGACCGCCGGAACGGCGCGGAGCTTGGTCCGGCCTACTCAAGGTCTGTAGAGCCAGCATTGCCCCCGGTGTGTCGTCGGCGTCGGGGACTCCACCGGGAAGGTCGGTCCAGGCCCAGCCTCCGGGGGCGGCGTTCGTGAAGGGATGAACTTCTTTGTACTGCTGGTCGAGCAACCATTTTGAAAGGCCGGGACGCAGGTCGTCGGGAACGTGTTCCTGCAGCGCGTTGATCGACAGCGTCGTTGTCCAGGTTGCGAGGTTCGTGTCGATCGGCCAGCTTCCGTCGGGACGGACCGACTCGCACAGAAAGCCGACGGCTCGTTTCACGACGACATGATCAGCGAGTCCTTTTCCAGCGAGACTCATCGTCACGAAACTTGTCAGCGGAGCCGCTTCCAGGAAGCCTCCGTTTGGCGGTTGGATTCGATCCAGAACGCGCAGGCTGGACTTGATCGCTCGGTTGCGGATGAACCGGACGATCGGATTCCAACTCGGACGATGGTGATGCTTCACCTGTCCGATCGCGATCAAAGCGGGCAGTGCGTAGCTGACAACCGGCAACCTGATCGTGCTGTAAAACTTCGCCGGCAGACACGCCAGTTCGAAGGGCAGCGACGTGACCTCTTTCCAGTCAACCAGCCCAGCCAACGCACAATGAGTCAGAATCGGAACTGAGAAAGTCTTGTCTTTTCCGTACCGAGCAACGACTGCCGGCACACCGCCCTTCTCATCAATGTACTGCTTCGCCTTTTCGACGTGGTTCGAAAACTCGTCGGAAGTGCCTGTTGCGTGAAACACGGCGTGAGTCAGCATCGTCGTCGAGATATTGCTAAGACTCTTAACCGTGTCTCCCCAACCGCCGTCGTCATTCTGATGCTCAGCCAGCCAGTCCAACCCGCCTCGGATGAGTACGGCGAAATCAGATTCCAGCGAGTAGTCCGCTGCGGTTCGTCCCGCGTTACAAACCTGCTGCAGAGCCATCACGGCTGTCGCCGTCGAAAGCGCCGATGTCGACAATTCACCTTCCCAGTGAGGCAGTTCACCGGGTTCGTTCCGGCATTCAGCGAGGAGAAGATCCTTTGCTGTGTCGAATGCGGATGTCAGTTGTTCGTGGTCAATCATGAAGTGGACGGTTTCGTTCAACGATCGCAGTCAGGCATTGTCACTTTGGCGAGTCGCAGCCGTCGGGCTGTGGGTTTGGTAGATTGGCCCAAGGCCTGACGGCACTCGGCTCGCCTGAATCGAGTCGCGGGAATCTAACGAAGTGCCCACCCTACAACGCTCGGATGATTGCCGCAGCGCTCTGGCCAATTGCCGTTCTGTTCACAGTCAGAGCGGTCAGGTTTTTCAGCGGCTGTGGCCCACCATGAACAACGTTAAGATGGCATCGCGGGTCGGGGATTTTGTAATTCAGCGTCGCCGGCAAAGTTTCGTTCAGAAGAGCCAACAGACTGCCCGCAAGCTCAACCGCACCCGATCCGCCGTCAAAATGACCAAAGTAACTCTTGAGAGCGGTGACTGGAATTCGCCGCGTCGCGTCGCCGAGTCCCCAGTAGTAGCCTCGTGCTTCGACGAGGTCGTCACGCTGAGTGCTCTTGCCGTGCGCGTTGATGTGGCCGATCTGGTCGGGTTCGATGTTTGAACGTCGCAGTGCTGCTTGAATTGACCGAGCAATACCGCGACCGTCGGAACCGTTGGTGTGACCAGATCCGTCGCTGCCTGCTCCAACGCCGAGAACTTCCGCATAGATGTTCGCCTCGCGAGCGATGGCGTGTTCGTACCGTTCGACGATAAACGCCGCCGCGCCTTCTCCGACGATTGTTCCATCGCGAGTCACGTCGAATGGTCGGCAGGCGTGTTCCGGATCGTCGTCTCGATGCGACAGGCTTTCGAACAGGTTGAACTTGGTCAGGTCGACCGGGTGAATGTTCGAGCTGCACGCTCCGACAATCATCGCGTCAGCGGCTCCTCGTTCGATCACTCGGACAGCTTCGCCAAGAGCCAGCAGCGCGGAAGCGTCGCGGCAGGTGATGGTGTTGTTCGGTCCTTGAGCGTCATGCTCGATGGCGACATGACAGGCCGGCATGTTTGGCAGACGTTTGAGCAACCACAGCGGCGCGATTTTTCCGAGGCCGTCTTCGCCCCATCGAGTGAACTCGACCATGTCGTCAGTCAGGCTGTTTGATGCGGCGTCGACGAGGGCCTCGGGGCGAGTCGAAATTCTGCCGCCGCCGTAAACAACTCCCAGACGTGTCGGGTCGATGCTGCCGGCCTTCAAAGCTGCGTCGCTCATGGCCATCGAAGCGGCGGTTGCACCAAGCTGAATGTCGCGAGACATCACTTTGATGAACTTCTTGCAGTAGATGTGTTCTTCAGGATCGAAGTCACGAATCTCGGCTGCCAGTTTGGACGGATAGCCCGCATTGGGCATTGACTCGAGTAGACCAATTCCAGATCGGCCAGTTTTGAGGCTGTCCCAGAATGCGACTTTGCCAATTCCATTCGGCGCAACGGTGCCGACTCCGGAAATGACAACTCGAGTTTGTTCGGGCACCCAGACCATCGCGCCAATTCAGTCCGCAAATCCCTGACGCAGAGCACCACCGGGTACTCAAGCATCGCAGACAATCCGTACCCCCATCCGCGACATACTTTACGCAGAACGTCTTTCTGCAAACCGGAAACCGGCGCAAGTAATCAGACAGCAATTCTGCGCAAACAGCAATTCGCGTTTGAAGCCACGGAACCCAGCTACTGACTTAAGAAAGCTCTTTGACCAAAGACTTTGCATCTCACATGACACCACCGGACCCACTCACAGTGGCTTCGTCGGGAGATAGCAGAGCCAGCCCAGATTACACCCCTGAGCCCCAGCGGTGTCAAGTAGCGGGCTCGGTGAGTCGCAAGACAATCCGCGAAAGTGCCAATGTGGAAGCCGCCGCTGCTACGAAAGAACGATCTGTTTCGACGCTGCCGAGTCCGAACATGTGCTCAAGAAATGTCAAGCATCTATTTTGTGAATTGTATTTTTCTTCGGACAACCGCGGCGTATGCTGGGTCTTTTCAACTTTGTCCCGCATCGCCCATCGGTTCTCGCCTCCCTGATTTTTTCGCGAGGTCGGTACAGCTCGGTGCAACTACTCTTTCGGAACGTTCGTTCCGTCGCTGCTGATCCATTCTTATTTCCGGCCAGATTATCGAGGCCACGTCATCACATCTTCACATGCTGGGCCGAGTTCATGGTTTTCGACCTTGAAGAAAATGAAAAGACAAAGGTTCTTCTCAATCGAATCATGCTGATTGAGGAAGACGCCGCTTCCGTCGAAGAGACGAAGAAGCTGCTGACGGAGAAAGGCTTTCAAGTTTCCGTGGCGCGAGACGGTGGGCAGGCTCAAGGCACGATCCGAATGCATCCGCCCGACCTGATTCTGATGCAGGTCATTCTGCCCGGCGAAAGTGGCTTCGAGATCTGCGAGAAGGTCAAAGAGAACTATCCTCGTGTCCCCATTCTGTTCTATTCAGAAGTGTCGCTGGACTCGGCCGTCAACCTTGGGGAACGAGTCGGCGGCGACGGATATCTCATCAGGCCCGCGTCTCCCGAAAAGCTGTTTGACACAATGCAGCAGGTCGCCGAAGCCGTTTGGCAACAGGCTCAGGAAGAAGACGATGGCGATACGCCGGAAGACGGGCATATCAAGTTCAAATGCAGATGCGGGCAGCGGTTTAAGGAGAAGTACGAAAACCGAGGCAAGTACACGACGTGCGAAGGTTGCCAGAGCCGCACGAGAATTCCCAACAAGAGCTTCCATCAGTACCTGCGCGACGAATCAGCCGGTAACGACGACACCTCTTCAACCGGTCTTCAGCCATTGAAGTTTGTGACGGTTAAGTGTCCGGGATGTCAGACGTTCTACAAGTTGGGCAACGTTGAAGGCGACTGGCGAAAATGCCCGCGCTGCGAACACGTTCATGAAGGCCCGCTTTCGATTGTTGGTGCGCCCATGTCTCGCGCCGCTCTTGAAAGCTCACTCCGCGTGTTGCGAATTCTTAGCGGGAAGAGCAAAGGCAAAAAGTTAATGCTGCCCGAACGAAAAATTGTGTTCGGACAGGACGAAAGCTGCGACATTCGCCACGGATCGAAATCGGTCAGCGGTCGACATTGCACGCTTGAACCGACAGAGTTGGGGATTCGAGTTGTTGACCTTGGCAGCGAGCGTGGCACGTTTATCGACGGAGAACGAGTAACGGACGAAGGTCTGGTCAAAGCCGGATCGGTTTTGCGAATAGGCGATCTACAATTTCGCCTCGTCGGCGAAGATTTGTCAGTTGAAGAAGAAATGCAGCGAGTGCAGAAGTGGTCGGAGCAGGAGCAGAAGGCTCGCGACCGTGGAATTCGAATGATTGAAGCCGGCAAGGAAACTGCAGCCGAGGCCGCGCAGGTCATTCAGCAATACTGGAACATCATGCGGATGCGGGCGACCGGAGAAGAGGTCCCCGAAGCAGTTGGAAGTTCGGAAACATAGTCAGCTTCTCCTGACTGGCTTGCGGGCCCGTGCTTCCAACAAAAAAAGCCTGAGTGACATACGTCGTCACTCAGGCTTTTTCATTTTGGTTGGCATAACTCAATTCGCTACGAGGCATAGCTCGTCACGAACGATTTATTGAGCTTCCGCTCGTTGAGATCCGCTCACCATCTGGCGGATATCGGTGATGTCGATTACAGCCCCCAGTAGGCGGCCGGCTCGATCTTCTTTCTGCGGTGTGATCTGAGCTCGGAAAAGAATCCAGCCAGAAGAGCCGTCTCGACGAGTCACTCGGTGAACGCGTTCGTAATTCGGAGTTCCGGCTTGCACGGCGTCCTGCAGCTCCTGGCTGACGCTGTCTCGATCTTCTTCGTGGATGTGCTTCAGCCATTCTGAAAACGCATCAGGCAGTTCTTCGTCGTTGTAGCCGAGCATCGATTTCAGGCAGGGCGACATGTAGACGCGAGCGTCGTTGACCGGCCAGTCAAGCACGCCGACACGAGCCTGTGACAGGATCATCGCGTGGTAGTCATAGAGTGCTTCGAGATCCGCAATCGTTTCTTCGAGCACTGCTTCGCGGTCAAAAGGGGCGATCATAGGACAATCTTCCATCGATACTTGAGCTGGGTGTCTCAGGGAAAAACAACCGTGTATCCATACGGCTGGGTGGCCAGTTTTCGAAGCAGTAAACGAAGTCGTTGTCCGACTAAGAATCAGGCCGTCAGTTTATTTCCGATTGAATCAACGAGGGTGTTTGTGGTCACGGAGCAGTGATTCGCCCCAACGCACGAGACCAGGATACAAAGTTCTTGCCGTGAATCTTCTGTTGATCTGCGTCAACAAACCCGTTTTCTCTGACCATGTGTCGCGTTTGCGCGTTGGCCAGGAAAGGCATGCTTAGCGAACCCCACCGATCGTACCGGTCTGGGATAATGGCCAGACTTTGCCAGTTACGGTTTGTCCTTTCACGCCGGTCGCAGAGACCTTTATGCCCGCTCAGAACCGGTCGAATCCGGCTGGGAGAATTTCGCAGTCCGACACGAATGCTCCGGTTTGTCACACCGTTGGCGGTGATCGAGCGGCGGCAATGTTGTCTTCACGCAACACTCACGGCCCGGCAACGGTCAACGCCATGAGAATTCAGAAAGAAATTGTTGACAGGCTGCGTCCGTGACCCTGCCAAAGAAAAAGCACCTCACCAACAGATCGTTGATGAGGTGCTTTGAAACCTTGTGGCATCGCTGCAGCTATGAAGCGGCGAAGCTCTTGAGGTAAGGCAGTTTCGATGCCGTTGCGGCGATGTCATCTTTGCGTGCGAGCAGTTGAGCGAGTGCGTCAAACTGTCCGGAAGTCAGCGCTGAGCGAGCACTGTCAGGCATCGTGACCGAGACTGTTTCGCCGCCAAAACTCAGCGTCAACGCGTTGAGGTCGAGCGTGAATTCCAGCGTTGGGTCTGCTTCGATGGCGGCGGCCAGTTTGGTCAGGTCATCCCGCGATGCACACACGGCGGGAATCCCCAGCGACGTGCAGTTGCCGAAGAAGATTTCCGCAAATGATTCAGCAACGACAGCTTTGACGCCCCAACGCATCAACGATTGCGGAGCGTGCTCTCGCGAAGATCCGCAGCCGAAGTTACGACCGCTGACCAGGATGCCGGCATTCTGAAAGCGATCCTGATTGAACGGGTGATTGGGATCCTGTTCACGATCGTCTTCGAAAGCGTGCTCGCCAATTCCGTCGAAGGTCACGCATCGCAGAAAGCGAGCCGGGATGATCCGATCCGTATCGATATCGTCGAGCAGCAACGGAACGCCCGAGCCTGAAACTGTTTCAATATTATTCATCGCTTATTTCCTCTGCAGGGTGCGTCTTGACGCACCAGAGATTTGAGTTGTTTTTGAAGCCGAGAAGTTTTCACAAGTGGTGCGTTGAGACGCACCCTACGACTCACCGACTCTTAGGCCATTGCCGGCTCGAGCATCTTTCGAACGTCGGTCACCGAACCGTTGATAGCCGCGGCAGCAACCATCGCGGGGCTCATCAGCAGCGTTCGTCCGGTTGGGCTGCCCTGACGGCCTTTGAAGTTTCGGTTGCTTGA
This sequence comes from uncultured Planctomycetaceae bacterium, assembly GCA_943787265.1. Classification (GTDB taxonomy): domain Bacteria; phylum Planctomycetota; class Planctomycetia; order Planctomycetales; family Planctomycetaceae; genus JABMPE01. Next base: position 281,194 of record CALSLT010000005.1, on the reverse strand, counting down.
GGAGGCGCAGACTTCTCGCCCCTGCAGTTTGTCCGGGTTCATGGCCAGGCACATCGAACACCCGGCCGCTCGCCACTGAAAACCAGCTTCGGTAAAGATCTTGTCGAGACCTTCTTCTTCGGCCTGTTTCGCCACGATCTGCGAGCCCGGCACAATCAGTGCTTTCACGCCTTCAGCGACCTGGTTGCCTTTGGCGATGGCGGCCGCTTCACGCAGGTCAGAGATGCGTCCGTTCGTGCAGGAGCCGACGAAAGCCACGTCGATCTTCGTGCCTTCGATTGCCTGGCCTTCTTCGAGGCTCATGTACTCAAGAGCTTCGCCGATCAACGTTCGTTCGCTTTCGTCGTAGCTGTCCAGCGACGGAACTGCCTGCGAGACTCCCAGTGACTGAGCCGGAGTGATGCCCCAGGTAACGGTCGGCTCGATGTCGGCGGCGTCAAAGACGACCACATCGTCATATTCAGCATCCGCGCCGGAAGCGAGACTCAGCCACCACTCTGCCGCGCGATCAAACTCTTCACCCTGCGGACAAAGCGGTCGACCTTTCAGGTAGTCAACGGTCGTCTGATCCGGGTTGATGTATCCGCAGCGGGCTCCGCCTTCGATCGCCATATTGCAGACGGTCATTCGCTCTTCCATCGACATCGCGTCGAAGGTTGTGCCGGCGTATTCGTAGGCGTAACCAACTCCGCCCTGCACGCCGAGTTTCTGGATGATGTAAAGCGTGACGTCTTTGGCGAAGACTCCGGGAGCCAGCTCGCCGTTGACTTCAACTCGGCGAACTTTCGGACGCATCATCGTCAGCGTCTGAGTCGCCAGCACGTAGGCCACCTGGCTCGTCCCGATGCCGAAGGCAATCGCCCCGAACGCGCCATGCGTACTCGTGTGACTGTCGCCGCAGGCCATCGTCAGACCAGGCTGAGTGAGTCCCTGCTCCGGACCAACGACGTGGACGATGCCCTGGCGGTTGTCATCAAGATCGAGCAGCTCGACGCCGAATTCTTTACAGTTTTTTTCAATGGCGGACATCATGTCTTCGGCGAGCAGATCGACGAATGGCCGAGCCTGACTCTGCGTGGGAATAATGTGGTCGACCGTTGCCAGAGTCCGTTCAGGGTGCAGGACGGTGAGATTCCGCTCGCGAAGCATCTCGAACGCTTGCGGGCTGGTGACTTCGTGAATCAGGTGCTGCCCGATGAACAGTTGCGTCTGACCCGACGGCAATGCCCCCACGGAATGCAGATCCCACACCTTGTTGAACAGATTCTGTTTGTCGCTCATCAATAATTACTCGAGTCTGGTCGCCAGTTCGGCGACGGGTTGAAGGAAACGGTGACGGCTTCGGTCGGTCGAGAGACACAAATCACGAGAACCGTGTTCGATTTGTGGACTCCGTTCGATCTATGAACGACGTGCGGCGATTCCTGTCGCTCTGCACGGGAGTCGAGCGTCCCGAAAGCTGTCATCTTCGCCGGTCTGAATCCGCTCAGATACCGACGCGGCCCATTGTGCCGAATTTTCCGCCGCACGTCACCTCAGGCACGTTTTCACGACAGAACTACTGCGGCGTCGACGTGACGGAATCGCCTTTTCTTATTTTCGCACCCTCATGCAGAATCGTGACGATGCCGATGGCCCTGTCTGGCGTGACAAGCCTCAAGTGAATCTTTCCCAGCGGTTCTACGTTCATCTCGTCTTTTTCCGTCGCAACGTTGCGATGGATGGCCAGTTCTTGTCCTTCCTTCAAACCATCGTCAGCACCGAGGGAGATCTCGACCAGGGCTTTTGAGTCTGGAGACGTCTGTGTCGTCTCTACAACCAAACCTTCGATATCTGGAGCTTGAGTCACGAATCGTTGATAGTCGGACGGAAGGCGACATCGCCACAACATCCTGCCAGACGCGGGCGGCTCATTAAAGCATGCTTCGGTGAGCGAAGTGAGGAGTGTCTCAACTCGTTCCGCAACTTCGGATTCGTCTAATGGTTCGGAGTCCGGGCCAGCTTTTTCGCTGGATGCAACGAATCCGGGTTCGAGAAAGTACAGTTCGAGATTCCTGAAGTGCAGACCTGGATTGTCGACACGGTACACGCCATGAAGAGTCACCGGGATTCCTTCCTCACTTCGCATGTCGATTCGAATTCGCTTTGGACTAACGTCAGTTTGCGTCGTCACGATGCTCTTTGCAATTCTCTCGTTCGCATCGAAAGTGATCAGCCAATCTCCCGCAAAGATCAGCTCTCCCGATCCTCCCCTCGGAAGAATCTGGGACGGCCCCTGAAACATCATCTGGAATTCCCAGCGACCATCGAGTTCTGATTCGAAATTCCGTCGACCATCTCGATCGGCAACAACCGGATCAGTAAAGGTGAGGTCGCCGAATGGCCGATCACCATCGTCAACTGATTTGTCGGCTTCCTCTGCGGCAAGGTTCGGATCGAGCCACGCAGGCGGACCGGACAACTCTTCGAATCGCCATTCAAGAAGATCTCCGTTTGTAGGTTTCGAAAAAATACTTGCCAGGTAGGGCGAAGTGGTTTTGCGCGGCGGGTACAGCCTCAACAGAAGTTGCTTCTGACTGACCGCCCATTGGCCTTCGCCGATTAAGTCACCCGTCAGGATGTCGACGATTTCGAGCGTCTTCGGAGACGAGTCTGCATTCCGCTTCAGAATCCAGTTGCCGATCAATTTTCCAGACGCATCCCACGACAGAATGAACTGCTCATCAATTGCGATCCAAACCGGGCTCGCTGCCCATGCGCAGTCTTCGACGCCGCCGCCATTCAGGACGGAACCCGTGCTGACGCAACGCCAGTAACCCTCGGAACGTTCCAGTGCGTTGCCACGATGAATTTCAGTGTTAATCACGCTGGTTCGCGGAGATTCTATGTCGACGGTTCCGTTGGCGGCGTGGTCATCGAGAATGCCAGGATCACTGACGGTCCAGTAATACTTTCCTTCCGGAATCCGCAACTTTCTCCAGCCGCCGCGTTGCGACTGCGAGATTCGAGAGTCGTCGCTGGTCAACGTGACCACGCTGTTTGGATCGTCGATCTGAAATCGGGCGTAACCAACTGTTCCCTGGAAGTCGGACCAGGCGACGAACGCGGTCCACAAGATCGCCAGCATCGGAGTTGGCCATTCAAGAATCGCAAAAGCCGGATGGTCTACAATCTTTCCCGCGTATCGATCTGCCTGAGCGCGATTCAAGTTCAGAACGGCTCCAACAATTAACAGTACAGCTCCGATTAACGAAAGAGGGACGACACAACCTGACAGGAAGTCAATATAGTTCGCGGAGTTAATATCCAACATGATCGCGACGCACGGGAGCAGCCCAGCCAGCGTGCCCGTCCACAGCCCGAGCGACCAGACCTTACGTCGAAAGCGTTCTCGGCGGTTCTTCTGAAGTTCGGCGCTGCAGCTTTCGAAGCCGTAGCGATAAAGAGCCAGTCCAAAGTACGCCGCACAAACAAGAACCAGGCCCGTGACAGCGATGAAGAATCGCCGTGGGATCCATTCCGGACCTTCGTAGGTGAAGGCAATCATTCCTCCAAAGGGAACCAGGGTTCCCGCCACTGAGGCTTCGAGCAAGAGCAGCACTCGTGCGATCTTCTGACCGAAGGAAGCAACAGGACGCATTTCGCCAGGAATGATCTGGTTGTCTGGCAGTGGTTGGTCGTTCGTTTGGCGGCGTTCGTTTGAGACTCGTACGAATTCGCGTTGAACATGAGGCCGCATCAGAACGGCCAGTGCCCAGATGCTGGCCGGCCAGCTCAACGGATAGCACGGGCCAGCTAACAGGCAGACAATAGCGGCGACGATTCCCCAGACCCGACTCTGAAATCGGAGCATTCTGAGTGCACCGTAGATAACCAGCGCCTGAGGCAGTAGCCCGATCAGTCGCGACGAAACCTGATGGACCAATCCCACGTTGAGATATTCGAACAGGTAAAGCAGCATGCCACCGGATGCCAGAAGATTGGCGACCCCGGCTGCGATCATCACAGTTGCAGGCCAGAAAACTTCCCGCCGAATGCCGGCTGGAGTGACAGGAACAACTTCTGAGTCTGGATCGATGGATGTTGCTGAATCGGTCTCCGAATTTTTCTCGTACGTCTCCGCCGCCGCGACAGGTGAAGTCGCCTCTCGTCCCGTCCCATCAGCGGAAGTTTGTTCGGTCACCTGCACATTGCCGGGTGAAGAATTGGCAAGGCCAGTCGGCAACGGAACAACCGTCGGCTGTTGAACATGAGCGAGGCAACTGCCGAGCAACTCCGCGACTTGTTCAGCGGACGCGTAGCGGTCTTTCGGATCCTTGGCCAGAAGCCGATCGATGATGACGCACAGCCAGTCGGGGATGTCCGGATTGATCTCACGGATCGGGCGTGGCGAGTCGTCACAGACTCGGCGGATGACCCCGATCATCGTGCTGGACCGAAATGGCGGCCGGCCAGTGCACATGACATAAAGGACGCTGCCCAGACTGAACAGGTCCGCTCGATGGTCAAGCTGGATTCCCTGGGCCTGCTCCGGCGCCATAAACAGTGGAGTGCCTGCAACAACGCCGCTTTGTGTCATGCTGGCATCGTCGATGGCTCGTGCGAGACCGAAGTCGGTAATGCGAACTCGTTCGACGCCATTTTCCAGGAGGATGTTCGCTGGTTTGATGTCCCGATGGACGATGCCTTGCTGATGCGCTGCCGCAAGCCCGAGTGCCGTCTGCTGGCCGATCCTCAAAACTTCGCGAACATGCAGCGGTCCGACACCGTCGAGTCGCTGCTGCAGAGTCTTGCCCTCGATGTACTGCATGACCAGGTACGGCGGTTCGTAGTCGGCTTCCACAGCGTGAATTGCCACGACGTGGTCATGCGAAACCGCTGCGGCCGCTTGAGCCTCTCTCACAAAACGTCGCCGGGCTGCGGCGCTGTTTGCCAAGTGCGAAGCCAGGACTTTGATCGCGACGATCCGGCGCAGCGACGGATCCCAGGCTCGCATCACGATGCCCATCCCGCCAGCGCCGACGATTTCCAGCACCTCGTAGTTTCCGAGCTTACCGATCGAATCCTTTTCGTCGGACTCGGACAGAAACGTCAGCGACTCCGGTGTGATATTCGCCGCGCGACTGTCGATCTCAATACCCTGCTTAAGATCATTCAGGACGTCTCGCAGATGCCCGCTGGATTCGAGCTTGTCGGCGTTTGAGTCCGCTTCGGCGAGTTGCTTCGCCGTGCCTTCCCACGTTTCTTTCCCGGCGGCGAGTCGTTCGAGCGTCTGCTGACAGGCTTCGCATTCTTCCAGATGTGCGGCCAGGTCAGTCGATGCTTCGTCGAGAAGTTCTCCATCGAGAAACGTTTTCCACGTGCCGGGCTCGGGGCATTGCTCAGATGGATCCATGTCGGGGTTCCTTAAACGTGCTCATCGGTCGCCTCTGCTTCCTTCACGAGTTCTTTCAGCCGAGCCATGACTCGACTCTTCGCGAGGTAAACAGCCGCAACGCTCATGTTCAGTTCCCGAGCAACCTCTTTGCCGGACGACCCATCAACCGCCGTTTTGCGAAACGCCTGCCAGGTACGATCTTCCACTTCCGCCTGCACCTGTTCCGACGCCCAGCCAAACAGCCGCCGCTGATGATCAGCTTCCCATTGAACCTGCCAGTCATCCGCCGCCGGTTCGTTGGCAATCTGCTCTGCCACTGCCGAGTCACCGCTGCCGGCCTCTCGTCGAGCCTGCACTTTGAGATAGTTCCGCAGCCGATTCTTCACGATCGTAAACAGCCACGCTCGAAATTTTCCTCGGGCAGGATCGTACTCCAGGCGGCTGATCGCTCCGGCCACCGACCGCAGAACATCCTGCACCAGGTCGACAGCGTCGGCATCCTGCAGCCCCCGTTTCCGGACGAATCCGTAGATAAGAGGCCCATAGATCTCGACAAACCTGGCCCACGCGTCGTTGTCCGCGCGGTCGCGAATTCGGACAAGCAGGCTCGGTTGTGTCACGGCAGACTGGCTCATGAGGTTACTCACTAAGAGCACATACAACCGGCATCCCAAAACCTATCTCGACTTTGGATAGTTTGCCGAGGTTTGCAGAATGCTGGTAACCCGAAGCGTTAGCGAGGGATCACTGTACGAATTCGGCATTTGAAGTCCCTCGCTCACGCGTCGGGTTACCAGAATGACCAATTTTTCCGGCTTGAATCCTGCTTCAGTAAGTCGCGATCGGGTTCAGCGGCGAGCCAGTTCCACCTTGAACCGCCAACGGCGAGGCGGTCAGCAGGAATTCCCATTGTTCGAACTCGGCGGCGACGCGGGCGATTTCTTCGAGGTCGCAGTTATCAAAAATGTGAATTCCCATCGCGTGGAGAGTCAGTACGTGGATTGGGTGCGAGACTCCAGGGATGCCCGACGGAATGACGTCGGCTGCGGCGTCACTGCCGAGCATCGCGATGTCGCGGCTCTTCAGCCACGGTGCGCATGAAGCGTGTAGCCCAGCGAGACCATCTGTGCCCGCATCCCACGGCCCGACGAGATCCCGACGTGCCCAACGGCCGGTTCGGATAAAGATGACATCGCCGCTGCGGACTTTGATGCCGGCTTTCTCTTCCCACGCAGTCAACTCGGAAGGAAGAATCGGAGAGCCGGGCTCAAGGAATCTGACGCCGCGGAGTCTTGGAATGTCGATCAGGATGCCTCGTGTGAAGATCCCGCCTTTGACATTCTGAATGCCGAGTTTCTTTGTCCCGGTTTCCTGCACTTCGTCGCGCGAGAATCCGTTGTACATTTTTCCGTTGTGAAACAGGTGGCACAGCGAGTCCATGTGAGTATGAGCAAGGCCGTGGTACGAAACCGAGTAATTGTCCATCGCCCATTGACCGGTCGTGCCTTTTCCGAAAGCCAGCATCTGGTGGCCGAACGGTTTCGGATTGTCGGCGGCTTCGACCGTTTCCGCGTTGCGAGCCAGCGAAACGGAAACTCCGCGTTTTACAAGCTTCGCTGCTTCCTGCCGTTTCTCAGCCGTAATCAGGTTCAACGTTCCAAGCTGATCGTCTTTCCCCCAGCGCCCCCAGTTCGAAAGCTCTTTGACGAGATGCTCAACATCGGCACTGGTCATTGATCGAGGCTCTTGAGAGACGCCGTCGCCAGCCACTGCAAGAACCAGAAGCATCACCATCAGTAATCGGGGGACGAAACCTGCCATGCGCGAATTCTCCGAGTGAAGAGTCGAGAAGAGTCTGCAGCCGACAGTGTGACGTGTCGGCGCAGAGGCATCCACGATGCGGGGCTCTGTCGCGTTTCGCAACGGCTCACCAGCCAGTCGACGATCCAACGCGCGCAAAAAACGGCCGCATGAAAATTCACGCAGCCGCTCAGGAGAATTTAGTTGGAGCCGCCGGGTCGATCGAGTTCGACCCAGCTTGCGAAACAAGGAAGCCCGGCTCGTTGCGGAACCGGACTTCAAAGAGGAACTGCCCTTTGCTGTGTAGTTGTCAGTCGACGACGAGCGTGCCTGAAACGATTCCACCAATTCCGATGACGTCGCCAGCTACGAGAGCGACAAAGTCTGTCGGAAAGAGTTGCTCGTCCGAGTCGTCAGGCTGAGATCGGAACTTCAGTTTACCGCGGCCATTTGCGTCGGTCGTAATTTGTCCGATGACCACTCCATTTACGGTCACATCCAGAGTTGTGTTGGGTGCCGCATTTCTGATCTCGACATTCAGCTTGCTTTCCTGCACGCCGTCGTCGACTTCCGATTCAAACTCGATTTTGCCAGTCGCGGCCGTATCGCCGGTCAGAGCGGCTTTCAGTTCAACTTCCTGCGAATCGTCATCGGTGTCTGGTCCATCGTCTGAATCGTCGTCGGAGTCAGCCTGGATGGCGAACGTCCCTGACGCTATCGAGCCAATGGCCACGGTAGTCCCCGCTGTGATGGCTGGGAGGTTTGCTGGCAGCGGAAGTTCGTCGGCATCGTCAGGTTGATTCGAGAACTCAACTTTGCCGACTCCGCCAGCGGAAACCGTGATCTGACCAATGGTGACTCCGCCGAGCAGGATGTCGTAAGTTCCGGGAGCGGCGTTTGTCAGTTCGATCTCAAGCTCGACTTCCATGTCGCCGTCTTCTGGACTTTGCTCGAACTCAACTTCTCCGAGCACCGTTCCATCAGCTGCGGCCAGAGTCGCCACCAGTTCCTGATCGATGTCTCCTGTGATGCCGCCGGTTGCCGTGTCGGCACCAGAACTCGTCGCCAGCAGATTCGTACCGGATCCACCGCTCATGACATCGTTGCCAGCTCCACCGCTCAGCATGTCATCATCATCTTCGCCAAAGAGTTCATCATCGCCGTCGTCGCCGTGCAGCGAGTCGGATCCGTTACCGCCGTTGATAACGTCGTCGTCCGATCCACCTTCCAGTGAGTCCGATCCGGTGCCTCCGTTCATGGCGTCATCACCGGCTCCACCGGTCAATGAATCGCTACCGACGTTGCCGCTGAGCGTATCTGCTCCTGCGCCGCCATCGATTGTGTCTGAGCCCGCGGCGCCAACAAGACTGTCGTTACCTGCTGAGCCACTCAGAGTGTCGCTACCAGCCTGTCCGGCGATTTGATCGTCTCCGTCCCCTCCGTCGATGCTGTCAGAGCCACCGTTTCCGTTGAGCACGTCGCTGCCAGCAGACCCGTTCAAAGAGTCTCGCCCGGCACCACCTTTGATGGAGTCATCGCCGGCGCCGCCATCGATCTCGTCATGTCCCGACCCGCCATGAATCTCATCGTCGAATTCGCTACCGGTGACAGTGTCATTACCACCGCCGGATTCGATTTCGACTTCGACGAGATTCGGAAAGTTCGTCACGTCCACCGCGGACAGATCAATCAAGTTGCCCTGACGATCGCCTGAGACTTCAAGCTCTTTTACATCCGCAGCGGCAACTCCGATGCCAGCCCCATTGACGGTGACTTCGCCAGCGGCGGATGCAACAACGATGGCGTCGCCGTTGTCACCCGATATTTCGAGTTCTCCAGCCGCGGCATCAAACAACGATGTGACACTCAGCAGGGTTCGATCTTCACAACGCTCGATCGCCGCCACTTTTGTTCGCCGATGCCGCCGACGTTGTGGTGGTGCGAGAGCCGTCTGCAGAGTTGCAAGCCAGGAAATGCGTTTCATCAGGTTTCTCCGTCATGGGTGGTCGGCCCGCCATGACGATTGGATTTCGGAATCCAACCGGGGTCGGTAAAACGACACTCGATGTGTCGTTCGCGACGGAGAATACAAATCGAAAATGAGAAGAAGATTAGAGTTGTCGGTTTTTCTGCGGACTCACGAAATTCGGTTTCCGCAACCGGCAATAGAAAGAAAATTTCCGGGCTACATCGAGAACAACTGCTCGTACTGACTCTTCAACGACGCAATTCCAGCGTTGACGATCTTCGCATCGCTGGTCGGTGAGATCAGTCGGCAGCCCTTTTCGTAATACATTTCGGTGTGTTCTGGACTGACCGTGACGGCTCCCCAGGACTTGCCATGCTTTTTGCAGGCTGCGGAAACTCGATCGACCGCGGCGATGCAGTCTGGATGGAAGAACTCGCCCGTCACTCCCAGGCTTTGACTCAGATCAGCCGGGCCGACGAACAACAGGTCGACTCCGTCGATCGCGGCGATGGCGTCCACTTCTTCGACGGACTGCCGAGTCTCAATCTGGATTGCGACGAATGAGTCTCGGTTGGCTCGTTCGCAGAATTCGGCCGCTGGAGTCGTCGCAAACCGACCGTCTCGGCCGCCAACGTTCAAGCCACGATTTCCGCGCGGCGCGAACTTTGCCCACTTCACAAACTGCTCCGCCTGGTCGGCGGTAAAAATCTGAGCGGCCATCACACCGCCGCCTCCGGCTTCCATGCACCGCGTAACGAGAGCGTAATCGGTCGGTGCAACTCGAACGAAGTTTTCGAGACCGGCGCTGCTGGTCGTCAGCGATGAGATTTCGAGCTGCTCGATCGTGAACCCGGTGTGTTCATGGTCAAACCAGACTCCATCAAAGCCGCCCTGCACGCCGAGAATCTGCAGGAAGTTGTGATGCATCAGCCGACCGACTCCGATCATGCGGACGACTTCGTTGTTGGCGAGTTTCTCTTTGATTTTCAACATGATCAGTAACCGACGTTAAGGCAGGTACGAAAAAGAACCGGACCCGACCGACGAGTCCGGTTCTCGTTATGCGATGCAGTAGATCAATCGTTCGTTACAGCTTTGCGACTGCGTCACGAACTGTCTTCAGGCAGACTTCGATGTCTGACAGCGGGTTGCTTGGGTTTTCTTCGTACTCAAGCGACAGGCAGTTTTGATAGTGGAGCTTCTTCAAGACTTTCAGACACCCGAGTACGTCCAGGTCGCCTTCGCCCAGAATCTTGAAGTGCTTTTTGCTTTTTCCATCTTCGATGACTGTTTTGACATCTTTCAGATGGACGCCAAACGTTCGCTTGCCGAGCCGCTCGATGGCTTCGACCGGTTCTTCATCACTGCGAAGATAATGGCCCGTGTCGACGCAACCGCCGATCAGCGGGTGACGGTCTTTGACCATGTCGACGGTGTCGCTGATCTTGTCGTACTTCGCGTTCGGGCCATGATTGTGGATGGCGATCGCGACTTTGTATTCCTCGCAAAGTTTGTCGAGCAGGTCGAACGTCTTGTTGTCTTTGTTCGGGTTGGCACTGAGCGAAACGATGCCCATCGCCTTGGCGAAGTCGAATGCCTGGCGAGCTTTGGTTTCGTTTCCGTCGAAACCGACGACTCCGTAGGCGATCAGTTTGACGCCAGCGTCGGCGAGCATTTTTCGCTGCTTCGCAACGTGCTCTGGAAGCGTGCCCATTGGTACGTGTTTGGGATAGGCCTCCCAGTATTGCAGGCCGAGCGTCTTTGTGTGCTTCAGAGCGGTGACAGCGTCGAAGCCTCGCAGCGAGTAACTCTGCACGCCCATCTTGAATCCGCCGTAAGGATCGGCAGCCGATGCTGAGGAAATGCCGGCCAGCGTGGCTGCTCCAGCAGCGGAAGTTGCAAGAAACTGTCGTCGTGAAACGGGTGAGGCGAAGTTGCTCATGGGGTATCTCCAAGGCGGTGTGAAGGTTTATTTGACGGGGTGTGTTCTGTCAGAGAATTCAGCGGGGATAAACCGCCAGCGTAGCGGGCTGTTCGTTGATCATCTACCGAACGCTGAGACCGTGAAGCGGCGGTACTTGAACATCTCGCCTGACGCAGCGTCGTATTCTGAGACGACGAACTGAGCACAACCAAACGGGAGTTCGTCTGTCAGCCAGGATTCGCATCGGTATCGGAACCGTTGCCCGGTCGATTTCTGGTTGAGGTAGTCCTGAGTCGCCGCTCGCTGGCAGCGGAACGCGTCATTGCGGACAGAGGTTTTGATGTGCCGAACGGTTGCTGGACGAAACGCGCGGTCGGCCGGAATTCCTCGCAGGAGAGTGAGCAATTCAAACCGCGAAAAGTCGGACTCGGCGACTCTTGCGGCGGGAACCTGAGCGGCGATTGCTTCGCCTTCTTCGAAGGCCAGAATGTCCAGATCAAACGTTGCAGTTCGTTCGTCGGAGCGGCCTTCGTTCCACACGACCTTGATTGTTTGAACAAGGTCGTCCTCGATCATCTTTCGTTTCAAACTGTAGAGTCGCAAGGTGTCAGATCGCGTGCCGCCAACTCGGACACTGCTGCCTGCGGCGGTGAACTCGATCCAGGCGGTGTCAGCATTCTCATTCGGTAGTGTCGCGAACCACGTGTGCAGACTTCGTTTGAAGGGGAACGTCGGGGGCGGGTCGGAGTAGTCAATCCAGCCGGCCTGGTCCATTTGCTGGAAAAGCCAGGAAGAACTCCACGGATTCCTTGTTGCGGACTCTGCCGAATAAACCGACACCCCGAGCAGCACCAGCGAAATGACAAGGCCCGTTCGTCGAGCAGCAAACCGTTCAAGCGTCGGCACGATCGCCAGCACCCAGAACGGCGTCAGCCAGATCATCCATCGCAGACCAAACGTGTTGCCGCCGTAGTTGTAGTTATCAAACCGCGTGAGGTAGAAGCCGAGCACCGCCACGCTGAGGACTCCGCCGAGAACGATGGCTGGTCGAAGTCGATGTCCTGTCAGCAGTCTTTTCCAGAAGGCAGGCACGATCGCCAGTAGAAAGATTGGCGACAGACTGAAGATTCCGTGATGACCGATCACACAATGGAAGAAGTAAGTGAGCGGCGAGTCCAGGCTTTGATCCATGCCGTGCGGCGTGTGCCAGTAACTCTTCACACCGTCGAGTTCGTAGAGATACTTCTCGGATCCGTAGTAAAGGTAAAACGGTTTCCAGCCGCCGGTCGCCAGGTAGTTCGTCACGAAGTAAACGATCAATGGGATCAACGCGGCGGGCACATACCACTTCGCCGTCTGCGGGACGGACTTTCGAACCAGCAGCGCAAACGTTGCCACACCGAACAGCGCGGCTGGCAACTCGTGACAGCAAATCATCGCCGCCCAGAACCCAACCTGAGCAAAGTCGAGACCTCGTTGGCTGCCGTCGCTCAGAATCCGCAACAGCGGAGCGAGCGTAAACACCAGGCACATCGCCGCGACCGAGTGATTATTCAACGTCGTCGCGTAGCCGATCACGAGCGACCCGCAGCAGAACGCCGCCAGTGCAATCAGGCGTGCCGTCAGATTCTCCGATGACCGAGCAAGCAGCCTCGCCAGGACGACAAACGAGATCACCATCGGCAACCAGTTAACAATCAGCAGAATCAGCCGCGTCGTGTCGGCAGTCTGTTTCAAAAGGTCCAACCCGAACGCTTTCTTCAGAACCCAGTAAACACCCGCGACCACTGTTGACTGCAGCGGCGGCTTTGACGAATAGAGATGCCCCTCGTGCAGAACTTTGTCGATCGTCGTCCAGCCCGACTTCTTGTCGATTTCGTCGATCTGGTAAGTGCCGCGTTCAACCAAGGACCAAACCGTACACCAGCGCGACCGATCGTTAGCACTCTGCAACTGCCGAGCATTCAACGTCGCCGCAAACAGCAACGCCGCGCCGAGCGCTACGATCAGCCACTCGGCTGGAGACACCGGGCCGCTGTTACTTCGACAGGAGTTGACTTCTTCTGATGATTTCACGAGTGCTTACCGGTCACGAACGGTTCAGGAAACAATATGGCCGGACAATGGTCACCGTTCGTCGTGCCTGATCTTGCTATCTGAAGTTCTGATTGATGACGTAATGTGGTCAATCAATCGCAAAAACACACCTTTATCAAAGTAGTTGTTTATTTTGTGGCTAACGACAACGTCACCATCCGTGTCAGAAACTCGCTTTCTTATTTGTTCGATTTTCTGGAGCAACTCGAGTGGATCAAATTGCCGGCACGCCTCAACGATGTCGTCAGGCCAAAGAGTGTACGCATCGATGCCACAACACTCAGCCACGCAGTCATTTTCGAGTAGCTCGAGGAAAGGAAAAACCGGCTTGAGAATTTCATCGATCTCAATTGCGGCTGATTGCCGCTCTTCGAGATCAATGAAGGTGATCCATCGGTCCGGCCCCACACTAATATCGTTTGGATGAGGCTTCGTCATTTGCGGGATTCCGACTGAAAATTCACTTCTGAACTACCTGTGAAACGGTGAATTCGGTGGCTGAGCACTTCCGTCTGGCAATGATACCCGCTCCGTTCTACAACCCGCGAGTGCTGGCGAAATCTCGCGGTGCAGGCTGCTTTTGCTACTGGAGCGAATTCTGATGGCTGACGGGTTTCTGGGTTTTCGAACATCCTTCATGCTGGACTTTGTCGTCTGTGCTCTGGCGGCGGTTGTGCCGGCTTTGGTGTACAGCATTTACCTCGTCAAGTTCAAAGGGAAGTACGTCGCTCATCGAAACCTGCAGCTCGGACTGGCGGTCGTGCTGCTGATTGCCGTCGGAGCGTTCGAAGTCGACATGCAGATGATCCAGGGCGGCTGGCAGAACGTCGTCGCCAAGCGTGAAATTCCACTCAGTGTCGAGCAGCTTCAGTCGGTGAGGTACGTCCTGTGGATCCATCTTGTTTTTGCAGTGAGCAGTCCGATTCTCTGGGCCGTGACAATCGTGCTCGCCTTGAAGCGGATGCCGAAGCCGCCGGCTCCGAGTGATCACAGCCCGTTGCACAAGAAACTCGGCTGGGCGTCGGTGATTGACCTGACTCTGACATCGGTGACGGGGCTGTGGTTTTATTACGTCGCCTTCGTGCAGTGACCCGCAAAGCCAGGCGAGCGGTGGGCGTAAGCCCATCGGTAGTCGGAACATAGTTGTTCGGGGAGCGACTTCGCGGCCAGCCGACTCACGTCGGCCGCTCGCCTTCACCGTGGTCGATTCCGCAGATCGCCAATCGTCAAAACGTACGCCTGCGCTTGTCATACCCTACGGACTCTGACCAACGTGCTCAGCTTGGCGACGTCTCGTTTCGCAGGCGGTCGCGGGCTCGGCTCAGCGTGGGCCCGATTGAGTTCTCCGGCACGCCGAGTCGCGAGCTGATCTCGCGATACGTTCGGCCTTCGAGGTGGAACTGGCGAACGATCGAGGCGTCGTTCTCAGGCAGGTCCTGCAGCATTCGCTCGACCTGATCGTTGTCGTCGATCCGTTTTACATCCCAGTTGGCGTTGGCTTTTGCCTGGTCGATTGATGACTGATGTGCCGGGACGTGTCCGAATTCTTTCGCCAGACGGCGCTGAGCGATCTGTCGGACGACGATCCGCCGCGAAATCACAGTCAGGTAAGTCGCCAGCGAGGACTTGCCGCGGAAGCGTTTCAGAATCGCCATGTCGTCGGCGAGCAGGGTGACGAAAACCTCGGCACAGAGGTCGTCGATGTCGTCCGGAACGAGCTGAGCACTGCGGGCGTGGGCGGTGTGATTGATGACGTGGATGAACAATCCGATGAATCGGTCTACAAAGTCTTTCCACGCTCCCGGCTCTTCGGCCAGGCAACGCTTGAGCAGACTTCTGTCGATTTCGGTAAGGGCCACGGCAAATGCACCCACAACTGGCCGCGCGTAAACAGATAAGGCTTCCGTGCCAGCATCGTCGCGCCGCCTGAAACAAGTCCCAACTTTAAACCAGCTACCGGGTTGGGGCAATATGATTCTCGGCACGCCGCGAGGGCTGCTGTGATCAATCGTTGCCCTGATTACCAAGACTACGAATCAGCCCGCCGATCCGATTGATGGCAATGGTTGCTCGGTCATAAAGATCGATACGACGCACAAAACCGTGTATCTGGCCGTCGTAGAGTTCCCGGTCGACTGCCACGCCCGCCGCTTCCAGCCGATCAGCGTATGCATCGCCCTCAGAAAGGAGCGGGTCGAACTCGGCAGTCATCACGTAGGCTGACGGCAGGCCTGCCAGAGTTTCGGCCTGCAGCGGCGCGGCGTAGGGATTCGAGGCCTCGGAGGCGTCGCTCAGGTACAGCTCCCAGAACCAGGCCATCCGCTCGGTGGTGAGAAAGTACCCTTCGCCGTTCTCGATGTACGACGGCGTTTTCAGGTTCGCATCGGTGATCGGATAGATCAGAACCTGATACGCAACGTGGGATGTTGCCCGGTCTCGGTCCATCAGACTGACGACCGCCGCGAGGTTGCCGCCCGCGCTGTCGCCTCCGACGGCGATCCTGGAAGAATCGATGCCCAATTCGTCGGCATGCTGAGCCGTCCAGACGGTCGCGTCGTAACAGTCTTCGGCCGCGGCAGGAAAGCGGTGTTCGGGGGCAAGTCGATAATCGACTGACACCACGACACAGTCACCGGCGTTTGCCAGCGAGTGACAAAGATGATCGTAGGCGTCGAGATTTCCCAGCACCCACCCGCCGCCGTGGAAGAAAACGAAGCCAGCCTTCGGAGAATCCGAACCGGTCGCGCTGGCTGGCCAGTAGATTCGAACGGGGATCTCAACACCGGCTTCCGAACTCGGCACGATCCGGTCTTCGACTTTCGCGACGGCTTCAGGGGCGCCTTCGAGTCGCGCGGTCAGTTTTCGGATTTCATTGATCGAAGCAACGTCGTGTGGAAAGGGTGGAGCGGGCGGCGACTGTTCAAGGAAAGCCTTCGCCTGAGGATCGAGTGGCATGTTCAACTTCCGGAAGCGGTCTGAGTTCTGGCTGCAAAGTCACGCAGAAAGTCTGCATGACGACATCCTCAGAACTCTGGCACCGAAAGTCTGATCCGTAAAGTGTGCCACTGGCTCCGCCAGTGAAAATACATTTTCGAATCTTCTATTACCGAGCACTGGCAAAGCCAGTGGCACACCGATTTTTCAGAGAGGTCATGCCTGTTCGGGAAACATCTATGCGAACCGTTGTCGTTTTCGCTGCTGACGTCGTTCGGACTTTTCCTTCGACCGAAGGCTGAAGAGAAACAGAGCAAGCCCTGCTCCATCGACCAGCCCGATTAGCAGGTCCAGGTTTACTCGGACGAAGGTTGATACAGCGACAGCTTCTTCAACCTCGACAGACGCCGTGCGAAGCTGCTGCCAGGTGACGATAAAAAACAGGCCGCACAGAATCTGGAACCCGGCACAGGCTTGAGCGAGTTGATATCCCCACTTCTCGCCCGCACGAATTCCCAGGCCGCTGACAAAGAGAGCGATCCCGGAAAAGATCATCATCATCTGAAGAAAGTCGGCGGTTGAATCGACGGACTCGTGACCGCTTCCGCCTCCCGCGTTCATGAACAGGCCGGCTCCGACACCCCAGAAAGCCAGCAGCAGCCCGACTCGCAGATTGTGTTTGGAGAATCGGTCGTCGTTATCGATCGCGTGTTCGGAAGTGGCCACTGACGATGCAGCATCTGACAAACCCGCCGACTGAAGAACCTGCTTCACCTGCGCTGCCACTTCGTCGGGTGGATTGTCAGCCGTCTGAGCGCGTTCCAACTGTGGCTTGCCCGGCATCTCCGGCAGCAGTTCAGGTGGGGCGAACGCCTCTTCAAACGACCGAACCTGCGACCGAGCTTCCTGAAACACCGGCATCGAGGCTTCAGTCTCTTCCTTGAAGTACGCCGCCGGGTCTCGTGGCAGATCGGCGCCGCACTTCGAGCACCAGACAGGAATTTCCTGAAGAGATTCGACATCCATGCTGCCGTGGCAGCTCGGGCAGGACAATAAAGGCACGATAGAACTCCGCTGAGAGACGTCAGAAAAGTCGCTACCAAACCTACAACATTCACGCTGCTGAGCTGCCAGCAGGTCCGAAATTCACGCGCCGTGACCGTGTCACCGTCCTCTGAGATTCGGGTTGTCACGTTGTTCGGATCGAATCGGCAAAGTCCGAGCGGAGATTCTGCCTCCAGACGCGATTTCTTCCGTGTGCGTCATTTCTGAGATTTCCAGTTAATCGCACTTGCCGAGTGCGGTCAGGCGTCTAACGCAACAACTTCTCAGCTCGTGCGAAGGACCAGGCAGATGGCAGCAGCAACGATCACACTCGACGAACTTCGGAACGCTTTCGAAGAATTACAGGCGGACGGACTTCGACTGGCGGGTGGTCTGAACGACCTCTCTCAACGAGCCACCGTTTACCATCACGTCTACAAAGAGTCCGGCGGAAATCACATTTTTCCGTTGATCGCCGCTCATGGAGCGTTGTGGGCTCGAAGCTGGTTCAGTTTTGGAATGAAGCTCGGCAAAGTCCTGTCCTGGCAGTACGCGTTCAACTCAGAAACACGGAAAAACAAGCTGACAAAGCTTGAAGAATTCGCCAACGTGTTTCGAGACATCAATCGCCGAGTCTGCGTCGACGTTTATGCGAACTTTCATTTCACAAAACGCTATGGCCAGCACCCGGACGCTTCGAAAGTCGTTCCGGCAGATCTGCTGCAGGCTGTGAACCGGATTCACTCTGCCAACGAATCCGGCGTCGAGCTGACCGATGACGAACGACGAGAAGTCTTCACCGCACATTTCCTGTCCGAACAGCAGCACATCGTCGGCCCAACCATCGAAAAAGCCGTCGCCGAATTCGACTGGCCGCTGCTTCGAAGTCTGGCTCTGCGGCCGGTCATTCGTTTCGCCTATTTCCGTCGCCCGTTTCTGTTCCGAGATTTCACGAACAAAGAAGAGCGGATCGCGAAAGGTCTCACGGCGTTCAACGCTGGTGCGAAAGCAGGATGGAGAAACGTCGAGCAGGACTTACGAAAGTACGACGTGCTGCCCGAACAGTTCTTCGCAAAACCCATCGAATACTTCGCATCGCTCAGAGAAACGATTCTTGCGTCACCGGCTGCGGGATAAACTCGTAGGCCGGACCAAGCGCAGCGCCGTTCCGGCAAAGATTGATACAGACTGCCGGAACGGCGCTGCGCTTGGTCCGGCCTACAACTGTTCGCGAAGTTTACGTCCTACTCGGTCGGCCAGTCGGTGACTTCGTTGGCGGCTTTGTGAAGCAGGCTGTCGATGGCTCGGCCGAGATGGTTCGCCGAAGGGCTGACTCGACAGTTAAGCAACGCAGCAAAGTTTCGGCCGTCGTGGCGACGGATCAGGATCGCGGCAGTGCCTGGCAAAGAACCTGTGTGCCAGTGGTTGATCCTGTTGCCACTCAAGATTCGATTTGACCAACCGAGCGAATAGAAGACGTCCTTCTTTGAACCATCTTCTTCGTGGCCGGCAAGCCCCGGCGGGCGACGATACATCAGCTCGATGCTTTCGCGGCTGAGGATCGGAGAGTTGTCCGGATCGTCGAACGCCGCCGCGAACTTCGCGAGATCGACGGACGAAGCAATCCAGGCACCATGTGAATCCATCGACCCCAAATTCCATGCTCCGTACGGATGCGGGGTTTCCTGATCGAGATCGGTTTCGAACACCGACTTGCCAGTCCCCGGCTGGTAATACCGCACTTCGTTTGTCGCTCGACCGTCCAAACGTGTCGCACCGATTCGCATCGTCGTAATGCCGATCGGCGCGAGCACTTTTTCCTTCACGTAGTCGATGTAGTCCTGCCCGCTCACCTTCTCGATGACTCGGCCAAGCAGGCAGTATCCGAAGTTTGAATACGCGTAACGCTCGCCTGGATCGAAATCGAGCTTCTGCGAAAACATCGCCTTGATAACGGCTGCCTGATCGGCCGGAGCGTTGACGCCAACCTGCTTCGCAAAGCGGACCGACTGAAACATTGCATCGAAGGATTTGTTGCGATCCCAGCCGCCTCGATGCTCCAGCAGATGACGAATGGTGACTTCACGCAGCCGCGGATCAAACTTTTCGCCAGCCGCTTTAATGTCATCTTTATGGCTGAGCAGCTCGAAGACTTTGTCGTCGAGCTTCAATTTCTTTTGCTCGATCAACTGTAGAATCGCCACAGCGGTGATCGGCTTTGAAATGCTGGCGATGCGGAACAGGCTCGTTGGCTGGACGACTTCCTTTGCGGCAATGTCTGAGTAGCCATAGCCTCGCGCAAAGACGGTTCGCCCCTGGTCGGTTACGGCGATGGACGCTCCGGGCACGCGGTGTTCCTTCATGAATTCGTGCATCAGCCTGTCGAAGCTGGCGAATCGCTCGTCGTCCTCACCTGATGAAACGTTGAATGCCGCAGTCGCTTCACGATAGCCCGGACCTCGAAGTATTCGACCGGGTAGTGCGTTCGTAAGTTTTCCGTCTTTGAAGACAAGCTGGCCATTCACGACGACATGCTTCATGCCTTCGGATAGTGCATGAGGGTTAGCAAAGTCAGCTCGATCGGTCAGTTCTTCGTAGTCAAAGACGATGACGTCTGCAGCCAGCCCTTCCGAAATGCGACCTCGATCGTAAGCCAGCACATCGTTGGCGGCCGCGGCACTTGCCTGAGCGACGGCTCGCTCCAGAGAAATCGCACCGAGGTCTCGTACGTAGCGAGACAGCAGCCGCGGAAAAGAGCCGAACGCTCGAGGATGAGACGCGATTCGACCGCCACCTGCCGGACCGACATCCGTGCAGAACGACACGAAGTTCTGCTGCATCGCCAGGATTTTGTTGGCATCGGTCATCGTCTCCGGCAGCGCAAATGCTCCGGAGCGAACCAGGTTGAAGAACGTGTTCCAGGGATCTTCACCCCTCGCCTTCGCGATGGCGGCCACAGATCGTCCGTCGAGTCCTTCGTACTTCGAATTGTTACTTCGTCCGACGACGATGCGATTCCAGTCGTGGCTCGAATGCCGGAACCAGTTTTCCCAACCGTCAGTCGATTCCATTTCTTTGCGAATTTCAGCTCGCAACTCGGGATCGTCGAGTCGTGATCTCAGGCGTTCGTAACCGTCGGTGAAGTGCCGAGGATGGATCAGCGCGGCGATGCCGAGTCCGTTATTGACGTATGGATAAATGTCAGCGGTGACCTGCTCGCCGTCAGCCCGGGCTGCTCGAATCTTCGCGATCGCAAGCTGCATTTTTCCCCAGTTCTGGCGCCCCGCGGCTTTCAGGTGAAAGATGTGGACCGGACTGTTTCCCACTCGTCCAATCTCTAAGGCTTCGTCGATCGCTTCGAGCAGCCGGTCGCCTTCATTTCGCATGTGAGTGTAGTAACGCCCGCCGTACTCGCCGGCGACGGATGCCAGTGCGGCGATCTCTTCGGTCTCGGCGTAAACGGCCGGCGGATAAATCAAAGCCGTCGACACGCCGATCGCGCCGGCTTCCATACCCTCTCGGACAAGTGCCTGCATTCGTTTGAGTTCGTCGCCGGTCGGTCGTCGCTCAACGTCACCGAGCACGATTCGTCTCACCTGAGTGTGCCCAACCGTCTGAACCACGTTGACGGGCAGCCCTTTCGACTCGACCAGAGCGAAGTACTCGGCCATCGTTGTCCAACCTTTGCGCCGCCCGTCGGCATCACTCAGAGGCGCCGCCGAAGCACCCTCACCCGCGTTGATCGTCGTGATGCCCTGAGTCAGCAGATTGATGGCGGATGTGGGATCGTCGACCATCGGCGACGCCGTCTGGCCCATCATGTCGATGAAGCCTGGAGCGACAATCAATCCCTCGGCGTCAATCACGACGTCGGCCGCTGCATCCTTCAGTCGACCGATTCGAACAATCTTCCCGTTATCAATGCCAAGGTCCGCGACGTAAGACGGAGCTCCCGTCCCGTCGACGATCCGCCCGCCTCGTATCACAACATCAAATGTCGGTTCCGCCGCTGGTGCCAGAACTCCGGCCGAGAGCAAAGGCAGCACAACGGCAACAATTCGAATCGAGTGGCTCAAATTCATGGTGTTTCGGTCCGGGAGCATGAGACGAATTTCAGTCAAGACAGTGAACGGGCAGGTCACGTTCTTATGAACCTGCAGAATACGCCAGTCTCGCGCCAAGATGTACCTGCTTAACGCAAACGAGCCTGCCTTGCTCCAGTGACAGCCCATGAGAGAATCCGGTTAGCTGGCGATCGTGCGGGAACGGCACTTAAAGTAGCCATGTATGTCGGCTTCGAAATCGACGTCGCCCTAAGTGTTTGATTGAGTGGCGGAGCAACCTGATGCAGCTTGTTCAAAATCCACGATGCTTCATCGTTGTAGCGATGCTCTTGTTAGTTGGGCAGGCACGGTGTGTTTTTGCTGAAGAGCCGACGTCGATTCTCAAGTGGGCGTTCGCGCATCATTGTGTGAAGTGTCATAACAAAGGCGACGAGTCAGAAGGTGGAGTTGATCTCCGTCGGCTGGTTACTCAGCAGCATCTTCAGATCGATGCCGAGTTGCTTGAAAAATTGATTTCCGTGTTGGTCGATCGGCAAATGCCACCGGAAGACGAACCCGTCCTGCCGGACCAACTTCGGGTGAGCATGGTCGAACGATTAAAGAGGATGCTCCAACAAACGTTGAAGACGTTGCCGTTTAATTCGGCTCCGATCCGCCGGCTGAACAGATTTCAGTACAACAATGCCGTTGTCGATCTCCTGGGACTGGACCGCGACATCTTTCGCCTGAACGAACGCCTGTTGCGAAGACGCGATGATTACTTCAGGCCGGCCTCGGGGAAGATGCCGTCTGTCGTGCGAGTTTCGACCCGCCCTCTCAGCAAAGATGTTGACGGCCAACGACCGGAAGGCTTTCGAGGTGTGGCATCATTCCCTCAGGATAAGCGTGCCGAACACGGCTTCGACAACCGTGCCGATCATTTGACTTTGTCGCCGCTGCTGATGGAATCGTTCCTGCAGTTGAGTCAGACAATTGTCGACAGCCCCGACTTGAACGCTCAGGAATGCAGAAACTGGGATGACCTGTTTGCGCCACCTGGACAGCCAGCGCGTGGAGCAATTGATGGTCGATACGAGGCGGAAGAAGGTGGCCCCATCAGACTCACGGGAACGCCGAAAGGCCGAGTCTGGTCTCAGAATATGCAAGGCTGGGGGCCGTATTGGAGCGGCAATACGCAGCTCATCTGGATGTGTCGCGAGCAGAATCTTGAATTGACGCTCTCATTCGATGCGACCGAAGCCGGACGCGGCTTGCGAATCGGATTTACTAAAGCCCCCGACTATGGCATTTTCGAGATCTACCTTGACGGCAAAAAAACAGGAGACTCGGTTGACCTCTTTGATCCAAAAGTGATCCGCGCGGCCGACCATGAACTCAGCAACCTTAAGATTTCGAAGGGACCGCACACGTTGAAGTTCAAGTGTGTCGGCAAGAAACAGCAGTCCAGAAGTTTCCTGTTCGG
Source organism: uncultured Planctomycetaceae bacterium (assembly GCA_943787265.1). Taxonomy (GTDB): domain Bacteria; phylum Planctomycetota; class Planctomycetia; order Planctomycetales; family Planctomycetaceae; genus JABMPE01. The sequence continues at coordinate 258,523 of CALSLT010000005.1, read as the reverse complement.
GATGGACTACATCGAAGTTACTGGCCGCACCCCTATCTCAAAACCTGAGGCAACGGACCTTTCTGATGACGAGGTTATCCGGCTCAGACTGTCGAAGCTGCTGCGTCGGGCTTTTCGTCGTCCGGTTGATTCTGCAACGCTCGACCGCTTCGCCGCGTTTGCTGAGAACCAGTTGGCAGGCGGAAGTTCGATCGAAAGCACAATGAGAACTGTTGTGGGAGCTGTCCTCGGAATGCCGGAATTCATTTACTCTTATGAAACGATCGATGAGGCCGCTCTCAAAACGAAAGTCGCGGGCCGCCAGCGTGTCGACGATTTTGAACTCGCTTCACGGTTGGCTCAATTCTTCTGGAGCAGCATTCCCGATGACACATTGCTCGACCTCGCCGAGGCTGGGAAGCTAAGTCAACCGGAAACGCTTAGCGCCCAGATTGACCGTATGATGAATGACAAACGGTCGAGCCGATTTTGCGAAAGCTTTCCCGCTCAGTGGCTGCAGCTTGATCGGCTGATCACGTCGATCCCGGATCCGAAGAAGTTTCCCTACTTCTATTACAACGGGTATCGAGTCAGCATGCACATGATGCCTGAACCGCTCCTGCTCTTCGAAACGGTTTACGTCGAGAATCGGTCGATCGTCGAACTTCTGGATGCAAAGTTTGCCTGGCAAAGCGACATGCTCGGCGCGAGTTACGAAGGCCATTCAAACACCAGGCACGAAGACAGAGTCCTCACGTTTAAGCGCGTTCCGCTGAGTGATCCTCGGAGAGGCGGCGTCATCACCAATGCAGCTGTAATGACGATGACTTCGACTCCGGCACGCACGCAGCCAATCACTCGCGGAGCCTGGGTCAACGCCGTGATCTTCAACGATCCGCCAGAACCGCCACCAGCCGATGTTCCGCCTTTACCGGAAGCTGACAAGGAAAAGCTGGCGACACTGACAATCCGCGAACGTCTGGCTGAACATCGCAAACGTGCCGACTGCGCAGGGTGTCACAACGAAATTGATCCGCTGGGCTTTGCGCTGGAGAACTTTGGCCCAACCGGAGTCTGGCGTGACAAATACGAAAATGGGCGCAACGTCGATGCCGCCGGAGTGCTGTTTGGCAAGCACAAATTCGAAACAGTTGCGGACTTCAAGCAAGGCATTCTGAAAGAGAAACATCGGTTTGTTCGCGGGTTCGCCGCTCATTTACTTTCGTATGCTCTCGGCCGAGCTGTTGGTCCTGCCGACTCACCAGCTCTGGACGACATCACGGCGAAGGCATTGGCCGGCAATGACGGAATGCGTGCTGTTTTGAAGAGTGTCGCTATGAGCGAACCGTTTTTGCACAAGAACCTGGAAGAGCCCACCGAAGAGAATTAATCATTCGGTAACGAAGGACCGAGTCCATGAAGTACAAAGTTGCCTCACCAGCCGTTTCACGCCGCCGGTTTATCGAAGCATCGGGTGGCGCGGTGTTGAGCCTGCCCTGGCTCGAAAGTTTCACGAGACGCAGCCAGGCGGCTGACAGCAAAGAAACTGCGCCGTCTCAACGGCTGGCTTTCTTTTACCTGCCAAACGGAATCGTCCGGCGAGGATTCTTTCCGGGCGAAGGCGATCGACCTCTGCCGAGTTTTGCGAACCAGAACAATGTCTGGCGTTTCGAGGGCAAGCCGACGCCAGTGGGGACGCATCCGCTGACATTCACTCCGACGCTGGCTCCTCTACACAAGATGCGAGAACGGATCTCGCTGATCACCGGCATGGACCGTACTTTTCAGCATGGGACGGATTCGCACGCTCAAGCGGCTTCGTGCTTTCTGACGAGCGTCGCACCGTTCGAAGTGAAGAACTCTGCCTATCCACTTGCCCGAACACTCGACCACATCGCCGCCGACTCGATTGGTCAGGTGACGCCTTACTCGACGCTGGAGCTGAGCTGCAACGACCACAAGAACAACATTGAATCGATCTACTTTGACAATATGTCATGGTACGACACCGGGTACGTTGCACCGTCGATGCGAGACCCGAGGAAGGTCTACGACCGACTCTTCGGCACCCGAGCCAATACGCGCTTCCGCGACATTACGGACCTGGCTCTGGGGAATGCTCGGCAATTGAAGAAGCGACTGAGCAATTCCGATCAGCAAAAATTCGACGAATACTTCGAGGCAATTCGAACGATTGAAACTCGAATGGACCGCATCGAAGCGATGAAGTCTGAACTGGCAGCGGCAAAGGTTACGCGCCCTTCAGAACACCTTCCGCGGAACGAATACATTCAGTTGATGGGCGACCTGCTCGTAACAGCACTGCAAAGTGGACTGACAAATGTCGGCACACTGATGGTTGGTCCCGAACGATGGACGACTCCGACGAACTGGGAAGGAATTCTTGACAAGCCGCACAGTCATCACGCGATGACTCACAACCAGCAGGAACACGTCGATAATCTGTTGAAGCTTGATCACTTCCATATTTCAGTGTTTGCACGGCTGCTCGAACGAATGGACACAATCGAGGAAGCCGGCGGCACAACGCTGCTCGACAATATGATCTTTACGCTTGGAGCCGGTATGGGCGACGGAGCAACTCACCAGTACAACGATCTGCCTCTGATCGTCGCTGGCGGAGGCGGTGGAAAGCTGAAGCTTGGCAAGCACATTCATTGCCGAAGTGAAACGCCGCTGGCCAATCTCTGGCTGACACACTTGCAGTGCCTTGGCGTCGACCGAAAGAGCTACGCAGACAGCAACGGCACGATCAGCGAAATTCTTGCGTGATGAATGCTGGTGCCTTGCCGCTACCAAGGATGCTTTCTGCGAATTGGGGCGAGGGCTGAGTGAAGGCTCGCCACCTACTGGCCGGCCGTTCGCACGTCGCCGTCGCGGATCGTCACTCCAATCGAGTCGAAGTATTCGCAGAGCGGAACGGCGAATTTTCGAGTGACTCCCCAGGCATCTCGAAGTTCGGCCATAGTGGATGGACCGTTTTCTTTGATCTGATCGACGCAACGCTGGCGTGCTTCGTCGAGAGCTTCCGGGGTGAAGTACAGGCCGTCGCCGATGCGGATGAGCATGGCGTCTTCGACCCACAGGTTCAGCAACTGCTCGACGTCCGGCAGTTTTAGTCCGAGTGACTTTGACAGCTCTCCCAGAGTCGGCGGTGTCAGGCCTCCCGCAGAAATCTGTCTGAGCAGCTCGTCTCGATTCTTTCGCTGCTGCTTCGTTAGTTGAACCTGCAGATCGGCGGGGCCGAGATTCGCTCCGAGTTCGACCAGCTCTTTCTTCTTCACCAGGTGTTCGAGGATAAACTCCAGCAGGTTCGACGATGTGATTGCTCGGCAGGCTGTCAGCAACGTCGGTTTCGGCAGCGAACGTCTTGGCTGATGTCGGATAACTTCGTTTCTGATTGTGCGAAGAACTGAGCCAGCCAAAGATTCCAGGCGATCAGCGTGAATTTCGAACGCCCGGTCGCCACGCCCGAGTTGCAGCAGCTTGCCTTCGTCTCGGAGTGCGGTCAGCAGTTGTTGAAGCTCGTCCGGCATGACTCCGATCGAACTGGCCAGTGTCAGGTCAGACGACGAAACCGAGTCTCGCTGACGAAGCCTTGCCGAAAGACGTTCCGCAGGAGACGGGCTGGCGAGTTGTTCCGCGACAGATTCAATGTCGCGAATTCGGTGCATGTCTGGAATGTGTGGATCGAGAATCGTGCCGCCACCGAGCGTAATTGCTGGCGAGATACGCCGCAGAATAAATCGTTGTCCCCACGTTGCGACGATTGGTTCGGACAGGCGAAGTTCCGCATAGCCACGTTCACCAGCTTCGAGACGTCTTCCTTTAATAATGACTCGACAGGCGATTTCCCGAGTGCCGGTGTGCAGGCCAACTTCCATCCGATTCTTCAGGCCGATTGGCGCATTGTCGAGCAGCTTGACGTCGACCAGCAGCCGCTTCGTTGGCTTAAGATAGTTTGGCGTTGCGAGTTCGAATCCTCGTGAAACCTCATCGTGCTTCAGACTCGCCAGATTGATCGCCGTGCGTTGTCGACTGCCAGCTTCGTCTGCCTGTTCGCCGTGACGTTGCACGCTGCGAACCCGAACGTCACGGCCATCCGGCCAGAGATCCAGCGAGTCGCCAACATGAACATCGCCGCTGAGAACCGAGCCGGTCACCACGGTGCCGTGGCCAGGGATTGAGAAAACTCGGTCGATGGCCATCCGAAACAACGGCAGCGTTTCGGGCAGTTGTATGTTGCTGCAGATTTCGAGCAGCGTTTCTCGAAGTACGTCGATGCCTTCGCCGGTCTCCGACGAAACAGGCACGATCGGGCAGCCTTCGAGAAATGTTCCAGCAAGGTTGTCTTCGACGTCGCATCGAGCCAGTTCGACCATGTCTTCGTCAACAAGGTCAATCTTTGTTAGCGCTACCAGCCCAACCTGAATTCCCAAGAGATTCATAATGTCGAGATGTTCGCGAGTTTGCGGCATAACGGCATCGTCAGCGGCGATGACCAGCATCGCCACGTTAATGCCTGTCGCGCCGGCGACCATGTTTCGGACGAATCGTTCGTGGCCTGGAACATCGACGATGCCAATCTGAAACTCGCCCGCCTGGAAGTGCGCAAAGCCGAGGTCGATCGAGATTCCACGAGCCTTTTCTTCGGGCAGGCGATCGGTGTTGATGCCCGAGAGCTTGCCCACGAGGCGCGTCTTGCCGTGGTCGATGTGGCCGGCTGTACCGACGATGATTGACTTTGTAGCGGCGAGAGTCGTCATGCCGTGACCGAACCAGTTGGGTGGGCATCGCCCACCATTGTCAGAAAATTCTGGTGAGCAGTGCCCACTCTCCACGCCTGTCGAGCGTTCAAGGATTATCCTGCCTGAAACCTGCGGATGCCCTCGTAGACAGAATTGGTGGCATCCCTCAGAGCTTCAACGGGCTCGGTGATCGCATCGAATTCTGAGTTTTTGGCGAGACCTTCCACGATGCCTGCCTTGTCCATCGCATCGGTCGCCGAAATTGCCCGCATGTTGCCGAGAATTGTGTGAGCCGCTCGTCGTGCAGTCCCGGAATCCTGTTCGGCAATGGCTTGCTCCAGAGATTCGAACTGCTGCGGGCATTCTTCCAGGATAGCTTCCAGAATCTCTCCCAGCAGTTCACGATCGCCGCCAACTACTTCCAACGCGGCGTCCCAGTCAACGGCATCGTCATCTGTTGTCGCGGTTGCGAATGTTTCTTCAGGTGGAGCAGGAGTCGGCTCGGTCGCTGACGATTCATCAGCCGGAGCCTGGTCGCAAATATCTGCGAGCTTGTCGTACAGAAGTGGAGCGCGAATCGGCTTTGAAATGTAGCTGTCCATGCCCACGGCCAGGCACTTCTCTTCGTCGCCCTTCAAAGCATGAGCCGTCATCGCGATGATCGGAATGTGTTTGCCAGTGCCGGCTTCGAAATCGCGAATCGCTCGCGTGGCGTCATGACCGTCCATCTCGGGCATTTGAATGTCCATCAGGATCACATCGAAGTCGCCCTGCTTCCACGTTTCGACGGCGATTCTTCCGTTGCCTGCGACAGTCACGTCGTGCCCCCACTTTTCGAGCAGGGCGATGGCCAGCCGCTGATTGACCTTGCTGTCTTCTGCCAGCAGTGTGTTGAGTCTTCGCGAGTGCGGACGCGGGCCGGCGCCGTGCGAGGAACCTTCGTCTGTCGCCGAGGTCACGTTCAACGCTTCAACGATCGTGTCGAACAACTCGGATTGTTTGATCGGTTTCATCAGGTAGTGAGAAATTCGAAGCTCACCACATCGACCAATATCGCCCGGCCGCCCTCCCGACGTCAGCATCATGACGACAGGAGCGTCCAGGTCACCACGCTCTCGAAGTTGTTGCACAAGCGTGAAGCCATCGGTGTCCGGCATGTTGGCATCGGTCAGTAACAGATCGAACGGTTGCCCGGCCGCTTGCGCGTCTTCGAGTGCTTGAAACGCGGCTGCCGCTCCGTCAACAACGACTGGCCGAGTCAGCCAGTTTCGAAGGATTTCATCAAGGATTCGGCAGTTTGTAGCGTTGTCGTCGACGACCAGAATTCTCTTTCCGTCGAGACTGGCCGTTGGTTCGCTGACCTGAGCCTGGAAAGCTTCGGGAGCCGGTTCGAACCGCACCGTAAAGTGGAAGGTGCTGCCTTGGTCGATTTCGCTTTCGACCCAGATTCGGCCAGCCATCAATTCGACCAGTCGAGACGAAATGGCCAGGCCGAGACCTGTTCCTTCGTAACGCCGAGTCATTGACGTATCAGCCTGCTCGAACGCTTCGAAGATGCGTAGCAGCTTTTCTTTGGCGATGCCGACTCCGGTATCTTTAACCTGGAAATGCAACCACAAAGAATCAGCAGATGGTTCTGAAGCTTCACCTGATGCTTCAGTCTCGGACGTTTTAGAACTGGCTCCGAATTCGGCCGTGCAGTTCGAAACGTCAACGAGAACTTCACCGTTCTCGGTAAACTTGATCGCGTTGCCGACGAGGTTAATCACAACCTGCCGAAGTCGTCCGGCGTCACCGGTTAGAAATTCGGGAACGTCCGGGCCGATGTGACAGGCAACTTCGATCTGCCCGCGATGAGCTCGCACGGCCAGCGACTTCAAGGTGTCGCCGACATTCTCCCGCAACGAGAATGGCCGAGGATCAAGTTCCAGTCGCCCGGCTTCGATCTTTGAGAAGTCAAGAATGTCATTGATGACGCTGAGCAACGATTCGCCAGACTCCTGCACCATCGACAGGTATTCCCGTTGAGTCGGCTGTAGCGATGTATCCAGGACGAGTTCGGTCATTCCGATGATCGCGTTCATCGGCGTGCGAATTTCGTGGCTCATGTTTGCCAGGAAGTTGCTCTTTGCCTCGCTGGCGGATTCCGCTGCGTCGCGAGCTTCCTGCATGGCCTGCTGAGCGAGCTTCTGATCTGAAATGTCGTGCGACAAACCAAACAGCCCGGCGATCGAACCGTCGTCTTCGCGGATCGGCATCTGGATAACAGAGACCCACGTTCGCGATCCGTCCGGCCAGTCGACGAGCTCTTCTTCACCGACAACCGGTTTGCCGGTTTTTACGATCTGTTGCTCGTCCTGCTTGATACGGTCGGAGTAGACGTCGCCAAAGAAATCGCCAGCATTCTTGCCGACGGCGTCGGCCGGAGACTCCAGCCCAAATCGATCGGCCATTGCCCGGTTGATTCGCAGGTAGTGGCCGTCGCAATCTTTGAAGAAGATGTTGTCCGGAATGTTCTGCATCAGGCTGGCCAGCAGAAACTGCTCACGTTTCAAGCTGCTTCAGCTTCATGCCGAGCGGTGACATCCCAGAAGATTCCTTGAATGCCGATGACATTGTCGGCCGCGTCGTAGACAGGAGCTTTCAAAACGTGCACATATAAGGTGCTGCCGTCTGCTCCGGCATGAGACTCGATGTCTTCGTAAATTTCGCGACTGTCGATAATTCGGCGATCGTCGGCCGTGTATTTGTCGGCCAGTTCCTTTGGAAACAGGTCGTAATCAGTAAGACCGATCAGTTCTTCAGGTGACGATTTGAGTAATCCAAAATATCGCTGGTTACCGAACGTCAGCTTGCCGTCGAGATCTTTCCGAAACAAATTTAACGGAAGGCTTTCGACCAACGACTCGTAAAGCGCTTCCGAATCTTTCAGCCGCTGTTCCACTTCACGACGACGAGCGAGTTCTTTTTCCTGATGCTCTTTGACTCGGTCGAGATCCTCAAATGCTGAGACCAGCACGTTCAGAAGTTGTTGTCGTGAAGCGTCGATCTTGTAATCGCGCCCGTTGACTCGAATTTCGGCATGACTGGGATCTGCCTTGGCGACCGAACTGTCATGATTGTTCGAGTCTGACTGCTCGCCAGCCGACACCTGCTCCAGAACCTGCCGAATGCGCAAAGCCGTTGTTTCATTCGGCAGTCCTCTGGCAACGTAACCATTCGCTCCGGCCTCGAGTCCTTCAAGGACCTCTTCAGCGACGCCAGCGGTTGTCTGGACGATCACTGGAATGTGACGAGTGAATTCTGGCGAGCGCAACCGACGACAAAGTTTCCACGCAGTACCATCCGCAAGAAGGGAGTCAATCACGATCATGCAGGGCGTTGACTCACCCGTCGCCGCGGCGATCGTGCCGTCGACTGTCGAGGTTGTTGATGTTTCAAAGCCCGATGAATTTAGAAATTCCCGCAGCTTCGAACTGTCATCAGAAGGTTCTTCCACAATCAGGATGTGAGTCATGAGGCGAAATTCCAGCCAATCGGGTTGATATCGCGTGGCATGATACGCGTGTCGCTCCAGGTTTTCAGCGAATAGTGAAGAAAAGGCGACGGTGTATTCCCACGTGCATGCGAGTTTCACTGAGTCGACAATGTGGTGGTCATTGTGACACTGTCTCGTGTGCGTGTGCCTGGCTGCTTGCATCCCTGAAACGCGAGTGGCAGAATGCATAACTCTCGGAATCTACGGGCTCCCGCACGATTACGAGGGCATTCCAGTCGCCAATCCTCAAAACGTCAGCGTTATGAAGGGTGGCCAGGCTGGCACTTCCAGGTGCTCAACACGGCGGTTGAACATCGGTCTGATGACAATTACCACGAATCATCTCAGGCTATCGGCTCAAATCGGCCGCAATCGCAGGGCGGCAACGATTTAGCACGGGCGTCTGCAATCACAATCCGTTCACTTCAACAGCGAACTCTCGCGAAGGTACATCATGAAGCTGCTCGACGGACAAACGGTAGGTATCGACCTTGGAACGACATTCTCAACCATCGCTCAGTTAGGCGATGACGGACTGGCTCACTGCCTCACAAACGCGGATGAGCGAGTCATCACGCCGTCGGTCGTGTTGCTGTCAGACGATGGAAGGGTTGTGGTTGGGCCGTCGAACGAACGGATCGCGGTCGAAGACCCATCGAACGTCGTCGAAGCCATTAAACGCGAAATGGGCAACGCCGACTTCCACGTCGTTTATCAGAACAAGAAACTGACTCCGGAATTCATCTCCGCGTTGATCATTAAGAAGATGAAGCAGGACGCGGAAAAGCACATCGGCGAAATCGCCAACGCCGTCGTCACCGTCCCTTACTACTTCAACGACGTTCGACGAAAGGCGACGCAGGACGCGGGCCGCATCGCTGGCCTGAACATCATCGACATTATCAACGAGCCAACGGCTGCCACGCTGGCCTACGCCTGGGAACGCGGCGAACTCGGTAATACGGAACTTGCACAAACCGAGAAAACAATCCTTGTTTACGACCTCGGCGGCGGAACGTTCGACGTGACGGTAGTTCGTTACACGCCAACCAACTTCAAAGTGCTTGCAACAGACGGTGACGTGATGTTGGGCGGCCTCGACTGGAGTCGCCGGATTCTCGATCACGTCTCTGAGCAGTTCGCTAAAAAGCACGGCGATGACCCGCGAGAAGATCCGGAAACCGTGCAGATTCTCTCGCAGGAGTGCGAAAAAGCGAAACGTGATCTTAGTACTCGAGCGCAGGCAGCGGTCCCTGTTTACTACAAGGGCAAGTCATTGACGCTGTCGCTCACGCGGGGCGACTTCGAGCGAATGACCGGCGACCTGATGCAGCGAACTCGCGACACGACCGAACTCGTGTTGCAGCAGTCGGGTGTCGAGCCTGAGAACCTGGACGAAGTCGTGTTGGTCGGTGGTTCGACCAACATGCCAGTTGTCGAGCAGATGCTTGTCGAAGTTTGCAAACGCAAGCCGAGCCGCGAAGTTAAACCGGAAGAAGCCGTTGCCAAGGGCGCGGCAATTCACGCCGCGATCCTTGAAGCTCGTGCGACAGGTGGCGAATCGCGCATGGGTAAATCGATTATCAATCGATTGCGTTCTGTGACGACTTCCGATGTCAACTCGCACTCTCTGGGTGTGAAGGTGACTGATCCGAATGAGAAAACTCGCAAGATCAATCACATCATGATTCCGAAGAATACGTCGATTCCGTTTGAACGAACGCAGCGGTTCGTCACGAACTCGGACAACCAGCAGCGGATTCACGTTTCCGTTCTGGAAGGCGACTCGCCAGACCCGATGGCCTGCGAACAGATTGGTGACTTCCGCATCTACGATCTGCCAGCCGGACTTCCGAAAGGATCGCCCGTCGAAGTGACTTACCGATATGACTCGGCCGGTCGAATTCACGTTTCAGCCAAAGAGCTTGTCGGCAATACCGAAGCCGCGACCGAAATCGTTCGCGAGAACCTCGGCGGAACAGAAGAAAATATCGATGTCATGACAGGGCTCGCTCAACAGTACGAAGTCGAGTAAACCCGCCAGTAATTGTCACTTAACAGCGGAAACATGGCAGTCATGTTTCCGCTGTCTGAGTTTCTTAGCAACGTTTGCCTGCTCAGCATCGCCAGCTCTCAGGAGTCACCAGCGTGGAACTGGACGTCTATAAAGAATGGTTGGGAATTCCCGACGGACCTCGCCCACCCGATCAATACGAACTTCTGCGACTTGTTCGATTTGAAGATTCGATCGACAAGGTTCGTAACAACTATAAGAAGCTCAACGCTCACGTCCGCAAGTACGCGACCGGTCAGTATTCGGTTATCTCACAGAACCTGCTGAACGAACTCGCCAAGGCAATGCTTTGCCTGACGGACCCTGAGCGAAAGCGCGAATACGACGAGAGCCTCGGTCGTGTCTTCGAAGAAGACGAATCAGCCGTTATGCCGATGGAGCGTGTTCTGGTCAAGCAGGGCCACATCGACAAAGACCAGATGAAAGAAGCGCAGGACTATTCAGAATCTCACGGGCTGACGATGCGCGACACCGTCGTGCAAATGAAGCTTGTTGACGATCAGGTCGCGACTCAGGCATTTGCAGCGGAACTCGGCGTTCCGTATGTCGACCTGGAAGACATGGCTCCTGAGTTCCGGATTCTCAAGCGACTTCCGCAGCCTGTCGCCAAGCGAAACACGATCCTGCCACTGTTTATCGATGAAGACGTGCTGCTGGTCGCCTGTGCCGACGAGATTACGCACGAACTCGAGGACGAACTACGTCTTCGATACAACCTGCCGGTTCGCCGAGCCCTTGCAACTCCTCGCGGAATCACCGGCGGGATTAGCAGGTACTACGCGGAAATGGACGAGATGATCGCCGCCGAGGAAGCTGCTGGCGACGTTGCTCTCGCACCTTCTGGAGACAGCGCTAAAGGCGATGGCAAAAAAGGAAAGGCTCCGAAACCCAAAGCTAAGAAGAAGCAGGGAACACAGACGGCGTTCACTCAACTGTCGAAGGACGAACAGCTCGAACGGAAGAACCTCGGCAAAATCTTCATGGCTTGGGGCGTCATCGGGTCCGTGCTGATCGACCAGTTTGTGGTGAAGCCTCATATTCTGGGAGTGTCCATCGACTCCATCTTTGCCTATCTGCCGTCACTGACAACGCTGATCGTGCCACCAATCGTGATCTTCTACGTCCTGAAGGTCTACTGGAAATAGTCCACGCTCAACCTGCGACGATGGAAACATTGCATGAATGCTGGACCGCAAAAGGAAACGGCGAGTTTTGCCGAAAGCGGTCTCACAACTCGCTGCGACGTCGAGTTTGATATCGATTCACTGTTGTTGCGCCCTGCCGCTGCCGAGTTTCTGGCTTTGTCGTCGTCGGATCAGGAAACCTCCGACGTTTTCGGCTTTGTACATCAAAAGACAGACTTCACGCCGCAGCAATGTGTCGACGCATTGCTGGCTGATCAGCATCGACGGCACGGTACCGAAGAAGTCGTGCCTGCTGAAACGTATTGCACGTTTCTACGGAATCGAATTGGCGACGGCTCGACGAGCTTCGAATGGCAGATCGTCGCTCGAGAGTTTCTATTGGCTCTGAAAGCCGCCGATTCGACTTCGACTGTCGCGCTTAAGAACTTCTGCACTCGGTTTCCTGAGTTTCAGGAACAACTCGTTGATCTGTCACGCTCTGATGGTCTGTCTGAAACTCTGATCATCGACCCGACCTGCTCCTTCGGAAGCGGGCACGAACCGACGATTCCTCAAGGCCCCACGCAACCGCAGGTGCCGGCTGAAAAGCCATTTGATCCTGAAGCTACGCAGTTGGACTTTGACGACCCCGATCAAAGTTCATTGGCTTACCATCCAGAGTCCTTTGTTCACGATCAATCGTCGCTACTCGGTGGCACGGAACCGTTCTCACAGTTGCCGCCAGTCATTCTTGAGAAAATCGAAGAACGACTCGATGAACGGCACTTTCAGCCTGACGAGCATCTGATACGAGAGGGAGATGTCGGTGACGGGCTTTACTTTCTGACAGACGGGCGTGTGACCGTTCTCAGCACCGATCAGCTTAGTCAGGATCAGGAAATCGCCAGATGCGGTCCCGGTTCCATCCTCGGGGAAATGGCACTGCTGACGGATCAGCCAAGAACAGCAAGCGTCATTGCTACCACGGATGTTTCGGCAAAGTTTCTCCCGTTGCCAATCTTTCAGGAGCTGGCCAGTAATCACCCCGTCATTGGACAGGTGCTGACTCAGTTGCTTGCTCAGCGTCTCGGCCGGCAGGATCACGATGCACTCAGCGGAAAACGATTTGGGCGTTACCGCATCACTGAACGGCTCGGTCGAGGCGGCATGGCCATCGTCTACGAAGCTTTGGATGAGCAGTCCATGAGCCCAGTCGCTCTGAAAATGATGAGCCACAGACTGGTTTACGATGCCAACGCGCTCAAATTATTTCAGAGCGAAGCGCGAATGATTGAAGAGTTCGATCACCCGCATATCGTTCGCATGTTGGGGCGTTTCAAAGCGTTTCGTTCATTCTTCATCGTGCTGGAATTTTGTGATGGTGTCTCACTGGATCAGTGCGTCCGGCAAGATGGGCCGCTCGACGACACGCAATTTCGAAAGGTCATGGCTCAGCTTGCCGCCGCGCTGAGCTACGCTCACTCAAAGGGCATCGTCCATCGAGACATCAAACCTTCAAATGTCCTCCTGACTTCAGACGGAAACGTGAAGCTGATGGATTTTGGCCTCGCCAAGCCGGTCGACAACGGCGAGGGCAACTCTTCGCGACTGATCTCAGGAACACCGCGTTTCATGGCGCCTGAGCAACTTCAAGGCGCACCACCGGACACGCAGGCTGACCTTTTCGCCCTTGGCTGTACCGCGTGGAAACTTTTGACCGGCAAAGAGCTGATCTCAGATACACGACTCACTGATATCGAAGATCGCCACGAGAACTGGCAGTTGCCAGACATGGGCAATCTCTCGCCCGAAATCAGTGCATTCCTTCAGAATTGCCTGCAAGCCGATCCGGCACAGCGATGTGTCGATTTGGACGCGATTTCTCGCTGGTAGCCAACATCTGATGCACGATCAGGCCTAGCGTTTCTTAAGCCAATTAGAACCGCACAGAACGCCTGTCGACATAATGCAACAGCGTGGGTTGGATCATCACGCGGCATATTGCCTGCATTCGCAACCGGCTTTGAAGCTCTTCGACTTCTGACCAGTGATCGCCCTGCAACGCTGACGCGTAACGCTTTCTATGAATTTCGGTAAAATCGGAAAAACAGGAACTTTAAGAGAAGCTTCGTACTCGGTATATTTGAGGCAAGCTACGCAGTTTGTGAGGCTGCAGGAGAGCTTGTGGACGTAAGGACACAGAGTTAGTCGGGGCGACGAGTGCCCGCTGCATTCGACAAAACGTCAAATCCGATCGTTGTCAGACAAAAAAGAGGCCTCGGTTTGACAGCGCTGATGGACGTTGGGCGGCTGCAGGCCAACACTCGTCACGAAGACTGACGCGGGCCAACCGAGGACTGCACGGTTTGCAATCTCGGTCGATGAAATCACTTTTTGTGATATCAAGTTTTTCAGGTAACGAGACCACGAACGAAGAGGAACATCCCTATGAAGAAGCTACTTGTGGCTCTGGCGGTTCTCGCATCAGCGAGTGCTCAAAGCCAGGCCGGTGATTGCTGCAAAGCAGCAGCAACGTGTGCTCCCTGCCCGCAGGTTGCATGTCAGGCTCAGCCAGCCTGTCAGCCAGCGGTTCAGTGGAAAGAAGTCGAACGAACGGTTCTTGTCCCTACATGGGGCACGGAAAAACGAACAGTTACTCAGACCGAGTACAAGCAGGAAACTTCTGAGCGTGAAATCACGGTCAACAAATGGGTCCAGAAGCAGGACAAAGTCAGTCGTGAAGTGACTTACTACGAATGCGAAAAGAAGTCGAAAGACGTCACTCACAAAGTCGCAAAGCAAAACTGGAAGGACGTCGAAACAAAGTACTGGGTCAAAGTTCCAACCCGTGAGACAAAGACCGGCACGCGAACAGTTCGCAAACCACATTGGAAAGAAGTTTCGCACGAGTACACCGTCATGGTGCCTTCAATGGAAACCAAGACGCAGAAGTACTGGGTCTGGGAAAGCGTTCCAGTGAAGAAGACTCGTAAAGTTTGCGAAGACAAAGGGCACTGGGAAGAAAAGCAGGTTCAGGTCGGCGGATGCAATCCTTGCAAATCAGCCTGCGGTTCATGCAACACATGCTGCAATCCTTGCCCCGTGACATGCACTCAAAAAGTCTGGGTACCGAACGTCGTCGAAACCGAAGTCGAGTACACCGCTCACGAATGTCACAAAGCTGAAAAGACGCGAGAAGTTCAGGTTTGCGTCAGTAAGCCAGTCAAAAAAAACTGCAAGCGTAAGGTTTGCGAGTGGGTCGAAGAAGAAGAAGAGTACACCTACGAAGTTTGTGGCTGGAAGAAGGAAGAAAAGACCTGCACTCGTAAGGTCTGTGAAACCACCTGGGAAGAAGTCACTAAGAAAGTGGAATACTCCGAGTGGGTTGCTAAGACCAAGACTGTTGAAGACACCGTCTGCCGTTGGGAATGCGTCCCGACCAAGAAGACGATCAAGGAAACTCGTTGCGTTCCAGTCGAAGTGAAGAAAGAAGTTGACGTGCAGGTTTGCCGAATGGTCGAAAAGACCATCAAGGAAAAAGTCTGCGTGCCAGCACCTGCTCCCTGCAACGCTTGTCAGCCGGCTGCACCGTGCAACGCCTGCAAGCCTGCTCCATGCAAATCGAGCTGCAAAAGCTGCTGCTCGTAAGCTGACGACAGAAGTCGAAGCCTTGACTGCCGGTTGCTGTCAAACAGCGGCAGACAAGGTTTCACACTAAAGAGTGCTCACAACGCTATAGCAAAAATGCCCCGCGACGAATGATTCGTCGCGGGGCATTACTATTGCGCGGTGCTGTAAGACACGGAAGGCCTGCCATTTGCTCGAAACTCGCTCGCCTATGCTACAGATTCTGCATGAGTGTCCTACGAGGTGCTGCGATCGACCGAGGCTTTGCCGCACGGGAGCCGCGACTCCAGCCAGTTCAGCAGCTCATCGAGTGTCTGCTGCCAATCTTCCTCGTTGAGCAGTTCATGATAGTGCTCATCGAGAATTCTTAAGGTCTTGTCAGCCGAGCCTGTCTGGGCCAGCCAGGGTTCCACGGCCAGCGGATCGACAATCAAATCGTCGCCGGCCTGCATGGCCAGAACTGGAACGACAACCGAAGCTGCTTGCTCGTTGGCGTCGCGGAGAGCCTGTTTCATCTGAAAGAACCACGAAGCGGTGACACTTCTTCGCAGCAAGGGATCACTGGCTCGCTTCGCCAGGATTCTTTGATTTCTCGTTGTGTGTTCGGGTGGCACTTTGCTTTGAAACCGCGTCGTCGGAGCGACAAACGACATCAGCCGACCAATGGCATACGTCAGCGGGTCAATCTTCACACGCAACCCCAGCAGTGGCGACATCGGCACAAGAGCCGCCAGACGCGAAGGACGCGTCTGAGCGAATCGTACGGAAACAAGGCCGCCGAAGCTGTGGCCAAGTACGGCAGTGCGTTCGGGATTCAACTCGAAGTACTGCCAGATCGTGTCAAGGTCCTGCAGGTACTGCTCAAAGCGATCAATGTGAACGGCAATGCCATCTGATTGGCCATGTCCGCGCAGGTCGGGAATGATGACGTCCCAGCCCCGGGCGACGGCTTCTTCTGCTGCGTGAAGGTAACGGCCACCGTGCTCGCTGGTTCCGTGAACGATGACCAATGTGCGTCCGCAACGATCTGTTGGCTGGGGAACGCAGTTCCGCACAAAGAGGTTGGCGGAATCTTTCGCTGCGACATTGAACTCGGTGCACTTCATAGTTCGGTTCCCCTCTGTCGTTCTGACACTGAGGACGGTGCTTCAACACCGTGACGACCGAACGTCTGTTGAATTGCCTGGTTCACATTCAGAGGATGCTCAGTCGATCGGGAAAGATTTCAATCATTGGCTCTAACAATCTGGCAGAACAACCCTGTTGATCGCCTATGACGAGCCTCGCGAAAATCTCTCCGTTCTACTAATACGTCATTGCCTCAGAGATCGCTTGCATCTTCAGTCAAGTCGAGTCAGACAAACAAATACGTTTGCGCAAGACGAATCATCTCCGGTCATCAGGTGGCTACTTTGGTGGCAACTCGTGCTCTAAATGCAGAGGTGGCAACCCGAAAGTGTCACCAAATTGTATCGGCATTCCGCGCTTCCAAAATTTTGTCGAAATACTTTTATGGAAGATACGAGAAGGAATCGGTCCATTTCTGGAAACTATCGGAAACTATCGGAAACACCGAATTTGGGCCGAGTCGCCACGCCCAGAAACTTCTTTGAAGCCGCACTTATGCGGTTATGTTTTCGCGTGTTGAGAGCAAAGGAAACCAATCACAACCAACACGGAACTGATCATGACGACGACAATCACAAGTTCGCAAAGTCGAACTGGATGGACGGGAGCTGACAAGTTGCATGGGTTTCGTTTCGGCTGTGATGGGCTCTGCAGTGCTCACAAAGCAATGACTGCGGTAGCCCATGACTGGTGGACACCTGAAGGATTTCTAAGATTTCTTTCAGGAGACTTTCATGTCAGAGAAAACGAAGCGAGCACGTCGTTCATTCAGTGCTGAATTTAAGCGGGACGCCGTCGATCTTGTGGTCAAGCAGGGGTACTCGTTCAAGGCGGCAGCGGACGCTGTTGGTGTTGCAGCGAAGAGTCTCAGGGATTGGCACTCGAAGCTGGCTCCAGAGCCAGAACCATGTGGTGACGACGCCTCGACCGCTGCGTTGCAGGATGAGATCAAGCATCTCAGAAAGCGTCTGCAGCGAGCTGAAATGGAACGTGAAATTCTAAAAAAAGCCACAGCGTATTTCGCGAGGGAGTCACAATGAAATACGCATGGATCAAGCAGCATCGTGACTCGTTTTCAGTGACGTCGATGTGTCGAACTCTCAATGTCAGCTCGAGTGGATTCTACAGGTGGCTGAAGGCCGGGCCCGGCTTGAGGGCTCAACGGTCGGCTCGAATCCGCACTTCAATTAAGCAGGTCTACGACGAGTCGCACGGGATTTATGGCAGTTACAAAATCGCTGATCGACTCAAGGAAGATGACTCTCTGGAAACAGTCTGTCGCAACACAGTCGCAGCGGCGATGCGGGAAATGGGACTGAAAAGCAAAGTCTCAAAGAAATTTTCGCCAACGACAACGGTTTCTGATCCTTCAAAGATGGCGGCACCAAACGTTCTGAATCAGTCCTTCAAAGCAGGTGCTCCGAACAGAAAGTGGGTGACCGATATCACGTATCTGCCGACGGCAACCGGCTGGGTTTATCTGGCTGTTGTCCTGGACTTGTTCAGTCGCAAGGTTGTCGGTTGGGCGATTTCCGAAAGTCTCGCCACGCCGTTGGTCAGCTCAGCTCTTCGTAACGCTGTTGAATCGCGGAAGCCTGACACGAACGGTCTGCTTCACCACAGCGATCGAGGCTCGCAATACACCAGCGATGAATACCAGCAGACTCTGAGAACACTCAACATGATCTGCTCGATGAGTCGTACCGGATGCTGCTACGACAACGCCGTCATGGAACGTTTCTTCTGGTCACTCAAGCACGAATGGACGAAGTTCGAAACCTTCGAGGACATCACTCAAGCAAGACTCAGCGTCTTCCAGTACATCGACACTTTCTACAACTCAAAGAGAATTCACCAGACCCTCGGGTACCGAACACCTGACGAATTCGAAGAACAATACAAAGCGAAACTCGCCGTCTAAAACCTCATTTCAGGTGTCCATTCCAACTGGGCAATCGTACATGCGACGATCACACTGACAATGGATCGTTATTCGCACGTCGGCCTTCTGGATATGAACGGTGCGTTGGAATGCCTGCCCAACGTCCCCGATCGATCTGAAGACCGACAGCGGACAGTGGCGACCGGAACTGAGGCAGTTTCAGTTGCACCGAAAGTTGCACTCGACCCAGTGCAACTTAAGAGTTCTCAGGGGGTATCACGAAAAACGGCTGCCGCCGGAGATGACTCCAACGACAGCCGTAATGTGAGTTCTCAAGAGGAGTTAAGTGAAGACTTGACGTCTCCTGAGAAGTGGTGGAGGGGGGATTTGAACCCCCGACCTGCGGGTTATGAATCCGCCGCTCTCACCAACTGAGCTACCCCACCGGTTGTGTTTTGAATTCTTATCGTCTGAGTGAATCCATCCGTGCGGATGGCTTCGGGTCATGAAAGGCGCTGGCCGGACCAGTTTGGTTCGAACAGGTCTCTCTTCATCGGGCGGCGAATGAGTTTCGCTGTTGCCGATTTTCGCGAGTAGACCGAAATCGCGTGCCGAGTGAAGTGCTCGGCACGCGACGGCGGCATAATAGATAGCATCCTTACGACAGGGAAGAGACTGCTTCCCACGGGAAGATGTCCCGGCCGTAATGACCGTAGCTGGCGGCCTTAAAATAGGACCAACCGTCAGGTTTCAGCAGGCTCAAGTGGCTGGCGATGAAGCCCGGCGACAGGTCAGGGAACTGCTGCTTGACCCAGTCTGAAACGTCTTCGCCAGTTTCGGTCATGGCGGTGACCATTTCTGGCTGAAGCTGGCCGATTCCGTAAGCGATGTGGACCGTGCACTCTTTAGCACCAGCGACTTTGTTAGCGACGACGTTCTTGGCGATGTGTCGAGCCATGTAAGCCGCGCTGCGGTCGACCTTGGATGGGTCTTTGCCGGAGAACGCTCCACCGCCGACTGGTACTCGAGGACCGAACTGGTCGACGACGATCTTACGACCGACGACGCCAGCGTCGCCCGTTGGGCCACCGATGACGAACAGGCCGGTTCCGTTGATCTTGTTCGGTCGGAAGTCGACTCCGTCACCGAGGACCGGCTGCACGACCTGCTCGAAGATTTGCTTTCGCATGTCGTCGTGCGAGACGCCGCACTTTTCCGGGTCATCGTGCTGCGAGGCGACGATGTAGTCGGTCGGGTTTCCGTCGGCGTCGATCGTGACCTGAGACTTGGTGTCAGCACGCAGCCACGGGATTGCCTTGCTGTTTCGAAGCTCACCGAGTTTCGTACAGAGGTCTCGGGCCAGGACGTACTCTTTGGGCATCATTTCCGGAGTTTCGTCGGTTGCGTATCCGACCATGACTCCCTGGTCGCCCGCTCCGCCGGTGTCCGTTCCGAGAGCGATGTGAGCGGACTGCGCCTGAATGTGGTCGACGACGGTCAGCTCTTCGCCACAGTCGCTGTAGCCGATCTTCCGCCAGACGTCGCGAGCGATTTCCTGGACGTTGACTCCCAGTTTAATCGCGTCGGTCCATTTCACTTCGCCGGTGACGATCAGCATGTTGTCTTTGGCGAGACATTCGATGGCCAGGCGGACGCTCGGCAGGAATTCTTCGCTGCAGAGTTCCAGCGTTCGGTCGAGCAGGGCATCAGCGACCTGGTCGCAGAATTTGTCCGGGTGTCCATCGCCGACGTGCTCGGCAGTCCGTGGGATTCGAATCCCCATGTCAGAATTCTCCTGCGAAATCGATTCGGAACGGCCGCTCAATCGGCCTTCCATAAATGTCTGAAATCAGGCGAGGCGGGTCCAAAAACCCGGATTCACGCCCTTTGCGAGTGCGTAATGTAGGGAGTTTGACCAGAAAGTCACCGCGCCGCAGGGCAGAAATTCGACGCGATCCGAATCGCTGATCCCGGATCGGGGCTTCGAGCGTGGACTTGCTGTGAAAGGTTCCCGTCGACGCTGCAGATCTGTCGACCGATGTTAAACCGTCGTTCCTTTTGGCTTTCGAGCGTTCATTCGATATCGTCCGACTGTTCCATGCGGGCCGCAGGATCATCCGAAGTTTGCAGCAACATCACGAGACTTCACCATGACTTCAGCCACTCCCGATATCCCTCGCGATCCCGGCCAGGAAATCTCAGTTCCGGTTGACGTGTTGAAAAAGTTGATCGTCACGGTTCTGATCCGGAAAGGGATGTTCGAGGTCGAGGCCGACATCGTTGCCGCTCGGATGACCGAAGCCGACCTGCGGGGCATCCATTCTCATGGCAGCCGCACGCTCGGAAAATACGTTGCCGCGATCGACGCCGGCGACATCGATCCTCGAGCCATGTCGATCACCTCGTGCGAAACGCCGGCCATCGCCGTCATCGAAGCCAGCGGTGGCATGGGCCACGTCGCCGCCACGCGAGGCATGGAGCTGGCGATTTCGAAAGCTCGCGAAATCGGCACCGGCACGGTCGTCATTAAGAAAGGGCAGCATTACGGAGCGGCCGGCGTCTACACGATGCTCGCTGCAAAGGAAGGCATGATCGGCTTTTCGACGACCAGCACCGGCACTGCGACCGTCGCGGCTTACGGCAGCACTCAACCAGGAACTGCCAACAACGCACTGTCCTGGGCGATCCCTACCAGCGGTACTCCCTTTGTTCTCGACACAGCCATCGCCGAATCGTCCTGGGGAAAGATCGAGTCGATGGGAATGTTCGGCACGCCGATACTTCCCGGCTGGGCACTCGATGAAGCCGGCGCAGAAACAACCAATGCCGCCGCCGCGAAAACTTTGCTGCCGATGTCGGGTGCGCGAGGTTCGGCCTTCGGGTTCGTCGCTTCCGCATTGACGTCAGCCCTGATCGGACGACGTAATCCGATTCACAAAACGGCAAACCCCTTCGGACCAGGCTCCGACCACTTCTTCCAGGCGATTGATCCGAGCCACTTCGGAGCGCCGGATCGGTTCCTCAAAGAAATCGACGCAACGATTGCTTCGATCAAAGAACTGCCTCCGGCCGAAGGCGTCGACCAGGTCCGCGTCGCTGGCGAACTCGAATGGGAACGCTCCGAACAATGGAGCACCGCCGGCATCCCTTTCCACCGCGACCAGGTCAGCAGCCTCGCCGAAGTCTGCACTTCGAACCGCTGCGAACTGCCCGAAGGCTGGCCGTCGGTTTAACCGCTCGCACGCTCCACCGCTGAAGCTTCTACGCGTCGCCAGGCACCGCGTTCTCTCATGTTTGTCTGAGGGTCTGGGCTGAATTGTGAATTCAGGCGAGCATTCTTGCGCGACATCTGGGTATATTCGTACGCACAGTTGTGTCGTCTCAGATGACGGCTGCCGAACAGTCTCGAAATCATCCTGACTGCTTGAGACGATGTTCTCTATCGAGATGTGCGCTGAACGACTCTTTCTGTCGTCGCGTCAGAATGCGGGCAAAACGCAGAGTATCACCATGCTGATCAACGACTGGCTGTCATGCTTCTCTGATTCCGTCCTCCGAATGCGAAAACCGGTTTCCCGACTGACAAGCCTCAGTCGGCGGCCATCGCGAACCCGCCGTGCGTCTCGGTCGTTCACTCGACAATGCGCGATCTCCACGCAGCCCGAGTTACTCGAAGACCGCACCCTGCTCAGCGCAACGAACCCGTTCGAACTGAGCAGTCTTCTGGAAGCCAACGGAGGAACGGGCGAGACTGGATTCGTGATAAACGGAGTGGCGAGTCTTGGCGGTGTTGGTCGGTCAGTACAGTCGGCTGGTGATGTGGACGGCGACGGGTTGGACGACCTTTTGATCGGTGTTCCATTTACAAGTCCACCTGGGATGGGCTGGCAAGGCAGCGCTTATCTGGTGTTTGGAACGGTCGAGGG
This sequence comes from uncultured Planctomycetaceae bacterium, assembly GCA_943787265.1. Classification (GTDB taxonomy): domain Bacteria; phylum Planctomycetota; class Planctomycetia; order Planctomycetales; family Planctomycetaceae; genus JABMPE01. Next base: position 236,476 of record CALSLT010000005.1, on the reverse strand, counting down.
AACACATGCCGAATTAGAGCTAAGCAGTCTGAATGGTGCTTCTGGCTTCGAATTCAAGGGTAGTGTTGCCGGAGATGTTGCAGGCCTTTCTGTGAGTGGCGCGAGTGATGTAAACGGAGATGGATTCGACGATCTACTCGTTGGCGCCCCGTATGCCAGTCCCCACGGCTTCAAGTCGGGGGAAAGTTACGTCGTCTTTGGTGGTCGCTTAAACCTTGACACTTTGGACGGGATGACTGGTAGTGGGGGCACGGCGGGAGACGGTGAAATCAACCTGGCTGATGTAGATGGCAATACGGGCTTTGTATTTAATGGCGTCGCCATACGAGACAACTCGGGCTATGCCGTAAGCGGAGCTGGAGATGTCAATGGCGATGGCTTCGACGATCTGCTCATCGGTGCTCCATTTTACGATTCAGACGTGGTCGTTCAGGATGCCAGCTATGTCGTTTTCGGAGGATTCTCCAACCTGACGATGCTGGATGCAGCAACCAGTAGTGGAGGGACCGCGGGAGATGGCAGAATCAATCTGGAAGATCTCAATGGGACAACCGGATTCACATTCGTCGGCATCACTCCCGGTGACTTGTCTGGCTATGACGTGAGCAGTGCCGGCGACGTGAACGGTGACGGCTTCGACGATCTGCTCATCGGAAACAGAGACCCTCATCCAAGCTACCTGGTGTTTGGCGGGATGGCGAACCTGTCGGCTCTCGATTCAGTAACGACCAGCGGAGGCATCGCGGCCGACGGGCAAATCCTACTGTCCGACGTCGATGGCACCAACGGCTTCGGCTTCAACGGTCTGCCCGGAGGGGGTGCCGGAAGGACTGTCAGCGATGCAGGGGACGTGAATGGTGACGGAATCGACGACCTACTCATCGGAGCTCCGAGTCGTGCGGATGATGGACCGAATGCGGGTACAACCTACCTGTTATTTGGCGGAAATTCCCTGCTGTCAACTCTGGACGCCGTGATCACCAGTGGTGGCACAGCGGCTGACGGGCAAATCAATCTGGTCGATCTCGACGGCACTACCGGATTTATCCTGACCGGGACCAACGGATTCGTCTCCGGCAACAGTGACTATTCCGGCAATGCTCTGAGCCGTGCGGGCGATATCAACGGCGATGGCTTTGACGACCTGCTGATCGGTGCGGACGAAGCAGCTCCCTCAGGTCCGTCCTCTGGTGCAAGTTACGTGCTGTTTGGTGGCTTATCCAACCTCCTGTCATTGGACGCGGTGACCAGCACGGGCGGAGCAGCCGGTGACGGACAGATCAATCTGGTCGACGTGGATGGCAACACCGGCTTTGTTATCAACGGAGTCGCCTCGCATGACTATTCCGGAGACGCCGTAAGCAGCGCTGGCGATGTAAATGGTGACGGCTTCGACGATCTGCTGATCGGAGCGTACGGGGCTAATCTCAACGGGGCGTCGGGACAGAGTTATGTCGTGTTTGGAGGGAACTTCACTGGCGGTGTGGAAACTCAGGTCGGCACGCCCTCTGAGGATACTCTGACGGGCACCGCTGACAATGACATACTAATCGGTGGAAGAGGTTCTGACCTGCTCGTCGGAAACGGCGGCGCAGACGTACTGATCGGTGGCGGAGGCTTTGACGAGTTCGAGATCAGCAGCTCGACATTCGCCAGAATCGATGGTGGCACAGGCTTGGACACCCTTCGTCTGGATGGCAGCGGTCTCACGTTGGACCTGCCAACTCTGGCCGACAACAGACTGACGAATATTGAGTTTATCGATATCACCGGGAGCGGCGACAACACATTGACGCTGGACCTTCAGGAAGTCCTCAACATCAGCTCAGCCAGCAGCATACAACGTTCTGTGGACGGTAGTGATCCCGTCATTATCCCCACGGGCCATAAGCTGAAGATCTTTCGTGACTTTGGGGACATGGTCGATATTGGCCCAGGCTGGACGCAACAAGCCGATCAAGCTGACCGCGGCATTACATTCGACGTGTATACACAGGGCGCGGCGACCCTCGAAATCCAATCTCTCGAATTCGAACTCAGCAGCCTGCTGGCGGAGAATGGAGGAACGGGTGAGGCCGGCTTCACACTCAACGGCATTTCAAGATTCAGTCAAACGGGACGCTCCCTTCAATCAGCGGGCGACGTCAACGGCGATGGGCTGGACGACCTTCTGATCGGATCGTTCACCACCGGCACCACGCACCTCGTATTCGGAACGGTGCAAGGAACTCATTCCAGAATAGACTTGCGCAGCGTGAACGGTACCAATGGATATCTTCTCGTCGGCGAAGCCGATGGCTTTTCCGGTAGGTCGGTCAGCGGCGCAGGTGACGTGAATGGCGACGGCTTCGACGATCTGTTGATCGGAGATTTTGCTGCCGGATCCAATGGCTTTGAGAATTCCGGTGTGAGCTACCTGGTGTTTGGTGGCGAAGAAAACTTGTCGAATCTGGACGCAGCAACTGGCAGCGGAGGACGGGTCGGAGACGGGCAGATCAATCTCGACGACGTCGACGGCACGACTGGATTCGTTTTGAACGGTAGCGCGGCTTTTGATCTCTCCGGTTTTTCTGTAAGCGGGGCAGGAGACATCAACGGAGACGGATCTGAAGATCTGCTCATCGGTGCTTACAAAGCCGATGGCAACGGAGTTGCAGATTCCGGTGCGACCTATCTGGTCTTCGGCGGGACGTCCAATCTTTCCACACTGGACGATATTACAAGCAATGCGGGCATCGCTGGTGACGGGCGAATCAATCTGGCCGATCTCAATGGCGCGACAGGGTTCATTCTTAATGGCATTGGCATCAATGACCGATCTGGCCGTGTGGTTGCCGGTGCCGGAGATGTTAACGGCGATGGATTGGATGATCTGTTAATTGGCGCTTACCAGGCCGATCCCGACGGGTTGTCCGATTCCGGTGCGAGCTATCTGGTATTCGGCGGGATGGCCAACTTGTACCAACTGGACGCCTTCACAACGAGCGGGGGAACGCCAGGCGACGGCCAGATCAATCTGGCTGACCTCGCTGACACAACCGGCTTCGTCTTCAACGGAATAATCGCGGGCGATGGTTCTGGACGGGCCATAAGTTCAGCGGGGGATGTGGACGGCGATGGCTTTGATGATCTACTGATCGGAGCTTCGTTTGCGTCGATTTCCGGTGCGACGTATCTGGTGTTTGGCGGAGTCTCCCACCTGTCCACACTGGACGACGTAACCGGCAGCGGCGGAACGGCGGGAGATGGCCAGATCAATCTGGCAGACCTGACCAGTAGCGACGGATTCACACTTCTCGGGGCAGCAAGAGGCGACGGTTCCGGCGATGCTGTAACTAGCGCAGGTGATGTCAATGGCGACGGATTCGACGACCTTCTCATCGGCGCTCCCATGGCAGACCCCAACGGTAGATCATCAGGCACCAGCTATCTCGTATTTGGCGGGAGATCGAACTTATCAGCACTTGACGCCAAAACTAACAATGGTGGATCAGCAGGCGACGGCCGGATCAATCTGATCGACCTCGACGGTGCCAACAGCATTGCGATCAATGGCGTCGCCTCAATCGACTTCTCGGGAATTGCAGTGAGTGGCGCCGGAGATTTGAACGGCGACGGATTCAGCGACATCTTCATTGGTGCTCCTAGAGCCGATAGTGTCGGACCGTTTTCGAATGCCGGTGCAGGATATGTGCTGTTCGGCGGAAACCTGGCCGTTAGCGTGGCAACTCAGGTGGGAACGTCGTCCGCGGATACAATCATTGGTACTGCGACGGCGGATGTTCTGATCGGTGGACGGGGCCCGGATCTGTTGAGTGGGAACGGTGGCAACGATGTACTGTCCGGCGGCGAGGGAAACGACATTCTGACGGTCAGCACCCCTGGCTTCTCTCGTGTCGTAGGCGGCAACGGCCGTGACACAGTCAGCCTCGACAGTAGTGGTACGACGTTTGACCTGACAACGATTTCCGACAATCGAATCGTTGATGTTGAAGCGATCGACATTCGAGGCACGGGCGACAACGCGTTGACTCTTGATTTTCAGGAAGTCATCAACATCAGCAGTAGTTCGAACACGCTGGCAATCCGACAAGATTCGGGTGACACGATCAACATCGGCGGAGGGTGGGTTCAGACATCCAGGAGAACGGTCGAATCAGTCGCGTATGAAGTATTTACTCAAGGCGTCGCCGAATTGTTAATCGAGGACATCGCCCCGAAAGTAGCACAGTCCTTTTCGCTGCCGGATGCTGGCGGAGAATATCTGATTGCCAGAAGTGCGTCCGGTGTCGATCTTGAAATTCGGCAGACGCTGCCTTCACCTGCGACACTCTTTACCTTCCCGCTCGATCAACTTGGCAACCTGACAATCAACGGCAGTGCGAACAGCGACTCGATCACTCTCGGTGATGTCGATGGGTACGGCGGAACGATCATCTTCAGCGGCAACGGCGGTGATGATGCTTTCGATGCTTCGACCACGTCTCTGGTGACGAGGTTTCACGGTGGGGCGGGCAATGACACATTCCTGGGCGGGAGTGGCGATGACAGGTTTGACGGAGGCAGCGGAGCAGATAGCGCGTCCGGTGGCTCGGGCAATGATTCACTAAACGGCAACAGTGGCAACGACACGCTGGCCGGAAACGACGGCAACGACCGGATCAACGGAAGGTCTGGCAGCGACGTGCTGACCGGTAACGCGGGCGACGACACCGTTCTTGGCGGTGGGGGAACAGACACTCTGGACGGCGGTGCCGGAGCTGATTTCGTCAACGGCCAGGGCGGTCAAGCGGACATCGTGGCCGGAGGCGGCGGTGACGACACACTCCGCGGCGGGGCAAGCGATGTGACAGTTCCTGGCTCGGCGGGAACCGTACCTGTAACTCCAGTGTTGCCCGGTGTCGGTTCGACGCTCGATGTCACTCTGCCTGATACTGGCGGAGCCTTCAAAGTCCTGATCGATGATTCGCAGCTCAGAATCATCACGAGTTCCGTTGGGGTCTTTACGCCAAGTTTCGGTTTCCCATTATCTGTTGCCGGACCAATACTAATTGAAACTTTTCTTGAGATCGAACTCTCAGACATCAGCGATATTTCAATTACAGGCAGCTCAGGCAACGACAACGTCACTCTTGATGACTCGCTTACGGCGAAGATAGGCAGTGTTACATTCAGAGGCGGAGACGGTAACGACTCGTTTGACACTTCAGCCGTTGACCTGCTCGCATTGTTTGTCGGAGACGCTGGCAATGACAGGCTGACTGGTGGGCGCGGGCGAGACATCTTCAGTGGTGGAGATGGCAACGATTTTGCCAGCGGCGGTGCTGGCAACGATGTTCTCAACGGCGGCAGCGGTAACGATTTACTCAACGGACAATCCGGTGACGATTTGCTCAACGGAAACCAGGGCGAGGATTCATTGTTTGGCGAAGATGGCGACGACACGCTGCTCGGCGGTGGAGACACTGATCTTCTAGACGGAGGAGATGGTAATGACTCTGCGAATGGTCAGGGCGGTACAGGTGACATCGTTGCCGGCGGTGGTGGCGGAACAGACTCTTTACGGGGTGACTCCAGCGACACTTTGATTGACGGGCCCAGTGGGCGCACCGCTGGAAGTCTGTTGTTCTCTGGTGGAATTCTTTGGTCGAGTAGTGGCACGCTGGTCGATGGGGTGTTTCACGTGGCAATCCCGTCAACAGTTGAAAAATACATCGTTTCGATCAGCGACGGGCGATTGCAATTTATTGTGCCGGATGACGTTTCTTCATCGGGAATTCTCCAGCAATTTACGCTGTTTATTAGTCTTATTAGCCGGCCGTTAGTTGATGACGTGAAAAGCATCGTCATTAACGGCAGCCCTTCCGATGACGAGATCATTTTCGACGAGTCAATGGCAGCCTTCACGGGGCAGATTACGTTCAATGGGGGAGCCGGTAACGACCGCCTCGATGTCAGTCAGATCTCAGGGAACGTTATCTTCAACGGAGGAGTGGGTGATGACACACTGATCGGTGGCAACGGCGACGACGTGGTGAACGGCGGCGCTGGCAACGACAGCATCTTTACAGGCGCGGGTACTGACCTGATTCATGCCAGAATCGGTGACGACTTTGTCGACGCGGGAGCCGATGACGATACGGTCTTTGGCGACGACGGAGACGACGTCCTTATCGGTGGAGCCGGCAACGACATCCTCAACGGCAACGGCGGCAGTGATACCATCACCGGCGGAGGCAGCGATACCATCACCGGCGGAGACGGCGATGACAAACTGCTCGGCGGAGCAGACGCTGACTCGCTCGACGGCGGCCTGGGTGACGACACTGTACGAGGCCAGGGCGGAGACGACATTGCCATCGGCGGCGGTGGCCTGGACGTCGTTGTCCCGTGACCATCAAACTGTAATCCGGCGCCGCTCCGGGAAATCTCTCCCCCCCCCCCCCCACGAGTCGTGTTCAAGCTGGCAGCATTAACGCCCGCGACTGTCTTGTGCCGGAAGCCTGACTCATGAAAACGCCGACCTCGACTGACGACACACTGGATGCACGCGGCTCTACACATCTCGGAACTGCCCGGTGTCTGTTACCGCTGGCTACCTGCGTTGTCTCGCTGTTGTCGGTCGCGGCGTTGATGTGGGCGTTTGATGGTCAGGTCACAGTCAAGCCTGAACCAACCAGCAAAGAGGTCATTGCCGAACTGCATCGACTTGGTGGGCGAGCCTGGGCCGATGAAGCAGGGCGAGTCATCCGCGTGGAACTCGCTCGGGTGCCGATTGGAGACAATGACCTGGCGATACTGTCGAAACTGCCACACCTGCAGTCGCTCAATCTGCGTGGCATCAACGTGTTCAATGGGACTCTGTCGAACGACGGCCTGCGTCACATCAGCGGTCTTACTCAACTGCGAGCGTTGAATCTCAGCGCCAATCGTCTGCTGAATAGTCCATCGTTGTTTCACATTCGAACTCTGAAGAACCTGGAATGGCTTAATCTCACGGGGACAAGAATCGACAACGATGGGCTCATTCACCTGCGCGGGCTGCCCCGCCTGAAACGGCTGTGGCTGCCGTCTCAAACATGGCGACGTGGCGACCAGGGTGAGCAAATCTGGGTACCAGGTGGAGTCACCGTCGACGGACTCGTCCATCTGGCTGGCAGTTCGATCGAGTATCTCGAAGGCTCATTTGGTGGCGACGAGATGTATGAACGACTCGGAGCCATCCCCAACCTGAGTCACTACCACGTCACCTGGGACACGCCTTCTGACCGAGACCTGATTCATCTGCAAAACTGGAAACGGATGAAAGCGTTTCAGGTCAATCTCAGCGATGGATGGAAAGACTCGTCACGTCTGCACCTGTTAAAGGGGCTTGCGAACCTGCGGACGCTGGATCTTTCCTCGGCGAAGATTGGAAACAATCCGGCCGACTGGTCCGGCCTGGCGGTACTTGGCGAGCTTCGGCAGCTTGATGGATTGAGGCTGAGCGGTGTCCGCGACGACGCGCTGACCGCGCTGCCGCAAATGGAATCGCTGCGTCGGCTCGATCTGACGTGTTCGACAATCACCGGCAGCGGTTTCGCTGAACTGGCGAGGTTTCCGAATCTCAGAGAACTGGCGCTGGATCGATTCACCGTCACAGACGAAGGTCTCGCACAATTGCGTCACGTACCGCAGTTACAGGTTCTGCACCTGGACACAACGCCGTTTCGAGGCGAAGGCTTCTCGTGGATGTATCCTGGTTCAGATGGCCGGACGGCTAAGGACGTCACATTCACAATCGACGGCCTGAGTCACCTGAAACATCTCCCAAATCTGCAAGTGCTGCTTCTCAACGAAGTAGCCGTCACCGACGCAGGCCTGGCTCATCTGCAACACGTCGAAAGTCTCGAAGTTTTAGCCATGCATAACGCGAAGATTACGGACGCCGGGCTGGTGCATTTGCGTGGCCTGCTGAACCTGGAAAGCCTCAGCTTCGAAGGGGCTAAAGTCACTATCGACGCAGCCGCCGAACTCCACAGGCTGATTCCGACCTGCCACATCAGCGACAACTGGTGCTGCGGCTGCCTGGCGTTTCAGCCGATCGAACCGGACCGTGAATGAGAAATTCGTAAACCAACAGAAAGCCGGGCCGCCGCCTCGAACGTTGACCAACTAAACGCCGTACAACACGCGCCGCGTGAATCGATAAATGAAGAAGTTCGCAAAGCGGGCTCAGCGAGCAAACCACGTTGTGCCGCGGTCACGCTGGCAAAAAACGATGAAGAATCAATCCAGTTTCATCGTCCGGCTTGAAGTACGTTGATCCGATAATGTAGCGACCGACTGGGACCGAGAACCGGCAACTGTGTCGCGGCTCGAAATCTAAACCGGTAGACACGGAGTCAAATACGACGAGTGAATCTGAATCAACGGTGAAATCTGTAGTATCATCGACAGTGGGATCGTTGGGCAAATTGTCCATTGCCGCGATTACCGCATTTTCATCGTTTGCGTAGACCCATTCGAAAAGAATCGGGAGAGAACGGCGAAGCCAAACACCGCCCAACTTGTTTTCACCGAAGATCAATGCGTTACCCGCACCAACCCGGAGAGTGGATGAATAGCCGGACGTTGCACAAGCGCGACCGTAATCGTGGGATGTATCGAGCGGGTCCGCATCGTCGGGGCAACCATGCCAGTCCGACAGAAGCGAATCAGAAAGGACGATGAAGCGTCCACCGCAAGTCGATATCCACGTAATGTCAGTCGATTCCAAACGTCTAGTCCGAATAACGGAGTTCTTGATGACAGATTGTCGTTTATGCAGGTTGAGCTGCGAAATAAACGACACCGGCGAACATCGTGCTACTTGTCTGTAATCTTGTCAATTTGCGAAACGAATTCCGGATTGCCAACCAACTCGGACTGTCCAGCTTCCGATCTTCGTTGGGAACGGTCCCGACAAAGATTCCGAGACTTGCCTGATTCTAAGCCCTTAGACGACGGCGACTTTCACGCAGTTGATCGGAGGCAGGGAGTCGAACAGGCAGTCCCATTGGTCTCCGCTTTCGCGGCCGATCCAGAGTTGGCCGGTGGTTGTGCCGAAGTAGAGCGATGGCGATTTGAGATGGTCGATCGTCATCGCGTCGCGCAGGATCGTGAAGTAGCTCTCTTTCTTCGGGAAACCTTTTGACAGTCGCTTCCACTTGTCGCCGCCGTTGTTGCTGCGCCAGACGGCGGGCTTGTTGTCGGGACACGTTCTGGTTGAAGGGTCCAGTGGCACGACGTAAATCGTGTCCGGGTCGTGAGGGTGGACGACGATCGGAAATCCAAAGTCGGACGGCAGGCCCTCGGCGATGGATCGCCAGGTGTGACCGTGATCGTCGCTGCGAAGAACTCCGATGCCCGGGTGATCAGGGCAGCCGCCGTGGTTTTGAATGTAAAGTCGACCGGGCGCGTCCGGGTGAGTCGCAATTTTATGAACGCACTGACCGAACTCGGGGTAGGCATCGGGAAGGAAGCCGGCGGCGATTCCGTCGTTCGAGGCGTTGAACGTTTCGCCTCCGTCTTCGCTGAGGTAATGCCCCCCTGTCGAAATGCCGAGATGCACCCGGTTGCCTTCTCGAACGATCGTGTGCATGCACATTCCGCCCGCCCCAGGCTGCCAGTGCGGAGCGTGCTCGTGGTTGCTGATGCCGGGCACCAGTTCCCAGGAGTTGCCGCCGTCCTTACTGCGGAACAGCGATGCCGGTTCGACTCCGCATAGCAGATCACGTTTGCCGCTGCCGGGTTCGAGCGACCAGATATTCGCCAGGGCTCGGCCGTCGTCCTTTGGAAATGCAGGAGCCGACTTCGTTTCCTTGAACGTGCGGCCCAGGTCCGTCGAGCGAAGAATTCTCATCCCGAAGAACGGGCAGCAGCTCGATGCGAAGATCTTCGGCTTCGCGCTGCGTTGGTCGATCAGGGCCGAGTAAACACCGACGCCGGGTCGAAAGGGGCCTCGCAATTCGAATTTGCGGCGAGTCTTCGCGGACTCGGCGATGAACAGACCTTTTTTCGTACCGATGCAAAGAATGAGTCGCTCAGCCATGTTCAGCCTCCCGAAACCGCGGGCATGATGTAAAGGGTGTCGCCGGAGTTCAGCGGCGTGTCGAAACTGTTATCGCCTTTGAGCAGATCGTTGTTCACAAAAAGATGAACGTGCCGCCGCACAGCTCCCGTCTCGTCACAGACGCTTCGATAAACAGCCGGATGATTCTGCTCCAGTTGTAACAGAGCCTGCCCGACCGTCGAAGCTGAAACGGTCAACTGAGACGTCCCGCCGCATTCGAATCTCAGCGTTGCCGGAATCTGAACTGAAATTGAAGCGGGCATTCAACATCCCCGGAGCGTGATTCAAGACGACGACTTCTGAGCTTCGGCCAGGCGGATTTCTTCCTGACGATAGCGTTCGTTGAGTTCCAGATTGAAATGCGGGTGATCGTCGTGGATGTTCGCTTTGCGATGCCTCGCGCTGCAACGATAGCAAACCAGAACGTCTTTCATTACCGCGTACAGAACCATGTCGATCGCGGCGAAGACGAGCAGAATCCCCAGCGCCCAGACTGGTTTGGTATAGGCCCAGGCGATCGTGCTGAGGGTACCACCGGTTACCACCATCAACAGACCGAGCGCTTGCGGGAAATCTTTTTGGCGCCAGAGGTCTTCGTTGCCACAACACAGGCAGCGTTTGGGGCGATCGTCTTCGATGTCCGCCGAGGTTACTTCTCGTGACCAGTCGTGGCTTGCGCAGGAAAGCTGAGTCGTCTCAGGCGTGACGACTTCGATGTTCGGATCATCGCACTTGGGACATTGATAGATGAGCTGCATTTTTCAGAACTCGTTTCGAAGTGGTCCGTCGTTAAAGCGGCAGTTGAAGTTCGTGACGCAGCAAAGCGCCGGTCATCTCGCCGATGAACGCCAGGATGACGCCCACAAACAGAACGCCGGTCGCTGACTGCGTGTTTTTGTATCTGAGAATTCTGACGACCATGATCGAAACGGCCAGCGGTCCAAGGATGCCACCAATCCACTCCAGCATCAACCAGACAGTGTGAGTCGACGTCCAGTTTGTCGCTCCGACTGCGTTTGCTGATTCAGCGGCGAATGGCCAGAACAGTCCCAGGGCGATCGCTCCAAAAAGCAATCGGTCTATCGCAACGCAGCACAGAAACCAGTTGACTCGGTTCAGCGGTGTGGTCGACATCGTCGGCGTGGTCAGATACCAGTGCCCGAGGAGCATTCCTCCAACGGTCGCCCCGGACACCGCTGCGACAGCAATCTCGGTTAGCCACGTGAGGTTTCCTTTTAACGTCGTAAATCCGTCGGCCGGAACACTGCTCAGCACGACGGTGATCAGCGACACGACGGCAATGCCAAACGCGAACCGCGTCCCCGACGCGCGACGCTCCAACGTCCACATCACCGAACCAAGAAACGACATCGTCGCCAGGCCGATCGAGATCCAGCGAACGATCTCGGCAGACAAAACCGGTTCAGCACCCTCGGCCACCGGAGCCGGACCAATCGCCATGAAGGCCAGAACCGCCAGCCCCAGCGTGACGAGGTTTTGAATCCGGAAGAAGCCCGACGTGACCTCAGAGCGAGGCATGACGCACCACACCAGGCTCATCCCGAAGATCAGTCGAATGGCAAATTGAGTGAGCATGAAGTTTCGGTCAGACGGTGTCAGTTAAGGACGACGAAATACGCCACAGAGAGCACAGAGGCCACGGAGTTGTTGTAAAGAATAGTTCTCGGTGACCTCTGTGTTCTCTGTGGCAATCTTTCAGAAGCATCTAATTGGATTGATTAAGCGTGCAGTTTTTGAACGGTCTCGACGAGTTCCTTTGCCAGAGCGTCGACGCTGCCTTGTTTCCGTTCGTTGTTCAATGATCCGTCGTCGCCGAACGCCGAGTGTGCTTCGGACAGGGTGATCTGATCTGGCATCACGAGCACACCGATGTTCTGTAGAATGGATCGCAGATGAACCAGCCCGCGGATCCCACCGAGTCCACCCGGCGATGCTGCCATGATCGCCGCGGCTTTGCCCAGGAAAGCTGCCTTCATGGGCTCTCCTTCGGCGCGGCGTGAAATCCAGTCGATCGCATTTTTCAGGACGGCGCTGACCGAGCTGTTGTACTCGGGCGAGGCAATCAGCAATCCGTTGTGGTCGATGAAAAGCTGTTTCAGTCTGGTGGCGTTTTCTGGCATGCCGTGCTCGGCTTCGTAATCCTCGTCGAAGATCGGCAACGGGAAGTCCGCCAGATCGATCAACGTCACTTCCGCACCGGCTGCTTCGGCTGACTTCGCAGCGGCGGCGACGAGTTTCTTATTGAACGAGGCTTTGCGAGTGCTTCCGGCGAAGGCCAGAATTCGAGCATTGCTCATGGGCATTTTCCTTCGCGATTAGCGACAGATGATTCAATGTGACATGCTGACGCAAGGTTTGGTTGCAACCGCCTGCGATTCAAATCCATGATTGACGATGCGAACCTGTTCGTGATGGCGATGTTTTCAAACGTAAACTCTAATGGCCACCAGTTAGTGTGAACATCGTTCCGAAGACCTCGTAGCTGCCGATTTCGATAGTGAGAATTACGAATGTTTGAAACGCAAAAATGGCTCAGCCGACTCGCGAATCACGGTCTTCTTGCGGCAACGATGTTTGTTGTCGTCAGCATGACTCCGCGCATCGAAGCGGGCGAGTACAACCCGGTGCTCAACATCGGCGACAAGGCCCCGGAATGGAAAGAGCTGCCAGGAGTTGACGGAAAGAAGCTCTCGCTAAGCAATCTCAAGAAGATGGATGTCGTCGTCCTGGCGTTTATCTGCAACAGTTGTCCGTACGCCGTCGACTACGAAGACCGGTTGATCACGTTTGCGAAAAAGCACTCCGGCAAAGACAGCAGGGTTTCGATCGTCGCCGTCAATGTGAACAAGGTCGAGGAAGACCTGCCGCCGAAAATGAAGGAGAAAGCCGCCGCGAAGGGATTCAAGTTTCCTTACCTGTTCGACGAAACTCAGCAGATTGCTAAAGACTTCGGAGCCGGGTTCACTCCCGAATTCTTCGTGCTGAACAAGGATCGAAAAGTCGTCTACATGGGAGCAATGGACGACAGCCCGAACGCTGACAAAGTGAAGCGGCGATACGTTGAGGAAGCTGTCGCCGCCGCGCTGGTCGGCAAACTGCCTGAGGTCAAAGAAACCGTACCGATCGGCTGTCGGATTCGGATCGAGCGAACTCGCCGCCGCAAGAAACGAAATTGAGTTCACGCGTCAGCGTGATTCCTGTTCAGAATAATCAACCACGAAAGAAACGAAATACTGCTGATGCCCTGGCACAGAGTATCAACAAGCATTCTGCAGATTTTCTCCTCGTGTATTCCGTGCTTTCCGTGGTTCTGTATAGTGAAGTCTCGGGGCGGTCAGTTCAGCTCACGAGATGGCATTTCCAGGCGGCGTTTGAGTGGTCATGCGGTATTTCCGTCGATTCCGAATGGAATTCAATTTTTCCGAGCACGACGTTCCCGATGCGGAGCTGCCGCCAGGGTACCGTTTTGTCCATTGGAAACCGGAAGATCTCGACCGCCACGCTGTTACCAAATTTGGCTGCTTCCACGACGAGCTGGATTCTCAAGTGTTTCCGTCGCTGGCGACGTTGGCAGGCTGTCGGCGACTGATGCTGGAAATTGCCAGCCAGCGTACGTTCCTCCCGCAGGCCACATGGCTGATCTGTCGTGAAGGCGAGGGCTCAAGCAGCGAGCCCATCGACTGCGGAACGATTCAGGGGCTGGCCAACGGTCGAGATGCCGGCTCCGTCCAGAATGTCGGCGTTTGCCCGGAACACCGCGGACTCGGACTCGGGCGAGCCCTTGTTCTCCAGTCGCTGGCCGGGTTCCAGGCGGCAGGTCTGCGACGAGTCTTTCTGGAAGCAACCGCTGAGAACGCTCCCGCCGTCGAGCTGTACCGTTCGGTCGGCTTTCGCCTGATTCGGACGACATTTCGGCAGGTTCCGGACGAATCTCCTGCCGCTTCTGAGTAATGAAACTCCCCGTTTCGCACCGTCTGACGTGACTCAAGTCCGTCTTGTGGCAGATTTTACGGTTGAGATACGATTCCCGTCGCGAATCCGAGGTCCTGACCCTAAGTCTTCACTTTACCCGCTGTGAGAGTCGACATGTCCACACGGCAGATGAATCCTGACATATCCCGTTTGCGGGCGTTTCTGGGCACAGTTACCAAATACATAAAGATCTGCTGCGTCATTAAGCCATTGCAACTCCTTGTCACTCGCAAGTCGTGCAAACAAAAAATGGATTACATGCGGTCGCTGCCGGCTGACACGGTTGGACATGACCTGGCACACATGCTGGACAGCAAAGGACTGAAACTGATTCCCGGTTTTGCGAAGCACGACTTAGATCATCTGATCCTTGGATATGGCATGAATCCTGAAGAAGAACTCTGCATGCAGGCGTACCTGATTGGTAACGGGCGAAGACAGTTTCAATGCTTCCTTTTCCTGAGTTCGGTCGTGTTGCTACCCGGCCTCTGGGTCACGCTGTGGGCTCACTACAACTCAGGTAAGCAAAGCGAGCCTCTTTCGTCGCTGAAATTAGACGACTGCCTTCACCAAAGAACTGACCAACTAAGACAGAAGTATGCGCCGTCACTTAGAAACTCATCTGTAACCATGAATGAAGCCATTGCAGGATTCGTCGGATAACAACGGAATGAACGCGGAGCCGCCGAAAGCGCGTTCGCAAATGAGACCAACTACAGTGGACTATCACCTCAAATCAATTGGCAAGACGTGTGCCGGGACGGGTGAACCGCTTGAGGCGGGCAGCACTTGTCACAGTGTGCTGGTCGAGCGAAACGGTGAGCTGCTGCGGCTCGACTATTCAGAAGAAGGCTGGGACGGACCGCCCGAAGACAGCGTGGGAGAGTGGCTGGCGTTGGTGCCGGACGACACTCCCAAACCGAAAGTGATCGATACGGAAGCGTTGATGCGGTACTTCGAGCAGCTCAGCGAAGACCCGAATCCGGCGCACGACCAAATGCACTACGTACTGGCGTTGCTGCTTCTGCAAAAACGGCGTTTGAAGATTGACGGACAACGGACGGATGAAGACGGCAACGAGTTTCTGCAGGTGATCGGCAGCAAGAGCGAAGGGCCTTACGAAGTTGCTGATCAGGATCTCGACGAACAGGAAATTGCGAATCTCCAGGCGACGCTGAACGCACAACTCGAAGCCGAGCTGACTTAAGTGACGACGACAACGATCAAACGGATGCTTGATCGAAGACAGGGCCAGGGAAGGGCTGACATGACACAATCGTTGAGGAGAGAACGAGGCACGGTCTGTTCGCGCCGCAGATTTTCACTTCTGCTGGTCGTTTGTCTGGTCGCTACTTTGCCCGGTTGTGCACTCAAAGAATGGATCGTCAGGAAGACCACCTCGCCACCGCCGCGAGCGTTAATGTCTGACGCGACTCCGGACGAAATCCTCGAACACCTCAACAGGCAACGTTCGCAAGTTGTCGCCTGGAGATCGACGGACGTTCGCATTAAAGCCAGCGGCGCGGGCGCAATCGCTCCAAGTCTCTCCGCGAATGTCAGTGTTGAAAGCCCGAAGAACCTCCGCTTCTCGGCACGATCGATCCGCGGCACGGAAGTCGATTTCGGGTCGAACAGCGACCGCTTCTGGTTCTGGATGAGAGCCAACGAGCCTGACATCGTTCTGACCGGTTCTCACGACGGCCTCGATCGACAACAGGCCGTGCCGATTCCGTTTCCGCCAGGATGGCTGATGGAAGCTCTGGGCGTCATCCCGATTGATCCATCCGCCGTGCAGGTTCTGCGTGATCCCGAAACCCCCGACCGAGCGAAACTGGTTTCCGCGGACTACGTCCAGGGCCAGCAGGTTCAACGAGTCATGCTGGTCGATCTGGCGTTGGGACAGATCGTCGAGCACAGTCTCTACGACGCGAACGACACTCTTATCACCAGCGCGTCGATGAGTAACTTCCAACCATCCGCCGGAGTCATGCTGCCTCGCACAATCGTGCTGAACTGCCCCGAAGCAGGCTCGCGCATGAAGATGACGATCGGCGACATCGAGGTGAACCCGAAAATCCCGGTCGCCACCTGGCAAATGCAGCTCGACCCGAATCTCAGGCAGGTCGATCTCGACCGTGTCCAGGGTGGCTTGCCGGTTCGGCAGTAGGCAGTAGTAGTGGAATGTCTGACGCAAAGTCGCGAAGACTCCAAGGTTCGCGAAGAGCGGCCTTTGACATCGTCGTTCAGAGCTGGCATCCAACCGCCGCTTTGTGTTGATGATTCACCAATGTTTCTTTGCGGTTCTCTGCGTCTTCGCGACTTTGCGTCAGATCACCTGTGGCCGGGAAAACGAAGTGATACGCCCGTCGCCTGGAAGGCATCGACCTGGTCTGGGTACAATTCCCGGTCCGTTTTCCGGCTTGCGTTAAGCCGTTATTTAAAGCTCCCATCGGGCGACGAACCCGAATCGCTCCTCCAGACAAAAGAAACATTCGATGAAGAAGCCATCAGCTAATCGCCGTGACTTTCTTAAGACATCAGCGCTCGCCGCGGCCGCGACTTCCGTTCCATACTTCCCGTGGAGCGCGCCCGCCTTCGCGAATAGCGAAGCCAACTCTCGACCGCGAATCGGCTGCATTGGCGTTGGCAGCATGGGAGCGGGTGCACCTTCTGACAACCCGAACAGGGCAGGCGATGCCGGTGGACATGCCAACTTTGGCGACATCCTCGCCGTTTGCGATGCCGATTCGGACAGAGTCGACCGTGCGAAGAATCATGGAAAGATCGGCAAAGGCAAGGCAGACGGGTACAAGGATTATCGCAAGATTCTGGAGCGGGACGACATCGACGTTGTCAGCGTCGTCACTACCGACCACTGGCACGTCAAGATCGCCATCGAAGCGCTGCAGGCTGGCAAGCACGTCTTCTGCCAGAAACCGCTGACGCTGACGCTCGAAGAAAACAAGTTGATTCGCAACGCCTGTAAGAAGTACTCAGATCAGGCTTTTCTGGTGGGTACGCAACAGCGAAGCACGAAGGACAAGTTCCTCCGAGCCGTCAACATGGTCCAGAAGGGTCTGCTCGGTGACATCAAAAAAGTCACTGTCGGGATTAATGGAAGCCCGACTGGTGGACCGTTCCCCGTCGAGCCCGTGCCAGAGAATCTCGACTGGGATCTGTGGCTTGGTCAGGCACCGAAAGTTGAGTACCGCAAGCGCCGATGCCACTACGAATTCCGATGGTGGTACGAATACTCCGGCGGAAAATTCACCGACTGGGGTGCTCATCACGTCGACATCGCGATGTGGGCTCTTAACAAGAATGGTGAAGGCCAGGGTCCGGTCGAAATCGACGGCACCGACGTCAAGCATCCCGTCGAGTACAAAGACGGACACGCCGTCGTCGACGACAGCTACAACACGTCGCACGATTTCTCGGTCATCAACACGTTCGACGATGGCATCGTCATGGACGTGACCAGCCGAGGCGACAATGGCATCACGTTCGAGGGAACGAAGGGCCGCATTTTTGTGAACCGTGGCAAAATCGTCGGCAAGCCGATCGAAGAGAACTGGGACAAGGATCAGTTCGGGCAGGAAGAACTTGAAGGTCTTTACAAAGGCAAGCCGGCAGAAGGTCACAAGAACAACTTCTACCGCTGCATCGCCGAAGGCGGCCTGACGGTCTCCGACGTGTTCTCTCACGTTCAGGCCATGAGTGCCTGCCACCTGAGCGCAATCGCCGGACGTCTTGGTCGAAAGATCAAGTGGGATCCGAAGACCGAGCAGATCATTGGCGACGAACAAGCGTCATCATTCATCGCTCGTGAACGTCGAGAAGGATTCGACATTCCTCGCGTCTAATGAGAAATATGCGTTGTGACAGAACACTCGCTTTCGCAGAATTTGTGGAAGCGAGTGTTTTTCGTTTCTCTGTTCGGACATTCGAATTCGACAACGCGAGAATACGCCGAAGGCGTTGCATCCATTAGCCTGGGGTCAGCCGCGAAGCGGCGCCACCCCAGTAGATTAGTTTCCTCGCAGCACATCTACCCTGAAAGGGTTGCACAAATCCCATGAAGCCTTGTGGAACCCTTTCAGGGTACAAAAAAAATGACGGCCACATCCTGGGGTGCGCTGCTTCGCAGCGACCCCAGGCTAATGGGTATAACGCCTTCGGCGTACCAAGTCGGGAACCGCTCATACTTTTCGAACGTCACCTTCTGGTCCTGTTGGCTCTTGCGGTTTTTGTGCTTTCCTGCAGCACAAATCTGCATGCAGAAGATGAAAAAACCATCGAGCCGGAAAAACTTGAATTCTTCGAAGCCCGAATCCGCCCGGTTTTAATTAAGCATTGCTACGAGTGTCACTCGGCGAAGTCAGAAGATGTCAAAGGCAGTCTGCTGGTCGATTCGGCAGTCGGGTTGCTGCAGGGCGGAGATTCAGGCCCCGCGATCGTCGCTGGTAAACCGGACGAAAGTCCGCTGATTGAGGCGCTGCGGTATGACGGCGTTGAGATGCCGCCTGACGGCCGACTTCCGCCCAACGTTGTGAAAGATTTCGAACGCTGGGTCGAGATGGGTTCGCCGGACCCTCGTACTGACAATCCGGCACCGGGCGTCATCAAGCCTCAACGGACAATCGACCTCGAAGCCGGACGACAGTTCTGGGCGTTCCGACCGGTTGAGAATCACGAGCGACCGGACGTTTCCGATAAGTCATGGCCGAAGTCGGACATCGACGCGTTTGTGCTGCGAAAGCTCGAAGCCGCTGGGCTGAAACCGGCTGTCGATGCCGACCGACGAACGCTGATTCGGCGGCTCTACTTTGATCTGACTGGTCTGCCGCCGTCTCCAGAAGACGTTTCAGCATTTCTCGCCGACAAGTCAGACAACGCGATCGATACGGTCGTCGACCGACTGCTCGACTCGCCACAGTTCGGAGTTCACTGGGGACGGCACTGGCTCGATGTCGCACGGTATGCCGATTCGAACGGCGCGGACTTCAACGCGACGTTCCACAACGCCTGGAAATATCGTGACTACGTCATCGACTCGTTCAACAGCGACAAGCCGGTCGATCAGTTTGTGCGGGAGCAAATTGCTGGTGACCTGCTTGCTCACGAAAACGACGAACAACTGGCCGAAGGAATCATCGCGACCGGCTTCCTGATGCTCGGCACGAAGATGCTCAGCGAACGCGACAAAGAGAAGTTGACGATGGACGTTGTCGACGAGCAGCTCAACACGATTGGTCAGGCATTCATGGCGGTCACGCTGGGATGCGCCCGGTGCCACGACCACAAGTTCGATCCTATTCCGACGAAGGATTACTACGCGCTGGCCGGCATTCTGAAGAGCACTCGCACGCTGCAGGGAGAAAGTCAGCAGTACGTTTCGACATGGCCGCGGCGTCAGCTCCCTACCAAAGAAGAACACGTCGCCGCCGTGACGAAATTTGACGTAACGAAGAAAGAACTCAAAGCATCAATCAAGAAAGCAAAGGATCAGGCGTCGGCACTCAGCAAGCAGATTCAACTACTCAACAAAAACACAAACGCACTTTTGGTCGATGATTCCGAAGCCAAATTGACCGGATCGTGGACGAAATCGACCTACTCAAAGCCGTTCATCGGCGTGGGCTACATTCACGACGCCAAGTCGGAGAAGGGTGAAAAGTGGGCCGAGTTCACCGTCAAAATTCCACGTACGGCAACGTACGATGTGCAGCTGGGGTACTCAGGAACGACGGGCCGGGCAGACAACGTCCCCATCAGTATCAAACATGCGGAAGCGGAAATTGAAGTTTCGCTTGATCAGGAAAAGAAGGGGCCGATTGACGAAGAATTCGCATCGCTGGGGCAGTTCCCGTTCGAAGCTGGCAAGCCGGCGGTGATCACGGTTTCGACTCGCGGCACCGTCGGATACGTCACGCTGGATGCGGTGCGGCTGGTCGAACTCGACGACAAAGGCGAACCGGTCGTCAATGAAGTTTCAGAAGACGATGAAAAGCTGAAGTCGGCGGAATCCGAACTGAAAGAGGCAACGGAGAAGCAGAAGCAGCTCGAAGCTGATTTGAAACAGCTCGATGAAAATGCTCCGACGCCGTTACCCAAAGCGATCGCCGTGGCTGAGGCTGAAAAGATCGACGACTGCGAGATCAACATTCGCGGCGAGCATCGCAACCTCGGCCCGAAGGCTCCGCGAGGATTCCTTCAAGTGGCTTATTCAGGAGCAGCTCCGAAGATCGAAACTCAGCAAAGTGGCCGCCGTGAACTTGCCGAATGGATCGCCAGTCCGGACCACCCACTAACGGCTCGAGTCTTCGTCAATCGAATCTGGCATCACCTGCTGGGGCAGGGTATCGTCTCGAGCGTCGACAATTTCGGAAGACTTGGTGACAAGCCGACGCATCCTGAATTGCTCGACCGACTGGCTGCGGACTTCATGCGAGAAGGTTGGTCCACGAAAAAGGCCGTCCGGCAGATCGTTCTCAGTCGAACCTATCAGATGAGCAGTCAGCACAATGAAAGATCCTGGAACGCTGACCCGCAGAACCGGCTGCTCTGGCGGGCGCACCGACGACGCATCCCGGCCGAGTCGATTCGCGATGCCGTTCTTTCAGTCAGCGGGCAGCTTGATCTGACTCCTGATGGATCACCGGTCGAAGGGCTTGGAACACTCGTCACGCAGAACGTCGCCGACGAGAAGCAGATTGAGCAGAAAGAAACGCTGCACCGCAGTGCCTACCTGCCGATCATTCGATCCCAACTTCCACCAATGCTGGCGGTCTTCGATTTTGCGGATCCGGATCTGGTCGTTGGTCGGCGGTCAGTGACCAACGTACCCGCTCAAGCATTGCTTCTATTGAACAGCCCGTTTGTGATGGAGCGGGCAGAGGTGGCGGCTGATCGAGTTCGGTCGACCGACCCGGCAAAGGACGGAGCAGAATCGCCGGACGCCTGGATAACCATTGAACGAACGTACGAACTGGTGCTGTCGCGCCAGCCGACCGATGCCGAAATTGTTCGAGCGGAAAAGTTTCTGGAAGCCGCAACACGCACGGACGACGCAGCTGCCGATAACAATGACGGCAAACCGAAAGTGATGTCTGCGCTCGGGCAACTGATTCACACTTTGTTCGCGTCTGTCGAATTCCGTATGCTGGAATGACCTGCCTGCGATAATGACTTTCAATGCCCCGCCTTAACTCCCTCTGCGGTCCCCGCCATGAACAACCACTTCTCCCGCCGTGATGCTCTCAGCCTGTCCGCACTTGGACTGGGTGGCCTCGCGTTGAACGGCCTTCCCGGTATTTCCGGAGCGGCTGAGGAAAACTCGCTGACGCCTCAGACTCCGCATCACGAGCCGAAAGCTCGCCGAGTAATCTTTCTGGTTTATGCACGGCGGCCCGAGTCAGGTGGACACGTTCGATCATAAGCCGCTACTCGACCGAGACGACGGGAAAGACCTGCCATTTAAAAAAGCGGCCAGGATTGATGCCACGCCGAAGCTGCTGAAGTCTCCCTGGAAATTCGCACGGCACGGCGAGTGCGGTCAGTGGGTTTCGGAACTGCTGCCTCACACCGCTCGGCATGTCGACGACCTGTGCATCATTCGGTCGATGCACAGCCGAGGCCAGTCGCACGGCCAGGCAGTTTCGATGCTGCATACCGGCAGCGATAACCTGGTTCGACCGTCCGTCGGAGCCTGGGTTTCTTACGGGCTCGGGACGGACAACCCCGATCTGCCATCGTTTGTTTCGATCAGCCCGGCCAGCGGCCACGGTGGACCTCGCAATTATGGATGCGCTTTCCTGCCAGCGATTCATCAGGCAACGACGGTCGGACATTCGGGAAAACTTGGTGACGCCAAAATCGAACACCTGGGCAATTCGCGATTGTCCTCCGATGAGCAGCAGCGACAGATCAAGCTGCTGCAGGCAATGAATCAGGATCATCTCAAGAAGCTCCGCAAGGACGAGCAGGTTCAAGGCGCGATTCAGTCGGTTGATCTTGCCTACCGGATGCAGAACGCCGCGCCGGATGTGCTCGACATCGCCCGTGAACCGAAGCATGTTCAGGATGCTTACGGAATCGGGCAGGGTGAGACTGACAACTTCGGCCGGCAATGTCTGCTGGCCCGAAGACTGGCTGAATCCGGCGTGCGGTACATCGAAGTTTCAACCGGCAACAAATGGGACCAGCACGGCAATCTCAAGTCCGGCCATCAGAAGAACGCGTTGTTGACCGATCAGCCTGTCGCGGCATTGCTGGCTGATTTGAAAGCTCGTGGCATGCTGGAGGACACCCTCGTCGTGTGGGGTGGTGAGTTCGGTCGAACGCCGATCGCTCAAGGCACGAACGGCCGAGATCACAATCCTCAGGGCTTCACAACATGGCTGGCGGGTGGCGGCGTAAAACCGGGCATGGCCTACGGCAACACGGACGACTACGGCTACTACGCCGTTGAAAACCGAGTCCACATGCACGACCTGCATTCCACCATGCTGCATCTACTTGGGATCGACCACAAAAAACTCACCTACAAATACGCCGGTCGAGACTTCCGACTGACCGACGTTTACGGCGAAGTCGTGCACGACATCCTTGCTTAACCTGCGCGGGAACGCGGAGCGAGCCCATGCTCGAACTCTTCAACAATCAGCAAATGTCATTCTGCGATCAGCTTGATCGTCGGACGATGTTGCAGGCAGGCTCGCTGGGGACGATGGGACTGTCGCTGCCGCAACTGCTTTCGCAAAAGGCCGAAGCCCGACCCGGCCGGATTGAAACCAGTAGCGTCTTTGGTAAAGCCAAACGAGTAATCCTGCTCTTTATGTGGGGAGGACCGGCTCACCAGGACACGTGGGATTTGAAGCCGGAAGGTCCCATCGAAAGTCGTGGCGAGTTTCTTCCCATCGCGACCAACGTGCCGGGGCTGCATGTTTCGGAACACTTTCCGCTGCTGGCAAATCATGCCGACAAGCTGGCGGTGATCAGGTCGGTCGGGCAGGAAGACAACAATCATTCGACCGGTGCTCACGCAGGACTGACTGGTCGGCGACACGAACTGAAAGCAGAAAGTTTCGGTGCTCGGCAGACCGATTTTCCGCACTTTGGATCGGTGCTGTCAGCGCTGCGGCCAAACAGTTCGGGACTGCCGACGTTTGTTTCTCTTCCGGAAATCATCGCAACCACAAACGGAGCCGTAACGCCAGGGCAGGGCGGTGGGTTGATCGGTCGCAAGTTTGATCCGTTCCGCATTGCTCAACATCCCGACGATCCAGACTTCTCGATCGAGTCTCTACGGTTGCCCGAATCCGTTGGTTTAAGCCGACTGGAAACTCGACGCGGCCTGCTCAGTCAGATGGATCACGCAGCTCGAATTGCTGGCCGGTCTGCTCAGACAAAAACACTCAGCGGGTACTACGAGCAGGCACTCGACATGGTGCTAGCTCCCAAAGTGCGAAACGCGTTTGACCTGGCAAGCGTTTCTCAGGCCGAGCGGATGCGATACGGCTATCACACGTTCGGGCAAAGCGTGTTGATGGCAAAGCGGCTGGCGGAAGCTGGCGTACAACTCGTGACGGTCTACTGGCATCGCGAGAAGAAAACGATCGATTCTACCTGGGATACGCACCTCGCTGAACTTTCAGGAACTGAAGCTTCGGTTGATGCCGTCCGTCGATCGACCAATCGCTGCGTTGCTCGAAGACCTTTCGCAAAGCGGAATGCTGGACGACACGTTGGTCGTGTGGAACAGCGAGTTCGGCCGCACTCCCAAAGTGAACGCGCGAGCCGGGCGGGATCACTGGGGAGCGTGCAACTCGGTCGTGATGGCCGGTGGCGGAGTGCCCGGCGGTCAGGTTTACGGAGCATCCGATCCGCAAGCCGCTTACCCAATCGCCAACAAAGTAACGCAGGACGATATCGCCGCGACGATGTATCACCTGCTCGGTTTCCAACCCGACGACGAAGTTCACGATCGACTGAATCGTCCGCACCGATTGGCACTCGGCGAGCCGATCTACGATCTGCTCGGAGGTAAGTCTGGCCCTGCTCCGAAACCACAACCTGCTCAAATCGAAGGCCGTCCGAAACTGGGTGCCTTTACAAAAATGCTCCGCGAACGCGGCGGGCGGCACATCGCATGCGACATCGGAAACCTCGACGAAGAAAAGGCGTGGAAACTGACCGACTGGTCAGAACCAATCGGCAAGGGTTTGTCTCGGCATCGCGGAACCGGCGATGCTCCTGCAAAAATCGCATTCACCGCAATGTTCCACAAGCAGTTTGACTATAGCCACTGTGTATTTCGGCTCGCCGAACCGCGGTCACTCGAAGGAGTCACCCTGTCTGCATCCGGCCGGGCGATCCCCATCCCCGAAGCTCTGATCGACCAGGGCCCGCAAACGCTGTGGCAGATTCCGTTGCCGGCTGGTCTGGCAAAGTCGATTACAAAATTCGAGCTGACGATCACTGCTCCAAACTGGCCGATCACTGACTTCGCCGTCATCGGAGATCCCATCCGTGATATCCACCTCGAAACAATCACAGACGTTGCTTAGGGATGGCCTCGCGAAGTCGGGATCGCTCCAATTCTCTCCCTCTGGGAGAGTCGCGGTTTCAGCCGCGGAGAGGGTTACGACGCAAACCCTCCCCGGGCCTGAGAGCCCGACCCTCCCGCAAGCGGGAGAGTGAAAGTAACACAGCCGGCGAGTCATGCAGACTCGATCAACGGCTGGCGATTTCCATGCAGCCTTCGTCGACCATGCGAGTTGCCAGGCTCTTGATTTGTCTCAACTTTTGAGACAGCCGAGCTGGAAGCTGGCCATTCTGCAACGGTCGAAGAACACGTAAGGCTGCTTTTGGGCGTTGCTGGATTTCGGTCAGGATTGCGGCGAGCTTCAGCCGGACTTCAGGTTTCGGTTCAGGTGGCTGTTCAAGAACTGCGTAAAACGCATCGGCAGCTTCAGCATAAAGGTGACGTCGATAAAGCCCGTTGGCGATGCGGATGAGCTTTTCGGGTGAGGCAAGCAATCTTCGCGATCGATTGGTGCTTCGTTCGTAAGCCTTCCAGGCAGTCGGCCAGTCGTGAGATACCCACGCCTCACGAAACTCTTCGGCATCGTTTCGCTTCTGCTCGGCTGTCGTCTCCGACTGTTCAGTCTCAGACGACTCCGAAAGACGGTATCTCGCAAAGTAGCTCTTCTGGTGACGGCCCTTCGCAACGGAGAAAACGTCCCACTCTTCACAGTCGACGAGTTTGTATTTGAGCAACGCGACACCACCGCTCAGGCCGATCAACGCTCCGATCGTGTGCGCGAAAGCGCTGCCCATCTGGAACTGGCCGGCGCTGGAAATGAAGAATTCTTTGACAATGCACAGGCCGCTGAACCAAACAACGGGAACATCGAACTCGATCGTCCGATTCCACCAGACCATGACGCATTGCAGGTCGTTGAGCGGGCTCCAGATCAGGCAGATCCCCATCAGGGCGAATACTGCCAGCGATGCTCCTCCGATTCCGAAGGTAGCCCCTGCCGAATTCTGCATCCACCACTGCATGATGATCCCGCCGCCGACTCCGGCGCCCAGATACAGCAGCAGGAATTTCCACCAACCGATTTTGCCTTCGATGATCATCCCGAAGGCCAGGAGGAAGACCATGTTGAAGAGCAGGTGTACCGGACCGAAATGCACAAAGTTGTAGGTCAGCCATTGGACGGGCTCGTACCCTGGACCGAAAGCGAGAATCCATTCTTTGGCCAACGGCCCGAATCCCCATTCGGTCGCGACGAAAGTCACGATGTTGGTTGCGATCAAACCCACCGTCATCAGCGGGTAATGGTACATCGGGGCGTCGGAGTTGACGGGTACGAAGCACATTTTCCGATTCCACCAGGCGGTACGAAAACTTGCGGCATCACTCGGCAGATGTTTGCCGACGTGGCGGATGTCGTAACGCGGTTTGTGAAAGCCGGATCAGTCGTCGTTTTGCAAAAAGTGCGGCTCAGCGACGATGTGATAAGGCGACGACTTTGCCGGTTTTTCCATGAATTCGCGTGGAGACCGCATCGAAGAATTCGTGTTCAGGTTGTGAGGGCGAAATTCGGCCGGCACTGGCGGTGCGCGAATTTCGTTTGGACAACCATGTTTCGATGCCGGGTTCTTTCGAATCTGGTGGGATATGAATTTCAGGGCTTGATTCGGGAGAGTTTTAGATGGCCATCACTCGTGTATTGAAAATTCAAATGTTGTTTGCCGGTCTCGTACTGGCAGGTTTGACAACAAGTTCACAGGCAGGGAA
Organism: uncultured Planctomycetaceae bacterium; assembly: GCA_943787265.1. GTDB lineage: Bacteria > Planctomycetota > Planctomycetia > Planctomycetales > Planctomycetaceae > JABMPE01. The sequence goes on along the minus strand of CALSLT010000005.1, from coordinate 210,080 downwards.
GCCGGCGATTCCTGCTCAGAACGCAATTGACGGTCTGCCTGTCGTGCCTCTGTTCGAGCTACTGGAGGCTGAACAGGTCGACGCCAAACTGGTCCACAAGGACGAAGCAAGTGGCAACCTGTTTGTTGATAACAAGTTCGGAAAACCGATCAACGTGCAGATGCCCGAAGCCTTTGTCGGAGTCCACGTGCTGAATCAGGGCTTTTTCGACAACCAGAATCAGAACAGCCAAGGCAGTGGCCAAAGCCAGGGTGGACAGACAACGGGTGGCGGGGCTTCGAATAATTCGCAGAACGGCCCCGGTATTTTCTCTGTGCCTCCTGGAAAGGTTGTGAGAATTCCAGTGAAAACAGTCTGCCTGGAGCACGGGCGGCCAACTCCGGCTTCACGGATGGAATATCGAATCTTTCCGGTCGAGCGATTCAGCAGGAATCCGGCTCTGTTCGAGCTGCTGACCGCTGTCGCCGACGGAAAGCATTCTCAGAAAGTTGCTCAGGCCGCGGCATGGCACATGGCCAGCGACAAAAGCTGGAAACAGCTTACAGATATGAAGTTCCGTCGTTTAGGCGGGCTGCCTGACAGGCGGGAATTCACTCAGAATCAACTGGCGGCGGCTCGAAAGCTGGCTGAAAAGTCACAACTGCTTGCCGAAAAGAAGAGCAAGTCCAGGGACGACTCTCCGGTGACTGAGAGTGTCGTCGCCCGCCGAGAAGTCTCGGCAAGATAGACGGAATTTGAAAACGGCACTTTTTAGCGGCGGATGGGATTGATAGACTGCTTGCCTTACCCACAGCTCCGGTCTGCGGATCGGAGCTGTTTTTCTTTTGAGAGTTACCCTGCTCGACTCGACCAACGGACCTGACCGAGACAGGCTGCGACCGCTCTCTCCGGCTTCTGCCATCCGTGGCAAGGCCGCCCATTCCTCAAGTCCGCCCACCCTCCGCCCATGCGACGCCAAGACATTCGAAACATCGCCATCATTGCGCACGTCGACCACGGCAAGACGACTCTCGTCGACTGCCTGCTCAAACAGAGCGGCCAGTTCCGTGACGCCGAACTCGCGCAGGACTGCATTCTCGACTCCAACGACCAGGAGCGTGAACGCGGCATCACGATCCTCGCCAAGAACATCGCGGTGATGTGGAAGGGCGTGAAAATCAACATCATCGACACGCCAGGCCATGCTGACTTCGGCGGCGAGGTTGAACGAGTCCTCCAGATGGCCGACGGCGCACTGGTCATGGTCGATGCGTTCGAAGGACCGCGACCGCAGACAAGATACGTGCTGAAGAAGGCTCTCGAAGCCGGACTGCAACCGCTCGTCGTGGTCAACAAAATCGACCGGCCTGACTGCCGACCAAACGCTGTCGTCGATGAAACTTTCGACCTGTTCGTGGAACTTGGAGCGAACGACGAAACGCTCGACTTCCCGTACATCTTTGCCAGTGCCCGTGAAGGGTTCGCGACGAGCGACCCGGACGTCACGACTGACAACATCACTCAGCTACTCGACATGATTCTGGAAAAGATTCCGGGGCCTCTCGTCAAACCGGAAGACCCGGTTCAGATGGTGGTCACGACGCTTGAGTATTCAAACTACCTCGGACGCATCGCGGTCGGACGACTGGCCAGTGGACGACTACACCCGGGCGATCGCGTCGCCCTGATGCGAGCTGACGGCACGACAGCAAACTGCAAGCTCGACAACCTGCAGGTGTTTGACAAGCTCGGTCGTACAGACGCGACGGAAGCAACCGCCGGTGACCTTGTCGCGCTGATCGGACTGCCTGATCCAGACATTGGAGACACCATCGCCTGCGTCGACAATCCCGTCGCGCTGCCAAGAATCGAAGTCGACAACCCGACTCTCTCGATGACGTTCACAATTAACGACGGACCATTGTCAGGCCGCGACGGCAAGTACGTGACAACTCGCCATATTCGCGACCGACTGATGCGCGAACTGGAATCAAACGTTGCGCTACGTGTCGAAGAGACGGACGACAAAGACAAGTTCAAAGTCTCCGGCCGAGGCATCCTGCACCTGTCGGTGCTCATTGAATCGATGCGGCGTGAAGGTTACGAACTCTGCGTCGGCAAGCCCGAAGTAATCCGTAAGCAAGTGGACGGAAAATGGCACGAGCCATACGAACTGTTGGAAGTTGATGTGCCCGCCGAACTGGTGGGCGCTGTGATGGAGCCAGCGTGTGCCCGTAAAGGCGTCGTCCTGGAAATGACGGCTGCCGATTCCGGCATGACACATCTTGAGTTTTCAATTCCCGCCCGAGGTCTGATCGGCCTGCGAACGCGATTGCTCAACGCGACCAAAGGTGAGGCCATCATTCATCACCGATTCGACAGCTACAAACGCGTCGAGGGTGAAGTTCCCAAGCGACCGAACGGTGTGCTCGTTTCCCAGGAAGACGGTCGAGTCGTGGGATTCGCCTTGTTCAAGCTGCAGGAACGTTCGGAACTGTTTGTCGCCCCTGGCGATGACGTTTACGAAGGCATGGTCGTCGGTGAGAACTCTCGCGACAACGACATGGTCGTCAACCCGATCAAAGCGAAGAAGCAGACGAACATCCGAACGAGCAACACGGACGAGAACATCGTCCTGAAGCCGCCACGCGACATGTCGCTGGAAGCCGCCCTGGAGTACATCGAAGGCGACGAGTACGTTGAAATCACTCCGGCGGTGATTCGTCTGCGAAAGATTCTTCTGCGAGAAACGGATCGTAAACGCGTGCGACGGTCTTCTTAGCATTAAGTGATTCGTACTTCCGACGGGAGTTACGCAATGAGACTGTGCGTTCTGGGCCTCGCTCTCTTTTTTCTGGCCAGCGGAAGCCTGATGACCGCCACGGCCAATGACCGATTCGAAATCAAAATCTCGCGTGACATCGAATTCGCAAGAGTTGACGACCACTCTCTGAAACTTGACCTGTATCAACCGGTCGGTGCCGCGTCTCCTCCGTTGATCGTTTGGGTTCACGGCGGAGCATGGCGAGCAGGTTCAAAAAACAGCATGCCGCTCGGTGAACTTGTTATACGCGGCTATGCTATTGCCAGCGTTGATTACCGACTTTCACCTGTTGCGAAATTTCCGGCGCAGGTTCACGACTGCAAGGCGGCGATTCGTTTTCTTCGAGCCAACTCGAAACAGTTTGGCTATGACGCGTCGAAGATTGGAATCGCCGGCTCGTCAGCAGGCGGGCATCTCGTCGCAGAGATCGGCGTCACGAACGGGCATTCGAAACTGGAAGGAAAGGTCGGGGAGCATCTCGACCAATCTTCATCAGTGCAGGCAATCGTCGACTATTATGGCCCGACGAACTTCCTGACAATTCTTAAGCAGTCGACGCCTCACGGGCTGAGCGTTCGCGTTCCCGCACTGCAGCTTCTGCTCGGTTCTCAGCCGGAAGAAAATCCGAGCCTGGCGAAACTAGCCAGCCCCGTATTCCACGTCGACAAGAACGATCCGCCGCTACTGATGATTCATGGCGACTACGATCCTCAGGTTCCGATCAACCAGTCACACGAACTTCATGGACGCTATAAAGAACTTGGATTAGCGGCTCGCCTGGAAGTCATTCACGGTGGGGCTCACGGCGGCCCACAGTTTTATGATCAGGATCGAATTGAGCTGGTCGATCAGTTTCTGACGACGCATCTTCGTGAAGAAAATGCCGGCGAATAATCTTCAAGCTGATATCGACGGTTTCCCTGAAAGCTGACGGCCGACTCGCTTATGATTTCGTCTCTCTTAATGTCTGCCCTGCGGAACTTCTGACAATGCTCCATCATCTTGGCATCTTCCTTCAGATCTGCGCGATGTCGTTTTTGCCACTGATAATCCTGTATCAGTTGAATTTCGGATTTAAGCTGATCGTCATGCCGATCTGCACTGTGATCGGATTCGCCGTGTTCTGGATCGGAACGCAACTTCGTGAGAAGGCATAGCTTGTCAAATCGCCCCAGTCAATCACCGTCACGTATGGAGCATCGCTCTGGCTTCGATGATGCTGATCGGTCTGCACTCTGCGATGCCGTCAATCTGCCTGGCTCAGAACACTTCGGCGACGTTTCGCGAAGCCGTCTCGATTGATGTCGAGACGCAGGTCGTCAAGAAACTGGAAACCGCTCGGGAGCACATTATCGAAGGGCAGTGGGACACCGCTGTTTCGATTCTGCAGGAACTGATTGATTCCAGCGGCGACTCGCTGGTCCCCGCGGAACCGGGTCGGTACGTGAACACCGGCGACTACTGCCACTTGCTGATTTCGCTGTTTCCGGAAGTTGGACAGACCGCCTACCGAAACCGCATCGACGCTCAGGCGACTGAATGGTTTGAGACCGGGCAGCAAACGTTTGACGAAAGGCCGCTGCTTCGAGTCGTCAATTCGGCGTTCAACAGTACCGTCGGTGACGACGCGTTGTGGCTGCTTGGCGAACTGGCCTTCGAGCAAGGTCGTTTTGCGTTGGCTCGACAGTACTGGTCATTGCTCGTCCCGTCGGTCGAAAACCATGCGGAACCTGAGAATGCTGAAGCTCTTGAGAATCGCAACGCCGCAGATTCACGTCAAAACTATCTGACACATCCTGATCCATCGGTAAGCCGAGAAGAAGTGCTTGCTCGGCTGGTTCTGTGCTCGATCTTCGAAGGCGACCGTGCTCGCGCAGAAAGTGAGTTGGCCATCTGCCAAGTAGACTTTCCAGACGCGGCAGGAACGCTGGCTGGCACGACCGGGAAGTTCGTCCAGATTCTCGCTGATGTCCTTGCCGAATCTGCACGCTGGAGCAACGCGGAAGATTTCGCACACGCTCAGGCAGCGCCGGGCGGACGACCAAGCCGAATCGGCCTTCCTGGTCCGACGCCACGAACTCAGGAATTGATCTGGCGCCGCAGTATCCCAAAGAATCGATTTCACGGGCCCGCGTCTCGTACGGCTTTGGAGACTGAATCGCCCCCGCCTTTCTTCCCGCTGGCTGGACATGATGCCGTTTTTGTTTGCGGAGCGGATTCCGTTTTCGCATTCGATCTTTCGACCGGTCGTCCCAAATGGGCGATCGATGAAAATGACGACGGCAGCATCTTCTCGAACGTTCTGGAACGACCAGTCACTCCGCACCTTCCGTCAGCGGGGCTGGCGTGGTACTCGCTTTGTTTGAGTGAAGGCCAGATCTACGCACGAACCGGACCGCCTGTCATGCGGCGTTCACGCAACGAGGGCAATTCGTTTTCCGAGATCATTGGTCTGGATGTCGCGGAGCGTGAGGGCGAACTCGTTTTTCACGTGACATCGGATGTGCTCGACCCGGACGCCGAATCGCCGGAAGCGACGTCCTGGAGTTTTGAGGGAACACCGCTCGTTTCAGACGGCCGGGTTTACGTGAGTGCTCGTCGAGGATTCCCGGAAGATGAGACAATCGTCGCCTGCTTCGACGCAAATTCCAGCCGCATGCTCTGGAAACGGAAATTGTGTGCGAGTCTCAAGACAGCCGGTGAACGATTTAACCTGATCGGGCAGAACCTTTTGACGCTCGGCGATGGTCGGCTCTTTCTTTCGACAGGCACGGGAGCGATCGCCGCACTCGATGCTTCGACGGGGCGACTTCTCTGGGTCGTCACCTACCAGACCAAAGGCACGGAAACGCCGCAGGAACTCAGCGATCCACGACGACATGGCCTGACCCCATGTGTCTATCATCGAGGGAACGTCTACGTTGCACCCAACGACGCAAACATCGTCTACGCGCTGGACGCAACGACGGGGCAGCCAGTCTGGACGCAGCAGTATCCCGATCTGATTCTTCACATCGTCGGCGTTGTTGACGGGCGACTGATTCTCAGTGGGCAATCGGTCTGGGCCGTGGACGCCAGCACTGGAGCCTCCGCCTGGCCGCAGCGCATTGGATTTGCCGATCCAGCGGGGCGTGGTTATGGTCGTCCAGCATTGTCATACGATTTCCTGTACTGGCCGACTCGCGACGAAATCCTTCGCATTGACCATCGCCGAGGAAACGTCGTCGGCCGAATTCGCCTGCGAGAAGACTTCGGTCAATCTGGCGGAAACCTGGTTATCGCAGACGGAAAACTGCTGATCGCTCAACCTGAAGGTCTGGTCGCACTTGGTGCTAACTCTTCGTCGTCAGCAGTCTCTCCGAAGTCTGAACGGAGCTTCCCAATACATTCCAAACCCGTCGCCATGTCGACGCCGAGGATGTTAGCAAGACGGCCGGAGTCCTTTGTTCGCAATGTGTCGTTGCAGGTTTCCAGCGTCGAACAACCTGCTGAGCTGAAAGTCCTGTCCGAGCTACCCGATTCGACTGACAGAACTTTCAGCGTGGGACCAGGTGACGACCTCAGTCTGCACGCCAGACTCTGGCCTGCACAGCGAGCATGGCACGTAACTCTTCCCGATAAATCTGCGGTGTGGTTTCCCAACAAGCAGCCAGATTCGCCATCCGTTGGCGCGGGTAATAGCCCATGCCGAGAACCTTCAGCTTCGGCGGCCAGACAACGGCCAGCAACGTTGGTCGGTCAGTATTTCTGAGCCATTCGATGAAGTGCTGGTTTCCGACGACGTCCTGGTATTTGCCGGGCAGTCCGCAATCGTCGCTCGAAATCTGGCGGACGGTCGACTGGCATGGCGACGTTTGCTGGCCAATGGCGACGCCACAAAAATTCAGATCAGATTAGTTCAAAACAACGGGAACATCCTCTCCGTTTCTGAAACCCAGGCTGTTTCTCTTGATGCCAACTCGGGAGACGAATTGTGGAGTTGGCCGCCTTTTGCGAGAAAATCTGCAAAGCCTGCTGCAGCAAGGTTCCCAGCCGCAGGGGTGTTCGGAAAGGATCGGCTACTTTTTCGAGCTGCCGGAGATTCTGAATACGGCTTGATCGACGTCAGCACCGGCCAGCTGAATCGTCGAGGCAACTTGCCGTTCGCACCGTTGAGCATTCTGGAGCTGTCTATTCATGGCTCCGAGACTCGCACGGTAATGGTCGGTCTTGATCCCGATCGTCAGATTCACGCCACGCAGTTGGCCGAACTCGGGATCAGTTGGAATTACAAACCGTCGTCAACGATTCACGGCGATCCAGCAATTCTCACGAACGCCGCGACGGTCATCGTCATCGACGATAAACAGTTCGCTACACGCCTCGACGCTGAACGTGGCACTGCAGTTTGGCGACGCCCTATTGGCCTGACGCCTCTCGGTAACGTCGAATTGATGACCGCGATGAACTCGAAGTTTCTGTTCGCCACTTCTCAGAACGTCGTTCGAGCATTCTCGCTCGATGATGGAGCTAAGCTGTGGGAAACGTACCTTGGCTCTGGACAATGGACGCTCCAGGTCTCTCACGACGAGCTGATTTGTATTCGGGCGTCTGGTTCCGAAGATCGTGCCAATGCCGAACGCTCCTCACAGGTCGTTGCCCTCAATGCGTCAAGCGGGCAGATCATTCAGCGGCTGCGGTTTGATTCGGGACTCAGACACAGCGACGTCAACGTTCAAGCCGAAACGTGCATCGTCCGATCCGGCAATCGGTTAGTCGGCCTGAATGCGTGGCCAACGATCGAGGTTGCCAACGGCGAGCTTCGATAAGGAACGAGATGAAAACCCTCCCCGTGCCTGAAAGCCCGACCCTCCCGCAAGCGAGAGGGTGAATCATTCCGGCAGTATCATGACTCGGTCGGCAGATCGAGGTTTTCGAGAATCCGGTCGCAGGCGTCCATTCGGTTCAGCACGTAAAAGTGGATGCCCGGCACACCTTCGTAAACCAGCTCCTGACATTGCTTGATCGCGAATTCAACGCCGATCTCGAACTGAGCCTCCTTGTCGTCCTGCGCGGCTTCCAGCTTTGAGAACAACTCCGGCGGAATCTCTGCACCGCACATCGACGTGATCCGTTTGATTCTTGCAAACTCGGTGATTGGCATGATGCCGGGGACGATCGGCTCTTCGATACCGACTTCTTCGCAGTCCTCGCGAAACCGCAAAAAGCTGTCGTTTTCGTAGAAGAGCTGAGTGAATACAGCGTCCGCTCCCGCGTCGACTTTTCGTTGTAGATTCGTCAGGTCGACTTCCAGGTTGCGAGCCTCGGGATGCTTCTCGGGATATCCCGCAACGCCGATACCCATGTCCGGGAAGTTTTCCTGAATCAGCGTGACCAGCTCGTTGGCAAATTGAAGTCCGCCGTCCGCCTGGACGAACTGTTCCTCACCCGCCGGCGGATCACCTCGCAGCGCCATGATGTTGCTGATGCCACGCGAGTGGGCATCCTCCAGCCACTCCAGCAGTTCCTCACGCGTTGAGCCGACGCAGGTGAAATGTGCAGTAGCCGTGATGTCAAAGTCGTTTTGAATCTTCGAACACAGATCGATCGTACGATTGCGAGTGCTGCCGCCAGCTCCGTACGTGCAGGAAATGAACGCCGGATTCCAGTGAGACGCTCGTTCGAGCGTTGCGAACAGGGCCTCATCACCAGCCGGAGTTTTCGGTGGAAATATCTCGATCGACAGACCAAAAGGCAGTTCTCGATAAACGTCAGCGATTCGCATCGTGGGTACTCAATAGCTGAATGAATGTCTGGCGGGGCAGTCCCGCAATCATCGACGGACGGAGATTAGCGAACCGGTCAAAACGTGTCGAAGCAGTACCGGTCAGTTGTGGCAGGTGATTCGCGACCGCAATCCGGGTATTCTTTCCCGCTTCCTGGTTCTCGCCATTTTCAAAAAGCGGATGTGATGCGACGTTTGATCGAACAGCATGAAATTCAGCAGCGTGTTCATGCACTTGGCACCGAAATCTCTAACCTTTACCGGGGGAGAGATCTGACGGTGATCGGTGCTCTGACCGGTTGCATGTTGTTCATGGCGGACCTTGTCCGAGCCATCGACGTGCCGCATCGCATCGGAGTCGTTCAGGCGTCCAGCTATCGAGGTGCAACGACTCGGCCGGGAGAATTGACTGTCGAACTGGGATTGCTGCCGGATATTCGAGGCCGCGATGTCCTGATTCTCGACGACATCTTCGACACCGGAAACACGATGGAGAAACTGGTCACGGCACTTCAGAGCCGTGAACCTGCCAGCGTTCGAACGGTCGCGCTTCTCGTGAAAGAAGGCAAATCGGAAGTCGAAATGAAACCGGACTTTTTCGGTTTCAAAATCCCCGACGCTTTCGTCGTCGGTTACGGATTGGACTACGACGACGACTATCGCCACCTCCCGTTTATCGAAGCTCTCGACGAAGCCGATCTCTAACCAGCAGCTACACCCATGACTTACTTTTTCATTGCCATCGGCATTCTTGTTGCCGCCGTCGTTCTGATTCTTGTCGTCGGACAGCCACTCCTGAAAGCTCTGCAGAAGCGAGAGGCCGAGACCGCAATCCAGAATTTCCGAACGCAACGTGAGCAGCTCGAAGCAAAATTCTTCGACATCGCGAGTCGGCTTGGCAAACCTCGCGACCTGCGTTGGCTCGACTGTGACTGGCAGGACCGAGTCACTTTCGGCCGCGAAGTCGAAAGCGGATTACTCACCGCCTTCGCCGCCGTCGAGATCCGCTTCGAAGCAGTCGAAGGCGGCGACATGGAAGACGTCGCGGCCGTCAGCACCGTTCGCGATGCAGCAGCCCTCTTCCACTACAAAGACGGAAGCTGGGGAACGGGCGGTCGAGCCCTCTTCAACATGAACCCCGCCGACGCGCTGGAACGCCTGAACGATCAGTACGAACCGATCGAAGCCGTGACATAGCTCGCGAGGGATGAATCCACACACTGGCTGACAACTTGTCACGAATCGTTAACGCGACGCCGTCAGCACGCCGCAATGGATTAGCGTTGGAATGATTTCGCCTGACATCAGTCCGGCTTCGGACAACCAGCTTCGGTACTCGGCCGCGCTGTAAGCTCGCCCTTCGGTGAAGTAGAAAAGCGACGCTGAATACAACGCGATCGGTAGCGGACCGTCGAGAGCATCATTCAGAAAGACGTCGTGAACCAGCAGCCGCCCTTTGTCCGCAAGCGAGTCGGCACAACGCTTCACCAACTGCCGACACTCCGGGATATCCCAGTCGTGAAGGATGTTCGATAGTAATACGACGTCTGCCTTCGTCGGTAGCGGGTCTGCGAACATATCTCCGGGCACAAGCTCCGCTCGGTCAGCAACGCCGTACTCTGCTGCGAGTTCCTCAGCGATGCGGAGAACTTCAGGCCGATCGACAATGACAGCATGCAATTGGGGATTCTTCTGAAGCAAAGCAAAACTGTAGATACCGGTTCCGCCGCCGACATCGACCAGCAGTTTCGCGTCAGCCATCGGAACGTTTTCAGCGAGAACGGGTGCCACATTTTTTGCCCGTCCTGCCAGAGCCATTGTGAAATGTCGAGCTGATTCCTCGGCCTCCATCGCCGAGGCAATACCATCCCGATAAATGAATGCAGCTCCCGAATCGGAATCCGCACCCGCTGGCGAGTTCGTTTTCAATCGCTCAACCATGTCGAGGACATTCGGACTCTGAGCCGCTAGCCCGACGTAGTTACCAACATCGAACTCCGCTCCCGGCACCAGATGATGCCTCGCCAATTCGGTCAAACTCAGAATTCCATGCTGATCCTCAACAAGCAGACCGAAAGCCTTCAACGCCGTAAACAGAACTACGCTCGGTCGATCCTCGAGTTCCAGTCGGCTTCGCAGCTCGTCGCAAAACAGCGGCTGTTCAGCCAACTGACCAAACACATTAAAATGCGCCACCGATGCCGTCAGCAGTTCGGTGGCATGCCCGCCGCGAAAGAGTTCGAAGATGACGGTCGGGTCGAGGTCGGGCTTCTTCATCGGGTCACACGTTTCTATTCCGAGTTCGGTGGAAGTCGATCTGGCGGAAATCATCCCCCAAATCGTTGCGAATTTCGACCACGTAAGTCCGACGAGTCGGTATTGACCAATTTGGGGCGTTCCACGTTCAATTCCCAAATCAGGCCGCCTGACAAAGGACGCTGTTGCGCGCTTGGTACGTAGCCGGGTTCATGACGAACAAGGACGTTCGTGACACTTTTCGACCGACATCTTCTGAAACGATTCTGGCATGTTTTTGCCATCGGATTCGTGGCGACGTACGGCCTGTACGTGGTCTTCGACGCGTTTTCGAACGCCGACGAATTTCAGTCGGGCGCTGCCGACGAAACAACAGCCACCGTTCTGGTGACAATGGCGACGCACTATTTCTTTCAGGCGTTTCCGTTCTTCGACATGGTCGGCCCAATTCTGACCGTCCTGGCTGTCGTTGGCGTCTTTGCGCTGCTGCAAAGGTCTCGTGAAATCTACCCGGTGCTCTCGGCCGGAGTTCCGTCCTGGCGACTGGCGATTCCGATTGTGGTCGGAGCACTGACCATTGAGCTGGGCCTGGCTGTGAATCAGGAAATCATCATCCCCAACATCGCGGAACGGCTGCAGGCCAACCGCGGCGACGGGGGGGCAGCCACGCACGACGTTCAGCCGGCGCGGGACTACGTGACGAACATTGAAATCTCAGGCGACCGGCTGCGAATTGCTGAGCGAAAAGTTTTCAACGCGAGGTTTCTGCTGCCAGTTCCCTTGCAGGTTGTTGAGCCGACAACGTTGAAAGCTAAAGAGGCCATACAAATTCCGGCAAGCAAGACCAGACCAGCAGGCTGGCTACTTCGAGAGCCAGAACCCGCCTTCGAAGAATTAACACTGACAGCCGAAGGAAGCCGACGAATTCTTAAGGCTCCCTCAAGCGGCGACATGTTTGTCGTGACTGACGTTACGATCGATCAGCTTCACAATCGCACGCGCAGCTTCAAGTACTTGTCAACTTCGCAATTGATCCACCGCATTCGAAATCCGGCCTACGGAATGGTCACGATCAGAAGCCAGTCCGTACATCTCCACGAACGTCTCGGCCGGCCGTTTTTGATTCTGATATCAGTGCTGATTGCGATTCCGCTGACGCTTCGACGCGAGAGCCACAGTTTGCTGCTCAACATCGCTGTCTGCACGATGGTGCTTGGAATGTTGTTCCTCTTCACGCAGGTCAGTATCCACATGGGCCGCTTGAACGTGGTCGACATCGAACTGGCCGCATGGATCCCGATCGTCGTCTGCGGAACATGCGCCGCATGGCTATCTGGCCTTGTGCAAACTTAGTTTTGGACATCAGCCAAACGATGAGCAACCAGCCAACAGTCAAGTGGGTTGGCACCGACCTGTTCTGCCTTAGGGAGCTTCCAGCCGGTACAGTCGCTCTTCGAGACTTCTCGCGTGGGTACGAGCTTCGTCCAGTTCTTTTTGCAGCTTCGTCAGAGCTGCTGTGTCGGAAGCCGGCGTAGAGATTCGGTCGATTGCGGCTTTGATACTGGTTCGAGTCCAGTCGTTGGGCTCAGCTTTGGTCAGTTCCTGAAGCCGTGCCCTGGCTGAGTTGGCTCGGTTGCCGAGACTACCCAATGCGGAGGCAATGGAGCCTCGCATTCGAGGGCCGGATGTGTCGAGCAGTTCGAGCAGGTGTTTGACGATGCGGTCGGTTGCCGCTTTCGGAAGCAGGTTGTGTTTGGCGAATTCGACAAGTTGCCGGCAGGCCTCTGGCCTGCAGAGGGGCGGTTTGCCTGGCTTTGTCCAATCGAACAATACGGCCTGGACTGCTGGATCGGATGATTTTCCGAGTTGTTGTAAAGCCGTCAGGCGAATCGTTTCCCGGTGTGAAGGCTTCTCTAAAGCCGCGATCAGAAGGTCAACGGGCGGTTCGTCGAGAACCTTTGAAAGCGACGACATGACAGACGATTCCACGAAGTAGCTGATATCACCTTCAGTATGTTTCCTCCGCAAAGCGTCCTGCACCTTAGAGTCGTGTTCAAAGTTCCCCAGTGCTGTTGCACACGCTCGACGAACTTTGGCGTTGTCCTGCGAAAGGCCGGCCAACAACGCATCGCGAGCGATGTCGCCTTTAACTTTTCCAAGGGCCTTCGCGACTTCAGTACGAACTCCGTAGAAGCCGTCGTTCGCCAACGCGGCGGCGAGCAAATTGCGACTTTTGTCAGTGCGGACAGTCGCGAAGTGCTCAGCCGCGCGAACTCTTGCAGGAACAGTCCCAACCGTTTGTTTCTTAATTTGGCTTTCCCAAAGGGCAAGCGATTGTTTTTGCTCGATCTGGGCGAGCAACGCGAACTCTGGATCGACCTCGACGGTTTCTGGCGTCCCGGTCAGGGCGACGTATTCGGTGAATTCGCGTTCGTTCATCAGTCGATTTAGTGCGAGTTGCGATTTCTCGTAGCCCTTTAACTGAACATCGATGCGGACCGGAATTTCAAAGACATCTACTTTTTGAGTCTGCTTCACGTGGACCTTCAGCCGCTTTGACTGTGGCTGCCACTCCGTTTCGACGAGCAGCTTTGGATTGCCGGGCCGTTCGGTCCAATCGTGAAAGAACCGCTCCAGCGAAAGTCCGTAGAGTCGCTCAAACGTCTTGCGAAGGTCAGACGTTTCGGCAGTTTGATAGGACATGACCGTGCCGTAACGCTGCAGGCCTCGGAAGAAATCTTCATCGCCCAATCGAGCCCTCAGCATGTGCAGAACCCAGGCTCCTTTGGGGTAAACGCGGTTGTCGAACATGGATCCCGGATTGGGATAGTGCCGGTCAACGATCGGACGAGTTTGCGTCGAACCCGACCGTGCCGCGCGACTGTCTTCCAGCATGTGCCAGTCTCGTTCGTCGCGACCGAGTGAGTGTTCCGCCCACAAGGATTCGCTGTAAGTCGCGAAGCCTTCGTTAAGCCACAAGTGCGACCAGTCTTTGCACGTGACCAGATCGCCCCACCACTGATGAGCCAACTCGTGTGCAATCAACCAGTCCGGAGTGCTGTCGACGATGGCACGTTTGTCATGCAATGCTCGATGGTAAAGCGTCGTCGCACTCGTGTTCTCCATGCCGCCGAATGTGAACTGCTCGACAACGACCTGGGCGTACTTGTCCCAGGGATACTCGATACCGAATCGCTTACTGAAGAAGTCGAGCATCGGCTTGGTACGACCGAATGTTCGCTCGATATCGGCCGCGCGATCTTCAGGAAGATAGTAAGTGACCGGTTTGCCTCGCCATTCATCCGTTGTCACGTTGAACTTTCCGGCGACCAGCGTCACCAGGTACGCGACGTGTTCTTTCTCCTGCTTCCAGTGAAACGTCGTGTGGCCTTGCGCCGAATTACTTCGTGAAATCAACTTCCCGTTCGAAAGAACTTCGACGCCGCCCGACACGCGCACGTTCAACTCGGTCGATTGCCGCTCGTTGGAATTGTCGATGCACGGAAACCAGTGGTGATTGGCTTGAGGTTCGCCCTGACTCCAGACCATCAAAGGAGTATCCGGGGCCTGCTTCGTCGGTCCAAAAAAGTGCAGACCTGTCGCCGGATCGGTGACTGAGTAATCAATCTCGACTGAGTACTTGTTGCCAGTTTTTATTGCGTCCTGCGGAGCCGTGATAAAGAGTTCGTCATCGCCGACTGAAAAATCGACAGCCGCCATCTGATCGCCGTCCTTCGCAAGACGAACGGCTGACACATCCAGAGCGTGAGCGTCCAGCTCGATGACCGGCTCTCTCGCCGCCTCAAAGAATGCAGGCAGCGGCGAGAAATCGATCGTTGCACGACCTCGCAAGTGCTTCTTTGGTAGATCGAGTTCGATATCCAGCCGAATGTGCTGTACGTCGATTCGGCGACTCGCAGCCGTGCGGAGCGGCTCTTCGGCATTTGCCGGCGCCGTCAAACAACCAACCAGAAGAAACAGAATGCCAAGACAACCGTTCGGAACGGAACGGAGATGGCACGAAGGTTTTTGATAGAGTGCCAACAGCACAGAATACTTCATTTTTCGCTCACGTACGGAGTTGAACCAGTTTCGGATCGTTGCCTGCGAAGGCGACAACACAGAACCATACCTGCTGTGCTCCCCGTGTCACATTGAGCAGGACCGTCATGTCATTCGAGTTCTGCTACCAGCATCGCAATCCGTACAGCCGGTGGTTCCGGCACAGTCAGGAATACTTGACAGTCGGTTCGTGCTTCTCCTTCAGATCAAATTGGCAACGGCCATTAACCGCGGAGACCTGAGCTACGATCAGGCTGTCGCAAAAAGACTCGTGAGCGGAACTTCTCGGGATACTGCGACCATTTATAAGCCTGACCCCGGAGCAATCCAACGTGTCTCTCACCGAGTTGACAGCGGAAGAAGTCGCAGCGATCGAGTCAAATTCGATGTGGCCACGTTTTCTGATCGGCCCCGTCGGGTTGGCTGCTCAGGCAGCCCTCGCATTCTACTGGCCAAGTGGTGATGTGGGTTGGCAGGTCCTCTGGACCGCTCTCACCGCTTACATATTTTTCTGCTGGACCAGTTGTTTCCACGAAGCTTCACACCAGACCATCTGCGGGTCGCGCCGAGTCAGCATTGTTATCGGCCGTGCTATCGGTTCCATGATCTTCGTGCCGTATTCGATCTATCGAGAGAGCCACATCCGGCATCACGCTTATCTCAACAAGCCGACTGACTGGGAACTGTGGCCGTACTCTGATCCAAAAACGTCACTCTGGTTTCGACGAATGTTCTGCTGGTTGGAATTCCCGCTGGGCGTTTTCACGACACCGTTCGCCTATGGAAGACTTTATTTTCATCGCGACTCGCCACTGTCCGACCCACAGCTTCGACGCCAGATCGGTTGGGAGTACGTCGCCATGTTCACCACATGGGTGGTGATCCTGACGACAGTTGCCCTCACCGGAAGCTGGGCTCTCTTTCTACGGGCATGGGTAATTCCTCACTGGATTGCGGGAGTGTTTCAGGTTTTCCGCAAGTTCACCGAACACCTCGGAATGAAGAGCTACGATCCGCTGTTGGGGACTCGCACGGTTATCGGCCAGAAGTGGCTGACAAAAGTTGCATGCTACTTTAACTTCGACATTTTCATGCACGGACCGCACCATCGCCATCCTCGCGCCTCAACGAATCAGCTTCGCGATAAGATGACCGACTATCAAAGCGGCAATCCCGAAATCACTTATCCGGTGTTTCCGACTTACCGCGCAGCGATCCTCGATATGTTGCCGGCGATCTGGAAGCCAGGAGTCGGCATGAACGCTGGCGCCCCGCCACCAGTTCCTGAAAAAGTACAAGTCGAAAACTTCATGGTCGACGTCACCAGAGACGTTCTGGCGGACTCAGAAAACGAAACCGTGACGATCTCATAACAACTCACCCAGCTTCGAAGTTCCGGGAGACGAAGACACCGCGATGCGTAGTAGTCGTGACGTTCTTCTCGCAAGCTGAAGCCGCGGCATCTTGTGCCACTCTGCGAAGTCCGTGCTACCAAGGTCTTTTGTGCCTTCGGCACCCAACCACGAGTGGTTGGGCCACCCTGCGAGTGGAGTCAACGCGAATGTGAGAACGACTACGAAAACGCACGAGAGATTGAAGCCAGAGAATTCGTGACCGAGGGCGCCGGTACGAAGAACCGCACAGAGCCCAATTAGCGTGCGGAAGCCGAATCGTGGTCCTTTTGTCTGAGATGTAGCTTGCGACACGACATTGAGTTCCGATTCAACCCGACTGGCAACTCCGGTGGATTGTCTTGTTAGGTGTTTTGTCGTCCTCAGTCGATCAGGTCTTCAAAACATTCGGGAGGTGAAACCGTTCATCCACTATCACGCCCGGAGATGAAGCCAGCGACCCACACGCTGATACCGGGTGATGGCCGGTGAAACTCACCGAAATTATGCGGCAGTCACTAGGTCGTACGGACATTCAGACCATGTCTGTGATTAGTGCTGCGAGCCAGATGAAGCCGGCGAAGTTCGCCGGCTTTTTCTCGTAGCGTGTGGCGATGCGGCGGCAGCGTTTGATTCTTCCAAAGAATCGTTCGATGAGATTGCGGTGTTTGTAGACCGTCCTGTTGTATCTCTTTTTCATTTTGCGGCCGGCATTTGGCTTGATACATACTTTGGCCCTGAGCTGTCGGGCACGCTTGCGGATCGCGTCTGAATCGTACGCGGCGTCAGCGATGATGGTGCCCACATCACCGCGTTTGAAGTCTTTGAGCAACTGTTCTCCCAAAGGAGCATCGCCAGGTTGACCGACCGTCAGCTGGAAGGTGACAAGCCGGCCGCTCCTGCCAGTTACTGCGTGAACTTTGGTCGTCAGTCCGCCACGAGAACGGCCAAGGCAGCGTCGTTCGTCAGCGTCTTCTTTTTTTCATCTGCCAGGCGGCGTCCGGTGGAAGCGACCGGGTGAGCTTTGATGCTGGTAGAATCGATCTGTACTTCCTGCAATTCGTCTGTCAGTCCTGACTCACCGATGGCCGGGAAAATCCGCTCCCAGACACCTCGGGAACACCAGCGATCGTACCGCTTCCAAACCGAGTTGGGTTTTCCGTATCGACCAGGAAGATCTTCCCAGGGAATGCCAGTTTTCAGCACAAACAACACGGCGTTGATAAACAATCGATTGTTACGACCTGTCCGCCCTGGATCACTTTTCTTTCCCGGGATCAAACTCTTGATCACATTCCACTGTTCATCGCTCAGTTCATGACGTCGGACCATCGTGCTCCTCCTTGAGACGATAGACATCCTCATTCAAACTAACGACAAACAGCAAGATGAATGTCCGTACGACCTAAGGTATTTTTCGTGCGAATGTCCCCAGCGCACGCTCATTTCGGTGCGATCTGGTAATACGGCTGATCTGGTGGCAGGACGCCCGAACTTGTGGCCTTCAGCTTCTCTGCTGGCACGACCTTCCAGGAACGTTCCAGAGAATTCAAATCCAATGGTGTGGCGTTTCGCTCTGCCAGTGCGGCCCACCAGTCTTCGCGTTCGACGACTGCATTCGCCAAGTTGGCCCCTGTCAAATCCGCATCCTTGAGATTAACGCCAATCAACGTGCATTCGCCGAGGTTAATGTTGCTGAAATCGGCATTGTTCAAACGGGCTCCTGCAAGGCACGCGTTGGTCAGGACCGCTGCCGAGAGATTGGTTTCGCGCAGGTCGGTATCGGTGAGGTCCGCGCCGTACATCTTCGTACCATTCAAATTTGCACTTCGAAGAATGGCCCCCGTCAGGTTGGCATACGAAAAATCAGACGCACCCAGAATTGCACCGCTCAGATCGCATCCAGAAAGCTGCGCACCATTTGCATGCAGACCGAGGACTCCAGACTCCAGGCACCATTTTCTGAGTTCCTCGGCATCCAATTGTCGAAGAGCAGCGACATGCTCTTCGATTGCTCCTTCGGCACTGTAAACGCGAAGTGGACTCGGGGCCTGGACCCAACCGATCGGCAAACCCGATCCATCGACCGCGTGATCACGGAACTGTTGATGCCGGTCAGAGCTCTCGCGGCTGGGATTTTCGGGATCTATGAACTTGCCTGTTGAGCAATCGAGTAACGACCAACTGCAGGGAATTGCAAATCGCAGCATCGTTGGGATGGCGTCGTCGCCACGCACGTGCAGCATGATGGAGTCAACAGGATCGTCTTTGCCGGTGTTGAACTCAATTGAAAATCCATTTTCACCGTAGAGTCCCCATGTTGGATCTGACCAATCGACACCAGGAAGATACCGCGATATCTGATCCCGAACGTAGTCGGCGGACCCCAAGGCGTCGGGCTCATGATCTTTCGGCAGATCAGCCAAATCACTTGGCGGCGAGCCTGCGTAGTTCAAGACAAGTACATCCCAACTCATGATTACCTCGCGGAGTGTTAGTTGCGCGCGTTGAACTGCTGACTGGGGAGCTCGTTCACACGTTGCGGTATTTCATTGACTCAGCGACGGCGAGTTCGTCGCAGCGTTCGTTTTCGGCGTGGCCACTGTGGCCTTTTACGACTTTGAACTTCACCTGGTGAGTCGCCAGCAGTTTATCGAGCTCGCGCCAGTGGTCTTCGTTCTTGATCGGTTTGAGCTGTTTGCCTTCGCGGCGCTTCCAGCCGTTCTTCTTCCAGTTGATCATCCACTCGGTGCAGCCCTTGGCGACGTAGGTGCTGTCCGTGACGACGAGCACCGTTGTGCGGCGGGTCAGAGCGGTCAGGCCGGAGATCACGGCCTGGAGTTCCATCTGGTTGTTGGTGGTCTCGGCCGCGCCGCCGGAGAGTTCTTTTTCCTGACCGGTTCGCATGTGCCTGAGGATACAACCCCAGCCGCCAGGACCGGGGTTCCCACTGCAGGCCCCGTCCGTAAACAGCATGATTTGAGCTTCGGTCGACGCAGTCGATTCAGGCATGACTCGTCACCAGCGTGGCAGAGAGTCGGGCGAAAGCCGAGACGTGCGCGCGACAGAGCACGACGTGGTGGCTTCGCGGAAAACGGCCGGAGCGGGCTGGATCAGCGTTCGCGGTAGATGATGCGGCCGCGGCTCAGGTCGTACGGAGAAACTTCGACTTTCACGCGGTCGCCCGGCACGATTCGGATAAAATTCTTCCGCATCTTGCCCGCAACGTGCGACAGAACGATGTGGCCGTTCTCAAGTTCAACACGGAACTGAGTATTCGCCAGCGCCTCGACAACAGTACCTTCGACCTCAATGGCCTCTTCTTTGGCCATAAAACAACTTCCTCAATCACACAGTCAAAACAGGACGAGACAACACATTCAAGACGGATACACCCGTCCCAACAGCTCGAAGTAAGCTGAGCATTCTGGCGATACCGCGTTTTCATTGCCACCCTGAATCCGCCGCCCGGACGTGCGTAATTCGCCATTTACCGTGCGCAATCGGCCTGACGCGTCACTTGGGCAGCCCTGCGGTTCTGGAAACTTGCCCGGCACCTCGATACACCTGACGTTCGGACGACGGGTTGTCGACAGCTTCGAAACGAACGGAACCACAGCATGTTTGATCTGATTATTCGCGGCGGAACGCTGATCGACGGCACCGGCGGCCCTCGCCGAGCGGCGGACGTCGCTGTGAATGGCGACCGAATCGCCGCCGTGGGTGACTTGGGCGAGGCATCTGCGACAACCACGATCGACGCCACGGGACTGATCGTCGCCCCCGGCTTCATCGACGTTCACAACCATTCTGACGGTTGGCTGATCCGCGAACGAAACTTTGCTTCGAAGACGACTCAAGGCTTCACGACCGAAGTTCTGCAGGCCGACGGCATCGGCTACGGGCCGGTCAACGAGCAGACAGCTCGCGAATGGCTGTTTTATCTGCGGTCGCTCGACGGGCTGCGGATTCAGGACTGGACCGGCTGGGAAACGTTTGAAGAGTTCATGGAAGCTCTCGACGGCAGCTCGGCTCAGAATGCAGCGTCGCACCTGCCGTATGCGAATATTCGATCGATGGCCTGCGGGTTCGGGCGAGCACCGGTCGACGACTTCCAGATGCGCGAGATTCAGCGGCAGATCCGGATCGGCATGGAAGCCGGAGCGGTCGGAGTGTCGGCAGGGCTGGACTACATCGTGCAGTGTTTCTCGACGACCGACGAACTGGTCGAAGCTCTGTCGGTGATGGCTCCGTACGACGGGCTTTACGTTCCGCATGTTCGGTACAAGAAAACTCTGCTTCCGGCACTGGAAGAGGCGGCGGATATTTGCCGTCGAGCGGGCGTGAGGCTGCACATCTCGCATCTCAAGACGCAGGCGCTGGAGCAGACCGAACAGGTCATGGAGTTTCTCGATCGGACCAGCCGCGACGTCGACGTTTCCTTCGACGTTTATCCGTACCAGCCGGGTTCGACGATGATCAACTACCTGCTGCCCTACGATGTGTGGGAAGACGGGCCGATCGCCACGATCGGCAAGCTGACCGATCCCGGAGTCCGCGCGCGATTCGCGGCCGGCCTCGAGGCGATGAGATTACCATTGGATCAAATCAGCATCGCCTGGCTGCAAAGCAAAGAGAACGCTCATTGGCAGGGTAAGACGCTGCTGGAATTCGTCGAAGCATCCCGTCTGTCGGCCGCGGATGCGCTGCTGGACCTGATGATCGAAGAACGCCTCGCAGGCATGCTGGTCTTTAACGAGGGCGACGACCGGCTCGTCTACCCGTTCCTCCAGCACGACCTCTTCATGATGGGCACGGACGGAATCTACTGCAGCGACGGCCCCGTTCATCCACGAGTCTTCGGTTCCGTCGGAAGATTCCTCGGCCCGATGGTCCGCGACCTGAAGCTCAACACGCTCGAACAAGCCGTTCACAAAATGACGGGCTACTCCGCCAACCGCTTCCGACTGCCCGACCGAGGAACCATCACCGAAGGCGCGTTCGCCGACGTGACCATCTTCAACGCCGAAACAATTACCGACAACGCAACCTTCGACGATCCTCGCCAGTTCACAACCGGAATCGAGACCGTCATCGTCAACGGCAAAGTCATCGTCGACTCGACCGGCCCGGTTGAATCTGAATCTCCGCCAGGCAGATCATTGAAATCTGGCGATTGCTGATTGAAATGGTTTCAGAGCTGACGCTTTGCGTGAAGACAACCTGGATCACTGCGGATATTATTCCTGCATGACAGAGTTCGTTTCTGAAATTGCCCAGAAGCACTTTTCTCAACAGCCAACGACATCCCTGCTTCGAGAATGTTTCAGGCAATTGGAAAGTGGCGATTGGTCCGTGGTCCTGGCGGGGCTTCGCTCACAGTGTCAGCCGATTCAACTCGCTGCTGCCCAGACGGTAAAACAACGATTACGCCATCCAGGTACTCGTGCGAGCTTTCGCTCGTTGATCATGAGCAGTACTCCCGCCGCAGCATTACTCCACACGCTTGCCGAAATTGACCGGCTGCTATGGTGCGATTCCGATTCGGTTAAACGTGTCGAGCAGTGGCTGATAAACCTATTCCCAAACCCGGACGGGGAGGTTGCGTCAGCCGCGGCCATTCTTCTGCTTCGCCGATTTTCCACTGCCATCCCTACGCTGATCAACCATCTTGAAAGTAGCTGCACTCCGGAAATCGCACGGCGCCTTTGCCTTGAAGGAAACGAAAACACGATCTGGCCTCTGATCAGGTTCTACGGGATTGACGGCCGTGCAGACCAGTCGGTCCCATCATCACTCGGCCTTGCGTTAACTCCCAACTGGATTGCGGAAAATCAACCTGTCTCTCCTGAGGTGGCGACACGACTGGCGACAGCCTGCGGCTACATCGATGCCCAGTCCAAACAGTTTCCGATCGAACATTTCCGCCACGACTTGTGGTTCGTAAATCAGCCGATGTCCGAACTCACCGCAAGTGATGTAAGGCAACGAGTCAATGAAATCATGTGGGAGATTCTTCGTGAGTCTCCACTGCAAATGACAGGTGCAAAAAGAACGTCACAGAACGACGCCGGGCGATTGAATCCGTCATGCAATCTCGATCGCGGGCTGCTTTTAGCGGCTGTCCGAGAACTGGATTACTCAAACATTCAACAGCGACGAGCGGAATCTCCAATTGGCACAGCCGATCCGCTTGCAGGCGCCGCCTTTTGTCTTCACGCGCCTGCAGACTATGCAGCGCGGATGTTCATTGACGATCCCCTCGCAGAAGCTGCACAGCGTGGAGTGCCCGCCGATCATCGTGGCAATTTTTTTTTGAGTCGAGCAGCGGTGACGTTGGAGCCGAACGATGACAGACGAGTTGAAGCCGAGTTGCTGTTTCTCGCCAAATGGAAGCTGATGCAGATCGATTCGACGTGGTGCCCAGGCGACTACACATGGAGTTACACCGACTATGGTACGCCGCGCTTTCCGGCAGCCTTACGGATAGTCAGTCCAGAAACTGATCGCTTACCAGCGGTCGACAACAAATTCGTATCACCATGTGCCCGAGCGGTTCACCGTGCTCTGGATAGATTGCCAAATGCAATTTGTCCAGAAGTTTTGTCGACTGAGGAATCACAATTAGCTCCCTTTCTGACTCCACTGGGCGTCGAGATTCAGATTCCCAAGGTCGCTGACGAACTTCACATTGGATGGAAGGAATCGTTTCGCGCAGTCGGCATACCATCACCTCGGCGCCCGGAATGTCGACGAATGCTGGAAGCCGCGTTGCCACCAGCAGCAAGTTATCACGCACCTGTTGCATTTCTGAAGAGCTTGCCCGAGCTCGGTGTGATTAATGAGCCGCAGGACGTTGGTGTGCACATTTCGTTACAGGGCAATCTGGGGTCGAATGCACGCTATCTTGCGTTCCCTCAGTTGTTTCTTAATCAACCAATCGACAGGTCGCCGCGTCGCAGATCAGGACTTCGTCTTGTGATGAGCAAAGGATTGGTCGCGATCAACAAAGATGTCGTGCAGTGCCGCTGGGCTGGCGAAGCAAGCTGCCGAACGGAACTACGCGTTTTCATTGCCGGGGTGCAGCAGGCGGGCGACATTTTGAATGTAGATGATGCGATTCTCGGGGCGATAAAGTCTACACACTTAATTGGTTCCGCTTTCCTTTCGCCACTACAGGAAGTCAATGAGATCGCATCGGAATTTGCCGTGTCGATCGATACGTTCGTCGAGACACTACCGCTCCCATTTCGGCAACTACTTCATTCGAACTTCTACGAGGCGACAGGTGATCCCTCTGCAGCATCACTTCTCGACTATTTGCCAATCCTGAAACTGCGCGAGGCTGCCAAACCATTCCTGTCAGACAGCGACTTTCGGGAAGCACTTCAGCATTCGCTGGACGAAATCCGAACGAAAACAGCGAACAGAATACTCGAAGCTTTCATGCAGAAGGTAGACACCGGCCAGTAATCGGCGTTGATTCAATCTGGCATCAGCGAGGAGAGATTGGTCGACGACGTTGCGGTGCCGTCAGCCAGCGGGTAGACATCGTGGCACTGTTGGAACAATGAAGGTCTAATTCTCGGTAGCAAAGTATGGTTTCTGAATACAAAGTCCTGATTGCATTGTCGGTGTTGACGGTCTCCGCCTGGTCGGGAGCACTGTTCGCCGCAGAGGATTCCAAGCCGTTGTCTGATAAACAGCGTCAGCTATTGAAAACGTTCGTCGAGGAGTTTGTAGAAGTCACTCCTGGCAAGGGCAAGTTTCCGGAATCGTTCGAGATGGGTTCGTCTGACGGAGCGGCTTCCGAGCAACCTCCGACGAAGATCACGTTCAAGCACAACTTCTCGATCGCGAAGTACGAGGTTCCTCAGAACTTGTACGAAGCCGTGATGGGCAACAACCCGAGTCGCTGGACTGGGCCTCGAAATTCGGTCGAGATGTTCGACTTCGCAACCGCCAAACAGTTTTGCGAGAAAATTACACAGCAACTTCGCGACGAAAAACTGCTTGCTGAGGACGATGAGGTTCGACTCCCGACCGAAGCGGAATGGGAATACTGCTGCCGTGCTGGCTCGAAAACGCGGTACTCGTTCGGCGATGAGGCTCAGAAAGAGGGCGATGCTGGTAAGAAGGCCAGTCTTCTCGATCCGTTCGGCTGGCACACCGGAAACGCCGCCGGCAACGATCCACCTGTCGGGGCCTTGAAGCCGAACGCCTGGGGACTGTATGACATGCATGGTTACCTGTGGGAATTCGTGGCTGACGACTGGCACGACAGCCACCAGGGAGCACCTGCGGACGGCTCTGCGAGGCGTTCAAAAAGTCAGAAATCGACGCCCGTCGTCCGCGGCGGCTCGTGGATGGAAACGTTCGATCTGCTGACTTCGTCGGCGAGACGAACGGTTCCGGCTGACTTCAAACGAGCTGATCTTGGCTTCCGTTGCGTGCGGGCCAAAGTTCGCGAGAAGTGAGTATAGTGGGCGCTGCTCACTATCAGTTGATCCAACTTGGTGGCGTTATTGGCGGGTGATGCCCACGCTACTGATCTCAGTCTTCGAGAAACTTGTGGCTTTTACGATCGAAAGGTTCAGCATGACGAGTTGATAACCGATGGGAACACAGCGAGCACGAATAAGTAATCTCGTGCTTATGACTTAAATCAGCGGCCAGCATTTAGAAGCCGGACGCCACGACGTTTTCACTGCAGGATTAGTTTTATGAGTTCTGACGAGACAGCCAAACAGGACGCGGTCACCGAAGAGGCAACCAGCGAAACCCCCACCACCGAAGTTGCCACCGAAACCGTAGCAACCGAGGAAGCCACCACCGAAACAGCCGCACCAGCGACGGAAGCTGCAGCTCCCGCGGAAGCAGAAACAGCCGCTGAAGCTCCGGCCGAGCCAGCCACCGCTCCCGCGGAAGCACCCGTCGCTGCGGATTCTGACGCTCCGGCAGAAGCTTCGGCCGATGCTGAGCCTGCTGCGAAGAAGGTCCAGCTGAAGCCAACCGGCGGTGACGATTTGAAGGCTGTCCCGACTCAGGATGACATCTCTTCCGCTGCCGCCGAAATGGTCGTCAGCCCGGATGGAGAAGTAGTTCAGCAAGCCGCTGGCACTCCGAAGGATGCTGCCATTCCGGTTGAGATTCCGCCTGAGCCAGAACTCGGCGATATCGAAGCCGAAATCGCTGCCGCCATGACTACGGAAACTGAGACTGCGGCAAAGGTCGAAAACGATCCGCTGTCCAACGAACTTCCGGACACCGGTTCCCGCAAAGAAGGCATCGTTCAGTCGATCCACGGCGACGACGTCTTCGTTGACCTTGGCTGCCGACTGCCAGGCTTGCTGCAGCTTCGCCAGTTTGAAGGCCAGGCTGCTCCCGAAGTCGGCAAGAAGATCAACGTCACGATCAGCAAGGTCGACGAAAACGAAGGCTTGATCACGGTCAATCTTCGCGGCGGTCGAGCTCGTCCCGGCGGCAACTGGGACGAAGTCGAGAAAGATCAAATCGTCAGCTGCATGGTCAGCGGCTCAAACAAAGGCGGCCTCGAAGTCAAAGTCGGAAGCCTGCGAGGATTTCTTCCTGCCGGGCAGGTCGATTTGGCGTATGTCGAATCGCTCGATGAGTACATCGGCCAGAAGCTCGAAGTGAAGATCACCGAGGTTAACCCTCAAAAGAGGAACCTGGTCGTCAGCCGGCGAGCGCTCCTGATCGAAGCTCGCAAAGAAATGGAAGCGGAATTCTGGGAAGGCCTGGAAGCCGATCAGGAATTCGAAGGCAAAGTCAAAACGATCAAAGACTACGGAGCCTTTGTTGACCTTGGCGGAGCGGACGGTTTCCTTCACATCGGACAGATTTCCTGGACGCACATTAAACATCCCAGCGAGATTCTCAGCGTCGGTCAGGAAATCAACGTTAAGGTTCTCAAGATCGACGCTGAAAAACACAAGATCAGCCTGACGATGAAGGGCATGATGCCGAATCCGTGGGATTCGGCTTCCAATCGGTACACGCCCGAAACCGTCATCACTGGTCCTGTCACTAAAGTCACTGACTTTGGAGCGTTCATCGAGCTGGAACCGGGCATCGAAGGTCTCGTCCACATCAGCGAACTCGATTACAAACGAGTTCGCAAAGTGACCGACGTTGCCAGAGTCGGCCAGGAAGTTTCAGCAAAGGTTCTCGAGTTCGACCAGAATCGAAAACGGGTCAGCCTGTCGATGAAGCAATTGAAGGAAGACCCTCGGATCGCGGAAGAAGCGGCCAACGAAGAAGAGCTGGCCAAACTCAACGCGAACCGAATTCCGCGAGAAAAACTCAAAGGCGGCATCGGCAAACCAGCCGCAGGCGGTGGCGGCTTGTTCGGAAATCCTGGAGATTTCGGTTAAGCACATTCGCTGAAAGATTCACAAGCCCGTCGCTCGATAACAGCGGCGGGCTTTTTCTTTGGTTTTGAAGTTCAACCACCGGTCAGTGTAGGGTGTGACAAGCGCAGCGCAGGCACACCATGTTTTGCGAGCCTTTATCGAGTGGTGTGCCTGCGCTGCGTTTGTCAGCACCCTACGACTCTCGATGCGAGCGGAATTCTGGAATCATGCACTCCACTCGCGGACTGATTTCTGTCGTTGCCCTTTCCGCCATCTCAATGGCGATTTTGTGGCTGATGAATATCCCGTTAGGAGTTCCGGGGGAGTGGACCTGGGAGCGTATCTCCAGCACGGATGTCGAAGCGGAAGTTGTTCTTGGAGCCGTCCAATCTCTGATCGCTGGCGTCGTCTACATTCTTGTTGCCTGGCTGGGTTCGCGGCGGATCGCCAACTGCTCAAGAACTGAACTGGCTGCTTGGCTGCTTGGCATGGCCTCAGTCGGTTTCGGATGGATGCTCGCTGTTCAGGAATCGCCACCTTCGGGCTGGCGAATGTCAAAGGCAGCGTTCGTCCTTTATTACCCCGGCTCCTCCGGCTACTTCCACAAAGCTCGCTATGAGATGCCGAACACGGACAAGTTTCTCCACGACTACGAAGACCTCATGGCGGAAGGCGACGTGCTTCACGTCGGAACTCACCCACCCGGTCTGTTTCTGCTTTATCGAAAACTGATCAATGAGATAGAGCAGCGCCCCGCACTTGCCGAGTTCATCGCGAACACCGCGACGCAATCGGTCACTGAGGCGTTCGATATTGTCGACACAAACCTGAGGCGTGCCGGTAAGGAACTGACGACGGCAGATCGAGCGGTCATCTGGCTGGTCACCTCGCTGACACAGGCCTGCTGCGTGCTCGCCGTTGTTCCGATCTTTCTACTGATGCGGCAATCGCACGGTCGCGCTACGTCATGGCAAGCGGCAGCGTTCTGGCCATTGCTGCCGGCACTGGCGATTTTCATACCCAAGTCGGATGTGCTGTTCGTACTACCGGCGGCTTTGTTGACCTGGACGTGGCTGAGCGCCGCACGGCGACAATCTTTCTTACTTGGCGCCGTGGCCGGCGCCATCGGCTGGGCCGGACTGTTTTGCAGTCTGGCATTTCTGCCGGTTGGCCTGATCGCGTTCGCTGCGTCTTTGCTGGCGACCGTCTCCAAGGTTGAAGATGAATCGGATGCAAACTTCACGCTCACTTCCACGATTCGGAAACTGGTACTGCCCGTTTCATTGTGGAAGCCGATTTTCGGAGGCATCGTCGCCGTTGGAGGCCTGACGCTGGCGGTTTCGATGCTTTGCGAGATGAACCTGCTCAACGTCTGGGTTCACAATTATCACAACCACGCGGGGTTCTATGCAAAGTTCACGCGGACGGTGTGGAAGTGGTGGCTGGTCAACCCGCTCGAATTGATCTTCGCCGTGGGAGTTCCCGTATGCTTTCTTCTGGGGCGCTCGGCAGTTCGTCGACTCACCAACTGGCGAGCTATTCTGCAGCATCCGCTGCTTGTCAGTTTTCTGACCGTGTGGACGCTGCTTTGGCTAAGCGGGAAAAACAGCGGCGAAGCAGCTCGACTGTGGAATCCTTTGTTACCAGCTTTGCTGGTTGTCGCGGCGGGCGGACTTACCGCGAACAATGACTCACCGAGTTCTGACGTGCCCGATGAAGATTCAAGAGGCGAGCGAGAATGGCTCCTTCTGCTGAGTTGTCAGGCCGCCGTTTGCGCTGCGACTGTGATCCGAGTCAGCGGCTTTGACTTCTGACTTCGAGTTTTCGAGCGTTCGCCAGAAGGCCGCAAAGCCCGCTAATTCCGCCGAAGATGAGAGCACGGTAGTCCACATCCCGGCTGCATGTTTAGTTTTTGGGCAGATTGCTAGTATGCCGATTCGTGAACTTAGCCACTCGAAGAGGTCGCCCGGCCGCCTCTTCGTCAACTCGATGCACTGCCAGATTTATGAGTGAAAACGAATCCAGTTCAAGCGATTTCAGCTCGATCGACGAAGGAATTGCCGCTCTCAAACAGGGCCGCATGGTCATCGTGCTGGACGCCGACGATCGTGAAAACGAAGGCGACCTCATCTGTGCTGCCGAGACGATTACGTCCGAGCAGGTTGCTTTCATGCTGCGTTACGGCGGCGGTGTCCTGTGCGTGCCGATCGACGGCGAAACGGCGGACCGGCTGCATCTAACCCCGCTCGTTGAGGAAGGGGCAAACAGCACGGCCAACCGAACGCACTTTCTCACACCCGTCGATCACGTTTCCGCCGGAACGGGCGTCAGTGCCGACAACCGGGCAAAGACAATTCTCGCGCTCGCCGACCCAAACGCGAAGCACACCGAATTCGTGAAGCCGGGACACGTTGATATTCTGCTCGCTAAAGACGGCGGCACTCTTCGACGAGCTGGTCACACCGAAGCAACGATCGACCTGCTTCGCATGGCAGGCATGCAAGCAGCCGGGGCGATCATCGAGATTCTCAGCCAGAAGCACACTGGCATGGCGGACCGCGAGGAGCTTCTCGAACTGGCTGCTAAATATGACATGCCGATGATCACGATCGACGACCTGCTGCGATATCGGCGGCTCGGCGAACGATTGATCCATCGCGAAGTCGAAGTAAATATCGAGACCGGAGAATTCGGCAGCCCCAAGTTCATCGCCTACAAAGTCGATCACGAAGCGCAGGAACCTCTCGCGATGGTGTGGGGCGACTTGTCATCGGTCGAGGCTCCGCTGATTCGCATGCACTCATCGTGTTTCACCGGCGACATCCTTGGCTCGCTTCGGTGCGACTGTGGCGAGCAGTTGCACATCGCGATGGGCATGATTTCCGAAGAGGGAGCTGGCGCCGTCGTCTATCTTCCTCAGGAAGGTCGCGGCATTGGACTGACTGCGAAACTAAAGGCCTACCAGCTTCAGGACGAGGGCTACGATACGGTCGAGGCCAACCACAAACTTGGGTACAAGTCCGACCAGCGAGACTACATGATCGGCCTGCAGATTCTTAAAGATTTGGGGCTGTCAAAGATTCGTCTCCTGACAAACAATCCAAAGAAGACAGAATCGTTCGAGCAAACCTGGGATCTGAAAGTCGTCGAGCAGGTTCCGCTGATTGCCCCACCCGTCAAGCAGCGTGAACATTACATGGCCACTAAACGAGACAAGATGGGCCATCATCTGCCGGGGGAAGATTCAGTTGAGACTTCAACGTAGCCAGACTCGCAAGAGTTCGGTACGACAGACCGAGGTGTTGCCACTCCGGCTACGAATTCAGTTCATTTTCCCATGACGTTCTGGCTAACGGAAACCGCAAGTTGAACCGCATCCCTGACGACATGGTCTGCCCTGAATGCTCATCGCCGCTGGCGGTGTCGGGTGATGTCGTTGCGTGCGAAAAATGTTCGACGACTCATCCGATCGTCAATGGGATTCCTCGGTTCGTTGAGCAGGAGCACCTGGCCAGCTTCGGCCTCCAATGGAATCGCTACGAAGTTGCACACGACGACGAGGACCGAGCGACCTTTGAAGCGAAGACGGGTTTCAAACTCAGCGAAATTTCCGGCAAACGAATTCTCGACGCAGGCTGTGGCGGAGGTCGTTACTGCAAAGTAGCTGCGGAAGCTGGTGCATCCGTCTTCGGAGCGGACCATTCATCAGCCGTCGAAAAAGCATCAAGCCTTTGCGGTCACCTGGAAAACGTGAGGCTCGTTCAAGGCGATTTGAAGAAGCTGCCGTTTCAGGAAGGGTCGTTCGATCTTGCATTCTCAATCGGGGTCATGCACCACGACGCTGATACCAAAGCGGTCTTCGACGCCGTCGCAAAGATGGTTAAGCCCGGCGGTAAAATGTCCGTGTGGCTCTACCGGCTGAACACCTGGCCGCAGGAAGTGCTCAACAACTTCCTTCGGCGCCGCACGACCAGGATGGCTCCCGAAAAGCTCGAACCGTGGTGCCGCCTTGGGGCATTCTTTGGCGGCATTCCATTGGTCAAGCAGTCGTTGAGCAAAGTGGTCAACTTCAGCACTCATCCCAATTGGGAGAACCGCGTCTGCGACACGTTCGACTGGTACGCCCCGGCCTACCAGTACCATCACACAACTGAAGAACTCAGTAGCTGGTTCCGCGACGCAGGATACGATGACCTGGTCGTGCTCCCGCCGGAAAAGACCGGAGCATTCTATCGCTGGACCTGGCGAAACAACCTCATCATCGGCAGCGGCGTCAACATTCAGGGCCGCAAACGCGATTCGTAATAATTACTCCTCGGAGATCGATCCCTATGTCTGATGCTCAGATCCCTCGACGTAACTTTCTTCTCGCAGCCGGCTGCAGTCTTGCGTCGGCCAGCATCACTAAAAACGCAGCGACTGCCGCCGATTCTTCAGCGAAGAATTCGATCTGCGTTTTCACCAAACCATTCAACTCGCTGACGTTCGATGAGCTGGCTGATCGAATTGCCGATCTCGGTTTTGACGGCATCGAAGCTCCCATCCGCAAGGGAGGCCACATTGAACCCGAGGCCGTTCCTGATGAACTTCCGAAACTCGTCGAAGCACTCAGGAAACGGAACCTCGAAATCACGGTAATGACTTCTGACATCAACGATCCGAACGACACTCTGACAGAGAAAGTTCTGAAGACAGCTTCGAAGTATGGCGTTCGACGCTACCGTATGAAGTATTTCAAATACGACTTCAACAAGCCGATCCTTAAACAGATCGACGAGTGGCGACCGCAGTTCAAAGACCTCGCTGCGATGAATAAGGAACTCGGTATCACGGCCGTTTATCAGAACCACGCTGGACGAAACTACCTGGGCGCTCCGCTCTGGGATCTTCGGCGACTGCTTGAAGGGATCGCTGTAGACGAAATCGGCGTTGCGTACGACATCCGCCATGCAACCGCCGAAGGCGGGATGAGCTGGCCAGTGACGTACCACATGATTCAACCGCACATCGATACGGTCTATGTCAAAGACTTCGTCTGGAACGAAGGCGTCAAACCTCAAAACGTTCCGCTGGGTGAAGGCCGAATCGAAGATGATTTCTTCAAGCTGCTGAAGAAGTCTGGTTTCAACGGACCGATTTCACTCCACGAAGAATACCTCGATCACCGCAAGCCAGAACTCGTGCCGGAACATCTGGCAGCAATCAAAAAGGACTTTGCGACGCTTAAGAAATTCCTCGGCTAGATTCAGTCAAATTTTCCGAAGGATTCAGGCGAGCGGTCGGCGTAAGCCGACTGGCCAACGTATCACTGTGCAAAGCCGCAAGGCGATAGCTCAAGTGCCCCAGAGCTGTCGATCTTCATTAGTGAGCCGCTGGCCGTAAGGCCTCGGGCAGCGAGTGGAGCCCGGCCGCTTACACGTCACGGCTCACAACTCTGGTGGCAGCGGGCTTACGCCAGCAGACGGGAGTTGCGTAGCGGAATCAAAGAAACGGTCGGCACCGCAATGCTCGTTACAGCTCCGGGATTGGATCGTCTGAGGCGACGTCCGCACCTTCCCAGTTGACTTGACCGTTTTCGAACGTCAGCACGCGGTGTGAACTGCCTGGTGCCGGTTTGCGATCGATCTTTGGGATCCACTTACGGTGCTGTGCAATGACGGCCGCGTATTTCGGATTCTTCGCGAGGTTGGTCCACTCGTTGGGATCTTTCCGCATGTCGTACAACTCTTCGGTGCCGTCGGCATAAGTGATGTATCGCCAGTCTTCGCTGCGGATTCCGTGGTTGCCTTTGTTGTGAGTCGTGATGGCTGGCCATTCTCGTTCGGCATTCGCGTCTTTGAGTTGCGGCACGAGGCTATGACCTTCGAGCTGTTTGTTTTCCGGCAGGTCGCAAAGTTCAAGCAGCGTCGGATACATGTCAAGTAGTTCGGCGGGCTTCGTACAGCGTCCTCCGGAAGCGATTCCTGGCCCAGCAAAAATCAACGGCACGCGAGTCCCGTCGTCCCAGAGTGTGTTCTTACCGGTGATGAGTTTCTCACCAAGATGCCAGCCGTGATCTGACCACAGCACGATGATCGTGTTGTCGGCCTTGCCGCTTTTCTCCAGCGCGGCCAGCACACGAGCGACCTGGCTATCAACGAAGCTCGTGCAGGCGAGGTACGAACGGCAAATGTTTTCCCACTGTTCCGCTTCTTCCAGAAACTTGAAACGAGGCTCAGGAAGTTTCCAATGCAAGTACCATGAGAATCTCGGCGTGTCGTCGCGATCATGTCTCATGATCGGAGGCAGAAGCGACTTGCCGTCCGGATAGAGGTCGAACCATTTCTGAGTTGCGTAGCACGGCACGTGCGGCAGGAAGAAACCGACCGACATGAAGAACGGTTCGTCCGGCGTGTCCTCAAGTTGTTCGACAGCCCAGCTCGCAACTTTCCAGTCACCCTTGTCTTCGTCTTTGTGAGGAAAGACTCCCCAATCGACAAGCGGATGCGCGGCCGGAGTCTTAACCAGCTTTTCCTTCGGGCGAACTCCGACTCCAGGCGGAGGACCGACGACGTCAAATTCGGTGTCCGTCTTTTTCCGACCGTAGCGTCCGTGGTAAATCTTGCCTGTTGTAAACGTCTTGTAGCCGTGCTTCTTCAAATACTGAGGCAGCGTCACGACGTCTTTGAACTCGTCGAGATTCCGGAACCACGGAGACAGTCCGCAAACTCCCGTTGACGACGGGCGAAGGCCTGTCATCAGGCTCGTCCGCGAAGGGTTGCACAGTGGTGCCTGGCAGTGGGCGTTCAGAAAAACCGTGCCGCGTTCCGCCAGCTTGTCGATGTGCGGCGTCTTGACTTTCGGATGCCCGCCCAGGCAGCCGATCCAGTCGTTCTGATCGTCGATCGCGATGAACAGGATGTTTGGCTTTTCGGCCGCCTGAATCCTGACGGTCAAAACGAGCGTCAAACAAAATCCGGCAAGTATCGTTGAGAGCGACGGAGCTGGTTTCGACATCGAGATTCCTCGTTCGATATGGCTGGTGCGGTTTGTCAGTTGTCAGGAAGTTGCCAACTGGCAGAGTTCTCGGCAAGCTGACCGGATTGGAAGTTAAGGCGTTGAGTGGCAAAGTATATCTGGGATCATGCTCGATTCCGAATACCCGCGACCAGTATGGTGTGTTCAGGAATTTTGAGCTTCAGAAGAACTTCGCAGAGGTGCTGATTCGTGGTCCTGGCAGAAGTCATCGTGCTGGAGAAGCAGGCTCGCTGGGCTCCCGAACTGCAGCGACAGTTCCTTGATCAGACTGTAGCCGTGCGTGCCTGTCGAGACGTGACCAGTCTGCGTGAACGAGTTGCCGCGGCTCAGTCCTCTGAAAAAGACTGCGTTGTGGTGCTCGATCCAATGGGTTGGCCGGGTGAGTGCCTGCCGGTCATTTCATGGTTACGCAGCTTGAAGATTCACGTCGCGGTTGTCGGCTATCCAGGCATCGAACTGCTCGAACCGTCGTTACGAGAACTGGGGGTGACGAATCTTGTTCTGCCTCCGATTGCCGGTCACGAAATTGGCGACGCGTGTCGCAGACTGCTGAGCCAACATTCGGTACAGTCTCGCGGCAAGGGATCGCGTTGACGCACACTTCGCACGAAGTTCTGCTCGGTCCTGGCTTCAGTAATTGTTCGGACAAAGGCAGGAATGCGGGATGAGGATTATTCGAGGGCGATTTGGTCGGCGAAAACTGCTGAGCAATCCGGGGGACACGACGCGTCCAATCACCGACAAGGTGAAAGAAAGCCTGTTCGAGTACCTGGAAGACGAGCTTCAAGGTGCGCGAGTGGCTGACATCTTCGCCGGAACGGGAACGATCGGCCTGGAGTCACTTAGCCGCGGAGCCAATTCGATCGTTTTCTTCGAACGCGATCGCAAGGCGGTCGAGCTGCTTCGCAAGAATGTCGCCACGCTGAAGATTGAGGACGAAACACTGTGCTGGGCAACTGATGTCATGAAGACATCGTTCCGTCCAAAGAACTGCGAAGGGATGACGCCGTTCGATATCGCCTTCTTCGACCCGCCCTACCGCATGGTCCAGGACATCGTGCCTGGAAAATTGCTGTTCAAGTCGCTGGAGCGGCTCGCGCGAGAAGACGTCACCTCGGAGAATGCTCTGCTCGTGTTTCGTACTCCCAGTCGCGCGGTCTTTCAGCTTCCAGATATCTGGGAGCTTGAGCGAAAGCTCGAATACTCACGGATGGAAGTTCACTGGTTCCGCAAGAAGTCTTCGGAGGAAACGGTCACATCGCAGGAAGAAGAAGTTCACACGGATGAACTGGCTCCTGACGAGTCATCGACGCCGGTCGAAGGAAAGAATGAAGGCAACAATTCCGAGTAGTGGCTCTTCGAAGGTCGGGTGATTGTGGTCGTTGATCGGTGGCTCGGTCCTGAATCAGAACGACCCTCCCCCGGAACCGTTTCTGCCTGGCGACAACCTGCGTGCCGTCGGACCGTCTCTGCCCTGGGGAGGGTCTACGCTTAGATGGCGATTATTACTAATCGACCATTGCGTAAGCTCTGGTGAATATCAGTTTTCAGTCCGAAGGTTCACCAGTGTTTGGAATAGGACAATCTATCATAGATTGTCACGTTATTGCGGGTGGCCGCAGCGAAAGTCTAGGTGCGACGGATTCTGGCCACTATCAGGCTTTCCCTGATGTTCCGCCTAAATTGCCCTGATTTAATTTACTGCTTGCTGCTGAGGCTTCGCGTTAGGCGTACGAATGAACTCACTGTGGTGGCAATGGCATAGTTTGGTCGTGACGCCGGTAGTTTTCGACACGCGTCGCCATGTGGCCTTCGTGGCCCTTGCGCTGAGTTTCCAATCCCGTGCTTTCAGCGGAAATACGAACACGGCCTGCGCGCAAAAAAACAGGTCAGGAAGCGAAACCTCCTGACCTGCTTCTATTTATCGGTTGTTCGCGGAGCCAAATCGGTGCGAGCAAAAACTGGCTATGCCAGCTTCTTGTTGCATGTTTTGCAGCGGACGCGTCGTCGAACAACTTTTCCACATTTCGGGCAGCGGGCGGTTGATCGTGATTTGTGAAGCTTTGTACGCGGTCTCTGAACCATGATACACCTGTGTCAGCAATGTTTCGGCCGATGTCTTGTCTCAGCCGTTTTTGTGATGGAAAAGTTGGGAACGCGAAAATCTACCGCCGCGGGGCAACACTCGCAACCCATGCCTGTCCGCGTTTGAGTCGTCCGAAAGAGGCTTACGGCGTGAATGAAGTCGGAAAAACGCGTCTGAAAAACAGAAAAGCCCTCGGGTGAGATTCACCGGAGGGCTCTGGGTTGGACGACGGCAGTCAGGAGATGACCTGCCGAGCCAACTAATCTTCTTCTTCTTCCTCACCGTCTGGTCCGTGGTCGACACAGTCTTCGTTGTGCCAGAGAGGAAGTCCAGCGGCGTAACGGGCAGCGAGCATGCAGACTTTTTCTTCCGAACCCGGTTTGGCTACGGTAGCCGTCTGCGGGTCGACGTGCGGTCCCTCGAGATCGATCCCGGGGTACTCTTCGAGCATGCTGAAACCATCGTCATTCAAGTCAAAATTGTCCATTTTTACGTCCACATCAGCTAACGGCATGGGGATTTACTCCTGCTCTAGAGAGGGAACCAAAGCGGGGTAGTCAGTTGGTAGAACAAGGAACGACCGCGTTCCAAGTCAGCAATATCAGGAAACTTACAGCTAAAAACTCACTTAATCAGAAACCGCATTTGCAGTGCAAGCGCACACTGATTTCGCAGAAAAGCCAGATTAAGGAGCAAAGCACTTCGTCATGGATGCCGAAGACATCCAAACGAAAGTAGAGGAGGGACTCGTCGGGGATTAACTACGCCAAACACAACTCCAACAGCGTTTGATGTAACGATGAAACCGAAACTGCTGAGCGAGTTGGTGAGCGTGAAAAGGGGGATTAATCAGGTGGGTGATGGGCGAAATTCTCAGCTCAATCGTTTGTGAAGTCAATAAAAATCTCAGCTTTCTATCTGACAAAGTTGTCAATCGGCCCGGGTCGTCGTTCCAGCCGCTCACATTTTCGCTGTTGAGGGTTAGAAAATGTTCACGATCAGCCAGATTCTCGGCTGGATCGCGATGGTCGGGAAACCTTGTATCGCTTGAGTTTGCGATCCAGCGTCGATCGTTCGATCCCCAGAATCTGAGACGCCATCGACTTATTCCAGTTTGTTCGCTCCAAAGTGCTGAGAATGTGCTCCCGCTCCAACCGATCGAGCGAGATGTCTCTGTTGTCTTGTTTGACGGCGTCCCCAGCCGCCGCGGCAGCTTTTGATGACGTTGTCCGAGTCGAAAGCTGAATGTCCGACGGCTCGATCGTCGAGTTGCGAGCCAGAATGACCGCTCGCTCGATGGTGTTCTGCAGTTCCCGGATGTTGCCGGGCCATTGATACTCCATTAGTTGTTTGATTGCGGCGTCTGAAAACTCCTGAACGCGGTTGCTGGTCTTCGCCGTAAACTTCTGCAGAAAGTAATGAGCCAGAACTGGGATATCTGACGCGTGATCTCTTAAAGCCGGCACGGCAATCTCCATCACGAACAGCCGAAAAAACAGATCCTGTCGGAACGTTTTTTCTTCGATGGCTTGCTCAAGATCTCGATTGGTGGCGGCAACGACTCTGACGTCGACTGTGATCGGACTTCCGCCGCCGACACGTTCAAATGGGTGACCTTCCAGAACTCGGAGAAACTTCGCCTGGATAGGAAGGCTCATTTCACCGACTTCGTCGAGGAACAACGTGCCTCGGTCAGCCTGCTCGAACTTACCAATCTTTCGACCGGCTGCCCCGGTGAATGAACCTTTTTCGTGACCGAAAAGTTCACTTTCAAGCAGGGTCTCAGACAGAGCGGCGCAGTTCATACAGACAAAGGGGCCGCTGCGTCTGTCACTGCTGAAGTGAATTGCCCGAGCGACAAGCTCTTTGCCAACGCCACTTTCGCCCCGAATCAACGCCGTCGCATCTGTCGGAGCAACCCGTGCGATCGTGTCCTTCAGCAATTCCATCGCTGGACTGTCACCGACGAGGTCGCTTTCAATAGCGAGTTGATGTCGCAGGGTCTTTGCTTCGTCTTTGGCTTTGGCGAGACCATCCTGGAGGTGAAGTTTCTCCTTGAGATGTTCGAGTGCGACGGCGAACTGATCGGCGACTGCCAGCGTGTAGTCCAGGTCGTCGAGTTCCAGGTGGCTGCCACCCTGTGTCGTATAAAGATGGATCAGCCCGTAGATCGCGTCCTTGGTTCTGATCGGGGCACAAATCACGCTGTAAGCCTGAAGCTTCTGGAGACTCGCTTTGTCGGTGAGCCGGCTGTCCTCTTTGATGTCCCGAGCGAGAACTGCTTCCCAATCATTCAGCACGATGGTCGACAGCGAGTTCGAAACTTTTTCGTAAGTCTCGTCGCCAGTTGTTCGGTAGGCGGCGACTTGAAGTTGTGATGGCTCGGGACGTTCGACACTTTTTGGCAGAAGCAGCACCGCTCCGATGCTCACGTTGCCGTCTGCGAAAAGACCTTCGAGAACGATCTCCGACAGCTCCTTGATGTCCCGAGTCGATCCCATTTCGAGAGCCAACCGGTACATCTTCGCCAGTTCCTGGCTGGCGCGATCACGACCGATGGCGTCCGCACCACCGCCCGAGTGGTATCGAGTCTTGTGTCTTCGAAAGACGATCTCCGGTTCGGGAGTTCCGCGCGGTACGGCCGGAAGTCCGTCGCACGTTTCCGTTCCGCTTTCCAGAGAAACGTCGCTGTCTGGAGGCCGCGTGATATCCGGAGTGAAGACGAGGCTGCATTCACCGATTTGAATCTGGTCGCCGTCACTTAGCGGCCAGTCGTCGGTAACGCGGCATCCTTCGATCAACGTTCCGTTACGACTTCCCAGATCCCGCAGCAGCCATTCGCCGTCCGCCTGATAGATTTCACAATGGTGCCGACTACAAATATCGTCGGGAACCACGACGCGGTTCGTGGGCGCACGGCCAATTGTCGTGACCTGTCCGGGAGCAAGGCGAAACACATTTCGCCACTTCAACTCATCCCGAAGAATCAGGTACACAGACTGGTCCGAAACGGAATCCGAGTTGGCCCGTTCGAGCGCCATAGGCGGAAGTTATCCTCAATGCAAAAAACAAAAGTCCGACCGCGGCAACTCATCCTCAGCGAGACTCCGAAACGAAAGTGTTTCCGGGAGTTCACTTTGGACGATGATCCTCAAGCTGCACCGTCAGCACAGCTTTGTCATCACCGCTCAATTAGTCTGAGAGTTGACGCCAGCGAATCAGCATAAACAAGCTTGATTCGAGCTGGCAACGTATTTCAGGCTACCACGTTGCTGATGCCGAGTTCGTCTGCCGGCAACCTTGATATCTTCGCCAATGCGGACAACCTGACAGAACAATCAGACTCAAGCGGGCAAGAACACGTTGAGTGTCACGGAAAATCGTTTTAGGCTGATTGTCGTATCGAACCCAACCTGAGCGATCGTTCGACCCGCAGAAGTCGCATCGCAAGCTCAGCGGTGGAAGATTTCGACTCCGTAAATTGCCACCTGCACTTCAAACTGCAGCATTCAGTCGCCAGAGGCTTACGAATGAGAGTTCCTCGCCATCCAAATCTGACTCGCCGAACAGCTCTTCAGGTTGGTGGAGTCGGCCTGCTGGGTTTTGGCTCTAACCATCTTGCCGCATTGCGAGCCGCTGACTCAGCGACTCCTTTACCTCCGCGGTCACAGCAGCGTTCAGTGATTTACATCTTCCTTTCCGGAGGACTCGGCCAGCACGACAGTTTCGATATGAAACCGGACGCGCCCGACAATATTCGCGGCGAGTTTCTGCCCGTGTCGACGCAAACTCCCGGCCTGCAAATCTGCGAGCACATGCCCGAGCTCGCCAAACGCAGCGACAAGTGGTCAATCGTGCGATCCCTGACTCATCCCTACAACGAGCACTCTCAAGGGCACATGGTGATGCTGTCCGGGCGGACGCCCATGCCGCCAACGTTCAACGCCAGCAAACCGAAACCCGAAGACTGGCCAGCCATCGCAGCCATCGCCGGCGACCATTTCCCGACGACGAACAATCTTCCGCCGTCCGTCGTTCTGCCGGAGCGTTTGATTCATCGGAGCGGGCGAGTGATTCCCGGTCAGTTCGCCGGTCAAATGGGACAGCGTCGGGATCCGTGGTTCGTCGATGCAGCGCCGTTTAACGGCACAACCTACGGAGCGTTTCCGGAGTACGAATTCCACCACGCTCGCGGAACAGAGAACGTTAAGTCGCTGAAGTTTCAGGCACCGAGTCTCGATTTGCCGGAAGGCTTCACGCAGCCACGAATCGCGAAACGCTTTGGCCTGATGAACGAAGTCGAAAGGCAGCGTCGAGAACTCGACGGTTTCGCATCGACG
This sequence comes from uncultured Planctomycetaceae bacterium, assembly GCA_943787265.1. GTDB lineage: Bacteria > Planctomycetota > Planctomycetia > Planctomycetales > Planctomycetaceae > JABMPE01. The sequence goes on along the minus strand of CALSLT010000005.1, from coordinate 169,988 downwards.
CAGCAGTTCGACAAGTTTCGCCAGGGGGCGATCTCGCTGCTCACCGACAACAAAGTTCGACACGCCTTTGACGTCGTGAAGGCGGACGACGCAATCCTTGACCGTTATGGCCGCAACTCTTTTGGCTGGTCACTATTGATGGCACGGCGTCTTGTCGAAGCCGGCGTCAACATGGTTCAGGTCAACCTGGGCAATAACGAATCCTGGGATACTCACGGCAATGCGTTTCCGAATCTGAAGGACAAACTCCTTCCCCCGATGGACCGATCCGTCGCGGCGTTGCTGGACGACCTGAGCGATTCCGGGCTGTTGGATTCGACACTGGTCGTGATGGCCGGAGAGTTCGGCCGAACGCCGAAGATCACCGGTCTGCCTAACCATTACAAACTCCCCGGCCGAGATCATTGGGGAGCCGTGCAGTCGGTCTTCTTCGCCGGCGGCGGTGTCCAGGGAGGGCGAGTCATCGGCTCGTCGGACAAAATCGGCGGTTATCCCGTCGCCGATCCGCAAAAGCCTGAGAACATGGCAGCAACGATCTACGAGTCCTTGGGAATTCCCCGCACGGCTGCGTGGAAAGACGATTTCAACCGCCCTTACCACATCTATCATGGCGAACCGATTTCCGGCCTGACATAGAGTTTTGCGGTGATTGCCGCCTGGCCTGCCGCTCGACAGCCAGTTTCCGACTCTTCCGGACTCGAATTGCCGTTATTTCGCCAGGTCGCCTATCATGACCTTGCTGTAACCAGCGAACGTTGGACGACGGGACAGCATTCGGAACTCGAACTGTGCGACGTTTCACCGTTCACGCGGTAACTTTGTTCCGAAGATAGAAAAAGCCAACGCTTTGCGCGGAGTGAGTCGTACGGACCCGCATCGCGATCCCACCAGAGCCCCACTCACGCCCGCTCAAACTCAACCGGCCGGAGAAGTTTCATGTCGACAAGGCCTCATTTCATCCAACGTGCCAGACAGTCGTTCCGCTTTGCCGCGGTCGCCCTTCCAGTCTGCATCGCTCTGGCTGTGGTCGGGGTTTCGTTGGAAAACTCCGATAGCACGACGCAGGCTCAGGATCTCAACGGTCTATTCAACCTTCGCGACCTCGGCAGTAAGCCCATAGCAAAAAAAGCATCACCGTCTGATGCGAAGATCACACTCGAACCAGCCTCGGCGAAGGCCGGTGATGTGGTGACTGTGAAAGTCGCCCTCGATCTTCCGCAAGGCTCACACACTTATTCGACGTCCAAAGGGTTCAGTGGCAGGACCAAGCTTGAGATCAAAACAGCAACCGGCGTCGAACCCGTCGATGCCGACTTCGTTGCGTCGGTCGAAACCAAAATCCAAGAACGATGCCCTGCTTGGAGAGATCGTCGAAACTCACGAAGGCAAGATTCGCCTGGACCCGCCGCTTCCGAGTGAAAGCCGGAGCCTCACCCTCAGTCGGTGAAGATCGCTGGCGAGATGCGCTATCAGGTGTGCGATGCAACAAGCTGCCGTCCGAAGAACCAGAAGTTCGAGCTGAGTCTTGGTGGTACAAAAGCGGCAAAGCCGGTTTACGAATTCAAATACGCGCCGACCCGAAAGGTCGGAGGCATCGAGAAGCCCGGTCCTTCAGCCTGGACAGCTCGACTTTCACCGAAGAGTGCTGCCCCCGGCGAAAAGGTCACGCTGTCGATCACCGCGAGCATGGGAAAGGGATACCACACGTTCGCCCTTGATCACGACAAACGAAACATCGGGCTGCCAACCGTCATTCAGACACTCGTTGTCAGCGGCTTGAAACCAGTTGATGCCAAGGCAGCGTTCATCCCCAATCACAAAGTCGAGTTGCACGAAGTGCTCGGCAAAACGCAGCGAATCCACCACGACGAAGTCGTCTGGAGTCGCGATTACACCGTTGCTGATTCAGCGAAAGACGGCGGCTACGGAATCTCTGGCAAGGTCACCTTCCAGGTTTGCGATGCTCAGCAGTTGTCGACCGGGTAGATTCTCATTTGAGCTTGGGCAGGTGAGCGATGCGTCATTACCAACCGCTCCGGCATCAACGTCTACCACAAACGGATCAAATGAGTCGGCGGCCGTCTTCGACGACCTTCAGTACCGGGAGCCAGGTGGAGCTGCGGCAGCGGGAGGCCTGCCTCAGTTTCTGATGTTCGCATTCCTCGGCGGATTGATTCTCAACGTGATGCCGTGCGTTCTGCCGGTGATCGCCATCAAGGTTCTGAGCTTCGTTCAGCAGGCTGGCGAAGACCGCGGACGAATCTTTCTGCTCAACGCGACGTACTCGCTGGGCGTGATCTCGGTGTTCATGTTGTTGGCAACGCTGGCGGCGTTTGCCGGTACGAGTTGGGGCGGGCAGTTTCAGAGTGTCGAATTCCTCGTTGCGATGTCGGCTCTGGTTTTCGTGATGGGCCTGAGCTTGCTGGGCGTTTTTGAGATTCCGATTCCTGGTTTTGTGGGATCGTCAGCCGGAGGTCATCAGGAAGGCCTCGGCGGCGCCTTCATGACAGGGATCTTCGCAACGATCCTGGCGACTCCGTGCAGCGGACCTTTTCTCGGTCCAACACTTGGGTGGTCTATTCAACAGCCAGCCGCCGTCATTTACATGATCTGGGGAATGATGGGCCTGGGCATGGCGTCACCTTACCTGCTGTTTGGCATGTTCCCAGGAGCCGTCAAGTTCCTGCCGAAGCCAGGCAACTGGATGATCCGTTTCAAACAGATCGCCGGCTTCATCATGCTTGGCACGACCGTTTTCCTCTTGTCGATTCTCGATGAGTCTTACCTGGTACCGACTCTCGTCATGTTGCTTGGAATTGGCATCGGCGTGTGGATGATCGGAAATCTGTACGACCTCTCGTCGACGCCTGCGACGCGATGGAAAATGAGATTCCTCGCGTTGTGCACGGTCGGTGTCATCAGTGGCTACGGGTATCACCTCGCCTCTGCCGACGAGAAACTTCACTGGGAACCGTTTACGCCAGCGGCCGTGGCTGAAGCATTGGAGAATGGCCAGCCCGTGATGGTCGACTTTACGGCTGACTGGTGCCTCACATGTAAAGTCGTCGAGAAGACGACGTTGAACACAGATTCCACACGGGACGTCGTTGACACTCACGGCTTCGTCACGCTCAAAGCCGACTGGACCGATGGCTCAGACGAGATCCGAGATCTACTGAACCGATTGGGAGGAGACAGCATTCCGACGCTTGCTGTGTTCTCGCCAGCAAAGCCCAACGAGCCGATCGTCCTGCGTGACGCCTGGAGTCAGTCGACTTTGATCGAGCAGTTGGAGACAGTCGTCACAGAAAATGAGCAACCGACTGAGCCTCAAGCCGTGGCGACGTCAGCTTCAATTCTCCGCTAGCAATTCTCCGTTAGACAGCCATCGCTCCGCCTCACTGGCGTATCTACGCCGAAAATGTATCTGTTCCGAAGAGCGTTCGTGCATTGTCGTGATCGTCCTAATCGATTCGCTCGGAACCGGGCGTTCGGCAGAACATTCGCGCCTGACGTGACAACCCGCCAAGCCCCTGTCACAAATGAGGGATATCAGATCTGGCGGAGGTAAATCTGTAGCACGCAAGAACACTCGCGTGCAGATTGAACCTCAGCAGCAGTGCGGTTTAACGAAGAAGGTGCGTTGGCATCTCTCGGCCGTCTGCGAATTTGTCTGGCTGAGATCGGGTCCCGGGGAACATGCGAAAAGAATTTCCCACATTATGGTTACTGCAGTTTCTGGTGCTTCTGATCATGGGCACTTTGAGTCTGTTCTTTCCGGATTTCATCCTGCAGTACAGCCGCGGAAAGAAGCCTCCGGTTGAACTGGTCAAGCCGAAGGATGATCTGCACGAATGGGTTCTCGGACTGAAGGCCGTTGCGACTCCGACTCCCGCCGTCCAAAAATTCTTCGCCAGGATGGAGGAGAATGAATCGACGGTTGATGACAATCCCGAAGATTTTGAGGAGTCGCGTTACGACGGTTTCTGGGCAAAAAATGCTGCGGGAAGCACAAACGTCACCGACACAGATGCTGGATGGAAGGTCGTCAAAAAATGGTTGCTGGACTGTGAACCGCCGCTGTTCCAAATCGACAGCAGCAGCGAGAACAGCAAGGCCGGTAAACGTAGCTTGACTGCCCAGGATGCTGAGGACCAGGCAGCATGGGAAAGAATCACTCAATGGATCAGTGCGGTTGACGAGTTTCCTGATCCTCCCAAAGGTCTCCGGGCCTGGGTTGCAAACCCTGAAGGCAAGGGCCCATTGCCCGACGTCCGACACCTGATACTCGAAGCACGACCGACTCAGGCGATCTCGTGGAGCATTTCGGCGGACTACGTTCGTCAGTCGGCTCCGTCAATTCTCGGCGCGGCCCTGTTCACGTTATTCGGACTGCTGAGCGGATCGATTCGCCGGCCACTGGCCAGAATTTTTGTCCTGGTCTTTTTGTTCTGGACAATCGGGATTCAGTGGGGACGTGTCGATGGTGGTCTGCTGGCGCAGCGCGTCGGGCTCTACATCGGTTTGCTGATGGGCGTCACGCTCTTGGGAACGCTGCTGAAACAATGTCCTACAAAGTCGAGTGGATGGACAATCTGGACTTTGCTGACGGTCTGGTGGGTCAGGGTTGGCGTACTTGAAGTCAGCGCAGACTATCGCGACTACGCATCGACAGAAGCCACATTCTTTCTGCCGTCCTGTCTTACAGTTTCGATTATCACGATAGCTTTCCTTGGAATCCTTAACGCTTACTACTGGCTGATTGGCGATAGTGAAGATCCGCCTCAGGACGATGCGGGGATCGCCCAGGGACGACCACCACAGTTGTGGACGATCTGGATGGCTCAGTTCGTGATCCTGTCCATCGTCGGAATGTTCACGCTGATTCAACCGCATGTTGCCGCGCAGATTTTCACAGTCGCGGAAACCGACCGTCTAAACACCCACATCGTTGATCATTCGGTTCGGATGCTCGGAGTCTGGGTGCTGGCTCTGGCACTGTTCAGTTACTTCGCGTTGGGCTCAGCTCGCGATTGGATCTGGCAGGGCATCGCCTGGATTTTCATGATCGTATTCGTCACGTTCGCTGCCAGCGCTGGCATGTATCTCAACCTTAATGACTACACGATTTGGGCCTACCTCTACGGTGTGCAAGGTTTGCTTTTCGTACCGATAACGTGGAAGCAACTATGCCACGAAGATCCCTGGTCGACCGAGAACATCGAATCCGACGTTTACGACTGGCAATGGGGTGATCTCTTCATTGGCTTGCCGATGATGGTCAAGCCAATGTTGATCGGCCGGCGGACGCTTTATCGCCAGGGTGTTGGTGCCGGCGGTGTGTTGCGCTCAAAGCCGTTGACTGAAGCGGATTTTTCTGAGCCGGCTTTGAAGGACGTCGCGACGAACGAGTTCTTCAGCCAGAACAAAGAGTTCCCCGTTCAGCTTCGATTTGCAAATCGCACGCAGGCCGACGACACCAGCCTCGATATTCGAGGCTGCGGAATCCGGCTGTCCGTTGATGAGAATAGTCCGCTGGACATGCTGTTCGCGACGGGCTCGTTCGCACCAATCCGAAGCCTCAAAGACGCATGGCACATGCTGCCTATAGGAAAGTTTGAAGAACGGATTGCGAACAGCAAAACGCTTCGTGAAGGGCTTGTCGCTGGACTGCGGCGAGCACCGAAGAGTTTCACCTGCCTGACGTATTACAACCAGCTTGTCCTTGAGTGGCGAGTTCCGGATGGCAACCATTATCTCGTTCGGTTCAGGCTTCTGCCGACGTCTGACCATGCGGTATCTGATCACGACAAAGGTCTTACCGATTTTGAAGATGTGAAGTCGCTTTGGAATCAAAGCCGTCGCTCAGGCGAGCCTCGCAGTCGCGACTACCTTCGCCAGCGACTTTATGACCGACTGACTGATGGCGATCCGGTGACCTACGAATTGCAGGCGCAGTTCCACGCGCCGAGTCGAGAAGATTCACTGGAGTGGTACGACGCTTCTTTGGAGTGGGACGAACGGACTCATCCGTGGCACACGCTCGGTGAACTCGTTCTGAATCGGTTGTTGTCTGCCGCTGAAAGCGACGGGCTTCGTTTTGACCCTCGAAACAGCCCGCCATCGCTCCGTCCGCCGCGTGGATCATCAGTCTCGGATCTCAGCGACCCCCGCTCGCTGGCTACGGCGCAGTATCGAATCAACAGTATCCTTGGAAGAATCCGTCTGTGGCGGCGACCTTCTCAGGGACAGTTACACACGGCGGTCGAAGAGCCAACGTCGCAGGCTTCGGCGTCATCCAAAAACGATTCTTAGATAACCTGGCATCGTTTCCGAACTTCAATTGTTTCCGTTTTCTTGAGTAGCGACGCAGGACCGTGACTATGGCCTCGACACCAATCAGCCGGATTTCGAATCCCAGTCCGTACCAGCTTCCTCAGCACGTTTCGAACGATCGGCAACGGGCACGGCAGTTGACGATTGCCATCAACAAAGAACGTTTCCCCTTCGCTCACGACGAGGGCCTGGATGAAGAGCAACGGCTTCCGGCTCAACTTGGACCGTGGCCCGGCGCCAGTAAGCTCCGACGGGCAATGACCAAACTGGTCGGCATCATTCCGCCGAAGGAATTGTTCATCTCGGAGTTGCCGCCGGAAGTTCGCTTTACCGGGCCAAAATTTTTTCGACACGGAACACACGCAGGCAGCATGAAGCTGCGTCAGGCATGGGTAAAACTGACCAACTTCGCCGCGAGAACTCATAATGACTCTTCGTTCGAGCGACTGCTTGGAACGATTCCGCCGCCGAGCGTTAAGGACGACTGGGAATCAGACGCCGTTTTTGCACGACAGCGTATGGCCGGCGTTAATCCAATTGCGATTCGACGATGCGCCGACAACCCCGGAGATGCTCTCGCAAAGGCCGCGGACAAAGTCCTGATGGTCCGTCATCGAACAAACTTCAAGAAAGCGATGAAGGCCGGTCGTGTTTACATGACGGAATACCCCATGCTTTGGGACAGTCCGGTTCAGGAACACGTCCGAGGCAACGCCACTCTGGCAGCACCCACGACCCTGTTCTACACAGACAACGACGGTGTGCTGATGCCACTGGCGATTCAGTTGAAGCCTCGCGAGATCAAAGATCGCAACCCGGTCTTCACACCGCTGAACCGACGATGGGACTGGATGATGGCGCGAGGCCACGTGCAGGCGTCGGATTCGCACTACCACGAATCGATCTCACACCTCCTAGAAACCCATCTGGTCAGCGAAGTGTTTGCACTCGCCACGTTGAGAAATCTTCATCCCGACCATCCGTTGAACCAGCTCATGCTGCCTCACTTCGAGCATACTCTGGCGATTAACGAACAGGCTCGAAAAAATCTACTGGCGGATCATGGTGAGATAGCGAAGTCGATGGCTGCGAAACACACCGGAAATATTAATCTGGTTCGCATGACCTGGGCATCGTGGCAATATCAAGACCGCAGCCTTGATATGGATCTCGAACATCGCGACGTTAATGACCTGCCTGGATATCTCTACCGCGACGACGCAAAACAGGTTTACGCAGCAATCAGCGAATATGCTCGCGGCATTCTCGGGATCTGGTATCAGACCAACGAGGACATTATCAACGATCCCGAACTCCAGACATGGGCCAGGGAAGTCAGCAATCCCAGCGAAGGTGGCATCAAGGGCTTCCCTGAAAAAATTACGACTCGCGAGCAACTCTTCGACATCGCCGCGAACGTCATTTTCCGAGCCAGCGCACAACACGCGGCCGTTAACAACGGTCAGTTCGGAGCGTATGGCTGGGTCCCCAACGCTCCCGTGGCGATGTATAGCGCACTGCCTGATCACGCGCCGGAAGGCGATCGCCCGATGTTTTCAAGGGACGACTACTACAGAGCTCTCCCTGATCGCAAACGCGCTTTAGGCCAGACGGGAATGGTGTGGCTGCTGAGCGAACCAACCGAACGATCAATTCTGCGCGCGGGTGAGCTGATGGCATTCACGAAAGAACATTGCTTCGAAGCGTACCAGGTTGTCGGCCAGTTCCGCCGCCAGTTGCGAGCCATCTCAGACGGCATCGACATACGGAACGACGAAATCGGGTTTGAGTACAACTACCTGAAACCGCAGAACATCGACCATTCAATCTCAATTTAGATTGGCCATGTTCTGTGCTGATCGCAGCCTTGGAGTACTTTCAGAGTTCGTCTTCAGTACGGCTGTGAGCCGTGACGCGTCAGCGGCCGGACGCCCGAGGCCTTACGGCCAACGGCTCACTGCACGCGAACGCCGAAAATGCTCTAAGCAATTGGTCGCTGAATTAGCTTGCGAAAGTTCTCGCCGAGAATCAGACGTTTGTCTGCTTCGGTGATGTTCGCGGCAATGACTTTGCTCAATTCGGTGCCGAGAGATCGCGACGGCAAGTGACTGCCAAAGACGATTCGTTCGGCACCGAGTTCTCGTACGGCCATCTCAATAAAGCCAGCACTTGCATCGAATCCGGAAGTCTCGACAAGGACGTTGGGTGAATTCTGAACGGCACGAATGCCGCGCTGCCACTCGCCGCCGGCGTGAGCACAAATGAATTTCTGCTCGGGAAACTTCGCGGCGACTTCCGCCAGTTCAGCAGGTGTTGATGCGCCGGGGCTTTGCTTCCCGCCGGTGACAAACCAGGTGTGCTGCATGATGACGCCGTTCAGTTCGGCGATTCGTTCGATCAGCGGATGGAAGTTTGGATGGGTGCAGGTCAGCGATCCGATTCCGCCGCCGCGGAAATAGACACCAAGCATTGGTCCGTCCCGCAGCCAACGGTTCAACGCGTCGAGAGATGCCGGAACATCGTTCGCGTTGAGCTGAATCATGCCCAGCAGAAGTTTCGGCCACCGCTCCATCGCCTTGAGCGTGACTTCCGGTCGAGACCGGATCATCTTTTCGAAGTCCACGTCACTAGTTGTTCCAATGCCGACGTGAGGAAAGTAGCAAAGCTTTTCGAATTCGCCTTTCCTGACTGCGGGCATCGCACGCTCGATGTCGGCGACAAGCGTGCTGCTTCCGTCCGATCCGGGGTGCGAATACGCCGGCGTAAAATAGGAATCCCAGATACGGTATTCCTTAAGTTGCTCGGGCGATGGCAACCCTGGTCGTAATGAAGAATTCATATTCCGTTCTTCCAGAACATGGAATCGGCATTGCTGGCGTAAACGGTTTGCAGAGCCGAGTCATCCAGCCGTCCGGATTCGTAAACGCGGATGAGCGCGGCTTCGGGGATCAGAAACGGAGCGTGGGTTCCAAACAGGACTCGGTCGTTGGGAAGCGCTTCGACGAGTTTCGGAATCCCATCGGTCCCGTCGACGCGAGCCGTATCGAACATCACATCCGTCGTCTTGGCCAACTGCTCGAAAGCAGCTCCTCGAGGACGGAAATTGAGAAGCTGCACGCGAGCCCCGAGGACGCGTTTTACGACATCGGCCAACGGAGCAAGATCGACATCGGGAACCTGTAGTTGAGGATGTTGCGTGCGAGTGTCTTCGAGCGTCGCCGCAATCTGCACGAACAACCCGGCCTTAGTCGCAAGCTCCAGCAGTTGCGTGAACCGAGGATCGTCCAGCGTGTATCCATGATAGTTTGGATGCAGACGGATTCCCGGCATGCTGTGTTTCTGGTGGCAACCCCTGAGGTCTTCTTTCCAGCCAGGCAACTCTGGATTGACCGAGCCGATCGGAACGAGTTCCGCGTACTTCACGCAAGCATCGGTCAGCCGCTGATTCGCGCTGGCGACATCGCGGTGCAGCACTCCCTCAAACGTGCCTGCCCATGCCTGGTTGATTCCAAGCGTTCGGTACTTTGCTACGAGCAGTTCTACCTCGTCGAGCGGCAATCGTCTGAACGGCCAGTGGAACAGACTGACGTTCGTATCGACGATTCTAAGATTTGCCGCCGAACTGTCTTCATCAGCCGCTGCGGATGATCGACAAATTGCAGCGGATGCTCCAGCTGCGACTGCAAGATTCAGGACATCTCGACGGTTCATCATGAGTCCATTCTCCTTCATCCGAAAAGAACCACAAATGGACACGAATACACACTAAGAAGTCGCCGTCTCAGCTTTGAAAGTTCGTGTTTATTAGTGTCAATTCGTGGTTTGAAAATCCATCCTGTCAACTCAGGATTTCGTGAACGACTCGCGGCGGTTCGAAGCCTGTCAGACGTTCTTCGAGTCCTGATCGCTCAAAGAAAAGTTCCTGATGATGCAGCCCGAGCTGGTGCAGGATTGTGGCGTGGAAGTCGTGAACGCTGACCGGGTTCTCGACGACGGCGTGACCGAAGTCGTCAGTCGTTCCGTAGCTGGTGCCGCCTTTGATTCCGCCACCGGCCATCCACGAGGTGAAGGCCTGCATGTTGTGGTCTCGGCCAGAGAAACCATTGGCTGACTTCTGAGTCGTCGGAGTTCGACCGAACTCGCCGCCCCATACGACCAGCGTTGAATCCAGCAGGCCTCGTTGCTTGAGATCCCTCAGCAGACCAGCAACTGGTTTGTCCGTTCGCTGGCAGGCACCGCGATGATTGGCTGACAGATCGGCGTGGCTGTCCCACGGTTGTTCTTCCAGGAAAATTTGGACGAAGCGAACGCCTCGTTCAACCAGGCGCCGAGCCAATAGACATCGTCGTCCGAATGAGTCCGTCCACTTTTCTCCCACGCCGTACATCGAATGCGTGTGTTTTTCCTCGCGCGAAAGATCGAGAGCCTCACCAGCCGACAACTGCATCCTCGCTGCCAGACCGTAGGACTCGATTCGAGCGTCGAGTTCCGGATAGTAAGGTCGATCTTTTCGGTGAATTTCGTCGAGCTTTTTCAGCAATCCCCGTGCTGAATCCGTGACCCGCCGACGGCTGCTCGTATTGCGGTTTGAGATTCAGAATCGGAGACCCTGTCGGGCGAAACCGAGTCCCCTGATACACCGGTGGCAGGAAGCCCGACGTCCAGTTGCGAGTGCCATTCTTGGGCGGTCCCAGAGGGTCGTTCAGCACGACGTACGCGGGCAGATCCTGATTCTCCGAACCGAGGCCATAAACCGTCCAGGCGCCCAGCGTTGGATAACCCATGAACAACCGACCGCTGTGGATTTTATAGAGAGCGTTGTCGTGATTCGGATGGTCGGTCCACATCGAATTGATCAGACAAATGTCATCCGCCATTTGAGAAGTGTGTGGCAGAATGTCCGCCATCCACATGCCCGACTCGCCATGCCGAGCGAAGTCGTACTGACCGCCCATCATCACGCCAATGTCCTGGGCATTGGAATTACCAATCTCTTCAACATTGCCCGGAAACGGTTTTCCGTCGAGCCGTCCTAACTCCGGTTTTGGATCGAACAGATCCATCTGGCTGGGACCGCCATTCATAAAGAGCTGAATAACGGAAGTGGCTTGCGCGGGGTGGTGAGTTTTCTTCGGCTTGAGGTCGAATACTGGTACTGGGCCCGGTTCGTCGGTCTTTGCCGCGAACGCGGAACTCCCACCGAAGAAGTCGTCGCACAGCAGGTGAGTCAACGCCGCGCCGAGCAGCCCGTCGCTTGTTCGAGCGAAGAAATCACGCCGCGAATTCTGAAGTGGTGATCGGTCCGTCATTGTGGATGCGCTTGAATTTGAAAAAGGAACGGAAGAATCAATCAACGTAGAGAAATGCTCCGGAATTCAGAATCGTGTGGCAGTAGGTCTCCAACGCCGCGTGCGAGTTGCTCTTCCAAACGGTCTCCAACTCCTTCAACGTTTCGGTGCCGACCTGCCGCTCAACGTCGCTCGGTGAGCGGCTCAATGCGAGTTGATAAACCGTATCGATAATACTGCTCGCAGATTTTGAATCGTTTTTCTTCTGCAATAAGTCGACTCGCGAAGCGAACGATGCCGCCAGCTCGTGAACGTGTTCGCTGTTCATCAGCATCAACGATTGAGGTGAGGCCGTCGACACGCTGCGGGAAAGACAGTTAGGTCCCATCTCGGGGTAGTCGAACGTTTCCATCATCGACGGAATTTCTGTTCGGCGATATTGCACATAGATGCTCCGCCGCCAGCGGTTGCTGCCGGTCGAGTCCACGCTGACCAGTCCGTCTCCGTCAACCGAGACGGTGCCCGGGGGGCCGCCAGCGGTTTCATCGAGTCGCCCTGAAACGGCCAGCAGGGAATCTCGCAATGCCTCGGCGTCCATCCGTCGGAGAGACATTCGTGAAAGCAGTCGGTTCTGTGGGTCGGCCTTCAGGCGGTCGTCTGTGATGCGGCTGGATTGTCGATACGTCTGCGAATTCATCATGAGCCGGTGCAGGTCTTTGATGTTCCAATCCCGTTCGACGAATTTCACCGCCAGCCAGTCGAGAAGTTCTGGATGCGATGGTCGGTCGCCTTTTGTTCCGAAGTTTTCGAGCGTTTTCACCAGGCCCGTTCCGAAGTGGTGATACCACACCCGGTTGACGATAACTCTTGCGGTAAGCGGATGCTCGGGTTGCGTCAGCCAGTTGGCAAAAGCAAGACGTCGTCCGGTTCGACGAGTGCCGTTTGGAAACGGCGGCCTGACCTCAAACGGCGTCCGCCCATCCGTTAACACTGAGGGAACTCCCGGACCGACCAAGGGGCCAGGCTTGTTGTGCTCACCTCGCCGCAGGATGTAAGTCGGCGACGGCTCGCCGCGATCCCACACGGCACGAATCGTCGGAGGCGGTGCCAGTTGTCGGCGTGTTTTAGTGATTTGACTCTCGATGTCGCGGACAGCTCGGCGAGCTTCGACGACGGAAGCTGGCTGCTCTGAGTCGGGCAGGATGTAAACGCTCTGCAGCATTTCAACGAGAATTCGTTGCGGTTGTGAGCGGTTGTTGTCGGCGATTCTGAGGGCTCGCACCGTCTCGTCGCGATCTGCTTGTGATTGCTCAGGGTAGTGCTGACGGAGCAATTCAACCTGCAGCGCCGTCGTGCTGGATTTCAGCTTCGTTTCGAGTTTCTTGATCGCCGCAGTAAGCGGTGGATTCACCTTGGTGTACTGCTGCCGCCGCTCCGGAATGTCGACGTTGAGTTTTCGATTCTTGAACGTCAGCCAGTCGTGCTCGTCGAAGGCGCCTTGAAAAATCGCTTTGAAGCGATAGTAATCTCGGTGGGGAATCGGGTCGTACTTGTGTGAGTGGCACCTCGCGCAGCCCATCGTCAAACCCATCAGCCCTTCGCTGAGCACGGTGATTGCATCGCTGACGACGCCAAGTCGTTCCGGCACAAAGTTCATCGTTCGCGATCCGGTCTGGTCCATCCCCATCCGCAGGAAGCCAGTCGCAATCAGGTTGTCGACCATCTGCTCGGTGATCACGGAAGCGCTCTCGTGATCGACTAACTCGTCGCCGGCGATCTGCTCCATCAGGAAAGTGTCGTACGGTTTGTCATTGTTGAACGACCGGATGACATAATCGCGATACTTCCATGCCACCTGCCGAACGGGGTCAGCCGAGGTGCCGCCTTCCGAGTCGGCATAGCCAGCGAGGTCCAGCCAGTAGCGACCCCAGCGTTCTCCATAACGAGGAGAAGCCAGCAGATCGTCGACAAGCTGCGAGTGCCATTTCGGGTCGTCGTTGGCGTGCCACTCTTTCCATTCTGACAGAGTTGGCGGGATACCAATCAGATCAAGATAGGTCCGCCGAATCAGAGTGTCCCGGTTTGCCTCGGGGGAAAAATCGAGACCGTTCTCCTGGAGTTTCTCAAGAATGAATTCGTCAATCGATGCCGCACTCGATTGTGCAATCGGAGATTGAAAGGCCCAGTGCTCGCGGTCCTCGTCCGTGACCAGTGGGTCAGGTTCTGTGGTGGCGACATCCGGCACGACATTGCCTTCGGGCGCGCCGGCAGCGATCCAGTCACGGAGCACATTCACTTCCGAAGCCGGTGGCCTCTTCACGAAAAACTTCAGCAGAAGGTCACGAGGCGGACAGGCTTCGCTCTCGATGCGCTGCATCATCAGGCTGGTGTTCGGGTCGCCCGGAATCATGGCCGGACCATTCTTGCCACCTTTTTGCATTGAAGCCGGAGTGCGAAGATCAACTCCGCCCTGTTTGATTCTCGCACCGTGACAGGTCGTGCATCGAAGCAGCACGATGGGCAGCACGTCGTGCTGATTCAGTTTCTTCTCGTTCGCTTCAATCGGCACGCTGGATTTGGCTCCGGTCTGGAGCCACTTGCGAATGATCGACCGCTCTTTATCACTGAGCGGCGGCTGTCCTTCGGGAGGCATGTCGCCGCCATCGATCATGATCCACAGCAGGCTGTCGTCGGCAGATTCAGCAACGGCAGACTCACCGGACTCGCCACCGGTCCGCAGCCCGCGCATCGAAGAAAGATCAAGGGCTCCCTTCTGAACTTTACTGCTGTGACACTTACCACATTTTGCGGCGAGAACCGGAGCCACATCGGATTCGAACAGAGGCACAGAGTCTGCTGCCTGGCTCGGCAGAACCAGAGTCACGAGAACCAGACAGCAGGCCAGGATGGGAAGACGGTCTGTCGACATTGATTGCGACCACGAAAGCGAACGGTCCAGTTTTCAACACACTCAGCCAGCTTAGACAAGTCTCGATCGAAAGTTAAACAGCAACTCGATAAACCATGAACCGTGAGACGAGCAAATCTGTCCGATGAGGAGACAAACTCATGACGCCCCTGTTCAAGAAACTGAATCTCGGAGACCACCGGGAGGTCCTCGTATTGAATGGTCCGGAGAGTTTCGAAGCAGAGCTGCAACTGCTTGAGGAGGTCCAGGTTTTTCGAAAAACGAAACGTGGTCGCAAAATTAACTTCGCTATCTATTTCGTGAAGACTCTTAAAGAGATTGCGACGGCCGCGAAAACACTTTCACAAGCACAGGGCGACCCGGTGATCTGGTTTGCTTACCCGAAAGGAACGTCGAAGAAGTACGACTGCGAATTCAACCGTGACAACGGCTGGAATGCCGTGGGCGAGGCCGGCTTCGAAGGTGTTCGGCAGGTCGCCATCGACGCAGACTGGTCCGCCCTCCGATTCCGCCGCGTCGAACATATCAAGAGTTTGAAACGAAGCTCCCTCGATGGCCCTGACCAAAGAAGGCAAGTCGCGAACGAAGAACTAACGTTACGGCAGCCAACGGATGCACGATGCCATCGGCACGGTGACTGGTTCACCGGTTGCTGTCAGTTCGCCGGTTTCCGATTCGATCTTAAAGACGACGACGTTGTTGCCGGGCATGTTGGCGCAGATGACCCATTTGCCATCCGGCGTGATGAGCACGTTCTGCGGGCCTTTGCCCTGGCTGGGTTCGATCTTGATCAGACTCAAGATTCCATCGTCGCCGATTCGGTAGCAGGCGATGCTGTCGTGACCTCGGTTCGTGCCGTACAGGAATTTTCCGTTTGGAGTGATCTTCACGTCTGCCGTGTGAGTGACTCCTTCGAAGTCAGCCGGCAACGTCGAGATCGTCTGCTGCGTGGTCAGCTTTCCGACATCAGGTTCGTAGGCGAAGTATGTGACCGTGTTCTTCAGCTCGTTGATCAGGTAAACGCTCTTGCCATTTGGATGAAACGTGAGATGCCGAGGACCCGAGCCTGGCTCAACAGAAACCGATGACTGCGCCTCATTGGCTGACAGTTTCGAAGTGGCGGCGTCCAGTCGGTAGATCAGTACTTTGTCGATACCCAGATCAGCGGCCAGAGCAAACCGGTTGTCCGGGCTGATGACGATGCTGTGAGCGTACGGAGCTTTCTGCCGCTTTGGGTTAACGCTCGAACCCTCATGCTGGACGAACGAAGTCGCTTCTCCCAGGGAACCGTCAGCCTGCACGGGCAATGCGGCAACGCTTCCCGTTGAATAATTGGCCAGGACGACCGTCTTCCCTGTCGAATCAATGTCGAGATAACACGAAGCGGTCCCTTTGGCCGATTGCCGATTCAGCCGTTCCAGTTTCCGGTGCGAGCCTTGATCGAGTATGCCGCGACAAATTCGTCTTCCTTGCCTCCAAACTTGTCGGTGTCGATCGAGTAAAGAAAACGGCCGTCCGGAGAGATCACCAGGAAAGAACGGATGTTGAACGTCGGTCGTCCGGTGCTGAGGCTTCAGTGTTCCGGTCTTCGAGTCAAACCGAAACGCGTGGATCGCCCCTTTCTCACCAGCAGCGAAGGCGGAGACGTAAAGACCACTGAGGATCGTCGGCATGAACGAGTTAGAGCGGACATAGACGAGCACAGCCCCAAGGATGAGAGGCAGTAGAATTAGTCGCATGGTCGATCTCCGAGTGTTCAGAAGTCATCGAGTTGCCCTTGAGTCTAATGTGCCAGCGAATTTTTTTGATCGCAAAGGACTGTTGATCAATCTGAACCAGCATCATAGCAACCGAATCATTGACGTCTCTTCGAGAAACCGCGAATGTAAGATCGTTCAGATCACTTCATTTGAATCCTACTGCCAAACGAGTTTGTCAGCGTGTCGGTATCAATCTTTAGTTGCATAAGCGGCCCGGAAGCACCTCCAGTTGAGCCAGACGTAAAACCCGCACCGGTTCCGTCACAACCAGAACCGGCCCGACAGCCGGCGCCATCGCCTTTCGAGCCGGAGTGGCCCCCTGAGCGGCCACTTCCACAGCCCAAGGCAAACACGGCCCGTCACCTCTAGTTTCTCACTATCGAGGAGTTCGGCCAACGTGTCCTCTGAGTTACGTTTTACGGACGAAATCAACAAACGACTAACGATGAATATGCTGATTCAAGGGGCAGCCATTCACTCGTCCCTGACTCTGCACTACCTCGTCCGAGATGAGATCGATGCGACTGATCCCAGACTGATCTCGATCTACGATCGTCTGGCAGTCGGTATGCCGCTGGTCATGTGGCGAGGCGAAGCCGTCCTGATGGCCGGTCGGCCGAGGCGTTTCTGGTCTCGAATCGGTGATTCCCGACACCCATTTCATCATCACCCCCTTCTCGCAAAAACACGGCGCAACGTTGGCGGAAGCGACGTTGCAGCATGCACTGAAACGAGCTCGGGAGAAGAAGGCCTGGACGACCTATGGGCTTGTCTCCGTGCAGTTGAACTGGCTGTTGATCCGAGCTTTGCAACTCGAAAGATCCAAAAAATTCCGTCTGGTAGAGCTGGCCGTGCAGGCAACTTCAAAGATGTGGGACATTTCGCCGGATCGACTTCATGCTTCTTTGACGACTGATGTAAAGGTCGGCGAGATTCGAAAACAACCAACGCTCCGTGGCAGGCTCTACGCCGCGTTCGCTGTGGGCTGGAGCGGAGTGCGGATCGATCAGGACTGAACTACGCATTGTTGCGAAGGCATTTGCCTGGCCCCTATTGGCGCATGAGCTTGTCAAAGGGACAGCCGAACTTGTCAGCCTGCATGGCCTCAATTCGATGGACAACGACTGCTACGAAGCTGTGATGACCGCCACGGAACGAGTTGATTTCGAACCGTGGCACATGCAAGCCGGTGCTGAACTCTGGCGCCGATTCCTGACAGTTATTCCATCGGATCGACCGCTGTCCGAAATCTTCATGCACATCGCACAGCTCGAGCCCAGGCGATTCGAAGCAATCATGATGGCGATTGTGGAAGAACCGGAAGCTGCCCGATCAGCGATCACGAGGTTATGACGGACTGTGTAAGAAGCTATGCCATTGCCTGACAAATCCGCCTGTCACCAACAATTGCCAACTTAAAAACACTATTCTCGCCTTCGATTTGCAATCGATGTTCCTGGTGAGACACCGTCCGGTAGGATAAATGGCGACCATCGGCAACTTTTTACGCCTACTGCCAAACGTACCTGCTTCACAGGTCGATTTTATGAGCCAATCATCTACTTTTCTTAATCGTCGTCGCTTTCTGCGGACCTCGGGTGTTGCACTCGCTCTTCCGCTGCTCGAATCGTTGTTGACGAAAACGGCGTCGGCAAAAGACGGCAAGGCTCCAAAGGTGAAACGGCTCGTCACTATCGGGACTTATCTGGGATTCCACACGCCGAGCTGGTTTCCTGAGCAGACCGGGCGGGACTATTCGGCCTCGCCTGTGTTAAAGCCGATTGATGATTTGCGAGACGACTTCACGATTTTCTCGGGCCTCGATCACCGGGCTCCGAACGGGCATAAGAACTGGAAGAATTACCTGACTGGCAAGGGGACTCCGGGAATTTCGCTCGATCAGATTGTGGCGAAAGCGGTTGGTGAGAAGACACGTTTTGAATCTCTGCAGGTGACGTGTGGCTCGTCTGGTGAAGGGCAGATGAGTTTCACGAAAGAAGGCATTGCGCTGCCGGCCATCGGGCGACCGAGCGTGCTGTTCGGGCATCTTTTTCATTCGGGCGAGAACAAAGCCCGGATGGAATACCTGCTGGATAGCGGCGGCAGCGTGCTGGATGTGGTGCTTGATGAAGCTCGCTCGTTGCAGCGGCAGGTCAACGCTCGCGATGCGGCGAAGCTTGACGAGTATTTCAGCTCGGTCCGCGACGTTGAGCAGAAACTGAAGAAGCAGCGAGCGTGGCTGAACGTGCCAACGCCGAAGGTGGACTTCAAGTTGCCGGAGTTTGATCCTGTCGCTCCGGATCTCTCGCTGGAATGCGAAAGCCTGATGTACGACCTGATGGTGCTTGCCCTGGAGACGGATTCGACGCGAGTGATCTCGTTTCTCGCTCCCGGCCAGGGGCAGGTCTTCACGATCGACGGCGAGAAGCTGAGTGCCGGGTACCACGGACTTTCGCACCACGGCAACGATCCAGACAAGATCGCCGAATTCAACGCCGTCGGCAAAGAGCACGTCAGCCGGTTTGGCCAGTTCGTTCGGAAGCTGAAAGAACGAAAAGACTCGGATGGTCAGTCGTTGCTCGACTCGACAGCAATTCTCTACGGCAGTGGCATGGGCAATGCCAACACGCATAACAACAGCAACCTGCCCGTGCTGGTCGCCGGCGGCCCGTTCAAACACGGATCGCACCACGCTATCAACCGAGACTCCTCGTCAGCGCCGCTGCTCGGTGATCTGTTCCTGACGCTGATGCAGTCGATGGGGCTGGAAGAAGATCGATTTGTAAACGCCAGCCGAAATGTGAATGAGTTGCTGTTTTAGGCGCGGCCGTCTTCAACCAGTCGAACGCTTAATAGCCAAGAGCTTCGCCGTGTTCGGATTCAGCTTCGAAAATCTCATGAAACAACTATTTTGTTTGATCATAGTTCTCACAACGCTGAGTCGAATCAGCGTCGCGGAAGAACCCATCGCGAGATCGGCTCGCGAGTTCCTTGCGACCTACTGTCTCGATTGTCACAGCGGCGATACCCCGGAAGCTGACATCAACCTCGACGTCAAAGAAATCGCGTGGGAAAAGCATCATTCGGCAGGATTTTGGACCAGAGTTTTTGATGCTCTGAAGGCAGGCGACATGCCGCCGGCCAATGTGGATCAACCGTCGCCAAAAGAACGAAAGGCGATGCTGGCGTGGCTTGATAAAACGTTGACGAAGCACGATCCAGTCGGTGGCACAGTTTTCCGTCGTCTGAACCGTTTGGAATACGAAAACACCGTCAGAGACGTTCTTGGAATTCCGTTTTCAGTGCCACGTTCCTTTCCGGCAGACACGCAATCACACGGCTTCGACAACGTTGGCGAAGGGCTTGTTCTGTCGCCGCCACTGATGGCTCAGTACCTGAAGATTGCAACGTCGGCGGCCGATGAGCTGTTGCCGCCACCCGCGAAAGTGATCGACGTTTCCCCTAAGACTGTCCACATTGGCCCTGGCGACTTCACACTGAACTTCACCACCGGCCACGAGATCGACGGAATTCTGCGGATGGTCAGTTCCAGCGATCCGCTGGCACGAGGCTCGGTCTGGCCGAATCGTTTCGAAGCGAGGCAACGAGGCATTTACGAAGTCGAAGTCGACATCTCGCAATTCAGATCGACGCCGGGGCATCTTCCCATCGTGCATTTGCTGGCACATTCCGCATCCGATCAGGCCTTCACCAAAGCCACCACGTTAAGAAAACTGGCTGAGTTCAAAATCGAGAACCCTCAAGTTCAAACGTGTCGTGCGACGGTCGAACTGAAACGAGGGCAGACCGTCGTCATCCATTATGAAAACGCTCCACTCAGCAGCGACAAGATCGACAACCAGGAATTCCTCAAACGCATTTCCGGTCAGTTGCTCGACGCGTTTCGCAATGATCCGGAACTCGGTGCGGCGTGGATGAAAGCTGGCTATCAACGTTCGGACCGTGGCTGGTCGTGGTGGAAAAGGATCGAAGACATTCGCAGCAAGGGTGGACTCGATGTTGAAAACTTTGATCCTGAGTCTGACAAGGTGAAGGCGTTTGCCCTTCAGATGGCTCGTTACAGTGTGAACACCGTTGAGACGATGTGCTGTTTTCGATTCTTCACGGGACCAGGAATCGACGTGCACGGCATGTCGATCAACGGGCCGATTCAAGTTCTCGAAGATGAAGAAACTCTCAAGCAGAAAGAAAGAACGGCCCGCTTTCTCCGAGAACGCGGGCGGCGTGATGACAATGCCTACGCAGAAGCAATTCTTCAACCAGTTCTCAGTAAGGCGTTTCGGCGACCGGTGACTGATAAGCAGCTCGCAACTTACGTGGACATCGTGCTTAACCATCAACGGCAAGGGCACCGTTTCGAAGACGGAATTCATCTCGCAGTCCGAGCTGCCTTGTGTTCGACCCATTTCCTGTTTCGAGAATATCGCGAAGGGCCGTTGGACGATTACGACCTCGCCGCGCGTCTGAGCTATTTTCTGACCAGCAGTCCGCCCGATGCCCGCCTCGCAAAACTGGCAAGTGCGGGTGAACTGTCGAACCCGGAAGTACTCGAAGAAGAAACTCGCCGCCTGCTCAAGCACAACAAGGTGAAGCACTTTCTGGAATCGTTCACCGGTCAGTGGCTCGACCTGAGAAAGCTGCCCGACATCATGCCGGATGCCAGGCTACTGAAGTGGATCGACAAAGATCTGCAAGCCGTCACCGCAGAAACAGAATTATTTGTCTCTGAAATTCTAAGGAAGAACCATCCGTTGGAGACGTTTATCGATTCTGACTTTACCTACCTGAATCGACGAAACGCGAAGTTGTACGGGATCAAGTTTCCCAACTCGGACGCGATGAAACGCGTGAATTTGGAACCGGGCAGTCTGCGTGGAGGGATTCTCACTCAAGCCAGCGTGATGATGGCTACGGCGAATGGTGTCGATACTCAGCCAGTGCTCCGCGGTGCCTGGATGCTGGAAAACATTTTTGGCATGCCGACTCCACCGCCGCCTTCAAACGTGCCCGCCGTCGAGCCGGACACCAGCGGAGCAAAGTCGATCCGCGAATTGCTCGACCGTCACAAAGCCGACGCTAGTTGCGCACGGTGTCACCAGAAGATCGACCCGCCCGGCTTCGTTCTGGAAAACTTCGACCCGGTCGGCCGATGGCGCGACTTCTACCCGATCTACGAAAAGCGAAACGACAAAGTCGTGACACGCGAAGGACAACCGGTTGACGCGATCAGCCAATTACCTGACGGCACGGAACTCAAGGATGTCGCGGACCTGAAGCGTTACCTGGTTCGAAACGTCGACATTTTTTCACGATGCCTTACGGGAAAACTACTCACCTACGCCACCGGACGACCAACCAGCTTCGGAGATCGCAATATCATCGACCAGATCGTTAGCGGCGTACGGCAACAGGGAAACGGGTTTGCTGACCTGATTGTGGCCGTCGTGCAAAGCGAATCGTTCCGTACGAAGTAAGACCGTCGAGAATGTGGTTCCAAAGGCAATTCGACGGTACGACTCTTTGCTTAGCCGTCGCCTTAGAATCGGTTAAGGCGAAAACTGTCAAAATGAGTGCAAAAGAATATCCCTGAGCCCTGTCTTGTCTTACTCACTGATCACAGGCAACTCGATGAGCGACGCTCGCTTCGAACTTCGAAACAGCGTAAGGATGGGAGTTGCTTTGGCCGGTACTCGATCGAAGTTGTTGGCATCATGGCCAGCGATCGAAAACCGTAGCCGCTGACCAGCTTGTACCAGCACCGAAGTTGGCCACATGCGAATCTGCACAAGCTCCGGTTCATTGGGTTGCATATCGCTGGCATCGGCCTTGCGAAAAGAGTGGTAAGGGGCCGTCCCTTGAAAGTGTGGGTCGGTCACGACTTTGCGGTGCATCAGGCGAAGTCCGCCTTCGGTCACGTACCGGGACACCTCCTGGTTTATTGTAGTCGCACTGCCGGTAGCGTTGTCATCCGATTCGACGACCGAAAAGTAAACCAAGATCGCTCCGTCCGACTCGGTTGATGCCAGGTGCAATTTGGCGACGATCGAACCTGTGATCTGCAGGTCCTCTGTCAGCGGGTCGGATGTGTAAACCAATAAGCGTTTTTCCTGTCGCGATCGGTTGTTGAGATTTAAGACCGGCCCGCCCATTTGCGTCATCCAGCGATTGGTCGATCCAGTCGAAGTCTTAAAGTTGACCTCGTAGCGGTCCTTACCAGCGACGCCCGAGTTGGCGCTCGGCGACTCTGTCGCCAGACGATTTCCGTGTGCCAGATACAGCTTTCGAGTCGACGTGTCTGCGATTGGCCATGTGGCCGAGTCGCGCATCGTCTCTTCGCCCATATTGAAGTATTGCAACGTCGGCCAATCATCGACGTCGTTTTGTGTTCCCTTCAGGTGGCGATCAAAAAACTGAAGTCGCATGTCGACTTGCATGTCGATCGAAGGGTCGCTGGGGATTTTTTCGTGGCCAACGGTAAACGGACTGGCATGAAACCGGCCGCCATGATTTGAAGCCAGAATCACAACCTTCTGTGGATTGGAATAGTTCTGCAAACGGATCAGCGCTCCATCGGCTGTCCCGGCGTCGAGCCAGCTCGCAAACACGAGCATCGGCACGTTCGATTCCTGAATCTCTTTCCGCCAGAAGATCGAGGTGCAGTCTCCCAGAGGGACACTCCTGCCCACCGACTGGTCTCGATACTTGTAACGCTTGAACAATTCGAAAACGTTCGGGTTCTGTTTGTGCTCCAGAACCGCCTGCGAAAGTAACGATTCATCGACTGGCCTGACCTGGCCACCCAGCGATGTGCCATCGTTGGAATCCATCATGCCGACCATGTCGCTCCACATTTTCAGGAGTCGACTGGGAAACAATCCGTAGGTTCGCCCCGGGCTGGCATAGAAATCGAAGTCAGACCAACCAGGAATGACTGCTTTAATAGCCGGGTGTTTCGACGCGGTTAATAACTCGGCCGTCGTACCGGTGTAGGAAACTCCTTTGGCACCGATGTTTCCGTCGCACCAGGACTGATTGCTAGACCCAGTCGACAATTTCAAACCCGTCTTTGACCTCCGTAGGGCCGTATTCTTCCAGTCGGTGTCCGAATGAGGCTCCCGATCCGCGCACATCAACCACGACCAGAACATACCCGTTTGCCAGTAACGCCTTGTCGACCGGATTCCAAAGTGGCTGCACGTGACCTGTCTGCGGATCAATCGTCGCCCGCCAGTATCGCGTCAGCTCGAGAACTGCCGGGTACTTTTTTTCGGAGTCAAAGCCTTCCGGAAGATAGACGTCTGCAGCCAGTCGGACGCCATCCGACATCGGCACGTAATACGTCCGAGATTCGTACGCAAAAACTCCGGATGCCGTTGCGACGATTGCCAGAACGGCAATGGCCCGATGAATGATTGTCACGTCCGTGCCTTCCACTGAAAGAGGATCGCAACGGTGTATTCTATAATTCCGGAGCTGCAATGACTGCGACGTCGATCCGCCCGAGATCATCGCGATTGACTACGGAAGTCAGTTTAGCGGATGTAACCCTGCACCCATCCACGAGAAGCTTGTGGTGGGATTTGATCCGCGACGTCGCTGCCATCTGCCAGCGTGAATGAGATCGCCAATGGAAATCGCCCTTTGGGTGGTTCGCCCGTGTACTTGCCGCGGCCCCAGAATTCTCCAAGTACGACAGCGTCGAATCGTACGACTTTCTTGTTCTTGACTTCGACGATGCCATTGAAAGCCGCTTCGTAACCACGTTTGTGATCCGCGGTTTCGAGATGCGCCTCGCCTTTCAGTCGACCGGATGAGGCTGAAAACCGAAGCTTGCGAACGTCTTTTTCATTCCAGAACGGCGGCTCGCCTCGAGTGTTGTCAACAAGATGAAATCTCGCGATCCGCTGCTGCAGTGATTCGGGAAACTTTCCCTGCACCAGTGCCTGGTGCTCAGTCTTTGAGACCCACAGATTGTCGCGTGACATGGATGTCTGAAAGATCCGCTGCCATTTGTCGGTCGTGGGTTCGTAGCCGTCCAGGATCTTGGCGCGGACTCGAATAACGAGGCCGCCTTCGGGTGGAGTCGGGTTGAATCGCTTGTCGACCGTGGTCGCTTCGATTGATTTTCCGCGCCGAGCAGACGTTTCAAGCCTGCTGAACTCGCCGAGCTTTTCGGTCATCAACCGTCGAACGCGTTCGGGATTTCGATTGTTGTTGTAGACGAGTAATTTGCCACTGGCTGTGGCAATGTAGAAGCCCTGAGTTGTGCCGTTGAAATTGCTGCGAGGTCCCTGGCTGGCGATCTTGCGATAGAATTCGCCCTCGGAGTCTTTCTGCCGCCGTTGATAGGCCTGGTCGATTGCAACGGGGATGAAACGTGTCTTGAGCATCCGGACAATTTCCGGATCGGCGAATGTCGACTCACGGTCGAGCACTCCGTTGTTTCAGGTACAGCCGAGCGGGTGGCCATCCATTGCCCAGATAAAAATCGGTTTGTCTTCCTTCGCGGCTGACTGCTGAGCATTCAAGACGGAAATCTTCCACGGGATCGTCAGCCAGGGTGAATCACCCGGTTGAAGCTCGGCGTGCAACCGTTTGAACTCAGTATCCGACAGTTCAGCCGCCCGCGCCGTTGTCGAAGACAAAATCGGGAAGAGCGTCAGCAACACGGCAGCACACTTTATGGAAACTCGTGGCATGGTCGTCGAACTCCAATTCGGATTGAGATATGAGGCTGCACGTATCATTCGACGTCGATGCTCGCGTAAACGGTGACCGCCCGCTGAATGGACTCTCCCCGACGCCTGGAATTGTTTTTCAACTTGTTCGAGCATCAGTTTCCAGGTTTGGAATCGTACCCTTGCCAAACCCATTCGATGGCGTGAGGGAGAAACTGAGCTTTGGCGTTGCGGACTCCGTGGCCGGAGTTCTGGCAGAAGAGATATTGATACGGGTAGCCCTTGGCCTTGAGAACTTTGGCCATGCGGTGATTGGCCTCGACCCAGTCATGCATGTCGTCACGCATGACGTTCGGGTTGAAATTGTCACGGTCGCCTACCGCCAGAAAAATGCGAAGCGGCTTCTTTGGACTCTCTGGAATCAGTTTGTCGTGAAAGTCCCAGGCACCACCCGGTGTCTCCGGATTGAACGGCCATTGCTGATTCACGAACGTGCCCGACGTCGTCAGCACTCGGTGATAAAGATCTGTGCGATACCAGGCCATTGCCAGCGCCGCCGAGCCTCCAGAACTGCTGCCCATCGCCGCGCGACCGTTTGGATCTTTGGTCAGCTTCACCTTGCAGTTCTTCTCGACCCGAGGCAGGACTTCGGTTTCGATATACTCGGCATAGAGGCCCGACATCGTGTCGTACTCTTTGCCTCGCTCATGTCCCTGAGCATCGCCGCCGCCGTTTGCAATCATGACGACGATCATTGCCGGAACACGCTCCTGAGCGATCAGGTTGTCGAGGATCCGTGGCACCGACATGTTGGGTTTCCCCTTCGGCCCATCGTGGATAACCATGAACGGTGCTTTGCTGCCCGGCACATACTGCGAGGGGATGTAAACGGTGATCTGCCGCTTGTAGTCAATCTCGTGCGTATCGACGATCAGCGTCTTTGGATTATTTGGATCGACCGTCCCGAACACTTTCCGAGCAATCCCCGGATTCAGAAGTTTGGTTTCTTTCGAATCGATCGTGAACTGCTGCACTTTACCCTGCGGAACGCCATCAACGACGTTGTTCTCAGCGGCCGGTGCATACTCCGGGCCGATGAGAAAATCGCCATCAACATCCAGCGGCGGATTCAAACCAGCTTTCGCATCCAGCCGCTCAAACTTCGGAGCCCCCGGTGCATCAAACTTCCGAGTCGGCGGCGGAGTTCGCTTTCGTTTCTGCTGTGCATGGCATGCTGATTCAACCAACAAAAACGAGCACGCGACAAGTGTGATAAGAGCCGTCATCCGCTGCTTAGACATAAAATTTCCTCGTTAGTTTGGGAATACGATTCGAAACCGTTGGGGCAGCAGACAAAGGGTCAGTCTGATAGTCTCGGGGCAAAAGCCGAACTACCATCGACGGCAAGTGCTGGCGAATCCTCAGCCCATTCAAATCGCGAAGTTAACTTTCGCAGGGCCGGTGCCGTGTAGACGTAGCGAAAGTCATATTGAGCGTAGATGGAGTCGAAGAACTTCCCCACGTGAATCGAACTTTCATCCGGTGGAAACGATTCGAGCACCACGCCTGCGTCTTCCGTATCAACTAAGGCCAGGCTGACTGCTTCGTAGCGACTCACGTCATTTCGCACGTCCTGACGCCCTGCAAGCCGAGCCATTGCGTCGTGGTATCGAACGATTCCGTCGGTGATGCTGCCGTCGGAGTTGATGGCAATGTCGTTAGAGTTTTCAACCTGTCCTTCCCGGCCAGCCCGAATGACGTGGAAGAATCCGTAAATCAGATTTGGATAAGAAATATGGATGTTTGTGCAGTCGCCCGCTGCTTCTTCCATGCGGTTCGTCAGATTTCGAAACGCCTTGAGTGTGCCTTTTACAGAAACTGCAATGCACGGCCCTATTTGCGGCAAAGTTACGACTACGTCTACGTCCTTGGTCTTTAAGCCGCCGAGAATCGTTAGTTCACCTCCCACCGCACTATCTGGATCATGAAGCAATCGGTGCCGCTGGTTTGCTCCGGAGCCTGTCGATTCAACTCTCAACGGTGGCCGCGGAACCACATGGTCTGGATCAAACCCGCCTTCGATCACAAGCCGTTCTGCGATGTGCCAATGGAGTAGCTTGATGTGTGCTTGACTTTGCGTCTTGCCGCTTGGCTCTACAAAGTTTTTCAATGCGTCGCGAAGTGTCACAAGTCGATCATGCATAATGGCGCCACCTTCGCATAATCCGTACGCCTTCTTCGATCATCTCTCGATCGCGGGAAGGTACACGTCGGTCGATTGATGGCAGCGCGATACGCGCGGCTTCGCCCGGTTCCAGTTTCAACATCCCGCCACCAAGTGGATGACCTTCTACTTCGCAACTTAGAGGCACGGCCGCATGGCCCCATCGTTGCTGCAACTCTGAGACTGACATTCCGTTTGTCAGCTGTACTGCGTGTATGGAGTTTGTACAGACACACCGAGCGTGATTTGCAACAAGCGATGGACCGATACCACTCATATAACTGAGAAACGCGTCGGGAACTCGAACATCGGGAACGGAGTACCACGGGGTCCGCTTCCGACACTTGTACCCAGTTCGCGCTTCTTGGCCTGCCTTCGAATCAAGATAGCGTTGGACTGCTTCCGGCACGTCAGCGTCTGTAGGAATTCGGAGGAGGAACACTGGCTCGTCTTGATTTCGCCATCGACTGACTGTTGCGTGAGTAACTGCACGAGACGGCAGAAAAGACGACCTTCTAACCGTCGGAACAAGCAAATCGTCGGGGATGCCAAGCTGTTCGGCATCCGACTTTCTAAGGTGAAAGAAATTGTTAGCGCCGGTGACATAGCCGATTCCGACCCGTGCGCATTCTCCAAGACGCACAGTTGCCTTCTGGTTGCTTAGTTTCTTGTAGGCCGCGCGAATCTCTTCTGGCAGTAAAAAGGACCTCAACCGATCGTTCCAGGACTTCAAATCGTCAGCGGCGACTGGCGTACCTCGCGGAGGCTTATGAGAAACGTCGCGGAATGAGTCGAAAGACGAAAATGCGATCTCGTCGGTTGAGCCACCAGCGCCAGCGGCATACAGCAACCAAACATCCTCCGAAATTTCGGGAAAGATTTTTTCGCGAACAGCGACGACATGCACACTCGAAAATCGCTGCATTAGATAGTGAATCATGGGGCGTGCGTAGGGAGCGTGGCCGATTTCAGCCGGAACAACGAATGCAAGCCGGCCACCGGGTTTCAACATCGAAGCCGAGACGACAACAAAAGGAGCCCAGGACGACGTCAATCCATTGAGCGATGCTCCAGCTTCTGAGCACAGCCGTAACGCAGTTTTTCGAATCTCGCCACTAAATTGTTGATAACGGATAAACGGCGGGTTGCCGGCGACGCAATCGAATAGTTCATTGGTATTGGATGCCCAATCAAAGAACTCTGCAGCGTGAATGGTTGCGTGAGGAACCTGTTCGGCCACGGTTGCTACCGCCGAACCGTCTCGGTCAACACCTACAACATTAAGGTGTTCTGCCAGAAAACGTCCGTCACCACAGGATGGGTCAAGCAACCGATCATCGTTAGAACGGATCACCCATCGGACAAGCGTCCTTGCGACTTCAGGAGGGGTGTAAAAAGCTCCCAGCAACTTCTGCTTTGATTGTGGCGTTTCAGTTGCAAACAGCGACACAAAACTCTCCTCGCCAATTGACGCATATTTACCCCGATAGTAACCCTTCAGGTCGCAGGCTGCACGTCTTGCACGTAGAAGGTTTCAGGTCAAACGATTCAAGCGTTACCGCTCGTGCCATATATCATTGGTCGATTTTCCGTCCGTCTCGGCACATCTACGTGTCCATCAGCTGTGAGCTGACAATGGTTCAACGTCGATCCTGAATGGTTTAACGTCTATGGCAGACACGGAAGAATTTAGATCCGCTTCAGCAGAATCCATTAAGTAACCGTTCGATGGAAAGTAATCGCAAACTGATGATCAAACAAAAGCAGTTTTTATCCGCGACCTTGGGCCTCTGCATCAGCCTTCTGTGTACATGGTCTGTTGCTGACGCTTCCGAAAGGCCGAACGTTCTGCTGATCATGGCGGACGATTTAGGCTATTCGGATCTCGGGTGTTACGGCGGGGAAATCGCGACTCCGAATCTTGACTCTATCGCTCAGAACGGGTTGCGGTTTTCGAGGTTCTACAACACGGCGAGATGCTGGCCGACTCGCGGTGCACTTCTGACCGGCTACTACGCGCAGCAGATTCGTCGAGATTCGCTGCCGGGAATTCCCGCCGGAGGTGGCAACCGTGGTCGCCGACCGGACTGGGGTGTGCTGATTCCGGAACTGCTGAAGCCGGCTGGTTACCGGTCTTACCACACTGGCAAATGGCACATTGATGGGATGCCCGTCGAAAACGGCTTCGACCATTCATACCTGCTGAAAGATCAGGGACGATTTTTCAATCCGACCAGGCATTGGAAGGACGACGTTCAGCTCCCGCCGGTTAAAAAGGGCACCGACTTTTACGCCACCACGGCGCTGGCTGATCACGCAATCGAAGTTTTGACCGAACACGGCGAGCAACATGCCAACGCTCCGTTTTTTCATTACCTCGCGTTCGCCGCTCCGCATTTTCCGTTGCATGCTTTGCCCGAAGACATCGCGATTTACGAAGACACCTATACGGAAGGGTGGGATTCGATCCGGCTGAAACGCTGGCAGCGCATGCATCAACTCGGCCTGCTCGACGCGGCAGGTGTGACCCAAATCTCGCGAGTCGAGCGAGACCTCGGTCCGCCGTACCATTTTCCCGACGCGTTCAAGATTCTGGGCAACGGCGAGGTCAACAAGCCGCAGCCGTGGAACAGCCTCACCGACGAGCAGAAGAAGTTTCAAGCGACGAAAATGTCGATTCATGCGGCGATGATTCACCGCATGGACATCGAAATCGGCCGCGTCTTCGATCAAATCAAAGAGATGGGTCAGTGGGAAAACACGCTGGTCGTTTTCCTTTCTGACAACGGTGCCAGTGCCGAGATCATGGTTCGCGACGACGGGCATGATCCGAACCTGCCACCCGGAGCCGCCGGCACTTATTTGTGTCTCGGACCAGGCTGGTCGACAACGTGCAACACACCGTTTCGTCGTCACAAGACGTGGACTCACGAAGGCGGCACGTCGACACCGTTCCTGATGTCATGGCCGAAGGGCATTAAGGCTCGCGGCGAATTCCGTCGCAACGTTGGGCACGTGATCGATGTCGTGCCGACCGTGCTGGAACTTGCCGGGGCAAAAACGCTGGACGAGGCACCGCCGGCACCCGGAAAAAGTCTTGTCCCTGCGTTCTCGAAAGACGAATCGGTTAAGCACGATTCGTTGTGGTGGTTCCACGATGGTCACAAAGCAATTCGAGTTGGCGACTGGAAGGCCGTCGCCCCGATTGGTGAGCCCTGGGAGCTTTACAACATCGCCAACGATCGCGACGAATCGACTGACCTGGCTCTTCCGGAAGGCGCTCGGCTGTACGAATTGATTGCCGAATGGAATCAGCAGCTTGCGGAGTTCACCGAACTTGCGTCACGAGATCTGTCGGCGGCAGTTCGAAAGAAGGCAAGCGTTGCTGGCAACCAGCCACCCGTTATGAAAGCGGCGCAGGCAGCGGGAAAACCAAAGCGTCGACAGGTGCTGCTCGGAGGCAAGTCGTTTTTGTTGAACGGTCGACACGCATTTCTGATGTCTCCGGAAAAGGCGCATGAAGGTGCCGGCGGCAAGCCGTGGATTTTCTACGGACCGACGCTGCCGGGCACTCCCGACAAAGCGGAAAGCTGGATGCACCGGCAGTTCCTCGACGCCGGAATCGCGATCGCGGGAATCGACGTCGGAGAAGGTTACGGCAGCCCTCACGCGTTCCCCCATTTCGAAGGTCTGTACCGCCACATGGTTCAGCAGGGCTACTCGAAGAAGCCGGCATTGCTCGGGCGCAGCCGAGGCGGGCTCTGGGTGAGCAGCTGGGCGATCCGACATCCCGACCGAGTCGCCGGCATCGGCGGAATTTATCCGGTCTACGATTACACGACCTATCCCGGCGTCAGCCGAGCCGCAACCGTCTACGGAGTCAGCCCTGACGAACTCCTCGCTAAGCAGGACAAACTGAATCCGATCAAACGAGCAGACACTCTGGCCAAAGCCGGAATCCCCGTCTTCATTATTCACGGAACCGACGACAAAGTTGTTCCAATCGCGGCGAACTCCGAGGCTTTGGAAAAAACCTACGCAGCAAACGGTGCGTCCGACCTGATTCACATCATCAAAGCAGAGGGCCAGGGACACAGCTTCTGGCCGGGATTCTTCACCTGCCAGGAACTTGTCGACTTTCTGATTGAGAAGGCGAAATCCGGAGTCGAGTGACTGGGGTTGAGCCAGATCTTGCCCGTGAACGATCTGACACAACTATCGATACAGACACAGATTTTCACGGATGGCTATGGACGTCACAGAAAAGCATCCGTCGAAATTCTTTGAGCTTACCGCGTTAAATTTAAGGGGGAGCGGTAGCGGTCTGGTATGGCTGACCAGTCTGATGCCCAGATTCCTTGCCAAACTCCGCGTCAGACTTCCAGGCACTGCGATACTCATCTCAGCGACTTCCGCGTTAAAGTTTTTGCATGATCACAAAAATGAATCCCACAATTCTGCTTATGCTGGCTGCTGTGATAAACGCTTCGGTTGCCGCGGACGCTGCTGAACCATCCAAAGGTGAGAAGCTGTTCGCGCTGAAAGTGAAACTGCTGTTCGCTGAAAAGTGCATCGCCTGTCACGGTGACGATCCTGACGAAATCGCGGGCGGCTTCGACATGCGTTCGCGCAAGGCCCTGCTGAAAGGCGGAGAAAGTTTCGAAGACGAAGTCGTGATTCCCGGCAAAGGCGAACAGAGTTTTCTTTACGTCGCGACTACCCGCTCGGAAGAAGGCTACGAGATGCCTCCCAAAGAGGCAGAGCAGCTCACTCAGGAACAGCAGTGGTGGATTCGCGACTGGATCAACGAGGGTGCTCCGTGGCCGGATGAAACTCGCGTCGCGGAAATTCAAAGCAAGTATGCCGAAGGCGTCATTGTCGAAACGTCCGGAGGGCTGGGCGACGACTGGACGAATCGCCGTTACAAGCCTGAGCATCTCTGGGCTTACCAGCCTCTGAACGTTGAGGATGTGCCGAAGTCAGCTCACCCGGTTGACTGGTTCATTGATCGGAAGCTGAAAGAGATTGGCTTGGAAGCGGCTCCGACTGCGAACTCACGCGAGCTTGCTCGACGAATCAGTTTTGGAGTTACTGGATTGCCTCCGCGACCGATCGACACCGCGCGTTTCGAGACGGTTGCGAAGAAAGATGTCGGCGCTGCCGTGCTTGATTACGCGAAACGACTGATGGCGACACCTCATTACGGCGAGCACTTCGGTCGGCAGTGGTTGGACGTCGCCCGGTACGCTGACTCGGCGGGCTTCGCGAATGACTACTCGCGCCCCAACGCCTGGCGATATCGCGACTACGTCATTCGATCGTTCAATCGCGACAAGCCGTATGATGACTTCGTCCGCGAGCAGATCGCGGGCGATGAGATGTTGAAGGATGAAGGCAAAAGTCAAAAGGATGAACCATCACCTTCATCCTTCAGCCCTCATCCTTCTGACTTACTCATCGCCACGGGTTTTCTCCGGATGGGGCCGTGGGAGCAGACGGGGATGAGTGTCTTTCGGATCACGCGTCAGCAATGGCTGGACGACGTGACAGATTCGGTTGGCCAGGCGTTTCTTGGACACGCTTTGCAATGTGCGAAGTGTCACGACCACAAGTTTGACCCCATTCCGACTCGCGACTACTACAGCATGATGGCCGTTTTCTCGACGACTCAGTTTGTCGAACGAGACGCTCCGTTCACAAAGGACGAGAACCTGACAGGTTTCAAGCCGGCGAACGAGTGGACTCGCGCCAAGATTGCGGCTTACCAGAAGGAACGAAACGAACTCAACGCCCGAGTCAACAAGGCTCGAAAGAAAGAATCGGGTGACGCGAAAGTCGGTGACAACGGTCTCGATCCTGGAGACGAGGCGTCGCTGGCCCGCATGGGTAAAAACATTTCAAGGCACACCTGGGAGTACGACAAGACTCGGCCGATCGCGTTCGGCGTCCACACTGGCAACACCATTGAACGAAAGAACGTCGGCAGCCGCGTCGCAATGCCGGACGATGCGTGGGGCAAGGGGTTTCTCGAAGAAGACACCATCCTGACCGGGGGAGACGCTTACACGCGTGGTGCCGCGGTCAAGCCCGGCGCCATCAGCGCCGCCTCGAAACTTGGAAAGATGCCGGCCGCGGAGTTTCCCAATGGAAAAGGCAAACGCAGGTTGGCGTTGGCGGAATGGATCGTCGACAAAAGAAATCCGCTGACCGCTCGAGTCATGGTCAACCGAGTCTGGGCGTGGCATTTCGGCAAAGGTTTGGCTGGCAATCCGAACAACTTCGGAGCAACCGGCAAACTGCCGACTCATCCAGCACTGCTCGACTACCTGGCAAACTGGTTCATGGAGAATGACTGGTCCGTCAAGAAGCTGAACGAGTTGATTCTGACATCAGAGACGTACCGGCGAAGTTCCCGACACCCGCAGCGCGAGATGCTTGACGAAAAAGATCCGAAGCGAGAATTCTACGCGACCTACCTGCCTCGACGTCTGACGGCGGAAGAACTTCGCGATGCCATGCTGGCGGCCAGCGGCGAACTGAATCGTCAGGTCGGCGGGATCCCGTGTCGGCCAGACATCAATCTGGAAGTCGCCATGCAGCCGCGTCAAATCATGGGCGGAACGGCCTCAGTCTATGAACCTGATCCACTGCCGAAACAACGTAATCGAAGAAGCATCTACGCCGAAAAGATTCGCGGAGTGCGCGATCCGTTTCTGGAAGCCTTCAATCAGCCGGGACCGGACAAGTCTTGCGAGCTTCGAGAGACGTCGACGGTCGCACCGCAGGCATTGACCTTGTTCAACGCGGAAGAAGTTCAGGACCGCTCGCTGGCTCTCGCCGCGCGATTGATAAAAGAGGCTGGCGACCAGGAAGTCTCGGATGAAGCCACTGTGAAACGCGCGTTCGAGTTGGCTCTGGGACGCTCACCGGCGATGAACGAATTGAAGGTCTGCCTTGCTCACTGGTCTCAGGCGGCGAAAGAAGAAACCGGTAAGCAGTATGAAGTGAGAAGGATTTCGAGCACCGTCAAACGGACAGTCATGGCCGAGAAAACCGGCGAGCCGTACGACTTCTTCGAGTTCATGCCTGCCTACGAAAACTACGTTCCGGATCTCCAGCCTGCTCAAACGGATGCTCGAACGCGGGGTCTCGCACACGTCTGCCTGGTGATCTTTAACCTGAACGAATTCGCTTATATCGATTGATCATGAATACTCACTCATCAAACACGGCAATGCCCAGCCGGCGTGACTTTCTTTATGGCCTGGGAGCGGGGCTCGGCTCCGTGGCTTTCTCGTCGATGCTGGCGGCCGAAGAGTCGGCACCGGTCGGCAAGCCGCATCTGCCGGTGAAGGCGAAGCGTTGTATCTTCCTCTTTATGGAGGGAGGACCATCTCACCTGGACACGTTCGATCCAAAAATTGAACTCTCCAAACGGCATCTGCAGGAGTTCTCGCGTTCGGGCGAGCAGGAAAGTGCGATGTCGTCGGGGAAGCGATATTTTGTCAAGAGTCCGTTTGAATTTACCAAGGCCGGCGAATGCGGCGCGGACATCTGCACCCAGTGGGAACATCTCAAAGACCGCGTCGACGACATCTGTTTTTATCGAGGAGCTCAGGTTGAGTCGGTCAATCATCCAACCGCGTGCTACCACGTCAACACGGGCAATCGGTTTGGCGGCGATCCGGGAGTCGGTGCCTGGGTGAACTATGGACTCGGAACGGACAATCAGAACCTGCCTGGTTTCGTCGTGCTGCCGCGGTCAAGTTATCCACAAGGCGGAGCCGCCAACTGGTCGAACGGTTTTCTGCCGGCTCAATTTCAAGGGACTCCGCTGCGTCCCGAAGGAAGTCCGATTCTCGATCTGAATCCTCCGGCCGGAGTCACGCCCGAGCGACAACGCTCCAATCTCGACCTGCTGGCCACTCTGAACAACAAGCATCTTGAGCAACGCCCTGGTCGGAGCGACCTGGAAGCTCGCATGAGTTCTTACGAACTCGCATTTCGAATGCAGAGCGAAGTCCCCGGCGTTCTGGACATCGACGGCGAGACAAAATCGACGCTCGACATGTACGGCATCGGCGAAACGAAGACAGACGCGTTTGGTCGCAAGTGTCTACTCGCGCGACGGCTCATCGAAAAAGGCGTCCGCTTCGTGCAGGCCTACGCTGGCAACTGGGACAGTCACGACTACATCCAGCGTGCTCATGGATCGTTGATCCGGTCCGTCGATCGCCCCATCGCCGCATTGCTACGTGATCTGAAAGAGCGAGGTCTGCTCAACGAAACACTGATCGTCTTCTGCGGCGAATTCGGCAGAACGCCTGACAACGGCCAGCGTGGCGGCGGAAAATCCTACGGTCGTGATCACAATGCCAAGGCGATGGCGATGTGGTTTGCTGGCGGAGGCACGAAAGCCGGTCACACGATCGGAGCCACGGATGAAGTCGGTGCCGAAGCCGTCGAATGCGTGAACCATATCCGCAACGTCCATGTCACGTTGCTGCATTTGCTCGGCCTGGACGACAACCGCCTCACGTACTACCACGCCGGCCGCTTCAAACAACTCAGCCAGTTCGGCGGCAAAGTGATCAATGAACTGATTGCCTGATCGAGATTTCTATCAAACGTCTGAAAATCGCATGGCAGCAATCGAGTACCAACTTGCTCAGGCAAACATCGCGAGAACGCGCGACACCTTCGATTCGGCCATCATGGCGGGACTGGTAGCCCGAATCGAAGAGATGAACGAACTGGCAGAGTCGTGCGACGGTTTCGTGTGGCGACAACAAGGAGCTGATGTAACAGCCGAAGCGTTGCTCGCGTTTGAGCAGCATCACTCGCCGTTCGAAGCTGACCGCGTCTTCTACAACATGTCCGTGTGGGAGAGTGTCGAGGCTCTGCGAAGCTACATCTACAAAACAGCTCACGCGGAGATGTTGCGGGCAAAAGACGATTGGATCGAAGACTCCGACGAGCCGGCCCTCGTCCTCTGGTGGATCCCTGTCGGGACGATTCCGACCATCGCCGATTCCGCCAAACGCTGGCAAACACTCCGAACTGAGGGGCCGACAGAAGCCGCATTCACCATGAGTCGGTTGTTTCCGAAGCCGACAACCTGATGTGCTCCTTCATTGGCAGGTCGAATTTGGTGTGGTCTTAGATGTTGACCAACTCGCCCTTCCATCGTGGCGCCGAGTATGCATCGCGTGGTTTTCGATCGGTCCTCTCGGAATGCGTTTCGAATCACGTGGGCAGATTTCCAAAGATTCCGAAAAACGTGGTACCCGCACGTTATGTCAGTCGTTCGTCGTAGTGAATCAAATGCTTGAAGGTGTGTTGCCACGCTGCTGGAACACACTTCTGACGATCTGACAGCGGGGACGGCGACATGGATCTGATTGGTATTGTGAAGGACTCGTTTGAGGCAATCGCGCAGGAAGTCGGCACTGCCTGCCAACGTCCATCCAGCACGGCGGTCGACGACGAACACCAATTGGCCAATTCACCCGCAACCGTTCGCCCAGGTCAGCAGGCAGACAGAGCGTCAGCAGTCGTTAGTGCTGCCGCTCGAAATAAAGATGGAGCAAAAGACTCGGAGCCGATCCAAGATCTCGGGGAAGATGCTGGCAGCGCTTCGCCGGAACAAGGGGATGTGAGCTCGACCAGCGATGATCCGAAATTGTCGACTCAGTCGAACGAGTTTCCTGATCAGCTCAAATTGCTCGCCGATGTCATGCAACAAGCATCGTGCCAGTTGTCGGCAGCGGCGGTCGAGCAGAAGCCCGAGGCTGAGGCAGTCCCTCCGGCTGACACGACAGCGGAGCTGCAGGCAGAGCAGGTGGCATTGCGAAAACTGTTTGAATCGCGGATTCATTCGGACGAAGTGCAGGCTCGAGCACTCGAACGATTGCACAACGAACTGCAGGCAAGTCGCAAACAGCTTCAGCGTTCGGAAATGGCTCCGCTTTTAAAAGACATCATCTTCTGCCAGGACTTCGTCACACGGGAACTGGAACGCGACGAAGAGAGCACGTCATCTGCCGACTGGCGGAAGTCTTTCGAAGTCCTTGGTCAGATGTTGCTGGACGTCCTTTTTAAATACGACGTCGAACCGTTTCGCAGCGACTCCGCAGAGTTTGATCGATCAATGCAGCAATGCGTCCGAACGGAAAACACGACCGACGAAGATCAGGATCGACAGATCGCCACGTGTGGACTGATCGGGTTTCGCACTGAAGAAAGAATTCTGCGACGCGAGCAGGTCACCGTTTATCGATATCGGCCGAGCGGCTGATTCTGCGGTTCCACTTCATTTTCTGAATCCACTCAACATTTCTGACGGGCAAGGTGCGCGCTGAGGTTGGCTCGCATCGCCAATCAATTCATCACTGACACTTTCAAAGTAGCGGGAGTTTCCGATGGCTGATCTGACACGAGTTTTTGGAATCGATCTTGGCACGACGTATTCCGCCGTGGCGAGTATTGACGAGTTCGATCGTCCGACGGTCGTCGCGAACGACATTAACGAGCAGACCACACCGTCTGCTGTTTACTTCGAGAGTGAAGAGAACGTCGTCGTCGGAGTCGAAGCCAAGAACATGGCCGAGATCGAACCCGAAGCGGTCGTGCAGTTTGTCAAACGCTTCATGGGTCGTCGCGACGAGTTTCTGTTCGAGCATGACGGACGGCAGTATGAGCCGGAAGAGATCTCGGCGATCATTCTGAAAGGACTTGTCGAGAAGGCGCAGTTGACGCTCGATGACGATATCTCGGACGTCGTGATCACCGTACCAGCGTACTTTGATGAAGCTCAGCGGGTGGCCACTCGAAACGCGGGAGTAATGGCGGGGCTCAACGTGCTGGACATCGTCAACGAGCCAATCGCCGCGGCATTTTCGTACGGCGTTCAGAACAAGGAAGCGGAAGAAACGATTCTGGTTTACGACCTCGGCGGCGGAACGTTTGACGTGTCCGTGATTCGGGTCGACGCCGAAGGAGTCCGCATTCTTGTGACCGGCGGAAATCACGAGCTGGGCGGCAAGGACTGGGATGACCGGCTGATCAACTGGCTGGCTGCCGCGTTTGAAGAAGAGAATGGCGTGAATCCACTGACCGATCCGCACGCTCATCAGGAACTTCGCATGAAGGCGGAAGTGGTCAAGAAACGGCTCAGCCAGAAGATGAAGGACCCGTTCACGTTTTCATTCGCCGGCAATCACAGCCGCATTGAAGTGGCTCGTGAAAAGTTCGAAGAGATCACCGCCGACCTGTTGGATCAGACCGTTCAGGTGACGAAAGAAACGTTGGAAGAACTGACAGAAAAGACCGGCGACAACTCGATTGACCGGATTCTGCTGGTGGGCGGTTCGAGCCTGATGCCGATGGTCAAGGAACGGATCGACGGCGAATTCGGCGTCGAGTCACAGATTCATGATCCGGCGGAGTGTGTCGCCAAAGGCGCCGCGGTGTGGGCGGTCAAAGCTCGCATCGACGGACTCGCCGAGTCCGTCGGGTATGACACGCAGACCGGTGAAGGCGACAAGGAAGCGTTCGACGAAGTGCTCGAAGCAGAGATGGAGGACCTGGCCGTCCGCGATCGCGAGTTCTATCTCGGACTGCCCGGCAAGACCGGTGGCAATGTGTCGTCGCATTCGTACGGTCTGCTGGCCTGGGATCAGGGCATGGAGATCGTCGTCCCGCTGATTACCCGCAACACGGAAATTCCGTTTGTTCTGGAGTCGCAACCCGGGCAGTTTGGCACGGCGGAAGACAACCAGTCGACGATCGAAATCGTCATGATGGAAGCCGACGGCGACTCGCTTGACCCGGACGACTGCAAAGAAATCGGTCGCGGCTCGGTCGAACTTCCTGCTGGAGTACAGCGAGGTTCGGAGGTCGAAATCCGATTCGACTACGCCGGCGACGGGACGATGACGCTGGCAGCTCGCGAAGTGTCGACCGACAGCGAATGCGAAGTGACGATCGTCCGCAGCGGCATCATGGACCCAGACCAGGTGCAGGAAGCTGGCAACCAGTTAGCTCTGATGGTCGCCGGCTAGTTGGCCGCCATTCGGGTAAGTGTGCTACGCGAAGAACCCCCCTCACCCGCGGCTGAGACCGCGACCTCTCCCCCGGGGGGCGAGAGGTGACCATGTTTTTCAGAAGTGAAGACGCCTCGTTGTTTCGCTGAAAGAGATCATGCCATCCTTTGACGCCAGCATTGATTACCTCGAACTGCTTGGGCTCGACCTGTCCGACGGGGCACGGTTTAGTGCCGAGCAGTTGAAGCAGGCAATTCGCGCTAAGCGTAAAGAATGGACGGCTCAGGCGGTCAACCCGTTGTATCAGCAACAGGCTCGCCGCAGCCTGGACATCATTCGCGGGTTTGAGAAGCTGCTGGGGCGTCCGGAAGCGTTGAGTGATTATCTGAAGCAGCTCGGGCAACTGCATGGCTGGAAGCGGCAACAGCTCGAACGGGAAGTTGGCAACCTTGTGCGAGCTGCCGCCTCAAGCCGCAGTTATCTGACGACGCGTCAACGTGAGCTGCTCGGCGA
Organism: uncultured Planctomycetaceae bacterium; assembly: GCA_943787265.1. Taxonomy (GTDB): domain Bacteria; phylum Planctomycetota; class Planctomycetia; order Planctomycetales; family Planctomycetaceae; genus JABMPE01. The sequence goes on along the minus strand of CALSLT010000005.1, from coordinate 130,195 downwards.
ACAACTGTCCGATGAATCGATCTCTGCGAAGGTAATCGACTCGGTCATCGAACGGCTGGGGATTGATTTGCGATCGCCCGATCGTTTGGTCACAGGTCGTCCGGAACTTCCTTACGAGCAACCGTCGCTCGACAGGACCGTGCTCTCGCAATTGGGAAACTGGCTGAAGATTCTCAACACGTCTTCGTTCTACGAACTGCTGGACGTGCCGGTTTACGCACCCATTGCGACGATTCGATCTCAAGCGGAACTTCAGTTCGCAAAATGGTCGCGAGTTCTCCCGAAAACGACCGAAGTTGTTGCGTGGGAAAAAAGTCTGCAGGCCTGTCTGACGTGGCTGAAGGACGACCAGACTCGCGAACAGTACAACAACTCGCTGTTCAACGAGCGCGTCGATCAGTTCGTCAGACGCGTCGACCTGTTGCTGGCCGGTGGTCAGATTACACGGGACGATCAGATTGAGTTGACTCGAGTCGGTACGCGGGAATTCGGGCTGTCCGCTTCAGTCGTCAGCCGCGGCATTCAGGCTCGCGTCGTCGCTGCGGGAATCTCGCTCGACCGACCGGTCAACGTCACTGTTCAGATGCAGGGGCAATGCCAGTGCATGCGATGTTACGCCTGGAGCCCGCGGCAGAATCTTCGCTGCTGGAACTGCGGCGGCACGATGGCTCGCAAATGTGCCAACCCGTTCTGTCGAAAAAAGATCGAAAGCGGAGCACGTGTGTGTGACCACTGTCACTTGAAACCGGCCGAAGGAAAACGTTTCGCCACTTTGTTGAGCATGGGTGACGAAGCGGCTCGTCGAGCGGACTGGGAGACGGCCGTTTCCGCATTTCGCACCGCGTGCCGCATCTTCCCGGCTCCACAGGTCGACGTGCGTCTGGAACGTGCCGGTCGCATTCGCAAGCTGGTATCCCGCGCGGCGGAACTGCTGGCTGCCGACGCTCTGTCAGCGGCCAGCGACGCTCTCGCCGCGTTGGTCGAACTCGCTCCTGACATGCAGGTCAACGGCCTGCCGTCGCTGGAAGATTTAAGTGCTCAGATTCGTCGGCTGTCCGGTCATTGCCGAGATGTCCAGGAGTTGGAGGATCCGATCGAAGCCGCTGATATGTGGTCGAAGATTCTGAACCGCTGGAGTGACTGCAATCGTGCCTACCAAAGTCTAAGGTTTCTCTGCGAGAAGCTCGCCCGTGATGGCGAGGCCGATGTCGCCCTCGAACACGCACAGACATTGCTGACGCTGCGGCCTCAGGACGAAGTGTTGCGCAAGTGGACGGTCAAAGTTCGTCGTTGGCAATCTCAGCAGACTCGAGAATCGCGCCGCGGAGCTGGGGCAACCAACGGCCACGGGGCAACTGGCAGTCGTGAGTCAGTCAGCGAAGCAGGTCATGGTCTGACCCGGGCAGGCAGCTCCAGTTCTGAAGAAACCAGAAGTGACCAGCCGACAGCCATCATGCCTGCGGCAATTGTCGAACGGAACAATGGCGGCCGTAACGGCGTACATCGAAACGGCGTCAAACCGATCATGCGCGGCGCAGCCACCAATAGCGAAAGCTGAAACGATGAAATACTGCAGACCATGCAAACTAATGGCCAAAGCCAACGCCGAAACGTGCAGCCGTTGTGGAGAACCGGTTGGCGGATTTGGCGGTGCGAAAAACTCCGGCGACCCAGGTTCAGCCGACGGGCCGGCGCTGGGCCTGCAGGGGCAGATGAAAGAACTCGAAGCCGTCGCCAAACGCAACATTCGTAACAGCCGTTTATTGCTGGGCATCTGCGGCGCGATTGTGCTTGCGTTGCTGCTGACCGGCTGGCAGGTCTATTCGTCGCAGGTGTTGTCTTACGCCGTTCTCGAAGACGTCACTATCGAACAGGACCCCGTCGCGCAAAACCGAGTCAACGTGGCGTTCAACGTGGTCACGCCTGGACGAGTTGCATTCGATCGTCGATCCGACGGATCACGCACTGAGAAACTGGACGAATTCTCAACGCCTGGCCCGGTCAAGCTTTCGTGGACCTGGCCATCCAAAGAGGCTATCGACTTCCGCGTCGTCTTTCGCGGCGGTCTGCTGAGGGCGGCCGAGCAGAAGATGTTGGCCGTCGGCGATGTCAGCAACGCTGTCGACGTCGTGTTTTCTCATGGATTCAACACGCAGCATGACACCGTTCATCGACGGTCTGAAACAGAACTGCATTGAATTCGCTGAGATCGTCAATCGTGAAGGGCATGATTGCCGCTTGGGTCTGGTTGGCTTCGGCGATGTTGATCTCAATGAGCCGATCGAAGTGTTTGCTCCGACAGCGGACCTGAAGTTGTTTCGAGATCGCATCGGCAATCTGGAAGTTACCGGCGGAGGCGACAACCCCGAAAGCAGTGTCGAAGCCTTGCAGCGGGCGCTGACGATTCCGTACCGCGACAACGCCCGCGTCTGCATGGTCCATATCACCGACGCAGGCTGCCACAACGCCGGCACGTTGCCGCGAATCGCCAGCCAACTTAAGAACCGATCGATCACGACTTACGTCGTGTCGTCGGACGAGTTCGCCAACCTTTACATGCGACTCTGCAATAACGGTGGCGAGTTCTTTTCAATTGAAGACGCCGGCTTCGAAGACATTCTCGACAACGTCGCACGCTCGATTGTCAACGAAATCCGTTACCAGCAGGGATAGAAGGAGCCGTACAGCCTTTTCGAGCATGTCACCTCTCCCGCTTGCGGGAGAGGTCGGCCTTTCAGGGCCGGGTGAGGGTTTCAGTCCTGGGAGAAGTCCACGGTTCGATTGAGTTCAACTCGACCTCCCCCTCACCCGCGGCTGAGACCGCGACCTCTCCCCCAGGGGGGAGAGGTGACCATGAAGTCAAAACCACCTTGCTCAACTAAGTCATCGATACGAGGTCGACAATCATCATGAAATACTGCTCCCCCTGCCGGTTCAAGGCAAAAGACGAAGATGAGACGTGCTCCCGTTGCGGAGGAGAGTTGCGATCGATGGGTGGACCGGGCGGACAACCTGGCGGCGGCCGAACGCGTCAGGGCACGACGACTGCGGCTCCGGCAAAGTCAGGTCGTTCCACCAAAGCAGCGGCTGGCAGATCGGCGGCAATGGCACCTTCGCGTTCGAAGTCGGCGCCCACACCATCACCACTCGCGTCTTCTGCTTCGAAGCGAACAGTTCCGAAACCGTCCACTGCGAAACCATCAGCAACGCCGGACATCCAGTTTCAACTGGCGGGGTTGGAGACAGCAGTGCGGTCAACGTCGCGCCGCGTTCGGCTGTTGGCCACGCTGGCCGGGGTTCTGGCGATCGGGTTTGCCGGACTGCTGTTTTACCTCCGGCACAGCTACATCATGCAGTTTGCGGAGGTCGACCAGTTGGAGATTGTTCGCTCGGACCTGCATACCGGCACGGCGTTGATTCGTTTTCGGCCTTTGACCGAAGGGCGAATTCAGTTTGTCCGCGAAGGTGGCGGTCGCGAGGAAACGCTGCTGGAGCACTCTTCAGGTCCATCACTCGAGGGTGAATTCAAAGAGTTTCACTGGACCGGCGACGTCGACGGATCATGGTCGATCAGCATCCGCTATCGCGAAGGCACAAGCCTTGTCGACAAGGACTGGCAGTCCGCTCGGAAGTCAGTCGGCGGCATGGGAATCCTCGCGGCAACCAGATGACAGTAATCACGCCTCGCGTGCGCGTTATCTCGGACGTTCATGACTTCGGATTATTTGTCATTTTTGAATTGGAGTCATTCATGGGCCGTCTGGTTTCATGTCTTCTCACGCTGGCGGTCTGCCTCATGCTCGAACCCTCCGCTCGGCAGAATTGTTATGCCGCAGCGATTCCTCTCCCTGGCGGCACCAAGCTGGAAGAGGTCGACTTCGAGCGGCATGTGATGGCCGTTGTTGGGCGGATGGGCTGCAACGGTGGAGCCTGCCACGGATCGTTCCAGGGGCGGGGTGGTTTTCGGTTGTCGTTGTTCAGCTTCGACTTCGATATGGACCACGAGGCCATCTTCGACCGGGTGGACATCGAAGATGCCGCCGCCAGCTACCTGTTGGAGAAGGCGACACTGGAAACCGAACACGGCGGTGGCAAGCGGTTTGAAACCGGCTCGTGGCAGCACCGTGTGTTTCGCGAATGGATCGCCAAAGGCGCCAGCCGAACTCCGGGCAGCGGGAAAGTTGTGTCGCTGAAAGCCGTCCCCGAGACCGTTCGGTTTCGAAACACCGGCACCAGTTCACAGCTGAAAGTGATGGCGACGTTTGCCGACGGGACGACCGAAAACGTGACGCCGTTCTGCGACTTCCGCGTGAAGGATGACTACGTCGCGGAACTCGGCGAAGGCGGCCTGATTCGATCCCGGTTTCCCGGAGACACGTCGATCGCGATCTCCTATCTGGGCCACATCCGCGCCGCTCGCGTGCTGGTTCCGGCTCGGGTCGAACGATCGTTCATTTACCCGAAGTACGAAATTACCAACTACGTGGATCGCGCGGTGGACTCGCGGCTCCGGCTGTTAAATACCGTGCCCTCTGAAGTCACATCGGACGAAGAATTTCTCCGGCGGCTGACGATCGACACTATCGGGTCCATACCGTCGCCGGATGAACTCCGTAGTTTTCTGACTGATACCAATCCGCAAAAACGATCGAAGAAGATCGACGAACTGCTGAACGATCCCCTGCATGCAGCCTTGTGGGCCACCCGGCTCAGCGACATCACCGGCAACGATACAGCCACTCTGGAACAACCTCGCGAAAAACGCAGTCGGATGTGGCACGACTGGCTGCGGGTTCGGCTGGAACGAAACGCCGGCTGGGACGAGATCGTTCGAGGCATACTGACAGCGACCAGTCGAGGCGACACCGATCCGCAGGAATGGGTCCGTGCCGAGACCGAGCTGGAAACCACAGCGCGAACAACCTTCGAAACGAACTATTCAGAACGCGACACGCTCGACCTTTACTGGAGTCGCCGCAACGTCGGCCTCGAACAGTTTTCCGAGCAAACGGCGGCGGCGTTTCTGGGAGTGCGGCTGCAGTGCTGCCGCTGCCACAAACATCCTTACGATCAATGGACTCAGTCTGATTATCGTGCCTTCGCCAACGTTTTCGGTCAGGTGCAGTTTGGAACTTCTCCCACCGCGAAGCCCGCCATCGACGCCGAGAATCAGCGTCGTCAGGGCATGCCGCGAAACCAGCGACTGGCTCAGTTGCGTGAAGTGTTTCTGAACGTCTCGAACCCGCGACGACTGAATGATCCGAAAACGAATCAACCGTTGCCTCCGAAATCTCCCGGCGGTCCGGAACTCGATTCCACCGGTGACAATCGAGCCGGACTCGTGGAGTGGATGGTCGATTCGCAGAATCCGTTCTTCGCCCGAGCGTTCGTCAACCGCGTGTGGGAACACTATTTCGGACGAGGTATCGTACATCCGGTCGATGATTTCTCAGTGGGCAATCCGCCGTCGAACGAAGAGCTGCTGGACCTGCTGGCTGATGATTTCGTCCGGCGAGGCTACGACATTCGTCACATTGAAAACGTCATTCTGAGTTCCAGAACGTGGCAGTCGTCGGCGATCCCGAACGAAACCAACATTCACGACCGCAGCAATTTTGCGAGGTCGTATCCGCGACGGATGATCGCTCCCGTGGTAGTTGACGTGTTGAATGCGGCGCTCGGCGTCGAGCAGCAGTTCACGGCGGACGCGGCTGAAGGCGAACGGGCTATTCAGGTCGCATCGACTCAAGTTCGCGACGGAAACCTGCGAAACACGTTTCAAATTTTCGGCCGTTCCGATAGGAAGTCCGCGTGTGACTGCGATGGTTCGGTCGATCCTTCGCTTTCTCAAACGCTCTACATGATGACTGACGATGTCGTCATGCGGCGAATTCGAAACGGCCGCCTCCGAGCACTGCTTTCAACCGGCGACCGCATGCAGCGGCTTCAGGCAGGCACCATCGATCACGACGAACTTGGCGCAGTTCTTGACGAAATGTCGCTGGCGATGTTCAGCCGATATCCGACTCCGGCAGAACGGCGGGCGCAGCATTGAGCACGTTGTTCGTCGCGAAGACGGATTCGAGGCGATGGTCGATGTTGTGTGGGCAATGGTGAATTCACGCGAGTTTATTTTGAATCATTAGTTGGGCGGCGGCTTCGACGACACAGTGTCCCCTCTCCCCTTTGGGGGAGAGGTCGCGGTCTCAGCCGCGGGTGAGGGGGTAAGCCCTGATGTCGATCAATCGTTCGGATTTCACAGAAACCCTCACCCGGGCCTGAAAGCCCGACCTCTCCCGCAAGCGGGAGAGGTGACATTCTTGAAGTGGCGACATTCCTGAAACTGCGACGGCCAGACAGAAGGCACAAGCAATGGCACACTCACACAGAACTCCTGCTGGTCGCGCATCGCGGCGGAATTTTCTGAAGATAGGAACGCTGGGAGGCATCGGGCTCCCGTTCTCGGACTTTCTGAGGATGCAGGCTCGCGCCGCTGATGGCGATGAACCGGGCGCAACGACCGTGACAACGGCAGCCGGAACGGACGCCAAAGCTCAGAACATGATCATGATCTGGCTGTCCGGAGGGCCGTCGACGATCGACATGTGGGATTTGAAACCCGACGCCGGAGGCGGGATCAAAGGACCGTTTCAACCCATCGACACGTCGGCCGAAGGGATTCAGATCAGCGACAAACTGCCGCAGATGGCCGATGTGATGGACCGTTGCACGGTGATCCGCTCGCTGGCTCACAGCATTCCCGCTCATGGCCCTGGCACGGTTTACATGAATACGGGAAACAAGCCTTCGCCAGCGGTGCGGTACCCGTCGCTGGGTTCTTTAACGTCGCGGCTGCTGACGACTCCCGACGAAGTTCCGCCTTATGTCTCTTTCGGAAATGACCGCAACAGTGGAACGAATGCCGGGTACCTGGGTCCGGCGTGGAATCCGTTTCAGGTGCAGAATGGAGACGGACGTCTGGAAGTTCGCGGCGTGACGCTTCCCGAAGACGTGACGCTCGACGATTTGTCGGGTCGCGTGCGGTTGCTCGACACGTTTGATTATCGCATGTCGGTGCTCGACGGAGTCGCCGACGTTGTTTCGGGTATCGATCAGTTTCAGGAGAAGGCTCTGAACATACTTCGTTCCAGCAAGACCAGAGAGGCGTTTTTTCTCGATGGGGAATCGGCAGAAACTCGCGAGCGGTACGGCAACGACGGCTTCGGACGCAGTGCTCTGGCGGCGCGCAGGCTGGTGGAAGCGGGTGTTCGATTCGTCACGCTGGGGACCGGCGGCTGGGACACGCACGGCAATAATTTCAACACGCTGCAGAATCGATTGCTCCCACCTGTTGACCGAACGGTGTCCGCGCTGATTGCCGATCTCGACGAAAAGGGACTGCTCGACAGCACCATCGTTTACGTCGCCGGCGAATTCGGCCGCACTCCGAGGATCAATGGAAACACGGGTCGCGATCACTGGGCACGGTCGATGTCCGTTGTCCTGGCGGGCGGCGGCTTCCCGGGCGGAACGGCTTACGGGTCGACCAGCACGGATGGCATGGAAGTGGCCGACGATCCGTGCAGCCCGGAAGATGTCTCGGCGACGATTCTGGCTGCGTTGGGCGTCGGTCCCGATCGGACGCTCCAAACACGCACGGGCCGTCCGATGCAACTTTTTCGGGAAGGGACTTCGATCGATGCTCTGCTCGCCTGACAGGATGACCGGCCGCATGGGGAGGATCGTCGGCACGGGACAGATTGACCGTGCGCTAAGGACAGCTCAACGCGTCGGCCTGTGTCTTGCCGCGTTGGTTGTCTTCGTCGCCGGCTGCGGAACGGCGCCGGACTCCGGACCGGACGCAGCGGCTTCCGAGTCGGACGGCGGAGGGCTGGCGTCTCTCTTCGGATCCTCGACCGATGCTGTCGGCGAAGCACCAGCTCCGACATCGGCGACAACGCTGAAGACGGGCGATGTCGTGACGAATTCGATCGGCATGAAACTCGGAGTATTGCCTCCCGGCAGTTTTTCAATGGGCTCGCCCGAGACGGAAGAAAAACGCAGCGGCGACGAATCAACGCACGCCGTGCGGTTGTCGAAGCCAGCGTTCATGGGGATTTACGAAGTCACGCAGGCCGAATTTCAGAGCGTGATGGAAACCAACCCTAGCGGAATCACCGACAGCGACCGCCTGCCCGTGCAGAATATTTCCTGGGAACAGGCCGTCGCTTTCTGCCGCAAACTGTCTGAACTTCCGGAAGAAAAAAGCACCGGCCGCGTCTACCGGTTGCCGACCGAAGCAGAATGGGAATACGCCTGTCGAGCGGGCAGCACGACGCCAACCTCTGTCGGTGCGGAGATCACATCCAGTCAGGCGAACTTCGACGGGAACTACCCGTACGGAACGTCGACGACGGGTACGTTTCTCGGGAAGCCTCAGGAAGTTGGCAGCTACGAACCCAACGCCTGGGGCCTGTACGACCTGCACGGAAATGTCTGGGAGTGGTGCAGCGACTGGTACGCCGCAGACTACTATTCGAACTCGGACGCTGAGGATCCTCAAGGGCCCGACAACGGAATCTCTCACGTGATCCGCGGCGGCAGTTGGTACAACTTCGGTTACGTGCTGCGCTCTGCTTATCGGTCTGAGTTTACTCCGCCGCTCGAGGCCAACATCTACGGTTTCCGCGTCGTCGCCTCACTGGGGCCCAACGATAAGTTTGCAGCGTCAGAGTTGGATAACCCGAATCCAATTCCCATGACGTCGCCATCGCCTCCTGCTGTTGCGACTTCACCCGTGATGACGCCGCCCGTCGCGGCAGGGACCGCCGCCGCGTCTTCTTCGATGGCCAGCTCGTCATCGATGATGGATGCGATGGCTGATTCGCCAGCGATGACGGATTCTGATTCCGCGCCTTCAGAACCCAGAACGGCTCCCGTCGAGACAGCTTCGACGTCGCCCTCTCAGTCAACGCGTCGAACATCAGCGTCGACAGGTGGTTCGATCGTCCGGCACATCATCCTGATTCCTGCCGGGCTGCTCGCAATTCTGATGCTGGTCGACCCTGCTCGACTCAACCAACCGAGGCATTACGACCTCTTACCAATACTGCTCGCATCGACGTTCTCAGTGATGCCATCCCCCTGGCTGCAGGCAATCGGGCTCGTCGCAATCGCCGCCGCGGTGACGATCCGGCTGATCATCGGGCTGCGGAGCGCGTCTCTGCCGAAAGCGGTTGTGCCGAAAGCGGTTGTGCCGAAGCTGCAGGACGGCAGTCTCCTGACGCTGACCGTCGTGGCTTTTTTCGTGACGACGATTCTCGAACAGGCAGCCGGTGTTGGCTCGACTTTTATTGAGTCGGTGATGTCCGTCGTTGCGAAGGTCACGGTGGTCACGGCACTTTTCGTGATTGGAAAACGCTGGAAGAACAAGACGCTCGGTCTGACGATGGCGTTCGTGTGGATCGTGCTTCCTGTGGGCGTACCGTCGATCGCCGCTGCACTCTTCCTGTGGGCTTTCGTGTTTCTTCAGCGAGCACCCCTGGCCGGTGTTCTTTTCGGAATGGCCATTGCCGCGAACTGGTGGCTGTGTTTTCTGTTGCCGCTTTGGGTGAGCTACTTCCGCGGCAAAGCGAGAATGAGATTTCTGACAGTCTCTGTCACGTGCGGAATCTCCGGCCTGCTGATGCTCGCTGTTCTGTCAGCGGTACTCGTTCCAGAAGTGCCGACATCCAGCACGGCCACACCCACCCGAGCATCTGTGTTGCTGACGGCAATCTGCACGGTCTCTCTGGCGGCGGCGGCGACAGCTACATGGTTCTGGGCGAAAGTGAAGTCTGAAACAGTGCTCACGGTGTTATCGACTGCGCTGCTGCTGGGCGTCGTCGTCAGTTGCAGAACGCCGGCGTCGCTGAGTCTGGTCTCACCCTGGCTGGTGCTGGTTCTCGCCGGCGGTTCCGCAACTCTCGGCAGGCCCATCGTTGCCGAGGGACTCGTCATGCCAACGATCCGCCGCCTTACGAATTCCTTCGCCCGTGTACGCAGGTCGTCTTAGGCCGTTCTGCTGGTTTGTCTGAAAGTCCAGGAATCAGGGTCGGTCGTACAGAGATCAACTCCCGTGATAAGCAGTCACTGACGAGTGATATGTTGGTTTGCTGGCAGGTTGGGGTTTCGGAGTTAATTTCGAGAATTTCTCCAGGAAACATCCATCAGTGTCGTAACCTCGGAAGTGTTTCTTCAGCATGCTTAGTGCGAACGCTGGTTGCCGGCTCCGATAACGACCGCCACACAAAGGGCACAATGATGATCAGTACGACGTTGGTACCGTTAATCGTGTTTAGTTTTGTCGGCGAGCTGAAGCCGGTAACTGTTGAAACCAGACCTGATCCCGCAGCGGTGAATCGCCCCGTGCCGGCTTCGCCGGTGGTCCAGGCGTTTACGGGAATTGATTCGAAGCTGGAAGCTCCAGCGCGGCTGCGGATCGTCAATGAGCAAGATTGGCAGCGGGTCTGCTTCCAGCATCACCACGACGGGACCATCCGTACTCGGAATCCGCATCCTTTCCCGGAAGTCGATTTTTCGAAACACATGGTCGTTGGCATCGTCGAGAAATCCGCGAAATTTCAGCACGGCATTCAAGTGACGCGAGTTGAAGTTGGTACAAGTCGGAAAGCTCGGACTGTGACATTCGACTATGCCGCGAAACCCGAAGCAGAGTCCGACGGTCCACGACCAGAGAATGTCTTCGGTTTCTTCGTGATTCCTCGCTACCAGCCGCAGTTGGTAATCCGGCGCCAGTCAGGTGACGACTGGAAAGAAGTCAAGCGATTTCACGCTCTGCCGCCCGAGGATTCCATTGATGTCAGCGTGATCGCAATCACGGGGCCGGAGATTCTGACAGTAGGTCCTGGACTAAAAGCCGGTCCGATCGCCGTCGCCGCGACACAGGACAAGTCTCCTGGAAAAACGGCACGCCCAGGCCGAGCAACGCATTCGCCTGCCGGGGCACTTAACATCGGATTTGCCTACGACCCTTACCAGGGGAACTACGATGGGGTTGTGGGATCTCCGGGAGACGTTTGGAACTTCGTCGACATCGGCACGACGGCCGTTGATTACATGCGGCATCCCAACGCGACAGGCAGCACAGTTCGGTTGAGAATCAGTCGGCACGATGGCGAGTGGGCTGTCAAAACTCACTCAGGCATTTTTATGGGGTACATCTATCACAACTGTCAGTGTGTAGATCTTGAGGCAACGCTGCTCGACCTGGCACCGGCTCGCTACAAGGCTTACGTCTACGCGCACGGTGACGCTCCCAATCAGAACGCAAAGATCGAGATCATCGTCGGTGATCGCAGTATTGGTCAGAAGGCTACAGCCAACGACGGAACGTGGGCGTTCCAATCGAAAGAATTTGAAGAAGGCGTTCAGTTCGTGAGTTTCGAATTCGACGTGCCCAGAGGCGAGACGGTTCGGATCATCAGCCACCGCGACGGTAGCGAGTACTCAATGTTCAATGCGATTCAGCTCGTGCCGATTTCTGCTGAGCGTCCGAGCGAAGAAGAGTCAGACAAAGACAATTTGCCGCTGGATGATTTGCCCGTAATCCGCCCGTCGCGTCGATGAATGAGAAAGCCTGTCTTCCACACGTGTCCGAAGAACCTTTGTAGGGTGCGTCTTGACGCACCACAGCCGTCCTTGGTTCCGATGGTGCGTCAAGACGCACCCTACGGCGAATGTCCTTATACGAGCTGATGCTCAATCCAAACCGTAGAGCGCTCCGAAGCGGGTTCGCAGATGTTTCATCAGCGGCTCGTGTGAAAGTGGTTTGCCGGTGACGTGTTCGACCAGTTCGCCTGCTGAGAATTGCTTGCCCGGCTGATGGATTTTTTCGTTGAGCCAGTTCTTGAGCGGCAGGAATTCTCCTCGAGCGAACTGGTCATGCAGTCCGCCGAGTTCTTCGTCGGCGGTGTCGAAGAATTGAGCCGCGTACATGTTGCCCAGAGCGTACGTCGGGAAGTATCCAAGTAATCCGGCGCTCCAGTGAATGTCCTGCAGGCAACCGTTTGAATCGTCGTCGGGTGTGATGCCGAAGTAGCGGGTGAAAGTTTCGTTCCAGACTCCTGGCAATTCAGCTGGCTTAAGATCGCCGGTCAGCATGGCCTGCTCCAACTCAAACCGCAGCATGATGTGCAGGTTGTAGGTGACCTCGTCCGCTTCGACTCGAATGAACGACGGTCGTACATCGTTGACGGCCCAGTGAAACTCTTCCTGTGTCACTTCAGAAAGTGCTGCTGGAAACGCGGCCTGAGCTTTCGGGAAGAAGTGCTGCCAGAATGCCGGGCTGCGACCGACGAGGTTTTCCCACATCCGCGATTGCGATTCGTGAATGCCCAGCGAAACGGTTTGACCCATCGCCGTGCCGAATGAATCTTTGTTGAGACCCTGCTCGTAAATGCCGTGCCCGGCTTCGTGCAGCGTTCCGAAGAATGCTCCCGGGAAATGATGCTCGTCATAGCGCGTGGTGAGGCGGCAGTCGCCCGGTCCAAAACCGCTGCAGAAAGGGTGAGCCGCGATATCCAGCCGCCCGGAATTGAAACAGAAACCGATGGCCGTCGCCGCTTCGATGCCTAACTGGCGTTGAGCGTCGACCGGGTAAGATCGTGTAATAATGGTCGTGTCTGGCTGCCGGCCGGATTCTCGAATCGCCGCGACAAGCGGAACGAGTTCGTCACGCAGCGGATTGAATGCTGCCTGAATACTGGCCGCCGTCGCGCCGGGTTCGTAATCGTCCAGCAGCGCGTCGTACGGCTGACCGTCTCCGTAGCCGATGGCTTCGGCCTCTTCGCGTTTCAGACCCAGCGCTTTGGTGAGCCAGGGTTCGAATGCCGAGTAATCCGAATTCTTTCGAGCTTCGACCCATGCCTGCTGAGAGAGCGTTGTCACTCGCGACAGTTCCTCGACAAGCTGCTGCGGCAGTTTGGTGTCGCGATCGTAATATCGTCGAGCGTGTTTTACGTTGATCTGGGCAGTCGATCCTTCGTCACCAAGATCGTCCGCCGCTTCCAGTTCGGAAAGCAATTCCCCGATGCGAGGATGAGTCGCCTGCTCATGGGCCATGCCAGCCAGCAACGCAAGTTGTCCCGCGCGATGTTCGCCGCCAGCCGGAGGCAGATTGACCTGCTCATCCCAGCCAAGCACTGCCGAACACGACCCCAGCAGCGACGTTTTCTTCTGGCGTTCGATGAGTTCTGCGTAGAATTCGGAAGTCGCGGGCATGGTCGATCCTTCGGTGTCTTGTTTCGAGTTCGAACTGTCTCAAGCCCGACATGATTGCGAACCAGGCCGTTTCTGACGAGCCAACCGTGGCCCACGTTTCGTCGCGTTTGTACATGCGGGCTTTGGCACTCGCGATGCCGGCCCGGTTTCGCCAGGATACCGGCTCTGTTTTGATTCGCTATTTCACCCCCGTGAATCCTCAGCTCGACGGAACGACATTCATGGCAAAATATCTAACGGCTCCCGATCCCAATGAAACTGGCTGGCCGAAAGGCGTCAAATACATCATCGGGAACGAAGGCTGCGAACGCTTCAGCTTCTACGGAATGAAGTCGATCCTGCAGGTCCACCTGACGGCACTGTTCGTCATGGGCGGCATGTATAAGGACATCGGATCTGAAAACGCTCAGGAGATGGTCCATCTGTTCGTCGCAGGTGTCTACGCCTTTCCGATGATCGGAGCCATCGTCGCTGACAGGCTGCTCGGCAAATATCACACGATCATCTGGCTCTCGCTGGTTTACTGCCTGGGGCACTTCGTCCTGGCCATTGGCGAGAATTCAATCGGTGGAATGTGGCTGGGCCTCGGACTGATTGCGATTGGTTCTGGTGGGATCAAGCCGTGCGTGTCTGCTCATGTCGGAGACCAGTTTGGCAAAGGCAACTGGCGACTCGTCGATAAGGTGTTCCAGGCATTTTACTTCATCATCAACTTTGGATCGTTCTTCTCGACGTTGATGATTCCCTGGGTGAAGGAAGAAATTGGAACCAGCGTTGCGTTCGGAATACCTGGCGTTCTGATGTTTCTCGCGACGATCATGTTCTGGATGGGCCGCAAAGAGTTTGTGCATATACAGCCGCATCCTGGTGGGCGAACTGGCTTGCTTGACGCCATTGGTTCAACGCTGCTCTTCATGGGCTTTATCGGTTTGCCGTTGTTCGGATGGGGCGTTCTGGCGTTTTCGACGAACGTTGTGCTGACTGTAAGCAGCATTCTGATCGGCCTTTGGGTGTTCGAAGAACGGCAGGCGATTGAACAGGACGACGGGTTCCTGGCGATTATGTTCAGTTCGGTCGAATCGTTACTGAAGGGCGGCGGCCCGAAAGATTTGGATGCGAGCGTTCCCGCTGACTCAATGAAACGTCACTGGTTCTTCGGAGCGGCTGCTGTCAAGTTTGGCGAAGAAGCCGCGGAAGGCCCAAAGGCCGTTCTGAAGATCATCAGCGTTTTCTTTTTGATCAGCGTTTTCTGGGCATTGTTCGATCAGCACGCGTCTAGCTGGGTACGGCAGGCTGAGATGATGGATCTGAACCTTTACACTCCGGGGTCAGAGACGATCCTGATGACGTTTTATCCGAGTCAGATTTCGGCACTGAATCCGCTGATGGTGATGGCGTTGATTCCGTTCAACATGTTCTTCCTTTACCCATTCATCACAAACCGTGGCTGGGAGATGACGCCGCTTCGCAAGATGACGATCGGAATGATGACAGCCAGCATCGCCTTCGTCGTCGTCGCCCTGATTCAAATGAGGATTGAATCCGCCGAAGCAGCGAACTCAGTTTCCGTGCTCTGGCAATTTTTCCCTTACCTGATCATGACTCAGGCGGAAGTGATGGTGTCGATCACTGGCCTGGAGTTTGCCTATACGCAGGCACCAACTCGGATGAAGTCAACAATAATGGGCTTCTGGCTGCTGAGCGTCTCTCTTGGTAACAAGCTGACTGCCGTCGTCACCAAACTTCCGGACATGGACCTGGTCACATCCTTCTGGGTGTTTGCATGTTTGATGGGCGTGGCGGCGTTGTTATTCGCGTTGAGAGCAGCGTTCTACAAGTACCGGTACTACACGCAGTAAGAATCTTTGCAACCTTCTTGAACAGGAGTCAGCAGAGGACGCAGAGACACGGTTCGAGTCCTGACTCTGTTCTCTCTGCTTTCTCCTGTTCAAACATCCTGATCTGCTGCAAAAGAAAACGCAGGTAGAGTGGGCAGTGTCCACCCTATAGTTCGATGAATGCGGTACGGAGTGGTCGATGACGATCGACGTTTACGAGTCGACCAGTTTCGAATCGCTATGGCACGAGTTCGAACGCTCGATCGCTGCGCCGATGTCGTCACCGCTTGCTTCGGAGACGATCGTTGTTCCTGCCCGAGGGTGGGAGAGCTGGTTCAGTCGACGGCTTGCTAACCAACGTGGATGCTGGGCGCAGTTTCGCTTTCTGCTGCCGGGACAGTGGATTTCAGAAACGCTCGAGAATTGCCTCGAAGCTGACAAGGCTCCGAATCGCGAGCAGGACGCGTTGACCTGGATCATCGCGAGCCTGCTGCCGGACTTACTTAATGATGAGGCCTTCGGCGCTGTTCGCAGTTACCTGTTTCAGCCTGATGGCGGCACGGATCCTCAACGATTGATTGATCTCAGTCGGTGTATTTCCGATCTGTTTGACCGATACCTGTTGCACCGACCGGATCTGATCGCTGTATGGAATCAAGGCGTCGATTGGCCTGATTGTGGAATCCCTGCTCCGCCAGCCGCTGCATGGCAAAGGAGACTCTGGCAGGCGATCACGCAGGATGAACATCGTCGCTACCGATCCGTTTCTGCGATGGCGGAAGACCTGAAGAGCACAATTCAATCGGACGCTGGCCAGATTCCCGAACGGCTGAGCGTCTGGTTGTGTGGCAGCGTCGTTCCTGCGCATCTTCGATTTCTGGAAGCGGTTGGTGAGCATTCAAACGTGGCGTTGTTCGTGTTGACGCCGGCGTGTGAATACTGGGGAGATATGTATGGGCGGCGCCAATTGCTTCGTCGATTGAGAGAACAGCCACAGTCACTTCGGCAATTCTGCGCAGAGCATCACGTCGATCTGTTGCACCCTTTGTTGGCATCGATGGGCGAACTCTCACGTCAGCAACAGATGCTGATGGTTGATCTCGATTCATCGCCGTGGCGAATTCGAGAGCTGGCTGCCGACCCGTTTGCTGAGGACTCTTCGGCTGCCGAAGAAGCGGAGCCAACGCTGCTTAGCGAACTGCAAAGCGATATTCATTTCGCAACGGAACCCGATCAGCGAGAACTGCCTCGTGACAACAGCGTGCGGATTCACAGTTGCCACAGCGCGATCCGTGAAGTGGAAGTTCTGCATGACCGGATTCGTGAAGCGTTGGAAGAAGATTCCGAACTTGCTCCCGAAGACATCGTTGTCTTTTGCCCGGACCTCGACAATTACGCCCCGTTGGTTCAGGCGGTGTTCGGGCTGACGCGGCCTGGTTCTGACGGACATATTCCGTTTCAGATCGCCGGCCGGTCTGCTCGTCGAACGCGGCCATTTATCGATGCCTGGTTGAAAGTGCTTGAGGTCTTTGAAAGCCGAGTCACTGTGACTGGCATCCTTGATCTGCTGAATACTGAGGTCGTTCGCGAACGAGTTGGCCTCGATTCATCCGAAGTCGAACGGATCGCTGAATGGCTCGACGATGCCGGCATTCGATGGGGGCTCGACGCTGAACATCGCCGATTGGAAGACCTGCCAGGCACCGACTTGAACACGTGGGAGTTCGGGCTTGATCGACTGACTCTGGGGTATGCCATGCCGCCGGCAAGCACTCAGATTGTCGCCGATGTTGCGACGCTTGATCGAGTCGAAGGACTTTCCGGAGCGACACTGGGACGGTTGTGGAGCCTGACCTCACGCATCCGACAGTGGCGGGAACGAATCAGCCGGAACCGGTCGTTGGCCGAGTGGCGGGAACCGCTGGGACGAATCGCTCGCGATTTTCTGGAGACTGACCTGGACGACACCGGCTATCAAATCGTGCTCGACACAATTGATAAGGTCGTCACGCTGGCAGAGGCTGGCGACTTCGCATCTCCCGTGACGTTTGCGGTGGCGGTTAAGGAAGTGACTCGGCAACTTGATTCGGCATCCGCGGCTTCGTTTCGACATGGTGGAGTTGTGTTTTGCGATATGAGTGCCATGCGGAGCCTTCCGTTTAAGGTCATCGCTTTGCTGGGTATGAACGATGGGCTGTTTCCACGAGGCGATCGCTCGGTCGGCTTTGACCTGATGAGGTTTCAGCGAGTTCTTGGTGACAACGGTCCGCGTGACGAGGATCGTCATCTGTTTCTGGAAGCGATTCTTGCTGCCGGCAACCGTCTCATCATCACGTGCCAGGGGCAGGATGTTCGGGATCAACGTCCGCGGCCTCCTTCGGTGCCGGTTCAGGAACTCCTGGACGTTCTTGATCAGACGGATGAAGAAGCGGGGCTTCGGGATGAAGTTTTCATCCGGCATCCACTCCAGGCATTTGCTCCTCAATACTTCGACGGGCAGAGCAATATTCCGGCAAGTTTCGATGCGGATTCACTGAAGGCTGCACAGCGGCTGCAAGGACAACCAGAACAGCCGGCTGTCTTCGCCGCCACATCGTTGACAGGGCTTCCATCATCAGGCGAGACGGGCGGATTGTCCGACGATTTGGAGACTGCGAGTGTTCGAGAATTGCAGACTCTCTACGAACGCCCGTGGCTTCTGTTCCTTCGCCAGGTCGGGGTTGGCGATATTTCTGTCGCCGATGATTCGATCGATCGAGAGCCTCTTGTTCTTGACGGATTGCAATACTGGCAGGCTGGAGACACCTGGCTTGAGCAATCGCTGGCAGGCGTTTCTCAGGACACGATCGCTCAGCAGTTGATCCGGACGGGAAGCATCCCGGCGGGCAGCGCCGGTGCATCAGTCGTTCGGAAACTGAAACAGGATTCGTCGAGAATCATCGCCTCGATGCGAAAAGGAAAACTGCAAACAGTTGCTGAATTGCTGCCGGTTAATCTGCAGATCGACGACGTCATAATGACAGGCGAGATCAACGGCTGGACTGGCAAGACCATTCATCGAGGGATGTTTTCGAAGGTCAGCGTGAAATACGCCGCGAGGCTGTGGGTGGACTATCTCATCTCCACCGTCATCAATAACCGAGTTCTGGAACCCGCTGTGCTGATCGGCCGCGATGGCACTCAGGCAACGCTGTCAGAAGTCAGGCCGGATGAGGCGTTTGCTCATCTTGAAAAGATTGTCGGCCTCTGGCAGCTCGCCAGAAGTTTTCCGCTGCCGTTCTTTGTGAACAAGGACGTTGCAAAGCCGATCTGGAATAACGAAGTCGATTTTTCGGATCAGCATTCAACGACTGCTTTCGTCGCAACCGCACGCAACAGTTTCACGAGGAAACCGTGGGCGAGTAGCCACTCCAGTGCGGACCGTCAGGCTCCGGCCGACGAGCCGGAAGCACGAGCCGCGTTCGCCGGTTTGCGCCCCTTCGACTTATGCTGCGAAGCCGTTCCTGAGTTGGAGCAGCACGGCGATCAGAACTTGTTCGCCACACTAGCGGAAACATTTTGCTCGCCGCTGACGGAGCATCTGGAAGCATTGCCCGGTTGATCGTGTTGCGACGACCAAGTGCGTGCCCCGCCCGCCGCCGTTCTACTGAAGATTCGGCAACAGGTAGTGGTAGTTCACGATGAAGTGGCAGGTGCAGCCAGCGGTCACAAGCAGGTGCCAGACGCAGTGGAAGTAAGGCACTTTCGTGTCGTTGCACAGGAAGACCGTGCCGACCAGAAGGCAGCCGGCTCCGGCGGCGATCCAGGCGAGTCCCGCAGGCGGGAACCAGGCCATCATGACGGGCGCTGCCAGCATCGGCATGCAGCCGATCAAAACGTAGAACCAGACAGGCACCATTTGAACGCCGGTCACGAACAGTTTCAAAAACACGCCGGTCAATGACAGCACCCACATCGTGATCGGAATCAGAAACCAGTAGCCGGTATTGCAGACGGTCAGGCCGACCGGAGTGAACGCACCCGAGATCAGCAGGAAGATCGAAACCTGGTCGAGTGTGCGGAAGCTGTGTTTCCACTTGCCGCTGAGAAAGCTGTGCGACAACGTCGACGTCAGGTAGACCAGCGTCAGCGTGATCGCGTAGACGATGCACGAAGCTGTCACGACAGGATTGCCCAGTTCAACGGCTTCACGAATTAGGAACGCGGATCCGGCTATTGAAAGGGCGGTCGCGAGTGCGTGCGTGATCTGGTTGGCTCGTTCTTCATTGACTAGACGAGCTTTGCGCGTATTGAGAGGAGCATGAGACCAAAGAAGGCCACTCATAAAACGACATCCTTGTCGATGCCGGACGAAGTCAGTCGTCGCGGCAATAATCCGTAATACCGTGGAAACTGTGTGGAACCGGGACGCGATCCGGCCTCGGTTTTCCGCGGCATCACATCGTTTCGCTCGTCTCCATGCCGACGTCAGATCAGTCTGTTCGTTCGGCAGGAAGACACTTAACAGATCCGGCGATTTGCCGGAACACGTGATTCGAGCAGCAAGGCTCGACAGTCGACGATCAGGCAGCTTTTCGGAGCTGATCCAGTGCGTCGATAGTCGCTCGCGCCTCTTCGAAACTGCCCAGACTTTCGACAAAGGACATCAGCGTTTCGAGGGCCTCGTCATCGTACTCTTCGAGCAATTTGGCCAGTTTTTCATCGTCCATCGCTGAGCTCCCTTCGCAAGCGGCACCGGGCAGAACGTGAGCGGCTGGCTGCCATTTTTGACCAGCGCCCGACGTCCTCATCGGCATCGAAGGGGTTGCGTCTTCAGATTTTGCCGGCTGTATCGGTCGTGCGGAGAGACTTGGGCGTCAATCGCCCGCAGAGTCGACCACAATTCCCGAAGGCGGCGTCTGATCAGACTTTAGAGTCCGTGCCGAAGTGCTGGCGAAGCTTCTGAATCGCCTTGTACTTCTCGTCGCTGATACGGGCCGGGCTGAGTTTCAGAGACTCGGCAATGGCCGAAATCGATTCTCCGTCCGACCAGCGAGTGACGATTTCCCTCTGAGTCGGGCTCAGTCGAGCTTCATCGCCACTGACAGCATTTCGGACCTGATTCAACGAATCCAGCTTCGCAGGCCAGGGGTCGTTGTTCTCTGAATGAGCTTCAGCGAACTCCAACGACGAATACTTCTTTTCACGCCTGGATCGTTGCGAAGTTGCCCAGATCGCTCGGTTCAATTCGCGGCGCTCGGGCGATTCTGAATCCTCGATCGCTATCAGAAACCGATCGCGATCGACTCGTTCAAGCAGTCTTTCAAACACCTGCTGAGTGCAGTCCGACCATTCCTGGTGGTTGATTCCGGCGTTCTGCCAGCTTCGTGAACAGTACGCTCGAATCTTTTTCAGGACGACCGATTCAGAAAGCTGGCCGACAGCGGCCGTTGCGGCAGCAGCCACTCCGGTTGCCGCTTGAGCGGACGACGGCTCGGCTGCCGATGTGGCAACGACGAGGGCACAGGCTGCCAGAGACAGTCGAATAGCAGACCTCGTATCAACGGGGTCTTTGACAGTTTTTTCGGAGTCAGCGGGTGTCGCCATGAGCGTTGCCCTTTTTCGAAAAACCACAGTCACGTCTGGAGTTACAACGATTCGTACCAGACTTTCGTCTTGCCGGGAAGATGTCTCGGCATCAGGATAGACGCCTCAACGCACGAATCTCGTAGCGGCTTCAGGAAAAAACGTGCCGATTTGCCAGGAATCGAAAACTGATTCGTTCAGACTGGTTCGACGTCGCCTGATACTTCATCGTCATTCGCCGACCAGGACCATCGGATATTGTCCGGCAGAAGTGGTGGTTTGACGTCGTTGCTGTTGTCCCAACGGGCGGCCCACGTGTCCCAGCGGAGCGGAGTTTCGACGAACAGCAGGCTTTCGGTGGTGAGTGTCGGCAGCAGAAAATTTCTCGAGACCGATCGCGGGTACGGGCGAATCACCTGGTGATGCCACAGGTTGTAGACCGCCTCTTCGGCGTATTCTCCGTCCGGCCAGACGACCAGTCCGTCTTCCATGACGTCGTATGGAATTCGGCGAGGGGCGAAGCTGGCGGCGATCTGTTCTCGCACCATGTCGACGCCGGCGAGTTTGTAGAATCCGACCAGTGCCGCCAGCAGTGTGTCTCGCTGTGCATCGTCCAGCTTGTTGACCCAGCCCGTCTGGAGCGTATTGGCGACGAGCCATCCGGACTGCTCCTCGAAAACTATCAACAGGGGTTCGTTCGACAGGCCGGAGCACGCCAGTTCAATTCGAATGTTGTTTGAAGCGAGCCGAATTCTTGATACGGAGATGTCGCCGACATTCCAGTCGGGGGCTTCTTTAAGAAGTTGTAGAAACTCGCGAACGACGAAATGCTCGACCGCGACGTGAACGTGGTGAAGCTGATCGAGGTACTTGCTGCGGGCGAGACTGTGCTCGGCCGGTGAACGCCGCCGATCGACCCGTCGCAGTCGTAAGAATAGTTTTGGAAGCGTCCCTGAATGAAAGCCGGGTTTCATCAGGCGGATAAATGTCTCGCCATGACTTCCGACCAGGACCGGCTTCAAATTCTCTCCGCGGTTCGCTTTGTAAAGTTGCCAGTTCGATTTCAATTCCCAGGCCATGAATCCAAAAACGCCAGGCATTAGAAAAATCGTTGGGCCGATGATGGCTGTCGCCATGTCCTCGCCGCCGACCAGCGGTGCGAGTTGCGAGATCAACGTCGGAGCCATCGGCAGCAACAACTTGTGCGACACCGTCACGACGGGGAAATGTTTGATCGGGTTGATCTGCGGCTCGATCAGCAGGTTAACGCAGAATCGTGCGACGAATGTGAAGCCGGCCCAGAACACTCCCAGAATCGCTTTTGTGGCGAGCGACAAGCTTGTCTCACCACTCTTGAACCGCAGCCACTCATCGACGGCGTAGAGAACTCGGTCGAAGCCTTCGAGCAATCGCTTGAAGAAGTCCATCACGAGGTCAAACAACGCGACGAGAATGTGAACGCGAATCCGATTCCAGGTGGAGTGCAACCATTCGGCGCTGAGTTCTTCAACGTCACGCCCGACTCGCGAGTTCAGGATGACGCTCATCGCGCAAAGGACGATTCCCCAGTTGGTCCACGGTTGCTCGGGAATGTCTTTGTAGAGTCTTGGCAGAGCCCAGCAGACCAGTGCCGTAGGGATCGCTGGCCAGATCAGAAACTTGCGAATGAAATAGGCGGCTCTGCTCTTCAGCATTCGCTTGACGGCTGAAAGCCTCAGGAATCTGGCCGGCCATTCATACAATGCTCGGCGCATGCCGCTGAAAATGTAGGCGCAGACTCTCTTCAGAAATTGTCGGAAGGGACCTACGTGAATGATCAGAAGGAGCAAAGTGCCGAGTGCAAAAACGATCGATGGCATGTGATCCTTCACCGCCAGAATCACTGGAGACGCCGGTCCCTCAATCGTTTTGGCGACCCCGGTGGCAGCATCAACGACTTTTTCTTTCGGGGGACGGTGAAACAGTTCCGCGATGTGGACAACGGCTTCGAAAGAGAGATATGCAACTCCATACGGAATGAAAACAAACCGAGTTGCGAATCGCCCAACGAGAGTTCCAAATCCGACAGCGCTGAGTCTCTGCAGCCAGCGAAGGTAAATATCACCACGCTGGTAGACGCCGTCGAGGACTCGACTCAGTTGGCGGTCTGCTTGGAGTAGCTTGTCACCAAGGAAGAATTGCCTCGGGCCTGATAGATCACTGAGTTTCAGATTGCTGCGTGAAATGGCGTCGCGCATGTCGCCCATAGTCAGAAAGCCGCGATTCGCGACTCCGTCAAGCAACTCTTCGACCATCTTTCCAAAAGCAATTCGCTCGGGAACGTCTTGCGGCGTCAGCTCGACTTCTTCCAGAGTTGATTCAACGAGCGGTCGCAGTCGTGTCCTCATCTGATGTTCGGACGAATGAGCCGCCTCGTGCAACAGCCGCGAAAGTTGCCGCCGCTGTTGACCGGTCAGCCGAGATGCCACCAGCCGGCGCGTTGCACTGCGGAGGTGCTTCGACATTAAGACTTCGCGCTGGTTCGGAAGTGCTCGCTTGATTGGTCGTTGCCCGAACGACGTAACGCATCCCAGCAGGTCGACCGTGTAAATCTCTTTTTCGTGGTCGACACAAACTTTCTGCAGGTCGTACAACAGCCGCTTGTCAGGATTCCAGAAACCCTGGCTGGCCTGCAGCAGCAGGCCGACGAGTGATTCGTACCAGCTTCGAGTGGCGGCCTGATCGAAGTTCAGCGCATCCTGAAGCCGGCGGGCAAGTCGCTGCAGATCGGTGAGCGCTCCGCTAACCGCTTCGCTGACCAGTTCGGGTGTCGCGTACTTCGCCGCCTGCATTTGATACAGCGCGGCTGCGACCGCGTTGCCACGAGCGAATGCTTTGTCCGCTCGACGAATCAGCCGCCCGAACGTTGCCAGGTTTGGCCGGCGTGCAGGTTCGATTTTTGGCATCACGGCTTCGAGCAGCGATGGAAACTTTGCGTCGTTGTGATCGTCTGACGAATGTTCCGAAGAAACTAATACGGTGCCTCGCCCGGTCAGACTCTCAAGTTCCTCGTCGGTTTCATCCTGGACGTCGTCCTTGTCTGGAATCTCCGGATCCGGGCTGCCGTCAAGTCGGGTCGACTGGAACAGTTCGTCGATATCCACGTCGAGTCGCAGCAACTGATCGACTGCTTTGAAATCGGAGAACGACGGAAAATAGGAGCCGAGGCAGTGCGGAGTGAAGCACCTGATCTCGCTGTAGACGGCTGCGAATTCGACAAACGCGTTCGCCGGAGTGGTCTCGGCGGGGATAAAGTTTTCCCGTTTAAGTACCGAGTAAATCTCGTCGAATTCGACCTGCCCGATCTGGTCGATTCTTTGCCGGAAGTCAGCCGCTGTCAGAGTTCCGTTGTCCTGCAACTGGTCAAACGCGTCGTGAATCTTCGAGTGAAACAACAGTCGCCAGACCTGAAGCTTGAGCTGTCCCAGACTCATCGATTCCAGATGTTTGTCGTCCGGTCGAGCGATCAGGATGGCTCGGTCAGGCAGTTCAGAATTGGCTTTCAGCCCCAGCTCATCCCAGTCGACATGCCTGATCACCGTGTTCCGGGAAATGATCCGACTCTTGCGATGAGGCACCTGGACGGTGAGTGCGGGAAGGTCCCACTCCTGCTTGATGACTCGCCGCAACACGCGAGGCTGCACCAGGAACGCGGCCGGCTCGGCTTCGCGCAACGCGCGAATGGCCTGCTCCAGCATCGCCGCGACCGGACCACTGGCTTCGTGGACGTCTTCGCCGTCGTTGAGTTCCTGTTGTGTGTCAGGCATTCGGGGTGCAGCTTTATGTCGACTCGATTAACCAGCGGCCTGAAACGTAGCCGGAGTCGCAAGACTTCGGCTCTACGCTAACGCCCGAATTCTTGC
Organism: uncultured Planctomycetaceae bacterium; assembly: GCA_943787265.1. Lineage (GTDB taxonomy): Bacteria > Planctomycetota > Planctomycetia > Planctomycetales > Planctomycetaceae > JABMPE01. The sequence continues at coordinate 105,609 of CALSLT010000005.1, read as the reverse complement.
GAACCCGGCTACAGGCAACTCCCGAGTTTGGTTACTTCTTCGGTTTCCAGTTAATTCGAACGCCGATTTTCTTCAGCACTGCAAGTTGCTTGTCGCGCTGAGCGGCGTCGATCGGGTTGCCATCCGGATAAAGCTTCCAGTAGGGAGCAAACCGACGCTCGCCAGCGGCGTCCTTCTCTGCCATCTTGATTAACGGAGAGAAATCTTTGATCTGGTTGTTCTGCAGAAACGTGAATCGCAGATCAGTCAGGCTCGACAGCGGAGCAACGTCGGTGACCTGATTGTCTCGGAGATCCAGGTTGGCCAGCCACTTCAGTCCGCCGAGTGGTTTGATGTCTTTGATCTTGTTCTTACCAAGGTAGAGCGAAGACAGCTTTGTCAGGCCTTTTAACGGCTCTGCCGACCCAACCTCATTTCGTGACAGGTACAGAGCGGACAGCTTCTTCAAACCGCTCAGTGGTTTCAGATCGGCCACCTTGTTGTCTTCAAGCTGGACGTACTGCAGCTTGGCCAGTTTAGCTAACGGCTTGACGTCGACGACTGCGTTCTTCGAAACGTCCAGCGACTGAATATTGGTCAGGCCAGCGATTGGCGACAGATCCGAAATTTCATTCCCCGCAAAATCGATCAGCACCATGTTCGGGCACTTTTCGAGACCTTTCAGACTCTTAATTCCTTTGCCGCGCGCGGTGACCTGGTAAACGTTCTTGAGGTCTTCTTCTTTGATCTCGTCTTTACCCTGCCGGCGAAGTACTTCCTTGATGGCAACTTCAAGTTTTTCGTCAGGGAAAATGTCGTCCGCGATCAATGTCTGGTTAGACAGGACAAACCCGGCGAGCAAAGTCGCGGCCACGGTCCAGCATCGAATCTGATGAGATGTCATTTGCGATCTCCTTGAAGATTGCTTGTTCTGCGAACGGTTCGATTTGCGTAAGACTTCAAACGGCTTCGTCGATGACCGGATTCGTCAACGAGCCGATTTGATCGATTTCAATCGTAACGGTGTCTCCGTCTTTCAACAGGACGGGCGGCTTGCGAGCGGCTCCGACTCCGTGCGGCGTTCCGGTAAAGATCGCCGTTCCCGGTGCGAGGATCGTGCTTCCGCTAAGAAATTCGATCAGCGTCGGAACGTCGAAGATCATGTCGTCGGTGTTCCAATCCTGCATGGTCTCGCCGTTGAGAATCGTCCGGATGCCCAGCGAGTTGGGATTCGGAATCTCGTCGGCTGTCACCAGGCAAGGCCCCATCGGAGCGAACGTGGCGAAAGTTTTGCCTCGACACCACTGACTGCCACCCTTCTTAAGTTGCCAGTCTCTCGCGCTGACGTCGTTGCCGCAGGTGTAGCCAAGGACGTAATCCAGAGCGTTCTCTTTTGAGACGTTGTGACATTCTTTGCCGATGATCACGACCAGTTCACATTCGTAATCAACAGCGTCACTTCGAAGCTGCCTCGGAAGCACGATCGGATCGTTCGGATTCTGAATCGCCGAACTCGTCTTCATAAAGAGGACGGGGTATTCCGGGATGTCGTTCTTTCCTTCAGCCGCGTGCCGACGATAGTTCAGGCCAATGCAAAGGATGTCCGCCGGAGTCGTCGGAGCCAGCAGCTTGCTGACCGTCGAGGCGGTTCCGGTGTCGCTGAACTCGCCGAAGATGTCGCCTTCGATCAGCGTCGTCGAGCCGTCGTCGTGCTGACTACCAAATTGAATGTTGCCGGAATCGTCCAGAAATCTGACGAGCTTCATAATTCGTGGCCTTATGTCGTAATGAGATTGTCTGACTCGGAATTGGAATCGCTATTTTTACCGGAACGGCGTTCGTCTTCCCACGGTCCGACGAAATCGTGGCTAAGATCTGGTGAGCAATCACAGCGACTTGGCAGATCATTGTCTGCTCGATCAAGACCGGAGCGCCGATGACCGTTGGAAAACCGGATATTGAGCCGGGAAGACTGGAGAACGACGGTCCGCGATGGCTCAACCAGCAAGTATCCGCGCCAGTTGAAGCTCTGTCGGGGTCTCGGTACGCTCTGCGAACGCTGAATCTACCACGAATTGCGGATCGCCAGGCGGCGGAATTCGCTCAGAAATAAACACATCGAAAGCGGTAAGGAACGAGTCATGGGACTGTTTACTGGCAAAAAAGGCATGGTTTTCGGGATTGCGAACGATCGGTCCATCGCCTGGGCGATCACTCAGCAACTGGCGGCTGAAGGGGCGGAGATGGGCTTTACTCATCTGCCTGACCGAGATCCTGAACGGCCGAAAGCTGAACGCAAACTCCGGAAACTGGTCGATCCGTTGGGCGCCAAAGTGGTCACTTCCTGCGACGTCACCGACGATGCCGACCTCGACAAGGCCTTTGCGCTGGCGAAAGAGGCGTTCGGAGAACTGGACTTCGTCGTTCATTCGATCGCTTTCGCCCCGATTGAAGACATCAAAGGCCCGGTGTACGCCTGCAGCCGAGACGGTTTCAAACTGTCGATGGAAATTTCGTGCTACAGCCTGATTTCGCTGGCTTCGCGAGCCAAAGAACTGATGCCAAACGGCGGAAGTATTCTGACGCTGACGTACCTCGGCGGCGAAGCGGTCATCCCCGGCTATAACATTATGGGCCTTTGCAAATCGGCTCTGGAGACCTCGGTCAAGTACCTGGCTCACGAATTGGGCTCTGAAAGCAATATCCGAGTCAACGCCGTCAGTGCAGGTCCGATCAAGACTCTGGCAGCCAGCGCGGTCAGCGATCAGAGCAAAATGGATGACCTGTACTCAGCCATGTCTCCGCTGCGACGCCCTGTCGATCGGGAAGAAGTCGGCAAAACAAGCATGTTTCTGCTGAGTGATCACGCCAGCGGAATCACCGGCGAGAATGTCCACGTTGACTGCGGATATCACGTCATGGGTGCCCCTCCGGAACCGAAAGCTGACGATTCAGGCGAGTAATTTTTGCCATTCAGCCGGATTTTCGACGCGACCAGACCGCTTCCGAGATCGGATTCTGCAGCGGGAAAGGTCCGCGCGTTGTTCACAGGTCGTTTTTTGCCGCTAGAATGTGCGGCCTTTCCGGGGTCCGGGGTAACTCGTGACCCAACGATCTGGACGATTTGCCCGGAAGCGAATTGAAAAAGACCGCTGCAATTTTCCCCACGCAGCCGGTCTCAGCTTCCCGGCGAAAGGACGACGATGAGCGAAAAGCTAGAGAAGAAGATTTTCGAGAAGCCAGAAGACCTGAAACGTCACGAGGCGTACGTCGCGTGGCTTCGCGATAACGATGGCGATGCGCGAGCCGATCTGATCGAAGTTCAGATCGCTTTGGAAAACCCAAAGCTCAACCGTGAAAAACGGTTCGATCTGGAACTCCAGGAAAGCCGCATTCTCAACGAGCATGGCCGGGAATGGATCGGGCTCCTGTCCGACTTCATCATGATGCGCGACATTCCTGGTCGCCGCTTCCAGCCGAAACCAGCCTGCGCTATCGAGTGGTATCGTGGTTGGGTCTACGGACTGACGCTGGACGAGCTGACTCTGAAGCTTTCAAAGGTGCTGCTGCAGGCTCCAGAGCTGAGAATGTTCCGCAGCCTGACGCTGATCGACCCGGTCAACGCGTCTTGCGACTATCTCCACGAGTGGGGACTGCTCGACAAGATTAAACATCTAGATATCAGCTATGGTCGCATTACCGACAAAGGTGCGTTGACCCTGGGTGCCGACCGGTCGCTCAAGAAGCTGAAGTCGGTCGACATGACCGGTAACCAGATTGCTGAAGAAGGTCTGGAGGCGATTCGGAAGAACTTTCCGAAGGTGCTGATTGACGATCAAAATCCGATCATCATCAAACGCGGCGATGTGGAAGAAGTAGAAGAAACAACCAAAAAAAGTGACGAAGAAGAGTGATCAGAGCATCGTCGCATGCTCCTGCCTCATTCTTACCCGTCACGACTCAATCGGCGGTCATCTCCACGTTAAAGTTCCGGAGCATCCACATGGCGTTGCGTGATCTGCTGAAAGTTTCGCTGGTTTTGCTCGTCGTAACTTTGGTCTCGCCAGCAGATGCTGATGAGGCGGCAAAAGAAGCCTACGTTCCAAAGGCTCCACTGAAAAAGCTGGACCTTCAGGATGGCGACAGCTTCGTCTTTCTTGGCGACAGCATCACGCATCAGTGCCTCTACACTCAGTACGTTGAAGACTTCTTCTATCAACGCATGCCGAATATTCGGCTGAAGTTTCACAACTCGGGAGTCGGCGGCGCCCGAGCCTGGGATGCCCTGGCACGATTCGACGAAGACGTCGCTGCGTACAAACCGAAGTACGTCAGCATTCTGCTCGGAATGAACGACGGAACGTATCGCTCGTACGACCAGGCAACGTTCGACGCATACCACCGAGACATGACGACGGTCGTCGAGAAGATCGTCGCTGCCGGAGCGACGCCGCTTCTGATGACGCCGACGATGTACGATTCCCGAGCATCGCGAATGTACCCTCGCAAAGGGCGTACTTATTCCGACGGACTGCTGACTCAGTACAACGCGGTCCTGACCTACTACGGAACATGGCTTCGAGGAGTGGCTACTGAAAACGGCTATGGCTTTGTCGATATGTGGGGCCCGCTCAACAATCTCACGATCGCAGCTCGCAAGACTGATCCCAGCTTCACGATCATCCGAGACGCCATTCATCCGGATGCTCCGGGACAAGCCGTAATGGCCGTGGCGATGATCGACGATCTTGGACTGAAGGCACCGCTTTCAAATATCCGCCTTACCGTGAACGGAAAAGACGCACCCAAAGCGACTTCGATGGGGGGAATGGTTTCTGACCTGAGGCGAACGGAAAAGGGCGTTGAATTTACCTGGCTTGCGAAGGGCCTACCCTGGGTGTTGCCTGAAGAAGCCGCCAGTGGTGTGAAGCTGACGAAGCTCGGTCACAAGAACAGCCGAGAAGCATTCGAAGTTCACGGCCTGGCTCCCGGGCGTTACGAATTGTCGATCGACGGCACCGCTGTCGGCACCTGGGGCTCAGAACAGCTTTCCAGGCACATCGAGCTTCAAGCCAACGAGAAGACTCCGCAGTATCAGCAAGCGCTGAAGGTCGCTCACCTGAATCGTGATCGAAACAGCGGTCCGGTTAAGAATCTGCGAAACGAGTGGCGGGTTTTTCAGCGTTACGCTCGAGACAAACGCGACGCTAAGACTGACGCCGAACGAGAGAATGTGGCACAGTGGGAAAAGCGACTGGAAGGCTTGTCAGAACGAGTCGCCAGCCACACGGCTGAGGCAAAAAAGATCGAGGATCAGATCTTTGAGGTTAACCAACCTGTCTCAAGAAAGTATGTTCTGACACGGGTTGTTGCTGCGGCCAAGAAGCCTGCCGCGAACTGACAACAATTCGACCATTCACGACGGGCAATTTGGTCCGTTGTGCGAGAACTGCAAAGTCTGCACGGAGGCGGACATGAAATCTCGATTACCGGTAGTTGGCTGCTGTCTTCTCACCACATTGCTCATTGGCATCTGGCTTGGACAGTCTCTGCCCTTGAAGCACGAAGTTGACGAAGAGGTCGTCGACAGATCAACCGTCTCGCCGTTCAATTCAGACGGCTGGCAACTGGCGTCTGGTCAGGAATTCGGACCATCCGCGACATTGCAAACGGAATCTCCGTTTGAGAAGTCGCCATTCTCGAACCACCCAGCGTCGAGACCGTTTCGCAGCGAACCGGTGGAACCAGATGCACAGCCAATTGGCCCGGATGTCGCCTACTTTCCGGAAGTGATCACTGGGGCCGCTGGCGAAGCCGATCCCCAGTCATCCGCGCCGGTAAGAAAAGCACACTCGGAAGAGTCGTCACCCGCAACGGGGACTCTTTCCCAAGAGGATGCTGCCGTCTGGAGTGCAGAGCTGAAGAATCTGCCACCGGAGCAGGCGGAAGAGATCCTCAATCTTCGCCGCCAGTTGGGATCCGTCGCGTCCGAATCGTTAGGGCTTTCGTTTCCCGAGATGCCAACTGTTGAGAACGCAGACCCGCCAGGTTTGTTCCCCGAGCTGGCAGCCGGTGATGCGCGGCCGATCCCGATTGCCGATGCATTTCCTGAAGAGGTACTCGTCGTACATGCTTCCGCAGCGAAAGAATCGCCACTTGCGAAACAACTTCGTGAAGAAGCTCAACGTGTCTATGCGGAAAACGATGCGAATCAAAAGACAATCGGCTTTAAAAGAACGCAGATCATCCTGCTGAATGTCTCTGTTTCGGCATTGGCAGAAGATGCGGATAGCACAGACGAGCCGGCAAGCGCGGAAGCGATTTCAACTGTTGGCGACGAGTCTGTTTCGAAGCAAAGTCAATCGTCTGCCGTCCATTGGCTGACGCGGCTTGATCTGCGACCGGGAGAGATGAAGCGAACTGGCAATCCGCTTGACCTGATGATCAACGGTCCGGGTTGGCTGCAAGTCGAACGGAACGGTCAACACGAATTTGTACGGTCAGGCATGCTCGGATTCAGGGACGATGGCCGGTTGGGGATTCGTACCGGTGCCGGTTTGTTGCCGATCGTCCCAGCGATTCAGTTTCCCACCGAACGACAACGAATAGTCATCGCTGAATCGGGCGAGATCTATTCAGAGACCGCGGACGGCCAGGAGAAGCTTGATTCGAAACTCGTGTCCGTCAATTTTCGCGACGAATCGGCTTTGAAACGAACGCCCGCCGGGACGTATGCCGCAACGGATGCTTCAGGACCAGCGTTGGATACTCGACCCGGATTTGTCACATTTCTGCAGGCGGTTCTGGAAGAATCGAACGTCGACATCGACTCGGAACTTGCTGACGCCATGCGTCTGAAAGCGATCGCTGGCCAGATCGCAAAGCAGCCGTAGGTCACGCTCTGCCTGACGAAGTGGTTCTTTGTTACGGCTTCAGGGTGAGATCGGATTGCGGCCGCAATCCGAATTCGAGCGATTGTTCGTCAGCGGCGAGTAACTCCGTCAGCCTGAACGCGACCGACGCGTTAAGCAACACATCGCCACATCGCCCCGCCGGCCAGCAGGCAGATCAACCCGCCAGCGCCGAGCATTCCACCACCGACAGAATCTGACGGTGTGATGCCCTGCCGTGCATGAAGTCCGGGAATCTTGTGCAGCGTTTTGAAACCCGCCTCTTCCACTTTGCTGAGTTGAAGAAGTGGCAGCGAGCGTTCGTGCGGATAGATGACGATCTTTTCGGTCAGCAGCACGACAGCGCCACCCAGCAGAAGGGACAGCCCGATCGAGAACGAGATCGAGTGAAGGAACCTCAGCATTCGCATGGATCAATGCCTTCACACTGAAATGTCTGTATCCGAGCGAGCTACGTCTTCGGCTTACTCAGAATTGCGGACGTATGAGACGATTTAGAACGTCGCCGGAGCTGACGGCGCGGAGCTGCCTGGCTTCTTATCGAAGATGGTCCAGATTGTCGCCGTGTTATTCAGGTCTTTGATCACGTTCTGTGCGGCATCTCGGCGAGACTCAGACTGCAGCTTGTTGTTGATTTTGTCCTGGACATCTTCGAATGGGACAAAACCAGCGTCGCGTCGTTCAATGACTTTAACCAGAACAAACGCCGAACCCGTTTCTAGCGGCTGGCTGATCTTGCCGGCCGGGATTTCGAATAATGCTCGTTCAACCTTCTCGTCAGCCAGACTGCCCTGCTTCGTCCAGTCCCAAATTCCGCCAGCGTCACGTTTCGGTCCGTCAGAGAATTGCTTGGCGACCTGCCCGAATTCGGTGCCGTTTCGCAGAGCGTCAATGGCCTGCTTCATTTTTGCAAAGCCCGCTTCACGCCCGCCGTCAGATGGGTTGTTGATTCGGATTTGCTGCCACTTCACCGCCGCCTCGATCGCGTACTGAGCTTTATTCTGCTCGTACCACTCCATCAGTTCCTGGCGGCCGAGCCGTGTTGCGTCTTTCGATTTTCGGCCAATGTAGAACATCGAAAGCTCACGAGAGGCAAACGCGTGGTTCAGGTTGTCCAGGGATGTACCCTGCTCTTCCAGGATTCGCTCCAGCTCGATTTTTGTTTCTACGTTGTATCGTTCTTTCAGCTTGTCGACTTCCCGTTCGAACAGGTTATTCACCTGACTGGAAAGTTGTTCGAACTGTTCTTCTTCAATGTCTTCGCGAAGTGCGGACAGCAGCAATGCTTTTTCAATGTGCTGAGGCAATTCCTGCTGGATGATCTTGGCTCGGAGCCGGTTCATTTCGGGCTGCGATAATTGAGCCTGAGCTTTCTCAAGATTCAGGGTGTGAGGTTGCAGGACGTCGTCGGCGAAAATCGGCAACGAATTGACGGTTGCGACGACGGTAGCTCCGAAAAGCTCCGCCGGAGCCTCGTCTCCAGAGTAGTCCGTCAGCCGAATCGATGAGCCTTCGTAGTCGGTTTCCCCCATCGGAATGCTGCTGGGGGCGTCGCTGGCGAACGTCGTTCGAGGGGGAGCCTTAGCTCCTTCATCGGACGTGGTTTTCGTGAATTTGGTGATAAAGCCCGGCATTTTGGGCTTCTGGCATCCAACGAAAAGTGACAGGCTAAGTAAGACAGCCATGCGGAAAGACATGGTTCTGCATCCATTCAGAACAGGTCGAGACCGGTTTGCCGGGCGATTTCAGGGTGGGATTCTGAGAGCGCAGCGTAGCCCGACAGGAGAGGTCAGTGAGAAGGGACGCGGGTTATACCGTCAGTCAGAAAATGGCTGCAACATCTTTTTCAGCGTCTTCAGCAGCCGGTCCGGCGGAGCGTCCGGGTTCTTCATCAGGTAACAGGCCTGCTTTTCGTCGACGATCCGGAACCGCTTCCCGACTCGGTTTTTCAGCAGATTCATATATTTCCGGTCTTCGTAGGTCATCGTGATATACTCTTCTTCGAGGTTGATTCTCACGACCTGCCACAACCGGGCCAGAATCTGCACTTCCTGCTGAGCGACCAGTCGAGCCGCGTCTCTGGGAATCGGTCCAAATCGGTCACGTAATTCGGCTTCGAAATCCCGCAACTGTTCGACCGTGTCGAGGGCTGCCAGACGGCGATAAATTTCGATCTTCGCTTTGCCGGGCGGAACGTACGACGACGGAAAGAATGCCGAACCTGGCAGTTCCAGAGTGACGTGCTTCTTTTCTCGTAGCGGTTCTTTCTTCAGAGTCCGCACGGCATTTTCGAGAAGCTGGCAGTAAAGCTCGTACCCGACCGTCGCGATATGACCGCTTTGCTCGGTACCCAGAATGTTGCCGGCACCGCGAATTTCCAAGTCACGCATCGCGATCTTGAAGCCGGCCCCCAGCTCACTGAACTCCTCGATCGCCTTCATTCGTTTAGCGGCCGTGCTGGTCAGCGTCTTGCCTTCTTCGAGCAAGAGGTAGCAATACGCTCGGTGTTTGTACCGACCGACGCGGCCGCGAAGCTGATGCATGTCAGCCAGTCCGTAATTGTCGGCCTGGTGAATGAACATTGTGTTTGCATTAGGAATGTCGACGCCGCTTTCGACGATCGTTGTGCAGACCAGCACGTCCGTCTCGCCACGCACGAAACGGAGCATCGCCGCTTCAAGATCACTCGGAGTCATCTGTCCGTGCGCAACGTCGTAGCGAGCTTCCGGAACAATCTGCTCCAGCCGAGCGGCAATATCATGAATGTTGTAGACGCGGTTGTGGACGAAGAAGACCTGTCCGTTGCGATTCAGTTCGCGGACGATTGACTGCCGGATGAGGTCTGCATCGAACCGGCAAATCCTAGTCGTCACCGCAACGCGTTCCTGCGGAGGCGTCGTCAGGTTCGAGATATCGCGAATCCCCAACAGCGACAGATGCAGCGTTCGCGGAATCGGAGTCGCACTGAGAGTCAGCACGTCGATTTCGAGTCTGAGATGCTTAAGAGCCTCTTTGACCTCGACGCCAAACCGCTGCTCCTCGTCGATGACCAGTAAGCCGAGGTTCCGGAAGCCAACGTCTTTCGAAACCAGTCGATGCGTACCGACGACCAGATCGACTTTGCCTTCTTTCAGTTCTTCAATGACTTTCTTCTGTTGGCCCTTCGTCTTGAACCGTGACAAAGACCGGATCGTGATCGGAAACTCAGCCATGCGCTCGCAAAGCGTGCGGTAATGCTGCTCAGCTAGCACGGTCGTCGGAACCAGAATCGCGACCTGCCGACCGGAGTCGATCATCTTGAAAGCCGCTCGCATCGCGACTTCGGTTTTTCCATAGCCAACGTCGCCGCAGATCAGTCGGTCCATCGGGCGTTCGCGTTCGAAGTCCTGCTTGCACTCGACGACGGCCGTGGCCTGGTCGGGAGTCGGCGTGTACGGAAACGCGGCTTCGAATTCCTTCTGCCAGTGCGAATCTGGCGGGCAGGCAATTCCCGGCTTGGCCGCCCGTGCTGCCTGAAGACGGATCATGTCCGAAGCCAGATCGGCGATCGCTTCAGAAACTTTTTCCTTTTTCTTCGCCCATGACGAACTGCCGACCAGCGATAACTCGGGAGCGGACTTTGCACCGCCGACGTACTTCTGCACGAGGTGGATTAGCGAAACCGGGACGTAAACCCGCACGCTGTTCCGGAATTCCAGCTCGAGGTGTTCTTCCATCTGGTCGTCGGTGTCCATGACTTTCATGGCGTGGTACTTGCCGATGCCATGCGTCAGGTGAACGACCAGATCGCCCTCGTTCAGCTCGATGAAGCTGTCGATCGCCCGGCTTTCAAACCGCGGCTTCTTCTTCGCAACGCGGCGGATGTCCGTCCTGTTGAACAGCTCGTGATCGCTCAGGACGACAACGCCCTGCGGCACAAGCCGAAACCCTCGACCGACCCGGCCGATGCACAGCATCACCCGCTCAGCGAGATCCGGCACGCCTTCGTTCAATAGTTCGGTAAGTCTCTGCTGCTCGCCCTCGTTGTGACAGGCGATCAAGACTCGTTCCTGTCGACCGACGACTTCTGCCAGCTCGTTCAGAACTTCGGCGCGAGGACCAGTAAAACGCTCGATCGACTCGATCTGCAAATGACAGGACGTATCGAAGCCGTCGGCCGCGATCGGTGCGACTTCGACCGTCGGCTTCAGCGTCAGCTTCGCCATGACCGCGTCGACGCTGAACAACCCTCGCGGATCTTTCATCCGCTCAAGGTACTGCCGACCTTCGGCGACGAGATCACTCAGTTCACTGAGCACAGACCACGTCGCGTCCGGCAGAAAGTCCATCAACGATTCGCCACCCAGGTGGCTGTTCACCGCCTGCTTACTGGCAGCGGTGATCTTTTTCGAACCGCCCGTTCCCGTTGACTCTTCGTCGCCACTTTCCGCATCAACTGGCGAGACGATTGCGATATCCACTGAGTTCAGATTCTCGACGGTCCGCTGGCTCTCGGCGTCGAACTTGCGAATCGACTCGACTTCCGTGTCGAAGAATTCCAGGCGGATCGGGTCTTCGGAATCCGGTGGGTACAGATCGAGAATTCCACCCCGCACAGCGAACTCACCGGGCAGTTGAATTCCCGTCACGCGTTCGAAACCGCGATCAATCAACCACTGCTGAAAGTCTTCCTGGTCGAGTTCGTCGCCGATCGAAACCGTGCGGGTTCCGGCTTGAATCTCGGCTCGCGACGGAGTCGGCTGAAGCAGCGCGGCGATCGTTGTAACGACCAGCTTCGGTCGTTCGGCTCCCTGAAATCGCCTGAGAATTCGTAACCGCTTACCGAATACCGAGTCGGTAACATCGTGCTCGTTTGGCAACGTGTCCCAGGCTGGGAAGATGCTGGGAGCTTCGTCAAGGAAAGCTTCCAGATCATCGGCGTAGTCGTCCAGGTCAGCCTGCCGGGGCAGCACGACGAGCAGTGTTCCGGGGCAGCGTTTCGACAGAGTGGCTGAAGTCAGCGCGGACGCTGAGCCCCACGCTCCGTCAATTGTCCCGCTGTTGCCAGCTTCCAGAGCCGACACCAGTCCGTTAAATCCGGGAGTTCCTTCAAGGAGCGATACCAGAGCTGTCAGCTCCTGAGGAGCTGTGTAAGTCGAGGTCGCCAACCTGAGTGAATCCTGCAATGCAAACAGTCAACTATTGTGTCGTCTGTGTGCCTTTTAATTTTCGAGCGGTAGCTCGAATCCGTTGCGGCCGTTGCCGCACTGCGAAATTGGTGCCGCTGCAGGTTCGTCCGGGTTGAGGCTTGAACGCACTGCCGGTCGAACCAACGGTGGCATCCTCGCTGTCTGTCATCGCGAAGAAGCGTCGCGGCTGCGGACAAACCTGTCAATCCTTTCAAAGATCGACCATCAGGCACGAACCGGCATCAGTTCGGGGATCGGTTGCCCAAACGGCAGAATCTGCATCGGTCGGCCCTGCAAGTCGTGCAGCGTGTGCTGATGGTCGATGCCGATGTGACGGTAGACCGAGGCCCACAGGTCGTTCGGAGTGAGCGGGCGCTCGGCGGGATGCTCACCTTTGTTATTGGTCGCTCCGATGATCTGGCCGGTCTGCATGCCGCCTCCGGAAACCAGTACAGACATCGCCTTTGGCCAGTGATCGCGGCCGGGTTGTTCGACTCCCGTCTGAGTTCCGCGCCGAACAGTGATTCGCGGAGTCCGTCCAAACTCGCCAGTACAGACGAGCAGAACTTTACGATCCAGTCCACGCTCATAAAGATCTTCGATCAGCGTCGACAGAGCTTGGTCATAGCATGGCAACCGCCACAACGCGTCTTTGAAAATGTGAGCGTTCACCGCGTGGGAGTCCCAGTTGTAGACGGCGTATTTGGGAGCGTCGATCCGCGGGTGCTCCCAGACCATCGTCACGAACCGAACCCCGGCTTCGACAAGTCGCCGCCCCAGGATCGCTCGCTGCCCGTACGCGTTCCAGCCGTAGCGGTCGCGGAGTTCGGTCGGCTCCTTCGACAGGTCGAAAGCGTTGCGGACTTTCTCACTCATGAGCATGTCGATGGCCTGCCGGTTGAACCCGTCCATCGCTTTCATGGCTCCGCTCTTGTCGACTTCGCGGCGGAAATTGTCGACACCTTTCAGCATCGCCAGCCGGTCATCAAGCCGGTCTTCCATCTCCTTCTTGACGCCGATGTTCTGAACCTTGAAGTCTGGCTTGTGAGGGTCGCCGGCCACGGTGAACGGAGTGGTCGACGGTCCGAGCCATGCTGGTCCCATCGCGAATGTGTCGATGCCTGCCCGGCTGCCGTCGACTTCGGTGACGCAGACCGGCATCTCGCTGGAACTCTTTTCGAGCATCTTTTTGACGATGGTGCTGACGGCCGGCGCGTCGTTGACCGTCCCCGTTGGAGTCGCCGGAACGCGGCCGGTCATCAGTCGTTTGTGCCCGCCGCCGTGGTCGGCAAACTTGTGATGGATGGATCGAATCAGCGTGAACTTGTCGGCGACTTTGGCGTGCATGGGAAGATGCTCGCAGACGTCGATGCCGGACACGTTGGTGTGGATCGGCTGGAAATCGCCACGGTAGTCCAGCGGCGCTTCCGGTTTCATATCGTAGGTTTCCATGTGCGGAGGTCCGCCCGGAAGCCAGATGAAGATTACGGAAGTGTCACTCATGTCGTCGCCGCGGGACGCCGCCTCGGCCTGATACTTCAGGTAGTCGCTCATCCCCAGGCCAAGAACACTGAGCCCGCCGATCTCCAGAAAACTGCGGCGAGACACAGGACCGGGGCAGCGTTTTGCTTCATTTTTCATAGCTGAATCCGCTGTCGACTTCTGAGGTAGATCGAGAGATTTCCGCACGGGAAAATGTGAGCATTTGCCGGGCAAACAGTTTATCGGATCCGCCCGTCGAGAAAACGGAAATCTTTCTGACGGCCACGGCGATGATCGCGTTGATGAGTTTTCGGAGACGGATTGCTGGGGATGCGATGTTCCATACCGTTTTGGCGCCGGATGGATGTACGATGGATGAGCTCTCACTGATGTGAACCTCGGCGGGTAATCCCATGACGCTTTCTCCTTCGTCCGTGCATCCATTTCCGATTCTGGTGGCATTGATCGCCGCCGTGGCGTGTTCAGTGTCTGAAGGCGCCTCGCTTCAGTTTGAAGGTACGACTGGAAGCGTCGCTCTGCACAACGCCGGGGCCCGTCAGCAACTGGTTGTTTCGCGAATCGTTAACGGCCAACCCGCCGATGTGACTGCCGATGTGACTTTTCAGGTCGAGCCTTCGACCATCGCCTCGATCGACGAAACCGGGTTTGTCACGCCGCTTGCGAACGGTCGGGCCGTCATCACGGCAAGGTTCGGCGAGGACACGGCGACGATTCCGATTGTCGTTTCGTCGGTCGAAAAAAAACGCGATATCAGCTTTCCCAACGACATCATTCCTCAGCTCACGCGAGCCGGGTGTAACAGCGGAGCTTGCCACGGCACGCCGTCCGGTAAGAATAACTTCCGCCTTTCGCTGCTCGGCTTTGAGCCTGAAGGCGATCACGAGTTTTTGACGAAAGAGTCACGCGGTCGACGAATCTTCCCACCGGCTCCGGATGAAAGTTTCGTTCTTCGCAAAGCCAGCGGCATCGTGCCTCATGGAGGCGGAGCTCGGATCAAGCCCGGCAGCGATGAATACAGATTGCTGCGTCGCTGGATTGCCGCCGGGCTGCCGTACGGTCCCGCGAATGACCCGGTCGTTGAGCGCATCGAGGTATCGCCAACCAGTCGAGTCATCGCTCAGAAGGCATCGCAACAACTGGTCGTGACGGCGTACTTCAGCGACGGCACCACTCGCGATATCACGCGGGTGGCCGAGTACAAAGCGAATCAGCCGGACATGTGCGAGGTCGATCATCACGGGCGAGTTCACATCAAAGACCGTACCGGTACGACGTCGGTCATGATCCGGTTTCAGGAACACGTCAGCGCCTTCATGGCGACCGTGCCGCTGGGGCAGCCAACTCCCAACCTGCCGACACCCGCCAACTTCATCGACCAGCACGTCTTCGCCAAACTGAAGACACTCGGCCTGCCTCCGTCGGGCGAATGTGACGACAGCACGTTCCTGCGCCGCGCGACTCTGGACCTGACCGGCCGCATTCCAACCCTCCCGGAGACTCAGGAATTTCTGGCATCCAAAGATGCCAACCGGCGACCGGCCAAGATCAATCAACTACTCGATAGTGTCGGGTACGCTCAGTTGTTCGCGAATAAGTGGGCAGGCATTCTGCGGAACAAGTCTCAGGGAGGCCTCGAACAGGTTTCGCGAGAAACTCACGGCTTCTACGACTGGATTCAGGCCAGCCTCAACGCGAACAAACCGTTCGACAAGTTCGCTATCGAGCTGGTCACCGCTCGCGGAAACCCGGCGACCAACCCGGCCGTGTCGTGGTACCGCGCGGTGAAAGATCCCAAAGACCAGATGGCAGACATCGCTCAGGTGTTTCTGGGAGTGCGAATTCAGTGCGCTCAGTGCCACCATCATCCGTACGAAAAATGGAGCCAGGACGACTATTACGGTTTTGCGGCGTTCTTCTCGACGATCGGTCGCAAGGAAGTTCGCAAGATGCCGGAAAACGACGTCGTGTATCACAAGCGAATTCTGGCCGTTGCGAAGAACCCGAATAACAACGTCGATGTCAGACCGACTCCGCTGGATGCTGCCGCCATCGATGTCCCCGCCCAACGCGATCCGCGAATCGATCTTTCCGAATGGATGACCGCCACAGAAAATCCTTTCTTCGCGAAGGTCCTGGTGAATCGGTACTGGAAGCACTTCTTCGGGCGAGGCCTGGTAGAACCTGAAGACGACCTGCGAGTCACCAACCCGGCGACGCATCCTGAACTGCTGAATGAACTGGCGTCGTCGTTTGTCGAGTCCGGCTTCGATCTCAAGCAACTGTGCCGAACGATTGCCAACTCGCGAACCTATCAGCGCAGTTCATTCCCCAACGAACACAACGGCAACGACGAACAGAACTTCGCTCGTTGCCACCCAAGACGTCTGGCCGCCGAAGTCATGCTGGACGCTATTAACGATGTCGCTGGAGCCAGAAACAGTTTCGGAAGACAGCCGGTCGGCGTTCGCGCCGTTGCTTTGCCAGACGATTCGTCAAATAACGAGTCGTTCTTCCTGCGGGTCTTCGGTCGACCTCAGATGGACACCGCCTGCGAATGCGAGCGGACTGCCAGCGCCGACCTTGCTCAAAGCCTGCACCTGATCAACTCCGACGCCATGCACAGCATTCTTTCGACATCCAATGGCCGCGCGGTGACGCTCTCACGCGAGAAGGATCGCGACGACAAAGCCAGAGTCTCCGAACTTTACCTGCACGCTCTATCACGCCACCCAAAGGACAGCGAGTTAGAAGTCGCACTGGCCCATGTCGAGCGTAAGAAGACGAGAGCAGCTTCCGGCCCAACCAGCACATCGCCCGACCAGGCAGTGAAAGAGGCGTACGAAGACATCATCTGGGTTGTGGTCAACACCAAAGAATTTCTGTTTAACCACTAAATTAGCCTCGCTGCGAATCAGCTTTCTGATCTGGTGCGTCCTTACGGCTTTCTGTTTCTTAACGATCTTCGGATTTTGATCGATGACCGACCTCAGTCGCGCTTTCGGTTTCATGCTCGTCGTTTTCGCAACCTGCGTCTCGACGGCGTTCGCCCAGCTACCGGCTCCGGATCTGAGTCGACTGAAACCGCCCGCCGCACGCGCTGGTGAGACACTTAATGTCTCGCTTTACGGCTCGAATCTGGAAGAGCTGACAGAGCTGAGGTTTACTCATCCGGGCATCACCGCCGAACGGATCGTGCAGGCGGCTGATGAGTTCTTCCCGGAACTCCGTCCGGTCGGCACAAGTTTTTCGGTCAAGGTGGCTGAAGGTGTTCCGCCGGGAACCTACGAAGCTCGGGCGGTCAGCTATCTGGGTATCTCGACGGCTCGGGCGTTCGTTGTCGCCCCCGCCGATTCAAACGAGGTTGCCGAAGAAGGCGATCATTCAACGCGTGACAAGGCGATGCCGGTCGACGTCAACTCGATCATCAAAGGCGATGTCCCATCGCGCGGCATCGACTGGTACCGATTCGCGGTGAAGGCCGGTCAACGAGTGCTGCTGGAAGTTGTCGCTGAGCGAATCGATTCGCGGATGGACGGGATGCTGATTGTGTACGATTCGGAAGGCCGCGAGGTCAGTCGCAATCGCGAAGTTTACGGTCGTGACCCGTTTCTCGAAGTCAGTGCGAAGCAGGATGCGGAATACTTTCTGGCTGTTTCTGACATTCTCTATCGCGGCGGCGCCGAACACTTTTATCGGCTGAGCATTTCTGATCGTCCGCACATCGATTTTGTCTTTCCGCCCGCTGGCGAACCCGGCTCGACGAATACTTACACGCTGTTCGGTCGCAACCTGCCAGGTAGCAAACTGAGCGACACGGTCTCGCTCGCCGGCAAACAGTTGGAGAGCCTTCAGGTTGAAATCACGTTGCCGAAAGTTGCTTCTACGCCGAAGAGTTTCCATCCGGGCGAGCCTCGACAGGGTTTGTTGCGAGGCTTCGATTACCGGATCGATGATTCGAACGCTGTCCGAATCGGATTTTCGACAGCTCCGATTGTGTTGGAAGATTCCACGCTGGATATGCAGAGTGTTGACGTGCCGTGTGAACTGGCTGCGAGATTTGACAAAGCGAACGACGAAGATGTTTATCGATTTAAAACGCAGAAAGACAAAACCTACTGCGTAGAAACCATCGCCGATCGCATGATGTCCCGGGTCGACACGTACCTCGTTCTTCACAAGATTGCAAAAGCGGATGACGGCACTGAGACGTTGACTCAGATTTCGGACAACGACGACATGACCTCGTTCTTTCGAGTCGATGGTAAGGGCTCGATCAATCCGGACACGACGGACTCGTCGATTGTGTTTGCGGCTGATCACGATGGCGAATACCAGGTCACCGTCGTCAATCAGTTTGGCAGTGGCAGCCCGACTTCGATTTATCGACTGGCGATACGCGAACCGGTTCCAGACTTCGATCTGCTCGCAACCTTTGAACGACCTCTTCCAACGAACCGAACTGGATATTCCCAGACTCCGACGCTGAGGCAGGGAGCGACGGCCGGTGTGCTGATCAACGCTCCACGACAGGACGACTTTGCCGGAGACATCATCATTACCGCGGAAGATCTTCCGCCGGGAGTCACCGCCAGCCCCCTGGTCCTTAGCGGAAAGACGGACCGCGGCATCCTTGTTCTGACAGCCTCGAAAGATGCTGTTTCGTGGTCCGGTGATATCCGAATCGTCGGTCGTGCAAAAGTCGGCGATCACGAACTGGTTCGCGAATCTCGATTCGCGGCGCTGGTCTGGGGTCACATTTTTGCAGACTCGATTCGCGTGCGTTCACGTCTGACCGAACGCGTGCCGCTGGGTGTGATCGGGCAGGAGCAGGCGTCCGCAATTCTGCAGCCGGCCGAAAATAAGGAGTTATCCGTCGAGATCGGGCAGAAACTTGAATTGCCAATTAAGGTCACGGACAACGGAACACGTACCGGCACATTGACTGTTGAACCTCACGGTCTGTTTGGCATGCATCGTGGATTTCCGACGGTAAACATCGCTCAGGATGCCAGCGAAGGGACGCTGTCGATTAACTTCACGAAGAACGGCAACTTCGACGTGCAGCCAGGCCGTTACCAGTTCGTACTGCACGGAACGGGCGTGACGAAATACAGGCGGAACACGGCCGCAGTCGCTCGCGCTGAAGCCGAGGTCGCGCGAATCAATAAACTGATCGAAAGTCTCAAGGTAGCCGTCGCGAAAGACCAAACCGTTTCCGATGCAGCGAAGGTGACTCTGGAAACAAGCCGCAAGGACCTGGCAGCAGCAGCGGCAGATTCCAAGTCTGAACTAGAGGCTCGTACGAAAGATGAGGAAGCCCGTTTTGAGTCCGCAACAAAGAAGGCTCAGGCCGCAGCTGAAAAAGTCAAGAAAGCCGAGTCCGCGAAAGTGACCATCGAGGCTGTACTCCAGGCCGCAAAGAAAGCGGCGGCCGAGAAGAACACCAGCTTCGCCGTCTGGTCGGACCAGATTACCGTCAACGTGCTTCCGGCAAAAAAATAGAGTGGTTCTTCCCAGCCAGTTGTGAGCGGTGACTGCAGAATCAACCGACGTGCGAATCAGTCATTCTTCTTCCGACAGCCGCTCCAGTTCAGCTACCAGCGGCCGAAATGCGTCGGCATTCAGCACGGCGATCAGGCCTCGGTCTCCCTGGTTTCGGGCAACGTCGGACAGCGTGTTGATGCAGTTGTAGGTTGATTCAAGAGCCAGTTCGAGATGTTCGAGGGCCATCTCGTTGTCGCCGGCTTTCTTTGCCAGTGCGGCTTCTCGAACAGCTTTGACCGCGCCCAGATACTCGAGCACAAACTCGCTGCGCTTGGCGTAGTAAAACAGGACGGGTTTTGCGCCACCGTCGACCGCTCCCTGAGCTCGGTACAGTTCGATCATGTACTGCGTGTAAGCGTCGGTCGCTTCCTGCCACCATTCGGGAATTGGCTCGGCGATGTAGTGACGTTTTATCAGCATGCCGGGTCCGAGTTTCACCAGGTCAGCGTCGTTCGCCAGGATCAGTGAGGATGCCTTTTCCAGGTGCTGGCGGCCCAGCCACAATCGGTCTGCCGCCGACTCGTTTCCGGTCGTCGTCGCCCAGAGATCTTTATGCGATTCAGCAGGCCCCACGCTGACATCCCACATCGCCCGCGAAACATAGTGCACGTCCTGGCTGAATTCGTTGACTGTCGACGACCCCACGGAAACTGATGACCAGCCAGCCTTGATGGCGTCCTGCAACGTTCGCTGAACCTCTTGCGAATGCGTCTGCGGAAGCATGTCCAAAGTCGGTGAGTGAATCGCCAGTGAGAGCCGGGAGTCTTTCGCCGGATCGGGGATCTCTGTTTTGTTTTTCGCGACGGTCCGATCCCGTTCCAGATTTGGCTTGATCGTTTCCGCTGCCTCACGTTTCGCGGAAGCGACGATTCCAAATCGTCGAGTCGCCGAACGTGCCTTCAGCCAGGACACCTGATCGACGCTTGGGTAGGTCTCGAAGCATGACTTCATCCTGGTTGAAAACAGCAGCTGTGCGTCACGTGCTGGCTTCTGCAGGTTGGCCGGAGAAACGCTCAGAAGTTGTCCGGGCTTGCTGGAAGAGCCCTTCAGGACTTTGGCGAACTCTGGAGCAAACCTGGATCGCCGGAGCTGGACGGAAACAGACATGCCGTAGCTTCGTGCCGAATCAATCAGGGATGTCAGGAAACGCTGTTGTGCCGCGTTGCGTTCCGCAGGCGAGTCGGCGTTTGCAACGGTCGGATGTGAAAAGAACTTTGCTCCACCAAACGCTTTTTTGCCGACGACGTCTCCAGTCAGTGGATATTTCCTGCCGTACCAGAACGTGCCTGTCGTTTTCGTAACGCCTTCGAAGTCGTATTGGAGAAACGGATGCCACGGTTCGATCTTCAGAATCAAATGATTGAATTTCATTTTGGCTAGTTGCCTGATCACACGCTGGTGATCGGCAAGTCCCCATGATTCGAATGAGTGCGCACCCGCTCCGATTGTCTCCCATCCCCGCTGACGAACTTGCGGTTCGATGGTGAACTCGATGTCTGACAGGTCGAACGGCCGTTTGTTGAGCGGGTCGATATCTCCGCGCAGCAGATATCGAACCCCCAGACGATGTCCAAGTTCGTAGACGGCCCACAGCGTCGCGGCCGGGCTTCCGCCTCCCACGGCGTGAAGTTTCTGTTCGCTCTTCGAGACGATGGCGAGTCCCTGGTCGGTGACCTTCGGCCAACCAAAGTCATTGCGAGCGATGCCCGGATTCGTGTCCGGATTGCCGACGAATAGGATTGTGCCGGCTCGTCGCGCGACGACACTTCCGCTGCGGATTTCGACGTCGTCAAATACTCGACCGAGAATATCGGCAAGTTCACTGGCGGCGAGTTTTTCGAGCGGAGCTGCTTCCGGGCCGTGGATGACCTGTACGAACTCGGCGGCCTCAACCGCGCTGGCCATGCACAACGTGGTCAGAAGAACTGCCGTCAGGACTCGGTTCTTACGAAAGATACGATGAGCAATTGAGTGGATCATGGCGTTACTTTGCCTCTTCAGAGAAGCAGTACAGATGGTGCAGAGTGCGCACGTAGAGCCGGTTGTTGGCGATCGCTGGCGTCGCAATCAGGCTGTCGCCGATATCGTTTTTTGAGATGACATCGATTTCCGGGCCAGCTTTCAAAACTACGATGTTGCCGTTTTCGCCAGGCACGAAGATGTACTCGCCGGCAGCGATTGGTGACGCGTAGTAGTTGCCGTAATTGCCAACTCGTTTTTTCATCCAGACTGTCTCTCCGTCCTTCAGCGAGAACGCCGCAGAGATGCCGCCCTTTTTGACCATCAGCAGTCGACCGTCGTAGGCCAGCGGTGAGGCGATGTTCGACGGCGTCTTGTGGTCGAGATTCCACAGCATGTGCGACTTCGTGACGTCACCCGAGCCACCACCGAGAATCGCCTGACTGATGTTTCCGCCGCCGACCATATTGGTTGGTGCCTGAAACGCGGCGTCAATTTCGTCATCGATCAGAAAGCCGTCGCCGTTCGCGTCGCCTTTGTCGAACTTTTTGTGGAACGCGGTTTCAAGTTCTTTCTTTTCCAGCTTTCCGTCCTGATTCGTGTCGCGCCACTGCAGCAGTGCGAACTTCAGCACGCGGTCGGTATCTCCGTAACTTTGTGACGTAAGATAAATCCGGTCGCCGTCCACCACCGGCGTCGACATGATCGTTCGCAACAGCGAGTTGCACGTCCAGCGGTTGCTACCGGTCAACGGGTCATAACCGATCAGCTTTCCGGACCCCGCCACGACGATATCCGTACGACCATTGGCCGTGCAGAGAACGGGCACTGCGTACCCGCCGAGCATTTCCGGTCGCTCTTTTCGCCATCGCACATCGCCGGTTTTCTGATCCAGCGCGATCAGGTACGAGCCCAGATCGTCGTCCAGGTTAAAGACGACGGTATCGCCATACAGGATGGGGGAATTCGCGGCCCCCCAGCCCATCAAATAAAACGGCATCGGCAGAGGATGCTTCCATAGCACGTCACCCGACTTTGCATCGAGGGCGATCAGCCCGATCGTGCTGAAGTGGACGAAGACGCGGTCGCCATCGGCTGCCGGCGTGGAAGAAGCATGTTCGTTGGGAGGCGTGATCTCCGGGAGCTTTCCTGTGTCGAAGTGCGTTCTCCACAGTTCTTTGCCCGATACTTCGTCGAAACCGATCACGGCGAAACGCCCGTCTTCCGTCATCGTGGTCGTGAAGAGGCGTCCGTCGGCGATCACCGGGCAGGCAACACCCTTGCCCAGCTCGACCGACCACTTGACGTTCTCTTCAGCGGAAAAGTGAAGTGGTGGTTTCGTACTTTCGCTGGCGATGCCGCTGGCATTGGGCCCTCGAAACTGCGGCCAGTCTTCGCTGCGGGATTCGTTCGTGGCAAAGGCCACTCCCAGCAGCACGAGTGCCGCCGCCGATTGGCGAAAATGCAATACGTTAGCCATCGCGCTGTCTCCGAGTTCGCCGTCAGAACGATTGATTGGTTCCGTGAGATTGCGAGGCTAATGGCACGACCACCGACCGGCAACGGTTGGCAACACGTCTTCAGTTTTTGACAGAGGACGTGGCAAGTGGAACGAGCTCAGAATTAGGTGAGGAATTACGCGGGCCACTATTCCTGAGCGATGTGACAACTTGCGCAGGATGCCGTCAACGCCAACTGGTTCATGTGATGCGAGTCTTCGTCGTAGGGAGCCAGCTCGGCGTGACAAAGCAGGCAGGCAAGTTCTCGTTCCAGAACCACGCGGTGCGACTTCTCAAAATGCCAGTAGCCCTTGCGATTCTCTTTGACGAGCGATTCTACATCGTGACAGTCGATGCATCGTTCGGATGTGGCCGGCAGGGGCGTGGTTGGCGGGACTGTCACGCCCAGAATCGATCGCGCGGCGACTCGGCCAGTGACAATGCACGGGCCAAGAAACGTTCCTTCCAGAGCCGCCTTTCCGTTAATGCCGGCTAGACCGGTCAGCTCGCCGACCGCGTACAGGCCGGGAATCGGAGTCTTTGAGCGAGTCAGCACTTGGCACTGCAGATCGATAGCTACGCCGCCCATGCTCTTTCGAGTCAACGGCCAGCTCTGCATCGCGTAGTAAGGCGGAGTTTCGAGTTTCGGCGACGCCGTGTTGTTGTAGTTTGATCGGTCCGGGCCGAAGCGACCGAAGTCCTCGTCACGCCCTTTGTCGACCAGCGCGTTGTAGCGGGCGATCGTTGCTGCCAGATTCTCCGGAGACAGTCCCGTCTTTTCAGCGAGGCCGGCGATTGTGTCTGCCTTCGCCACCAGATCGGGATTATCGAGCACCAGGCGTTCGACCTTCTTGAAGTCCGCCCAGTCCGAACCTGAGATCGTGAATTTCGACTTCGTCGCCTCGTCAAACACGAACCACACGGTGACGCGTTTCTGACGGAGCATCGGCGGCATGACTTCCTTCGCCCAGTTGTGGAGATTTGCGAAGCGTTGTCCCTGCGGATTGACCAGAATGCCGTGCATGTTGGCGGCGCTGAGTCCGTGGTTGCTGTCGGCCTGACGCGGGTCAGGAATGCCGGTGAAGTAGTTCCACTGATGATCCATTTTTACAAGCTCCGCGCCGGCGGCTTGAGCCAGACGGTGTCCGCGGCCGACCGAGTTGCGACCTGAACCGGCGAGGATCTTTTCCGGAAACGTGACGTCTGCCGGCCAGAACTCGCGGACCATATCGAGGTTACTTTGAAAGCCGCCCGTCGCCAGTACGACGGCATCGGCTTTGAGCGACTGCTCCGAATTCTTACGAAGATTCAGCAGTCGAATGCCGGTGACTCGATGGCCATTCTTGAGCAGCTTTGTCGCCTGCACATTCCACAGGAAGCGAATGTTGGAATGCTTAAGGCACTCGCGATAAAGAGGAGCCACCAGTCCGATGCCGCGTCCGGCGGGCTGATGAAAGCGGTCGACCGAATTACCTGGCGCGGGCAGGACACTCTCGAAGCGGACGCCGAGTTCCGTCAGCCACTCGTAAATATCGCGACGCGAATTCCGGGCGTAATACTTCACCCAGTCCGGGTCGGCGTCCTCGCCCCATTCGATGAAATCCCGCCGTGCCAGTTTCGGCGAATCATCCCAACCGGATTCTCGCTGGACCGGAGTGTCGACCACGCTGACGCCACCCTGAGACATCACCGCGTGACCTCCGAATACGGACGACATGTCGACGACAGTGACGTTCGCGCCGCCTCGCCCCAGTTCCAACGCGGCCGACAGTCCAGAGATGCCAGCTCCGACGATGATCACTCTTGGAGGGGAGTCGGTCTTCGTGGCGTTATTGTCTCGAGCGGGTTTTGTGGTTTCGTGGCCGGCTCCGACGACAAACATCGGCGGAAGCAACGTGTGGTATGCCAGCAGCGCGAACGAGGTCACGACGATGGCAAGCGAGAGGTGGCGACGGCGTGTCATGAACGATGGACCCCGCTAAAGTCTGACAGAACTGAATAAGCAGCAGGTTGATCTGACTTCGAAGTCGTGCAGTGAGACCGCACGTTCCAAACGTTACACGCCCGCAGCAGAAAGAGGGATGCAATGGACCGTCGAACTTTCTCGCAGCTCCTAGCATTCGGTGCCGGCATGTTTTCCGCCGACCACGTTGAAGGCAACGCAATCGCGGTCGATGATGAGTCTCGTAAAGGCCCCGGCGTGCCCGATGCTCGTGAAAACGGAGCCGCCGATCGCGATGCATGGCCGGCTTCCCCGGTGACGATCAGTGATTTCATCCCGCTGGCGAAAGCGAAGCTTCCGAAGGCCACCTTCGAGTACATCACCAGCGGATCCGAAGACGAGGTCACACTCCGCGACAACGTCGAAGCTTTTCGCCGCATGCGGATTCTGCCGCCGCTGCTGCACGGTGTTCAAAAGACAAACCTGTCAACCACCGTGCTGGGGCAGAAAATCTCGATGCCGATCATGCTGGCGCCTGTCGCGGCGCTGCGAATGTTTCATCCGGAAGGCGGGCGAGCGTCGGCGCGAGCGGCCGCCAGCGCTGGAACAATCTGCATCACCAGTACGAGTGTCGGAAACAGCGTCGAAGAAATCGCGGCGGCAGGAGACGGACCCAAGTGGTTTCAGTTGTACGTTCCCAGCGATCGCGAGCTGGCGAGAAAGCTCGTCAAACGAGCCGAAACCGCCGACTACAAAGCCCTCGTCGTCACCGTCGATCTGGGCGAGCGGAAAGATGCTGACCTGAGAAACCGGTTCTCACTTCCGAAGGATATGCTGCTGAAACATCTGCGCGACATTGGCCACACGAAAGTCTCCGAGCGAAATTCGTATGACGAGCTGGTCGCCTTCAACGCGAAGGCGTGGGACGTTTCGCTGAGCGTTGACTTCTTTCAATGGCTGCGTCGCGAAACAAAGCTGCCGATCATTCTGAAAGGCGTACTGACGAACGAGGCCGTGCAGCAGTCGATCGATCTGAAGCTCGACGGAATCGTTGTGTCGAATCACGGCGGCCGCCGACTCGACGGAATGCCCGCTTCGATCGACATGCTGAAAGAAGTGGTCGAAGCCGCCGATGGAAAACTGGAAGTCCTCTTCGACAGCGGCGTCCGTCGCGGCGGGGATGTTATGAAGGCTCTGGCTTTGGGAGCGAAGGCAGTACTGATCGGTCGCCCGCAGGCATGGTCGCTGGCCGCCGGCGGAGAAACCGGAGTCAAACTGGCGCTCGAAATTCTGCGGGACGAACTGACGAACGCGATGATCTCATCCGGATGCGCGACGGTCGATGAGATTGACGCGTCGTTGCTGATGCCGGCCACGCAGGCGTGATTTCGGGCTGTACGTTCAGTGGTCGTCGGATTCCGGCAGTATTCTGACTTCGTCCATTCCAATCCGCTCCCACGGATGAGGACCCCATGTGGTGTCAGTCGTTTCAAAAAGAGCATATGAGAGAACGGCTGAGATGGCACAAATGGCGAGACCATTGATGATCATGCTGAGCGTTAGGTAACGGACTGCCCGAGAAGGGAGCTCAGGCCACGAGTTCGTGGCGATTCGGCTTGCTGGAAGGACTGTGAGGCTAAGCCCAACAATCAAATGGTAGGTGAAGATGCTGTGTGATAACTGCCAGAGTGCATCAGGAAAGGGGTCCCATCGGCCCATTCCACCGGCGGCATTTAAAAGCACATATAGGAATTGCGAGACAACACTGGCATAAAGAAGATGCCAGCCAGCTACAACTGCTACCAGAGTTTCAAGTCGCAGATGCTTCCAGATTGCTAGCACGTGAGCGACAAAGAAGAAAATCCACGCTGAGATTGCCCAAGGTGTGAGTACGATTTCCAAAAACAGTTCAAGGGGAGAGAATTCAAACCAGAGCATCCTGTACCACTTGTGTGTCGTGCGTTGGCTACAAGTGTCCCACGAATCTGTCCTTGAGTGCTGACGTAGCATGATCCTTTGCACCATGCGTAGGTGTACCAGTCGTTGTACCGCGTGTGCAGTAGTTGGCAATAGCAATGTTTCTCCCGCCACGTGGCAAAGTGGCATTCGTTTTTTTCATCGTTACTTGCGATGCGGCGTGACGGACACATCGAGCTTTTCGGATGTCGCCGATATCACAACTTCTGCGTTGATCCCACTGGTTGCGGACAGCGATTTCGAAATGCAGAATGGCTCAATTCATCCCCCGTTTCCCGCCTGCGACTTCAATCCCTGAACTCCACGCATTTTCTTTATACGAGCGTTCTTCGATGAATCGATTTCAAAAGGCCATTGTTGTAGTCCTGTTCGTCGCTGGGTTTTTGACGTCTGTGTGTGCTCAGGATGCGGCACCGTACGTTCCGAAGATTGCTCCTGCATCGAACGAGGGTGAGCGGGCGTTGGAAGCGTTCAAGCTTCCCGAAGGTATGGTCGGAAGTCTGTTTGCCGCTGAGCCGATGATGGCGAATCCGGTCGCGTTTGCGATTGACGAAAAGGGTCGGGTCTACGTTGCCGAAACTTTCCGGCAGCAGCATGGTGTCGAGGACAATCGCTACCACATGAACTGGTTGCACGACGACCTCGCTTTGCAGACGGTCGAGCAACGAGTCGAAATGTTTCGGAAGCACCTCGGTGAAAAAGTTTACGAGTACACCGCTCATCATGACCGCATCCGGCTGCTGGAAGATTCAGACGGAGACGGCAAAGCCGACAAATCGACCGTCTACGCAGACGGGTTCAACGCGATTGAAGATGGAACCGGAGCGGGATTGCTCGCGCGGAATGGCGACGTCTTTTACACGTGCATCCCGAAGCTGTGGAAACTCCGCGACGAAGATGGTGACGGCGTGGCTGACAAGCGAGACGCTCTGCATCACGGATACGGAGTTCGAGTCGCCTTCCGCGGTCACGACATGCACGGTCTAATTATGGGACCGGACGGCCGCGTTTACTTCAGCATCGGAGACCGCGGTTACAACGTCGAAACCAAGGAAGGCACACAGCTCGTTCGGCCGGACACGGGAGCTGTCTTTCGCTGTGAACCTGATGGCACGGGCCTGGAAGTTTTTGCTTACGGGCTGCGAAACCCGCAGGAACTCGCCTTCGACGATTACGGCAACCTGTTCACTGGCGACAACAATTCGGACAGCGGCGACAAAGCTCGCTGGGTCTACGTCGTCGAAGGCGGCGATACCGGCTGGCGAATGTACTACCAGTATTTGAGCGATCGAGGCCCGTGGAACCGCGAGAAACTCTGGCATCCGCAGCACGAAGGCCAGGCGGCTTACATCATTCCTCCGATCGCAAACCTCGGAGACGGCCCGTCGGGCCTCGTCCACTACCCAGGCGTTGGACTCCCTGAGCGGTACAAAGACCATTTCTTCATGTGCGACTTCCGAGGCGGACCGTCCAACAGCGGCATCCGCTCCTTCGCCGTCAAACCCAAAGGTGCCTCGTTCGAACTGGTCGACTCGCACGAGTTCATCTGGAAAATCCTCGGCACGGACATCGACTTCGGCTACGACGGATCAATCTACATTTCCGACTGGGTCAACGGTTGGGACGGCCTTGGCAAAGGCCGTATGTACAAGTTCATGAATCCGGTTGTCGCTCAGAATGTCGACTTCGCCAGTATTGGCGCTTTATCGCGAAGTAACTTCCGTATTCGGCCAGTTAAGCAACTCGTCGAGTTGCTCTCACATCCTGATCGGCGAATACGACAAAAAGCTCAGTTTGCGCTTGCAGATCGAAGCGCGGATAAGGCATTGATCAAGGTGGCCGTTGGCGCAGAGAACCGCCTCGCCCGAATTCACGCAATCTGGGCGATCGGTCAAATTGCACGACGGGAGCCACTTGCTCTCAATACGTTTGTCGGTCTTTTGGATGACCCAGATGCCGAAATTAGAGCTCAGGCTGTTCGAATCCTCGGTGACTGCCACGTTCCCTTGAGCGTTGGGCTACTTTCAAAGCGATTGAATGATGACTCCACACGCGTTCGGGCGTTGGCAGCAGTCGCGTTCAGTCGCTTGCGTTTGCACAAGACGAACGTTGCCACCCATGTGATTGTTAAGCAACTTTGCCAGATGCTCAGCACGAATAACGACAACGAACCGATTGTAAGACATTCCGCGGCGCTGGCTCTTTCACATCGTGTAACATCATCAGGGCTCATTACAGCATCCGCGAACGCAATCTCCCCAACACGATTAGGTATCGCGCTGGCTCTCCGCCGTCAGAAGTCGAACGAGCTCGCCAAGTTGCTGAATGATCCGGAGTCGTTAATCGTTCTTGAAGCGGCGAGGGGGATTCATGATGAGGAGATTGCGGAGGCGATGCCTCAACTGGCAGCGTTGGCGGATCAGCCGATGCCTTCGGGCGATGATGGGCTGACCGATGCTCTCGTGCGGCGAGTCATGAATGCGAACTTTCGGCTTGGGCAGAAAGAGCATGCTGAGCGTGTCGTCAAGTTTGCTACGAATGCTTCGTTGTCGGAGAGTTTGCGTGTCGAAGCTCTCGAAGAGTTGAAGATGTGGGATGAGCCTTCGCCGCTGGATCGAGTGCTCGGAGCGTGGCGGCCGATTGCTGAGAAACGTCACGCGGACTTTATTACTGATCTGCTGAGGCCTCAGCTTGGTGGAATCATCAGTGGCAGCGAGAAGGTTCAGAAGCTGGGCGCGGAACTCGCCGCGAAGTACGGGATTCAGGAAGTCGAACCGGTGTTGGCTGCTGTAGCGAAGGATTCGACAAAAGCCACGGCTTCGAGGGTTGCGGCCATCAAAGCGCTCGACAGACTCGATTCAAAGTCGATCGCGAAGATTGCTCGAGCGTTGTTCAGAGACGAAAGTCAGGACGTTCGCGTTGCCGCTCGCGAAATTTCTGTTCGTCGAAATCCCGATGCGGCGGCCAGGACTCTGGCTGAGGCAATCCTGAACGGCACGACGGTTGAGCAGCAGGCGGCGATCGCCCAATTGGCTGAACTAGGCCGAGCCGACACCGACTTAGTTCTCACCGGATGGCTGAACGTGATGATTGAAGGCAACGCTCCGGCCGCCATGCATCTGGATTTACTGGAAGCGGCAAAGGCTCGCGGGACTGAAAAGCTGCTCGCTCAGGCTCAAGCGTTCGAGCAGAAACTCGATCCCGCCGATCCGTTGTCGAAGTATCTGGTGAGTCTGGAAGGTGGCAATTCACAACGCGGTTACAACATTTTCTTCGGTCGCACTTCCGCAACCTGCCGACGTTGCCATTCGGTGCAGAATTCCGGCGGAGCGGTCGGTCCCGATTTGTCGGCGATCGGCAAGGAAAAGGATCGGAAATACCTGTTAGAAGCGATTGTCGCTCCGAATGCAAAAATCGCGAAAGGTTTTGAGCCGGTTATCGCTGTCATGGATTCCGGAAAGGTCTACGCTGGGACCAAGAGGTCCGACGACGGAACGACGCTGAAACTGGTGCTGGCCGATGGGACGGTGATCTCGTTGGCGAAAGATGAAATTGACGAACTCGCCAAAGGACAATCGGCGATGCCGGCTGACCTGATCAAGCATCTGTCACTCGCCGATCTTCGAGACCTGGTCGAATATCTTGCCCAGCAGAAAACTCCCGCTCCCATAGTGGCGGGTCACGAGTAGATCATGCCTGACGAGAACGACGCACCAGCCGAGCAGGAAGCACCCGCTGCCGCAACTGCCGGACGGCTGTTGATTACGCTCTGCACGTACAACGAGTGCGAGAACCTGCCGCTGCTGATTCCGGAAATCCACAAGCACGCCCCCGATGCAGACATCCTGGTCATCGATGACAACTCTCCCGACGGAACGGGCAAACTGGCCGACGGGATGTCAGAGGTGGATTCACGAATTCATGTTCTACACCGAGCGGGCAAACAGGGACTCGGCGCCGCGACGGTCGCCGGTTTCAAGTACGCGGTCGAGCAGAAGTACGATTTCGTTCTGAACATGGATGCCGACTTCAGCCATCACCCGAAATATTTGCCGGCTCTGCGAGCCTGCCTGGAATCTGCAGACGTCGGCATCGGCTCGCGATACGTGTCCGGCGGAGACGTCGTCGGCTGGAATTTCAAACGGCACTTCATGAGCCGATCGATCAACCTCTACGCAAAGCTGACACTCGGCCTTTCGTCGCGAGACAACAGCGGCAGCTTTCGGTGTTACCGGGTGCCGGATCTGGCGAAGCTGGACTTCGGACAGGTCAGGTCGCGCGGGTACTCGTTCCAGGAAGAAATCCTCTACATGTGCTGCTGCGTCGGCTGCACGTTTCAGGAAACTCCGATCGTGTTCGAAGACCGCCGCTTCGGAACGTCCAAGATCAACCAGAAAGAAGCCGTCATGGCTTTGTGGGTGCTGTTTCGCTTGGCGATCGACCGGATCGTTCGCCGACGAGTGACCGTTCAAGAATCGAAATCGTAGGCCGGACCAAACGCAGCGCCGTTCAGGCAGGTGAATACGTTTGACTGATTTGTTGCCGGAACGGCGCTGCGCTTGGTCCGGCCTACCGACAAATGCAACGTACAGAGAATATGAGAGATGTCGGACGTCACCATTCGCTGCCGCAAAGATGGACCATTGATTATTACGGGCCAAGTCACCGTGACCGACCACGAAGGCAACCCCTTCGATACATCCGGTCGTGAAAACGTCGCCCTTTGTCGCTGCGGAGCGACGAAATAAACGGCCATTCTGCGACGGAACTCACCGCCAGACTGGCTGGGAAGCCTCGGAAATCGCGTCGCAAGAGAAGCGGGACGAATAGTGTTGAGAGTGCTCCAGGCATGCTGGATTGGGCACTTGAACGGGGCAACAACCGGCTCGATTCCCGATCGTTGCTGAAGACCGTAAACTCCCTGTTCGATGGCCGTTTGGCCTCTGATGAGGGTCACGTTTTCAGCGGAATTTCACGAAGTCGGCGAACTGCAATGTCACGCCGGGCGTCTGGAATCCGGGACGAAATTTCGACTGGCCATTAACAAAACACAAAGACTGCACTTCGAGGCAAACCGATGGCGGATAAAGGTAAAATTGTACTCGCGTACTCCGGCGGGCTGGATACGACGGTTATTCTTCACTGGTTGGCCGAGCAGGGCTACGAAGTCATCTGTTATCTGCTCGACATTGGTCAGCAGGTTGAAGACCTCGACGAAATTGGCGAGCGAGCCAAACGCAACGGAGCATCGACCTACGTTGCCGTCGACGCTCGCGAAGAATTCCTGCAGGACTATTTCCTGCCATGCCTCCATGCCAACTGCATTTACGAAGGCCGCTACCTTCTGGGCACGTCGATCGCTCGACCGCTGATCTCGAAGCATCACGTCCGCATCGCTCACGAGCACGGCGCGAATACTGTCTGCCACGGTGCAACCGGCAAGGGCAACGATCAGGTTCGCTTCGAACTGGGTTACCAGGCTCTGGATGCTGATCTCGAAATCCTGGCACCCTGGAAAAATACCGACTTCATCGAACAGTTCGCTTCAGGTCGCAAGACGATGCTCGACTATTGTGAGAAGCACGGTCTTGAAGCCAAGGCCAGCCGATCGAAGCCGTGGTCATCCGACGACAACCTGTTGCACATCTCATACGAAGCCGGCGTGCTGGAAGATCCCTGGGTCACGGCTCCGGATGAAATCTTCGAACGGATGGTGCACCCGACTCAGGCTCCGGACGAAGTCGAGCGGTTCATCATTCACTGGGAACAGGGCGTTCCCGTCAAAGTCAGCTCCTGCACAACGAAGCCTGGCAAGTTCGAAGACATCGACATCGAAATCGCCGAACCGGCCGACACACTGGCCGAAGGGTTGCTGTCCGTCTTTGAGTATGTCGACGAAGCGGCCGCGCGAAACGGAGTCGGTTCGCTGGGCATGGTCGAAACTCGCTACGTCGGCATGAAGTCGCGCGGCGAGTACCACGCACCTGGGCACACCGTTCTTCTGGAAGCTCACCGCGATCTGGAAGGTCTCACGTTGACTGGCAGCGTGATCAACGAGAAGGAACGACGCTTGGCCGACTTCGCTGGACTGGTTTACAACGGCTACTGGTTTGACCCCGTCGCGGAAGCTCAGCGAGCGTTCACGGAAACGACGCAGAAGTTCGTCACCGGCGAAACGCGAGTTGCACTTTACAAGGGCAACGTTTTCACCGAAGGCCGCCGTTCACCGTACAGCCTCTACGACGAAGCCGTCGCGACGATGGACGGACAGGACGAAAGCTACCGTCAGGAAGACGCCGCTGGCTTCATCCGTTTGCATGGTCTGCCTCTGCGAGTGAAACGAAAAGTGCAGGGTCCACCGGTCGGCGGCGAGGACATCTGACACTCGCAAGGTCGCCTGTCGGATACCATCGCCGGTAAAGTACAAGATCATCTTGCAGGGTGCGTCCTGGTGCACGGTGGGCCCGATTGAATCGCTGGTTCGTAAAGACGCACCCTGGAACGTCAAGCGTTCAATTTTCTGGGCGATGAGGATCCTCATGAGACTTTCAAGCCTGCTTGCTGTTTCTTCGATCTTCGGAATGTTGGCACTGAACCTGTCGCTGCAGACAGAAAGTCCTGCCGCGGATGCGGCTGTCTCAACTGACAGTGTGGCCGCGAAAGAAAAGATTGACTTCGTTCGCGATGTGCAGCCGCTGCTGAAACGCCACTGCTTCAAATGTCACGCTGGTGACAAACGCGAAGGCGGCTTTCGACTGGATATTCGATCTGCAGCGTTTGCAGGCGGCGACGAAGGCATCGCTATTCGTAAAGGTAAGAGCGCAGACAGTTCGCTCATCACAAGAGTGTCCGGAGAAGATCCGGATCTGGTCATGCCACCCGAAGGCGACCGCCTGACGTCGGCTGACGTCGACGTACTCAAACGATGGGTTGATCAGGGAGCGATCTGGCCGGACTCGGCCGCTGGTGAAAACGTGCGACCTGATCATTGGTCGTACCAGCCGATTACTCGTCCGATACTGCCGACCGTTCGAGATGCCAAGTGGGTTCGTAACGCGATCGACGCGTTTGTCCTGGCAAACCTTGAGTCGGGGAGTTTCAGCCCGTCGCCTGAAGCGGATCGCTACACACTGATTCGCCGCCTGTATCTGGATTTGCTCGGACTGCCGCCTCACCCCGACGAGGTTGACGCCTTTGTCAACGATGCATCGCCGAAAGCGTACGAGCAGCTCGTCTCCAAGCTGTTGATGTCGCCGCACTTTGGCGAACGATGGGGCAGACACTGGCTCGACATGGCTCGGTATGCTGATTCCGATGGTTACGAGAAAGACCGTGCGCGACCGAACGCCTGGCGATGGCGGGACTGGGTCATCGATGCGATTAACAAAGACATCCCGTTCGATCAGTTCACGATCGAGCAGTTGGCTGGAGACCTTCTTCCGAACGCGACGGCTGACCAGAAACTGGCCACGGCCTTCCATCGTCAAACGCTGACAAACACCGAAGGCGGCACGGATCAGGAGCAATTTCGTGTGGAAGCCTGCTTCGACCGTACGGAAACAACGGGCGCTGTCTGGCTCGGCCTGACGGTCGGGTGCGCCCGCTGCCACACTCACAAGTACGACGCCATCACGCAGCGCGAGTACTACCAACTGTTCGGCTTTTTCAACAACGGCGACGAGACCAACCTGCAGGTTCCGATTTCGGAAGAAGCGACCGCGAAGTACGAAAGCGATCTTGCTGCCCACAACTCGAAGGTTGCAAAACAGGCGCAGGCACTCAGTCAGCTTCGCAAGACACTCGTTCCGGAACTTCCGGCCTGGGAAGATGAATATCGGACAAAGTTCACCACTTTGAATATGTTGGGAAAATCGCCCGTCGCGTGGCACGTGACCGAGTTTGAATCGACCAGGGCGTCATCCGGTGCAAAGTTCACTCGACAGGAAGACGGCTCGTACCTTGTTGAAAACCCACAAGGAAAAACGACGCCAGACAAAGATGAATACACGCTGCTTGTGCGAGCCCCCGCTGGGGACATAACCGGTTTGCGAGTCGAAACGATTCCGGACAAACGATTGCCGTCCAGCGGAGCCGGACGAGCAAAAAATGGCAACTTCGTTTTGAGCGATGTTCGAGTTTACGCAGCAGCAACGCGCGAGTTGAAGAAGGAACATCTGCAGAAACTTGCAGCCGCACACGCCGACTTTTCCCAGGAGAAGTTTCCGGCGGCCAACGCGATCGATGACGATGTTGCAAAGACCGGCTGGGCAGTCTCTCCCAGGATGAAAGAAACGCATACTGCAGATTTTCTGACGGCTGAACCACTTCCTAAACTGAAGGGACGATGGATTCAGGTCGTTCTCGATCAGCAGTACGGTGGTCAGCACACGATCGGCCGATTTCGAGTTTCCATTCGGACCGGAAGTCACCCGTCGGACGGATTGCCGAAAGAGGTGCTGGCGATTCTCGACATCCCAACTGATCGCCGAACTGACAAACAAAGCAGTCAAATTCTTGATTGGTTTGTTCGTCATGACTCCAAAGGGAAAGCTCTCACCGAGCAACTTGAAACGACAAAGAAGGCAGTTCCTAAGCCACCGGTTATGTCAGTGCGAGTTCTAGCGCAGCGTCTCAAGTCGCCTCGGACGACACACGTGTTTCGGCGTGGCGAGTTCCTCGATCCAATGAAGGATCACACAATTGTTCCGACAGGTCTTTCGGTCATGCACGACTTGAAGGCTCGCGGTGAAACTTCAGCCGACCGTCTGGACCTTGCGCAATGGTTGGCATCTTCAAAGAACCCGTTGACGCCGCGAGTCACCGTCAACCATGTCTGGAAGCAGCTATTCGGTGAGGGAATCGTCCGGACCGTTAACGACTTCGGAGTCCGCGGCGACAAGCCATCTCATCCGCAATTGCTCGACTGGCTGGCGGACGAATTTCGAGGCAACCTCGGTTGGAGCCGCAAAGAACTGATCCGCACAATCGTTACCTCAGCAACGTATCGTCAGTCATCTGCCAGTCGGCCGGAACTGAATGAGACGGATCCGCAGAATCTGCTGCTGGCTCGGCAGAATCGAACTCGAGTCGAAGCCGAGATTATCCGTGATCTCAGCCTGTCGGTCAGTGGGTTACTGTCCGCAAAAGTCGGCGGTCCGAGCGTATTTCCGCCGTTGCCGCCCGGCGTTGCCGAACTCAGTTATGCCAATAATTTCAAATGGGCAACCAGCAAGGGCGAGGATCGCTACCGCCGCGGCATGTACACATTCTTCAAGCGAACGTCGCCGCATCCGAACCTGACGCTGTTCGATTGCCCGGATTCGAATTTGACGTGCGTCTCTCGGAATTCGTCGAACACGCCGCTCCAGGCGCTGACGCTGCTCAACAACGAAATCTTTGTAGAAGCAGCTCGTGAGTTCGGACAACGATTTCGTAAACACGATGGTTCGGACCGAGATCGTCTGACGCAGGCTTTCCGATTGTGTGTCGCGCGGCAGCCGACTGCTTCGGAACTTGACCAGTTTCAGGAGATGCTGAACGTTTCACGGAAATGGTATGAAGCCAACAAAGACGCCGCTCTGGCTCTCGGTAAGTCCGGCACGAAATCCGAATCATCAAAGAATGACAACGAACAATGCGAAGTGGCCGCCTGGATTGCCACCTGCCGAATCATGCTGAACATGGACGAGTTTATTACTCGCAACTAAGCACCGAACTTTGGAGACATCATTAATGGATATTTCTCGACGCGGATTCCTTGCTGGCGGAGTCGCGACTCTGGCCGGATCGACAATCGCTGCTTCAGGCACGAACGCTCACGCAGCTAAAGCTCCGGTGAGAAACGGTGCCTCGCACATGAAGCTGAGTCTGGCAGCTTACTCATTTAATAAGATGTTGCCTCGCGCGAGTCGCGGCCAGGAAGGCGAGATTACCCTCGAAGATTTCGTTGATTACTGTGCCAAGCTGAATCTCGACGGTACCGAACTTACGTCGTACTACTTTCCTGAAAAACCTTCCAATGATTATCTGCTCAGCCTCAAGGAGCAGACGTTTCGGCTTGGGCTGGACATTTCGGGCACGGCCATCGGAAACGACTTCTGCATTCCGGAAGGCGAGAAACGGCAGGCTCAGTTGCAGCTCTGTCGCGACTGGATCGACCATGCGGCTGTGATGGGTGCCCCCGTCATTCGCATCTTCGCGGGCAAGGTCGCAAAAGGCGGTACCGAAGAGGAAGCTCTCGACCTTTGTGTTGCCGGCATCAACGAGAGCCTTGACTACGCGGCAACGAAAGGTGTTCTGCTGGCACTGGAAAACCACGGAGGCATCACCGCAACGCCTCAGCAACTGTTGTCGATTGTCGAACGCGTCAAAGATTCAAAATGGTTCGGCGTCAACTATGATAGTGGAAACTTCCGCACCGAAGACCCATACGGCGACCTCGAAAAGATCGCGCCGTACGCGGTGAACGCTCAAATCAAAGTGGCACTCAAGACCCCTGACAACGGGCATAAAGAAGCCGACCTGAAGCGGATGGTCGAGATCCTTCGATCAGCAAACTATCGCGGATATGTCGTTCTCGAATATGAAGAAGCCAAGCCGTACGAAGAGATTCCGATGTATGTTGATAAGCTCCGCGAACACATTGGCTGATCGAACCATCGGCGAGTAGTTGAGCCTCTCACATAAGTTTATCAGGACATTTTGACGCTATGAGTATCGATATTGCCGTTGTTCCGGTCGCAGGACTGGGAACTCGATTGCTGCCCGCCACAAAGTCGCAGCCAAAGGAAATGTTGCCGGTTGGCCGAAAGCCGGTCGTTCAATACGTGGTGGAAGAATTGACTCAATCTGGCATCAATCGGCTCCTGTTCATCACTGGTGCAAGCAAGACGTCAATCGAAAACCACTTCGATACAGACGAGCGACTGATCCATCATCTGCGCGAAAGCGGTCGCGAAGAAGAACTTCAACAACTCGATTTCGAACGGCGTGACGTCGAGTATTTCTACACTCGACAGCGTCGACAACTTGGGCTGGGACATGCCGTTCTTTGTTCAAAGTCACTTGTTGGCAGTCAGCCGTTTGTCGTTGCGTTGGGTGATTCGATCATCGGCATCAATGCGAAGTCTGACATTGTTCAACGCATGACCGAAGAGTTCGAATCGTCGAAGGCCGACATCGTTGTCGCTTTTGAAGAAGTACCAAAGGCCGACGTCGTGCGGTACGGAATCGCCAAACCACGTGGTGACGTCGGAACGCGATTTGAATTGGAAGATTTGATTGAGAAACCGTCAGTCGAAGAGGCACCGAGTACGTACGCGGTCGCTTCTCGTTATGTGCTCAGTCCAGCAATTTTCGAAGCATTGGAAGAAACGGAGCCGGGAAAAGGCGGAGAGATTCAACTGACCGATGCCATTCGGATTCTGTTGAAGCGAGGCGCAAAGGGTGTCGGCATGGTGCTGCCTCCAGACGAGCGTCGCTTTGACATCGGCAATTACGGGAGCTACTTCAGAGCCTTCGCTGACTTCGCACTTGCCGATCCCGACTACGGCGACCAGTTGCGGGACTATCTTCGCGGAGTGCTTTGATCCAATCGTCCAATGATTGTGAACCTGTTTTTCAGGATGAGGAACCATGAACGCACTTCAGTACGCGAAGCAGTTGGTCTCGTTTGAGTCGACGAGTGTTCTTTCGAATGTTGCCGTTACGGACTATGCCGAGCAACAGCTCAGGAAGCTAGGCTTCACTGTCGAACGGATCGAGTACGACGACGCAAATGGCATCCGAAAGGCGTGTGTTATCGGTCGTAAAGGCTCGGGGCCGGGAGGAATGGCTTACTTCGGGCATACTGATGTCGTGCCTGCTGATCCGTGGCTCTTCGACGAACACGGACCGTTTCAACCGACTGTAAGAGACGATCGGCTGTACGGACGAGGCTCGTGCGACATGAAAGGGTCCGTCGCCTGCGCACTCGCGGCGGCCGAACAGTTCTCAGAGAATGACCTCAAAGCGCCGATTTACATTACCTGCACGGCCGACGAAGAAATCGGCTACGGCGGCGCTGCGGAAGTCGCTGCTCGATCAGAAATCTTTCAGGAGATGGTCGCTGGTGAGGCCAACGGAATCATTGGCGAACCCACCTCGCTGGAAGTTGTACATGCTCACAAAGGCGTCATCGGATTCGTTGCAACGTCGCGTGGCAAAGCAGCGCATTCGAGCACGCGAGAAGGACTCAACGCAAACCTGGCAATGATTCCCTTCCTGGCCGAAATGAAGGCCATCCACGACGAAGCAGAAGCCGATTCAAACTGGCACAATCACGAATTTGAACCGCCAACGATTACCTGGAACATCGGAATCAACGACCACACCAAAGCCGTCAATATCACACCGCCGCAAAGTATCTGCACGGTGTACTTTCGACCAATGCCTGGCCAGGACGGAAACATTCTGCTGGAACGATCTCGACAGGCGGCGGAAGACAACGGCCTCGAATTCACCGTTCCGGTGAACGGCGACCCCATCTACACCGACCCAAATTGCGACTTCGTCAAAGAAGTGCTGCAGATCGCCGGCAAGGAAAAGGCAACGACGGTGTCATACGGCACGGACGGAGCCAAGTTGACCGCTCTGAAGAAACTGGTCGTCTGCGGTCCTGGCAGCATCGCTCAAGCCCACACTCATGATGAGTGGATCGCATTAGAGCAACTGGAAAAAGGCACCGACCTTTACGCTCGCCTCATCAAACACTGGTGCTGCTGAAACCTCGACTTCGGCGTCGGATCAGGAAGATTCCGGTGCGTGCAGATCGAACAAATGCGGCTATAGCTTTCGGTGACCCACGTATTCGGATGAGAAGACGTCGGTAATAAAGACTTCGACTCTTTCCGCCGGAGCCTTCGTGTCCGACTCGGCCTCGCCCGCCAATGCTGTTCCCGCGGCGGTGATTCGGATTCGTTCTGGATCGATTCCCCAGTTTTCAAGCAGCGCGAACACTGCGTGTCCCTGGTCATAGCTGCGACTGATTCCGTCGGTAATCGCCGCGGCTACTCCTTCCTTATTATTGCCTGTCGCGGAAACGTGCGATCGGATTTCAATTTTGTTTGGCTTGCCTCGAAGTTCTCTCACGATATTGAAGAGCTCTGCTTCCGCTTGACCGGTCAAGTGAAATTCCTTCTGGCCAGCATCTTTCTGCGTCTGAGGACGGAACGTCAAGAACGATCCCACCTGCTGCGGTGTGCCTTCGTCGGTCACTTTGATCCTTCGATCGTCACCCTGCACTGACTTCGACTTCACGCCACCACGGCCGTCGTCCTCGGGAGACTCCGCCCCAAGCGTTTCATTCGGGCTTGGTATAGGGCTGTTCGCAGCGAAGTTCTTTCCCAGTGGCGCCACCGGCGCCGTCGTGAACCCCATTTTCTTGTCGAGTGCCGTCAACACCGCTCGATACTTCTTTTCGGCGACGATCTCACTCAATGATACGAGCATGATGAAGAACGTCAGCAGCAGAGACATCATGTCTCCGTAAGTGACGACCCATTCGGGAACACCTGGTGGAGCATCTTCTTCCATATTTATGCCTCTCCGGTGTACGACCAGTAGATGAGGGGGATCAGCAGGGTGCAGTGCCCCATCTTCGTTTTCGTCGAGAACACCTCGTCCCAGAGCACCAGGAAAAACCTCCGTCGACAACATTCAGAAGACTTCGAGCCCGGACGGCGATACATCTCTCACATTCGGAAGACTCACCACTCGATCGCCCACGAACAGGCGATTTCAGACTCCGTTCGCTGACTATCCAGCAGCAGTTCCTTTTCACCAGAAGAAACACACCACGTGGTTGTCTACGACGACGGCGAGTTTGTAACCTACGCACGATTGTCGAATTCAGGGCCCCAATTCAGGGGATCTTGCTACGCGGCAGTGCGGAGAGCGGACAAGCATTTCACGAATTCGAATAGTTGAACCCGTTGAATGCCAGCCGCGAGATCAACAACTGGAGGCTCGCCGATTGCCTCAAACTTCTCACGAAGTCTTATTCAAAATGTGGCCGAGTGGCGGAATTGGCAGACGCACGGGACTTAAAATCCCGAGTTCCGAATGGAGCGTGCGGGTTCGAGTCCCGCCTCGGCTAACTTATTAGGGTTCTGGGGATCGCTGGAGCCATCAGAGCTAGCGTTTTCTGGTGGTTTCCTGTTCGGGTTGTTCTTTGCTGATACCTGCTGATTTGCAGAGATAGAACCACCGACCGCCCGCTCGAAAGAATCGGACATCGCCATTGCGTAATGCTTCATCGCAACGGCTTCCGAATTGCCTATCCAACTGCAAACATCCTTGATCGGGAATTCAGCCAGAAGCTCGGTTTGTCGGCTCGCACGCTGGTTATGAAAGAGCCGTGGCCATTGCTTCACGCCTGCTCGCTTCAGGAGCTTCTCGTACGCCGTTCGAAGATTCTGGTTACCAGATCGCCACCGAGTAATTACTGGCGTACTCATCGGGCAGTCGATACCAGGATTCGCCTGATCATAGAGTGTCTGTAAGAACGGCCGGAGTTCTGGAAAGATCGGGCAGAAGCGAACTCCACCGTCTTCGTGATGTTCCGTCTTCTTGGCATTGATTGTCAGGCGACCAGCCTCGAAATCGACGTCCTGCCACGTGAGCCGTACAACCTCGCTTGGGACTCGCAGACCTCCGTATCGGCTCAACGCAATAACAGTCCGGAGTTCTGGACAGGTGGCGACATCCAGAGCCTGTTGTACTGCATCTCTGGTGACGAATTCCTGGTTCTTCGAGTTGCCATGAACAGCCGCTGCAAGTCCATCAAACGGATTCTTGCTGATAGTTCCCTGTTTGACTGCGTACCCGAAGAACTGTCGGACTCGCCCCGTTCTTCTTCGAACTGTGTTGTCCCTTAACAGCCCGTTGAAAAACTCGGCCGACTGACCTGGTCAGAAGATGCGTTCGCGCTATCCTGCTCGGTGTCTTGATATTGAGCGATGGAGGATGACTGATGGCTCTTGGTGAGCGTCGTTCGGAGCGGCAGCAGGAGTTGTGGGTGGCGACGGCGAAGTTGCCGGCGTCGATCGGGCATGTGTTTTACGACGCCCTGAATCGTGTGCTCCGTGACGGGGAGTTTGACAACTTTGCCGAGTCGCTGTGCGAGCCGTTTTACAAAGAAGGTGGTCGTCCAGGCATTCCGCCAGGCGTTTATTTCCGCATGATCTTTGTGGGGTACTTCGAGGGAATCGATTCGCAGCGAGGCATCGCCTGGCGTTGCCGGGACAGTCTGTCGCTGCGGAAATTTCTCGGGTACGAATTGCATGAGAACACGCCTGAGCATTCGAGCCTGACGCGCATCCGTCAGCGTCTTCCTCTGGAAGCGTTCGAGCAGGTCTTTGCGTTCGTGTTATCGCTGGTCGAAAAGCACGGGCTACTGAAAGGTAAGACCGTCGGCGTTGATTCGACTCTGCTGGAAGCCAACGCGGCAATGAAGTCGATCGTTCGCAAGGACACCGGCGAGGACTGGGAAGCATTCGTCCGCCAGTTGGCCGAAGCTGACGGCGTCGAGATCAAGAACGACGATGACCTGCGAAAGTTCGATCGAAAACGCAAAGGCAAGAAGGTTTCCAATCAGGACTGGCAAAGCTCAAGCGACCCTGACGCCCGCATCATGAAAATGAAGAAGGGGCACACGCACTTGTCGTACAAGCAGGAACACACGGTCGACCTGGAAACCGAAGCGATCCTGTCCGCCGAGATCTATTACGGCAACGAGTCCGACGGCAACACGCTGCTGGACAGTGTCAACACTGCCCAAGGCAACC
The DNA here is from genome assembly GCA_943787265.1 of uncultured Planctomycetaceae bacterium. Taxonomy (GTDB): domain Bacteria; phylum Planctomycetota; class Planctomycetia; order Planctomycetales; family Planctomycetaceae; genus JABMPE01. The sequence goes on along the minus strand of CALSLT010000005.1, from coordinate 63,303 downwards.
TGCAACAGTCCGACAGCGAAGCGGTGATCAAAGAGGTCGTCGGCGACAAGGGTTACCACAAGAACGAAACGCTGGCGAAGTCCCGGGCGGATGAATTGCGAACATACATCTGCGAGCCGGATGGTCCGAACCGTCGCTGGACGGACAAGCCTGCCGATTACAAAAAAGCGTACTGTGCCAATCGACGTCGCCTGAAAACCGACCGCAACAAGCGTCTGCAAAAATTACGGAGTGAACGAGTCGAACGCAGCTTCGCCCACGTCTGCGAAACCGGCGGAGCTCGCCGCACCTGGCTGCGAGGCCTGGAAAACAACCGCAAGAAAGTGCGGCTGACAGTCGCCGCTCACAACCTTGGTCTGATCCTGCGAAAACTACTCGGCAGCGGCAAACCCCGAGAGTTCGCCGGTCTCCGAGGGCTGCTGTTTTCGGTGTTCTCGACCGTTCAGATTGCAACCAGACGCTGCCACAGACTCATCAGCTCCGCAAGCTCGTTCCACCGCCTCTACTGCCACCGCAAACACCATCCAATTCGGACCTCAATCTGCACACCATAATTCGACGATACCCTGCATTTTCAACGGGCAGCTAGCCCACAGCGATCCTTTTCACGCTGGTTGCTTTCTGTTGCCAGCCAGATTCGCCAGCGTTCCGCATCACCAGCAGTGATCGCGTCGAGTCGCCGATCAGCTCCAAAGAATTCGATCAGGCAGGTTACCGCCCGACGATAGCACAACTGTGTGGATGCCTTCACGTCCTTCCGATGTGCTACATAGTCAGCAAGAAACGGCCCGAGCGTGACTGGCCCACGATCATCTGCCGTTGGTTCAATCAACTCAACCTTCAGCAGCTTGCTACGTAGCTCTGAGCTAATTTTGCCGAGCCAGCGAGCTGTATTGACGTCAGCAGCCACACCAGCAGCTTTTGCCGCAAGCAGATGCTCGACATGACCTTTCACGGTGTCTGCCTGACGCTTCGAGAATCCGCCGAGCCAGATAGCTCGTTTCCTTTTGTTGAGGTCGTAAAACCAAACTTTGAAACCGTTCTTTCCCGGCTCTTTCCTGACGCTTGCCATGTCGTATTTCCTTTGTCGCAATTGTTTTGAACCGCTGCTGCCAACAATCAGTCGCAGCCTACACCGTATTTGAAATTTGAATATCGCAGTTTCTCGCTGACTGGCGACGATGGAGATGATCACCACCATCGCAACCATCACCACCACTGGCTTCTCGTGGTGGTGCTCTATCTGTTTCGCTGACTCCAATCTTGCTTCCACGTTGCACCGTATGCCGAACGGGGTTGCATCTGATAAATCGTCCACAGCGCTTACAGGTTGCCGTCTCCCACCCAGGTCGATCCTCAATTGATTCCCGGTCCCAATTCGATGGATCGCCATGCGGCTCGCATGGCGACAGGCAAGCTATAATCGGTTTTTTCAGCTTTCGGATCACTGCACGATCATCGTCAGTCAGTCGAGAACGAGGAGACACCTCGACAGCGTCCCCTTTCACCTGAATACCGAAATCACGCGAAGTCAGCTCGTCGATAAGTTCTCTTGCGGCGATGCCTTGTGGACCAAACATCAAAACACCTCCACGTCGTTATCAGCCGCAACAGAAGCTGACGGGACCGGCCCAACTGGTTCTTCGACAGTTTCAAGTTCGCGACGACCAGATTCATCACCACCATCGCCCCCATCACCACCAGAAATGACGTTTGGAGAGATCGATTCAACGAACCATCGCTTGACGCCACCGTGCCCGTTCCTGTTCACCAGTTGCTTTCCTCCACAGTTACGACCGTAGTATCCCCGCAAGCCGTACCCGATGCTTTGTCCATTGATCTTTGAACCGCACAGCTCTGTAACAGCCGCACGCAAGGTCGGCCATTCGTCGGATCGGTCCAGCGCGATTGGATTAGAAAGCAGTCGAACAATGTCCGCCGCCGTCAGGCCATCACCATCGACATCGGCCTCTTCAATACCGGCATGGAGCAGTTGCAGCTGTTCTTTGGAACGATCAGTGTCGCGGGCATTATCGCGTCCGTGCCACGGATCGGCTTCGCCTGCAAAGACGATCGGATTACGAATCAGGTCCGACCATGACTCAAATGATCCACATGGAGGGAGTTGCATATCTGGACGGCCAGCGGTGATATATGCCCGTAATACAATTAGCGCGGCTGCAGCCAAACGCGAACGGTTCGATCGAACCCAGGCTAGCAGGTTCTTATGCCGAAACCCTGTCCTGTCTTCAAGGTTTTCGTCGAGTGACACCAACCGGGCGACCAGTGCTCGCCTGTGGGTATCGCCGATAAAATCGACATTGTTACCTGTCGCCATCCAGAGAGTCGTCAGCGGCATCGCCCCTGTCATTCGAGATTCACCTAAAACTCGGCCCTTCCAAGCGGTCCCAGTCAACGCAGCATCGAGCGACGTCCCGCCCAACCCTGACGCTATGTTGTCAAACAGGATGATTGGGCAGCCTTCCAACGCGACCGACGTGATCGTCTTGTTGAGTTCTTCCTCAGCACGTGACCATGCCATGCGAGCAATCGAAGTGCCATACGCAATAATCCCGATAGTGTCGGCAAGCAGGGTTTTTCCTGCTCCGCGTGTATTCGCATCAATCACCGTCAATGGACACGCCCCATTGATGGCTGGACGCGCCACCGATGTCAGCACGCATGCCAGCCAGATCGATTGATGTGCTGGCGACTGAAATGGAAAATCTGAGACGACTTCAAGCAAGTCAGCCACTGCACGTTCAGCATCTGGCTGGGTTGGGGCATCAGGGATCGCCGGAAAAGCACAACTCGGTTGATACAGGATTCCGGACTGCTCGTCGTAACCAGGCTTCTGAATCACACTGCCATCGCGTCGCAGCTCCCGTGATTCCTTCCAGTCGGCGAATATATTTGTAATTACCTCGCTTCTGGATGGACTGTGTCAGCCAATCTGGAGGTCGCTTCGGCACTAAGATCGTTCCATCTTTCGAATTAGTCTCCTCGACCAACCGGACGGCCTGAGTTATTCGTTCTCTGATGATCGGTTTTTCCAGAGGTTGAATCTGCGGCACTGAATCATCCAGCGAGTTCTCAGGTGATCGCTCATTGACGATATGTACCAATTTGCCGCAGTGCTCAAAAATTGCTGGCCGTTCTGCTCCGTCCGAAACCGGGGATGAAATTGGGCAGGTGAGTCCGCCGAGATGCTTCAGCACCTCAGTGGCAACCTCTGCCTCATCGAATGTGATCAGCACTTCCGGACGATCATCGTCAGCGTCACTTGACGATGGTTCCCACGGGATCGCGGCCTCAATCGCAGTACGGACGGCTTGCTCACCGTCTTTTGCCAACACGTCCTGCCCACCGCTCTTCACAACCTCGCCTGGTAATCGAGCAATTCGGACTGACGCTGCAATCCATTTGAGCCGACCACCGGTTTTCTGTGCTCCGGTCATTCCGGCTGAGTCCAAATCGGGAGCGATGATCACATCGCAGCCTTCGAACAACTGAGCGTACTTCGCTTCCATCTCATTTCGAGGCAGACCCGCCGCTTTGAACCCCAGACCAACGAATGCCGCTGCATCCTTGCAGCCTTCGACCAGCAGCCTGGTTTCACCCCGTTTAGGTAACTGCCCTGGCAAGAAAACTCCTGCCGACCCCTTCCCTTTTCGAAACAGGCCTTTTCCATCTGGTGTCAGATCGAAATACGAATGCTGTTGGCCGTCTTCGTTATAGACCGGTACACGAGCCACGGGCTTCCCACGACGTTTTGTGGACTCCGCACCGAATTGTCGGAGTACTTCAACCGGCATCCGCTTGGCTCTTGCAACCGTGGCCACGATGTCGACTTCCCGGCATGTCGTTACTCCAGCGGTTGGCTGGACTCCCACCTGTTCGGCCACAAACTGCAGCGACTCAGGAAACGACCAACCCGTAAGCCATTGGATCGTCGATAATCCATCGCCGTTCCGCTCCGAGAAACACTGCCGACACATCACACCACCGGTTTCCTCAGTGTCCCTGAAGGCCGAAAAACGGTCTGTACCACCACACTTCGGACACGGCTGCCCGCGTCCATCGAGTAATTCCGTGGGCAATCCCGCTTCCGCCAGGATGCTTACCCACTGCCCATTGGCAGCACGTTTAACCTCTTCAACTTCAAATTGATTAGACATCTTCACTTCCTTGTGTTTGATTCTGAGTTAAAGCCGCGAGCACCTGCTCCGGGCGATATGCGATCCTTCGGCCCATCTGCACGAAGGGAACTTCACCAGCCGCCCGCATGCGTTGGAGCGTTTGTTGGGAAATACAGAGCCGCTTCGCCATCTCATCCAAGAGGTCATCAGTGGGAGCCACTTTCGGCATTTTTTCAGCCAGCCGCGAAGCCACGCGGTCTGCAAGCTGATTGACCAGTTCATCGACGAACCGGTCGATTTCGTGTGAGGTGCTACACATCATGCGGCACCTCGTGGTCCAGGTCATCGCCCAGTGTAAGCGGGATGCGATACTCGTTTCGGAGCCTACGCAGCATTGAGCGAGCAGAGCTGTCAAAAGCCCTGCCGATGCGATTGGCCAACCGACAATCCCAATGGATGACGTTCAGTCAGACGTCGTGGACACATTCGCAAGCGGCACGCCAGACATGTAAAGCAGAGCTCGCTACCTGGCCCAATGAGTTCCGCGTGTTCGCCAACGCCGCAGCAGGACTCACGGAACAAAAAACAAATCGACCGTTTTGGGGTCGTGAGTTCTGTGAGCGATCTATTCCTGTCGACTGCCTTGCGAACGTCTTCACTAAGTCCTGCCCAGAGGCGAACGACTTCGCCCAGATCGTCAGGAAGAGTCACCACGTCGCAGGCGTTCTCAGGACTGCCGAGTGCAACTTTCGGTGCAACTGAATTCAGCTGTTCGTTGTAACTCGCAGCTCTCACTGATAGTTGCGAAGAGTCGCTAGCGGATTCAGAACCCGCTAGTTGGACTACGTCATAAAACCATTTCCAGTGCCGAGATAGGCCATCGTGACGGTCGAAGGCTTTCGTGGATACGACCATAGGCCGGCTACTTCCAGGTCGTTGGAATTCGTCGGGGCTCTGCCAGTATTTCAAGCATCAAGACTCGTTCGCAGTCGCCCAACAGCTCATGGATCGTAACGTATCCTCTTGAAACTCTGCCGGATGGCCTGCGAGCTCTGTACACTATCGGCACGAGTCGTTTACTTAATCTATTTCGGTGCGGGTCTACTGTCATGCACGTACGCTGTCCGAGCTGCAACTCGAAAATGGAAAGTGTGGACCCTATCAGTCAAGAGGGAGTTCTTTGTTCGACCTGTGGCGAAAAGTTCAATCTGATTGACGAGGCAACACATACCTACAAGCCTAAGGCCACACAGATGGTCGGCCATTTTCGACTTCTCGAAGTGGTGGGCCAGGGTGGTTTCGGTATTGTGTGGCGTGCTTTGGATACGGAGTTGGATCGTATCGTCGCGGTCAAGACTCCCAAGGGCGGCATGCCTGATGCCGGTGAAGCGAATCAGTTTATTCGCGAGGCCCAAGCCGCCGCGCAACTGAAGCATGCAAATATCGTCAGCGTCCATGAGGTCGGACGAATTGATGAGTTTCTTTACATTGTCAGTGACTTCGTCGACGGGGTCACTCTCTCAGACTGGCTCAGCGCGAACAGACCGACAAGTCGTGAATCTGCAGAGCTATGCGTGACAATCGCCGCCGCTCTGGAGCACGCACATAAGGCCGGCATTGTCCACCGGGATATGAAGCCTGGTAACATTCTGCTGGATTCCAACGGATCACCAAACATAGCAGACTTCGGACTGGCGAAACGCGAAGTCGCAGACATGACCGTGACCTTTGGCGGACAGATTGTCGGAACGCCGGCCTACATGTCGCCCGAACAAGCCACTGGTTCTACGGTCGATGGTCGTTCGGACATCTACTCAATGGGAGTCATTCTTTTCGAACTGATGACCGGCGAGAAGCCGTTTCGCGGCAATCATCGCATGGTGCTGCAACAAGTGGTTAATGATGAAGCTCCCAGTCCCCGTCGGCTTAATGGGAGTATCCCGCGAGACCTTGAAACAATCTGTCTCAAGTGTCTGGAGAAATCTCCGGCCCGTCGCTATTCGACTGCCCAGGATTTTGTGACCGATCTTCGGCATTACCTGGCCGGTGAACCGATTCGTGCCCGGCCAGTTCGTCGGATTGAGCGGATGTGGAAATGGGCCGCCCGGCGTCCATTGGTCGCTTCGCTGCTAACGGCATTTTTATTGGCTGTGGTGTTGGGACTCTCGGGAGTGATCTGGCAGTGGCGACTTGTTCTGGCGAGCCAGCGACGCCATGCACAGACTCAGTTGGAGCTGATTCAGAATGCAGAACCGAGCAGTGTGGAATCGGCCATCGACGGGTTACGCGAATTCCGTGAATGGGCGGATCCCGAGTTACGTAAGCTGGCCTCGAATATGGAAGCTTCTGCCATCGAACGCTTCCGAAGCCATCTAGCACTGATTGAGCTGGAACCTGATCGAGCCAATTATGTAGTCGATCAATTGCTGCGTGTTGAGCAGCCCGATGTTCTTAACTTTGATGAATTGGTACTTGGCACCGACGTGTTGTCAAAGGCGGACGCGATACCGGAATCGCGACTGGTCGATTTAGCAACGGACACTGCACAGGAAGACGAGTTACGATTTCGAGCGATCTGCATGCTGGCCCGCATCGCCGAGCCTGCTCGTGACGACGGTAAAGTGCCATGGGGCACGTTGACTCCGTTTGTCGTTCGCCACCTTGTCGCAAAAGCCACCACATCCCCTGGAGATTACCAGACTCTGGTCGATGCATTTCGGCCGGTCCATCCAATCATTCTGCCCGCATTGCGTGGCCTGCTGCTAAGCGACACTCCAAGATCAAACGAAAAAGTTACAGCTGCATCGATCGTTGGCGAATACGCGTTAGACCAACCTGAGTTTCTTTGCGACCTTCTGCTCGAAATCGAGCCGGAACAATACTCCCTGATTCTGACTCGGCTTCAAACACATCTCGGTTTCGTCAACACGCGATTTTCGAGTCTTCTATCTGAGCGAACCGACCGTTACGCCAATCAGGAGGAGAAAGACAAGTCCGTTGCCCATCAGGCGGTCGCGGCGGTGACCCTGTTGCACCTCAACGAAGAACCCCGCGGTGTGTGGCCATTGTTTCGCCAGCAGCCTGACATGACACTGCGTACGCTACTGATTCATCGCTGTGCCGAATTGGGACTGCCCCCAAAGAAACTGATCGCCCGACTAAACACAGAGCCCGATGTTTCAGTGCGTCGAGCAATTCTGCTGGCTCTGGGCGAATATGTAGAGCTGGGAGACGTGCTTCGCAACGAGCTCCGCCCGCAACTGGAAGACCTGTATCGGCATGATCCTGATGCCGGGATTCATTCGGCTGTCGCGTGGCTGTTGCGTTCCTGGGACGAAGGCGAGTCTGTAACGGTCATGGATGGCGAACCGCCGTTTGTCGGACCGGTCGATGATCGACAATGGTACGTCAACTCACAGGGGACAACGATGATCGTCTTTGATCATCCCCCCGTCTTTATGATGGGACCTTCCAGGAACGAGCCTCGCACAAAGTTTGATCGGCAACATCTTCGAAAGGTGAATCGGAAATTCGCCGTTGCCTCAACTGAAGTCACGTGGAGACAATTTCAGGAATATGTGGCCGACCGTTCAGAAACTACCCAGAGTCATCCGATCGACTACGGACCTGATCCTGAAGGCCCCGTTCTGGCTGTTTCATGGGTGCATGCGGTAAAGTTTTGCCGCTGGCTCAGCGAACAGGAAAACATATCACCCGATCAAATGTGTTTTCCGAAACTGGACGACATTGATGTCAATATTTCTTTGCCAGATAATCTCATGGAACGCACCGGGTATCGGCTGCCGTCCGAAGGTGAGTGGGAATGCGTGTGTCGTGCAGGAACCAGCACACGGCGGTTCTTCGGTGATTCCGATAAGTTTCTCGACAGCTACGGCTGGCATATTGGCAACTCACTCGACTACGCGTGGCGCGTTGGATTACTCAAGCCCAACGACTACGGATTGTTCGACGTCTACGGTAATGCTTGGGAATGGTGTCTGGACCGCCATGGTAATTTGCCGAAGACTCCCGCCGGAAACCCTTTTCTTGATGCCCCGAAACTTATCGGCACGAAACCCCGCATGCTCCGCGGCGGCAGTATGAACAGCCGCGCCGACGCACTCCGCTCCGCTCAACGAGACTTCATCGATCCTCTCCACGATCGCAATCACAACGTGGGGCTGCGAATAGTGAGAACGTTGGCGGAGTGATCAGGAAAGATGCAGTTAAGGTAGAGTCTCCTCGATCAAGTCTTCGATTCCAACAGCCAATAGAGCCGCTATGGTCAAGTGTGCCATTGCGTATGCGTATTGACACACTTCGGACAACGATCTGAAACAATGGAGAGTAACACTTGCTGTACTGTTGCTGACGGCGCATCATTCTGCAGTTCAGGCAAAAATTTTCGATCACTTGCAGGAGGAGTTTTGCAATGGCGGGACGAAAAGCAAAGTCGGGTAAAGGTAAATCGCGAAAAGGCCGTGGGCGAAAAACGACCGACTGGTTGAGCAATAACGTTTCTGCATTGATTGGCGCGCAAACCTCTTCTTCTACCAGCACCGGTACTTCAAAACGTTTTCAGAGTTTGTCAGTAACCGGCGGCAACGGATCCGAGACTTTCAAACTGTCACTAGAAAATGAAACCATTGAAGTTGATCATAACGCTACTGCTAAAGAAGTTGAGCGGAAGATTAGGAAAGGTTTCACGACGGTCACGAGCGTTGTCTGCACAGGCGATCGCCTTGGAGCCAGTCCTGTTGAAATCGATTTTAAAAAGACAACCTTTGCATCCGTACCGATGATGTCGTCAGATCCGGCCGGACTTGGGCAAGGCGGGACCGCTCCAGTAACAGAAGTCGTGTCAAATGAAAAAGAGTGGACATGGACGGAACTTGCCAATTGGAAAGACGCGAATTCTGGCAGGGCAATAATGGACATAAGTGCGAACATGAAGTTCTTTGCAGATGCAACAGGGCTTTGGCGTCTCGGATACAAGCGAAAGCTGTATGCGTTTGATCACACATTTGTCTATAAGCTCAAAGCTTATTCTGTAAATGATGAGTTACTATTTCGACTCACAATTCCAGCGTCAGGTGGCGTAAATGTGATGATGCCTTCAGACAAGGAGCTAGACGTTGTCGCGGAAGGAATGTCCGTCGCACTTGCTGATTTGCTACCGGAAGTTCACTTATGGGTCAGGTGCGGCGTTGGTGAGTATTGGGATTGAGGCGTGAACGCGTGTTTGGTGTCATTTCTCAATGTGATTTGGGCAACGACGGACCACAAATGTGACGACATCCTCTGAGACTGAGTTTCAGTGTTTGCAGGATCGGGTTGTGCAGTCAATTCAACTTTGATCTGACGAGTTCCTTCACAGGGGCGAACTTTGATGCCGGGGTTAGTGCTTTCAGAGAGTCGTTTCCTTCACGTGCCAAAGACTGGCGGCAACTGGGTCAGCAGCGTCCTGCGGGAACAGTTCTCGCGGGCTCAGCGGATGCCGAAGATTCACACAACGCGAATCTCAGCTCCGCGACCCGAGCTGTTTACATTCGCGTTCGTTCGTCATCCGCTGACGTGGTACCAGTCGTACTTCAGCTACAAGCAGCGGAAGGGCTGGGATCCCACGAACAACTGGGATGACATCGTTCGTTGTGATTCGTTCACGGAGTTTGTCGAGAAAGTGCTCGGTGAGACTCCCGCGTATTATTCAAAACTAATTCGGCGATTTGTTGGTCGAGTGGGCGACGAGATCGACTTTGTCGGGCGATTTGAATCTCTAACCGACGATTTGATTCACGCCTTGGAGCTGGCTGGCGAACAGTTTGACCCGGACGTGATTCGCGAAACTCCTCCAGTTAATCAGTCGAGTTACGATGCCCATCCGGCAGTTTATACCGATGACCTGGCACAGCGTGTTCTGGAAGTCGAAGTAGAAGTGGTCAACCGGTTCTATTCAGGCAATGCAAGTCTCACCGGATGAATGATCCCCATTCCGAGAGCGAAGCCGTCGACGCTTCGACATCCACATCACAGGCAACGAAGTTGTGGTCCGTTGCCGTCGTTTGTCTGGAGCCCGAGGGGATTTCCCGGTGCATCGCCGAGTTGGCTCTCGCCAATTATCGCGACATTCGGTTGTTCGTTGACACCGACACTGTCGTGCCCAGCGCGTGCTCGCATATTCCAATCACAGTGCTCAACGAACAGCTTTCGCGACAAGCCGTTGAGAGATTCGTGGTCGCGGAAATGCTCATGCGAAAGCCAGCGGCCGACGGGTTTCTCTTGCTGACACCCAACGCGGACATACGCGGCATCGATCGTTGGACGTGCCACGTTAACCAGCACTCAGCAATGCCCGAAGCACCACTGCTGTTTGTTGATTCCCGCGCCGCGTCGAACATCCACGCCCTGTCTTGTGAGGCGGCTAAGGGTTTTCTCTCGGACCTCGAAGGCGTTGCCAGGGCGTTGCAACATCCTGTATCGAAGCAGGAGGCGTTTGGAGCATCGCTCATCGACTGGGCTGCTCGAACTGACGTTCCCGTCGTCGAGATTCCGCTTCTGGATAGCAGCTTGCTGCCGAGTGATAAACAGCCCGCTCAGGCTGGTAACGACAACCAGCCAGTGACAGGCAGCACAACGAACGATTCGATTCGCATCAGCGGGGTGAGTGTCTCGATTGTCGTTCCCAGTTGGAATTGTGCGGATTACCTCGCCGCATGTTTGCATTCTCTGTTGAAGCAGACGGTTGCGACAGAATTGATTGTGGTTGATGACGCGTCGACCGACGACACAAATAGAGTTCTTGAGTCGTTTAGCGATCGGATCACGGTCGTGCGACACGCCAGTCAGCGTGGAGCCAACGCAGCACGTAACACGGGAATTGCTGCGGCATCCGGTGAGTTCATCGCGTTTGCTGATGCAGACAATGAATATGCGGGCCGCTGGGTCGAACAGTTGCTGGACGCGATCCTCGCAGATCCTGCCGCAGCACTTGCATATTGTGGATACACAAAGCAGTTGGCCGATGGATCGCGCATCGAAAACCGCAGCGCTCCCTGGAACACCGACACTCTGTGGTTCGGCAATTACATCGACATGTCCAGTGTTGTCCGTCGTTCGACGATTCCAGCCGAGGGACTACATGAAGGATTCCGTCCGTTCGACGATTGGCGATTGTGGCTGAATCTGGCACAACGCAACTGGCACGGTGTGTGGGTTCCGGAAGAACTGTTTGTCAAGCACGTACGTGACGCCAGCAAAACCGAACAGTCCATGGCCAAACCGCATGAACGTTGCCGGGACATAGCGCAGGTACGGCGTGAGTTTGCAGGTCTTGTCGGTTTGGAGAAGCCTGTGAGCGTTGTGATTCCCGCCAGCGGCTCCGGGGATCTGACCGTGCAGTGTCTGAAGCATCTTGGCGACTACTGTGGCGTACCGTTTCATGTTGTCTATGTCGACAACGGTTCTCCGCTCGCAACGCTTGATACTGTTGCTCAGGCTGCGAGCGACGCGGGAATTCTGCTACGAATTATCCGGAACCAGGAGAATCTTGGATTCACTCACGCGGTCAATCAAGGAATTGATGCGTCCGGTGATGCGGATGTACTGGTCCTGAATAACGATTGTTTCGTCGGCCCAGGATGCGTTGAAAACCTTGTTCGTGAACTTCGATTTGATGATCGAATCGCGGCAGTCGGTCCGTTAACGGGTGACGACGGTAAGCAGTCGCTCAGAAGAGACGATCGTCGCAGTTTGCTGGAACTTTCGGATGACATTCTTGACGAACTCGATGATCCAGTTCGCGTTGCCACTCGACTTAGTCAGAAGCTCCGTTCCGTGCCCGAGCCAGTGTTGTCTTTTTTCTGCGCACTGTTGAGACGTGAAGCGTTGGCTCAATACGGTGGGCTTGACCCGCAGTTCTCATCAGGATTAGCCGCCGACGATGAATGGTGTTTCCGGGTGCGTAATCACGGCTACGAAGTGCGAGTGGTGCTCAACGCTTACGCGACCCACCTGCACCGATCCAGCTTCGAACGCCTGGAACTTGACCGCGATGCGTTACAGCAGGATGCACAGGAACTTCTGCACCGAGTACTGGCGATGGGGCAGCTTGGTGACGATTGACCAGTTGATGATTGAAGCTTTGCTTCTTCAGGGACTGGCGACCGGTATTGGCGAAGTGGCTTGAGTATCGCATCCCAGACTTGGGACTGTTCGAGTCTCCGATTGATCGTCAAAGATCACCAGCAAATGAATCTGCCCGGCGGTATCCTTCTGCCGGCACGCCAGGCCAAACAGTGCTCGTGTTTCCCAAATGCTGAACCAGACTTGGTGATGGATACCAGATCGGGATCGCATTCCGCTCGGCCCATTCGCCAATCACGTCGTCAATGAATCGCAATCCGCGATCAGTGGATCGATGTTGAATGACCTCCGGATCGCACACGAATCGATGTGCCAGTACGGCTGGAAACACGAACGCCAGCGCGCCCCATTCCCAACGTTCATCCGCTATCGTCCAGCCAGATGTTTCGCGTGTGTAAGCAGCCGAACAATAGAGCGATATGATGCCGGCCGGATCCGACGGCCACAAGATGGCATCGAGATATTCACAGACATTTTCGCGGTCGTAGAATTGCACGTCATCCTGAACCATCATGAACGCGTCGGCGTTCGGTTGGCTGAGTGTCAGTTCCAACAGTGTCAGGTAGAAGTTGGGCCACGCACCAACGGCCGGAGCCCGTAACGAGATGCGTTCGACGGTTTTCGTTGGAGGCAAACTTGCCATGCCATCGACCGCTAACTGGCCGTCGCTCCAGCCCGCGCGATGCAGATAGTCCAGGCTTGTCTCAAGAGTTGGCGTTCGCCGCGCCGTAGTGGTCATGCCAACTGCCCATTGAATTGGTGAACTATTCCGCCACGACTGTGGCTGCGGGAGGAGTTCAACCAGTTCCACTGTCTGAGAGTCGCCGTTTCGTGACCAATCGAGGCAGAGATTACAGGTGGCTTCGGATGTCACATCGTGTGAAGGATGATGACATTCATGGACTGCCGTTCGTATGAGGCCTCGAATCGAAGGCTCTTGTCGGTAGCCGGTCACCTCGCCCAGGTGACAGCAGTCCCGATACGACCGAGGTCGAGTCGAAATGGGACGCCCATCGGAGACCTCGACTTCGAGGGATTGCCTGGCCCATTTCTGGAGTTCCTCGGCGCGGGTCTCATCGCACGTGGATGTCCCTCCCAGGTCAATAATCTCTGCTGCCGCCGAATGCAGGAATGAAGCCAAGACAGGATTAAGACGGTCAGGGGCGGGTGGCACTCCGTCAACACACGCCTCACAGGCTGTCCGTGGCACGCGGAACCACAATAACTCAAGGCCACAGTTGACGATTTCGCATAACAGGCCGCAGCGACCAGTCTCTTCACCGTCGTCGAATTGAACGTCTTGGCGATGCGGGCATTGTTCGACGGCGGACACGGCGTGCTGTCTCAATTGATTCAGGCAGATGGAGTTAGCTTCGCGGTGTAGCGGGACGAGCGGTCACGGCGATGATCTGACCCACGTAAGCTGCCGGCCGAGTCGGGGAAATGGTGGCGACCGTCTCGGAGGAAGGATTCTCTTTCACTGGCACCCACTGCGTCGCAATTTTTCCTCGGCGCGCGGTCCTCGTGCTGTGGTTGAGGTGACGTCCCGAGGTGATCATGGGTTCGGCACGGAAGAGTTTGGCGACTGTGTGTCCACCCGGCATGCTGAAACTGCTGGTCATGGCCCACCTTAGTTCTTTGTTTGGAGTGACGGCACGGTGATCGGTGAAGTCTTATCTGTACAGTCATTCTGTTCATTTTACAGATTGAATGCAAGGTACGTGATCGCCCCAAACGCTCTCGTGATGGCAGAGGCAAGATCCGGTCTAAGAGGCTGACAAAGAACTGTTGCTCGATACCATCTGGCTTTCTGTCGGCAGGGCACCTGGCTTCAAAGCTGCTCCCTAGTCGTCAGACGAATGGAGAGCAGCATTGAAAGCGTCAAGAGCATCGGCAGCTATGTCTCATTCGGATTCGTCACAGTCTTGACGATCGCAAGAACAGCGTGCCGCAGCGCATGCGGCAACTGTGACCATGCACCGACAACCAGTGCCAGATCAGTCGGCAGCACTTCAATAAAACACGAGTAGTTATCACTGGAAATCAGAGGTTTGCAGCTCGAATCAGGTGTCCCGAGTGCAACTTCTGGTGCAACTGAAGAATCTCTTGTGCCGTAAACCACTGCTGATTCATCGGTTTCCGTCGAATGGCTCGCGGATTCATAACCCGCAGGTCGGGGGTTCAAATCCCCCCTCCACCATTATTAACGGTCGCACGTTTTCGCGTGCGGCCGTTTTTTTATGCGCTGACGCTTCTTTTGCGAGTGGCGGAGCGATGACTGTCGTCAGGCGGTCGTTTCGCAGAATAACATCACCATAAATCGCGGCGACCTTGTTTGCTTAGCGGAACTAACGCGTCCCAGTTCTCAGCCGAGCGGCCTGAGTTTCACCGCTCTTCTTCTGAAACCACGCATTGACGTCGAAGCCGCTCCCAGCAGTCATCACACAGCGCGATATCTCATCAGAGTGGATCATTTGAACCCGCACGATGACTCACCCTGTCGCTCTGCGATACAGCCATTTTGACTGGGACGCCCGACTGAAAGAGGCAGTTAACTCTGGTACAGCCTCGCGGTTAAGTGGCAGTGGGAACGGCCTTGACTACTATTCCCGTCTGGAATCCGTTTTGTCTCAATCTTGATCCGTCGTTGTTTTCGCCGTTGCCGGACAGCCAAATGCCTGTTGAACATCTCAGTGAGTTTCTCGACGTGCTTGCCGAACGGGGCGAGTTGGTTCGGGTGAGCGCCGAGGTGAATTCGCATCTTGAGCTGGCGGTGGTTGCTCGGCGGGCGGCTGAGCAGGATGGAAGTCCGGCATTGCTGTTTGACAATGTCGGCGGCAAGTCGATTCCTGTGGTCACCGGATTGTTCAACACGGCCGAGCGGACTTGTCTTGCGTTGGGAGTGGATTCGCTCGAAGAGATTGCCGATCGGATTACCGCTCTTGTGAGGCCGAGTTTGCCTTCCGGCTGGCTCGAAGCTTTGCAGCTTGTGCCGAACCTGGCTGAGGCGACTCAGTGGCCGGTTCAGACGGTCGAGACGGCGATGGTTCAGCAGGTCGTCCACATGGGCAGCGACGTGGACCTCGCTCTGCTTCCGGCTCCGGTTTGCTGGGGACAGGAATCGCGGCCGACTCTGACTGCCGGGCAGATTCTGGTTGAGGAACGGATCGACGGAGAGAACTCATTCGACGAAGCGGCTCCGACGATCGTTCGGCACGTGTCGCGCGTCCCTGTGCAGATTGTCGATCGGAACACGGTCGATATTTACTGGACACCTCACGATTCCGAATGGCAGCTTGTCGAACGTGCGGTGAAATCCGGTCAACAGCTTCCGATGGCGATCTCGTTAGGCGGCGATCCGATTGTCACTTTTGCTGCCGGAGCACCACTACCGCCGTTTGTTGACCCGTTGGTTTTTGCCGGATTCCTGCAAAGAAAGAACGTCAACGTGATCCCGGGCCGCAGCGTCGAAACACTCGTTCCGGCCGATGCCGAAATTATTCTCGAAGGAATGATCGACCCGGAACGAGCCTTCGTTGAAGCATCAACGATTGGAACCTCGACCGGCTATTACGACACTCGCTGTCTGGCCGTTCGAGTGACTATTACCGCGATCACTCACCGAGCGAATCCGGTTCTGCCGGTCATCATCCCGGCAGCCCCGCCGAGCGAAGACGGCTGGCTGGCCCACGCGGCCGAACGGATTTTTCTTCCGCTGGTCAGGCTGACGGTTCCCGAGTTGGTTGATCTGCGGCTGCCGGCTTCGGGCGATCATCGCAACATCGCGTTTGCCAGTATGCGGAAGTCGTGGCCGCAGCAGGCTCGCAAAGTAATGAACGCTTTGTGGGGAATCGACCGACTGAGCAACGTCAAAATGCTGGTCGTTGTCGACGAAAATGTGGACATTCAGGATGACGATGCGGTCTGGTCAGCAGTTGGAGCGAACTCGCACCCCGGTCGCGATACAATCTTCTCCGAAGGCCCGGCCGACATGCTGGATCATGCGGCTCCCGTTCGCGGAGTCGGCCATCGAATGGGCATCGACGCGACGTCAAAGTCGGTCGAAGAAGGACACCCTCGCGACTGGCCAGCCGCTTTGGATGTTGACGAAGAAACGGCACAACTGGTCGCCCAACGGTGGCAGAACTACGGAATCACGAATCGAAAGCCCGTCTGATGAACGCTGTTGAAAACTCCGAATCTGATACGACCTCGCAGGACGCTGAGTCTGACAAGGCGACCGCTGCTGAGACTGACACCGGTAAGACCTCAGAACAGGTCGATAAGTCGGGCGATCGTATCCAGAAAATGTTTGGTGAGATTTCCGGGCGATACGACTTTCTGAATCATTTCCTTTCCGGCGGCGTGGACTACTACTGGAGATGGAGAACCGTTCGTCGCATCCGCCCAACCGGTGAGTCGCCCATTCTCGATGTGTGTACGGGAACTGGCGATCTGGCGATTGCCTTTTGGAAAAAAGCCGGTGGGACGACAGCCGTCGTCGGTACGGATTTCACTCCGGAGATGCTCGAAATCGCTCGTGTGAAAACCGCGAAGATGGGCATCCCGGCCGATGCCGCCTCTTCAGAGACAAACGGATCATCGTCCAGCACGAAGGCTCCGCTGACGTTTCAGCAAGCCGACACGATGGAACTGCCACTCGATTCTGACCTTTACCAGATTGTGTCCGTCGCTTTCGGTTTGAGAAATGTTTCCGACACGGTTGCCGGCCTGAAAGAGATGACTCGAGTCTGCAAACCCGGTGGCCAGGTCGCCGTGCTTGAGTTTTCGATGCCGCGCAACAAACTCTTCGGAGCTGTCTACCGCTGGTACTTCCGCAACATCCTGCCTCGCATCGGCCAGCTTCTGGCGAGCAACAGCGAAGCCGCCTACAAGTACCTGCCACAGTCGGTTTCGGAGTTTCCGCAGGACGAAGAACTCGCAGGCCTGATGCGAGAAGCGGGCCTGACGGACATCACCTGGACATCGCTGACCTTCGGCATCGCGACGCTCTACGCTGGCCGCAAACCGGAGTGAGAAAGCCTGCCAGAAAGTTATTCGCGTTTCTGTACGGCCGCTGCGCTGAGGCGTTCGGCGATGAGTGACAGCTTGTTGTCGTGGAGACGCTTTTCGTTCAACCAGAACGGGCTGGTGATTTCCCGGAAGGCGTGGATTGCGGCTTGGATGCCTTCCGCCCAGGCGACGGCGATCAGCTTAATGTCTCCGTGAACGTCCCCGACTGCAAAGATGCCTCGACGGCTGGTTTCGAAGTATGGGTCGATGGCGACGGCGCCTTCGTCGTTCAGCGTCAGTCCAAGGCCCAGGAACGTGTCCTTCGCTGAGAGAAATCCAATTTGAACGACTGCGTGCTGGCATTCGATGGTCGATCCATTATTCAGCACGGCACTGACGACACCGTCGTTCAGGGTTGCTTCTGCAATCGACGCCGACGTATGGACTGTTCCCCCCCAACTCCAGAACGTGATTTAGAGTGTCTGCTTTGCCCGATGGCTCTTTGCGAATGATGACCTCGACGCGAGCACCTCGTTGAAGTGCCATCACGGCCGCATCGAGTGCCGAGTCACCGCCACCAACAACGATGACCGTGCCTCCTTCGTAGTCTTTGACTCGCGGAGATCTGTAGTGGACGGCGTCCGATTCCAGATCGTCAAGCACCGGAAGACGACGTGGATAATGGAGCAGTCCGCAGGCGAGGATGACTTTGCGACAAAGGTAGCTGCCGTTGCTGGTGACTACTTTTTTTAGAACGTCACCTTCGACTTCCTGATCGGTGTCTTCGATTGCCGTCAGTTCTTCGTTGAACCGAAATTGCACGTGCGCGTCGGCGGCTTGGCGATAAGTTCTGTCGGACAATTCCTGTCCCGAAATACCGTCTGGGAACCCCGGAACGTCGACGATCTTTTTGTCCGCATAAAGGAACTGAGGCTGCCCGCCGGGCAGGTCTTTGGCTTCGATGACCAGAGTGGTCAATGCTCGGTGAGCGGTTGTCAAACTGGCGGCGAGTCCGCCCGGTCCGGCTCCGATGATCACGACGTCCCACCAGGGAAGGTTGGCGAAGTCGAAGTCGTCGTCAATCTGAGTGACCTTGAAATCGGCCATTGCTCTACTCCGTGAATGAATTGCGTGGAGAGTGTTGAGTTCTCGATTGGACAGTCAGTTTTACGTCAAAGTGCATGTCGAGTTCAGGTGGAAGATCCAGTTTCTCGAATCTGGTAGAACGTGCCTCTAAACCGAAAACGAAATGCGGCATTCGCCCCGACTTGGAGACCACGAACAAATGAGTCGTCAGTTGATTTCGAGCGGCACTCCCTGGGAAGCGTCAGTTGGATATTCGCGAGCGGTACGCGTAGGAAACCTGATCTTCGTCTCCGGAACGACCGCGTCCAATGAAGACGGGCAGACGGTATCAGTCGGCGACGCTTACGGCCAGACGCAGTTCATCCTGAGGAAGATCGAGTCCGCACTGCGCGAAGCCGGTGCCGAACTTACCGACGTCGTGCGAACGCGACTCTTCGTTGCCGACATCGACCGTTGGGAAGAGATCGGCAAAGCTCACGGTGAGTTTTTCTCCACCATCCGGCCGGCGGCGACGATGGTCGAAGTCAGCCGCCTCATCAATCCCGATCATCTGGTCGAAATCGAAGTCGATGCTGTGATTGGATGAGCCGATTCCATTTGGGGCGTCGGCAAGGTGGCGAATCGCGAAGCCAGATGCCATGCTGGAACGTGTTGCAAACATCAACCCAAAAATGCAGGAAACGAAACGATGATTCGCTGCTTCGCTCTCGTTCAGATTGCTCTTCTTGTCGCCTCTGGAGTCGCTTCGGCTGCCGAGTCAGCTCCATCCTCGGCCGCGGCCAATCCGGTTAAGTACAAAGCGACCAGGTCACTGGCGAAGGGAAAACATCTCGTCTTTATCGCCAGCGATCATGAATATCGCGGCGAAGAAACTCTCCCGGCGATGGCTCGGATTCTGGCGAAGCACCACGGATTTGACTGCACCGTTCTCTTTGGGCTTGATGGAAACGGCGAGATCAAGGCTGGCGAATCGAATATCCCAGGCCTCGAAGCTCTGGAGTCTGCAGACGGAATGGTGATGTTCACTCGGTTTCAGGCTCTCCCTGATGAGCAGATGAAGCACATCGACGCGTACCTGAAACGTGGCGGACCGGTCATGGGATTGCGAACGTCGACGCATGGTTTCAAGTATGGCGACAAGGAAAGCAAATTCTCGAAGTATGACTACCAGGCGAAGACCGAAGGTTACGAATTGGGTTTCGGTCACCAGGTGTTGGGGCAAACCTGGGTGGGGCACTACGGAAGAAACCACAAGCAGAGCACTCGCATTACGATCATTCCTGAGAAGGCTGGTCATCCAATTCTGATCGGCGTGAAAGACGTCCACATTCAGGCTGGTGGTTACAACGCCGTGCCACAGGATGATTGGAATATCCTGACAATGGCTCAGCCGCTGATGAGCATGAAGTTCGACGGCGAACCAGACGCCAGCAAGCCACCGATGGCGTCGGAATGGACTCGGGAATACACCGGAGCCAACGGCAAGAAAGGCCGTGTCTTCACGTCACTCTACGGAGCATCTGAAGACATCGTAAACGATGGCTACCGACGGATGATCGTCAACGCGACTTACTGGATGCTGGGATTGGAAGACAAAATCGTGGCTGACTCGCCGATCGATTTCGTCGGTAAGTACCAGCCAAATACATTCCGAGGTGGTGGGTACGCACGAGGCATCAAGCCCGAAGTTTACCTCGGTTTTAAGAGCCCGATCCCGGCCAACAACGTTACGTCCGATCCGAAGAAAAAGAAGTAAGCCGCGGTCCGATCCCCACACACTTGAGAGGACAGTTGCATGCGACTTTGCTTCTGGTTCTTCGCTGCAATTTTATGCAGCCTCCCGACACTCGTTTCCGCCGGCAAGCCGAACATCGTTTTCATCCTGGCTGACGATCTCGGCATTGGTGACGTGAACTGTTACGGCGGTGACCGTTGCCTGATCGACACTCCAAACATTGATGCCCTCGCAGTGGGCGGACTGCGATTCACTGATGCTCATGTGAACGCTTCAGTGTGCAGCCCGACTCGTCGAGCGCTGATGACGGGGCGCTACAACTGGCGTTACGGAGCCACCGTCGGCAGTGGCCCGTGGGGCTTTGTCGGGCCTCGACCAAATACGGAAAGATCGACACTTGCCAAAGTTCTGAAGCGATCTGGTTATCGCACCGGCTATGTCGGTAAGTGGCACCTTGGCACGACCATGACCACGGTTGATGGAAAATCTCAGGGGCCAACGAATGTCGATTTCAAGAAGCCGTTGAAGTTCGGACCGCCTCAGTTTGGTTTCGACGAGAGCTTCATTCTGCCCGGCTCGCTCGACATGTTCCCGTACGTTTTTGCGAGGAACAACGTCTGGCAAGGCGAAGTCACTGCCCAGAAAGGGTGGAGTGCCTTTAACCGAGTCGGTCCTGCCGAGAAGGACTTTCAGGATCATGAAGTTCTGGAGACGTTCTACTCCGAAGCGGAATCGTTCATCGCTCATCAGAAGAAGGACGATCCATTTTTCCTGTTTCTGGCGCTGACCGCTCCGCACACGCCGACGAGTCCGGGTGTTAACTGGCAAGGCAAGAGCAAGCTCGGTGTGTACGGCGACTTCGTCATGGAAGTTGACCATTCCGTTGAGCGAGTGATGACCGCTTTGAAGAAGCAGGGACTTGATGAAAACACTCTTGTCATGTTTTCGTCAGATCACGGCCCGGCCCCGTACGCTGGCAACATCCTGAAATCGACACCCGCGCAGATTCATCAACTGGAAGCGAAAGGGCATCACCCCAACGGCCCTCACCGCGGCTACAAGTTCTCGATCTATGAAGGCGGATTGCGAGTTCCACTGATCGCTCGCTGGCCCGGCGTAATCAACAAAGGACGAACCTGTGATGCTCTGGTCGGGCTGAATGATTTTATGGCGACTTTCGCTGAACTGTCAGCTTCGAAATTAAGTGACAACGAAGGGCCGGACTCAATCAGTTTTGCAAATCTCCTGCGTAACCCTGACGCTGCCGGCCATCGAAAATCGCTGGTGATGCAGTCGGTGGGTGCGTTCGCCGTGCGTGACAAAAACTGGAAGCTCTGCCTTTGTCCGGGCAGCGGAACTCCAGGGAGCGGCGGGAACGCCGCCGGAAATGACCCTTCGCCCGATGTCGCCTGGAGAAAAGTCCTCGAAGGGTTCAAGGGCAAGCCCACCGAGTCCGACCTGTTGCGCCCGCCGTTCGTGCAGTTGTTTGATCTGGTTAAAGATCCACACGAGGACCACAACCTTGCCGCGGAACATCCCGCGCGGGTGAAAAAGATGGTCGCTTTACTTCAGCAGCAGGTTAAAAATGGACGGAGCACACCCGGACCAAAGCTGAAGAACGACAAGAATGTCAAAATTGTAAACATTAGAGACCGACGCCTGCCCGTCGTACTTCGTGAACGACTCGCTCAATAACTCAGTAAGCAAAGGCTTAGCAAACAGATGAAATCTCCTCAGGGAATTCTCTCCGTACGGACGACAGAAATCCTCACGGTTGCCGCAGCGACGTTGCTCATTGTCGCAGCCAGGTCGACAAGTTCAGCACAGGCCGCCGAAACCAGGAATGGTGCGTCAGCGAAGCCAAACATTATTTTCATCCTCGCTGATGACCAGGGTTTTGGTGATGTGTCAGTCCTGAATCCAAAGTCCAAAATACCGACGCCAAACATCGACCGGATCGCCAACGAAGGCATGATCTTTTCAGACGGACATTCGTCGTCGTCCGTCTGCACTCCGACGCGGTACTCGGTATTGACCGGCCGCTACCACTGGCGGACTCACCTTCAAAAAGGCGTGCTTGGTGGCTTTTCAAAACCGCTGATCTCACAAGGACGATTGACGGTCGCTTCGCTGCTCAAGAAGCACGGGTACTCGACGGCCTGCATCGGAAAATGGCATCTTGGTTGGGACTGGCCTCTCAAAGATGGCGGTACAGCCGATGACAAAGGCGATTTCTCCGGTGGCTTTAAAGGCGGCTGGGACGTTGATTACACCGGCAAGATTAAAAATGGTCCCTGCGACTTGGGATTCGATACGTTCTTCGGGATCAGCGCCTCGCTGGACATGCCGCCGTACGTCTACGTTCGGGATCGCACTCCCACTGAGCCCGCAACTGTTGAAAAAGCATTCCATCGCAAAGGGCCAGCGGCCAAAGGCTTCGAGGCCGTGGATGTCCTGCCGACAATCACCAAAGAAACGGTGAACTTCATCAACGCTCAGTCGAAATCCGATAACCCGTTCTTTGTTTACTTTCCGCTGAACGCTCCCCACACGCCGATCGTTCCGACAGGTGAATGGGAAGGCAAAAGCGGGATCAACAAGTACGGCGACTTCACGATGCAGGTCGACTGGACCGTCGGCCAGGTTCTCAAAGCGATTGACGACAACGGCATCGCCGAGAACACGCTCGTAATTTTCACGACCGATAACGGATGTTCGCCCGCTGCCAATATCAATGAACTCGAAGCGGCCGGTCATGACCAGAACTACATTTACCGTGGCCACAAAGCTGACATCTTTGAAGGAGGGCATCGAGTTCCTTTTGTTGCTCGATGGCCGGGCAAAGTCAAAGCCGGTTCGCGAACGGATCAACTGGTCGGGCAACTCGATCTGCTGGCAACCGCGGCCGAGATCGTTGGAGCTAAGGTGAACGAAAACGGCGGCGAGGATAGTGTTTCGTTTCTGCCGGTTCTGACAGGAGCAGCGGCCAAGCCAATTCGGACCTCAATCGTTTCGCAATCGATCGGTGGGCAGTTCGCGGTGCGTGACGGAAACTGGAAACTCTGCCTGTGTCCAGGTTCCGGCGGTTGGAGTTCCCCGCGGCCGGGCCGATCGGACCTGACAAAGGTGCCGCCGATTCAATTGTTCAATCTCGAAGAAGATCCCGGCGAAACGAACAACATCCAGGCGGACCACCCAGATCGAGTCGCCCGAATGAAGAACATGCTGAGCGACATCATCAGCAATGGTCGATCGACGCCTGGTGCGAAACTGAAGAACGACGCCGAGATCGTGATGATTAAGCCGATTCCGAAACCACGAGCGAAACCAAAGAAGAAGTAGAGACGGTCGCCTGCCGTGTGCGAGGAGGCCGGCTTTAGACCGATCACGATGCACAATTTGCAGCGACTCATCACTAATGCACAGTCAGGCGAATGTGGATGACTTTTGGTAACCAACATGGCTCTGTGGCATTATTCCTCGCAGGCGTGGCGACGGCAGCGGTGTGTGGCTTCGCCTGCCAATCGGAGGCTGCGGAGCCCGGCGGTTACGAATTCGAAGCGGTTGTGAGACCGTTCATGAGGCAACACTGCGTCGATTGCCACTCCGGTGATGAGGCGGAAGCCGATTTTGATATCGGCCAGATCCGAAACGCCCTGACAACGGATTCGACGGCTCAGGTCTGGGAAAGCGTGCTGCAGGCGTTGCAGTTTGATGACATGCCTCCACCGGAAGAACCACGCGCGGATCCGATTGCCAAAGCGAAAGTCATTCTCTGGATTGAACAGCAAATCGAAGTGTCTGGCCGGGCAGAGAGCTACCGGGACAAGCTGCTCAAACCCGAATACGGCAATTACGTGAGCCACGAATTGTTGTTCTCGGGGGGTGTCCAAACGCTGCCATTCTCGCCGTCACGGTTGTGGCGATTCAGTCCGCAGATTTTCAAGCGCAAAGGCATTCGTGACGCGCAAAGTCCCTTCAGTTTTGTAACGAGCGAACGCGGCGTCCGCGATTACTCATTCACCAGCGGCGTCGATCAAAGCACGATCGAGATGATTCTGATCAACACCGATCAGTTGCTCGATCTTTGGACACGAGACGGAAAGTTCAAACTCTTTGCAGACGATCAACCCGTTCCGTCGGATGATCAACTCGGCAATGTGATTCGTGATGAATTTCGCCGTGCGATCGGTCGTCTGCCGGACAAAGAAGAACAGCAGAAGTACCTGGCGTTTCTCAAGAAGAACATTGCTGATGGTGGCAGCCTTGAGGGAATCAAGACGACGATCAAAGCGATGTATCTTTGCAGCGAATCGATCTACCGGATGGAGCTGGGGCTGGGACCGAAAGACGAACATGGTCGCCGCCATCTGTCACCGGATGAAGTTGCCTATGCCCTGGCGTATGCACTCACGGATTCATTGCCCGAGCAGAACGGCCAACTGCGAGATGCCATTCGATTCAAGAAGCTGGCGTCGAAAGATGATATTGCCGGCGTTGTGCGAGCGATTCTTGATGACGGCATGTTTCCCCAGAAGACGCCTCGTATTACTCGGTTCTTCGAAGAGTTTTTTGGCTACAACCAAGCCGACAAAGTTTTCAAAGATATGGTCCGAGTGCGGGAAGCAGACATCAAACAGTGGAATACGAATCGCTTGATGTACGAAGCCGAGCAGTTGATCGAGCACTTCATCAATCGGGATCAGGACGTCATCAAAGAGCTGCTGACGAGTAATCGTTTTTATGTGGCTCACCCAGGCGACAACGAAATCGCGCAGCAGTACCTCGAGGAAGTCCAGTGTCCTGACTACGTCGAACGCAAAGTCAATAAACGTATTGAAGAATTCAAACGGGCAAAACGTGATCCGGAGCGAAAACAGGAGAAAGAGGAACTCGATCGAATCAGGCGACAGGCAACGGCTCGTGCGAAGGTGGTTCGTGAGGCACTCGAAGACAAATTCACTCCGTTTCCCGGCTGGCCTTACGAACGAGTGAACAACAAGCCGATTCGAGGGCAGTCGGATCTGATTTACATCGCTGTCTACAACCTTCCGCCGACACACCGTGAACAACGGCAAGAGTGGAGCTGGCCGTCAGAACAACCGTTCGAACTGCCAGAGAATCAGCGAGCGGGCATTCTCACTCACCCAGCGTGGTTGGCGGCACACTCGGTGAACGACGGAAACGATCCGATTCGCCGCGGTCGCTGGATTCAGGAGAAGCTGCTGGCTGGCGTGATTCAGGACGTGCCACCGGACGTCGATGCCAATGTGCCAAACGATCCTCATAAGACGCTGCGAGAACGCATGGAACCATTGCGAGCGACTCGGTGCTGGCGTTGTCATCGTAAGATGAACCCGCTGGGCGAACCGTTTGAAATCTTCGACGACTGGGGCCGACATCGAACTCACGTCTATTTTGGTGAAACACGTAACATCGTTCACAAACGCGGCGAACAATTTGATCGGCAATTGGCTGACGGCAAGTTCACCGCGCGAAAGATCGATTCCACGGGCGAGATACGAGGGTCGGGCGATCCGGCAGTGGATGGCGAAGTCGAGGACGCCATTGAGTTATTACACCGCCTCGGTGGTTCATCGAGAGCAAGACAATCGTTCATCCGGCACTTGTTCCGGTACTTTATGGGTCGGAACGAAATGTTGAGCGACTCGCAAACGTTGATTGATGCCGAAAAGAGTTATCTGGACAATGGCGGAAGTTTTAAGGCACTGGTGGTTTCGCTGCTGAGTTCAGATTCTTTTCTGTACCGCCGATAAACAGACTCGAGACCAGTTCGGTTGAATGATTCTCTGAAGACGAGAAGCAATATGTCACTGACACGACGAAACGTAATGGCGGCGTTCGGTACGGCTCCGTTGGCACTGACTCCCTTTTTGCGAAGCGTTGCCGCGCATTCGGCCGACGACGAAGCCGCATTGCCGAAGCGGTTTGTCTTTGTCGTGAAGTCCAGCGGCGTCGACAAAGAGAATCTTGTACCGGTCGGTTTGGAGAACCAGTGGAGCAAGAATCGCGACAGACTCATCGATGTTTCTCTCAGCGGTCACGAGCTTCCTGACAACTTCAAAGCGTTCGAGGAAGTGAAAGATCAACTGACGATCATCCAGGGCCTGTCCGGCAGAAACTTTGTTGGCAACCACACGTCGGGTTACGGAGCGTTGTCCTGCCACCACTCTGAGCAGGTGGCCGTCGCTCCAACTCTCGACTGCATGTTGGGGAAGCATCTTTCCGCCGGCCCTTACAAGATGTACGGCATGGCGATGAACGGGCCGCTGCTGGAACAGTATACGCGACAGCCGGGTGACAGTTATTGCTACCCGAACATTTCGGCGATGGCGAAGGGGCGTCCGATTGCGTACCAGGCCAGCCCGAAGAAGGCGTATATGGAACTGTTCGGTTCAGCTGTCATCTCACCCGAGAAGCTTCGGCAGAAGCTGACGCTGAACACGAACCTGATGGACTTCATGAAGAACGACGCTCGGCGAATTGAGCGTCAGCTTTCATCTACCGAGAAGGACCGGTTTGCTCATTACACGGAAGCTTTTGAGGCGTTACGAATTCGCGGTCAGAAGAAAGTACAGCTTGAAGATCGCATCAAACGCTTCGCTCCGGAATTGACAAACAAGTACGAGTCAATGGTTCCTTCTACTCGAATGGGTCTGCACTTCGAACTCGCAACAGCAGCACTGGTCACCGGCCTCACCAACGTCATTACGATTCGGCCGGACACGCTGGGTATTATCTATTCCGATCTGGGAATCAATCAGCACGTCCACGCGCTGGGGCATCTGGGCGACGGGAAAACAGCCAACGGCTGGGACGGTCCACGGGCTCGCAAAGAAGTCGACAAGCTGCAACTCGGCTTTGTCGCAAAGCTGGCAAAACATCTGAAGACCATTCCCGAAGGCAACGGGACGATGCTCGATAACACGATGATCGTCTACACATCGTGCGCCGGAGGACAGCATCACGATGGCCAGAAAGACTGGCCCTTCGTTCTGGTTGGTGGGATGAACAACCGCCTCAAATCAGGTCGCTACATCCAGTACCCCAGCTACCAGAACACCGGCCACCGCACGATCGCCAACCTCTACATGAGCCTCATGCAAAGCGCCGGTCTTGAAACAGAAGACAGCTTCGGCCAGCTCGACGCTCAACTGAAGGATCTGGATCTAAGCGGACCACTCTCCGAGCTAATGGCCTGATTTTCGGACAATGTCAAACCTGTGCATCCACAGGCAGAATTACCGATCGTGCCGTATTGCGGCTTAGCTTTAGTTGGCTTGCTTCGTTGCTTGTTGGAAGAAGTGGCGTACGGCGCGGCCGCTGATGGTTACTTTGCGGACAAGTTCTTCGGCGATGAGTTTGATGGCTTTGGCGTGGGCTTCTTCGGTGAGGACGTGCTCTGTTTTGTCGAGAATGCGTCCGGTCAGGCGTTCGAGTTGCCGCTCGTTACGAGCACGAGTGGAAAGCAGCTTCTCAACGAATGCCAGGTCCTGAGCAGCTCCGTCTGCACAGTATCGGCCGGTGACTCGGCTTTCGGCGACCATGCCTGCCAGGAGAATCATCACGTCCTCTTCAAGCTGGTCGTTTGATTTTCTGCTACGGCCTTTCTGAATCTTGCAGATTCCCAGCCGACTTCTGCCGTTCTGCAATTGTGCGGGAGAAATTGTGACCTTCTCGATTGATCGTCCCAGCGAAACCGCCATTACCGCGTGCCCAGCTTCGTGCCAGGCCGTTGCTCTCAGAGCGAGATTCACGGGCGGATCTTCGTTTGGCGCATTAGTACTTGTGCTCATTTTCCGAAGCCAGCCGCCGCTCGAATTTCGCGGATCGTCACGGGTGACGGCTTGAACGAACCAGGCCGTTTACCGGCGGCAATCATTTCCGGAGTCCAGCCATGTTTATTCTTCTTATTCCAGATGGCTGGATCGGCTCCGTGTTTTGCCAGTGAGGCCACGGCCAGCGGGAAGTTGCGATATGCCGCGCCGTGCATTGCGGTTTCTCCATTCCTATCTTTCGTGTTCACGTTGGCACCGAGCTTCATCAGGAAGTCGATTGTTTCCAGAACTTCTGGTTCGGTGCCTGCCTCTTCGCCGACCGCTCGAACGCCGATGCCGGCAGCCGCCATGATGGGCATGCAGCCTTCTGCGTTGGGGATCGTAGGATCGGCGCCCAGATCAAGCAGTAGCTTCATGAAGGGAATGTCACACGTTTTCGCGGCAAGTAAGAATGGCGTTGCGCCGCGTTTGCTCAGGACGGCTCGGCCGCTGGCTCCCTTGTTGAGACGAGTGTTGACGTCCGCTCCTGCGTGAACGATTTCTCGTACGAACTCAAGACTGGTCAGCTTGCCTGACCCTCGCGGCGACGGATCGCCTTTTGAATTTTCACCTCGGTCGGGTTTTCGAACCCAGCTCAATGCATGCAGCGGTGTGAACCCGCTGCGCTGGTCGTTGGGGTCGGCGCCGTTCTGAACGAGGACCAGTGCGAGTTCGAAGTGGCCACTTTCAACGGCTAATTGAAGTGCCGATGTTCCGTCGCGCGGCGTCCTGTTGCCCTTGGTCTTCGGGTGCATCGCGGAAGTGACGTCGATTCCCGCCGCCAGAAGTCGCTTCACCGCGTCGATGTGTCCGTGACGAGCCGCAAACATAATTGCCGAGAAGCCTTTCGACGTTGACTTGTTTACGTCAGCTCCGGATTTGATCATGAGATCAAGGACGTCCGAATGTCCTTCAGCGGCAGCCCACATCAACGCTGTTTGGCCTCGTCTCTCGGTCACGTTGATTTGAGCTTTGTGTTTCAGCAGGTGTTTGACGATGTCTGCGTTACCAGTTCGACAGGCCGTCATCAGCAAAGTCTCGTCGCCGGGCAGAGTTGCGTTGGCGTCAGCGCCGGCTGCCAGCAACTGTCCGGCGATGTCTTCTCGGCCAAGCTGGCATGCGATTGAAAGCGGAGTTACCTGATAACGCGTCTTCGCATTTATGTCGCACTTCGTATTGACCAGCAAACGAACGGTCTGCTGGCCATCGTGATAAACGGCCCAGTGGATTGCGGTCATGCCATCGGGGTGAGCCTGTTCAACGGAGACACCTTGCCGAATCAAATCAGCAACTGTTGTCCAGGACTTCGACTCAGTCGCATCTACCAAGCGAGTATCGACTTTGTTCGGAGTGTCCGCAGATGCGGCATTCGCCGCCGCCGGTGACGACAGATTCAGCAGCGAAAGTATCACCAGGCACAACCAGCATGCTCGTGGCGAGTGTTTTCGTTTTTGCATCTTCGCGTCAGAGTCAGTCTGAACGACCTGAATCGAGTCCTGCTTCTTCATTGCTGCATTGCTCTCGTTTATTCTCATCTGTCGCTTACAGGGACATCGGAGCAAACAGCTCGTCCGCCGTGCCATTGCTGTCGGCGAATGAGTCCATTTCAACTCCCGCTTTGTTAAGCAGCGTCAAATGCAGATTGGCCATCGGTGTGTGCTTTTCGTAGGTGACGTGTCGGCCGCCCTGTACATTTCCGGCGGCTCCGCCTGCGACAATGATCGGAAGGTCGGTGTGATCATGCGCGTCCGGGTCGCCCATGCCGCTGCCGTAGAGATAAAGCGAGTGGTCGAGCAGTGAACCGTTGCCTTCGGGAGTTGCTGCCATTTTCTGCAGGAACTCGGCAAACAGTGACACGTGGAACCGGTTGATCTTCGCCACCTTGGCGAGTTTGTCCGGGTTGTTTCCGTGATGTGAAATCGGATGGTGCGGTTCCGGGACGCCGATTTCCGGGTAGGTCCGCGTGCTGGCTTCGCGAGCAAGTTGGAACGAGATGACTCTGGTGATGTCGCCCTGAAAAGCCAACAGTTGTAGATCAAACATCAGCCGAGCATGGTCGGCGTATGCGGCGGGAACTCCGACGGGGCGATCGAGGTCTGGCAGTGGGTTTTCATCGACGCTGGCTTCGGCTCGTTGAATACGACGTTCGACTTCGCGGATGCTCTGGAAGTAGTCGTCGACTTTGCCGCGATCGTTGACGCCGAGCTGCAGCTTGAACCGTTTCATTTCTTCCGTGACCGAATCCAGCAGGCTGGCTCGGCGACGAAGTGTTTCGCGACGATCGTCCGCCGTGCCGCCTTCGCCGAACAGGTTTTCAAAGACGAGTCGCGGGTGTGCTTCGGCAGGTAACGGCGTCGTTGGCGTCGACCACGAAAGATTGTTCTGGTAAACGCAGGCGTAGCCGTTGTCGCATTGTCCGGCGTTGTTGAGCAGGTCCATTGCCAGTTCGAGCGATGGCAACTGCGTCTGCTGACCAAGTCGTTTGGCGGCGATTTGATCGACCGTGGTGCCGAGGTGATAGTCCGAGCTTTCCGTTCGTTTCGCGGTCGCGGCACTCAGAAACGCGGAGTTCGAAGTCGCGTGAGATCCGGGGTAGGCATTTCTCAGCTCCATGCCCGAAATGATTGTTACCTGATCTTTCACCTTCTGAAGAGGCTGCAATGTCGAAGGCAGCTTGTCGAGTGTGTCGCCCTGTGGAACCCACTCCTTCGGGTTAAAGCCCATCGGCATGTAGATGTAGCCAAGCCGTCGCAATTGAGTTGGTGCGGCGGCGGTTTCAGCTAGCACCGTACTGGCCGGAATCATTGCGTCCAGCAGCGGCAGTGAGAACGCGGCGCCGGCACCTCGCAGGAGCGTTCTTCGTGAGATTGATTTTCGCGTATTGATCATTGAGTCACTCGCATTTGAAACGGCGTGCTCGTCACGATGGCCTGGATAAGTGACGAGAATCGATAATTATCATCGGCTGATTCGCGAACAACCTTGCGGATGGCTGGAGCGTCGAAAGATTCTACTCCGCGACCGAGCGCGAATGTCAGCAGTTTTCCGGTTAGCGTGCTCACAAACATTTCGGGTCTACGCAGAATTCCGGCTTCGAGTTCTTCGAGGCTGCTGACAGACGTTCCATCCGGCAATGCTCCCGACGAGTCGACTGGCTGCTCTCGATCGAACAATCGCCAGCGCCCGACGGCGTCGAAATTCTCCAGCGAAAAGCCGACCGGGTCCATAAGATTATGGCAACTTGCACAGGCCGGATTCGCTCGATGTTCCGCCAGACGTTCGCGGATCGTGACAGCCGATGATGCTGTCTTGTCTTTCAGTGTTGGAATATTGGGCGGCGGTGGCGGAGCCGGCGTGCCGAGGATGTTTTCGAGAATCCAATTGCCACGAATCGTCGGCGACGTGCGTGTCGCGTAAGACGTGACCGCGAGAATGCTGCCGTGCCGCAGCAGCCCTCCGCGGTGAGAGTCTCTGGCCAGATGCACTGGGCGAAAATGACTGCCGAACACATGAGGAATTTCATAGTGCTTCGCCAGCCGCTCGTTCAGGAACGTCGTGTCCGTGCTGAGTAGATCAAGCACGCTGCGATCTTCACGTAGCACGCTTTCGAACAGCAGCTCGGTCTCGCGACGAAGAGCGTGTCGCAGGTTATCGTCGAAATTGGGAAACAACCGACGGTCCGGCTGAAATGATTCCAGGTTCCGCAGGTACAGCCACTGAGCGGCGAAGTTGCTCACCAAGGATCGCGATCGTTCGTCCCGGAGCATTCGCTGAACCTGCTCCTTCAGTACTGCGAGATCGGTCAGTTGACCACGCTCGGCCACGGCCAGCAGCTCCTTATCAGGAATGCTGCTCCAAAGAAAAAACGACAACCGAGATGCCAGTTCGATGCCCGACAGACCGTAAGCAGAACCAGACTTGAGTCCCGCGGGATCTTTTTCAGCTCTCAACAGAAAGTGCGGATTGACAAGAACGGCAGACAGTGCCGTTTCGATACCCGCCTCAAAGCCGTCCGCCTCAAAACGCTGCTTGAAGAATCGCAACGGGACCGCGAGGTCTTTGTCTGAAACCGGTCGACGATAGGCATGCCGAATCAGAGGCCGAAGAATTTGTGTAGCACGCTCTGTTGGGGCGGCTTCGCGACGGGATTCAGTGTTTTCGGTACCGGCGAAGATCTTTCTGCGACTCGGCGTATCTCCGGGACCTTTCGGGTCGAATGGTCCAACGATCGAAACCTCAAACAAAGCCGGAGCTCGCCGTGGGTGGCGATGTCGATTGAAGCTGGCTTCGAATGGTTGACGATTGATCTCAAGCAGCGACGAAACCGTGTCAGGAAAAGTCACGCCAACTTTGTGTGGGCCGGCCGTCGCTCGGAATCGTTTCTTCAGATGTGCATCAACCAGAGTGTCGTCCTTGTTGTATCCAGCCTTTCCGTTTGGCTTTTTCACCGTGAATCGATGAACCAGGCCTCGATCGAGCAGGACATCGATTTCGTGCGTGCCGGTCAGGCCTTCGAGGTTCTCATCGCGGTCGCGCATCAGCCGCAGTTGAACTTCGTATTCACCGTCCGCGGAAAAATGGTGTTCGAACAGTGTCCCGCCGCGAGTTCCTAATGGCAGACCCTCAACGTGAGTATCCTGGGTACGGTCAGCCGGTAGTCGTACGGTGACGCCGCCGGGACTCTTCTCCAGACCGCCGACGGCCAGACGGCTGATCTTCTCGGCGGCGGTGATGTATCGACCAAGCAGGAGAGGCGAAAGCTCGCCAACAGTCACATTGTCAAAACCATGACTGAGCTGATCGGCCGGAAGCATGCTGTCGACATCCACGTCAACCGTCAGCAGATCGCGAACGGCATTGCGATATTCCGTCCGGTTCAGTCGCCGCACCGACTCAGTTCGGCCCGGCCGAGGAAACTGCTCGGCCGCTCGGTCCAGAACCGACTCCATCGTCGTCAGCACGGCCCTGTATTCGGATTCGGATGGCCGTTCCGAATCAGCCGGCGGCATCTGTCGAGCGGCCAGCCGCTTGACGATCTTTTCCCACGTCGCCGTGTCCCAACTTTTCGAGCTGGCTGCGATGTTCGTGTCGAACTTTGAGAGGCTCAACCTAGCCGCCGGTTCATCACCGTTGTGACAATCAACGCAGTACCGATCCATCAAGCTGGTAACGGTAGTCAATGACTTCTGATCGCCACCGGTTCGTGACGACACACCGTCAGCCAGAACCGCCACGCTAAATGAGGCAGTCGAAAGAGCAATCACTAGACAGACGAGTCGGCGTTTCATTCGAAATCCCAGAAGAGGTGAGCCATCCGTTATACACCGATCAAGGAATCAATCCGAGGCTGAGCGAAATCCGAATACGTTCTGAAAAACGTCTCGAAACACAAAGCGCATGAATACGCCCTGCACCGATCAATGATCGATACAGGGCGTAGCCTGGAACGATTCAGCCGGCACCCTCGATCACTTTGGTGAAGGAGCAGCCTTGTTAAGTGTTGGGTCGAAAACGGAGTCGTCGAACTTTGCATCAAAGTCCAGGTAGAAGTGCGTTACGACTCCTGACGAATTCTGAAGCTGCGTCGGGTAAAGGTAACCACGAGGGCTTCTGGCTGTTTCTAGAACCAACTGCTCGCCTTCAAGCTTCGGTTCATCCTCGGTCAGTGACAATCTCTGAGTCTTACGCGTCATTCCGTTTTCCAGTGGATCGACCCAATAATAGCTGAGGTTGTTGCCGTTTGGTCGAGGCTCATCGATCGTTCGAGATTCGATGTGCACAGTTCCTTTCGGGCCGTCTTTCGGCTTAAGTGTCAAGACGCCCTTTCGCCGTGGACTCGGAAGACCAGTCGCACCGTACGTCATGAATTCAGGATACGTGATGATTGTCGGCATCGGGTTTTCGGGATCAATCGGGTAGGGATTCTTTGTTGCCGGTCTGATCGTGTAGTCCCATCGTTTTGCATCGTCCGCAGACTTCTCTGCGTCGTATTCGAATCGCCAGGTGTTTGTCCCGTCAGACATTGTCGTCGGCCGAAATCGCTCATGAGTCACCTGGTCACTCCACCAGCTCAAAGGATCAGTACCTTCGGGTGGAGCCTTCTGGCCGTGAATTCGCTCCGAGTCTGCCACGTCCCAGATCAAGTATTCGGTTCGCCATTTGTTGCCGCTTCGCCACAGTCGGTTAACTCGAACCGAGTTGGCCCAATGCTTGCCAGGTTGCACCTGAATCGAAATGCCGTAGTACTGATCGAAATTCGTCCGTACTCGCTGACGCTGTGTCAGCAACCGAGCCAGTTCCGGCGTTGGCATGTGGTTGCGTGTGGAAACGTCCTGTGCAACGCCGAGGTCATAAATCGATCCCGGACCTTCGTCAGGAAAGCTGATGGTCGTTGTTCGAAGCTGACCGTCGATGGTCGTCATCATGGAAACCGGCAGTTTTGTTTCCGAGTCAACGCGGTAAGTCGCTGTCGAGTTGCGTCCGTGAAAGCTGACGATCGCGTCAAACTCATCGAAACGCATCCCATCAATCATGACTTCACGCTGTGATGTAATCGTGAGATTGGAATCTGAATCCACGAACTCCTTGAGGTCTTTCCCATCGGCAAACGCTGAGAGGAAACCGCCGACCATTCTCATCGATGTTTCGTCGGAACTCAGCATCGGTGACTTCATGATCTCGTTGTTCTGCGGTCGATACTCCATGCGAATTTCCCGTCGGACGTCGACAAACATGGCGAAGCCTACTGAGGCATCTGTTTCGACGTCATCCGGAGACACGGCTCTCATGGCGGCAATCAACCGTTGTGGAGAAAACCACGACTCGATGACCGCTCCGCCTTCTACATGAGTTTTCGTCATCATCCACGGCATTGCTCTGACGGCGGATTTCGTTTGTGCCCACGCCAGATTCTGCTGCTCGTTTCCTGAAAACAGACTCACAGCGACCAATACCGCGGCGGTGACGAGCACGACCACTCCCAACCCTCGACGAGTCGTCCGTGTGCCGTCCTGTTTTTCCTGCGGCGCGACGGTCGACTGAGGAATGACTTCTCCGGTCGTCGCTGATGCCTGCGTTCGAGCCAGCAGTTTCTCGCGAAGCTGTGAGACATGTTCTGGATGAGGTGTCATCGGCGCGTCTCCCGCTTCCTGAATCCACTCGTTCAGTAGAGCATCCGCATCATCAGGTCGGTCGGTATCGGTGTTATTGGTAGAATTATTCATAGCGATTCCCTCGCAACGTTCAGTGACTTTGGGAAGTACGACCGAAGTAGACTTCGCAGTCGCGATCTGGCGCGAGTCAGCATCGACTCGACCGCCTTCGGGCTCTTGCCGACACGATCAGCGATCTCGGCAACGGACATCGAGTCGACGTACTTGTTGACGAGGACGTCTCTCGCGGTCTCATCGAGTTCGGCCAACGCGGCACGCACAGCGTCCGCCCGTTCGACTTCCTCGATCACATCGTCAGGCAGCAGATCGTTGCCCGTCGCGGAGGCCTCATCGGTCTCTTCATAGAGCTGTTTCTCTGATCTACCGTTGGCTTTTCGAAAGTGCATTGCGACTCGTCGCTTCGCGATGCCGAACAGCCACCCGCGAAACTCGCCGCGTTCGGGAGCGAACTGGTCGATGGCCGACATCGCCGTCAGCCACGCCTCCTGATGCAACTCCTCGGCGAGTGTCCGATCGCCCTTAACCAGGTGTGCGATAAATGCGTAGGTCGACGTGACATATTTGTCATAAGCGTCTGCCCACGCCTGCTGATCAAGACGACGCATCGCAGCAACG
The DNA here is from genome assembly GCA_943787265.1 of uncultured Planctomycetaceae bacterium. GTDB lineage: Bacteria > Planctomycetota > Planctomycetia > Planctomycetales > Planctomycetaceae > JABMPE01. The sequence goes on along the minus strand of CALSLT010000005.1, from coordinate 27,563 downwards.
TCGTCCGGCGGCTCTAAAGGTTTCATGCGTAAACTCCAACAGGTTGGAAACTTGAATTCCAGGGAGTCTTTGCACGAGCCACCAAAATCCTTCGCGGAATTCTGTGGGATTCTTAGTTTGGGCAGGGACTACAGAAACCGAATAGTTTTAAAGCGTCTGACTGATTCGGACTCAGTCTGTCAGCAGTTTAATGCGGATAGGCACTCACTAACTGCATTTGGCGGTACCGCCATTGTTTTCACTTTGATGGTGTCGCTCGTGTCCATTACCGTGGCATCGGTTACGAACGTCTCACGTACAAATACCATGTTTGCCGCTTCCGACTGACCGATGTTCTCGCCTGACCAATAAAAAATCGCCCGGAACGACGAATCGATCCGGGCGACGAATAGGCTGAAGCAACGTCGTTTATCGTTTTCGAATTTCGATGACGTACTTCATCAGGTCATCGAATTCGGCGCGAGTCTTCAACTGCCGTGTCAGATTCGCTGGCATAAGAGAGGTTCGTGACTGGAAGACTTCGTCGACATCTTCCTTCTTGATCACGATCGGTGTTGGCTGAGCCAGGTTTCTCAGAACGATCTCTTCGTCGTTTTCTGAGATCCGAACGCCGGTGTACTGCTTGCCCTGGTTAGTCAGCACGATGACCTGGGCGAAGGCTTTGTCGATCAGCTTTGATGGACGAAGTACAGAATCGATCAGGTCCTCTGGCTTCATCTTTGTTTGGACCTTTGTCAGATCCGGGCCGAGGCGAATTGCGCCGGCTGGAGGAGCATGGCAAGCGAAGCAGGCCGCCGCCGATTTGAAGAACAGATTCTTTCCTCGTTCTGCATTACCTTTAGAAATCGCAATCTGAGCGAGTTCTTCAGGTGACGTGCTGAGCAGAGCGTCTTCCAGTTCCTTATTGGAAAAACCTTCGTCGCTGATTCCGATGTCCTTCAGAACGAGCGCTGCTTCAAGCGGATGCTCGGCGAGAAGATCGTCGGGATTCCAGAACGTTGTGCGGTCGATCGTTGCCGCACGAACTTTTGCGACAGTGGCAGGAGTAATGGTCGACGCTTCGTTACCCCAGGTGTTACGAACAAACGTCAGGACCGCAGCGAGTTCGTCGTCTTTTAACAGCGAACGGAACGCGGTCATCGGTGGCACGCCCCGCGAAGGATCGTACGTTTTGCCGTGGACCGTGATTTTCCCCCACATGCCGTGCAGAGCCATCTTTACGAGTCGGTCTTCACTGCCGTTGACCCAGGGGCTCTTAACGAGTGACGGATAGACGACTCCGTTCCCTTTACCGTGAGTCAAGTGGCAAGTCGCGCAGTGCGAGTGCTTCTGGTAGATCTTCGCACCCAGTGCGTAGACCTTCTGATCGGCTTTGTTCAGACGTTTTGGAGGATCAAATTCGACGAATTCGATTTCAGCCGGAGCAGCAAATCCGCTGGCACCTGCGTCGACGTTGTACCAGAAGTGTTTGACCGTTTTTGCTGCATGGGCAGCGTGTCGTACGGTCGAGGCCAACAGGGTGTTGAGCAACTCATCGTTCTTCACATTGTGCTGCTGGTGCATCCACAGTGCTTCGAGCAAGTGATGAGCTTCTGTTTCGTCGTTCGGATTAAAGTCCTTCATCCATTCCTGAGTGGCGGCGATGACCGCTTTCGAATCGCGACCGCTCAGTTCAACTCGCGTCCGGTGACGAATTCCGTTGATCGGGTGCTTGAGGTTTTCAAGCAACGCTTCGATTGGTTCGTCGGCAATCTTGACCGGCTTCTGCAGTGGTCGGTCTTTGACCGTCAGACGAACGATGCGGCCGTGATAGTGGTCTCGATTCGGGTCACGAATATTGTGCTGCATGTGGCCGATGATGACGTTGCACCAGTCCGACACGTAAAGAGCACCGTCTGCCCCGATGACAGCGTCAGTCGGACGGAAGTTTCGGTCGGAACTGTTAAGCAGTTCAACTCCCGGTGTACCCCAGACTTCGCCGAACTGACGCTTGCTGGTGGCTCCATTCCCCCCGCCGATCTTGACGTCGACGGCAGCGACCTGTTTCTTGCCGTTAAAAAACTCAATCTTGCCGTTGTTGAAGCGAGATTCGAATCCCTTGCGATTCCAGACTCTGAACTCTGAAAGCTGCACGGGTTCAGCGAAGTCACCCCTCATCCACGGGTTCTTCTCTTTCGCGGTGTGGGCGAAGTTTTGCTTGTCGCCATCAACGAGCAGTTCAACAGGAAATCTGCCGCCAGCGTAGACACTCGATTTCTCGAGTGTGGCCGTGTTGGCAATGTTTTTGCCGCCGCTGATGACTTCGACTTCGGAGATATTCATCTCCTGGCGCCCGTTCACGCTGAGCTTGAAGCCGGTAATCATGGTGTCTTTAAAAGCTGCGTGCTTGACCGTAATCAGCCCGCCGCCTTGCGTAATCTCGATATTCTTCGGAGCGGCCTTGGCTGGAGGAGCTTCTTCTTCTTCGACTTCACCCTCTCGGTCGAGGTCGTACTGCTTGACGCCAAGGAAACCGATCGTGTTACAGATCAGGAAATCGTTCTGCATTTCTTCAGGGAAATGCTCGGAAGACATGATCGCGTTGGCTGCGACCGGACGAAATTCCTTGGTCAACAGCGTGTGCATCTTGAAGCCCGTGCCTTCAGGTCTCACCTGATACGATCGTCCGCCGGTGCCGTCGTTGGCGTAGCAGTAGCCCCAGTAGTCAAAGCTGGTTCCATGCGGATTCGGCGAGTTACCAGCGTGTGGAGCGATCGTGTACGAGCGCGGGTCAAAGCGGTACAGACCGGAAGCTCCAATATTCAGGTTCTGCTTCCACGGCGTTTCGTGGTTGTGGACCAGGAAGATTCCGCTCTGCCAGTAAATTCCACCGTCAGGTCCGTAGACCAGATTGTTAGCGGCGTGGTGCGTGTCTGAAGTTCCCAGCCCCTGCAGAATCGGGTAGCGGTAATCGGCTTTGTCGTCTCCGTTAGTGTCTTTCAGGAAGAGCAGGTCAGGACCAGACGTGACCAGAACGCCGCCATTCCAGAATTCAAAACCCAGCGGGTTATGAACGTGAGCGAATATCTTTCGCGTGTCGGCAACGCCGTCGTTATCCGTATCCTCAAAGATCATGAGGCTGTCGTTCATCTTCTTCAGCGGTTCCCATTTGGGATACGTGTTCCAGCTCGCTGCCCAAAGTCGACCTTTGGCGTCGACCTGCATCTGCACAGGATTCGCCAGGTCCGGGAACATTTCTTCGGAAGCGAAGACGTTCAGCTCGTAGCCTTCCGGCACGGTGATCTTTGCAAGACTTTCTTCAGGAGTCAGATATTCGACGCTGCCTTCTTTTTCCGCGTTCGAACTCTTGCTTCCTCCACCGACGTTTGAAATCACTTTGACTGGCGGCGGAACATTACTGTCGTCGATTTCGACCGTTCGACCTGCTGCTGCGGCCCAGATTCCCTTGTCCCGATTGGCCGTCATGACGTCGAGCATCGTCAACTCGTGCTTCAGCACGTCGGCATTGCTCTGCCCCCCAACAAAGCTAAGCCCTGACCGACTACCCCAGACGTCGTTGCCATCGGTCGCGCGGTAGCGGTTGTGCCAGTGCCAGTTCTTGTCTTCCACTGCTTCGTAGATTGCGTTGAGACTGTTGGCGGCAGGTGCCTTTTTCCCAAGCAACCGTCGTGAAATGATTCCGGCCAGTCGTTGATAGCCTTTCGCGTTCAGATGAATGCCGTTGTGCGTGAATTGCTCATCGTTCGATGCAAACACTTGAAACGACGGCGAGTAGAGGTCGACGAACTTCGAGCCTGTTTCAACAGCAGCTCGACGAGTGGCCTGAGTAATCGCTGCCAGATTCGTATTCAGTTCCGTCCCGTCCGGAAGGTGGGGACTGCCCGTATTTTCGTAAGCGATCGGGCTGAAGAGCACAAATCGAGCGTCGACGCCCTTTTCTTTTCGCAGCCCACGATACCGCTCGACCAGCTTTACAAGCTCACTTGCGTAGGCATCCGCACCGCCCGGTCCGGCAAACGATTCGTTGTACCCGTAAAACGTGAAGACCACATCCGGAGCGACGTGCTGCAGGTACTCGTCATCGTTCGTGAAACCCTTATTTCGAGGGCGTTTGTTAACCATGTCGCCCGAGAAACTCATGTTTCGGAAGCTGACGTTCAGGCCCTTCAACTGGCTCTGCAGAACGGCTTCAACCCACGGAGCATGCTGCATCCGGTCGGCGAGTCCGTTGCCATATATGGCGACAACATCGTCCTTCTTAAAGCTGAAATCCTCAGCAGCATTTGCCGACGGAGACGCCAGGATCGCGGAGCAGACGCAGAAAATCAGCAGTCGCAGTAGATGGTTCTTCAACATGGTTGGGGAGATATCCGTCTTAGTTGTTGAGGCGGGAGATTGGGGGAGCACGAAGTTTCCCGAAGATATTCGATCAATAGAGTACTTTGCCGGAGAGCATAGCTACAGTGTCCACGACATAGAAAACGCAGGTATCAATCTGTTTCGATCAATGGATTACTACGTTTAGCGTTTGCTGATATCGGACCACGGCCCGGCGAGTCTTTTTCGTCGTATGTCCGGAAAGAAGCCCAACTCTCATCGATATTGGAACTTTGTGCGAACTTTTGTGCACGGCCTGCTGGTCTATGCCAAAACTTCGGTGATGTCCGCGGTGCTGTCGGCGAACTTCGCAGTTCGGCCACCTAGTTGGTTTCCGATCGTGACGAACAGGTTGGACAGCGGGACGTTTTCGCCGTAGTGAAGATGGGCTCCGTGTTGGAAGCCCATGTTTTTTCCGCCACTCAGGATGATCGGATAGTTGATCGCCCGGTGAGTTTTGCTGGTTGCGCAACCGTAGAAGCAGAGAGTGTTGTCCAGCAGCGTTCCGTCCTCTTCCTGAACCGAGTCCAGGCGTTTGATGAAGCCAGCGTGCATCTCATTCAGAAAGGTGATGTAGGCGGCGACGTCTGCGTAGTTTTTCTTTTCGTGTGAAAGTTTGTGAGACGAGTTTGCCAGTCCGACCGCCGAAGGGAATCGATCGGTCAACCCTGCTTCTTCGCAGGCGGTCTGGAAAGTGGCGACTCGTGTCGTGTCGGTCTGCAGAGCCAGGGCGAGCAACTCATACATGACCGTCAGATATTCTCTTGGCGAAGTCGGATCAGCGTCGAGTTCCAGCTTCGAGGAATCGACTTTGGGTTTGGGCGTGCTTTGCCATTGAACAGATCGCTCGGTCATGCGTTCGACTTCGCGTACCGACGTTAGAAACTCATCCATCTTCGCTTTATCTGTCTTGCCAAGTCGACGGTTGAGATCTTTAGCTTCGTTGAGAACCTCGTCGATGATGCTGCCGCGACTGGCGAGCGCATTTTTCTCGGAGTCGGTGACTTCGCCAAACATTCGTCGGAAGATTTCCGCAGGATTGTTCTGAGCGGGGATCGGACGTCCGCTGCGGTCGAACGAGAGCGTCGAGGAACGATACGGCCGATTGACGCCGCCGAACGACGACATCACCAGCGATTTAAACCGCGTGTCTTTGCTCAGCGATTTGGCCAGGTACTGATCAATCGAGATCGACTGTTTGTCGTAAGTCTTCAGGATGTTCGCACCAGTCAGGAAGTAGTCGGCACCTTTGTGAGCAGAAGTGCCTCTCATCGCCGGATGCGACAGCCCTGAAAGAAACGTCACCTTTTCCCTAAGAGGCATGATGCTGGCATGCATCGCCGGTGCCTGGTAACCCTTGCCCTCGCCGAGCGGAAACCAGCCGTGGTCCATTCGGTCCGCCGCGTCATCTTCAGGCATGGGGACGCCGTAGGCGAAGTAGCCGGCAAAGAAACGTTTCTTCGGTGCGGCTTTTTTGTCCGCCGCCATGCACTCCAGCCAGGGCAGCGCCAGGCTGACTCCAGCAGATTTCAAAACGGTTCTTCGACTTAAGTGCCAGGATTTATGGTTCATAGGATGCTCTGATTTATTTCGTCAGGAATGGTTCTGAGAGAACGATCTGCTCAATTACTGTCTGGAAAGAATCGTTTTCTTTTCCAACGGTTTCGCAAATGGCATCGACGGCCGGCCGGTCGGAGAATTCGAGGTAACGGCCAAGACCGTATGCCATAACTTTTCGAACGACGGCTGTTCGGAACTGAGATTTCTTCTCGGTCAGAATGTACTTCTTCAGATCGTCAAGATTCTGAATTCTCTTCCCATTCTTCAGTTGGGTTGAAGGATCGATGTTAACTGCCTGATGCGCCTTGTGAACCAGCGGGTCACTGGAACCCTCACGCCACTGACCGAGAGCATTGTAATTCTCAAACGGAACGCCCCACGGATCGATCTTTGCGTGGCAGTCGCGACAACTCTCCACCTGAGCATGTTCGACCAGCCGTTCCTTTAACGACAGGTTGGCCAGGTCTTTGCCTTCAGGTTCGGGAAGGTCGGGCACGTTCGGCGGTGGCGGAGCTGGAGGATCGTCGAGCAGTCGCTCCAGAACCCAGACGCCTCGTTTGATGGGGTGAGTCTCTGATCCGGTCGAGTTTCCAAACAGCATGCTGGCCTGTGTCATCAACCCGCCGCGGTGGTATTCTTTGCTGATCGCATGTTGCTGAAAACTGCCGCCGCCAATTCCAGGGATGCGATAATGCTTCGCCAGGGCAGGATTCAGCATGGCGAATTCGGAATCGATGAAGGTGTCGATGCCCAGGTTCGACTTCAAGACCTGATGCACAAACTGGATCGATTCTTCTTCGAACAGTCCTTTGTCTTTCTCTTTGAAATCAAAATACTCAGGGTTCACGGCCAGGCGATGAATTCCGGCAAGGTCGAGCCATTGAGAAGCAAAGTTGCGAGAGAAACCTTCGGACTTTGGATCCGCGATCATGCGTCTGACCTGAGCAAGCAACACGTTCGACTTATGCAATTGTTCTTTCGAGGCAAGTTCGAACAGTGTTTCGTCGGGCATTGAACTCCAGAGAAAATACGAGAGCCGCGAGGCGAGTTCGTAGTCGTTAAGCAGCCGGCGTTCGGTCGCCACGTCTTGAACGACAGTCGCTTCAGGTTCTGAGAGCAGCAGAAAGTTTGAAGAACAAAGCACGGCGGTCAGCGTCGAGACAATGGTTGCTTCGAAGGATGCTTCCTGAGTTCTCAACTTTCTAAAGAGTGCTGTTTTTCGATCGACTTCGGCGTCCGAAACCGGACGTCGATAAGCACGAGTCATAAATCTGGCGATGACTTCGCGAGCGTAGACAGGTTCGTCGTTCCGGTGTTCTGAGTCGAAAAAGATGGCCTTCTTCTGCGGAGATGGCCAGGCGTCATAGTGATTACATTTGATCTCGACCCAGTCGATGTTCAGCTTCGGCAACTCTTCATAAGTCAGGTGGCTGGTGCCTCTCCGATAGTCGTTGAAGATTCGAAAGTAAGAAGGTCGGCCGGGTTTGTTGGACTGGAAGGGGAAGTTCGCTCCGTGCACGACGAACTCGTAGACCTTCGGCTCTGTCGACCGAATTTCGATGTTCGCCGCCTCTTTCTGATCAGAGACGTTTGCACCGCGGAATGAGCCGAGTTCAAACGAAAGCCTGGGATAAGCGTCGTCCTTTCCCGGCACGGCCGACAGTTGGACTCGGACGAGAACCGGCGCGTCGTGAGGGACTTCGTACATCTCAACACGAAACTCTGGCTGATATCCGGATCGACCGTCACCCTGAGAACCGCCGATTTTTCTGTCGGCAGCAAACGGGTCGCCGACCTTGTCGCTGGGACGGTTTCCCGCGAGTAGAACGCCGCTGCCGTCAGTGGACCTTTCCCCATGATCGATTCGGAACAACGGCCCTCTGACACTCTTGTCCGGAACGAAATGGTCGCCCTTGATGTCGTATCCAGATCCGGGGCGTCGCTTCGGCTTTCGTTGTTTCTTCTTTTGATTCTCCGTGGTGACAGGAGCAGGTTCGGGCTTGAACGCCAGTTCGGGCTCGACCCGGACAAAGTAAGGTGTTGGCTGTTCGGTCGGAGCCAGGATGATCCGTTCGAGAGCTGATCGAGCGATCCGTTCGAAATACTCGATGTGAAGTGCCGACGTACCAAGCACGCTGCTGTTGTTTTTGAAGCCTTCTTTGGCAGAGCCTTCGGGTGGAAGATCGACCGCGTACTGAAGATCAAGGCTGAGCAGATCGCGGAGCGTGTTGTTGTATTCGTAAGCGGTGAGGCGGCGGATGACGTTCCGCCCACCAGTAGAACGCCTGGCTTCCATTGCCTGACGAAACGACAAAGTGAGAGCGTCGACAATGAACTGACGCTCCGACCGTTTCGGCTGTGCACTGGCCTCTTTCGGTGGCATCTCGCTGATGTTGATCAGGTCGAGCACTTCCTGCCACATGTCCGCGTCGCTGCCGTTGATCAGGTCGGGATCGAGTTTGTCGAGACGCAGATCCGCTTTCTGCTTATTCGGCCCGTGGCAGCTAACGCAGTACTTCGTGAGGAACGGTCGAATTTCGGTTTCATAGTTACCCGCGCTGGCGACGGCAGGAATCGATACGAGAAACGCGAGGAGACTTGTGCCAAAGGAGTTGGTCATTTTCGCATCAGACTTTTGTTTGGTCGCGAGTCAGCCATTTCGAAAGGGGACATCCCGTTCCGTTGCAGAAGCGGCATACGTGCTGGTATGCCAACGGCGCAAGAGTCCGATGCGCCGTGTATCAGAATTATTTGACGATATCTTCGCGAATCACGCGAGATCGTGATCAAACTTCGGCGAGTGTTCCGGTGCTGTCTGCAAAGGAGTCGGTTTCCACTCCGAGTTTCTGAAGCATCGTCACGAAGAGGTTCGACAGCGGAAGTTCTTCGTAGTTCATCTCGCTTCGCCAGTTCTTGTCGGAACTCGCGCCCGCGTCCGCCTGGTTCTTTTCGTTGCCCTGGCCGTACTTAAGAAACTGTCCGTGCTTGAATCCCATGTTCTTTCCGCCAACCAGGATCAACGGATAATTGCGGGACAGGTGGAAGGCGCTCGACGCCGAACCGAACAACAACACGGTGTTGTCCAGCATGTTTCCGTCACCGCCGACTTCCGGAGTCGCTTTCAACCGACTGGCAAAGCGCCCGTACTCTTCGCTCAAGAATCGGCAATAGGTTCCAAAGTTCTCCCAGCCGCCGGGCTCTTTCGTTTTGTGTGTGAGCTGGTGAGTCAGGTTGAAGCCGACGGCTCGGGCCAGGTAATCACTGACGCCAACGCCGTTCTCTCGACCGAACTGGTAAGTCGCGACTCGCGTGGAATCCGTTTTGAACGCCAGGTAGATCAACTCGAACATCGTCTGCAGATAGTTCCTGGGATCTTCCGGCGTGACGTCCAGCTTCAAATGATCCACATCGACAGTCGGCAGAGGGATGTCCATCCAACGCTTTGCCTTTTCGACTTTTACCTCGGTGTCGCGTACTGACTGCAGGTATTCGGCGAGCGTTTTCTGGTCGTGTTTCGACAGCGTCTTCTTCAGCGACTGAGCATCGGCCATCAGGTCGTCCAGCGCACTCTTGCTGACGGCCAGTCGCCGAGCGGCATCGTCGTCGCTCTTCACAAAGAGCATGTCGAAAATTCGCTTCGGCTTGTGTTCAGCCGGGATCGCTCGACCTTTTCGATTGAACGACATGGTCTGCGCACCACGTGGAGTTCCCGTTCCTCCGTCGGTCGAAAGAACGAGCGACGAAATGCGAGTGTGCTCTCCAGCCTGAGCGGCGAACATCTGATCGAGCGAGATGCTGTTTTTGTACTCTCCGTGCCCGCCCGTCGGAGCGCCTGTCAGAAACTGGTCGGCATTCGAGTGGCCGTGAATGCTCCGAACCGACGGATGAGACAGACCGCCCAGCACGGTGACGTCATCGCGAAGCGACTCCAACGGTTCGAGACACTTCGTGAACGTGAAATCTTTCCCTCGACCGTGCGGAAACCAGCTCCAGTCTTTGAATGCTGGATCGTCTTGGCGAGGCACCGGAATACCATCCGGCATGTAGAAACACGCCAGGCGTTTGCGATCGGTTGTTCGCTCAGCGGCGTTGACGAATCTGGTGAACGATTCAAACCACGGTAGCGCCAGGGCGACGCCAGTTCCACGAAGGAATTTTCGACGGTCGATCGATGAGAAGTTTGGATTCATGACACTCTTCTTTTAGCAGGTGGGCTCTGCATTCTTGGCGGGGAGTGAACTCATTTTGATCGAAAGATTTCGCTTGTCACTATCAGCGAAATCAGGTCGGCCAGACTATCATCTTTCTTGCGAAACTCGGCTGTAATTCCATCAATGTCGGAGCGATCACTGAAGGTCAGCGGTCGTCCCAGAGCGTAAGTTGTCAACTTGTGAACCATCGCTCGGGCGAACTGGTCCTGTCGATTTGTGAGGAGAAATCGTTTCAGACCGTCCATCCCATCAAGTTTTTGCCGGTTAAACAAGAGACTGGACGCATCAACCGCTTCACCTTTTATCTGCGTCCGCCAGCTACCGACTGCATCAAAGTTTTCGAACGCAATGCCCCACGGGTCAATCTTTGCATGACAGGACAGGCAGGCGGCATCATTCCGGTGATTCTCGATGCGCTGTTTTAAGGTCAATTTCGCGATTTCCGGATCAGCAAGATCGATCTCGGGAACAGCCGGCGGTGGGGGCGGAGGTGGATCATTCAGCAGGCGTTCGAGCATCCAGATTCCTCGCTTCAGTGGATGCGAATCCTTTCCGTCCGAATTCATCGCGAGCAGTCCGGCCTGCGTCAGAATGCCGCCTCGTTGGTTCTCTGGTTTGAGTGAGACTTTTCGAAAGTGATTTCCGTAGACGTCACTCAGTCCGTAGTGCCGGGCGAGGCGTTCATTCGCCATCGTGTAGTCGACATGGATGAAGTCCATGACGCTCCGATTGTTTTTCATTAGATCGTGGAAGAACGCGACCGGTTCCTCCTGCATGGCCTCTTTCAATTCGCTGTCGAACTGCGGGTACGCCTTCTTGTCGACGTCCAGAAAATCGAGCAACTGCATCCCCAGCCACTGCCGAACAAAATGCTTTGAGAATCGTTTTGCTCGGGAGTCCGCCAGCATTCGATTTGTCTGACTGATCAGAACGGCGGGATCGCTCAGCTTGCCCGCTACTGCCAGGTTGAGAAGTTCCTGGTCGGGTGTGCTGGACCACAGAAAGGTCGAGAGACGCGTCGCCAGTTCGAAGTCATTCAGCCGGCGATCTCTTTCTTCAGCCGGTGATTCATCCTGAACCAGGTAAAGAAACTTCGGAGACGAAAGCACGGTCGCCAGTACTTCGATCATTGCTTCCTGAGCGTCGCCACTGACCGGGCGAATCCGAGCAAACAACGCCATCTTCTGATCGACTTCTGACGAGGTCACCGTTCGCCGCCAGGCTCGCTGCATAAACCGTGTCAGCACTTCCCTGGCATAGACTGTTTCGCTCGCTTTGTTCTCGCTGTCGAAGAAGATTTGCGTGTGAGACTTCGGTGGCCAGTCGTCGTAAGCGGGCGCCGTTACCTCTACATAGTCGATCTGGATGTCGCCTTTCGAAAGCGAACTGTTTTGAAGCCTGATGAATTCGGACGGGCTGGGCGTGACGCCCATCTTTGTGACTTTCCGCATTGGATTGCGCGGATAGATCTCGCTCAGTGGGATATCCCATTGATAGAGCTTTGGCTCGCCGGGAGCAGCGTGAATCGCGAAATCCTCATTACTGATTCTCACGGACGCAGATGAGTTGTTGCTGGCCTGCCAGCCAAAATCCAGACGTAAGTTCGGAGCCCAGTTTTCCTCAACGGAAGTTCGTGATGCCAGAACCCGGACCCGCAACGTCCCCGTGTCCGGCAGCGTATTGCCAAGTTCGACGATGAGTCTCTGTCTGGCAGGGATAATTGCGATGTGTTGAATGTCCGACGGAACTTCCGGGCGAGTGTCCGTTGGTGTCATGGCATAGCTGGCGCCGTTGTAGCCCCAGGATGCCTGTATCGCCTGCCCGGTACTTAGATCCTTGTAGTGAGCTCCGCGGAGATTCTTCAGCAACCGGTCGTTTCGTTTCTGCAATTCCCGATCACGTTTATCGGGATCGTTCTCAAACTGCTTCCTGATTCGATCCAAATCCCGCTGATGTCTCTTCCACTGCTTCGCCCCGGCGGCATCCATCGTGACGCCCCAGTAAATCGGAGCGGGTCGGTCGCCTCGCACCGTTGCACTCATCAAAGCACTGCGGCCGAGCTCGCGGTAGTACTCGAACTGCGTGACAGACATTTGAAGCATTTCCGAGCTGTTCAGGAAGCCGTCTTCCGATGCCGGTTCGGGCGGCAGATCTTTGGCAAAGTCGAATGGAAGTCCGAGCAAGTCCTGCAGCACGTAGTTGTATTCGTAACGAGCCATCCTTCTGAAAGAAGAGTGCCCCTGCTCTGCACGTCGCACCGCCGATGCCACCTGAATTTCAGAAGACAGCCACTCGACAATTTTGCTTCGATCTCCATCTGCCAGTTCATCAGCATCGGCAGGCGGCATCTCTCCCTTGCTAAGCACCGCCAGAATCTCGAGCCACCAGTTAACGTCACCTCCGTGGAGTAGGTCGGGATCCAGATTGTCGATCCGAATGTTCCCTTCCTGTGTGTCGGGGCCGTGGCAGTCCACACACATCTTCTGCAGGATCGGGCCGATGTTCTTTCGGAACGCCGCAAGATTCGCCTTTGGAGCATCGTTGGGTTCGGTTCGCGGAACCTGCTTGCGATAGTTCGACCGCAAAGCTCCAGCCGCTCTTACTTCGTCGAGAGTCTGTGCCGCTGGGGCTGAAACATTCTCGGCACGAACGAAGCTACTCATGTGAAGGCAGAGGACGCATGCCCCTGTCAGAGTCAGAATGGTTGTCGCAGCGTTTTTCATTGGTCGATCGCAATCTGCAGAAATCTGAAACAGCATCGTCCCAGTTTACCGATTCGATTCACTGTTTGCCCGTTTGCTGCGTGACCGATCGAAACTGACGGTTTGACCGTTACTCAAATACTCAACGGAAAAGAATCCCTTTTTCTGTAAGGAATCGCATGATCAAGTTACCAATACTTCTGGAGTGAGGCTCTGCAACTGATCTCGTGTCATGCAGGTTTCATTGAGAAACTTCGAGAGGTAGTGCGTATCGGCAGGTGGATTGTCCCGGATGAGGTTTTGCGTTGGGTGACGATGATCAAAAATCGCTGTTCATGGACTGGCTTGGCGAGCTTGAAGAAGTACCTCGAACTTCCCCACGGCATCCCGTCTCACGACACGATTGGCCGACTGCTGGCGGCGCTGCGGCCAGCCGCCTTTCAAGCATGCTTCGAGCAATGGATTGCAAGTTTGCGTCAACGGGACGCTGGTGGCCTCACTGATGAGGTGATCGCGATTGATGGTAAAGCTTTGCGGCGTTCGCATGACCGGAAAAAAAGTCTCGGACCGTTGTTTCTTGTGAGCGCCTGGTCCGTGCAGCGAGGAATCAGTCTGGGACAGTTGGCGACCGAGGAGAAATCCAACGAAATCACGGCGATTCCCGAGCTGATTGATCAAATCGAGCTGAACAACGCGATCGTGACCATCGATGCGGCGGGCTGCCAGAAGAACATTGCCGCAAAGATTGTTGACAAAGGTGGAGACTACCTGCTGGCTCTGAAAGGAAACCAGGGCACGCTGTATCAGGGGGCGATGGACTGGGTGATCGAGCAAATGGAAAACGACTTTTCCACAACACAGCTCGTCAGTCATGAAGGTGGCTCGCGCTTACACACTCACCAATGAAGAATGCCAGGATCTGGCTCAGGAGATTCTGCTACAGGCCTGGCGGTCGTTGCCAGAGTTTGAGGGGAAGGCCAGTGCGGCGACCTGGTTCTATCGAGTGGCTTTGCACACGGCGATGAACTGGCACCGCAAGGACAAATCTCGGCGATCAAGACAGCAACCCTTCGTCGAGGTACAGGCTCTGGTCGCGTCGGAATCCGACAGCGCAGAGCAGACTCAGCATCGAGATACCGTTGAGCAGCTTTACAAAGCGATTCACCAGTTACCGAAAACCGACGCGGCGCTGGTACTGCTGTACCTGGACGAGCTGAGTTATCGAGAGATGGCCGAAGTGCTGGGCATCTCCGAAAGCAACGTCGGCGTGAAGTTGAATCGGGCGAAGAAGTCTTTGAGTGCTTTGATGAATGGCCAATCCCATGAACACTGACAGCCCCACGGAACCTGACGATCTTCAGCAGGCATGGCAGACTCAATCGTCTCAAACGAAAGTCTCCATCGATGCCGACGTGCTTCTTCAAGTCGTGCAGCGTGACCAGCAGTCGTTTCGAGCGGTGGTTCAATCGAGCGACTATTGGGGAGTGGGGATTGCCATCCTGATGATTCCCGTGTGGATCTACATGGGCATAATCGAACCCGTACCGTGGACGTGGTACTTGACTGTGCCGGTTCTCGTCTGGTGGGCTGTTTTTTCGATCGTGTATCGAATGCGTCATCCATTGAAGACTGCTCCGTCCGACGAACCACTGGTGACCTGTGTCGAGCGTTCGTTGACCGAGATTGATGACCTGGTCTGGTATCTCAGCAAATCCGTCTGGTGGAGTACAGCGCCGATCTTTTTTTCAGTGGTCACATTCGCTTTCCATTCCGCATGGCGGCGGTCTGACGGGTGGCTGGACCTGCTGAGTAACATGGACAGTGTCGTCTTTTTTCTGGCATTCTTTTCGTTCATTTACTTCCTGACTGAGAAATGTGGATGTCAGAAGCACGAACCCCGACGCCAGGAATTGCTCACGCTTCTGAATAGTCTCAAAGACGAAACAGCTACCGAGGACACAGACGATTCGCCCAGTGAACCGAGTGATTCACCGCCGTCTGTTTCGATCCGTTGGTTGGCAATCTCAGGTGGCCTCTTCCTGCTGGCCATCGTGATCGCGGCCGGGGGCGATTATCTGAAACACAAATCGCGACGTGAACGGGAACGCTTTCGAGCGGAACGAGCAGCGACCGAATACCCAACGAAATCTCCGTTCAACGCTGTACGATGGCAGGGCGACCAACCCGAAGTCCGACTCGACGACGAGTGGTTCAAACTCGTCTCCCTGAACGACATCCCCACGACCGAGATCGTGGCCTTCAGTAAGCAAATCTTTGAAGGCCAGTGGCAACAACGATTCGAAGAAGACCTCGTCGAACTTCTCATCCACATGAAGCACCCACCGGCCGACACGGTGAAACTGGTCGTCCAATCCCTGACAACGTCAGAGACGATTGTCCGAAAAGACGTCCCCATGACCGAAGAGAATCGATCTGCGATCTATGGAGCAAGCAGCAATCGCTCGAATCCATAGCGGCGCCGGAACGGCGTAACCATTGGTCTTACTAATCCTTGAGCACCGGTGCCAGGTAGATGTCTCGGTACGAAACGTTGGTGTGGTCGCCCTGTAAATAAATCGGTCCGGGTTCTGCCGGGTTGGTGTGCACGGCACCGGCGGTTGGTCCGGTGACTGGTTTGTTGTCGATCACTTTCTCGCCGTTCAGGATGACGGTGACGTGCCGATTGACCAGCGTGATGTCATAGGTCTGCCATCGACCACCTGGCCGGCCTGCATTCTTCGTTGGCTCGATCATTCCAAAGATTGCGCCGACGCCCTGTAGCCCTTGCATGCGACTGTCACGATCTACGACTTGCGCTTCGTACATTCCGCGCAGGTAGATGCCGCTGTTGCGTTGCTCTTCGACTAGGAATTCGATGTGCAGCCAGAAATCTTCGAAGACTGCTTCGGTCTTTAGATTGGCGTGATCGCCAGTGGCCTTGAAGTCGGTCTTAGGCGTTGTGTTCTTGAGTAAGCCATCTTTAACGCTCCATCCCATTTTCTTCTCTGGCTCGTGGGCTTTCCATCCTGTGAGGTCTTTGCCATTGAACAGAGAGATGGGCTGACCGAATCGAACCTTTGACAAGTCCGGAGCACTGACTGGCATCGGCGGAATCTTCTTGCCGGTAAACGCCTCGTCTTCTGTGGAACCGTCTGCCGATTGGCGAGTGATGACGCCGTCAAGCTTTCCGGCTTTTATTCCGACATCCACCGTTGTCGTTGTTTTTGCCTTCTTGTTCTTCTTCAGCGTGAACTTTAACCGGCCGTTCGACTCCGCAACGTCGTTACAGGGGCCAGCCGATCCCACATACAACCGCATGTAGACAACCGGCTTGCCTTCACTTTTCTGGATACTCATCCAGGCCGGCAGCCCAGACTCGAGATCGAGCGACCAGTCGCCAACCAGTTCCTCGGCCTGCGTTGCTGACATGAGAGTGCTCGACAACAGAACGCATACGGCGACACTTCTGAAAAGAAGAGACGTAGCAGAGGTTCGATTTTGATTCGGATGCATTGGTTCGTTTCGCTGACATTGTGATTGAAACTGGAGTGTGGAGTGGACGGCTCCAAAGGCTCGTCTCACGTCAATTGAACAGATTGATCGCGTACGTTGCGTTTTTCTCGCAACCTTCCTCGCGGCTCATTCCCTTGGGAGTTGAACCTTCGATAATCAGCCAGCCTTTGTACTGCGCCGACCGAAGTAGCTCTTTGATTCTTACAAAGTCGATATCACCCTGGCCGAGTAGATCACCGTTTTCTTTGATGTGGATCTCGCAGATATTTTTCGTACCGAGACTCTCGATCTCACGATAGATGTCGTAGCCCATCCTCGCGGAATTCGCAGTGTCGTAATAAACCTTTACGGCTGGCGACCCGACACTTTCCATGATATGGCGATGATCGGCTTCGCTGAGCAGCGTTTCCAACGCCAGTGTAAATCCGTGTTTCTCTGCGAGTGGAGCAAGGCGTTTTAGTTTTTCAATGACAGCCTCGATAAGTTCAGGTTTGCCGTTGATATCCGCCTTGCCAAAGAACGCCAGGAGCACGATATCCGGCGATACCTTGGCGGCGATTTCGCGATCCTTCAGTGCGGCTGCCTCTTCCTTCAACATTGCCATCGCTTCGAGACATTCGACGACCAGATTTTCAGCTTCATCCGTCGTCGCCAGCGGAATCTTATTCAGAGCACCGATTCCCATAGACGAAATGGCGACGCCAGTTTTCCTGACTGTTCTGCGGATCGTGTCACGATTCTCACGGAGCCGCAGATCGAGGCCCTTCCCTTCGACGTCGAAGGAATACTGAATTCCGTGAAGGCCGTTGCGCTGGGCAAACTGAAATGATTGAACACTCAGCGGCATCTTAATTGACCAGTCGCACGTCCCGATCTTGAATGCCGTGTCGACTTTGTCCTCGGCGAAGGAATGCGTTGCTGTCAACGTGGCGCAGATCAATACGACGAACGTGTTGAGAGCAGCCTTGCGGAACTGCGAATACGAGCACACATCGCGAGTGAATGATTTTCGGTCCTGCATGATTCTCTACTTATTTAAGCAAGTGGTGATTGAACCAGTTCAGGAATTGAACTTCGTCCGCCGATTTGTTTGGCCAGCCATGTTTGGCTCCTTCTTTGATCGCTAGTTCGATGGTCACTCCTTTTGCCCTGGCAATCTTCACAAAGCTTTGCGACTGGAAAAGTGGCACGATCGGGTCAGCATCTCCGTGGATGATGGAAACCGGTGGCGTCTTTTCACTGATGTGGTAAATCGACGACATGTGTCGACCGAGGACCTGCCGACCTTCGGCCGTTGCAGACTCATCGCCGAAAGCCGGTTGCCATCGTTCCTGTTTGCTGATGCCGACGCAGTCGTCTCCGGGTTCGCTCCAGTTGAGGTAGTCTGTCGGAGGATAGAAGACCCCTGCGGCTTGAACGGCGCTGCTGGCGCGGTCGATTGGATCTTTGGCTTTCGGATCACCGGGGCCACCCTTGGTTGCCAGAACCAGGCTCAAGTGGCCGCCCGCGCTACTGCCGGTCACGCCGATTCGATTGGGATCGATGTTCCACTGAGCGGCGTTAGTTCGAATGAATCGTACGGCTCGATGCATAAAGCCCATGATGTCGCGGACTTTGTAGCGAGGCTGAGATCCATGAAACACGGCGAAGACTGTGTAGCCGTGATCGGTGTAAGGGCTGGAAAATCCTTCCTTCACTTTGGAGTGATTCGACTTCCACCCGCCGCTGACGATTTTGATGATTCCGATGCCGTTCGGCTTGTCCGGAACAAACACGTCCATCGTCAATGCGACTCCTTCCGTTCGCTGATAGATAATGTCGCGTTGGCGTTCGACCTGTGCTGACAGAACTTCCGGCAACAGAAGCAAAATCGCGAATGGGATAAGTAACCTGGTCATGATCGGTGTCTCGATAACGGTGCGTAGAGATTGCTCCAGTTTTCAAAGCCGGTAGCTGCTCATTGATATATGGTGAGGTTTTCCGAGGTCGTTCAGCATGAAAGACGCAGTGTTGTCCCTGTCGGATTTTCCCGCTACCGGCTTAGTGAAAAGAGTCGGCAGGCTTCGACATCGATGACTGGTTCGAGAGCAACTGCGGATCGTGCCAGGTTTTCGGTAAATCTGACCGTTTCGCGCCGTTTCCTGGGCTGCTGGAAAATGTGAAGGCGATCTGCGAGAACTCGCACAGTTCGCTGTTTCGGCGGAACAATCGTTTTCACAAGCCATCCAGGACTGTTCAGAAAGCTATGAGCGAATCATTTCCGAGACGAGCACTCGTCAGCGTCAGCGACAAAACCGGCATCGATACCTTTGTTAAGGGGCTGGTCGATCTGGGCTTTGAGATTATTTCCACCGGCGGAACTCGCAAGGCGATCGAAGCTGCCGGGATTCCCGTCCAGGACATTTCGAGCTACACAAACTTCCCCGAGATTATGGACGGTCGCGTCAAGACGCTGCATCCGAAGGTGCACGGAGCGATTCTCGGCCGACCTGATCTCGCAGACGACGCAGCGGCCATCGCCGAACACGGCATCATTCCGTTCGAGCTGGTCGTCGTGAACCTGTACCCTTTCGAGCAGACAATCGCGAAGCCCGACGTCAGCGTCGCGGACGCCATCGAAAACATCGACATTGGCGGTCCCAGCATGGTCCGTTCAGCCGCGAAGAATCACGCTTACGTCGGCGTTGTTACCTCGCCCTGCCAGTATGAGCGGGTTCTGGAATCTTTAAAGGGTGACGGCAAGCTAAGCGATGGATTCCGCCGTGAATTAACCGCCGCAGCGTTCGAGATGACCGCTCGCTATGACCGAGCCATCGCCAACTACATGCACAAGCTCGTCGCGAGCGAAGCAGCGTCCGACGATGAATCTGAGTCAGCAGAAGACCTTGCGGATTTCCCGAAGACACTCGCCCTGACCTTCGAAAAACGTTCGCCTCTTCGATACGGCGAGAATCCTCACCAGCGAGCGTCCTTCTACGTCGAGCCGACCTTCGCCGATTCGACACTCGCAGCGGCAGAGCAGCTCAACGGCAAAGAACTCTCGTATAACAACCTGCTGGACCTCGACGCGGCGATCGCCATCGTTAAGGACTTTGAAGAACCGGCAGCGGCGGTGCTCAAGCACAACAACCCCTGCGGATGTGCGATTGCTCCGACACTCGCCGAAGCCTTCACGAATGCTTACGCCGGTGACCCGGTCAGCGCATTCGGATCGATCATCAGCTTCAACCGTGAACTCGACTTGGCAACGGCAGAACTGCTGTGCGAACCTGGGCGCTTCGTCGAAGCCATCATCTGCCCCGGTTTTGCCGAGGACGCCTTCGAAGCGCTGACCACTCGTCCGAAATGGAAGAAGAACGTCCGGTTGCTAAAGCTGCCAGGCATGTGCTCGGTCACGGCGACGACTCAGGAGTTTCGGCGAGTTGCTGGCGGACTGCTCGTGCAGGACCGAGACGACCAGGCCGATCCTCAGGAAAATTGGAAAATCGTCACCGAGCGACAGCCGACTGACGAAGAACTTCGCGATCTGAAATTCGGCTGGCAGGTTTGCCGACACGTCAAATCTAACGCGATCCTGTACGCTAAGGACGGAATGGCTGTCGGAGTCGGAGCCGGCCAAATGAGCCGACTCGACTCCGCCGAAATTGCGGCTCGCAAATCAGGAGAACGCAGCAAAGGCGGCATTGTCGCTTCGGATGCGTTCTTTCCTTTCCGAGACGGCATCGACGAAGCCGCGAAAGCCGGCATTTCCGCTGCGATCCAGCCGGGTGGTTCCGTCAAAGACGAAGAAGTCATCGCCGCCTGCAACGAGCACGGCATGGCCATGATCTTCACGGGCCGCCGCCACTTCAAACACTGATGAATCGCTTAGGAACGTGTTCGAAATAACTTCCCGAAATGATGAGGCGAAGGCGCTAGCCTCGGGCCTGTTCTGTGGTGATTGCGGCCCGCGGCTAGCGCCGTCGGCTCACTTGTCCAGAGCCGTGAAACCGGAAATTTATTTCGAACACGTTCCTTAGCATGGAGAGAAGTGCTCGGAAATCTGGAACACTGATAGACGCTAATCTTCACTAATTTCTTATTAGTGCCTATTAGCGAAGATTAGTGTTCCTGCCACTTTTCACCCAAATATTGATTTCGTTCTGCGACGTTTTCCTCTCCGGTTTAGTCCTTCGCCGTTTCAAACTCACACAGATTGCACGGAATGTCCGCTACTCTTCCTGCTCGACCGATTCGGGCTGTCGCTTTCGACCTCGACGGTTTGATCTTTAACACGGAGCACGTGTTTTCTTTCGCGGCCGCGCAGATATTTGAGACTCGAAACTGCGAGATGCCTGACGACCTGATTCGTCGCATGATGGGTCGGCGACCGCCCGAAGGCATGCACATCATGAAGGAAGCGCTCGCGTCGGAAGATTCGATTGACGACCTGCAGGAAGAATGCAGCACTCGCTTTCTGGGCATGCTGGATGAGCACCTGGAGCCGATGCCGGGAGCCTTTGATATGTTCACAACTCTCGAACAACGCAGTCTTCCGAAAGCCGTCGCAACGTCGTCGCCTATCCGATTCCTTAACAACCTGATGGGGCGGTTTGATGGGTTGCTTGATCGATTCGAGTTCGCCCTGACTGCCGAGAACGTCGAGAAGGGAAAACCGAATCCCGAGATCTATCTGAAGGCCGCCGCCAGGCTGGGCGTTGCCCCGGAAGAGATGCTTGTCTTTGAGGACAGCGAAGCAGGAACGAACGCGGCTTCAGCGGCGGGAGCGTTTGTCATTTCCGTCCCGCATGAACACAGTCGCTACCACGACTTTTCAAACGCCTGCCGAATCGCCGACACTCTACGTGATCCTCTCATCGTAGAAGTGCTCAACGTCGCCTGACCTGCCTGAACATGCTGGCGACTAACCAGGAAATTTCTCCGAGTCGCCATCTCATGTCTGAATCCCTCGCCGATTCCTACGCGTGCTGCCAGAAATTGGCGCGCCGAACGGCGAAGAATTTTTACTACTCCTTCACCGGACTGCCGCCCGACCAGTTTCAGGCGATGTGCGTCCTGTATTCGTACATGCGGCTGTGCGACGACGTTGGCGATGACGAATCCGTGCCGTTGGATGTTCGTTCGACAAGACTCGCCGATTGGGATGCCGCAACGCGAGCGGCATTGAGCGATGGACAGTCGCCCGATCACGATTTCGGTACAGGCCTGGACGAGTTCCGTCTGGTCTTTCCAGCTTTGATCGACATGACGTCTCGATACAAAATTCCAACGCACTGCTTTTTGGACGTGATCAGCGGCGTGCGAATGGATCTGGCATCAGCGATTGCAGAACGTGACACATCAACGAACAAGGCTGAGCTGCAGTGTCAGTTTCAGTCGTTCGAAGAACTCGCTGACTACTGTTACCACGTGGCCGGAGTCGTCGGCGTTTGCTGCATTCACATTTGGGGCTTCAACAATGATGCGGCGTTGAAATCGGCCGGCGATTGTGGATTAGCGTTTCAGCTAACAAACATCCTCCGCGACCTGGGCGAAGACGCCGACAACGGTCGGATCTACTTGCCGGCGGAAGATTTGGTTCGCTTTGAAATGACGCCTGCCGACATCAGCAACCGAGTGATGGACGAGCGATTTCATCAACTGATGGCGTTTCAAGTCGAACGAGCTGAGTCTTACTACACGAAAGCGAACGACCTGTTTCAGTGGTTGGAGCCTCCAGGACAGCCAATTCTCAAAGCGATGATGAAAATCTACGGCGGTCTGCTCAAAGAAATCTCAAAACGCAACTTCGACGTCTACAGTCGTCGAGTCAGCCTGCCTACCTGGCGGAAGCTGTTGATCGCCGCTGATGCCGCGTTCAATCGTCGGTTCCGGACCAAGTAGCTGACGACGAGCATCGTCAGCATTTACCGACCGCACGCCTGCCGATACGAATGCTCCAACAGCAAAAGCATTTCTGCCCACTGGATTCTTTTCACGGCAGTTGTCAGCTCAGCATCCGAAGATTGTTCTGCTGTCTGACAAAGGTCGATGAACGCTGCTCCGTCCCAGCCGTTTGGACCACTCAGGCGGGATTGCCAATTTGCAGCGTTAGGAGAACTACACTCGTCGAGTGCCTGTTCCGCGAGTGGAGCCAGCAGGTCGAAACACGGGTGATGGCCGACTCGGCGAAACCAGTACTTGCCGTTTCCATAGTCCGGCTCGCGGCGGTGCATGATGCCGTGCCAGTAGTCGCCGTTCACGTCCTGGCCTTCGCCCTGGATGCTCTGCGAGTGGTTGTGACTTTCGTCGAGGTAGTCATTGATCTGAAGCAACCCGGCGAGCACTGCTTCGGCTTCACAATCGTCGCCTTCGCCAGCGAGGTATTTTCGAGGGTTCAACTGGCTGAGAAGATGAGCCAACCAGTTTCGATCACGTCCCGGATGCTGAGGAGCAAGTTCTGGCAAACTCACATTCGCACTCGGCAACGGTGAGGAGCTTGCGGAATCATCCAGACTCAACAACACAACCGACTCTGGATTCTGCATCGCCGTGCGAATCACAAATTCCTGATCGGGTTTTCGTTGACTGAAGCTGAAGCCGGCAACGGTTTGCTCGTGTCGAGCAGAATGGCTCCGCGACGTTTCAGGGGGCATCACGAAACTCGCCAGCGCCGACGGCAGCCGTTCCCACACATAGCGAAGGTCAGAGTGCTCGTTGTCGGGAAGTATTCCGATCGTGGCCCTCAAGTGACTTCAACTGCTCGACAGCCGGAGAAAACCGTTCGGCGTCGGCGTTCGTTTCATCGTCAAAAGTGTGAATAGCAACATCCATTTGAGATGCTTCCGTATTTGATTCATTCTGGAGTTGTTCAGTGCCGCGACATGCTAAGAACACTCGCGCACAAAAAAAGCCTCGTGCAGGACGAACCCGCACGAGGCGAAGGTGTGCTATTCGGCGACTTATGATGCCGGCAATAATTCCGAAACGGCGCACACCAACAAATTTGTGGCGTGAAAGTACCGACGTCGATTTCCATCGTCAATCAGATTTCAGCCGAATTGTCACGAAAATTGGCATTATTACGCCACGGCAATAAGTGTTCTCAAAGGCTGTGACGTGAACGCGTTAGGGCGATTGAGACCAAGTTTATTCGTTATCCAAAC
The DNA here is from genome assembly GCA_943787265.1 of uncultured Planctomycetaceae bacterium. Lineage (GTDB taxonomy): Bacteria > Planctomycetota > Planctomycetia > Planctomycetales > Planctomycetaceae > JABMPE01. Next base: position 4,055 of record CALSLT010000005.1, on the reverse strand, counting down.
AGACTTTCGATGTCCCTCGTCGATTCGAACAAATACTGAAGCAAGACCGCGTTGAGTACCCCGCAAACGTGCTAACGCAAACGTCCGAAGTGTCACTCAGTAATTCTTGCAAGCTGCAGAGCCTGCAACTGACTTTCGTCTGACCAGACTGGTTGGCGCGACGGCCCGCGATGTCGACTTAACGGTCGAGAGAAGTTTCGAATCTGGTTGTCCGAGCTTGATTGACTCGTCCGTTCCGAGCGGCTTCCGTTGCGATCGTCACTCCAGAACGACGACTGTGAAGGGGCATCGTTGTAGTCGGCACGCTGGACGCGTTGTGGTTCCTCTGCCGAGAACACTTCATGGGCGGCCGGCTTCACTGTTTGGAGCGACCGCGAGTTACCGTGTGAAACCCTGCGGATAGCTGGCATCAAGTCCGAGATCCTGGACTCAAGTGTTCGTCGAGATGGTGACCTGGATGGCTCGCCATTTTCTGCGAACTCGCCATGCATTTCTGCAAGCTGTGATTCATACCTCTGAATTCTTAACAGTGCATGATCGTCGAGGTTCTGATCATTGATGGCAGACTCACTCTGCGGCGAAAGGTTGCCTTCCGTGATCGAGCCGATCGTCGTCGACCGGTTACTGAAATCACGTTGCCGTTGAAGATCGACTCGAAGCTCGCGACTTCTTTCCGGGCTGATGGAATGTTCGCGAGGGCTGACGAGCTGACGGATTGACTTGTCCTCGCGCGGTTCGCCTGCGAGTTTTACCGTCGCCATGTCAGAGAAAAGTTGAGTGCCATCCGGCTGAGTTAGTCGTAGTCGCAGCGAGCAGACTGCTTCGTACTTGTCGGCCTTGTCATACGGCACGAACAAAGCGTAGTTCGTCCCGACCTGGGATTCGTTGCGGAATGACTTCCAGACGAACGAGTCGAAGTCTTTGACGTCTTTCGGACGAGCCTGCTGCGCGGGCGTGCCGACGTCATCAAAGACAAATACTCTTACGTCGCCTTCGACCTCGACCGGTTTTTCCGAGCCAGCCTCGAAGAAGTAGACCTGTCCGCCAAAACCCTGCACCGGCTGACCGCTGGCATCTTCTGTCTTAACGGGCTGCCACAAGCAGAGGCACCGCGCGGGGTTGCTGCTGACAGTCGCCGCGGGTGAGTTTCCGAAATGCGGCAAACTGAGTGACGAACACCCAATAGACGAGAACAGAAACAGCGACGTTGCGGCAAGCAGACACGGAATCCGGATCATGTCGAATTGCTCCGTGCGGGAAGTGACTTGAAAGTACGAATTCGGAATGGAGAAGCAACTCTGAAAGAGTGGCACTGGTTGCTTGCAACCAGTGTCGCGAACGACCAGAGGTGTTCGTGGGTGACCTTTGCGGCTGCGCCGCACAGATTGGCAAGCAATCTGTGCCACCCTGTTCTACGCTACTCTTTGCGGTTCAGCGATCGTCCGAAGTTGAGGAACGAACTCTTCTTTTTCGGTGCTGACTTCGCAGGCTTAAGTGGCCGCGGTTCGTGATCGGCGAAGCCAACCTGGCGAATTCGGTTCTGCGATGAAGTGCCGAATGGGCTCTTGAGTGGCGAGAACGTGTCGTTGCGATGTCATCGGGAATTCCTGTTCCTCGCCAGGAGCTGGCAGCGGAAGCGGCAGTTGCGACGACTCGTTCATCGGAATGGCCGGCGACAACTGAAATGACGATGGTTCAAAGGCCGACTCATGGGCCGAAGCCGGGATGCCGTAAATCGGTCCGTGGATTTCTTCGGCGTCGGCTTCGCAGTAGTGCAGCCGCTGGCTTTCGACCTGCTTGATCGACTTCGTTGCCCGAGTGTCCTTTGACAATGCGAGGCGTCAGGAAGATCAGCAGCTCGGTTCGTCGAGTTGATCGTTGTCAATCGAAATCGCGTGACCGACGACCGGGAGATCACCCAGCCACGGAACTTTCGGTTGTATTGTCGTGTGTTTTCGTGATAAGTCCGCCGAGGACGATCGTTTGTTCATCCGCCACCACGACGTGTTTCAGCCTCAGTCAGTCTTTGGACAGTGAGCGATTTCTGCCTGACTGTCGGCTCATTGCCGGAACGAGGATGGTCCCCATGTCGTCAAATTGACTTTTTCAGCCGTCAGACTCATCAGATATTCGCCATCCGGACTGATCGTGGTGTCACTGAGAGGATAATTCCAGCTTCTGCCTGTTCGACTAAGGGGTTAAATGTGCCGTTGTAGCCTGTCTGAAATCCGTTGACCGCGCCTGTTCGCGTACCATGCGAATCAGGCCGGACGATTGTCAAGAGTTCGAATCTGTGGCCGACTCAGAATTTCCACTTCTCGATTCTCGCAAGAGCTCGCAACAGGATGACTGACTCGTCTGACCCAGCAGCGAAAACAAATCCACGCCGTTGCCACACGCTCGAAACTCGCGTAGCTCGCCTGTCCAGCGACAGAGTTCGCGATCGGACGCTGTTCGTTCGGGAGTCCATTCTGAATTGAAATTGAATCCAGGATCCCGTGAATTCGTACCAGCCGCGTCCAAGGCTGAACCACGATCGAATCACGCGAGTTTGGCACCTAGTTCGACGCCGAATTCGTCGTTGTCTTCCAGCGTACTTCGACGAGCATGGCCTGAATGACAACCTGTGGAAGTTCCTGATCGAGTGTCAGGACCATCTCGCGAATCTGGTCGAAGTAGCGAGAGGTCGCACTGATCAGCAGGCTGTTGGTGTAGTTCTCTGCCTGGACGATGACTTCCCGTTCGACCAGTTCAAAGGCGCTGATCAGGTCGTCCTGGTTCGCCAGCAGTTCGATTTGTGAGTCCAGGAAGCTATCGATGGCCGTGGCGATGTCTGCCGCTGGTGCATTTTTCAATCGGATGATTGTTGTTTGGCGTTGTCGAATGTCGCTGTCGTCGAGGCGGAAAATCAGAGCTTCCACGACACCCAGAGCTTCTTTCGTGCCCACCGCCACGATGCTGTTGGTTCGAGCGTCGACGGAGAATTCAAGTGGGACAACGCTGCTGGCTTTTTCTGCGCCAGCGAGCTGCACGCCGACCTGCGTGTTGCCGCTCGTTTCGTTGCCGAAGAGTTCGTCCAGCAGAAGTCGCGTCGATTCGGCGTCAGCGTTCTTCAGGCTGAAGTGTTTGATCGTGGCGACGCTTGTGGCTGGGCGATCCAGTCGAGCGATCAATGCCAGCACCAGTTCCATACTTTCTCGCGGCGAGGTGCACCACACGGTGTTTGAACGAGCGTCTGCCGTCAGGCGAATGTCGGCGAGAATGCCGGATCGAACTTTGCGAACGTCGTCGCCTTCTCCGACGAGATATTCCAACACGGCTGAGCGAACTTCACGCAATGCCTGGCTGGAGTTTCCACCGAAGCCAAGGAACGCCTGGCCGAGCTGACCCTGCCCCAATTGCGGTGGGTTCAGAATGCTCTGCAGAATTTCGTTGACGGTTGTGGCCAGTTCTTCCGCGACGGAGTGCCGAAGCTCGACAACCTGGACTTCACTGACCGCTCCGGATTCCTGGGTATCGAGCTGCTCGATCAAAGCCACCACTTCTTCCAGGTCGGCTTTGGAACCAACGGCAACGATTGAGTTCGTACGAGCGTCAGCGGAAAGTCTCGGCCGGTTTTCGAGGCCGAATCGTTCCTGCCAGGTTGTTTCGATGATCTCGACGATTGACGACGCGATACCGTTCTTCACACGGACGACGACGAACGTGGCCCGGTTTGGGACAGGCTGGTCGAGTTCGTCGATCAGTGTTTCGATGGACTCGCGATCGTCTTCCGGGCTGAGAATCAGAACACCGTTGGGGCGACCGACGGCGATGATTCCGATCTGCGGAGACTGCTGCTGAGTTCGGCCGCGAGCCTGGTTCAGCTCGTCGTAAACTTCCGTGAGCAGTTCAGCGAGTGCCACGCTGTCGACGTATTCGAGAAGCCGCAGATGAATATCCGGGGCCGAGCGAGCACTCAACATTTCGATCTGCTGGATGATCTGCATGACCGCGTCAATGTCGGATGTGTTTCCCTTAAGGACCAGAACTCCGAGTTCGTCCACGGCTTCGAC
>CALSLT010000004.1 GCA_943787265.1 uncultured Planctomycetaceae bacterium | reverse complement strand
CCGAGGCGGTGGTTACTGGCGACCTGGACCATCCGAATATCGTTCCGATTTATGATGTCGGGGCGAGCCCTGATGACGCATTATTCTACGCAATGAAGAAGGTTGAGGGGACTCCGTGGCTGGACGTTGTTCTTGAGAAATCGCTCGAAGAAAACCTCGACATTCTGAAGCGTACGGCTGACGCCGTCGGCTTTGCTCACTCGCGTGGCGTCGTGCATCGAGACCTTAAGCCTGAAAACGTCATGCTTGGTGCGTTTAACGAAGTCCTGGTCATGGACTGGGGCCTTGCGTATTCGACCGAGGGTTTCCGCAAGTCGGCGAGCATCACCGAAAGTACAAGCATGGGCGGGACACCCGCCTACATGGCTCCGGAAATGGCTACTGGTCCCATTAAGAAAATTGGACCACGCAGCGACGTCTACCTTCTGGGTGCGATTCTGTTTGAAGTTGTCACGGGCAAGCCACCTCACGCGGGTAAGAACGCGATGAAGTGTCTGATGTCTGCGGCTCGGAACAAGATTCGTGATGCTGACAACGAACGAACGAAACGAAACGATCCGACCGGCGAACTTCTGAAAATCGCGCATAAGGCGATGGCGACGAAGCTTGAAGATCGATACCAGACGGTCGACGAATTTCAGGCCGGAATTCAGGATTACCAGTCGCACACTGAAAGTATCACACTGACGTTGCGTGCTCTCGAAGAGTTGCGTGAGGCCAAAGAAAAGCAGGACTACGACCTCTTCGCCCGAGCTCGCTTTGGCTATGAAGAAGCGTTGAACCTTTGGGGCAACAACAAGCACGCTCAAAAAGGTCTCGTCGAGACGAAGCTGGCCTACGCGATGTGCGCTCAGCAGAAGGGCGACTTTGACCTTGGGATGTCGCTTCTGAACGTCGAGATTCCAGAACATAAAGCGTTGCACCAGGAGTTGCTTGATGCGAAGAACACAGTGCTGGCTCGTGAACGTCAGCTTGAAGAGCAGAAGGCAGCCCGCGCCAAGATGCGCCGCGTCATGACAATCGGAACGGTGGCTGCTCTGATCATGATGTCAGGACTTGCCGGCTGGGCGTTTGTGGAACGGCAAGAAGCTGTCGCGCAGAAACAGATCGCTGTTGAACAGGAAGCCTTCGCGAAATTAAACGAAAAAGAAGCGAAGCGTCAGGAAGGCTTGGCCAAAGAGAACGAGAAGAAGGCCGAGGAACAAAAGCTGATTGCCGTGGCAAACGAACAGAAGGCGGTCGAAGCTCAGAAACAGGAAGCTAAACAGAAGCTCTTGGCTCTAGCTGCGAAAGACGCCGCGTTGGAAGCTCAAGAGAAGGAAGCCAAACAACGACTGCGAGCTCAGGAAAACGAAAAGAAGGCAGTCGCCAGTGAAGCGGAAGCTCAGAAACAGAAGGGCATCGCTGTCCTCAATGAAAAGAAAGCTGTTGCGAGCGCGGCAGAAGCTGTGAAGCAAAAGGGCATCGCAGAAGAAAATGAGAAGAAGGCCGTTGTCAGCGAAGCAGAGGCTCAGAAACAAAAGGGCATCGCCGTCCTCAACGAAAAGAAAGCTGTTGCGAGTGCGGCAGAAGCTCTGAAGCAAAAAGGCATCGCGGTAGAAAATGAAGAGAAAGCTGTTGCCAGTGAAAAGGAAGCTCAGAAACAGAAGTTAATCGCCCTTAGCAACGAAAAAGATGCGATCAAGCAGAAGGGCATTGCAGACAAGAAGCGAGTCGAAGCGGAACTTGCACAGAAGGCCGAACAGTACCAGGCCTACATTGCGAGGATCGGTCTGGCTGACGCGAAAATTCGTGAAAACGCTTTCGACGCAGCGATTACTATTCTGGACGACTGCCCGCCTCACTTGCGAAACTGGGAGTGGGGTCGTCTGATGCACCTTTGCTCGCAGAGTATCGGCACGTTTGATAATAAAGATCCGGTTGACGCGATCGCTCTTGCCCCGAACGGAACTCAATTTGTTACCGGTGGCTGGAACGGCTCGGCGACAGTCTGGGATCTGGAATCAGGACAGCAACTCTTGCAACTTAAGCACGAAGGTCTTTACATCCATGCTGTTGACTGGTCCTCAGACGGAAAGTGGATCGCCACTGGGAGTAACGACACCGTTAACGGATACGTCCAGGTTTGGAATGCCGAAACGGGAGAACGAGTCGCACAGAAGTTTGGCAACGACACAGACGAGGCGTCGTCTCACACGGACGCAGTTCTCAGTGTCCACTTTTCAAAAGGAAGCAACGGTGGACAGAAGTTGCTGACCACCTCTTACGACAATTCAGCGCGGCTTTGGAATGTGGCAACTGGCATACAGGAACGCCGATTCCTCGGCCACAACTGGTGGGTGTGGGATGCTCAGTTCTCACCGGACGAGAAGAAGGTCGTCACCGCCAGCCAGGACGGCACGGCAATCGTCTGGGACTCTCAAACCGGCGAACCCGGTGCACCGTTCACGGGACATCATGGCCCGGTGTATTCGGCCGCTTTCTCGTCGACCGGCGACGCGGTTGTCACCGGCGGATACGACAAACGAGTTCTCGTTTGGCGGCCGAGCGATGTTCGACCTTACGACTTCACTCGACTGACGTCGAATTCTGGCAGTGTTGTTCCACCACCAAAATTCAAAAGCCTGGATGGACACAACGGGCCAGTGCGAACGGTCGCCTTTTCGAAAGATGGCTCGCGCATCATCAGCGGCAGCCAGGACAACACGATTCGATTCTGGGATGCTGAAGGTGGCCAGCTGTTGAAATCTTTCCGTGGTCATGACGGAGCAGTCAGGACAGTCGCCTTCGCGGAAAGCGATCAGGTCATTCTGTCCGGAAGCCACGACAACAGCATCCGAAAATGGAACATCAGCGAGTACGAAGAAATTCGAGTTCTTCAGGGGCAGGTTCTCGAAGGTCATGTTGATGCAATTCTCTCTGCTGGTTTTTCTCCTGACGGAGAACGAATCGTGACTGCCAGTCGTGACCGAACGGCCAGAACCTGGGAAACATTTACTGGGCAGCCGCTCAATGTGTTTGCTGAGGGGCATTCATTCCTTGCGACGTCGGCAGCCTTCTTCCCTGGCGGAAAACGACTTGCGACGGGAGCGGTTGATAACACGGTCCGAATTTGGGATGTCGACTCTGGAACTCAACTTGTCCGGCTCGAGCATACTGGTCGAGCTGCGGCCCTGACCGTTTCAAATGACGGCAAATGGGTGATCACAGGCGGCGACGACAATTCTGCCAAAATGTGGAATGCGGAAACCGGCGAGCTGGCATCCGCCTTCAAAGGCGAAAAGGACTCCAAGGGCCATAACAATGAGGTCACTGCTGTCGCGATTTCGGAAAATGATCAGCGACTTCTGACGGGTGATTCCAGCGGTCGTGTTTTCATCTGGGATATTAAGACTCAAAAAGTGGTCCGCGAATTGAAAGGTCACGCACGCAGTCGAATTACCGATGCCGCCTTCCTTCCAGGAACGAATCGCGTTCTGACAGCAAGTGCCGACAGAACGGTCGCTCAATGGGATGCTACCTCTGGTGAGGAAGTTCCATCGCTGATTCTCAGTCACCCCGACTCTGTCGTCGCGATGTCGCTTCGACCGAACACTCATCAGGTTCTGACAGCATGCGGAGACGGAAGCGTTCGTCTTTGGGACGCCGATACCGCAAAAGTAATCGCAGAACTTGATCGCGGAGACGCAAAGATTACTGACGTGGCCATCAACGACGCCGGCTCAAAGGCTTTGGCAGTTGATGCCAACGGCCGGAAGACCCTGATCTTCTCACTTGAAAATACCACGGAGCCAATCACAGCGGATCAGACGTACGTTTCGACCGGTCAACTCTGGTCGGCCATCTTCGCTCCGCTTAAGAGTGACCTTGGTATCCTTGCCCTCGGCGGCAGCGATGCAAAACTGATCGGCTTGAAGTCTGCTCAACGTGAAAACGACGAAACGCTCGTCGCGTTCAGTCCACATGGCGTCATCGCTTCGGCCAGCTACTCGCCGGACGGCTCGAAGATCGTCACCGGAAGCTGGGACTTCTCAGCCCGAATCTGGGATTCGAACACGGGTGCCGATCTGCGAAAACTGGCAGGTGATGATGGGCACACAGGGTTCGTCAACTCAGCCGTCTTCTCTCCGGATGGCAAGTACGTTTTGACAGCCAGCGACGACGGTACGGCCAAAATCTGGGACGCTTCGAACGGAGCTGTTCTAGCCACGTTGACTGGCCATGAAGACCGAGTCAGGCATGCGACGTTCTCTAAAGACGGCTTGCAGATTCTGACTTCGTCCAATGACCGAACGGCTCGAATCTGGGAACTGAAGGGATCAGCTCAAGCGAACGGTTCTGCGAGTGTCGAAGCTACCGTTGCTCAGGTCTTCAACGGGCACGAGTGGGCTGTGCTTTCAGCCGAATTCTCAGACGACGGCAAGTTCGTCATCACAGCCAGTGAGGACAACACCGCTCGAATCTGGGATGCGACAAACGGCAAAGAGCTGTCAGTTCTCGCCGGACACACCGCTCGAGTCACATCTGTTGCCTTTGCACCGGGCAACGACCCGACTCGCGCCGTCACGGCCAGTCAGGATGGAGCGGTCAAACTTTGGGACACGAAAGAGAACAAGGAAATCCTGACTCTCGATGGTCACACTCGTGAAGTGACCTCGGTCGCGTTCTCTCCAAACGGCAAATACGTGCTGACAGCGAGTGAGGATGGTCGAGCGATTCTGTGGCTCACCTCACCGTGGCAGACAGAGCCGCCGAAGGAGAAGATGGCGAAAGCTGTTCGCGGTTCAGTCGCAACCGGAGCGGAATAACTGCAGAGAGATACACAGTCGCTGGTCTGCTCGTTGAATGGCAGATCAGCGGCCGTCTCTCAGAATTTCGCGGGCGGCGTTCAAGCCGCAAGCGCCCATGACGCCTCCGCCAGGGTGCGCCGCGCTGCCGCAAATATACAAGCCGCCGATCGGCGTTCGATAATCGCTCCAACCGGCAACCGGGCGCATGCTGAAGAGCTGGTGCAGCGGCATCGCTCCTTGAAAAATGTTGCCGCCGGTTAATCCGTAGACGCGTTCCAGATCTACTGGTGAAAGAATCTGCCGGTGGATGATCGATGCCGGAACGTTCGGCGCGTATCTGGCAATTTCTGCGATGCACCGGTCGGCGAACTCTTCTTTGACGTCGCCCCAGTTGCCTTCCGCAAGATTGTACGGAGCGTACTGCACGAACAACGACAGAATGTGATGCCCGTCTGGTGTCAGCGTCTTGTCGACCGAAGTTGGGATCGTCATCTCAACGATAGGTCGTTGCGAAGGTCGACCATACTTCGCGTCGTCGTAGGCTCGTTCCAGATATTCCAGTTCGCAGCCGATATGAATGGTGCCTCGATGCTGCGGTCCGACTTCCGAGTTTCCAGGCAGGCAGGTGAAGTCCGGTAGTTCGCTGACCGCCAGATTGATCTTCATGCTCGCCGACGAGTAATCGATCCGGTTGACTGCTCGCGCAAAGTCATCCGGCAACTGCTCCGCGTCGAGAAACTTCTCGAACGTCAGATGCGCGTCGACGTTTGACGCGACGCTTTTTGCTCGGATTTCCTCGCCTGTCGAAAGAACCACTCCGCAGGCTTTGTTATCAATGACGCGGATCGAGGCTACTTCGGCGTCGGTTCGGATGGTGACTCCAGCTTCTTCGCACGACTTTGCCATCGCCTGAGTCAAACCGCCCATGCCGCCTTCGACATAACCCCACACTCCGCGAGCTCCGCCAGAAGAGCCCATCACATGATGCAGCAACACGTAGGCTGTGCCGGGAGCCGAGATCGGTTGAAACGTTCCGATGATGGCGTCGGTCGCCAATGTCGCTTTCAGAATGTCCGACTCGAACCAACGATCAAGAATCGGTCGAGCGGCACCCGTCAACAGCTCAATCGCTTCCGGCATGTCCGAGCCAAGCTGCTTCAAAGCCTGGAAGATCGACCAGCCGGTCTTTGTGTCTCGCAGTTTTTTGCCGAACGAGATCTCCCGCCATTCACGAGGCAGCGGCAACAGGTCCGGCGGAGTCTGATTCAGGACGGGCTCAAGACACTCGGCGATTCGTTCCAGAAGTCGGTTGTACCGAGGGTAGGCGTCCGCGTCTCGCTGTGAAAACTTTGCGATCTCGCGGCGAGTCATTTCTTCGTCCGGACCCAGCAGCAAGTACCGGCCATCTTCCAGCGGAGTGAACGAGGACGGCGTGCGAGGCAGGACCTTGTAGCCGTGCCGCTTCAGGTCCATTCCTTCTTCGATCTCTGGAAGCAACAGACTGACTACGTAAGAAGCCGTCGAGACTCGGTATCCCGGCCAGAGTTCCTCCGTCACGGCACAGCCGCCGACGAGACTTCGCCGCTCCAGTACGAGCACCTTTCGGCCCGCACGAGCCATCTCGAAAGCACACACCAGGCCGTTGTGGCCGCCACCGATGATAATCAGGTCGTACCTGGAATCGTCCATGATCTCTCTTTGCTACCTGTTTTGATTGACGAGTCGCAAACCACACTGGCGTCACCACACACCTCTCTGGGGGACGCCGTGTGACCACGTTATGCTTACCGCTTGAACTGCGTTCGTTTTTCTATTTGTTTCGGCGGCGAAGGATAGCGTCACTCATGAATCGATGTCTGCATCTTCTTCTGCTCGCTGCTTTGCTCGTCTGGGTGACGGCTAAATCGGCGTATACGCAGGGTGCTCCCAGTGATCGGGAAGTCGACCGTTCTATCGTCCGAGCCCTCAGCTTCCTGGCGGCTCAACAGAAACCCTCAGGTGCATGGCAGCTTAAGAATCCCAGCCGCGGGCTCGATGCGGCTTCCACGACGTCGCTTGCCATCATGTCGTTCATGGCCGCCGGGCATGTTCCAGGAGAAGGCCCCTATGGCGACGCGATGGAACGAGGAATTCGCTGGGTGCTTAGCACTCAGCGGCCCAACGACGGGCTGTTTCGGCATCGGGCTGGCACCGGGCCAATGTACACGCATGGAATCTGCACGTTGATGCTGGCGGAAGTCGCCGGCATGGTCGATGCGTCACTTAGCGATCGAGTTCGCAGCAGTCTGGAAAAAGCCATCCTTCTGATTCTCAAGGCACAGGCCGTTCCGAAAGGACGAGACCATGCCGGCGGATGGAGGTATCACGCGTCGAGCAACGACAGCGATCTCAGCGTGACCGGCTGGCAACTTCTGGCGCTGCGAGCGGCGAAGAACGTCGGCTGTGATGTGCCCGCCGAAGCGATTGAATACGCCGTCTCCTACGTCAACAAGTGCGCCCACAAAAACGGAGGGTTTTCGTACCACCCGAATCACGGCGCGAATCCAACTCGTACCGGCACGGGGATTCTGTGTCTGGAAATCTGCGGCGAGCACCACGCTCCGGCAACGATGAGGGCCGCGGACTATTTGCTGGGTCGGCCATTGGAGTACGAAGACGGCTTCTTTTTTTACGGCGTTTACTATTGCACGGTGGGGATGTTTCAGGTCGGCGGCCGTCACTGGGACGTCACGCGAGATCACATCACATCATTGCTACTCTCGAAGCAGCAGCCCAACGGTAGCTGGCACCCTCGAGACGGTTCCGAAGCATCGTTCGGTCCGATTTACGCAACCAGTATGTCCGTGCTTGCGCTGGCGGTAGAGTATCAGTACCTGCCAATTTACCAGCGCTGAGACGACATCGTCTGCGAAGCTGCAGATGGACGTTCCTCAGCCGGAAACTCTGAGGAACGATCGATGCCACATCTTCCAATTGCCAAAGCGAGTGACATCGGTCTCGACCAGAGCCGACTCGACGTCGCGAACGACCTGCTTCGTGAATGGACGACCGGACCCGACGCTCCTGTTCCAGGCGGTGCGATTGTCGTCGGGCGAAACGGGAAGATCGCCGAACCGAAATTCTTCGGAAAGCAGGGAGCCGAGCCGGCCGCTGGAGATATCCGTCGCGACGGAATGTTTCTGCTGGCGTCGATCACGAAACCGGTCACGTACATGGCGGCGATGATGCTCGTCGAGCGCGGGTTACTCAATCTGACCGATCCGGTCATGAGATACATTCCGGACTTCGCGGCGCATCACAAAGAAGAGACGCTGGTTCTTCACCTGTTTACTCATACGTCCGGCATGCCGGACATGGTTCCTGACAACGCCGAACTGCGACAGAAGCACGCGCCGCTTAGTACGTTTATCGACGGAGCCATCAACGCGATGCCGCTCTTTCCACCGGGCACGGACTCTTCGTATCAGAGCATGGGAACGCTGGTCGTCGCCGAGTTGGTCCAACGGATCTCTGGCATGACGATTCACGAATTCATTCGCCGCGAGATGCTTGAGCCGGTCGGCTTGAAGTCGACAGGACTTGGTTCAAAGGGCTTTGATCGAGAACGCCTGGTTCGTGTCGAAGTTCCCGACTATCAGATTGGTTCGAACTTTGGTTGGAACAGTCGCTACTGGCAGGAACTTGGCGCTCCGTGGGGTGGGATGTTCAGCTCGCCGGAAGACTTCGCGGTGATTTGCCAATTGCTTCTGAACGGCGGATCCTACGGCGACGTTCGACTGCTTTCGCAAAGCACCGTTCAGGCGATGACAACCAATCGCCTGGTCGATCAGCCGGACATTTCGGATTCCGTCACCAAAATCAGACCGTGGGGGCTTGGGTGGAGTCTGAACTCTCGCGGCACGTCTCGAAGTTGGGGCGACACTCTCGGACCAAACGTCTTCGGCCATACGGGAGCCACCGGAACGATGTGCTGGATCGATCCTGACCGAAACGGCTTCTGCCTGCTGTTTACCTCGGCAATTCGATCGCGTGCTCCGTGGCGACTCGTGAACCTTTCCAACATCGTCGGGTCCGCGTTCGTGTGACTTCTGGAATGTTTACCTGGCAACTCGCGGCAAGAGTTACCCGATCGCCTGTTGGAATAATCTATGAACGAACTGCACGTTAAAATTCGTGGTGAGAAACCAGGTGACGAATCAGTAATCCGTGAACTAACCGAACGAGCGTTTGAAGGCAGCGAATTCGGTTACAACGGCGAAGCGAGACTGATCGACGAGTTGCGATCTCAGAATGCCGCTACGATTTCGTTGGTTGCGGAAGTGTCTGACCAGATTGTCGGCCACATTCTGTTTTCACCCGCCACGATCGATCTGGAAGATCATTGTTCGAAAGGACTTGGTCTTGCTCCAGTTTCTGTGCTTCCGGAGTTTCAGCGGCGCGGAATCGGAGCAAAGTTAGTTGAGGCGGGACTCGAAATCGCGGCATCCAGTGATTGCGAATTCGTTATTGTGCTCGGGCATCCGGAGTACTATCCAAAGTTCGGATTTGCTACGGCATCTGACAGCAACGTCGGCTGCGAGTTCGAAGGTGTCCCGGACGAAGCGTTCATGATCCGCTGGTTTAAGCAGCCGGCGTCAGTCGATGACCAAGTCGTTGCGAAGTACCACTCCGTGTTTTCGTCGCTGGGTTAGTCGATGACCGTCAAGGAATCTGGGAGAACGGTCGCAATTCATGGACTTCGTGTTTGACAGTTTTGTTCCCCGCTGAGAAGCTTCGGCCATTCACAGATGAATGGAACGGTCGATTGCGCCTCGGAAGGGACGTCCGGTGTTTGGTGAGTTCAGGAAGATCGTCGAAGAAGGATTCGAGCGTTACCTCGCGCCGAACCACGATTGCCCTGCTCGGCTGCGCGATTCGATGCGTTACTCAGTCGAAGCCGGCGGCAAGCGACTGCGGCCAGTTATGGTGCTGCTTGCTTGCGAAGCGTGCGGCGGGAATCCGACAGATGCCATCCCCGCAGCGGTGGCCATCGAGTTCATCCATACTTATTCGCTGATCCATGACGATCTGCCGGCGATGGACAACGACGATCTCCGCCGAGGTCGACCGACAAATCACAAACAGTTCGACGAAGCGACCGCGATTCTTGCTGGCGACGGGCTGCTGACTCTGGCGTTCGAGATCTTGGCTCGCGACATCAAACCCGCTGAAGTCGCTGTTGCATGTGTTCTCGACCTCGCATCGGCGGCCGGTGTCGACGGGATGGTTGGCGGTCAGATGGCTGATTTGCAGGGCGAGCGAGCTGAAATGGCAGACGCGTCTGAGGCCGACGGAACTGTCGATTCAGAATCTGGTCAAACGGGTACGGACGAACAAAGCGAACAAACCCGCAAGGTTTCGCAGCTTGAGGCGATCCATCTGCGGAAAACAGGCAGGTTGTTACGATCAGCTCTGACAATGGGCGGGCGGATTGCCAAAGCCGACAAAAACACGGTCGAAATGCTCGATCATTTTGGAAAATGTGTTGGCCTGGCCTTCCAGATTGCGGATGACCTTCTGGACATCACCGGCGATGAAGCCAAAATGGGCAAAGGCGTTCGCAAAGACGCCGAACTCGGTAAACTCACTTATCCGGGTCTATTGGGACTCGAAGAAAGCCGCCGGCGGGCAACGTCATTGATTGACGAGGCCTGCCGCTCGATCGAACCACTGGGCGATCGGGGTCTTCGGTTGGAAGCCTTGGCGCGTTTCGTACTGGAAAGAGATCACTGATGAAGCTTGAACTGCTCCCTCAGATTGAATCGGCAAAAGACATTCAGAATTACGAGCCGGAACAGCTCGTGCAACTCGCGGCTGAGATCCGCGAAGTTCTGTGTTCTGTTGTCGAAGACCGTGCCGCACACTTCGCCAGCAATCTCGGCGTTGTCGAGCTGTGCATCGCGCTGCACCTTGCTTACGACTTCTCGCAGGATCGCCTGATCTGGGACACGGGTCATCAGATCTACCCGCACAAACTCGTGACAGGTCGGTACAAACATTTCGACGGGCTTCGAACTCGCGGCGGCCTGATGGGCTACCCGAATCCGGACGAGTCCGAGTACGACCTTTTCATGACGGGCCACGCCGGTTGCAGCGTGTCGACGGCGCTCGGCCTGAAAGCCGGAGACGATCTCATTGGTCAGGATGATCGACGATCGGTCGCTGTCATCGGTGACGGCGCGCTTCCGTCGGGCATCGTCTGGGAAGCCATGACCAACGCCGTCGGTCTGAAGAAAGACATGCTGGTCATTCTGAACGACAACCGTATGGGCATCTGCCCGCGAGTTGGCGGACTGGCCGAATACCTCGACAAGGCGCGACTCGCCCCGTTCTACAACGGCCTGAAACGCGACGTTGCCTGGTTACTTAACAAAGTACCCGTCGTCGGCGAGCCGGTTGAGCACGCACTGGGCAACTTCAAAGAAGCCATGAAGAACATGCTGCACGGCGGCATGCTTTGGGAAGAGATGGGCTTCCGTTACGTCGGCCCGGTCGACGGTCATGACCTGACAGCCTTGCAGCGGCACCTGGAAATGGTGCGGGACATCAAAGGCCCGGTCATGCTTCACGTGCTGACCGAAAAGGGGCACGGTTTCGAACCAGCCTGCGAAGACCCGGTCAAGTTCCACACGCCGGCTCCGTTCAGCCGTACCGAAGACAACGAGATCGTTCCGGTCAAGAAAGCCAAATCGGCGGCGTATACGAACCTGGTCAGCGACGCGATTTATGGCATGATGAAACGCGACCACCGAGTCTGCGTTCACACGGCCGCGATGTGTGCCGGCAATGATCTCGGAAAAATCCGAGCCGACTTCCCCGATCGCTTTTTCGATACGGGCATCACGGAAGGTCACACCGTCGCCTTTGCCGCTGGCATGGCCAAAACCGGCATGCGACCAATCGTCGATATCTACAGCACGTTCCTGCAAAGAAGCTACGACCAAATCTTCCAGGAAGTCGCTCTGCAGAACCTGCCAGTGACATTCACGCTCGACCGAGCCGGACTCTGCGGACCGGACGGACCAACTCACCACGGCGTCTTCGACAACACGTACATGCGGTCGTTCCCGAACATCGTCGTGATGGCTCCCGGAGACGCCGCCGATGTTGCACCGATGCTTGATTTCTCATTGACCCACGACGGTCCGGTTTCAATTCGTTACCCGAAGACTGGCGCGGCAACTGTCGAACGGCCAGCTTCCGGCATCGAACTCGGCAAGTCCGAGATCTATCAATGGGGCAACGACGGCATGTTCGTCGCGTTTGGAACTCAGTTTTCTGACTGTGTAGCCGCTGCCGAGCAGTTGCGATCAGAAGGGCTGGATGTCGGCGTCATCAATGCACGATTCGCCAAACCGCTAGATGCGGAAACAATCCTGCGAGCCGTCCGCGAATGCCCGTTCGTCATCACCGTCGAAGAATCAACCGTTGTTGGTGGTTTCGGTTCAGCCGTTCTGGAAGCCGCCAGCGATGCCGGGCTCAACACGTCAAACATCAAACGCCTTGGTATCCCCGATCGATTCGTCGAACACGGCGAACGAGGTGAGTTGCTCGACTCGATTGACCTGAGTGTCGACGGGCTGGTCCGTGTTGCCCGCAAATGCTCGTCAGGCAGCGATGCTCCTTCGACCGCATCTCCGGAAGTTTCGACGGTGTAGCGCCAAAGCCGCAGGGTGCGTCTTGACGCACCAACTGAAAAATGACACGGTTCGGACTGGTGCGTCGAGAAGCATCCTACAGTTCTGAATTCCGAATCGCGGCAGGGGCGTGCACTCATGGATGAGTTCAATTTACGGTCGAACGAAATCAGCGTCCGGGATATCCGACGAAACCTGTCCCCATCGACGCTCTATGAAGAAGCGATTCGGCATGAGCCGGGCACGGCCATCTCTGACACTGGTGCATTGATCGCGTTGTCTGGCGAGAAAACCGGCAGGTCTCCCAAAGACAAACGAGTCGTCCAGCACGCTGATTCAGAGAACGACGTCTGGTGGGGACCGGTCAACTTTCCGATGGAAGAGCACACGTTCTTAAGTAATCGTGAACGTGCGATCGACTATCTCAACACGCGAAGTCATCTGTACGTGATGGATGGTTACGCAGGCTGGGATCCAGATACTCGACTGAAAGTTCGCGTGATCTGCTCGCGACCTTATCACGCACTGTTTATGCACAACATGCTGATCCGTCCGACGGACGAAGGATTGCAGACCTTCGGCGATCCCGACCTGGTGATCTACAACGCGGGTGGATTTCCCGCCAACCGCTACACCAGCGGTATGACTTCCAGGACGAGCGTTGATCTGTCGCTGGAATATCGAGAAGTCATCATTCTCGGCACGGAATACGCCGGGGAAATGAAAAAAGCCGTCTTCACTTACATGAACTACGCAATGCCGAAGTCTGGCATCCTGTCGATGCACTGCTCAGCGACCGCCGACACGAAGACCGACGAGTCCGCCGTGCTGTTCGGCTTGTCTGGAACCGGCAAAACAACGCTCTCCGCCGATCCAAAACGCGAGTTAATCGGCGACGACGAACATTGCTGGTCGGACACCGGCATCTTCAACATCGAAGGCGGCTGCTACGCCAAGGCCGTCTACTTGACGCGTGAAGCAGAGCCGCAAATCTTCGACTCGCTGCGTTTCGGAGCGGTTCTGGAGAACGTCGTTTACGACAAAGCTCATCATCACGTCGACTTCGAAGATACCACGATCACTGAGAACACTCGTGGTTCTTACCCGATCGAATACATCGAAAACGCGCGCGTCCCGTGCGTCGCCGGTCACCCTTCCAATGTCATCTTTCTGACATGCGATGCCTTCGGAGTGCTGCCACCTCTCAGTCGACTGACTCCTGAGCAGGCCGAGTACCACTTCATCAGCGGCTACACTGCCAAAGTCGCTGGAACAGAAATGGGAGTAACCGAGCCGCAGGCCACATTCTCACCATGTTTCGGTGGCCCCTTCCTTGTCTGGCATCCTGGTCACTATGCCTCGCTGCTTTCTGAGAAACTCAGAAAACACAACGCGAATGTCTGGCTGGTAAACACCGGTTGGAGTGGCGGAGCACACGGAGTCGGCAATCGAGTCCCGCTCGTTCACACAAGATCAATGATCGACGCGATTTATTCCGGCGAACTGAGCGACGCTCCGGTCGCGAAAGACCCCACATTCGGCTTCAACGTTGTGACAGAATGCCCGAGCGTCCCGTCAGAGATCCTCATCCCGAGAAACACCTGGAAAGACGCCGACGAGTACGACCGAACGGCATCCCGCCTGGCAACACTCTTTCGTGACAATTTCAAAGAATACGAAGCCGGCGTTAGCACCGAAGTCAAAGCCGCCGGCCCGATCGTCGTCGCCGACTGATAGACTCGGCGTCCGAAGTTACGGTGAGTTTCCAGGCTGACAGCGGGGAGCCGTTGCACTATTCGATTGATGGATCGGACTCTGCGATCACGATCTTTGCCGTCGCAATTCTTCTGTGGAACAAGCGACTTCCCAACGGAGTGCAGTGGCCGCTGGCGGAGCACTCTGTGTGGACGTTGGCAGTGTTTCATCCAGCATCAACTCGCTCCCGATGCGCGCCCACCGGTCGGTTTCAGAAAACCGTGTGAACCTGCGATTCGAAATGGTGTCTGCATCGCAATTCTGTACCCACGGTATGGAGAGAGTCAGCATTGATTCAGCACCGCGACGACGGACGGTCAACGTGATCGACTTTCTGAGTGGCGAGTGAAAGAAGCAGGCTCACCGCATTGAAGCGTGTTTCTGCCTGTCGCGATGGTAACGGGGCTCTCTGGCAAGGAGTCTCTCGACCAGCGTGACGTTCGGCAGATTTCGTTTCGTTCCCCACTTTTCTTTTACCTCTTGAAAGGAGGAACCAATGGCCAAGGGAACGTTTTTCAGAGAGAAGGTGAATGTCAACGTCGGAACCATCGGTCACATTGACCACGGCAAGACGACTCTCACCTCTGCCATCCTGCGTGTTCAATCGGAGCGTGGACTTGCCACGTACAAACCGTACGAGCAAATAGCAGCCGGTGGCATCGTGCGCGACAAGAACAAGACGGTGACCGTCATCGCTTCTCATGTCGAGTATGAATCCGAGGAGCGGCACTACGCTCACATCGACTGTCCTGGTCATGCGGACTTTATTAAGAACATGATTACCGGGGCGGCTCAGATGGACGGCGCAGTGTTGCTTGTGTCGGCAGCGGACGGCCCGATGCCGCAGACTCGCGAACACGTGTTGCTGGCCCGGCAGGTTGGTGTGCCTCGGCTGGTCGTCTTTATGAATAAGTGCGACCTCGTCGAAGATCCCGAGCTGCTGGAACTTGTCGAAATGGAACTCCGAGAACTGCTCACACAGTACGGATTTCCCGGAGACGAGGTGCCATTTGTGCGTGGTTCGGCCATGCTGGCTCATGACAATCCAACAGATCCGGAATCGTCTCGGTGCATCAGCAATTTGCTCGATGCTCTCGACACTTACATTCCGGAGCCGGCTCGGAGTGTCGACAAACCGTTTCTGATGCCGGTCGAGAATGTGTTCTCGATTGAAGGCATCGGCACGGTCGCCACCGGCAATGTTGAGCAGGGAGTCATTCGGCCGGGCGACAGTATCGACATTGTCGGGCTGTCGGACGAGCTTCGTGAAACTGTCTGCACGAGCGTCGAGACTTTCGGCCAGATCATGGATTCGGCCGAAGCCGGCGACAACGTTGGGTTGCGTCTGCGAGGAATTCGTCATGACGAAGTGCAGCGTGGTCACGTGCTGGCGGCGAAGAACAGTTTGCAGCCGCGGCAGCGGTTTGAGGCGGAAGTCTACGTTCTGGGTAAGGACGAAGGCGGGCGTCACACTCCGTTCTTCAGCGGCTACTCACCGCAGTTCTTCTTCCGGACAACCAACGTTACGGGCCTGACGACATTGATCGGCGATGCCGAGATGTGTCTGCCAGGCGAAGGCGTTCAGCTTGATGTAACGTTGAACTGTCCGGTCGCTCTCGACACGGGAGACCGATTCGCCATCCGAGAAGGCGGCAAGACCGTCGGTTCGGGCGTTGTCACGAAAGTCGTGACATAAATCGACAACCTTCTGTCCATTATTCCGGGGGCCATCCGTGGTGGGTGGTCCCCGGTTCGTTGTGAGCAGCTGATCTTAATCAGCGAACGGTACAGTGATTAAGGCGCGGGGTGGCCCAGACAATCTCTTTTAGATTGTCTGGGCCACCCCGCTGAGAAGGACAAGCATGTTTCAGTGGCATTCTTTGATCATCCGAATCCTTCACGACCAGTTTACAAGCTGGCTGGGAATTCACGGGCTGACACACTGGGGACGTGTTTACGACAATGGCATGCGGCTGTCCGAGGAGACCGGAGCAAATCGCAAAGTCGTGGAGCTATTCGCATTTCTGCATGATTCGCAGAGGCACCATGACGGAGCTGACATCGGGCACGGCCATCGCGGTGCTGAGTATGCGAAGATGTTACGCGGTGAGGTTTTCGACTTGGACGATACCGAGTTCGACCTGCTCTACGTTGCGTGTCGCGATCACACCGACGAAGTCACGCACGAAGACGTCACGATTCAAACCTGTTGGGACTCCGACCGCCTTGACCTTGGGCGAGTGGGAGTGACTCCTGATCCGGAGTTTCTCAACACCGATGCCGCACGACGTCCTGACACGATTGCCTGGGCACACTCTCGAGCTGTCAATGAGATCGTGCCGGAAGTCATCGCTGATATCTGGTTCGGTCGAGGCGGCCCGGCCTGAAACATCTCGATTTTGAGATTTAACGAAGTTCCGCGAACTTCTTTTGCAACCGTGGGTCTATCGCCCAAACAAAGAGATCAGAACTTAGAGTAAATTCGCCGTGCGGACGTAGCACGGTCAGCCTGGCGAGGCCCGCAGGAAGAGCGAGAGCCAGTCGCCACACAAGCCCCGATCAGCGTCAATCACGCTGCGCGAAGGCGATTCAGAGCATTCCTCGCATCCGTTTCGAAAGTCGTCGAATACTCAGGCGAGATCGTTGCAAACACAGTCAATTCACACGCACAGAATGCGCCCGGCTAAAAGTAAGACCGGGACTTGTATTGGAAGAAGAGGTTATAGAAATGCCAAAGCTCAACCAGATTATTGCCGTCCTGAGTGGGCGGAAGTCGCAGAGTCAGAAGGACATTACTGAGGTCTACAAGAGGCTTCAGAAGGATGCTCTCTTCGATGGTATCAGTCGGGTTTATCAGCCGGTCGATGAGGAAGGCGAAGCCTTGCCTCCCGAACGGAAGAACGTGCAGTATTCAGCACGGCAGGCGATAGCGGATGCTCGTACGGCACTCTCGGAGCTGTTCAATGTGACGGCGACTCAGGATTACTCGAACTGTGCGGCACGATCGGACGTCGTTGTCGATGGGCAAACCATTGTCTCCAACGCTCCCGTCACGCACCTTCTGTTTCTTGAGAAGCAGCTCACCGATCTGCACACGTTTGTTGGACAGATTCCGGTTCTCGATCCTTCCGAAAGGTGGGAGTGGGATCAGGCGGCGGACTGTTTTGCCTCGAACCCGTTCGTGACGAACAGGACGAAGAAAATTCCTCGGAGTCACATCCTGTACGAAGCGACGAAAGAGCACCCGGCTCAGGTCGAGATGTACACGGAAGACGTCAAGGTTGGCGAGTGGAGGACTGTTAAGTTCTCGGGTGCTCTGCCGGCTCAAGAGAAGAATCAGATTCTGCAACGGATTCGGAATCTGCAGCAGGCTGTGAAGTTTGCACGTGAGGAAGCCAACGGAATGGCTGTTGAAGAAGTTAAGACCGCTGGCACGGTCTTTGAGTATCTCTTCGGAGCACAATCTTAGTCTTAGTCTCAAACTAAACGAGGATCGGTCGACAGTGCAGGTTCAAGTCCTGCCCCCGACACTACCATTTTCTGAGTTACCTTGTCGGGGTAGCCCAACTGGAAGAGGCAGACTGAATCCGAATCAAACTGAGATTATCGCTCCAGATTTACTTCGCATGGTCACTTGTTGAATCAAACGTCAGGTCAAATCCACCGTTGAGATGCTGGTGCAATTCCGGCCTCCGCCTCTTACTCAAATCTCCGCTCGGGGTGGTTCAGATGGACTGCCTCGGGCAACCGGTCAATGCTGCTGCAAATGCTTTCGTGCAGATGTCGCAGCAAACGATCGGCATCAGGCGGAGTAGTTCAAGAGAAGAACACAACGGGTCTCAATCTGACCAACCTGACTTAAACGGAATCGTCAGCAAGTCGCTTGAAGTGCCAGTGCAACCGCCCCCAGCGTGTAAGGGTACTACGCTGGGGGCATTTTCCATTTTCACAACACTCAATAATTTCACTGAGAAATCAACGTTAGAGACATGACTGAATTATCACTTCCATTTTTGATCGAAGGCGACGTTGAACAGCGCATCGCCGAGCATCCCGACTGGCTCGAAGGAATCGAGTTCGGCCGACCCCGGCACGGACATCCCGAAGGGCAAATCAAGTTTCACATTGCGGCTGTGCTCGGCAATGTTGAAAAGTTCTTCGATGGCTCACCCTTTCGTCGAGACCTGCGGCTGATCACTCTGATCCACGACTCGTTCAAGTATCGAGTCGACAAGAGCAAATCGCGCTGCGGAGAGAATCATCACGGCATGATCGCCCGTCGCTTTGCGGAATCATTCATCGATGACGAATCCGTCCTGGACGTCATCGAGCTGCACGACGACGCGTATAACTCATGGCAATGTGGAAATCGCGACGGACGCTGGGACAAAGCTGAACGTCGCGCCACGACGCTGATCGGTCGTATTGGCAAGAACATCGATCTCTACCTCGCCTTTTACCGATGCGACAACTTCACGGAAGGCAAAGAGTCAAACTGCTTTGAATGGTTCGACGATTTTGTTGCCAACATCCAAAACGAGACATCGGCTGGGAGCCGAAACGATGACGACCACTGACAAATACATCGCCGTTTTCGGCGACACGCACGGGCACTTGCGCCTGATGTTTCAATTGTGCCGACTATGGCAAATCAACAATGGCGTGCACCTCGATGGAATCCTTCAGGCAGGAGACCTTGGGTTCTTTCCCGATGTCACAAAGCTGGACAAGGCCACGAAACGGTTTGCGCGATCCGATCCTGAGGAATTCGGATTCGCGAACTATTTCCGGCTTCCACAACCGGTCCGCACAGACGAACTACTCGATCGCACTCTGAATGGCGATCCGTCTTCATTGGAAACTGTCCGTTGCAACGTCGTCTGGTGCCACGGCAATCACGAAGACTTTGCGGCTCTCGAGGAAGTCACTTGCGGGTCGGCGTTCTCACCGGTCGACGCTTTCGACAGGCTCTACTTTCTGCGGAGTGGCGAAACGACCGACGTTGCCGGTGTCATGATCGGTGCGATCGGCGGTGCACCCGAAGCCTACGATGTTGATCGAAACGACCGCTCAGTTTTCGGTAGAAATGTCAGCTACCGAGCGGTCCAGCGGCTGCGACGAAAATCGTGCGACATCCTGTTGACTCATTGTGCCCCACGAGGCATCGGCGGTGAGTCAGACCGCTTCGGCTCCAACCTGCTGCGCGAGACAGTGCAGGAAATGCAGCCAGTATTTCAGCTCTACGGCCACCACTCGCGGCCGATTCCACAATCGACAATTGGCCGCACACAGTGCGTCTGGCTGAACGACACAAACTTCAGCAAAACGCGAGACGCCACTTACAACGGCCCGTTAGAATCCGGCTGCATGGCCATCATTCGTTGGCGTTCAGAGGACGACAACGAACTCACGGTGATCAACGACGAATGGTTTCGACAAACCACCGGCGCTACATGGCGGCACTATTGATCGTTGGATCGCGAATCATCAATCGCTGGAGATCAAAATAATGGTGGACGACCAATCTGCCGGCGAATGACGGCCCACTGGCCGGCGTGCATCATCCAGTGGCCGCCCTGGAGGCTGAAGACGTCGGCCACGGTCGGGGCGTAGCCCTGCATTTCTTCAGGGGCCGGTTTGTCGAGATCATCATCAGACTGGCTGGCCAGCGCCTGCAGGGTTGCTGCTCGTTGATCTTCGAGCAGTTGTCGCAGTTCATCTTTTGAATTGAATGCGGCAGCGTCATCGGACTTTGCTGTCTCTTTGGAGTATCGCTCCGTGAAGCCATCCGGAAGGTCCGGCATCGATCCAGGGCAAACTCCATTGATCATCTGATTCTCAGACGAGATCAGGTGTCCCATCTGCCACTTGATGTGGTTGCATTCCGGATGAGGTCGTTGAAGCATGTCCTCATCGGAAAGGTCCGCCAGGTACTCCAGCGAGATGAACATCGCGCTATCGATCGAGAGTTTGATTGCTTCCCGTGCGTTCATGGCGTTACTTCTTTCGAGTTGCCTGGACCATTGATTCTGCAAACACACCAATTTTCGACAGAGCCGCTGCGTTGCCTTCGGCCGAGCTTCCGAGGTCTTCCATCATACGGACAATGGCTGAGCCGACGATCACTCCGTCAGCCGCGTCCCGCAGAATGTCGACCTGTTCGGGGCCTTTGATTCCGAATCCGACTGCCAATGGAACATCAGTCTGAGTTCGCAGCCAGTTGAGCTGGTCGGTCAATTCCGGCGGCAAGTCATCTCGAACTCCCGTCGTGCCGGCCACCGAGATGCAGTACACAAATCCGCTGGCGGCTTTCAGGATCTCTGTCGCCCGTTGTTTCGGAGTCATCGGTGAGACGAGCTGAATCAGGTCCGCGCCGTTGGCTCGGACAATTTTTCCAACATCTTCAGCCTCGTCGGCCGGCAGGTCTGGAATGATGAATCCTGCGAAACCGGACTCGACGGCCCGTTTCACAAACTCTTCTACGCCACGGCGGAAGAGCAGGGCGTATGAAGCCATCGCAACTAAGGGAGGAAGTTCGTCGGTCGGCAATGATTCCACACCGTCAAAGATGTCGTTGACGTGTAGCCCTTTGTCGAGAGCTCGTGTGTACGACGCTTGAATCACCGGTCCGTCAGCGATCGGATCGCTGTAGGGGAAACCGACTTCGATCAGGTCAACGCCCTGGGTTCCGAGTTCACGGATCACCGACAGCGTGGCATCAATATCCGGATCGCCGGCTGTGATAAACGGCATGAATGCCAGATGGCCAGCTTCTTTGAGGGCGCCGAAAGTGGACGCAATTCGAGTCTGCTCAGTCACGGTTTGCTGCTTCAATTTCGAAAACGATTTAGTCTTGATCAGGTAAGGTCGTCAGGTTTCGGGCACCGTGCAGGACGGTGAGTACGAGGATGTCCGACGATCTTAGCCGGTAAATTATTCGGTAGCGTCCAGTCAGAACTTCACGAATTGATGAGTCGTCGAATTCGGACACAATGCCACCGGACTCGGGCATCCGTGCGGCAGCGCTGGCTGCAGACTCAATCGATTCAATAATCCTTAGTGCATAAATGCGGGAGTCATTGGCAATGTAGTTGAATATGGCATCGACATCAGACTGAGCATGGCGGGTCCAGACTGGTTTAGTCATGACGCGTCGCTCTGATACTTTCTAAACACCTCATCATGCGACACGGTTCTGCCTGCCGATTCGTCAGCAAGTCCCGACTCAATCTTCTGTCTCACGTAAATTCGGTCCATGACTTCGTCCCACGTGCATTCGTCGGGAAGCTGATCCACGATGTTGCGGAGAGAATCTTTTACTGACGACATCGATCATCTCCGACTTACTGGAACGGATCAGGCACGACTCAAATTAATCAAATAATCCACTAGCGGCTCAGTCGAGGTCTTGACCGAGCAGGCGGGCGACTTCGTAGACGTCTTTGTCGCCTCGGCCAGAAAGGCAGACGACGATGATTTCATCCTTCGATCGTTGCTTTGCCGCCTTCAACGTATGAGCGATGGCATGTGAACTTTCGATGGCGGGCAGGATGCCTTCGAGTTTGGCCATTGTCTGCAATGCTTCCAGAGCTTCGTCGTCCGTCACGCTGACGTAGTTCACTCGGCCGGTGTCTCTCCAGTAGCTGTGTTCCGGGCCGACGCCTGGGTAATCGAGTCCGGCGGAAATCGAATGCACATCCTGAGTCTGGCCGTCTTCGTCCTGCAGAACGTAGCTGTAACTTCCGTGCAGGACGCCTTTGTTACCGTAGGTCAGCGTGCTGGCATGGGCGCCGGGGTCGGGGCCGCGACCGCCGGCTTCGACTCCGGTCAGAGCGACTGTCTCATCATCGACGAACGGATAAAACATTCCGGCCGAGTTTGATCCGCCGCCGACGCAGGCGATGACTTCGTCGGGAAGCCGGGTCTCTGTCTCAAGGCATTGCTTGCGAGCTTCGCGGCCGATGATGGCCTGAAAGTCTCGGACCATCATCGGGAACGGGTGCGGACCAACGACTGAGCCGATGATGTAATGAGTGTGCTCGACCGTCGACATCCAGTCTCGCATGGCCTCGTTGATAGCGTCTCGAAGCGTTCGAGAACCGCTACTGACTCCCCGAACTTCGGCTCCCATCATTTTCATATTGAAAACGTTGAGCTTCTGTCGGCGGATGTCTTCTTCGCCCATGTAGACGACGCATTCGAGCCCGAATCTTGCACAGGCGACGGCCGTTGCGACTCCGTGCTGACCAGCTCCGGTTTCAGCGATGACTCGCTTTTTACCCATCCGCTGAGTCAGCAGAACCTGGCCCATTGTGTTGTTGATTTTGTGAGCGCCGGTGTGGTTGAGATCTTCTCGCTTGAGATAAATTCGGGCGCCGCCACAGTGTTCGGTCAGCCGCTCGGCAAAATAGAGCGGGTTTGGACGCCCGACAAATGTCGACAGCAGCTTGTCGAGATCGGCAAGGAATTCCGGATCCTGTTGAGCCTTTTCGTATTCTTTGGTCAGTTCTTCAAGAGCGTGCATGAGGGTTTCGGGGACGAATCGCCGGCCGAACTCGCCAAACCTGCCGGAGACATCGGGAACCTGACTGGTCGCCTTTTGTGGAGCCGCTTCAGTACTCATCTCTGATCGTTCTGTCTGGAAGATGAAAGGGTGTTCATTCGAAAGACGCCGCGGTAGCGATGATCCGTCATTCTGCCCGGTGAATTCAAGGATTCTAGACGTGGCCCGGCGTGCTCGCCAGTAGGACAGATTCTACGTTCCGATGTTCGCCTCGCGGTGAGTTGAGAAATGCCGCGTCACGAAATTGCCGATTCGGCAGTGGCCTGTTAAAACGCGGTTTCGAATGGACTCGTGTAGATGCAGCCTGGAGCGCAGCAGATGAATCAGCTTGATCAGGATCCCGCCCGCGAAAACGAAGTCGTCCTGTCGCTTCCGGAAGGCGCTCCCGCGCGGCTGCCCGCCATCCTGATGTTCGGAATGCCCGGCGTTGGGAAGGGAACTCAGGGCTCCCTGCTTGGCACGATGACCGGGATGTTTCACGTTTCGACCGGCTCGATTTTTCGAAATCTGGATCCGGAAAGTGACGACGGAAGACTCGTCTTCGGCCTGATCGATCGAGGCGAACTGGTCCCCGACGACGTTGCCGTTCAGGTCTGGATGCGATGGCTCGATTCACAAATCTCGGCCGGAAACTGCAATCCAGTCACGGACGTACTGGTTCTTGACGGGATCCCCAGGCGACTGCGGCAATGCGAGTTGCTGGAAGATTACGTCGACGTGCTTTCGGTCGTGCATCTGGAAGCTGAGTCTGACGAACCGATTGTTGAGCGACTGAAGGGCCGAGCACTTACCGAAGGCCGGGCTGACGATGCCGACGAGGGAATCATTCGACGGCGTTTCGAGATCTACCGCGAGATGACTCGGCCAGTCCTCGACTACTACTCAACGGAAATCGTGCACACGATCAACCCACTTGGCACGCAGATGGAAGTTAAGAAACGCATCCTTGAATGCGTCATTCCGGCGGTCCGCCAGTACGAACACGCGGGTTGAACATGCCCGAGGCTAGCGCCTTCGGCTCACCAGGCAAGTGGCTGCTTCCACACTTGGCGAAGTTCTTCGATGGAAGATTCGATCACGGTCTGGCCGCTGGTTCCGACGACTGAGCACTGGTCGCCGTCGTTGACTTTACCGACTTCGACGCATGGCAGATCACTCAGTGCTTCCGCAAAGGATGCGGCGTTTTGTTCGGAAACTTCGACGAGGAATCGTGTGTTGCTTTCTGAAAACAGCAACACGGGATCGCTGTCGATGTCTGATGCTTCCGCGAGTGCTGCCAGGTTCAGAGAGACTCCCAGACCGCCGGCGAAAGCCATCTCGGCGACTGAAGCGGCGAGGCCGCCTTCGCTGAGATCGTGGCAGCTTTCGATCAGGCTGTCGGAGATCGTCTTGTGCATTGCGGCGAAGATTTTCGGGGCCTGATCCAAGTCGACGACCGGGACAGCTCCGCCCTCGAGACCGTTGACGAGAGCGAAGTGGCTGCCACCCAATTCTTCGAACGTTGTCCCGACAAGAAAGAGTTTGTTACCAGCCGCTTTCAGATCCATCGTGACGGCCTGCTCGACGTCATCCATTTGCCCGAGGGCTGTAATCAGCAGTGACGACGGAATCACGACGGTTTGTTTTTCGCCGTTCTCGTCTTCGTAAGAGAATTCATTGTTGAGGCTGTCCTTGCCGGATACGAACGGCGTTCCGAAGGCCATCGCAACGTCCTGACAGGCGATGGCGGCTCGAACGAGCGTTCCGAGAGTTTCTTCACGCTCGCAATTTCCCCAGCAGAAGTTGTCGAGGATCGCGATCTTCGCCGGGTCGGCTCCGACGGCCACGCAGTTGCGGACGGCTTCGTCGATCGCGGATGCGGCCATCCAGTACGGGTCTTCGTCTCCGAGTCGCGGATTCATTCCGCAGCTGATGACCAGCCCGCGGTCCGATTCCAGATCCGGTCGCACGACGGCGGCGTCTGACGGACCGTCTCGATGCACACCGACCAGCGGTTTCACAACGCTGCCGGCCTGAACTTCGTGGTCGTACTGACGAATGATCCACTCTTTGCTGCAGACATTCAGCGAGCCGAGAATCGATTTCAGATCGTCGTCGAAGCGATCTTTCTCCGGAGCCGCCAGCGACGTTTCTTCTTCGGGTTTGTAGCTCGCTTTTCGAATGACCGGCGGTCGACCGTCGTGGAGAAACTCCATGGTCAGGTCAGCGACTTCGTTTTCTCCATACTTCAGAACCAGCCGCTCAGTATCTGTGAACCGGCCGATGACTGCGGCTTCGACGTCTTCTGACGAGCAGAGTTTTACGAACTCGTCGACGTTTGCTTCCGGAACGGCCAGGACCATCCGTTCCTGAGCTTCGCTGATCCAGATTTCCGTGTAACTCAATCCGGTATATTTGAGCGGGCATTTGTCGAGCCAGACTTCGGCTCCGGTTTCTTCGCCCATTTCTCCGACAGCGCTGCTGAACCCGCCGGCTCCGCAATCTGTAATCGCGGAATAAAGTTCTCGATCGCGAGCTTCCAGGATGACGTCCATCACCATCTTCTCGGTGATGGCATTTCCGATTTGCACGGCGCCCGCCGATCGCATTTCGCTGTCTTCATCCAACTCACCAGACGAGAACGTCGCTCCGTGAATTCCGTCGCGGCCGGTCCGGCCACCGACGGCGACGATCAGGTCACCGGGCGAAGCTTCGCCTTCGCTCTTACCGACTGGAATCATCGCGATGTTGCCACAGTAGACGAGCGGGTTGCCGAGATATCGTTCGTCGAAATAAACCGCTCCGTTGACCGTCGGGATACCCATCCGGTTTCCGTAGTCACGCACGCCAGCGACCACTCCGTGTGCAACCGCTTTCGGATGCAGAACTCCGCGAGGTAAATCGTCGTGCGGGTAATCCGGCGGGCCGAAACAGAAGACGTCGGTATTGCAAACCGGACGGCCGCCGAGACCTGTTCCCAGCGGGTCGCGAATCACGCCGCCAAGGCCAGTGTTCGCTCCACCGTAAGGTTCGAGAGCCGATGGATGATTGTGAGTTTCGACTTTGATGCAGACGCTCTGCTTGTCATCAAAAGTCACGATGCCGGCGTTGTCTTTGAAAACGCTGACGCACCAGTCGTCGTCGCCCAGGCTTTCGCGGATCGAAACGGTCGCCGCGAAAATCGTTTCCTTCAGCATGTTCTCGAACTGCCGCGGACCGTTTTCATCTTCGTACGAAATCCGACCGGCGAGCGTCTTGTGCGAACAGTGCTCGCTCCATGTCTGCGCGACGGTTTCCAGTTCGACGTCGGTCGGATCGCGATCCAGATCGACGAACTGCTGCTTGATCGTGCGCATTTCTTCGAGGCTGAGATAAAGCTGTCCGTCCTTGCTGAGTTGCTCCAGCTCGGCGTCATCCATCTCGCGAATTGAAATGTGCGTCAGGTTGAACTTGTAATCACCGCCGAGCGAAATTCGATCCATCTGCAACGGGCCACTGACCACATGCTCGATCGCATCGTTGGACAGAACCTTCGCTGAGAGGCGTGCGATCTCAGCTTCAGAGGCACCGTCGTTGAACCAGTACTTGCGACAGGTCGCGACCGCTTCGACGGACACATCCTGATCTTTCATCGCTTTCAAGGCACTGTTGGCAACATTGTCTGTCACGCCGTCCTTAAAAAGGACGTTCAGAAGTTGGCCACCGTTCGAGCCGTTTGACGAATCATTCGCCGCGGCATCGAGCTGGTGAATCGAGAACGACTCGGCCACGCCATCTGCGAGCAACTTTTTGCTAATCCGAGTCACGACGTCGTCTGCCAGCTCACCCTGCAGAAGGAACGATCGAGCCGCCTCAACCGCGGATACAGACTGCAGTCCCAGCCCGGAACATTCTGCAAGGACGCGTGCACCTTCACGGTCCACTTGACCGGCTGCCGGACGAATTTCCACTTCCCAAAGCATGGGTGACTCCAAAGAACTTGGTTGTAACTCGACGTGATCGGAACGCTGATATTTACTAACCGCTGGTCAGTTTTCGTAGGGTGCGTCTTGACGCACCGTCTGTTTTTGTGACACGTTGGTGCGTCAAGACGCACCCTACGGTCACTCGCCACAAGCTGCTCATCAGTGATGATTAGCGTCTGTAATTTCAGCCTGAGCGTTATCACAGAGCGTCGCGGTTTCTTTTCGCGACTTGTAGAAGCTTTTTCAACTCGTCGGCGTCGCGATTCTCGACTGCGGTCCGAAACTTTCCGAACGACTGGGAAAACGCGTCCAAGCTGGTACTCACCGCGGTGGCGTTTTCGAGCAGAATTGCGACCCACAAATCAGGATCGCCCGCTGCGATACGTGTCGTGTCCTTAAAACCGCTGGCGGCAAGCTGCTGGAATGCTTCAGGCAACGTCGCTGCCAGTACCGAGGCGGCGACGTGCGGAAGGTGACTCGTCGTTGCGAGGGCTGCGTCATGCTCCGTTGGCGACATTTCGATGACTCGCGAACCAAGCCGTTCCCAGAAGCTGCGGATAGCCGAGTTCGCTGCCTGATCGCTGGCAGGATTCGGTGCCACAACGGTTACTTTGCCGTCGAACAAATCGGCGCGGGCGGCTTCGAATCCTGTTTCATGTGAACCCGCCAGAGGATGAGCACCGACAAACGAAACTCCAGTCGGCAGCTCGGCCGACTGAACTGCCTCGCAGATCGAACCTTTTACGCTGCCGACGTCGGTGATGAGAGTGCCCGGACGGCTGACTGCCGCGATTCGCTGAACGTCTTCGGCAATTCGGTCAACAGGCGTGCCTATGACCACGGTCGTCCAGGACGCGTCGCTTTCGGGCAACTCGGTAAGAAACTCGTCGATTACGCCCGCGTTGACTGCTGATTGAAGTCGTTCCGGATTCCGGCCGATTCCGATCACTCGATCCGCAACGCCCCGCTGCTTTGTGGCCAGAGCCACGGAACCACCGAGAAGTCCGACACCGACAACGGCCAGAACTCGATTCTGGTCGTCTGAGGGTTGCGAATTGGCTGATTCAGTTTCGATGGTCATGTCACGGCGGGGCTGAGCGATTTCGTGCCGGAGCTATTTACTCGCGACCGGCTGAGTCGCTAATTCCCGCAGCCGGCGTGCTCCTTCGACCGAACCATACTGAGCCGCGGCCAGATAGTGGAGTTTGGCAAGCGACACTTTTCCGGATTCTTCAGCTTCTACCCCGAGCCGGTATGAATGAGCGGGATCAAGTGCCCGGCTCCGTCGTGCCGGTGTCGGTTCGATTTTCCTGTCAGTCAACTTCGAACGGGAACGGTCGTTCGCACTTTCAGATCGCCCGACAACAGAACTACCCACGGAATTCGAACGAAACCGTTGAGAAGCCAGCATGCTCGACGGTCGACGGTCCTGGACGGAAACGCCACGTCGAGGCTGGTAGCTGCTCCAGGCCAATCCGGCTCGTCGAGCTGCTGAGTTCGTCGCCGTTCGCTGGCCCTGAGGATCTTTTTCCGCCATGTCGAGGATCATTCGGTCCATTTCACGCAGATCATGGATCCAGACGTGTGACGACATGCTGGTGTGCTGCGAAAATCGGCCGACGGACGAACCTCGCGAAAAAGGCAGTCCGTACGACTTTCGAGACTCGCCAGCCCGGCTGATGCTTCCCAGGAGAATCCCTCCGCGGTCCGGTACCGAAACGGCGAAATTTCCACCCGTCGACTGCAGGACCGGCTGCTGAACGGTCAGTTGCCCAAAACTTTCCGATCCAAGTCCAAACGTCAGTCCAACGACTACGGCGGCAGGAATGGCAGATGCTCGCATTTCGCAATCTCCTCAACTGACTTAAGGCCATGACCTTACGGCAAAACAAACGCGACCGCTGCAGGATAGGTGGTCGAACAGGCAGTTCAAACCGGAAAACTATTTTTCGACTATTTTGCCGTCATACCGTGATTTCGACCGAAATGTGTCACACCTCAAGGATACGGAGTGCGTTGGGGGAATGTCTGCTTCTGATCCGTTCCGAGAAGACGGGTCCGGTCCCGCGGACACCCAATCCCCGATGCCAGCGAGCCGAGAACTCGTTATGCATTGAAGAGAACGTTGATCGGATTCCGACCCCGATCAGCGTTTCTTTTTTGCGCTGTCCCATTTCGCGAAGTTCAGAATTCAGTCGAGTTCGCTTTGTGACGGGGCTGGTCCTGTGATTCAGTATTCGCAATTCGTAGCGCGGCCACGCTGCTTGCGGGTCAGAAATTGCGTAACTACGATGCCATGCTTTCCCAGACTCGGCGTCTGGCGTGCCTTCTGCCAGTACCGTCCTGCTGCTCCCATGTGAGACCGTGCCTCGTGATTGAGTATCGGGCATTCCGAAATTACGACCCGCCGCAAATTCTCAGACTCTGGGAACAGGCAGAGCTCGGACATGGCGCCGCCCAGGCACTCTCAAATGACATGTCATTTGACATGGTCAATTACGCTCAGACCTACTTCGATCGTAACGGTTTGATTCTGGCCGTTGACGATGGCACTCCGGTCGGCTTCGTTCATGCTGGGTTCGGATGTTCTGCCGATGGGAACTCGCTGGACGATTCAACGGGCGTCATTTGCGTCGTCGTTGTGCATCCAGATCATCGTCGACAAGGAATCGGGCGCGAACTTGTCAGCCGAGCCGAGACCTACCTGAAAGGCAAAGGCGCGACTCAGATTCTGGCCGGCCCGTCTCGCAAGACCGACCCGTTCTATTTCGGATTGTATGGAGGGGCTCGGCCTGCTGGCTTTCTACAGTCTGACGAGTCCGCTGCACCGTTTTTCACGAGTCTGGGATACGAAGCATCAGGCCGTTATGCGATTACCAGTCGCCAGATGAGCGACCGTGATCCCGTACATTTTCGAACGACGATGATCCGTCGCAAATGGGAACTCCTGCTCGTCGACCGTCCGGATCCGTGTTCGTGGTGGTGGATGTGCCGCTACGGACGACTGGACGCTGTTTATTGCGTTCTCGTACCAAAAACTGGTGGAGCAACGCCGGTTGCCGGAGTGACCATCGTCGGCCTGGACGCCTACGCCAACAGTTGGAACGAGCAGGCGATTGGTCTCGTCGATCTGTGGGTCGAAGAAACCTACCGCCGCCAGGGATTCGGTCAGGCTCTACTGCTGGAAGTTGTTAAGCGACTTCGCAAGGAAACAGTGACGCGACTCACTGCCAACGTTGAAGATGACGATGTGGCCGCAAAGAAAGTGTTCGAGTCCGTTGGCTTTTCAAAGATCGACGAAGGCGTCGTCTTCAAATCATCCTCGGTCTGATCCTGATTGAAGTTCAAGGAGAGATCACATGGCGGAAAATGTTGTTGATCTCCTGAGCGACCTCGTCGCGATTCCCAGCGTCAACCCGATGGGTCGTGAGCTCTCGGGACCGATTTACTTCGAAGCCAACGTGACGGAATACCTTCGGCAGTTTTTTGTAGAACTAGGATGTCCTCACGAAGTGATCGAAGTATCGCCCGGCCGCTGCAATGTGCTGGCGAAGTTCGAAAGCCCCGGCACGTCACAAACGTTCCTGCTCGACGCGCACCAGGACACAGTCCCCGTCGATGGAATGACGATCCCTCCGTTTGAGCCGACCATCAAAGATGGACGGATTTACGGCCGCGGTTCATCAGACGTCAAAGGCGGAATGGCCGCGATGCTTTGGGCGTTTCGTCGACTTGTTCTGGAGAAATCCGCCGGAGCCGCCAACGTCATTATGAGTTGCACCTGTGACGAAGAAGCCACAACAACCGGTATCAACGACTTGATTCGTTACTGGCAGGACGGAGACGATCGTTCGACCTTGCTCAATGAGCCGCCTGATGCAGCCATCATCGCCGAGCCCACGCTGCTCGACGTCGTCGTCGCTCACCGAGGCGTCACACGATTCATAATCACCACTGAAGGCCGAGCCTGCCACAGCTCCGACCCGACACAAGGCGTCAACGCAATTTACCGAATGTCCCGACTGGTGAGTTGCCTGGAAGAGTACGCTGCTGAACTGCCGGGCCGATCGCCAGCGCACCCATTGTGCGGACCGGCAACTTTGAGCGTCGGCCTGATTTCCGGCGGAGCGAGCGTGAACGTCGTGCCGGACGAATGCTCGATCGAAGTCGATCGCCGACTCACTCCTGGAGACAACGCGGACGAAGCCTACGATGACATCCGCAAGTTCCTCACCAGCAAGCTGGATTTCGAATTCGAAATTCAGCCGCCATACATCGTCAGCCCGACGCTGAGTAACGACGACAACGGCTGGCTAAGCGACGGTCTTCAGCGACACATTGCAGACGTCGCCGGCCCGCACACTTCTGTTGGAGTTCCCTACGGGACACATGCTTCTCGAACATGCAGTGCGGGAGTCCCGTCGGTCGTGTTCGGCCCCGGTTCAATCGACCAGGCTCACACAAAAGACGAGTGGCTCGAAATCGACCAACTCGAAAAGGCCAGCGAAGTCTACTTTCGCTTCTGCAGCAATCCGCCCGCGACACCAGCTTCCTGAGTCATCCTCAGGTTCCGGTGTTGATTCTTCGCTGCTACGATCTTTCATGTCTGTTTCAGACAGACCTGTAGACTCATGTCGCCCAACGCCAATCCCCAGATTCTTCGGGAGAGACTTCATATGCGAACTGCTGTTACTTCAAAGCTTCTTCTTACAACAATCCTCGCATCAAGCTTGCTGCTCAACGGCCCGTCCGCGTTCGCTCAGGAACCTGTGGACACGCAGGAAACGAACGAGGTCGTCTCCAGCGACGACGTTTCTCCTGAATCGACTGAACCTGCAGACGGCGAGACGGCGCCAACGCCCCCGGAAGAGACGAAGGCAACTGACGACGGCTTTCAGGCGAAGATCAATGAAGCCTTTGGCGAGGTCAACGAATTCCTCGGCTACTACATGTTTTACAACGTGCTGAATTTTTTCGGCAACGAGATGGTCGACGGCAAAGATACGATTGGCAATCTCCAGCTAGCCGTTATCTGGCTCGTCCTCGGTTCGATTTTCTTTACGGTTCGGATGGGGTTTATCAACGTCCGGGCATTCAAACATGCAATCTTTGTGACGGCGGGGCGCTACGATAATCCGGACGACGCGGGCGAGGTCAGTCACTTTCAGGCACTGACGTCGGCGCTGTCTGCGACGGTCGGACTGGGCAACATTGCCGGCGTGGCCATCGCGGTCGCTCTTGGAGGGCCCGGAGCAACGTTCTGGATGATCATTGCCGGCTTCATCGGCATGACGTCGAAGTTTGTCGAATGCACGCTCGGTCAGAAGTACCGGGAAGTTCGCCCTGACGGCCGTGTCATGGGGGGTGCGATGTTCTACCTCTCGCGTGGCCTGAAGAAGAAGGGACTGGGGCCTGTAGGAGCCGTCCTGGGGTTCGTCTTTGCTGTGTTGTGTATTGGCGGATCATTTGGGGGCGGCTGCTCGTTCCAGGTGAATCAGTCGCTCAACGCCGTCGCCGAATCGATTGAGTTTCTGAAAGACGACGGCAATCGGTGGGTCTACGGTGCCGTGATGACTGCTGCTGTCGGCGTTGTGATCATTGGCGGAATTCGCTCAATCGCCCGCGTTGCTGAAAAGATCGTTCCGACAATGTGCGGTGTCTACGTGTTGTCAGCTCTGGCAATTCTGGTGATGAACGCTGCTTTGATCCCCGACGCTATCTCATCGATTCTGGCCGGTGCGTTCTCTGACGAAGCTCTGTATGGAGGCTTCATCGGCGTCCTGGTCACTGGATTCAAACGAGCGGCATTTTCGAACGAAGCCGGTGTCGGCTCAGCGGCGATCGCTCATGCCGCTGCCAAGACGGAATACCCCGTCCGGGAAGGGATTGTCGCGCTGCTTGGACCGTTCATCGACACTGTTGTCATTTGCACGATGACCGCACTCGTGATCGTCATTACGGGGGCATACAACAATCCTGATCCTCTCTTCGAAGCCGCTCGAAGTAGTAATCAGGGAGCCACACTGACGTCCCTGGCCATGGACAGTCAGATTGCCGGCTTCCGCTACGTGCTGGCAATCGCCGTCACACTGTTTGCTTATTCGACGATGATCTCGTGGTCTTACTACGGAGAACGCTGCTGGGCCTACATTTTTGGCGACGGGTCATCGATGGTTTATCGCATCATCTTTCTTTGCTTTGTGTTTCTGGGATCAATCGTTTCCGCAACGAACGTGCTGGAGTTCGGCGATCTGATGATCCTCGGCATGGCATTTCCGAATGTGATTGGAGTTGTCTTCCTCTCGGGCGAAGTCGCTGCCGACCTGAAAGTCTACTGGCAGAAGTACACCAACGGCGAATTCGTCGAGTACGGAAAATCGAAATAGCAGACACGCGACAATCGTCGCGGGCGTCTTCGGCGAGATGTGGCTGGCTACGTAGAAGCTCGAGTTTCGTAGGTCAGGCTTTGCCTGGCTAAGTTACGAAACCGGGGGATCGCCTCGCGGGCGCGATTCAAAGCGAGTTTATTGATCCGCTTCGTCAGGCGGTGCTTGATTTACGCCGCGTCTTGGCGGCCGAGGTCCAAGAAGCTGATGCAACGTGCAGGCGATTTTTGCGTTGTAGAGTTTCCGCCGACGCGTCGACTGTCGGCGGACTGCTTTTTCGAATTTCTCGAACGGTGTGAGCACAAAGAACGACCAGGTTTCGAGCTTGTTGAAGACTCCGGCCATGCTGGCGTAAATCCGTTCGACTTCGGCCTCTTCGCCAATCCGCTCTCCGTACGGCGGATTGGTGACCACGCAGCCGTACTTCTTTGCTGAGCTTAACTCATGGAACGGTCGTTGTTGAAAATGCACCAGATCGCCCACGCCGGCTTTGTTTGCGTGAAACCGTGCCATGCCTAGAACCACGGGATCAACGTCTGTGCCGATCAGCAATTCTTCAGGTGCGGGTCGCATGAGGTCTTTCGCTTCCTGCCAGGCGTGCTCCCAGACGGAGTCTTCAATCTGAGGCCAGTCGCTGCAGGCAAACACGCGGTTCAGCCCCGGAGCGCGATTGGTCGCAATCAGGGCCGCTTCGATTGGGATGGTTCCGCTGCCACAGAACGGGTCGACGAAAGGGCGTTCAGGATTCCAGACGCTGAGCTGAACCATCGCCGCCGCCAGCGTTTCTCTTAGTGGAGCTTTCGCCGTCAGCTTTCGGTAGCCGCGTTTGTTGAGCCCCGAACCGGATGTGTCGATAGTCAGCTTCACGTTGTTCTTGTGAACGGAAACTTCGATGGGGTACAGCGGTCCGGATTCTTCGAACCAGTCGACGTCGTACGCCGATCGAAGCCGCTCGACGATTGCTTTCTTCACGATACGCTGACAGTCCGGCACGCTGTGGAGCTGCGACTTCGCCGATCGGCCTGTGACTGGAAACTCGGCGTCGCGAGGCAGCCAGTGTTCCCACGGCAAATCCCGCGTCAGGTCAAACAGTTGGCCGAAATCGTGTGCCTTGAACTCGCCAATCTGAAGCACGACGCGATCGGCACTCCGCAACCAGAGATTCGCGCGGACGATCGCGTCGAGGCCGCCGGAGAAGTGGACTCGTCCGTCTTCGGATTTCGGGTCGGCAAAACCCAAAGCTTTCAGTTCGCGTGCGACAACGGCTTCAAGGCCGAAACCAACTCGCGCCGTCAGATGAAAAGTGTTACTCACTGTGAAGCCCGATCGTGATTCTGATCGTCGGTCGAAATGTCAGATTGATGGCATTGACGAATCAACCATCGCATCGTCGGGTAG
This sequence comes from uncultured Planctomycetaceae bacterium, assembly GCA_943787265.1. Taxonomy (GTDB): domain Bacteria; phylum Planctomycetota; class Planctomycetia; order Planctomycetales; family Planctomycetaceae; genus JABMPE01. The sequence goes on along the minus strand of CALSLT010000004.1, from coordinate 536,018 downwards.
GTCAAGACGCTGCAGACGATTGCGACGAGAAGACACCCAACCAGCAACGGTGCTCCAAGATCGGTAACCAATGATAGCGCTCTTTCTGACCACTTGCCGTGGCTGTCGAACTGAACGATTGCGACGAAGTCTTCGTACGTGACATCAGATGGGATGAACCATGTCCCAACCTGATAGTTGAACCAGTAGATTGGAACGATCGTCAGAGGATTCGTCACGTAGACAGTCAGTACGGCGGCGATCTTGTTGAAGCGAAAGAGTGGCCGAGTCAGAAATGCGATGATCAGAACAATGATCATCTGGATGCCGACCGTTGGCGTCATCCCGATAAACATCCCGATTGTCGTGCCGAGAGCCACCGAATGAGGTGTATCGTCCAGCATCAAAATCTTACGCAGCAACGCACGAGGCGTCATGCGCGGTTTCGGGATATCGTCGATGCTGCTCGACATGTCTGCCTGAAGTTGAAAAGGTGATGCGAATTCCACCGAAAGGCAGAATTGCTGCCTGTGCAAGTGTCGTCACTGTTGTCGTCGTTGCCTGAGCAGATCGTGAGAGCAGACTTCCTGATAACCAAGTCTTGTAAGAATCCCCCGCAAACAGAATGAGTAACCTGCTGCGTTTAAGCAATCGTACCTTAATTGCCTGCAATTCATGACGGCTGTAGCAATCGCGGAGCAACAGAAAACGCCTCGCTCATTGATAGATGAACGAGGCGTTCGAAAGTCAGAAATCCGTGATTGGCGGCCTTAAATGGCGTCCAGTTCTTCGACGCTGACGTTGTGCTTCGCGAAGAACTCGGCCTGCCAGGCCTGGTAAATCTCAGAGCCCTGAGAATTCGCCAACTGGCCATAGATTTGCGACATCGGAACATTCTCGGTGATGAACTGCTGCCTGACTGGTGCAAGGCTTGGGTCATCATTCCCTGATGGATTACGAGCTTTCACGTGAACGACGTAGTAAACCTGCTTTGTCAGATTCGGAATCACAACGACGTCACCGACAGCAGTCTTCGATACCGTCTCCATGAAGTTGTTATCAACTCCGTCGATACCTGGCACGAAGCCGAACTCAAGCGTCGGTTGCGCGAACGGATTCATTTGCATTCCCTGCGAGGACTGCCGATACCAGGTAAACGGTGGGCTGGAAATCACGGACAATGGTTCGTCAACGACTTCATCACTCGGTGCTTCTTCGTCAGCGGCAGGTGTCGACTCTTCGGCTGCAGTCTCATCCGCGGCCGCTTCATCCCCGCAGGATTCTTCTTTTTCAGACTCGTCTGAGGCTTCGTCATCACCGTCGGCGGCCGGTTCGGAGTCTGAAGAAGCTTCGTCTTTCTCCTCTTCGGTGGCCGGCGCTTTGGCTCCAAAGACAGTCTGGTCAGCAACACCTTCGGCAATCGAAATGATGCTGGATTCTGCAAGTCTTGCTTGAAGAGACTCCGCCAGTTCGGTTGCTCGTTCTTCGACTTCGGTTCGGGCTTTCTTGATCCTCACAGCTTGCTCAACCTGTTCGCGAACTCCCGGTTCGTCGATGGTCGGAACATGCTGCTCGTTCTCCCCGGTTGCCCAGAAGGCGAAACGAGTGTCGTCGAACTGGCCTTGAGCTTCCTCAGGAATGAACAATGTTGTGGCTCCGGTAAACAGCCGAGCGGCGGCGGTCTGTGGCTGAGCCATAAAGTCAGTCGGATCGGACGGCTCGCGAGCGTTCCCCAATCGATATTCTGTGTGCTCAATCAACTCCTGTTGCGACAGGAATTCGGTAGGCGCTACGAATTTGAGACCGTTCTCTTCAGCATACGCTTCTGCTTTTGCAGCAATTCCCTCAGAGAGATAAGAGTTGAGATCGTTCTTTTCTTCTTCGAGATACTCTTGATATTCAGAATCCGTGTCGAAATCGCCGGCCTTCTTTACATCTTCGGATTTCGCTTCGCGTAGGTTAAATCGCCATTCTTTCACAGCGGCGATGGCGGCAGAAATCTGCTTCTCAATTTGCTCTTCGGTTTTTTCACGCAGCATGAGATCGCGGATTTCATCTCGCACTTCTTCGAACGATCGGTACTTCACGCCCGCCAGTTCAACGTCCACTGGCTCTTCGGTGGCGTCTTTCGTGGCGTCAACCGGTTCGGCAGGAGTTTCCTCAGTAGCGGGTTTCGTTCCCTCATCTGTTTTTGGATCAGCGGCCGGCTTCGGATCGGCTGCCGGAGGCTCTTCAGAGGTCTCAGGCTGTTCGTCCTTGCTAGCGTTTGCCTCGTCGGTTTCGGCGTCTGCTTCCTGATCCTGTTCTTCGCCGTCGCCGCACTCTTCAGCTTCTGGCTCAGTCGCGGAAGCGTCGTCTGATTTTTCATCAGTCGATTTTGTGTCCTTGGCAGGCGAATCATCGTCACCGGCTGACGCTTCGGTCGGAGCATCGTCGCCGGTTTTTGCTGCTGGAGCCGCTTCCGAATCATCTGATGTCGCGGCTTCTTCCGGAGTGTCACCTTCCGGTTCGGGGGTAGTTGTTTTTACTGGAGCCGGTGGTTCACCAAATTTCGGAGCACCATCGTCAAAACCTGCACCGAGGTCAGGCAGTGTTTCAATTTTGTACTCGGTTTCTTTTCGCTCTTCGTATCGAGCCATCAGCTCATCTTCAGGGATTTCGCCGACCAACGCTTCAGCCGATTCGTAGTCAGATTCAAACCACGCGAGTTGCAAACGGTCAGGCTGGACGAATCCAGGGTTCTCGCCCATCGGATAAACGCTTTTGAATTGCTCAAAGAGTTCGTTGATCTCAGCATCACTTGGTCTTGGCAGTCGAGCAGCGAACGGCTCAACAGGGATGGCGACAGCGTCAATCGAATGCCGCACGTTCAGCTTCTCGAAGTCCCCCCAGTACTGATCCGGCATGTGGACCAGTTCGGGGTTCAGTACTCGCGATGCGACGCGTGCACGCAGTTCAGATCGCAACGTGTCGTAGAGTTCTGACTCGCCCATTCCCAACTGGCTCCGAATCTTTGTCAGAGCCTCACGGGTCATCGAGTTTTCAGAAACGGTTTTGATGTAGTTCGTAATGAACTCGTCGCTGATCTCAATTCCTAAACTGTCGGCTTCCTTCTCCAGCAACATTTTCGTCACAACAGAACGGCTGGACGTGTCGCCGAAGCGATACTGGTTGAGGTAATAGTTAGCCATCATCGGATGAACTTCACCCTTCCGCTCGCGAAACGCGCTGATGACAAACTGGTTGGCCATGTCGCGTTTCTGCTTCATTTCGAGCAGATCGCGATTCGTCAAACGTCCGTGAGCTGTTGCCAGGCCGCCCTGATTCGCCCACTGGTTGATGAATATCACACCAACAATCGCTCCCAGAATGGCCCCCAGTCCGATGATCGGGTAGCTGATGCCGCGTTCGTTCTGCGAGCCCCACATCCAGGCCAGCGATGCTCCCAGCAAACCGAACAGGATCGGCATGATTGCTGAGGTTTCCATCTTTGACACGGAGTCGAGGATGATGAATGCGAACATCGCGAGGCACGTCAAAACAACCGTCAGAACTTTCTGGTTGCGACGAAATACAGCGAACGGAGATGACATTAGAGAAGTTTCCGACTGAGAAACGGTGGTGGGTAGGTCTTGAAATACGACGATCGACGGAGCCGTTTATTGTGTCAAACCGGCCAGATTCGGATCGTTTGATTAGCTGATTCTGTCTCAAAGAACCGACGGAGTCTTGACACAGTGGGAAAGAGTGGGATATCGGTTCCCGCCTCCCGGTCAATCTTCCGCAGGTCGCAATCGCGGATTTTAGCCGGGGGCAGGATCGACACAAGGCCATCCCCTGACAGGCAGTTGCGTCGAGCGGAGACCTGCTGAATCGGGCTCAGAACGATTTATCCGGTAACTTTGATCTCGCGAGTTGAGTGCCTCACTCCGTCGCGAAATCTGCTGCAAACATTGATGGATTTCAGAATTTACACGAATCCGTCGAATTTGTTCTCCAGATACGAACGGTTGTGGCGTCGACACGGGCCAGTTGAAACGCGAAATAAACGTTGCAGTCACCTTGAGTGACAACTGACAGCTAAAGTGGAAGGATCGCTTTCGTGGCGAAATCCAAGTCGAAATACAAAGCTCTGGTCATCGTCGAATCTCCGGCGAAGGGGCGAAAAATCAGCGGATACCTCGGCAAAGACTACAAAGTCCTTGCCAGCTTTGGTCACGTTCGCGATTTGCCCAACGGAGCGGCCGAGATCCCCAAAGCGGTCAAAAAAGAACCGTGGTCCAGAATCGGCATCAACGTCGACAGCGAATTCGAGCCTCTTTACATCATCCCGAAAGGGAAGAAGAAGGTTGTCGACGAGCTGAAAGCCGCGTTGAAACAGTCCGACGAACTCATCCTCGCGACAGATGAAGACCGCGAAGGAGAGAGCATCGGCTGGCATCTGGTCGAACTGCTCAAGCCGAAAGTCCCCACCAGCCGGATGGTTTTCGGCGAGATTACCAAGAAGGCGATTCTCGAAGCACTCGATGAAAAACGAGAACTCGACAAGAACCTGGTCGAAGCTCAGGAAACTCGCCGCGTCTTGGACCGATTATTCGGTTACACGCTCAGCCCTCTGTTGTGGAAAAAGGTCGCCCCGAAACTTTCAGCCGGCCGAGTTCAGTCGGTGGCCGTGAAGGTTCTAGTCGAGCGAGAAAAAGAACGAGCTCGATTCGTCAGCGCTGAATACTGGGATCTGAAAGCGGGACTGGAAACCGGTTCGGGCGGCGGCTTCGACGCGACGTTGCACACCGTCGATGGCAAACGAGTCGCCAGCGGTCGCGACTTCGACGAGAACACCGGCCTGCTGAAGCCGGGTGCCGACGTTGTTCTGCTGAACGGCGAACAGGCGACCGCACTCCGAGACCGCATCGAGAAAACCGACTGGACGGTCGCGTCGGTCGAATCTCGCGAACAAACGCGCAAGCCGTACCCGCCGTTTACGACGAGTACGCTCCAGCAGGAATCAAACCGCAAGCTGAACATGACAGCTCGCGCAACGATGCAGGCGGCTCAGCGGTTGTACGAAGAAGGCCACATTACTTACATGCGTACCGACAGTGTTACGCTGTCGGGCGAAGCGATGAACGCAGCGCGATCGAGCGTCGGGGAGCGGTATGGCGAAAAATTTCTCAGCCCGTCGCCGCGAACGTTCACTAATAAAAGCAAAGGTGCGCAGGAGGCCCACGAAGCCATCCGTCCTGCCGGCACCGAGATGAAAACTGCCGAAGAACTCGGACTGGTTGGCCAGGAAGCTCGGCTGTACTCGCTCATCTGGAAACGCACGATGGCCTGTCAGATGGCCGACGCAAAACTCCTCTTCCAGACAGTCACGATCGCTGCCGACGAAGCCGAATTCCGAGCGACTGGCCGACACGTTGTCTTCCCCGGTTTCTTCCGAGCGTACGTTGAAGGCGTCGACGATCCCGAAGCCGCACTCGACGACCAGGAAAGCGCGCTGCCGCCGCTGACCGAAGCCGAGAAGCTGAAGCTCGACCAACTCGAATCGCTCAGCCACGAAACCAAACCGCCGGCAAGGTTCACGGAAGCCACGCTGGTCAGAAAGCTCGAAGCAGAAGGCATCGGTCGACCGAGTACTTACGCCAGTATTATCGGCACGATTCAGGACCGCGGCTACGTCGTGAAGCAGGGCAGCCAGCTCGTTCCAACGTTCACCGCGATGGCCGTCACGCAGTTGCTGGAGAGTCATTTTACGCAGCTTGTCGACTACAAATTTACCGCTCAGATGGAGCAGCAGCTCGACGAAGTCGCGTCTGGCGAGGCCCAGCGGTTGCCTTATCTGGAAAGATTCTACCGCGGCGAAGCGGGCTTGGATCAGCAGGTCAAAACCAAAGAAGAAGGCATCGACCCGCGGACTGCCTGCACGTTGAAACTGGAAAATGTGCAGCCGGATATTCGAGTCGGAAAGTTCGGCCCGTACGTCCAGGTCGCTCAGGAAGACGGCGAGACAATTAGTGTGTCGCTGCCCGCTGAAATCGCTCCGGCCGACGTGACTGATGACCTCACCACAAAACTCATCGAACGTAAAAAAGCCGGCCCGCAGTCACTCGGAATGCACCCCGACGATGGCGTGCCCGTGTACGTAAAGCAGGGCCCGTTCGGGACGTATCTCCAACTGGGAGAAGACCCCGAAGGCGAAGATTCACCCAAACCAAAACGTTGCAGCGTGCCTAAGCACGTCGAACCTGAAGACGTCACGCTCGACATGGCGATGAGCTACCTGGCACTGCCGCGCCGTCTCGGCCAGCACCCGGACTCAGGCAATGTCGTCAACGCTGGACTGGGACGCTTCGGACCGTACGTAACCACTCGAAAAGACGGGCGTCAGGTCTATAAGTCGCTCACCAAAGAGTACGACGTGCTGACCGTTGACCTCGACACAGCGATCCAACTTCTGGCTGAAGTCAAACCGCGAGGGCCTGCGCCCCCGATCCGAGAACTCGGCAAACATCCGGACGACGAAGAGATGATCGGCGTTTACGAAGGCCGCTACGGACCGTACGTCAAGCACGGAAAAATCTACGCGTCGCTTCCGAAGGATCTCGAAATCGAGGCCGTCACTCTTGAACGGGCTCTCGACCTGATCGCTATCAAGGCCGCTCAGAAGGGCGTCACGACAAAGAAGAAAAAGAAGGCGGCAAAAAAGAAGAAAGCCACTAAGAAAAAAGCGGCTAAAAAGAAGGCCGCCAAAAAGAAAGCGGCTAAGAAAGCTGATGACGAGTAGCCTGACCCGTCGACGGATTCGCTCTCCGTTGGCGATGATCTGAACCAAACGTGAATTCATGGCAATTGGAAAAGTCTATCTCGTCGGTGGCGGCCCGGGTGACCCCGGCTTGATCTCGCTCCGCGGTGTCGAATGTCTGAAACTCGCCGACGAAGTCCTCTACGACGGGCTTGTTAATCCGCTGCTGCTCCGTCACGCGAACGCTCATTGCGAACGAACCTGCAGAACAGACGGCCCCGATGGCCGAATTCTGAAGCAGGATGAGATCAACCAGCGACTCGTTGATTCTGCGCTGGCCGGCAAGACCGTTGTTCGACTCAAAGGCGGCGACCCATTCATCTTTGGGCGAGGTTCCGAAGAAGCGGCTTGCTTGCGCAAGCACGGCATCGAGTACGAAATTGTCCCCGGCATTACGGCCGCGACCGCTTCCGGAGAGTACGCCGGCTTCTCGCTGACGCATCGCGAGTCGGCATCAATGGTGACCTTCGTCACCGGACACGAAGCTACCTGACAAAGAAGGCAGCGCTCTCGACTACGAACAGTTGGCGGCTTCGCCAGGCACACTCGTGTTTTACATGGGGCTGCACAATCTCCCGAAGATCTCGCAGTCGTTGCTTGGGCACGGCAAACGACCAGACACTCCGACGGCAGTCATCAGCCGTGCGACGACGCCGCACCAGCGAACCATCGTTGCGCCACTGAATGAAATCTCTGAAGCAGTGGCAAGAGCAGAACTTCACGCACCGTCTCTGATCATCGTGGGAGACTGCGTCAAGCAGCGAGACGAACTCGCCTGGTTCGAGGAGAAGCCGCTCTTCGGGCAGAAGATCGGAATCACTCGCCCGGCTGCGCAAGCCGAACCGCAAATCAGGAAAGCATTCGAACTCGGCGCGCAACCGATCCTGATGCCGGCCATTCAGATTGAGCCAATTAAAGATTGGTCCGAAGTCGACGCGACTCTGCAACGTCTCGATGAATTCAACTGGCTAGTCTTTACAAGCGTGAACGGCGTGGAAGCGTTCCTCAGCAGACTCTGGGAAAAAGGCGGCGACGCACGGCAACTTGCCGGAATGAAGATCGCCACAATCGGTACATCCACCGCGGACGCTCTATCGAAATACCACTTGCGTGCTGACTTGATCCCCGATGAGTTTCGCGCTGAGGCACTCGCTAAGGCGATGGCTCCTCATGTCAAAGATCAAAAAGTTCTGTGGGCACGAGCCAGCCGAGGCCGCGAGGTCCTCCCCCAGGAATTGACCGCGGCTGGAGCGACCGTCAAAGAACTGGTCGTTTATCAAAATCTCGATGCAGAATCATTCTCTGGCGACGCGCTGCAGGCGCTCGACGACCGACAACTCAACTGGATCGGCCTGAGCAGCCCGTCCATCGCTCGCCGCATGGCCGCACTGCTGCCCGATTCGGCTAAAGAACAACTCGGCAAGACGCTCCGCATCGCGAGCATCAGCCCCGTGACAAGTGCCGCGGCAAAAGAGGCCGGCCTTCCGGTTCACGCCGAAGCAACTACTTTCACGTGGGACGGGATCTTTGAGGCCATCGAGGCTGCCACAAGCTGAGAAACACGTCGTCCTCAAGACGGCATCCGAAACCACCCTCTGGTTCGGACGGAGAAGGCATTCTTGCCACAAAGAACACCGAGGCCACGGAGTTGCTCTGACATCACATTCTCTGAGAACTCTGTGGCTGAAACTTTTCAGCCGGTCGTCAAAAGAAACACCCCGGCGGATCACAGATGATCCACCGGGGTGTTTTGAATTCAACCAGATTTCTGGTTAGCAGAGTAAGGTTCGGCAATCGCCGACAAACTTACGCCTTGGCTTCTGCTTTCTTTGCAGCTTTCTTAGCTGGTGCAGGAGCTTTGTCCTTCTTCGTTGCAGCCGGTGCCGGAGCTTTGTCTTCGTACGGCGGCGGTGCTGGAGCGTCTTCGACCTTCTTGCCGCCAGCAGATGGGCTCAGTTCAGCCGCTGGAGCTGCCGGAGCGTGCCCCTTTCCGCCGCTGCAGGTTTTCGGAGCTGGCTTGCAGCATTTCGGTGCCGAGTTGCAGCACTTGTTTCCGCCGAGTGACGGAAGCTTCGGAAGGCTGAGTTTTGGAAGGCTCAGCTTAGGCAGCTTGATTCCGGTCAGCGGGCAACGAGGTCCGTCATCGCAGCACTTCGGAGCTGGGTTGCAGCATTTTGGTGCCGGCTTGCAGCACGAGCTTTTTGAGTTTCCGAAGAACAGAAAACCGGCCTGAGCCTGGGCACCTGGCAGCGCGAACGCCGCCATTGCCGCACAAACGATTGCAGTTTTTCGCATCACATCTCTCCCTGGATTGTCAGAGCCAGCGAATCCGGAAAAAGGATTCGCGTGCATAAAGTGTTTTGCAGTAACACTTAACGCAAACATTGCGTCTAGTGGTTTCAGGCTTGCCGAGCCGCCGCCAGTCAGTGGCGAAGCGTGGCCAATGAAGATTCCGATTCTGACGGTCAAGCTGACTGCATAAACTGAGATGAATAAGGTATCTACGAGGCCTGTGAAGTCAACTGAGTGAGGATTGCGTGCAGGTCAGGCTTTGCCTGACGAAGTCCACCGACGTCGATATGACAGGTCCATTTTCAACCTCAATCTCTAACATGATCCCGTCAGGCAAAGCCGGACCCACGATACTTCGCCCCGGCAGAACGCCAGCCGCTTGAGGTTCTGCGTCGCGGGCACGAACATGCCGCCCATGCTCGACGCAATTTCAACCCGCTCGCTTTCCAACAATCCCGTCACCGGACTCTGACATGCCGACTCGAATCACCAACCTGACCGTCCGAGATATTCGCTTTCCCACCTCACGAAACCTGGACGGTTCGGACGCGATGAATCCCGACCCGGATTATTCGTGCGCCTACGTGACGCTGCACACCGACCACGCGGACGGACTGGAAGGAAACGGCATCACCTTCACGATTGGGCGCGGGAACGAACTCTGCGTCGCCGGAGTCGAGGCATTGAAGCCACTCGTCGTCGGTCACACGCTGGAATCGTTCACCGAAAACATGGGAGCGTTCTGGCGGCACATGACTGGCGACAGTCAGCTGCGATGGGTCGGCCCGGACAAGGGAGTGATCCATCTGGCAACCGCCGCCGTCGTCAACGCCGTCTGGGATCTGTATGCCAAGGTCGAGAAGAAGCCGCTGTGGAAATTGCTTGCCGACATGACTCCTGAGCAGCTCGTCTCGTGCATCGACTTTCGATATATCAGTGACGCGCTGACTCCCAAAGAAGCAATTGCCCTGCTGCAGAAACACGATGCCACCAAGGCCGAACGCATTGCCCACATGGAGCAGGAAGGCTACCCCAGCTACACGACGTCCGCCGGCTGGCTGGGCTACTCCGACGACAAGTTGCGATCACTTTGCCGAAGCCTGATGGAGCGAGGCTGGACAGAGTTCAAAATCAAAGTCGGTCGCGATCTGGAAGACGACATCCGCCGCAGCCGAATCATTCGAGAAGAGATCGGCTGGGACCGACGTCTGATGATGGACGCCAACCAGGTGTGGGACGTCAATCAGGCCATCGAGCACATGCAGAAGCTGGCCGAATTCAAACCGTGGTTCATTGAGGAACCCACCAGCCCAGACGACGTGCTCGGTCACGCAACCATAGCAAAGGCCATTTCTCCGATCGCCGTAGCGACTGGTGAGATGTGCCAGAACCGGGTCATGTTCAAACAGCTCATGCAGGCTGGAGGCCTCCAGATCTGCCAGATCGATAGCTGCCGGCTGGGCGGCGTGAACGAAATCCTGGCCGTTCTGCTGATGGCAGCAAAGTTCGATATCCCAGTCTGTCCACACGCCGGCGGAGTCGGACTTTGCGAGTACGTCCAGCATCTGGCCATCTTCGACTACGTGTCGATCAGCGCGTCGCTCGAAGACCGCCTCACAGAATACTCAGACCATTTGCACGAATTCTTCGTCGATCCAGTCCGCATGGAAAACGGTCGGTACATGCCACCAACGGCCGCCGGATACAGCATCACCATGAAGCCAGAATCGCTGGACGAATTCGAATTCCCCACCGGCAGTGCATGGCAGGAATGAGAGCGACGCTCGCCCGGCTGATCAAAATGTGCCGGGAGCCTGGAGGCGGGCGAGGATTGATTGCTCAAGGCCGGGGTCGCGGCCCTGAGGGATCCAGCCGTCTGGAGTCGCAGGGCCGATGACGACGTTCAGGTCGCGCTGCAGCGGCGTGTTCTCCTGGAACGTCGAGTGGCCGGGCGAGTTGATGATCAGCTTGTCCGGATTCTCAAGTTCTTTGACCACTTCGACGCCGACCAGAAACCCGCCCTGTGCTGGCGTGATCGACATGACGGCTCGGCGCCGGATGGACTGGAAAGATCCTTCCAGCCGGTCGGCCATCGTCACCGCATCTTTATGCCAGGGTTCAAGCAAACCGGCTCCGACCTTGTAGTCTGTCTCTATGATGCCATCGAGCTTGCTCTCTCGCTGAACCGGCAACTGCAGCGAGTGCATGACGTCGACCGCGTTTTCCCAGACGACGTTGTAATCAGAAGCGGGGACAAAGACCGGATTCTGCATGGTCTGCGGCATCGCCGAAATCTGTGGACCGACGCAGCCACTCACGCTGCACAAGGCGAACGCAACGATCAGCATGATCGCAGAATGAGGGCGATGACGAATCCGCATCAAAAGGGACTTCCCTGTCCGAGACGACTGGCGTGACGCGCCCGAGTCGAAAACCCGGGCGATCACTTCGCACACAAGCTGCGTATTCAGCCTCGCGAAGTGCGGCAGAGTGTCTCAGGAGTCGCAAAACGCCTCAATACCGGATGTTTCGCGGCAGAAACGCGTATGACCGGCACAAGTGAGAAGTCGGCCAACTGACGGAGGCTGCTTCCGCGCTCCTGAGCAGGAATGACGTAAACGACCGTCGAAATGAACGAGCGAGGCCCGTTTCTAAGCGACGTCGCGGTGCGGTGCTTCGTGGGTTTGTGCTTGGTCGATCAGAGCGATCTTCTCCAGCACACCGTCCAGTCGGCTGACAATCTGCTGCTGGAAGTCGAGCAACGAATTGGCGACTCGCTGCGTTTCTGGCTGGCTGAGCTTCTCCGTTCGCTGCTCAAATTCCTGAGCAAACTCGTTCAGCGAGATAATCGCCGCTTGTAGCTCTCCGAGCAGTTGCCCGGGCGTTGCCTTCTCTTCAGCGGCAGGCTCTTCTTCGGCGTCAGGGTCTGCAAATCGTTGCTTCACAACGTCCATCAGGGCCTGAGCACCCATTCTTCGGCGTGCTTCGAACTCTTCGATCAAAGCCTCTTCCTGGTCAATCAAATCCACAAGCTGGCGAGCGGTCAGTTCTTCAACATCCAGTGGGTTGGCCAGTTCTTCCTCGGCTAGAATTTCCGAAACAGGTGCCCCATAAATTCGAGGAGCCTGCACAGGTTCGGCAGAGGTTGTTCGATGTAGAGTCAGGCTGAACGAACCGATTTCCAGTTCATCGCCGGGTTCCAGTGCCGCGGAACGAGTCAGTCGCCCGTTCACTCGAACATTCGGCGAGTCGGCCAGAGTTTCCAGCCAGACGTCCTGACCGTCGATGTGAACGACGCTGTGGACTGCTGGCATCTCGTCGCCACCGAGCCGCAAATCACACCGCTCACCAGCTCCAATCAGGAACCGATCGCGACTGACTGGCCGCAAAGGGGATTGGGTGTGGCCTCGCGTGATTTCAAACACCAGAGGACTTTCACTGGCGATTTCGCGGGCGGATTTGTCCAGATTGCCGGATGGGTGTTTCATGATGTCATTACAGGCTACGAGTTGAGTGACGACAGGTTCTGAGCGACAGGAACTGCACCGTACTCATTTTCGTCATCACAACCGGCAGACATCAGAAAATCGCTACAGTTTTCCTGATCGGAAGCTAATCCTTCTTTCCGATCTGTCAGCTCGTGGATGAAATCGGCTGATTGGTTCATTACGAAGCTCAGCGATCGTCGCACCAAAACCGGCGGATGAAGGCGCGGAGCAGCAAACGATCCGCCACTCCCCCCCATCCTCTTCGTTTCGGCGAAGCTTGGTGAGAATCATCCCAGCCTACGCTGGTTTTTCTGGCTTGGGGACTCGTCCACCTCGGCCAGAACCCTTGCGGCCGCGACGAGATTTCTTTGACTGAGTTTTTGCCGGCTCGGAATCTGACACGGGTACTTCCTGCCCGATCTGCTGCTTGAGCTGCATGATCCGGTCGCGAAGTTGAGCGGCTCGTTCGAATTCCAGACCCTCGGCTGCTTTCATCATCTCGCCTTCCAGTTCGTTGATGAATTCCTGAGTGACGTAATGTGTCTCGTCGGCCCCTGCGGTTTCCTGGACAAGATTGTGTGCAGCGATCTCTTCTTCGATGCCTTTTCGAATTGCCTTCTGGATGGTCTCCGGAGTGATCCCGTTCGCTTTGTTGTAAGCAAGCTGGAGTTCCCGACGGCGGTTCGTTTCGTCGATCGCCTGCTGCATCGAGTCCGTCACTTTGTCCGCATAGAGAATGACTTTCGCATTCACATTTCGAGCCGACCGACCAATCGTCTGAATCAGGCTCGTGGCGCTTCTGAGAAAGCCTTCCTTGTCGGCATCAAGAATGGCGACAAGTGAGACTTCCGGCAGGTCGAGTCCTTCGCGAAGAAGATTCACGCCGACACAGGCATCGAATTTCCCTTCGCGCAGTTCACGCAAGATCTCGACGCGCTCAATCGCGTCGAGTTCCGAGTGCAGCCATTTGCAGCGGATGCCCTCTTCCAGCATGTAAGTTGTCAGGTCTTCAGACAGTCGCTTCGTCAACGCCGTAACGAGAACGCGTTCGCCCGATTCGGCGCGCTGACGGATTTCATCCATCAAATGTGGAACCTGACCGCGCGCGGGAATGATGTGAATCTCAGGGTCGACCAGGCCGGTCGGACGAATGACCTGCTCAACGATTTCGCCCTTCGTCTGTTCAAGTTCCCAATCAGCCGGCGTGGCCGATACAAGCAGCCGCTGTCCGGGGCGCTTATCCCACTCTTCAAACTTGAGCGGACGATTATCAAGAGCCATCGGCAAGCGAAACCCGTGCTCAACAAGAGTTGTCTTACGAGAATTGTCGCCCGCCCACATCGCTCGAATTTGCGGAATCGTGACGTGCGACTCGTCGATCATCAGCAACGAATCTTCCGGAAAGAAATCGAGCAGCGTGTAAGGCGGTTCGCCCGGTTTGCGATCAGCCAGGGCGCGAGAATAATTCTCGATGCCCGGGCAGAAGCCGGTTTCCCGAAGCAGTTCGATGTCGTAACGCGTGCGAGCCTGCAGCCGCTGAGCTTCCAGCAGCTTACCTTCCTTCTTGAAGTGTTCGAGTCGTTCGTGAAGCTCGGCTTCGATCAGCAGAACGGCGGCTTCGATCCGATCCATCGGCATCACGAAATGCTTTGCCGGGTAGACGTAGATTTCGTTCAGCTTCTTCGCTTCTTCGCCGGTCAGCGGATTGATGATCGACAGGTTCTCGACCTCGTCGCCCCACAGCTCGATACGAAAAGCGAACTCTTCATAAGCCGGCCAGACTTCGATGACGTCGCCTCTCGCTCTGAACTTTGCGCGAGCCAGTTCGTAGTCGTTACGTTCGTAGTGAATGTCGACCATCTTGAGCAGCAACTTGTCACGATCGATTTCGTCCCCGACCTGAAGGGGAACCATCATGTCGAGATAATCTTTTGGCGAGCCAAGTCCGTAGATGCAACTCACGCTGGCAACGACGATGACGTCGCGGCGACTGACTAACGCGCTCGTCGCCAGCAGTCGCAATCGATCAATTTCTTCGTTGATCGACGAGTCTTTTTCGATGTAGATGTCCCGCGCGGGGATGTACGCCTCGGGCTGGTAGTAGTCGTAATAGCTGACGAAGTACGACACCGCGTTGTTGGGGAAAAACTCTTTGAACTCGCCGTACAACTGAGCCGCCAGCGTTTTGTTATGCGACAGAATAAGCGTCGGGCGATTCATTTGAGCAATGACGTTTGCCATCGTGAACGTCTTGCCGGACCCAGTGACTCCAAGCAGAACCTGATCGCGTTTCCCTTCTTTAATTCCGCTGACGAGTTTCTCAATCGCCGCTGGCTGGTCGCCGGCCGGTGCGTAATCACTGACGAGTTCGAAATCTTGCATGAGATGAAGTTTGCTATCACAAAAATTGAAGTACAACGCTGACTATTACCGCAGAGGAGCAGAGATCTGCTGAGGAAAACGTGGAGAATCCAAACTGTCTCTCCATTCTTCTGTGATGAACTCTGCGAATCTCTGCGTTCCGTTCTTTAGCTGATCATTGCTGCAGTCGAGCTTCGAGGTTGGCTCGAAGTTGCAACACCTGGTTGACGTCCATGCCCTCCGGGCGTTTGTCGAGCATCCAGTCGATGTCGATCAGCGCTTCTGGAATCCGTCCACTACGAATTCGCATATCGATTCGGCGAGCGCGGCTTTCGAGACTGTCAGGTTCGATCACCAATGCCGTATCGAGGTATCGCAAAATCGAATCCAGATCGCGGTCTTCTTCGGCGACGCCACGCAGATTGCTAAGCATTCGCAGCAGAATCGCTTTCGGCGGCGACGCTTCAAGAAACGTTTCGATTAGTTGCTCCGCTTCCTCTTTGTCGACCTGTCCGTTCAATCGAACTCGGATCATCGTTCGAGCAGTTTCGATCGTTAGCGGCTCAGCATTTTCAAAGACGTCGATCAGTTTTGATTCGCCTTCCTGTGGCTCGAATCTCACAACAAAGTGCCCCGGCAACCCTACACCGACAACTTTCAGATCGAGCCGCCGAGCCAGTTCCATGTAAAGAACCGACAAGGTGATTGGCAATCCTTCGCGGTCGTCGATGACTTCGTTGAGATAACTGTTTGACCGATGGTAGTAGTTGGTCCGGCTGCCGTGAAAACCGAGCTGCTCGAATAGAAAACGGTCGAGTGTTGCCAGGCGATCCTTCTCCGATGCGTCATCAGGCACTTCGTCCTTGATATCGGCGACAAGCTGATCGACTTCTTCCAGATAAACGTCGACGTCGACCTCTTCGTTGTCGATCCGAGAAAGAAGCAACGCCGCACGCAGCAGATCGAAGTCTTTGGGTTTCTTCGCAAGTTCGTCAGCAAGTTCCTGCTGAGTCCGGCGAGCATGTACAGCAACGGCAAGTTCGCGCATCCGCTGTGCACGCTGTTCAAGCAGCTTCGCCTCGCGCCGCAATACCTCAGAAGTCGACGTTCCGTCTGGTAAGAGCTTTTCGACCAATGCAGGAGCAGCAGGACGATCTGCAGGCAGCGAGGCGACGGCTTCGGTAATTCGCGAGATGATTTCTTCCGATGGTCGTTCGCTATTCAGATCTTTTCCGACGCGGAATCGCCGAAACTCTCCTTCAGTGTTTCTAAATTTGCACAGTCCGACGGCTCCGCTGGTTAGTCCAGAATCAGTCGACTCGATGACCAGTTCGTCGTTGACGTAACACAGGATTCGCTCTGCCTCGATCCGGACTTTGAGATCGTTCCAGTCATTCGGAACGTACGCCTTGTGAGGTACCTCCTGCAAAACCTTCCATTGATAAACACTCGACCCATTGAACCGCGTCAGTCGAAGCCGGCCGTTACTTGGGTAGAATCCGTAGTGCTTGTCCTTGCCGTCTGAGTGAAAAACCAGCCCGGCTGCACCTTCTTCTGGCGAGAATCGCACGGAGGCGGCGATTTCGAATGGCACTTCTGGCGACTCCATTGTCGAAAGGCAAAGCGAGCGCCCGCCAAATCCGCTGCCAGTTTCGTCTACGCTGATGCGTCCGGCGCGTTGTCTCCAGCGAGCTCCGAAGACCGTCGTCCATTCGCGTTTGTCGATCGTTCCAATCGTAGTCCAACGAGACATCGGAATTGGATTCGGCTTTTCCAGCAGCGGCTTCAACGCGTTAACGACGACGGCAAATCCCAGGTTGCGGGTGACCTGAGATTTCAGCGTCACAATGCCGTGAACTCGGCCCTGCATGTCGAGCAGCGGACCACCGCTGTTACCTCGTTCGATCGGGATGGCTACTTGAATCATCGGCTTGCCTTCGAGTTCCCGTTTCTCCGATACAACACCGCTAACGACGCTGTGTCGAAGGCCGAGTGGATTGCCGAGAGCGATGACCTGCTCACCCTGCTTCAATGCGTCCGAATCTCCCAGTTCCAGAACCGGCAGGTCCGTCGCGTCGATTTTTAACACGGCGAGGTCCATCGATTTTTCGGTCGCGTGAATCGCCGTCGCTGCAAAAGTTCGGCCATCAGCAAATTGCACGTCGATCGGTCGAGCTTCGCCGATTACATGCAGGTTTGTCGCGATCAGACCGTCGGCCGAGACAACGAATCCGGTGCCCAACCCCTGCTGCTTCCCGTCGCGGCCTGAGAACGAGACAACGACGACCGACTTCAATGCCCGCTCAGCAAGAGCAGCAACGGTCGGCTCCATGTCCGACGCATCGCCCGCTGGAGATTTGACGTCCGTCTCGTCGGCAAACACCGACTGATGAAACAGTGATGAAATCAGAAGTAAGCTGAAAGCAGCGTGAATCGGTCGAAACATGAATCACTCCGGAATGGTAAGACCCCGATAAGCTATCACCTGGACCGGCTGCGGGGGTACTCAGAAGCGAAAGCGGGCGATCCTGGGATGAGTTCGACGCTTGCTCAGGTCCGACTTACGTCATCTCAAGACCGCGCATCGTGCCGGTGCTTGTCACGAAGGAATCTGTTTCGATGCCCAGTCGCTGCAACATCGAGACGTACAGGTTCGGCAGCGGGTAATTGTTTTCGCGATCGAACGCGAGGTGCTGTCCGTGCTGGAAGCCTCCGCCGGCCAACATGATCGGCATGTTGAGTGTGTTATGGCTGCTGGCGTTGCCAAGGTTTGATCCGAACAGAACCATCGTCCGCTCCAGCAAAGTCGATTCTCCTTCAGCGGTTTCGTTCAGTCGTTTGATGAACTCGGCGAGTGCGGAGAATTGTTCCAGTTCGATGATGCCCAATTCGGCGATCTTGTCTGGATCGCGGCCGTGGTGTGACAGATTGTGGTAATCGTTGGTGACGCCTGTGATTTGCGGAACTGCGTTGATGCCGTTTTTGAAGAACGTGATCAATCGTGTCGAGTCGGTCTGCAGCGCGAGATACATCATGTCGTACATCAGTCGGGCCTTTCCGATGATGTCTTTGCGGTCGGTGATGTCTCGCGGCGGCTTCGCGTCAACGCTGGGTTTCGGTCGGTGCTCCCACGATTCCTGTTTCAACAGTCGAGTTTCAGTAGCTCGGACAGCCGTCAGATACTGATCCAGCTTTTGACGATCTCGCCTGCCCAATCTTCGATTAAGAGACTTTGCTTCGGCCATCACAGAATCCATGATGCTCTGACCGTCTTTTAACTGCTGAATCGTTCGTGCTTTTTCGTCCGCTTTCCCTTCGAGGAACATCTTCGAAAACACGCGGGAAGGTTTCGTCGCCGACGGAATCTCAACGCCGCTGCGAGACCATGAAAGGCCGCGTCCGGCCAGACTCAAACAAAGGTATGCGTACCGCGTCTTAACGCCGATCTTCTCGGCGGCGATCTGGTCAATCGAAATCGAGTTGCGGAAACCCGGACTGTTCGGATGAGGAATCGCGGTCAGAAACGACTTCTCGGACTGATGGCCGCCATCGACTTCTGGATGCGAAGCGCCGGAGATCACCGTGAAGCTGTCCTTTAGATCCCGCAACGGTGCGAGGTACGGTGTGATTTCGTAGTCGCGACCGGCTTTCTCGGGATACAGGTTCGGGACGTGCAAGCCGAGGCCAACATTGATCGCCACCATTCGGCGAGGGATGTCGTCGGCAGGACTGTCCGCCGCGGTAACGCTTCTCCGCGAAACCATTGCGTCGAGAACGGGCAGCGCAATCGCTACGCCGCTACTACGCAGGAATGATCGTCGGTCGAGTGGATTTGCCATGATGGTTGAACCAGGAGTGAGTACGGTGTGCCTCGACGCACCGTCGAAATGTGACGATCAGGTGGTGCGTCAAGACGCACCCTGTGAAATTGAAGAGTTACTATGGCTTACGGAATGTCTCACTTTGCGTGATCTCGTGAATGAGTGTTCGGAAGCCGTACTTCTGATTCTTGATCTGCGAAACGATTTGTTCCACAGCCTTCCGGTCTGAGAATCCGAGACTTCGTCCAAGTCCATAGGTCAGTAATTTTTCAGTCAGGCCACGAGCGATCTGATCCTTATTCTTAAGCAGGATCGACTTGAACTCGCGTATGTCAGCGAACGCTTCCCCGCTCGCTGTCTGGCCAGTGGCGTCGACGTCGCGACCTTTACGGTATCGAACGCGAACGTTGGCATTCTTCTCGATAAATTTGTTGACTCGTTCCCCGTCACCCGTCGTACGGTACCAGTCGCGGTAAGCTCCCATCACGTCGAATGATTCCAACGCGAAGCCTGGCGGATCGATCTTTCGGTGGCACACCGCGCATGATTGGATGTCGCGATGTTTGTCGAGTTGCTCGCGGATCGTTGTCGCGCCGCGAATGTCCGGTTCGATGGCAGGCACTCCGGCTGGCGGAGGTGGAATGTGTTCGCCCATGATGTTTTCGAGCATCCACACGCCACGAACGACCGGTGAAGTGTTGCTGCCGTTTGCGGTGACTTTCAGGATGCTCGCCTGAGTCAGCAGTCCCCCGCGAACGCTGTTAGGCGGGCGTTCGACGATGCGAAATTCTTGCCCGGTCACGTTCTCAATTTCGTAGTGATTTGCCAGCCGTTCGTTCAGAATCAGCCAGTCCGAATCCACAAACTCCAGCAGGCTGCGATTTTCGTTCAGGATTCGTTCAAAGAATTGATGTGTCTCCTTGACCATCGAAACTTTCAACAGTTCGTCGAACTCCGGATACAACGTTCGATCGGGTTCTGTGAAACTGATGTCGCGAAGGTCGAGCCACTGCCCAGTGAAGTTCTCAGTGAACGCAGCGGATTTTGGATCAGCCAGGAGTCGCTCGACCTGGGCTCTCAATACCGTTGGTTCGTGAAGTTTGTCGTAGGCTGCAAGTTTTAGGAGTTGCTCATCAGGCTGTCTGTTCCAGAAGAAGTAAGACAATCTGGATGCCAGAGCCTCGTCGGAAATCCGGCTTGATGCTGAGGCCACAGGCTCCTCAAGAAACAGAAAACCTGTTGAGCAAAGAATGCTTTTCAGGCCGAGCCGCAACGCGTCTTTAAATGGCCGCCCAGCGTCGAGCGCGTTCGTAACGTGTGTCAGGTGACGGACGACATCTGTGTTCGCGACCCGACGGCGGTAAGCGCGAGGAAGCAACTCATTCAGGATTCGCTTTGCATCTTCGACTCCGGCCTTTGCCACATCGATATCGCCCAGCAAAGCGGCGCGACTGAGTGGCGGCCAGGGCTCGAGCGGACCTTCTACCGAAATGTCGCCGATGACGATTCCCGGACCGTCCCATTCCTGATTCTTTCGGCGAGTGTTGCCGATGCCGTACGGCTTCGGATGAAACGTGTCGCGATAGGCGATGCGGTCTTCGAATTCGATGACGGTCATCTTGTTCGGTGGAAGATCGTAGTGGCCGACCAGATGCTTCTCGCGACGACCGACGATCACGTCTCCGCCATGAACGCTCATTGTGACGGGCTTGTCACTTTGGAACGCCTTCGCATGAATCTTCACGCGGTACGTGCCCGGCGTTTTTGAAATGAAAGTTCGGAACGACGACGGGCAATAGCCGCAGTCAAACAGTGCGACTCCGTCTTCCGTCTGACGAAACTGGGTCGTGATTTTCCCCTGAACGTCGTCGCTCAACCGAAACGTAACGTTCACTCGGGGTGGCTCTTTATCCGGACCAAAAACCGCATCGAGTGCCGCATCCGCGGCTTCCAGATAGGCCTGCATTAGCTCAGTCGAAACGGCCAAGGCGTCGCCGTTGTTGTCGAAGCCATTGGCTGATGCGTCTTCCGGCAGGATGGCTTGCAGCCGAACATCGATCCCGAACAGGTCGTTGACCGTGTTCTCGTACTCGACGCGGTTGAGGCGTCGCAGCACAACTTCACGCGTTTGTGAGTCGGCTTTGATCAGAGCTCGGCTGGCTGCTGTTACGAAGGTTGCTCGCTCAGCGGAGCTCGGCTGGTCGGCGCCTTTCGGCGGCATCTCTCCCAGTGCGACGCGATCGTGGATCTGAGTCCAGAATCGGATTGAGTAGTCATCCGCCAGCGATGCGTCTACATCCGCGACACTGAACCCTGCCTCCGGGTTGTAACCGGAATGACATTCCAGACAGTTCTTCGTCACAAAGTCGACGTTGGTTTCTGACATCGATACGTCGTCAGCGGTGGACAGCGACGACGAAGTGTCCAAACAGAATGCCACGAGCATGGCTGCGGCGAAGAGTTTTATCGGTCGAGCAATCATGAATTTATGATACTCGGAAGCGACGACTCGGCGAATCAACACGCCGATCAATTTCGACGAAGGCGACTAACCGTCGTTGCGAATTGATTCAGAATTCTGACGAGCTGTCCGACTTCGCTCGTGATCAGTCTGCGGCAGCATGTGAGGTTTTGGTGGACCGTCGAGATTGGCCTCTTCGATGCGCATGATCCGAGTACCGATCTGGTCGAGCCGCTGGGTGACCTCGTCCATCCGCTGATCGACGGCCTGTTTCAGTTCCTGAGACGTTTGCTCCATGCCGGCAGAAATCAACGTCACGATGCCCAGAAACAGAAGCATCTGGCCGATCGTCGCTCCCAGCCAGCCGTACGGCGCGTAACTCGCCGGCCCGCCAAAGTAGGACACGATGACCCCGCACGTTCCAGCCGTCAGACAGATGATCCCCAGGTAGGCCAGCATCTGGCCAATATTGTTGTACCAGCCGCCGGACACCGGTTCTGCCGATGTCTTATTCGTGGCCGCTTGTGGCATCGTGAGCTCTGCATCTAGCGCCGACTGATGCGTGGCATCCATCCGATGATTCACTTCTGAACGCGACGGAATCGGTTCATCGAATCCGGTCGGCGCTGCGTGTGTTGATCGGTCGTTGTTGTCCTGGTACTCGCTTCCAGTTTCTGTCGCGGCAGGTTCTGGAAAACTTGCCGCCAGACCCGCGGCAGGTGCGAACGTTTCTGTGGAAGGTGCTTCGACGGCTGCGCCGTCAGTTGCCGAGATGTCCGTTTCTGCGCGAGCTTCTGTAATTTTCGAAACGCGGGCCATTATTTCACGAGTCAGTCGATCCAGTTCGGCAGAACTCGTTGCATGCGCGGCGTCGGACGGTTCAGCAACCGCTTCTGAATCGTTTTCCACGGTGACCGCCTTTTCCGTTGGTTCTTCGTCCGCTGACGATGCGTCAGCCGATGTGACTCGGACTTCGTTTGCGGTCGGTTCGAGTACCGACGGCTCTGGTTTCAGGTCAGTCTGCGGTGGATGAGCAATGAAGGCTCGCTCGTCAATCGTTTCAAGGTTTCGTGAGTCTTCGTTGCTGAGTGACGCTGGCTGTGACGTAATTGCAACGTCCATCGCTGCTGAGGCGATTGGTCTGTCTGTTGGCCGTGGTTCGTTTTCTGCGGCCACGATTTCAGTTTTCGCGGCGATCGCTTCTGCTGCCGCCGCAACCGCAGTGTCCGCTGCAATGCCGGTCTTCTTCGGAGGGCCGTAGGGGTCGAAAAAGTGACCTTTCGCCCAGCGATCGAGCAATTGCCGAGCTTCTTCCGCTCGCGTGTCCGGACCGGAAACAGGAGCGACGCCTGCAGATGGGGGATTGGTCGTCGCGCCGGCAGCTCCGCCGAGAACGTGTCCGCAATTCGAACAGCTTACTCGTCGATTATCCGCGCCGACCTCAGTCGCCACGTCGCTCTGGCAAACGCTGCACCACATCCATGTGTTCCGAAAACAGCCGATAATTGCTGCAAAATAAGGGACTATCCATGTCCGGAAGATTGATCAAGGCGAGGTTTTTAGCTTGCACGACCTCGTCCGCACAAGACCGGATCCCGGATCGGCAGCCTGTTCTGGTCACTCGGAATGCCCCGATTCCGTGGATTCGGCATGTCGAGTTGAGATTCCTACCGAATTCGACAGCGAACTTTCCCGCCTCGTTCCGGAAGCTGAGACAGAATTTCAGTAGGAACGGTTGAGTTCTGACCCCATCGCGACGATTTCTCCCGCCGGGTCAGCGGCCGATCGTTCTCTTCCAATTGTCGGAGGATTTGGCCATGAAAACGCCCGTCGAAACGAACGCCTTGTACCTGATTGTTGCAGCCATTCCGCTGCTTCACGGCTTGGACCGAGACTTCGTCGATCCGTCGATTCTGATGACAACAGCGTGGCTGCTCGCCGTCACTTTCACGGCCTGTCATCTGCTCCGTCGGAACAACGATAGCGGCACAACGGCCGGCTGCTGAGCATCAATCGCCGATTGCTCGTCGTCTGGTTAAACGAAAACAGGGAGCGGATCGTCGGCCGACCCACTCCCTGTTGCTAACTTCGTATTCAACTCAGCTTTTGATCTTCGGTATCAGATACCGTCGATGTTTGTGAGTTGGAAGGGTGTGAGTATGAATGACTCGTCGATAGTTTCGAGATCGAGCGTTGTGTCTGCTCCTTCGCCGGTGACGCCGATGTCGTCTCCCGAGTCACCATCCAGGGTGTCGTCTCCCTGATCACCGATCAGGGTGTCGTTGCTGCCTCCACCTCGGATGGTGTCGTTTCCGTCATTTCCTCGGAGCGTGTCCGAACCACCCTGTCCCTGAATCAGGTCGTCTCCGTCGTTTCCGGCAAGTCCGTCTCGACCAGCTCCGCCCATGATGTTGTCGTCGCCGTCTCCGCCGACGATCTCATCATTTCCTTCCTGACCGTTCAGGGTGTCGTCGCCGTGGTTGCCTCGGATGGTGTCGTTGCCGCCCTGACCGTTGATCAGGTCAGCATCTCGCCCGCCGTCAGCGACGTCGTCGCCAGACCCGCCAGAGATCGAATCCCGACCGAAGCTGCCCAGCAGCGAATCGTTACCCGAGTTGCCATTCAGGTTGTCGTCTCCGAATCCGCCTCGGAGTGTGTCGTCGCCTTCGTTGCCGACAAGTGTGTCTCCGTCAAGACCGCCGAGCAGGCTGTCGTTGCCCAGGCCACCGGTCACCGAGTCATCGCCGGCTCCACCGTCCGCAGTGTCATCGCCATCCTGAGTGTTGATGACGTCGTTGCCGTCACCGCCCTGGATGGAATCGTTTCCGGCTCCGCCATCGATCGAGTCATCACCGGCGTCCCCAAACAGGCTGTCGCCCGACGTACCACCGGTGATCGTGTCGTTGCCGTCGCCGCCTCGCAGGCGAACACGAACGCTGCCTGAAATCAGACCACTCGCATCGATCGTGTCCGGCCCGGCTCCGCCATCAACGGTGAGAGCACTCAGCGGAACACCGCTCAGATCACCAACGGTGATCATGTCCGTGCCGGCCTGGCCGTTGACATTCACCGTACCGATCGACGGGTCAACAACCAGTGTCGAACTGCCTTCGGTGATCGTCACACGACCAAGAGCGTCCTGAGCAATGGCCAGCGTGTCATCCGTCACTCCTGTGTTAACAGTGACCGTGTCGCCACCGTTCCCACCGAAGATGGTGTCGTTCCCGTCCTCGTCACCTTCGAAAATAATCTCATCATCCCCGTCGCCGCCGGTGATCGAATCAGCCCCCCCCTGGCCATCCAGAGAATCATCCCCCGAACCACCGTCAATCGTGTCGCGGCCTGAACCACCAAGAACCGTGTCATTGCCACCGTTTCCAAGGATGCTGTCATCGCCGGCGTTGCCGTTCAGGAAGTCGTTTCGACCCGACCCAACCAGTGTGTCATCGCCGTCGTTACCAAACAATGTGTCGTCGCCGGTGTCACCCGTAATTGTAATTGACACCGTTGCGGGGGCACTTACATCGCCATCATCGTCTGTAATCGTGTACGTGAAACTGTCGGTACCGAAGAAATCAGGATTAGGTGTATAGGTGACCCGACCGTCTCCCAGATTGGTCACTGTACCATTGGTGGGAGGAGTGACAATCTGAATGGTGTTAAATACAACAACACCGTCTGAGTCTGTATCGTTTGACACGAGGTCTATTGTTACAGGTTGTGAACCAACAACCTGAACTGAATCATCAGTAGCAACTGGCGGCACATTTGGCGGTGCCGTGGCCAAAGGAATTGTGGTCCCAAATGTCGTGTGGCCCGTGTATTCGACGGAGCCTCCAGCGGGAACGGTGAATAGATTTCGAAGGGCTATTCGGTTGTCAAATGTCGGCATGTCGACAATGTCGTCGTTGTCAGTGTCGCCTTCAATCAGATTGGGTAGAGGAAACGCCTGCTCATCGACTGTCGAAAGATCCGCCAGCCAGTATCGATTTGTTGGATCCGGTGTGCCACCGATTCCAGAAATACCGACAAATGCAACCTCAAGGTTTGGTGTAATGACGTTCGTACTTTCGAAGTAGACGTCATTGCCGAGGGAGTCAAAGAAACGTCCGCCCCCGTCATTGCTTACGTTCTGGTAGTTACGCATGTGGTAGTCGGTGTAGCGTACGATGTCGAACGTAATTGCCGCGGCGGTTGGGTTTGAGATTGTGTAGGTTTGGGTTAGTAATCCACCGATAAGTGTACCACCGCCGTCGTTAAGTGGGCCTGCCGTTTGAACTAATGACCAATTCATATTCAGCGCGTCAAATGTGCTGCGTGCTTCGTTTGTCGTACCGGTTATTGACGATAGATTAGTTCCGGTCAAAGTTGTACGAGTATTCGCGGGGCCAGTGCCACCTCCTGTTAATTTAGTATCGATAAACTGGGGATCAGCCGACCCATATGTCGGACCCAACGGATCAAATACAGATTGGTTGACATCGCCAGTTGCATCAACAGTGATGGCAATTGAACCATCGCCAGTTCCGAATGTAAGGACGGCTGAATTCCCCAAATCTGCACCAGCCGTAGTGGGTACTGCAGGTAAGAGGTCTTGCAGCGGGAAGGTCGGGGCCACTGGCGGCGGTGTCGGTGGTGGCGGCGGAATTGGAACTGGCGGAGCCGGTGGTGCGACGGCTGCTACTTCGAAGACTGCTTGAACCAGGTCATCACCAGTGTCACCGACCAGGAAGTCCGCCCCGAGACCGCCGACGATAGTGTCGTTTCCGGAATTTCCTCGGATTCGATCGTTTCCGGTTTCCAGTCCGGCTACATTGTCTGCGTCGCCGAACAGGGTATCTGCCCCGGAACCGCCGTAGATTGAGTCATCGCCGTCGAGTCCGACGATGTTGTCATTGCCACTGTTTCCGTTGGCGATGTCGTTTCCTAGGCCTCCATTGATGGAGTCCTGTCCTGCCTGTCCGTTGAGGACATCGTTTCCGTCATCGCCATTGACCGAATCGTTGCCTGCTTGCCCGTTGATTGTGTCGTCGCCAAGTCCGCCAGAGACGGTGTCGTTGTCGGCCCCTGCGAAGACAAGGTCGTTGCCATCACCGCCGTCAATGGAGTCGAATCCTCCGTCGCCATTCAGCGTGTCGTCGCCGAGTTCTCCGAACAGGCTATCCGCTCCGTTATTCGCGAGGATCGAGTCGTTGCCGGCACCTCCGAATACAGTGTCGTCGCCGTCGTCGCCGGTTACGGTGTCATCGCCGGCTCCTGCGGTCACTGAATCGTCACCGTCGCCCGCGTTGATGTCGTCGTTTCCGTCTCCGCCGTCGATGGTATCCTGGCCGTCTCCGCCACGGATGACTTCCGCACTGGTCCCGCCCGTGATGGAGTCGTTACCGTCTCCCCCCGACAGACTGCTGGCGACGTCAGCGGTTCCCAGGATGACGTCTTCGCCATCGCCGGAATCAACGGAAATAGTGGCGAGAGAAGTGAAGACGCCTGCGGTGATACCGCTCAGGTCAACCTGGTTATCCCCCGAGCCTGTGACAATGGTAAGGCTCGTCAGCGAACCGGCCGGAACAGTGGAGCCGGATGCGAGCACAGTTCCATCGATCAGAACCTCTGCATTACCGGACGTCGTGTTCGCTTGAACGGTCACGTTTTCAGCGGCATCAGTCAGCACAGTCAAGTCCGTGCCGATGACGAGAGCGGTTGCTGTCAGCAACGTACGTTGTTCAAGCTGCTCTGTTGAGACCGACCGACCGCGAGCGACTCGACGAGTTCGGTTAGTGTTGAGCCGAGCTCGGAATCCTGAAAGCCAGGGACGAAGTGACATGGCGAATCTCCTTTTAAGCCGTTCCTGACAACAGGGACAACCGGAACGATCTGGTAAGCAGCCCTAACGGGAGTGGTTGAGGATTCGAAGGGAATCATCAAACAGCTCAGTAAAACCGAGCTCACGAGCATCGGTTACAGCTTCGTGTTCTGAATGGTGAATTAGACTTGACATCTGACAAAAAAACGCTTTTGCAATCTGTCAAGGATTTACTTACGCCATCGCGGTTTATTTCGGCGATCCATCCGTAGACAGTTGTGACGACTTGCACCTTCACCACGAACCGCCCGAGGATGAATGGACGAAGGCCGTTCATCAGTTACTACCATGGAGATCAACAAATACGGCTCAGCAGAGACCATGGTTTTCAAAAGGAATATCCCCTCAGCCATTACACACCGGCCAGGACGTTTAATACGCGCACAGGGAACACGTCAAAAAGCCCAGCGTTTGCCCGGGAACTCAAATCGCAATTGACCAGCCAACAACAAAAACAGCCCGACCAAATGGTCGGGCTGTTCTGCTTAGTTGGATTGTGATCAATGAGAGTGTTGATCAGATACCGTCGATGTTTGTGAGTTGGAAGGGTGTGAGTATGAATGACTCGTCGATAGTTTCGAGATCGAGCGTTGTGTCTGCTCCTTCGCCGGTGACGCCGATGTCGTCTCCCGAGTCACCATCCAGGGTGTCGTCTCCCTGATCACCGATCAGGGTGTCGTTGCTGCCTCCACCTCGGATGGTGTCGTTGCCGTCGTTTCCTCGGAGCGTGTCCGAACCACCCTGGCCCTGAATCAGGTCGTCTCCGTCGTTTCCGGCAAGTCCGTCTCGACCAGCTCCGCCCATGATGTTGTCGTCTCCGTCTCCGCCAACGATCTCATCATTTCCTTCCTGGCCGTTCAGAGTGTCGTCGCCGTGGTTGCCTCGGATGGTGTCGTTGCCGCCCTGACCGTTGATCAGGTCAGCATCTCGGCCGCCGTCAGCGACGTCGTCGCCAGACCCGCCAGAGATTGAATCCCGACCGAAGCTTCCATCAAGCGAGTCGTTGCCCGAGTTGCCGTTCAGGTTGTCGTCTCCGAATCCGCCTCGCAGGGTGTCGTCGCCTTCGTTGCCGACAAGCGTGTCGCCATCAAGACCACCGAGCAGGCTGTCGTTACCCAGGCCGCCGGTGACCGAGTCATCACCAGCTCCACCGTCCGCGGTGTCGTCGCCATCCTGAGTGTTGATGACGTCGTTTCCGTCACCGCCCTGGATGGAATCGTTTCCGGCTCCGCCATCGATCGAGTCATCCCCAGCGTCCCCGAACAGGCTGTCGCCCGACGTCCCGCCAGTGATCGTGTCGTTACCGTCACCGCCTCGGAGGCGAACGCGGACACTGCCTGAGATCAGACCAGTCGCATCGATCGTGTCCGGCCCTGCTCCGCCGTCAACCGTCAGAGCACTCAGCGGCACACCGCTCAGGTCACCGACAGTGATCATGTCCGTACCGGCCTGGCCGTTAACATTGACGGTGCTGATCGACGGATCAACTACGAGCGTCGAGCTGCCTTCAGTAACGGTGACTCGACCCAGAGCATCCTGAGCAATGACGAGCGTGTCGTCCGTCACCCCAGTGTTAACAGTGACCGTGTCGCCACCGTTCCCTCCGAAGATGGTGTCGTTCCCGTCCTCGTCACCTTCGAAAACAATCTCATCATCCCCGTCGCCGCCAGTGACCGAATCAGCTCCGCCCTGACCATCGAGAGAATCGTCCCCCGAACCACCATCAATCGTGTCACGGCCCGAACCACCAAAAACAGTGTCATTACCACCTGCCGCCATTACAGAATCATCACCTCCCATGCCGTTGATGATGTCGTTTCCTGCGTCGCCAATAATTGTGTCATCGCCCGAGTCACCAATTAGAGTGTCGCCGTCAGGATCGACGCCGGTAACGGGCGCAGGTGTTGTTGGAGGAGCCACGGGAGGCGTCGCTGGTGGAACAACTGCGCCCTGATCAAAGATGGTGACCGTCGAAACTGCATCTGCAAATTCAAATGGCAGAACCTGCATGCCAGTCGCTCTCGGATTGCTCAACGTCACAAAGAAAGTTTCCTGCCCTTCGATCATGGAGTCGCTAATGACGTTAACCGGGATGGTTGCAGAAGTGTCTCCGGCTGCGAATGAGATTGTTCCAGACGTTGACGTGTAGTCGACATCCGCGGTTGCTGTTCCAGGGCTTGTTGAAAAGTCGACATCGAATGCCAGAGGTGCCGGTTGCGAAAGCACGATGTCGACAAGACTGACTTGTGCTGTGACGCCAATGTTGGACAGTTCATTGACCAGTTCATCGGTACTGTTTGTTGTCGTCGTCATGCCGCTTGAGTCGATCATGTCGAGGAAGGACGAGTCAAATGCTCCCCCAACCGCAAATGTTCGGCGGTTTACATTGAGGCTATCCAACGTTGCGATTTCGTTAGTGAATACGGTGTTTCCAACAGTCGGGAATCCATCGGACAGGAAGACCATTGTACCGCCTACAGTCCCCAGCGTTTGGAACACTGTGATCGCATTCTGCAGCGCATCTTCATAGTTGGTCAGGCCAGCAATCTGAAAGCTTCTTAAGACCTCTTCAAAGTCGCTGACGCCACTGTTGTCAAGGTCTGCGCCAGGCGTCGTTGTCAGCTGAACGCCTGGTGTTACAGGATCAAGGTCAGCAATGAACGCTGTTGAGTCGAATCCGACAAGTGATAGATTTGCAGAAACGCCTCGATTGATCAGGTCGGTTTCAAAAGCGATCAAAGACGCCAATTCTGCATCGAGGATTGAATCCGACAATCCGTCATTATTGATGTCGCCTACCGGTGTTCCTGGGAAGAATGAACTTGTACTTCCCGAAAGGTCTACGACAAGAACAACGTCAGCAGAGCCACCTTCGGCGATGTTCAAGTCTCCAACTGCTAGTCCCGTAGGAGTTGCAATTTCACAAGCGCTATTGATGAGGTCATTCCCAGTGTCGCCGTCGATGAAGTCGAAGCCGAGACCGCCGCAGAGCGTGTCATTTCCGGAGTTTCCTCTGATTCTGTCGTTTCCGAGTCCGCCGTTTCCATCGTCGTTTCCAGAGCCGCCGAAGATCGAATCGTCCCCGTCATTTCCACGGAGCAGGTCGTTTCCAGCGTTTCCATTGACGATGTCGTTTCCGTCGTTCCCATTGATTGAGTCGTTGCCGGCCTGTCCGTTGAGCAGATCGTTTCCTTCGTTTCCGTCAACGGAGTCGTTTCCAGCTTGTCCGTTGACGGTGTCGTCTCCGAGTCCACCTGAGACGGTGTCGTTGTCGGCTCCTGCGAATACGAGGTCGTTTCCGTCTCCGCCGTCGATGGAGTCGAATCCTCCGTCACCGTTCAGCGTGTCGTCACCGGCTTCTCCGAGGAGTGTGTCCGCCCCGTTGTTCGCGAGGACTGAGTCGTTTCCGGCACCGCCGAATACGATGTCGTCGCCATCGTCTCCGGTGACAGTGTCATCTCCGGCCCCAGCGGTCACTGAATCGTCACCGTCGCCGGCGTTGATGTCGTCGTTACCGTCTCCGCCGTCGATGGTATCCTGGCCGTCTCCGCCTCGGATGATTTCTGCGCTGGTTCCGCCAGTGATGGAGTCGTTGCCGTCGCCACCCGACAGACTGCTGGCCACGTCAGCGGTTCCGATGATGACATCTTCTCCGTCACCGGAATCAACAGAGATCGCGGCGAGCGAAGTAAAGACGCCTGCGGTGATACCGCTCAGGTCAACCTGGTTATCCCCCGAGCCCGTCACGATGGTCAGGCTTGTCAACGAACCAGCGGGAACAGTGGAGCCGGATGCGAGCACGGTTCCATTGATGAGAACCTCTGCATTGCCGGATGTCGTGTTCGCCTGGACGGTCACGTTCTCGGCCGCATCAGTCAGCACTGTCAGTTCCGTGCCGATGACGAGAGCGGTTGCTGTCAACAACGTTCGTTGTTCAAGCTGCTCCGTTGAAGCAGACCGACCGCGACCGATTCTCCGATTTCGATTCTTGTTAAGTCGAGCTCGGAAGCCTGAAAGCCAGGGACGAAGTGACATCGCGAATCTCCTTTTGAGCCGTTCCTGACAACAGGGACAACTGAAGCGATCTGGTAAGCAGCCCTAACGGGATTGGTCGATGATTCGAGGGGAACCATCAAATCGTCAGTAAAACCCAGCTCACGAGCATCGGTGACAGTTCGTGTTCTGAATGGTGGATTGAACTCGACATCCGGCAGAAAACTCATTTGCAGTTTGTCAAGGATTTAATTCTTCCACCGCTTCGTATTTCGGCGATTCATCCGTAAACAGTTGTGACGACTTGCACGCTCGCCACGAACCGTCGGGGGATGGCTGGATCAAGGCCGTTCATCAGTTACTACTATGGAGATCAACAGATACGGCTCAGAAGAGACCACGTATTTCAATGGAAAGATCATTCCAGCCATTACACATCAACCAGCCGATTCAATACGCTCAGTTGATCACAGGAAACACGTCAGAACGTACTCAGACTTGCCAGGGAATCAGAGGGCGCAATTGGTCAGCCGCCGACGAAAACAGCCCGACCAAATGGTCGGGCTGTTCTGCTTAGTCGGGTTGTGATCAATGAATGTGTTGATCAGATGCCGTCGATGTTTGTGAGTTGGAACGGCGTTAGGATGAATGACTCGTCGATAGTTTCGAGATCGAGTGTCGTGTCTGCTCCTTCGCCGGTGACACCGATGTCGTCTCCCGAGTCACCGTCCAGAGTGTCGTCTCCCTGATCACCGATCAGCGTGTCATTGCTTCCGCCACCTCGGATGGTGTCGTTGCCATCGTTTCCTCGGAGCGTGTCCGAACCACCTTGGCCCTGAATCAGGTCGTCTCCGTCGTTGCCGGCCAGTCCGTCTCGACCAGCTCCGCCCATGATGTTGTCGTCGCCGTCTCCGCCGACGATTTCATCATTGCCTTCCTGACCGTTCAGAGTGTCGTCGCCGTGGTTGCCTCGGATGGTGTCGTTGCCGCCCTGACCGTTGATCAGGTCAGCATCTCGACCGCCGTCAGCGACGTCGTCTCCAGACCCGCCAGAGATCGAGTCCCGACCGAAGCTTCCATCAAGCGAGTCGTTGCCCGAGTTGCCGTTCAGGTTGTCGTCTCCGAATCCGCCTCGCAGGGTGTCGTCGCCTTCGTTGCCGACAAGTGTGTCGCCGTCAAGACCGCCGAGCAGGCTGTCGTTGCCAAGGCCGCCGGTTACCGAGTCATCGCCGGCTCCACCGTCCGCGGTGTCGTCGCCATCCTGAGTGTTGATGACGTCGTTTCCGTCGCCGCCCTGGATGGAATCGTTGCCGGCCCCGCCATCGATCGAGTCATCCCCGGCGTCACCGAAGAGGCTGTCGCCGGAAGTACCACCGGTAATCGTGTCGTTGCCATCTCCGCCTCGCAGTCGAACACGAACGCTGCCTGAAATCAGACCAGTCGCATCGATCGTGTCCGGGCCGGCTCCGCCGTCAACGGTGAGAGCACTCAGCGGAACACCGCTCAGATCACCGACAGTGATCATGTCCGTGCCGGCCTGACCGTTGACGTTGACGGTGCTGATCGACGGATCAACAACCAGAGTCGAACTTCCTTCAGTAACGGTGACTCGCCCCAGAGCGTCCTGAGCAATGACCAGCGTGTCGTCAGTCACTCCGGTGTTGACAGTGACCGTGTCGCCACCGTTCCCACCGAAGATGGTGTCGTTCCCGTCCTCGTCACCTTCGAAAATAATCTCATCATCCCCGTCGCCGCCGGTGACCGAATCAGCTCCGCCCTGACCATCCAGCGAGTCATCGCCGGCACCGCCATCGATCGTGTCGCGGCCTGAACCACCAAGAATCGTGTCGTTACCGTCACTCCCAATAATGCTATCGTCGCCACCGTTGCCGTTGATGAATTCGTCGACATCGCCGCCGAGAATCGTGTCATTACCTGACCCACCCACCAGCGTCGCTGACGTAAGTACCACCGGCGGCGGCGGTGGCGGTAGCGGTGGTGTCGGTGGTAACGGCGGCGGTGGCGGTGGCGGTGGTGTCGGCGGAGCGCCACCGAGAGACGATATGTAGATCGTCGTGTCGAGGACTGAATCCTGCACGTCAGCCAGAATGAAGGTAATGGTGTTGTTTGTAGCTCCATCACCGATGAATATCTGGAAGTCGATCAGCACGTCGTTACCGATACCTCCATCGTCTGAAAGGATGCCATTGAGCTCGGTTCCGGACGCATTGGGGACAACATCACCGTCGACGAAGTCCGGGTGATCAATGTTAATCGGAGCGTTAGCAACAGTCGCTACATTGTTGCCGTTGAGGATAATTCCGAATCCATCGCTGAAGTTGCCACCAACAAACGTTGGAAATTCTTCAGAGCCAAAGACAAGTGAAAAGAACAACGTGTCGGAGCCGGGCATCAAGTCGAACGCTATGTCGAATTGTGTCACATCAAAATGATTGTTGCCATTACCACCGGGATCGGTAATCGGATCGAGAATCGTTTCTTGAGCTTGTGTCGCTGCCACTCCATATGCCGTTGACTGGCCACCTGGGGCCGGAATGGAGTTAGGTCCACCTCCGTAATCCGCTGCATCTCCGGTGCTCAAAACGATTCCGTCACCAACAATTCCATACGGGGCGCCATTCCCAGCCGTAAACGTGCCAGTAGAAACATCGGGGCCGAGAGTCTGTCCGGCCAACGTGGATGCCGTCACTGTGATCCCGCCGGTCGTTCCCACCACTGCATTGGTCAGCGTTGCGGTATCGGCTGTCGGTGTCACATTCAAACCCGGAGGGAAGGCTGTACCGTCGTCTTCCACGATCTGGCCAACTGCCTGAGAGTTGTTCAGGAGTGCATTGACCGGATTGGTAAGGTTGACCAGAAATTGTTCCTGAGCCTCTGTAACAATGTCACCATTGACTGTGACGGAAAACGTCTGCGTGAGGTCGCCGGGTGCGAATGAGACTGTCCCCATTGCCTGGACGTAGTCGGTACCGGCAGTTGCTGTGTCATCTGCAGTGGCATAGTCGACGGCCACTGTATTACTGAACGCCGTTGACAATGTGACGACAAAGTCAAACAACTGTGTCCCCGTGTCGCCTTCAGTCGCTGAGAAACTGGCAATCGTGATGAAGGGAAGCAGTTCTTCCAACGGGAAAAAATTATCGATTAGATCATCACCGGTTCCACCGTTCAAGAAGTCAGACCCGTCGCGGCCGATTAGTGTATCGTTGCCGCTATGTCCCTGAGCCCGGTCATCGCCAGCCTGACCTTCTATCGAATCGTTACCAGACCCACCAAGTATCGTGTCATTGTCATCGCCACCAAGGAGGGCATCGTCTCCGCTGTTTCCGTTGAGCAGATCATTGCCAAGTCCGCCGACAATGGAATCCTGTCCGGCTTGGCCGTTCAGGATATCGTTTCCGTCATCGCCATTGACCGAATCGTTGCCTGCTTGCCCGTTGATTGTGTCGTCGCCAAGTCCGCCAGAGACGGTGTCGTTGTCGGCCCCTGCGAAGACAAGGTCGTTGCCATCACCGCCGTCAATGGAGTCGAATCCTCCGTCGCCATTCAGCGTGTCGTCGCCGAGTTCTCCGAACAGGCTATCCGCTCCGTTATTCGCGAGGATCGAGTCGTTGCCGGCACCTCCGAATACAGTGTCGTCGCCGTCGTCGCCGGTTACGGTGTCATCGCCGGCTCCTGCGGTCACTGAATCGTCACCGTCGCCCGCGTTGATGTCGTCGTTTCCGTCTCCGCCGTCGATGGTATCCTGGCCGTCTCCGCCACGGATGACTTCCGCACTGGTCCCGCCCGTGATGGAGTCGTTACCGTCTCCCCCCGACAGACTGCTGGCGACGTCAGCGGTTCCCAGGATGACGTCTTCGCCATCGCCGGAATCAACGGAAATAGTGGCGAGAGAAGTGAAGACGCCTGCGGTGATACCGCTCAGGTCAACCTGGTTATCCCCCGAGCCTGTGACAATGGTAAGGCTCGTCAGCGAACCGGCCGGAACAGTGGAGCCGGATGCGAGCACAGTTCCATCGATCAGAACCTCTGCATTACCGGACGTCGTGTTCGCTTGAACGGTCACGTTTTCAGCGGCATCAGTCAGCACAGTCAAGTCCGTGCCGATGACGAGAGCGGTTGCTGTCAGCAACGTACGTTGTTCAAGCTGCTCTGTTGAGACCGACCGACCGCGAGCGACTCGACGAGTTCGGTTAGTGTTGAGCCGAGCTCGGAATCCTGAAAGCCAGGGACGAAGTGACATGGCGAATCTCCTTCGCAGTCGCCTCCTGCCAGGCAGGAGTGCTGGGACGGTGTATTGTTTGCATGCCCCGACGTTTGATTCGGGCTAACGCAGCGTGCAAATCGAAATGAGCATCATGCAGGAACGCTTAACGTCTCTGGTGTGGGAGTATTGAAGTGACTGGTTCAGATTACTGATTTTGAATTGTCAAGTATTAACTCCGCACACTGCCATATTCTCGACCTGCTCCCACTGGTTAGTTGCGGTGGATCGCTTCTGCCGGACTACTGGAACACGCTTTGACGAATCCAAGCCGAGCAACAGGCAAGACTCCGAGAGTTTTTGAATGCGATTCAGTAGGTGAAATTGTTGGAAGCCAACCTGGTTGAGTAATCCGTACACACCGCGAGAGCTGCAATCGCCACGTTTTGTGCAGCCCACACTGCGGAGCCTTTGCGTGCTTCTGTGCCAATAAAAACAGCCCGACCAATTGGTCGGGCTGTTCTGCCTGGTTGGGTTGTGATCAATGAATGCGTTGGTCAGATACCGTCGATGTTTGTGAGTTGGAAGGGTGTGAGTATGAATGACTCGTCAATAGTTTCGAGATCGAGTGTCGTGTCTGCTCCTTCGCCGGTGACACCGATGT
Source organism: uncultured Planctomycetaceae bacterium (assembly GCA_943787265.1). GTDB lineage: Bacteria > Planctomycetota > Planctomycetia > Planctomycetales > Planctomycetaceae > JABMPE01. The sequence goes on along the minus strand of CALSLT010000004.1, from coordinate 500,069 downwards.
CGTCTCCTGAGTCGCCGTCGAGAGTGTCGTCTCCCTGATCACCGATCAGGGTGTCATTGCTTCCGCCACCTCGGATGGTGTCGTTGCCGTCGTTTCCTCGGAGCGTGTCCGAACCACCCTGCCCCTGGATCAGGTCGTCTCCGTCGTTTCCGGCAAGTCCGTCTCGACCAGCTCCGCCCATGATGTTGTCGTCGCCGTCTCCGCCGACGATTTCATCATTGCCTTCCTGACCGTTCAGAGTGTCGTCGCCGTGGTTGCCTCGGATGGTGTCGTTGCCGCCCTGACCGTTGATCAGGTCAGCATCTCGACCGCCGTCAGCGACGTCGTCTCCAGACCCGCCAGAGATCGAGTCCCGACCGAAGCTTCCATCAAGCGAGTCGTTGCCCGAATTGCCGTTCAGGTTGTCGTCTCCGAATCCGCCTCGCAGGGTGTCGTCGCCTTCGTTGCCGACAAGTGTGTCGCCGTCAAGACCGCCGAGCAGGCTGTCGTTGCCAAGGCCGCCGGTTACCGAGTCATCGCCGGCTCCACCGTCCGCGGTGTCGTCGCCATCCTGAGTGTTGATGACGTCGTTTCCGTCGCCGCCCTGGATGGAATCGTTGCCGGCCCCGCCATCGATCGAGTCATCCCCGGCGTCACCGAAGAGGCTGTCGCCGGAAGTACCACCGGTAATCGTGTCGTTGCCATCTCCGCCTCGCAGTCGAACACGAACGCTGCCTGAAATCAGACCAGTCGCATCGATCGTGTCCGGGCCGGCTCCGCCGTCAACGGTGAGAGCACTCAGCGGAACACCGCTCAGATCACCGACAGTGATCATGTCCGTGCCGGCCTGACCGTTGACATTGACCGTGCTGATCGACGGATCAACAACCAGAGTCGAACTCCCTTCAGTAACGGTGACTCGTCCCAGAGCATCCTGAGCAATGACCAGCGTGTCGTCAGTTACACCCGTGTTGACAGTCACTGTGTCGCCGCCGGTTCCCGCCGAAGATGGTGTCGTTCCCGTCCTCGTCACCTTCGAAAACAATCTCGTCATCGCCACCGCCGCCAGTCACTGAATCGGCACCGCCCTGACCGTCCAGAGAATCGTTTCCGGCTCCGCCATCAATCGTGTCACGGCCAGAACCACCAAGAACTGTGTCATTACCGTCACCGGCGCTGATGCTGTCGTCACCGCTCATGCCGTTGATCGAGTCATTGCCCAGCGAGCCGACAAGTGTGTCGTTCCCTGCTCCACCAAGAATGGTGTCGTCTGCTGTGGGGAGAGGTCGAGCAGCGTCATCTCCGTTGATTGTGAAGCGTCCCTGGCTGTCATTGATGACGGCACCGACGGGGTTGAGAAGGTTGATCAGGAAAGTTTCATCGCCCTCATTCACCTGGTCGCCCGTGACGTCGACGGAGATCGTTTGTGTCAACACAGTCGGACTGAAACTAAGCGGCCCGGTCGTTGTTACATTGAAGTCGATGCCTGAGGTGGCTGTCTCATCCTGCACTGTAAAGTCGACGGTTACCGGTCCGGCTGGTGCTGGCGATACGCTGACCGTAAAGGTCGCTGTCGTCGTTCCCGAATCTCCTTCAGCAATCGAGACATCATTGATATTCAGTGAAGATCCTGGAGTTCCACCATCGTCATCAAGAATGGCGACTTGCCCCTGAGAGTCGGCAATCGTTGCGTTTGTCGGGTTGCTCAGGTCAATGAAGAAGTTCTCTGTCGGCTCTGCGACGTCGTCACCCGTGATTAATACGGAAACCTGTTGTGTCGTCTGCCCAGGCAGGAACGTCACGAGACCGTTGGCCTGGGTGTAATCGCTTCCGGCCATCGCGAAACTGTCTGCTGTCGCAAATTCGACCGTCACGGTGTCTGTACTCGGAGCTGACAACTGAACGGTCGCGACTGCGAATGTCGGCATGATGCCTGAGTTGAGGTGAACGGCCAGGTCTGACCGTCCGAGGCCACGAGCCCCGGCAACGTCCGGGTTTCCATCCTGGTTAAAGTCAGCGATGGCCAGGTCAGTACCGAACCCACCACCTGGGTCGGCGAATTCAAATGCGTTCGGGAAGGCACCAGTTCCGTCGTTAACAAAGAACTCAACTCGTGACGAGAAGGCGATATTCGCGATGTCGTTGTCGCCGTCCTGGTCGAAGTCAGCGATTCCGATGTCGAGTGCTCCCTGGAAGAATGCCGGGCCAGAGAACGACGTCGCGATTCCGAAAGTTCCGGTTCCGTTATTAAGAGCGACGGAAATTCCATTGCGAGTGCCTGCGGCGATGTCGATATCGCCATCGCCATCAAGGTCTCCGGCGACGATAGAACTCGGATTGTTATTAACGGACACCGTAACCGGAGCGGAGAACGTTCCGTTTCCGTTGTTTCTCAGGACGACGACGTCTGTCTGGAAGAAGTCTTTTGTCACAAGCAGGTCAAGGTCGCCGTCGCCGTCGATGTCCGCCGACTCAACATCCGAGGAACCGGAGTTTGAATTCGTCGCGAAATCAAGACTTGTGCCAAACGATCCCGTGCCATCGTTGAACAGAATGGCAACCGGGCCGACAGCAAATCCAACTGTCGCGGCCGCATCAAGGTCGCCGTCGCCATCGTAGTCACCAAGCTCAACTGCCGACGCACTGAAGATCGTCGTATTAAAACTAAACGTTGTCGGTGCTGAAAAGTTTCCAAGACCATCGTTCAGTAGGACGTTGATATCGCCACTTCTTGTCGGGGCCACGATGTCGATGTCGCCATCGCCGTCGACATCGCCGACATCCATGAAGCCAGTGGCTCCGGTGTTGATTGCAACTGGATTAATAAACAACAGCCCTGTGCCGTCGTTAAATGTCACCGAATCTTCTGAAGCAAGGTCGGGAATTCCATCGCCGTTGAAGTCGGCAGTAACAATTTGGTTGTGACTGGTCGTTGTCGTCGGAGCGTCCAGCGGAGTATTAAACAGTGTCGCTGCTCCGCTATCGCCCTCTGGATTCACGCTGGTATCTGTGATGGTCAGTACGGGCAAGCCGACGACGGCGACGTCATCACTTCGCACGACGTCATTACCAGCACCGCCGTTCATCGAGTCCGAACCACCGCCGCCGCTGATCGTGTCGTTGCCACCCTGGCCAATGATAGTGTCGTTTCCGGCAAGGCCAGCACCTGACAATTCGATATCACCGAAGAGCGAATCAGAGCCGGAGCCACCAAGCACAATGTCGTTCCCAGTGTTGCCGAGCAGTGAATCGTCGCCGGAGTTTCCATTCACGATATCGTTGCCGAAACCGCCGTCGAGTGTGTCATTTCCACCAGAGCCAACAAGCGAGTCGTTTCCGTCATCGCCTAGGACCGAATCGTTTCCGGCCTGTCCGTTGAGAGTGTCATTTCCCGATCCACCTGACACTGTGTCCCTGTCGGCACCTGCCAGTACGACGTCATCTCCGCTGCCACCGTCGATCGAGTCGAAGCCGCCGTCACCATTCAGTGTGTCGTCACCGGCTTCGCCGAACAGACTGTCGGCACCGTTGTTTGCGACCACCGAATCGTTACCGGCACCGCCAAACACGACGTCGTTACCATCGTCGCCAACTACTGTGTCATCGCCCGTGCCGGCGGTCACTGAATCATCACCGTCGCCCGCATTGATGTCATCGTTTCCGGCACCGCCATCAATCGTGTCGTTGCCATCGTTCCCCATCAGAGTGTCGGCAGCACTACTTCCGGTGATGACATCGTCTCCGTCGTCTCCGGAGATAGAACTTGCCACGTCGGAAGCGGCAATAATTGTGTCGTCGCCATCGCCGGCGATAACGGAAATTGAAGTCAGCGACGTGAAGACACTGGCTGAAATTCCGCTCAGATCAATCTGATTTGTGCCCGCTCCACTCTGAATGGTCAACGAAGTAAGAGACCCTGCTGCGACCGTCGAGCCTGAGGCAAGTACCGTTCCGTCGATTTGAACTTCGGCGTTGCCAGTCGTCGTGTTTACTCCGACTGAAATTGATTCGTCCGCGTCCGTCAGCACCGTAAGATCTGTGCCAAGTACCAGAGCAGTTGCTGTTAACAACGTGCGTTCTTCAAGTGGCTGAACTGTCTGTACAGCGCGGACTGAACTCCTGCCGGAACGACGAACCTTCTGGCTCTTTTGAATACGAGCTCGAAATCCTGAAAGCCACGGTCGCAATGACATCCAATGTCTCCTTCGCTGCTGTTCCTGCGGGACGGAACAGATGACTGATTGCCGAATTCAACAGTCGTTCAGAAAGTTGCCTGCCTGGTAGCGGGCTCGTCACGACGGTTCGATCGACGAAATTCAGCCTCCGTGCACGAGTCCATAAATGAGGCAGTACGGAGCCTGAAGCCCGCCAGCCGGTATCGCAGACCTGTTGCAACACAAGTTCTGCATCTATGGCATTCTTCGGATGATCGTCATCCACCAGACATGCCGGATCGGCGCATACAGCCGATTGTGCCGCATGTTCACGCTGAGAGACGGAGCGACAGGCAGGACTGATCCGACCACCCGAAGCGGCACACAGCACTGAAACGGTGAAAGCGGCATTCGCCTGCAATTCCGCACATGCCAGTGATTCGCCAGAACCGCTCAATCACAAACACACGGAATAACCAGTGCAACCGTCAACTCTTACGAGCGGGATTTTCGGATCAAGCAGAGCGGCAGGTGTCTGGGAGTGACGGACATTCGTCTGAACGCGATCCGTGGCGATGAGAGATGTGCCGATTGTAGTAATTCGGAAACCTTTCACGGCTATGGGACCACTGGACGAGTAGGCGTGGCGGTTGCCGCTTCTGAAACGGATTTGAGAATGTATTAACATTGTTCTGACTGATAGCGTGCGACTGTTCATTTGCCGCTTAGAACTGGTCGATACTTTCCGTAGCTGGCAATCAGGGCTGACACTTCTCCTGATCCAGGTTACGCTCTCAAGCCCCACATGCCGCCGCACCCTGCGGTTTTCGGGTCGTCATCAGCGCGACCACCCACCTGAAATTTTTCCCGCCTGCTGCTTCTTCGGAAGCACTAGCCGATGCATCCCGACAAACGTCGGTCCCGCCTGCAACGGATAGAGCAACATGAAATCACGTTCTGATCGAGCCGCTCGGGTTCTTAGCCCGATTCCCGGCTCAGCTTCTAAACCAACTGCACCCTACCGCCGAGGCGCTTCGGTCTGGGCTGTCGTGTTGACGCTGGCGTTGGTCAGCGTCCCGGCCGCGATCTGGTCGTCAGTGACCAATTGGTTCAGCGGCGAACCGGCGCCAGACTATCTGACCGCCGAAGTGACCGTCGGGCCGTTCGTGCATGACGTTGTTGAGCATGGCGAGATCGAGAGTTCCAGCAATGTCGAAGTTCGCTGTGGAGTTCGAGCGCGGAGTTCATCAGGGATCAACATTCTTGAGATTGTTCCAGAGGGCAGCCGCGTTCAGGCTGGCGACTTTCTGGTCCGACTCGACGATGCCGCATTTCAGACCGAGCTGATTCAACAGCAAATCACGGTGACCAACAGCCAGGCCCAGGTGATCGAGGCTCAAGCGGACTTCGAATCTGCTGGACTGGCTCTGAAGGAGTACGAGTCCGGAACGTTCCTTGAGCAGGAAGAGCAACTCGAAAGTGCCCTGTTCGTCGCTGAGGAAAATGTTCGGCGAGCGGAAGAGTATCTGCAGTACAGCCAGCGACTGGCCGAGCGCGGCTACATTCCGGAAGTGCAGCTCGAAGCTGATCGCTTCGCGGTGGAGAAAGCTCGGAAGGAAAAAGAAGTCGCTGACACCAAGTTGACCGTTCTGCGAAAGTTCACTCGTGCAAAGATACTGACCGGCCTGAAGGCTGACGTCGGCACAGCGAAGGCTCGTCTGGATTCCCGCACCAAGACACTCCAGCTCGACGAAGTCCGGCTGAAAGAAATCGAAGGCCAAATCGAAAACTGCGTGATGACCGCTCCCGTAGCCGGGCAGGTTGTCCACGCTAACGATCGTGACCGTCGAGGTTCCAGCGGCGACCTGTTGATCGAAGAGGGCCGACCTGTTCGAGAGCGACAGGTGATTATTCGCTTGCCTGACCCGACTAAAATGCGGGTCATCGCCAAAGTTCACGAATCGCGCATCAGCCATGTCGCCGTCGGAACTCAGGCGAAGGTCGTGCTGGACGCGCTGCCGGAACTCGATCTGACCGGCAAGGTATCGGCAGTCAGTGAGTACCCGTTGCCAAGCGTCAGCGTCTACACCGCTCACGTTAAGGAATACGCCGTTGAAGTCGACATCATCGATCCGCCGGAAGGCTTGAGACCCGGCATGTCCGCTCAGGTGGCCATCATGGTTGCTCGCGAGACCGAAGCGATGACCGTTCCAATTCAGGCTGTTGTCGGCCGAGCTGGTCGTCAATTCGCGGCCGTGCTGAACGTTGATGGGACAACGGAATCAAGAGAACTCGAAATTGGACACATCAACGAACAAGCCGTGGTCGTTCTCGACGGGCTGTCGGCTGGCGAAAGCGTCATCCTGACACCGAGTAACTACGAAAACCTTCTCGATCTTCCTGGCAAGGCATCAAAAGTAGCACCGGCCGTCGAAGTTGAGGCCGACGAACTTCCAGAACCGAAATCGCTTCCTGCTGCCAAACCAGCCAATGAGAAGGTTCGAGCGAAAGACGGAGCAAAGTCCAGCAGGACTTCCAAGTCTGACAAAGCCAAATCAGGCAAACGGTCATGAGCACTGCACCGGATCTCGACGGACCGGATGTCGCTCGTCAGAAATCGGAAGCCGTTGGAGGATTGCCAACGAACTCGCCAGCACATTCGGAATCTGCAGAATCCGAAAAGCTTGCCTTGCGGATTCACGATCTTCGCAAAGACTATTTCCTTGCCGGCGAAACACTCCACGTTCTGAAGGGCATCCACCTCGACGTTCCCACCGGCGACTATGTCGCAATCATGGGCCCGTCTGGTTCGGGCAAGAGTACGTTTCTGAATGTACTGGGTTGTCTGGATCAACCAACGTCGGGCGACTATTTCATCGGTCACGAAAATGTCGCACAGCTCGACGACGACTGCCTCGCCGCCATCCGCTCTGAACGGATCGGGTTTGTCTTTCAGTCGTACAATCTGATTCCGCAACTTTCAGTCCGTGAGAACATCGAAACCCCGCTTGCTTATTCTGGCGGCGGGACAACTGAAAGCAGAACCCGCTGTCAGGAACTTGCCAACCGAGTCGGATTGAAAGATCGAACGGGACATCGGCCCCCGGAACTTTCGGGCGGACAGCAACAACGAGCCGGCATTGCTCGCAGTCTGGTTAACAGACCGGACTTCATTCTTGCCGATGAAGCAACGGGAAATCTCGACACCGCCACGACGGAAGAGATCCTCGAACTGTTTGACACACTCAACGACTCCGGCACGACGATCGTGATGGTGACTCACGAAGAGGAAGTCGCTCAACGGGCTCGACGAATCATTCGGTTGCGCGACGGAGTCATCGAACTCGACGAACGATTGCGACCGCCGGCAGACTTCGTCAAAGCAGACGACTCACCAGCGCCGACGACGGCTCCACGGAAACGGCAATCAAATGCGATCTTCCGTTTGAGAGACGTCAAAGTCGGCATCAAGAGTCTGATGATGCACCCGTTGCGGTCGCTGCTGACCGTACTGGGGATTTTCATCGGCGTTGCCAGCGTCATCTGGTTGCTGGCGATCGGCGAAGGAATCAGCGCGAAAGCTCAGGCTCAGATCGCGGAGCTTGGTGCCAACAACATTCTCATACGAACGTCGCGGCCGCCGACCGAGCAACTCCGCGAACGGAAAGTGTATTCGTACGGGCTGACGCACGAAGACAACCACCAGCTCAAAGCGACGTTGCCGGGGATCGAGCTGGCGATTCCGTTTGCGGAACGCGGCAGCCAGGAGTTCCGGTATCGCGAGCGATTGTTCCGCGGCGAAGCGCTGGGGGTGACTGCCCGACTATCAGAAAGCTGTTCTCGCTGGAGATGGCCGACTGGGCGATTTCTCACAGACATGGATTTCGAACAGAAGACCAAAGCCTGCGTCCTGGCGTTCGACGTCGCTCAGGAGCTGTTCGGGATTGAAGACCCGATTGGGAAGTCGATCCACATCGGCGCGAACTATTACCAGGTAGTCGGCGTTGTCGCTGGGCGAAACGAGATTGAACGAGTCGAAGGCTCTGTCAGTCGGGAAGACTTTGCCGACAACATTTACATTCCGCTTTCGACGTTCTGGGTTCGGTTCGGAGACGCGTACTCATTTGGAAACAACGGCGGCAACGGGATCACTCAGATCACGCTCAAGCTGAAAGACGGCGTGAACCCACTTGCGACGGGAGAAGCAGTCGTCGACGCGCTGAAGCGAACTCACCAGTTCGACGACTACGAAATCACGATCCCTTTGGAACTGCTTGAGCAGGCTCGCAACACACGGCTGATGTTCATGGCAATGATGGGGTTGATTGCCGCAATTTCGCTGCTGGTCGGCGGGATCGGCATCATGAATATCATGCTGGCAACGGTGACCGAGCGAACTCGCGAGATCGGCATCCGCCGCGCGCTCGGAGCACGTCGACGAGACATCACGCGGCAGTTCGTCATCGAGACAGTCATTCTCTCCATCGTCGGCGGCGTGACCGGAATCCTGGGCGGGCTGACCTGCGGACCACTTGTCGAATCACTCCGTTGGTCGATCACTCAAATGCTGCCGGAAGTCATGGAGTCACTGCCTGACACCGTTCAGGACATGACTCCAATTGTGATGCCGTGGTCAATTCCGGTGGCGTTTGGAATCTCGGTGGCAGTCGGAGTGATATTCGGCATCTACCCCGCTCGACGAGCCGCCGCGATGAGTCCAATCGATGCGCTTCGCCAAGTCGCCTGATGCAGCTCATGTGAATCTGATTGGTCTTGAGATATCTGCAAATTTCATTTCGCCTTTACGAGATGCCCGCAGTTGCGCAATGTCGGTCCGTAGTTGTATTTGACTTGCTTTTCGACTTCGTAGACCGCCCATTCGTGTTCGAGGTTTCGCCATTCGCCAGTCCATCCGTGACCGCCAACCATCATCTTCAAACCATTCTCATCGATCCGATAAGTAGCGCATGATTCGCTGTCGCCACGACTATGATCGGCAAGGGAAAATTCATCGAATTTTCGAAGAACGTCGAGCAATGCATTGACGGCAATCTCTTCTTCGCCGCGATTGATTATGAATTCCCACCTGTTTGATGACCCACAGTTACGAGATGAGAGAATTGTGATTCCAGCGATGATCGGGTCGTCTTCGGTTGCGGACGGTTCGCCGGGAATCGTTGGCGGTGAATTCATGGAATGACTGACGATTGAGAGAGGGTCAACAAGAGCTCTACTTGAATGGTGCCGTGTTCTACTTCTTTGTCTTGTAGAGCATCTCGATCTGATCTTCGGAGACCAGTTTCGGTTCACTCGAATCAGCGGTGGTCGGGTTCGCTTTTGAGCAGTCGCCACAACCGCCTTTGCCAGCGATCAAATTTCTGAACCGCGCAACCATCGACCACAGCGCAGCCGCGATGCAGATCAAAACGGCGATCAGTTGCCAGTCGAAGTTTTCCATTGCTCGATGATACTGCGTTGTTGAGAGAATGCTTGCCGGATCGCGATACGAAAAAAGCTGCATTGTCGACGGGCGATCCCAATCGACGATGCAGCTTTGTATGGATCAACGTGGCTTATCGTAACCGCCAATGAAGCCGGATTCGCGAGAATTCGTTTTCGCTGAACAGGCCCCGGAATGTTTTGATGCCGGATACGACGCTCATCACGTTACTGCTTTTTCTCGTAACCGAGGTTCGTGATCACGTCATACAGTTCGTCCCACGTGATGAACCGGCGGCGGTTCACAGACTTGTATTCGTCGATCGCGTCGCCCAGTTCAGCCGCTTCCGGGCTGGAGTAGTTCCGTGCGTCGCGAAACTGACGTCGTTCCGGCATTCCTTCGGGACGGCCTTCACCGCTTTTGTTTCGTCGATCTTCGAAAGTCTGAGTCGAGTGACCCGGCTGTTGGAGGGCAGACACGTTCATTACGATGTTCCTTCTGGCAAACATTCCTGGCAATCACTTTGTGAGCGATTGGCCAGCCAGCAGACAACTTGACGATTGTCAGTTGTCCGATTCAACTTGAGAAACTTACCCAAGCTTTCAAACCTAGGTCAGGATTCCGAATGTGGCAAATCGCGTTTCGAAAACGCATCTGATTCGCCGAATAAACCTCCGGTACAATCCAAACTGAAAATCGAAGCTGGGGCGTTGACGCGATCAACTGGCGAATCGCTGACGTGGGCAGGAATTGCCGTGATACTTCGAGTTGCTTGCCGCTTTTGTTCAAGACACTTTTGCAATCAATCTGACTCATCGGACAGAGACAACGATGAAGATCACAATTCTCGGCGGCGGAGCTATGGCGACAGCCTGCTCGGTCCTTCTGGCCGAACAACCCGATCATTCCGTATCGATCTGGGCGAGAAATCCCGAATACGCCGCGCAGATGCAGCAGAATCGAGAGAACCAGAGGCTGCTTCCCGGCATTTCGCTCCCAGACGCAATCACAGTCACATCCGACATCGCCGCGGCAGTCGCCGATACGGATATGATTGTTGTATCGGTTCCAACGGCTTTCCTGCGCGACGCGCTGACCCAGCATCGGGATTCTCTAACGGCTCAGGTTCCGATCGTCAGCGTGCTGAAAGGCATTGAAAACGAAACTCTCCTTCGCCCCAGCGAAATCATCACCGAGGTGCTCGGGAATGATCGAGTCGTCGTGCTGGCCGGACCGAGCCATGCCGAAGAGATCGCTCGTCGACTGCCGGCGAGCGTCGTCGCCGCATCGGCTGACCACAGTATCGCCGTGCAGGTTCAGGACGTGTTTTCGACCGATCGCTTCCGCGTTTACACGAATGAAGATGTCGTCGGAGTCGAACTTGGTGGCGCTTTGAAAAATGTCCTGGCGATTGCCGTTGGAATCTGTGATGGACTCGGGTTTGGAGACAACGCCAAGTCGGCACTGATGACTCGCGGCCTGGTCGAGATGACTCGGTTCGGCGCCGCCTTCGGAGCGGATGCCAACACGCTGTTCGGCCTGGCAGGCATCGGAGACCTGATCACAACGTGCGTCAGCGGTTTCAGTCGCAATCGCCATGTTGGCGAGCGACTCGGCAAAGGTGAAACGCTGGACCAGATTCTCGACAGCATGTCCGCCGTCGCGGAAGGCGTGCGAACAACTCGGAGCGTCCAGCAGCTCGCCGACAAATTCAACATCGACATGCCCATCACTCGCGAAGTGTTCGAGGTCTTGTTCGAGAATAAGAACCCGGAAGCAGCCACCGACTCGCTGATGTGCCGCCCACCGAAGGTTGAATGACGTTATGCTGAGCCGTTCCGGTGTTGCTGTCTGAAGACCGTTGGTAGGCTGGAACAAGCTCCGCGAAGTTCCGGCAAGCAAAAGTCGCGCTTCGAAAAATGCCGGAACTTCGCGGAGCTTGTTCCAGCCTACGAAATGCTCACAAGCCAGAAGCTGACATGTCGTTCGACTTTATCAACCCGTGGATGCTGGCCGGCCTGGCGGGAGTCTCGCTGCCGGTACTCGCACACCTGCTCAGCCGGCGGAAGTACGACACGGTTGAATGGGGAGCGATGCAGTTCCTCGAAATCGGCCGCAACGCCAGGCGGCGAATCAAGCTTGAAGAATTGCTTCTGCTGGCACTTCGGATGGGCATGATCGCCCTGATTGCGATCGCTTTGTCCCGGCCGTGGATGTCCGGTGGCCTTGCCGACACATTCGCATCGAAGCCCGCGTGTGACATCGCGATTGTTATCGACAGCTCGTACAGCACTGACTGGAATGCCAAAGCTCAAACTCCTCGAGAACAGGCCGTTGCGTGGGCGAAGAAACTTGTCGACCGACTCGGCCCCGGTGAAACCGTCGGCTTGATCGATGCTCGCGGAACTGTCGAAGCGAAGGTTCCATCGCTGACGCGAGACCGAAATCTGATCCGAGAGTCGCTCGACAATCTGCCAAAGCCGTCAGGATCATCCCGGCTGAACGACGGCATCCTGCGAGGCCTGCGGATGGTCAATGCGGGAACCAACGTTTCGCGACACGTCGTCGTCGTGACCGATGGGCAGTTTCATCCGTGGCGAGACGCCGACGAACATCTCTGGCTGCAACTCAAAGAGTTGCGTGAACAGGCCACCGTGCCGGCCGATGTCTGGTTGATCAGTACTCAGAAGCAGCAGGCCCGTCAGAACAATGACGCGGTGGACCAGCTTCAGCTCTCACGCGATTTGACGGTCGTCAACTTTCCGATCCGCATTCGCACTCGGTTGAAGAATTCCGGTGCGAAAGCCGCTTCCAATCGAAAGGTCTATCTGGAAGTCGACGGCCAGCGTCTGGCAGACAAGACGATCACTGTTCGAGTCGAACCCGATGGTCAGGCGACGATTGAGTTCGAACATCGTTTTCACACTCCAGGTTCGCATGTGGTTGCCGTCTCGATTGATGAAGACAGCCTGCCTGGTGACGATCGGTCAGAAGCCGCGATCGAGATAACCGACGCGTTGCCGGTTCTGCTGGTTGATGGAAGCAACCATCCGAATCCAGTTCGCTCGGAAGTTTTCTTTGCGAAGAGCGCGCTATCAGCTGTCGCCAATCCAACGCCGTGGATCGCTGCCCGCGTTGTTTCGGCCGTTAGTTTCTCACAAGCGAGCATCGACGACGCCCGGGTCATCATGCTGGCCAATGTTCCGCGACTGACTGACGAGCAGCTTGACGTCGTTAAAGACTTCGTAGACGGCGGCGGGGGGCTTGGCATCGCACTCGGCGATCAAACCAACAAGCAGTGGTATAACTCTCGGCTGTTCGATCAAGGCAACGGGTTATTACCCGCGTGGCTCGAAAACATCGAATCTGCACCTGCCGAAATTGACGACGCTCCAGTCACGATTCTCAGCGAAAGTCTCAATCTTCCGTGGATTAGTCGCTTTCAGACCGGCGGAGACGACGGGCTTCTGGATGCAAGATTTTCGCGATGGTACTCAACGACGCTTCAGCCCGAACTGCCACCCGAAAACTCCGACTTGCCGGATACAAACTCTGATCAGGAGCCGCAGCCGAACAACGAAACCACGACTTTGGACAGATCGGCCGCATCGATCGCCGGCCGATACTCCAACGGGAAAACGTTTCTCGTGTCCAGGTCGTTCGGTCGTGGGCGCGTCGCGCTGATGACGTCGACACTCGACGCTGACTGGACGACGTTGCCGGCTCGTCCTGACTACGTCGCGTTTCTGCACGAGTGGATCTTCCAGCTTGCTTCCGGTCGAGTGAAGCGGAACGTGGACACCGGATCGCCTCTGCTTTACCCAATCGCTCAAGAAGACAACGCAGCCGACTGGGTCTTCGTCGATCCGGACGGTCGCGAACTCGAAGCGGTACCCGCAGGAGATGAATTGCGGCCAATGGTCCGGCTTGACCAGACCCACCTGCCTGGCACGTATCGTCTGAGAAAGCGACCACTCGCGGGTGCAGACGCGAATCTCGCGAACGATGAATTCTTTGTCGTGAACTTCGACCGAGCTGAGTCGGAATTAACGCCGCTCGATGACGAACACTGGGCTGAACTGACCGACGAAAACCGGTTACATCGCATTGAGACGCCAGAAGAACTTTTCGAGTCTCTCGAATCCGAATCTTCACGGATCGAACTCTGGCACCTGTTGTTGCTGGCGTTTCTGGCCATTCTGATCGGCGAAGTTTTCATGACCCGCCGTCTGGTGCAAGGTGGACACGTCTTCGTCGATGAACTTCCATCGAACACGTGATCTCGATTGATGATTCACATGGATTGGGCTGGCCAGTCGTCGCTTCGGCTATTTGCTGTCCGAGTGATTTGTCTCGGGAGTCCTGTACGTGACGCCTTCTTTCATGACAAACACGACGTCGCGAGTTGCTCGGATGTCGTCGATGGGGTTGCCTTCGACTGCCACCACGTCTGCAATTTTTCCCACTTCGAGCGTTCCGAGGCGGTCGTCAATTTTCAGTAGTCGTGATGCTTCAAGTGTCGCCGCCTGGATCGCTTTCATCGGGGACATGCCACCTTCGACCATCCATTCAAACTCCTGAGCGTTTTCGCCGTGGACTGAAACTCCGGAATCCGTACCGAATGCAATCTTCACGTTTGCCTTCACCGCCCGAGCAAACATCTGCCGGGCAACCGGTCCGATCGCCGCGGCTTTTGGACGAACGATTGCGGGAAAGTAGTCGTCTTCCTGAGCCTTCTCAGCCACCCACACGCCGGCAGAGATTGTTGGTACGAGATACGTGCCGCGCTCTTTCATCAGCGTCATGATTTCGTTCGTCATGAAGGTTCCGTGTTCGATCGAATCGACGCCGGCCAGCACGGCTCGCTTCATTCCTTCCGTGCCGTGAGCGTGAACGGCGACCGTCATGCCGTAGTCCTTTGCCGTTTCGACGATGACTTTCAGTTCATTCGCCGAAAATTGAGGATTCTGCCCATTGGCGGCGAGGCTGAGTACTCCGCCGGTCGCCGTCAGTTTGATGAGGTCGGCTCCGTCTTTGTAACGCTGCCGCACGGCCTTGCGTGCATCGTCGGCACCGTTGACGACACCGTCGACAGGATCGGCATCGCGGCGGTAGTCTCCTTTCAGCCCGTTCGTCGGATCGGCGTGCCCGCCGGTTGTCGCGAGCGATTTTCCCGACGTGAAGATTCGAGGACCGACGATCCAGCCCTCATCGATCGCCTTCCTTAACGAAACAGAGTTCACCCCGTTGTCGCCGAGATCCCGCACCGTTGTGAAGCCAGCCATCAACGTTCGCTTCGCGTAGACCGTTGATCGCAGAGCGTAATCCGCGTGGTTCATAAAGAATCGGTCGGAATACACCTTCTTATGATGCTGCGACATCAGATGCGTGTGCATGTCCATCCAGCCGGGAGTCACCGTGAAATCACGCAAATCGATCAACGTGTCATTGCCAGACGGCTTCACAAAACCATTGTCGACGGAGACGATCTTTCCATCGCTGATCACCAGCGACATTTCCCGATGAAGCTTGCCGTCGTGCCCGTTGATCAATCGCCCGGCATGAATAATTGTCTCAGCATCAACGTCGACGACGGAGCCGAGCAGCACAGAAATCGCAACGATAACTTTCCAAGGCATACGAACTCTCCTAACTTCAGGTACGCTGCACCCACTGGTCGGTAACGGGACTTTGCAGCGAGTGTAGTATCCAGGGTTCTACACGTCGCTCTTCGAGCGCCCTTTGAGATCAGGACGTAGCAATGGACAGACGAGCTTTTCTGAAAACATCCGGCGTGGCGACAACCGCAAGCCTTGTGACGTTTAACGCTCGCCCAACTGCAGCCGTCGGAAAGCCAGACGCGGCGACAGTGCCTCAGCAGTCTTTGGACACGGTTCGAACATGGCACTTTCAGGATCTGTGGCGGTTCGACCACTTCGACAATCTCAAACTTCAACAGGGGCAGCCGGAATGGCAGGCTGACGCGACGTACTGCGAGCCTCACATCGGATCTCTGTCCGGGTGGCCGACGGTCTATCTCGATGAGGAGTCACGTCGATGGAGGATGCTCTACTCGGCGGACTGGAAGCCGTACTCGCTGATGGTCGCCGAGAGCGAAGACGGCATTCACTGGCAGCCGTTGCCGCAGCCTGACATCAAACCGGCTGGCGGAAAGCGAGCACCGCATCATCTTTTCACGCTTCCCGACGGAAGTGGTGGCGGCGTCTACCTTGATCCCGTCGCGTCCGACGGCTTTCCGTTCAAGGTTTTCGTCCATCAACACGGGCAGGAAGTTGTCGAGCGTGCCATCGCCGACCGAACCCATCGCTGGCACGAAATTGCGAAGCAGGAAGGGGCGAAACGTTATCTGGCTGACGAGTTCACACTGGTTTCGCGCGACGGCCTGCACTGGGAAGCTCGGCACGACATGCAGTGGTCACAGGCCGACTGGCACCCCGAGCCGCCGATCTTCGGATTCTTTAACCGTCACGCGGGGCGGCACCAGATGACGGTGCGGCCAGGCTGGGGAGACCGTCGGCAGTGCATTCAGTCGACCAGCGACTTCCTCAATTGGTCCGGTCCGGAAATGCTGCTGCAGCCGGACGCTTTGGATGAAAAGCTGATCGAACTCTACGGCATGCCTGTCTTCCCGTACGGAGACGGCTACATCGGTCTGCCTTGGATTTTCCACTGTGAATCGACCGAACCGACGCGCGGGTTCAACCGCTTCGTCGGCCCGCTAGATTGCCAGCTTGCCTTCAGCTCCGACGGGAACCGCTTCACCCGAGGAATCCGCAAACCGTTCATTTCTCGCAACGAGCCAGGTCATCATGGCGGAGGAGCCATCCAGCCGTCGTGCCTCGTCAAAACCGACGATCAAATTCGGATCTACTCGGCTGCGACAAAGCTCTACCACGGGAAAGGCCGTCAGGCAAAGCGTCTTGGTGTTACCGACAACGCCTCGATCCTTCTTCACACGTTGCGAAAGGACGGCCTGATGTACCTCGAAAGCGCAGGGGACTGGGCCCGCTTCATCAGCAAGCCGCTGGTTCTCCTCGAAGATTCGCTCACGATGAATGCTTCCGCGCCGCACGGCGAAGTGCAGTTTCAATTGACCGACATGGAGAGTCAGCCTGTTGAGGGCTTTACCTTCGACGATTGCCTGCCAATGGTCTTGTCCGAATCAGTAAACGCTGACTTGCGCTGGAAAAGCGGCCAACTGAAAGACGTCGTCGGTCGAATTGTGCGATTGGAAGTGCGCCTGCGTCATGCAAGACTCTTTGCGATTCGCGGCAACCTGCACTTCATTGATGCTCAGGACAAGTGGATGATCGAAGACGGCAAGCCCATCGCCACCTGAGTCCATCATTGATCCGTTCCGCGCACCGCAATGGGCTACTCGAACTTCAGCACGTCGAGGACGCTGGAATAACTGTCGGTCCAGAGCGAAGCATTCCGCCGCGGCGGGTGCCAGCCCTCCAGCTTGCTGAGCTGCGAGATCAACTCGTCCGATTTTGAAATAACAATCGCATGAGTTGGTCGCTGCCCTTGAGCCAACTCGAGTTCTGTCGTTGCCGCCTTAATCGAAGCAAGGGCGGGCAGGTTTCGTTCGGCTGCATATCGACCGGGAACTGGCTCCAGATCAAGGTGACGATTCGAAATGTGGATGATCAAGGTACCGTCGCCTTTGAGGCGTGACATGAAGATGTCCAGCGCGTCGGCCGTCAGCAGGTGAATCGGAATCGAGTCTGAGCCAAAAGCGTCGAGCACGATGACGTCGTACGTTCCATCCTTCTCTTCGGCCAGTTTCAGGCGACCATCGCCAATGATGACTCGCTGCTTCCCTTCTCCCTGCGAAAGATAGGTGAACAGATTCGGGTCCTGGGCAATGTCTCGGACCGCCGGGTCAATTTCGAAAAAATCGAACTCGTCGCCCTTTTTCGAATACGTCATCAACGCGCCGGAACCAAGTCCGATCAGCGCGACTTTACGCGACGATTTCTCAGCTCCGGCCAGCGTCAGAGCTTCACCAATCGGTCCGGTCGGCACGTAGTAGGTGCGCGGGATCTTCTGCAATTCGGCTGGCGACATGACTTGCTCACCGTGAATTGTGGTCCCGTGAGCCAGCATGTGGACTCGTAGGCCGATATCAGGGTCTTCTTCGTAAGTGACCTCGTGCACTCCGAAGAAGGTTCGCTTTCGAGCCAGCGAATTTGTATCCGGAAGCAGAGCGGGCGGGATTAGAACCAAGGCCAGTGCCAGCACGATTCCTCTCGAATGGTTCATCAGAAAGAAAACGCCCAACGCTGCGAAGCCGACAAACTGGGACGTTGTGGCCAGTACTGAAGCCCAGACGTGAACGAAGCACGCCATCATCGCCGTGCCGCACAAGATCGTCGTTCCAAGTATTCGAGCCGCCTTTTTAGCGTTTCCTGAGCTGACTGGCGGACATTCCTTCTGAGTTAATGCGGCCAGTACGAGAATCAGTGGAAACTCGACATACGACGGGAAGATTGCCGGTGCGATCATCCCGACCAGTGTCCCGCCGAGACAGCCTCCGAGTGACATCCAGAAGTAATATTCCGTCAGGTATTCCGTCGACGGTCGATCGGCGGCAAGTTCACCGTGCAGGATGATTCCGCAGATCAGAAACATGATGACTTCGACGCCGGCTCGCAGTTGACTCCCCGGCCCGGCCAGAGACATCCACGCGGCGACCATCAGTGCGGGAAACAGAATCGGCAGCAGCCGCTCGTACTTCAGTAACGGTCGTCGAGCGAAGGCGTTGATGTATGTTGCCAGGTAAGCAACCAGCGGAAGCACCCACAGCAGCGGCACCGCAGCGACGTCTGTCGTGATGCGAGTCGTTACGGCCAGCATCATCGCCGACGGGACCAGAGCCAGCATCACCCATCTCAGTCGACGGAAACCGGTCATCGGCCGATCGGCTATCTGCTTTGCGGAAGAAGCTACCTCGTCGCGCCTCGCCTCGCCTGACGCCTCGTCTGACGAAACGATTGATTTGGAGCGGAGTTCGTGAACGGTCAGACCGCCGCAAATAATCGTCAGACCGACAAGCAGCACGTAGCCGATCGACCATGTCAGTCCTTGTGCGTCGAGATTAAACAACCTCTCCACAACAAACGGATAAGCCAGTAGCCCGAGAATGCTTCCGCAGTTGCTGATCGAGTAAAAGAAGTACGGATCGCTGGCGAGCTTATGACGCGAACTGCTGAACCAGTGCTGCAGCAAAGGGGTCGTCGTCGAAACCGCAAAGTAAGGGCCGCCGATCGACATTGTGAGCATGATCAAAAGCCGGAATGCCGGTGACGCCGCCGCAACGTCGCTTTCGAGAAGCCGCAATCCAACCGGCAACTGAGCCAGAGTCAGCAGAAGCAGCGCACAATGCACGACAATTTGCTTCTTCGGCGAAAGCCATTTTGTTGACAGCCACGTGTAGCAATAGCCGAGCAACAGCATCGTCTGAAAGAACACCGTGCAGGTATTCCAGACCGAAGGCGATCCGCCGAACTCCGGCAGCAACAGACGTGCAAACAACGGCTGAATCAGAAAGACCAGCCCGGCACTAAGGAAGACGCCCACGGAACAGGCGATAAGAATTCGCTGACTCATAAATAAAACTGAATCTCAATCGGGACGACCGTCGGTAAAAACGAAAAGATCATAGTAGCCAGGGAGATTCCGTCGGGTAACCTGACGAAGTCCAGATAGAAGAAACAAGGCGTCCTTATCAACCACGAAAGACACCAAATACACGAAAACAGGCTGACGCGCAGCAAGAATACTTTCGTGTATTTGGTGTCTTTCGTGGTTCATGTTTTTACAAACATTGAACTCCGTCAGGCAGAGCCCGACCAACAAGTAAGGAATTTCATCTTTGTCCGGCATGTTGCGAAAGCTGCTTGGAGATCGTGGCGAACGTGCCGCCGGGCGGTTTCTGCGCCGAGAGAAGCGGATGCGGATTCTGGCTCGACAGTTTTCTACCAAATGGGGAGAACTTGACCTCATCTGTCTGGACGGTGACACCGTTGTCTTTGTTGAAGTAAAGACTCGAAAGTCGGACGAATATGGTCATCCCACTGAAGCCGTCACCAGAAAAAAGCAGCAGAATCTGACAAAGGCTGCGCTGTACTGGCTGAAGAAAAACAGTCTGCTTGAGCATCGTTCACGCTTCGACGTCGTGTCGGTCGTCTGGCCCGAGGGAGAAAAGATTCCCACGATCGAGCACTTCGTCAATGCCTTCGATGCAGCCGACGTTGGGCAGATGTTTTGATGACGGCTGCCAGTTTTGGCCGAAGTTCAGCAGATTTCAGCTCGCGTGACTCCCCGGGCAGCACGGCTATAATTGCCAGCCGGTCGTGGTCATTTAAGAATTCATTACGCGCGAACACGCGCATCGAGGTTTTAGAGGATGGAAGCGGAACTCAAACAGAGCTGTGAAGATCTGCTTGAGCGGATTGGCCACCTCAAGACGTCGCTCGATCTCGAAGGTCAGCAGAAACGCCTGACCGAGATCAACGAGAAAATGGCCGCTCCCGGATTCTGGGACGATTCCGAAAGTGCGCAGAAAACGACGACGGAACTCAGCTCGCTGAACGCTTCGATTAAGCCTCTGGCCGCTTTGGTGGGCGGAGCCGAAGAGCTGGAAATACTCGTTGAATTCGCCGAAGAAGATGATTCCGACGAAAACGTTTCCGAGATTCAGCGACAGATCGATGCCATTCAGATCGACCTCGAACAGGTCGAACTGAAGGCGATGATGGGTGAGCCCGAGGACTCGTGCGGTGCCTACATTCAGATTCAGGCCGGCGAAGGCGGAACCGACGCGGCGGACTGGGCAGAAATGCTGCTGATGATGTACGCTCGCTGGGCCGAGCTGAAGGGTTTCAAAATCGAAGAGCTGGACCTCTCACCGGGTGAGGAAGCCGGCATCCGCAGTGCGACAATCGCCATCCGAGGCGACTTTGTTTACGGATACATGAAAGCTGAAATCGGCGTTCACCGACTCATTCGAATCAGCCCGTTCGATTCAGCCGGTCGCCGGCAGACCTCGTTCGCGGCCGTTGATGCAACGCCTGAACTCAACGATGGCATCGGCATCGAAATTGATTTTGCCAACGACGTTCGCGAGGACACCTATCGATCCAGCGGAGCCGGCGGCCAGCACGTTAACAAAACAGATTCGGCCATCCGACTGACGCATCTTCCGACGGGCGAAGTCGTGCAGTGTCAGAGTCAGCGAAGCCAGCATAAAAATCGTGCTCAGGCTCGCAAGATGCTGTCCGCTCGACTGTACCAGGTCGAAAAAGATAAACGCGATGCGGACAATGCTGCCAAACGTGGAGCAAAGTCGCGCATTGGTTTCGGTGGAGAGACGATTCGGCACTACGTCCTCCACCCGGATCAGTACGTCAAAGACGCTCGGACCGGCCACAAGTTTGGCAATCCGATGAACGTGCTCAACGGCGAGAATCTCGATTCGTTCATCGAGGCATATCTTCGCTGGACAATCGGGCGCGAATAAATCGCCACTCAATTCAGAGGTCAGAGTGGCTCAGTCTCGAACCATCGGCGAACCGTCAGTGAGTGGCGTGTCCGTTCCGTTCACCTGCGAATTCATCGTCGAACCGTTCTTTCGTGGGAAAAGGATCGACTCGTTCCTCGTTAAGCATCTACGGAACTACTCGACATTCCGTCTGCAGCGAATGATCAAAGCCGGCTGTGTGACTGTGAACGATGTTCCGGCCGAGTACTCGCACCGCGTCCGCTCGAATGAACTGATCCGAATCAAACTGGTCAGTCCCCCTGATCACGTCGCTGTCCCAGCGCCATTGCCGCTTGAAGTTGTCTACGAAGATCCCTGGTTACTCGCTGTCAACAAACCACCTGGCCAGATCGCTCACCCCGGCGGGGAATTCGGCGGCAAGACATTACTCAACGCAATCCAGTTTTACTTCGACCAGCACACGCCATTGCCCGGCCTGATCCGACCGGGAATCGTGCACCGCATCGATCGTCAGACCAGCGGAGTGATGATTGTCCCGAAGCATCATCTGCCTCACCGAAAGCTCACTCAGCAATTCACGCGAGGCGAGATTTCGAAGACTTACATCGCCATTCTTCGCGGCCGCTTGCCCGAAGACTCAGGAATGATCGATCTGCCGATCGGTGTCGTCCCAAACCCTCGCTGCACATTGAGCTGCGCCAAACCGATTGCCGTCGATCCAAAAGCTGCCCGCACGCAATTCCAAGTGCTGGAACGTTTTCGCGACTACACACTGGTCGAAGCCCGGCCGTTGACCGGGCGTCATCACCAGATCCGAATCCATTTTGCGGAAATCGGCTACCCGCTCCTTGCCGACGAGTTCTACGACCGGTTCGGACTGATCAAAGACGGAACTCCGCTTGAACTTTCACCCGACGATCCTGAACCGATCATCGAGGAACCGACCGAGCCGTATTACGATCCCGACCTGCCACTAAGAAGGCACGCTCTACACGCAGCGTCCATCCAGCTTGACCATCCCATCATGGACATGCCCATCGCCTTCGAAGCCCCACTGCCCATCGACATGAAGCAAACACTGGCTGAACTACGAGGAACGTAACTCTCAATTCAGTTTTGCAACTACTCGAACTTCACTAGCTGTTGGGACGAAAGCTTTACGGCGATTGCTTGTTTTCAGGATTTTGATGGCTTACTCGCCGGACAATACATTCGAGTGAATCGTTTGTAGTCTCTCCGGGACACGGTGTTTCGTCGTACTCGTTGTCGTTCCAGCGACCGTCTTCCAGCGAACTTAGTTCAATGGGTGATTCAAGGCTTGCATGCCTGAGAGCGAACTTCCAACTCTGATTCCGAAAGACCATGACCCATTCAAAACCGTGCTTGCTAACAAGTGCACTTGCCAGCGCAAATGGAGCTGCTTCTGCGAGCAGATTGCCGCAATGATCTGAACCACCGCAACCTTCGTAGAATGCAAAACTCACAAGTTCATGTTCGTTGTTTTCGTAGTTGGGCCATTCCGAAAAATGATTGCGCAAGCGCGACAACACATCCCCAACATGAGAACTTTCATCAGTGGTCAAGGTTCGTTGGTTCGTTAATGTCATTGTTCAACTGAATTCAGCGAGAGATCGTGCTTCGTCACTCACCGAGCCTGTGGATCGTGTTGTGAATCACGCCGGAAGCTGATTCGCCATTTGCACCTTTCAGCGCGTATCGGATCTCCATGCCCCAGGTTGGGGCGACGTCCGGAACGATCAGTTCGACGGTTCGGCCGTCTTTTGAAACCGATGCCGATTCGATGGTCAGTTCGTGCTCGTCGTAGTGCTTTGAGCCGTAGTTCGCCGTCCTTTTCAGATTCCAGACTTTGATTCGATAGTTCTTTGGATCCGATGCTGACTTTACATCGACCGGGTCTGACAGTGCGATTTTCACGCGGCGCGGAGTTGCTTTCAGCTTGAGCGGTAAGTGAGCCGGCTTGCCGGTGTATCGAATTCGATAGATCCCCCCCGATTGACGCTGAGCGCTGCCCCAGGCGACCATTCCGCAGGCGTAAAGTTGACCGTCGTGCGGATTGAAGCGGCCTCGCATCAGGCCGGTTGGGAACTGCGGCACGGGCAGCTCACACATCCCGCCCTGCATCTGGCCGTTCAATTCTTCGTGGGGCACGACGAAGATTTTGCCGTAGCCGTAAGACAGGTTCAGCAGAGTTCCTTTGAACGGTCCCCACCGATCGGAGTCACACCACAGCAGCTCCGCCGGTGAACGATCGAACGCGTTGGTGATCCAGCAAAGCGGCTGTTCCATCGCGTTATCAGATGAGTCGGTCACATCGTGATAGCCGAACATATTTCCGTAGAAGCCGCCCTCTCGCACCCAGTTGATGCGGTTTTTCGGATTCCAGTGTCCTTCCTGGTCAGTCACGATGAACGAGCCGTCCGGGTTCAGACACACTCCGTTCGCCGCGCGAAAACCATTCGCGATGATGTCCGTTTTTGAGCCGTCCTTGCTGACTCGAAGCAGCGTTCCGTGATGAGGGACGAGCGCCGTCTTCGCATGCCGAGCCGACTTGGCATAGTAGAAGTTTCCGGCGGCATCGGTCTGCAGGCCCATCGCGAACTCGTGAAAGTGGTCTGTCACCTGGTGATCGTTGTTGAAGTTTTGATAGAAGTCGGTTTCGCCGTCGCCATTTCGATCGTGCAGAACAGTGAGTTGATCACGGCACGTGACAAAGATTTTTCCGTCGACATATTTCAGGCCAAGCGGCTGAAACAAACCGGACGCAATCCGTTGCCACGTGAGTTTGGGCAGATTCTCTGCAACAACGTCGTTAAATGCGTTTGGAATTTGAGATAGCCCGCTGACCATCCAGACATCGCCGTCCCACGCGCACACGGCCATCCGGTCACCATCAGGCAGGAAGTCAAATCCAGTCAGTCTTGTCTGTGCCAGCCAGGGGTTGTTTTCCGGATGCGTCAACACATCGACCGCGAAGGCCTCATCGTCAGAACCAATGATCGGATTCGTCGTCAGCTTGACGGGCCAGCGAGCGGGACCGCCCTTTGTCAGGGTTGTCAGATCAGGATTCGGATCATCGATGATGAACTCATCGATCGCTTGTTCAATCGTCGTTCCGGGATTTACTCGACGGAACCACAGAGTAAACTGACGGGGTTCTTCCCCTCGAGAAATTTTCATCATCAAACGAGAATCTTTAGTTGTTGCTAGGCTCATTCCCCATGATGCCGCCTTGAGGCCGACTGCAAGCCACTTGTCGCCCGTGGGCTTTATGTCACCCGAGTAGACTTTTCCGTTGTGGCCCTGCCCTGATGAATCGTTGATTCCACGTTTGACATCCGATGAAGACGCCTCATCAAACATCCAACGGGCGATCAAGGTCCGGTCCATCGGAGTTACTTTCTGGTTTGCCAGTTCAGCGTCCGTAAGCTGCCGTTGGTAGAACCGAACATCCTGCAGATCACCATCGAAAAACGACTGAGGACGAGGAAAATTCGGATTGGTGAAACCAAGCCGCAGCACTGGATCCTTGAGTGGCTTCTGAATTGCCAGTTCGCGCTCGCCACTTCGTTCACCATCGACATACAAAACGACCTGTTCCGATTTTGCGTGCCAAGTCATGGCCACATCGTGCCATTCTCCGTCGTTAACCGACTTCCGTGACTGCACGGCACCAACCCACCCGATGTCGAAGCAAAGTCGACCGCCTCGAACGAAGAGTGTCTGCCCGTCGGGCATCCATTTTTCTCGCGCCTGTGTCCGGCTGAATATTGTGCCACCAGTTCGTGTCCGAATTCGGGCAGAAACTGTGAAATCTTTTCTGGTCGTATCAAAATCAGCCGCATCCTTGATCTCGACGTAAGACTGTCCGTCAAACTCGAAGAGCGAAGGTTCCAAGTCAGGGCTTCTTCGCCCGTGAACTGGGACACCAACTGTCAGAGCCACTTCCGAGTCATCTCGCTCGATTGAACGTGTAACGAGGTAGTCTTGAGGCAGTTTCGCGACCTGAAGAACTAGGTCACTCTTTCGCGGTCCGATCTCGAATGTCCGTGTAAAGACTGGGCTGGAGTTGTCTGACTCGCTGGTCAATTCCGCCAGTCCGGGCATTTCCAGAATATGCGTCGAGCCGACGGTGTATTCGATAATCGTCTTCTGCCTGTGGTGAGAAAGACCTTTGTAATGAGCCCATTTTCGAGGTAACGGGCCGTAGTGTCTGTCGTCGCGACCGCGGAGTCTTGGATCGTCGAACGAACTGTTCTCCGGATTCGCCCAGCCTGGACCAGTCGGATTGGCGAGATGGACGTTGCCCTTAATTCGAGGATGGATGTTGTGGCGGCCGTTCATGTGGATGCCCTGCCAGTCGATAAAACCGTCGCCGGTCCACGCCGCGGCCACTCGCATCGTGTCATGGTCGAAGACCATCCAGGACTGACCTCGCGACACACCACCGGGGCCTGGATCAAGCCGGACGGCTATCCCCTTGTACGCGAAGTTCGATGCGTCATTGCCAACCTCGTACGTGTTCACAAGGCTCGGTCCGTAGTCCATCGTGATCCACGGTTCGTTCTGAGTTGGCTCCGGCCCACGCGACTTACCTTTCGGGAGTCCGGCAAGGTACTCATCGGTCACTGAATGCAGTTGCGTCGCGTTGTGCGATTTGAGATACGCCTCGCGAACGTAGTGAATGACGTCGTACTTCTGCTGAGGAACCATCCAGGTCTGAGCGACCATCATGCCGAAACCGCGAGTCAGCGTTTGATACATCGTGTGCGGGTCGGAGCCGTTTCGGAATTTCCCCGATGCAAACTTCAGCGACGTCGGCAGTGACCCCGGCTTATCGTGAGTGCCGTGGCAGTTGACGCAAAGCCGATTGTAGATCGCCTGTCCGCGTTTGAACGCTGCGTCGTCAAGGTCCGCAATCATCGCCGCGTGATCGATGTCTTTTTCGTATTCTGGAATCCGAATCGCGTAAAGCGACGCTGGCGGCTCCAGCTCTTTCGCTCGCAGCGCTCCACCGTCGCGGATTTCAATCAGGTAGCGAATCAGATCCAGAAACTGTTGCCGACTCGCCAGCAGTCCGACCTGACCAGCAGGCATGATCGATTGTTTGATCGGCTGAAATTCGTCGAGATTCTCGCGAGCAATCTCGATCAACTTGCCAAGCGGTCGACCTTCGCGAATGACAACCTTCTCTGGTGTTTCTTCGACTCGCAGTCCGGTGACCACTTTGCCGTCGTTAGTCACAACGACAACCGTTTGATACTCCTTACGGAGCGACTTCGACGGATGGAGTACCGATTCGACCAGGAACTGATCCGTTGCATCCGGCCGATTCTCAGACAGAGCCGGTCCCAACGGCGATTTCGAACCATCGACCGAGTGGCATTGTCGGCAAGCCATTTGCGGCTGATAAAAGAGGACGGCTCCGCGTTTTGCATCGCCGAATCGAGCGGCTTCGTCAGCAAGCTTCGCCGCAGGGGCGCTTGTCAGTTCACGTTCAAGCTGAGAAACCAGGTGCTGGCCAAAAACCGACGTCGTCGACAGGCTGCAGAATATCGTGAGGAAAATGCCGCAAGCTGACAGGATTGAGAATCGCATTTCGGCCGCCTCGATGATCGGGAATTGGAAATCGATCCGGAATCTTAGCGATTGATACTTCGACCTGCCCAACTCACGCGGCAGAATATGCCGGCCGTTGTTAAGTCAACTTTCATTTCGAATTCGAAAGATGTCTCCTCTGTGATTCTGCATATCGACATGGATGCGTTTTACGCGTCGGTAGAAGAACGTGATCGGCCTGAGCTTGTCGGCAAACCGGTCATCGTCGGTGGTTCGCGCGAAGGTCGAGGTGTCGTTTCTGCAGCCAACTACGTTGCGAGAAAATATGGTGTCCATAGCGCGCTGCCGATGGCGACCGCAGTTCGTTACTGCCCGCGCGGAATCGTACTGCCCGTTCGGATGGATCATTACGCGGCGATCTCCCGGCAGATTCGAGAAATCTTCCATCGATACACACCACTGGTCGAACCGCTTTCGTTGGATGAGGCCTTTCTCGACGCGCGTGGCAGCGAGAAGCTGTTCGGAACACCTGCCGAAATCGGTCGGAAGATTCAGCAGGACATCTGGGATGAGACTCAGCTTGTCGCATCGATCGGTGTCGCTCCGAATAAGTTTCTTGCCAAGATCGCCAGCGATTTCGACAAACCAAATGGCTTTGTCGAGGTCCCAGACGATGGCATCCAGGAATTCCTCGATCCGCTGCCCGTCAAACGGATTTGGGGCGTCGGCAAGCGCGCCGAGGAAATGCTGGCAAAGATCGGAGTCGACACCGTCGAGCGACTCCGCAAGACACCGGTCGCGTCATTGCGTCAGTGCTTTGGCAATTCGACAGCCAACCACCTGCACGAGCTGGCTCATGGCCGAGACAATCGCAACGTCGTGCCAGACCGCGAAGCAAAGTCGATTTCGCACGAGACAACATTTCCCGTCGACGTGACCGACACCGACGTTCTGCGATCCTGCCTGCTCGGGCTCACGGAACAGGTCGCTCGGCGACTGCGTCGGCACCAGCTTTATGGCAAGACGGTGAATCTGAAAGTTCGCTACAACGACTTTCGCACGCTCTCGCGAGCGTACTCACTGCCGAACCCGTCGCACTCGACAACTGAGATTTGGGACGTCGTTTCCGCACACTTGCTGACGCGAGTCGATCTGCAGGCTCAACCGGTCCGGCTGATTGGAATGGGTCTAAGCTCTCTGGCAAAGACTCGCGAGCGGCAGAAAACACTGTTCGACGATCATTCGGAACGAGACTCCGAGATCGACTCAGCCACCGACGCGATTCGCGATAAATTCGGCGGAGCGGCAATTCAACGCGGATCAACGTTCTCGGTGAAGCGGCGGCCTGATGACCGAGGCCACGAAACGTAGGTTATGTCAGCGCCACGCTTGTTATAGCCGCCGACTCAAGTGGCTGAAGCTAGGGAGTTTCCTCGAACGAGAACTCGCGGTAGATCGTGGTGTCGTAGCTGCGGCCAATGTTGAGTCGGTAGATGTTCCAGCGGTTCTTGGCTCGAATGGAAAATCCAGGACCGCGTTGTGGGGTCGCCAGTCTGTAAGCACTTCTTGAATTCGGCATCGTCTGTGGAGGCAACGCCGGCATTGCAAACACGGCGCCGGGTTCTGCCGATTGATAGGCCACGGCAGGCGAATCGCTGAACCAGGATTGTCGGAAGACCCAGTCCGCTGCTTGAGCCGACAAAGCGCCCTGGCAGAGTGTTCCAATGATTGCGTAGACGGTTGATTTCAGAAACATGCGAAACTCCACAGAGGTGGCGTGGTCGCTCAAACTACATTCTCAAGTTCACAAGCCGTGTTGCAAAACGGCAACATGGCGAATCACTGAACTCGGCTAAATGTTGCATCCAGACAACATTTCCATGCGCTGTCGACTCTGTGAGAGGGTTTCGCATAACTCGTGCCGCGATGAGAAAGTGGGGCACTCCCGTGGCACAAAAGCTGGCCGTGTGGCACTTACCGACGAACGATCACGAAGAGAAGTGGTGCGCTCTCATTTGTTGTTGCCGAGCGACGGATCGATGTTTCGAATTCATCTGGATGGAGTTCTTCGAGCAGATGCCGGACGCTTCCCGCCTCGTCATCGCCTCCGGCATGGCCGGGGTAGGCAAGGACGGTGACAATCCCCCCGGAGCGGACAAGACGTAATGCGACGGTAATGGCCGTAAGTGATGAATCGGTGCTGGTCGTAACTTCGTGGTCGCCGCCGGGCAGATAGCCGAGGTTAAACATTACCGCGCCGACCGAACCGTGACAGGCGTTGGGAACGGCGTCCTTCATTTCCTGATGACCGCGATGAATCAGCGTTACGTTCGAGTAGCCGATGTCGGCGAGTCGTGCGGTCGTCCGTTTGAGCGCGTCGCTCTGGACGTCGAATGCGAAGACTCGGCCTTTGTGACCGACGGCTTCCGCAAGAAAGCAGGTGTCGTGCCCGTTGCCTGCTGTGGCATCGATCACTGAATCACCCGGTTCGACAACCTCACGAACCAGCGTCTGTGCCTGTTCGGTCAGGCGCGGAACTCGCGGCCGGTCAGACTTTGGGATTCGCGGCCGGAATCGAACGTGGTAGTCAAGCTCTGGTTCAATCGAGCTTCCGTTGAACAAGTGCTCGGCAAGCTGAGATGCGACCAGCGGGGCAAGCAGTGACCCCTTCGAACCCAGCCCGTTGAAGATCGCCAGTTGCGGGAGCTTTCGATGCACACCGATGATCGGTCGCCGTTCGGTCACGATTGGTCGAACACCGGATTCGTGGCCAACGATTTCAAACGGAAGCTTGAGATACTTTTTGAGCCGCTCAACGATTTCATCTCGACCGGCAGGCGTTGCTCCCAGATCGAGGTTCTCGAAGTCGTAAGTGGAACCGGCCTTGAAAATGCCATTCCCACAAGGAACCAGCCAGACCACCTGGTTGACGATTCTTGTTTCCGACAGACCGTCGATCTTTAACGTCAGGATTTCCCCGCGAGCTGATTTGTACTCGACGTCGTTGAACCAGGGATTCTCTGCTCCGAGTGCTCCCTGACAAAAGATCACACGTTTCGCCCTGACATCTGGGTTCGAGAAGTGGACGGTTCCATTTTCAATCTTCAAATCGGTCGCAGGATTCAGCGTGGCAATTCGCAGCATGTCATTTGCTAAGAATTCTTTTCGTGAAACCCCAAGGTAAGCAGGGACATCGAGTCGCCGGGCCGTTGGCAATTCGAAACCACCCAACGGTGCGTCGATGGACGTATCGTCGACGAGCATCTGCGGCTGACGAATTTCGACAGGATGCTCGGCCCAATCCCGGCGTTCGAATTCCGCTTTTGATTCCTCGCTCTCGAACAATCGAACCTGTCCGGGTTGTGTCAGGAATTGCGAATGCGTTTCCGCCTCGACCTGGCGGTAGAACTTTTCAGCGGCGGTCCATGTCTCATCAAGACGCCACGCTGGAACGAGTCGTTTTCCGGTGACGGGAGTCATCAATCCCGCAGCTACCTTCGACGCCGACGTGCCGTCGTCACGGTCAACGATCAATCCGCGAAGACCTCGCCACTTCAAATGCCAGGCGAGCGTCGTTCCGGCGAGGCCCTGCCCGATGACCACAAAGTCGAGCGGCTGTTTTTCGAGCGGCTTCGTCACGTCAGTTTGCGCCAGAGTTTTTGAAGTGTGGCGACACTGGAATCGTCAGGCCGATGTCCTCCGTAGGCAACCTGAGCATAGAGCAGACTGACTTCGTGAGCTTCGGCAGAAATCTTCAGCCGTCGCGACTGCAATCTCTGACCGAACTCCATTGGCGTCTGATCGGGAGTGCGTCCGCAGTTATTCTCGAACGCCCATGCCTGCAACGCTTCGAATGTGTACCTGACAAGTTCTCCGGGTGAACTTTGCGCCGCCTTTCCCGAACGGAACGGATCGCTGAAAGCGCTGAACGGTCTCGGAGGAGCGACCGGCTCATCAGATGCCTCTTCACCTTCTGCTACCGAAGCAGCCGGTTTGCGTCCGAACATAGCGAGCAGTTCAGCCCACAGGTTCCGAAAGAATGCCGAAACCGCTGGCCAGTTTTTAATCGCCATATAGATCACGCCGGCCGCAATCGCCGCATAGACCAGCCACTTGAACAACGTTCCCATATTTTCAGCAATCGTGTCCATCCAACTGTTGTCTGACTCGGGCGTCGATGTGTCCGACGATTCAGCTTCTTCAGTTTCCGCTGATTCTTCCTCACCAGAGTTCTCTTCTGACGTTTCCTCGGCGTCGTTTTGAGCCATCTGCTCGTCCGACTGCTCTTCTGAAGCCTCGCCGGCCTCGCCTTGCTGTTTGTCGTCGGAGTCTTCGCTCTGAGCAGTCTGCTGCCCATCCTGTTTTTGGCCGTCGTCCTGCTTGTCGCCGTCAGACGAAGCCTGTTGATCATCCTGTGAAGATTCTGATTTCGAACCCTGCTCATCGTTCTGAGCTGTCTTTTCGCCGTCGCTCTTTTCTCCCTCGCCCTGCTGACCTTCGCCTTGCTTGTCACCTGACCGCTCACCGTTCTCGCCGTCGCCCTCCTGCTCGCCGCCGTCACCGTCCTGAGCGTTCTGTTGGTCGTCTTGAGCTTCCTGGTTTCCAGGTTGATCTCCACCAGGTTGTCCCTGTTGATCCGGATCCGTCGCTGAACCCTGCTCAGCTTCCGCATCGGCTGGCCCCGACTGCTGACCTTCGCCCTCGCCGCCATCGTCATCCAGGAACGCCCAATCCGACGCTTCCTGGACTTCTTCGCTCACGTAATCAATCGCTTCGGCTATTGAGTAGTCACCCTGAGGTCTCGGCAGCAGCAGAGCCACGACCAGAATTCCGATCGCGATTGCGGAGCCCATTCCGACCCAGGTAGCTGCCATTGCTGTCGGCATCTCGATGTTGCGTTGCCGCAGGTACCGCCGCAGACCGAGAAAGCTCGTCATGAGCAGCAGACCGAGTGCCGCGCCGACGTAAACCAGCAGGCACTGAAACGCAAAGTGCCGAGAAGCCACATCCGTTGCTGGAATCCACACCTGCCCGAAGCCGTACAGCGGCAACGCAGCCAGTGAAAAATAGACCACCCACAGACCGGGAGCGTGCGGTTTGCCGGCTCGTTCTGATTCGTTGGTGAATAGCCGTTTCCAGAGTGGGACATTCTTCTGTTCGTCGCTCTGAGTTTCGCCCGCGTTCTTCGAATCCGACTCGGAATCAGAGTTTGCTTGCGGAGCGGAGTCTGCATCTTTCAGCTCTGCTTCGTCCGCGACCCCCGCCACCTGAAGCAGGCCTTCGCCCGAAGCGTCTTCGGATTCGTCGATCAATGTGCAGTCCCAGGTCAACTTGTCAGCACACCACGCGACAACTCCCAGGCAGATGATCGGAACCAGCGGCGCATCGGGAGCGAACTTGAAGATCGTCAGCGACGTGGCTCCCGCCAGCCCGGCCAGAAACATGGCGGCGTGAGCTCGTCCATTCTCGATCGCGATTCTGGCAACAAGAACGGCACCGATGACAAACCAGAATAGGATCCAGCGAATTCGCGTAGGCCGACCACCGTCGTAACCAAGCTCCGCCAGAAACCACACCAGGCTGCCGGTCAGCAACATGATCAGCGCAGGGGTGATGGCAATCGCCATGTAGTCCGCCAGCGTCTTATCAAGTTTCGGCCGAGCCATCGGGATTCATTTCCGGAAAGTAGAACCGGAGTGCTAAGTCATCGAAGTATGAAACACACCGCGAAGAATACTCGCCTCAGCGTACACAGTGCTGCGAACCGTGTCACTTGGAAGCTACTGTTCAGAACCGGAACCACGAATGGACACGAAGACACACGAATGAAAATTTGGAAGGTGAGAAGGATTCGTGTTTATTGGTGTCCATTCGTGGTTCGTTTCAAGAGTGCTCGGAAGGTTTCAACTGTCGCCATGAATGCTGTGGCTGGAAGCCGAGTAGTCGTTTCGCCTTTTCGATGCTGATCACGCTGGCTGAACCTTCGAGACGTTTACGGACCGGAACCTTCGGGGCGAACTCTCTCAGCAGGGCGGCGGTAGGTGCGTCGAAGCGGATGTCTTCGGCGGCGATGTAGCAGGCCTCGTGCCCGGTGACGTCTGCTTCCAGAGCCTGACGACAGGCGGTGGCCGCGTCTCGGACGTCAACGTAAGGCCACATCACGAACCGAGTCGCCAGCAAGCCGGCAGGTGTCGGCCAGGGGAAGGCAAAGTAGCCGTCTTCCTGAATGACATTCATGATTCGCAGACTGACGGCGGGAATTCCAGTCCGACGGCTGGCTGTCGCGATGATCTCTTCGCCCATCACTTTCGACAGGCCGTAAGGTTCGAACGGCGTCAGAGGATGTTCTTCATCGACCGGCACATACTTCGGCCAGTACACCGTTGGCGATTCGTGCCAGCCGAGCGTGAACACCGACGATGCGAAGACGATTTTCTGAAGACCGATCGCCGCAGCAGCTTCGGTGACGTTCCAGGTGCTCATTACGTTGTTGCGAAACGTGACCGACGATGGCTGCGACACAGGTCCGGGAATCGCGGCCAGGTGAATGACAGCGTCGGCTCCGCTCAGCACATCCACTGTGACGGCCGCGTCTGTCAAATCTGCCGGCAGAAATCGGCACTGCATTTTCTCGGGGCGTTCTTTGTCGACACCAAGAACGGTGTAACCGCGAGAAATTAAGTCGGACACAACCTTCCGGCCAAGCCGTCCTGCAGCACCGGTAACGACAATCTTCTTCATGCTTCGCCTTCAAAAATAATGTCTCGAAGAGGCCGAAAGGCTGTCCCCTCTCCCCCGAAGGTAGGCCGTGGTCTCACAAATTAGCGTCACTCGGGGGGAGAGGGTTAGGGTGAGGGGGTAAATCAATCGCCCTCAAAATCGCGACAGCGACTCCCTCAACATTCTCCAGGACATCCGAGTTTGCGAATCGCAAGACCTGAAATCCTTCGGCCTCAAGAAACTGTTGCCGCGAAGCGTCAGCCTCTTCGGTTTCGCGGTGATATTCACCGTCCACTTCGATAATCAGTCGCGGAGCAAGACAAGCAAAGTCTGCGATGTATTTTCCAACTGAATGCTGTCGGCGGAACTTCAATCCGGCCAGTCTTCGATTGCGAACAACGGCCCAGATCAGTTGCTCAGCTTTGGTGGATCGTTCGCGCAACTCGCGACGGTGCGGCAATGCCTTTGTCGGTTCGGTATTGCGTGACCGCCTTGTCATCGTGACGAAGGCCCCCTCACCCTAACCCTCTCCCCCAACAACTCGTCGGTAGAATTTGCTGTGATACCCACGTTGGCTGCGGCGAGTTGTCGGGGGAGAGGGGACTGCTTTTTGAAGATTCGCACTTCGCACATTTCAACCATCAGTTTACCAACTCGTCGGCGAATAACTGCATCATCGCGAACACCGCTCCGACAGGGTCGACCTGCACCGAGAAGCGATAGGCATCTGAAATGTCTCGTGGGGCGATGACGGTTTGTGCTCCCAGACTCTCGGCCAGTTGGAAGCGAGCGTCGATGTCTTCAGCATATAGAAACGTCAACCAGGCGGGGGGATGATCGGCCTCGGGCGACATTGGCATGATCCCGGCGACATCTTCGTCGCCAGCTCGCATGATCGTGTGTTCGCCCTTGGATTGAGTGAACTGCTCCACCGCTGACCAGCCAAAGACTGATTGATAGAACGTTCGAGCGGACGCGACATCGTTAGTCAGAAGCTCGTTCCAGCAAAACTGCCCTGACGCTGGCTCTGAAGGTAGTTTGATAGGATCCGCCGGCTGAAGTGCCTTCAGCATTGCATTCTGACGGTCCATGACGACGGCGAACTTTCCGATGCCAGGCACATCCATCGTAGGAACTGGAACCTGTCCACCTTCGGCAACTGCGCACTCGGTGGCTGCATCGCAGTTAGTGACCTCGACGTACCCGATCCAGTGAGCGGTCAGCCCCGACGACTGATCGACGGGCACGATGCCGCCGCATTTGATACCACCGACGCGAATGACGTGGTATGTGCCTGCTTCGCCGAGATCGACATCCTGAATATCCCATTCAGGAAACAGTGAGCGGTAAAATTTGACCGACCGATCAGAATCGCACGTCATCAGATCGTGAAACACAAACCGGCCAGGTCGATCTTGCCGCTCTTCCATGCTCTGCTCTTTTCAGACGGAGTCTTCTGAGTTCGCGTGTGACGATCGTGCTATCTTTACTGCGGAATAGCGAACAGCGGAGTTTCTGGCAGTGACGTGAACTCCGTATCGCCGATGAAAAGTGCTCCAGCGTTGGTGTGCATGGCCTGCTGCTCTGGAGTCATCCCTTCGTCGGCCGTCGTCAGGATCAGCTTGATCTGGCCGTCGCGTTCGACGAGCTGCGGGCACGTGACGCGGGGAGATTTTTCCGTTCGCCACACCGCTTCTACTTCACCCGTCGCGAGAGAAAACTGCTTCGCTTCGCCGAACGCGGCATCAGCCGGGTTGTAAAACGCGATGATCACGCTGGCTCCGTCCGGAGTTGCGATCATGCCGTCGGGAAAAACATCACCCTCGCGAAGATCGACCACAATCTCGGGAGGCGACAATCGCCCGTCGGTTACGTCCAGCTCATATCGGACGACAGTTTTTGTCGGCGTGTCGATGTCGAGTAGCGTCACCCTTTCGCCGTCGCCGAAGACAATCTTGCCGTTCGAACACGTCTGGTCGTCACGCAGCCGGATTGTCTGCCAGTCCGCACGTCGCCAGAGATACAGTCCTGCCTTGGCTTCGGCAAAGTTCAAATCCTTGCAGCCGAAGATCAGCCCGCCGGAAAACGCGACCGCGTCGTTGATGACCGTCCCTGTCACGCCACCCTCGATCGGATCACCCAGCGGCTTGAATGAAGAATCGTTCGTGTCGAACAGTCCGATCTGCCGTTCCATTCCGGTCACGAAAACGCCATCGCGATCCGTCGGAAACGCAAAGCCTGGTCGACCTGGTAAATCGATTGACTGGTTCGAACCACTCGCAAAGTCGAAGAGGTTCAGCGAACCGGACTTCGCATCGGCTCCGTGCTGGATAGCCACCCAGCTCAGACGATCGTTGCCATACGGATATGGTCCTTCGGGCAGAAAGCGAAGCTGTTCAGTTTCCGGTCGAAACAGAACTTCGGTCGTGAATTCGGGCATCAAGACAGCCTCGGGGTTTGAGAGTGGTTTTGACTCTTAGTTTTTTCTTAATCGCAGAGGTCGCTGAGTAATAAGGAGACATCTCTCTGTCCTCTGCGTGTTTCCTCTGCGCACTCTGCGATTTAAAAATGTCAGCACACAAAAACTTCAGACTTCAGGACGAAGCAACGGGAAGTAAATCACGTCTCGAATACTCCGAGCGTCGGTCAGGATCATAATCAGTCGATCGATGCCGATTCCCAGTCCGCCTGCCGGTGGCATGCCGACTTTGAGAGCCTGAACGAAGTCGTTGTCCATCTTTGCCATCGAATCTTCTTCGGACATGCCGTCGAGCTGAGTCAGGAAGAGGTCTTCCTGCAGTCGCGGATCGTTCAACTCGGTATAGGCATTGGCGAGTTCCATGCCGTGGATGAACAATTCGAACCGCTCGGCGATGTCAGGGTTGTCTTGCTTCCTCTTCGTTAGTGGGCAGATCGAAGCTGGGTAGTCGATCACAAAGACCGGACCGACCAGCGAGTCTTCAACTTTCTCTTCGAAGATTCCGTTGACCAGCACGTCGTGATGCACGCCTTCGGTTTCCAGGCCGAGCGACTTTGCCAGCTCCAGAACTCCTGCCTGATCGGTCATCTCGATGCCGGCGTGTTCCTTAAACAGGTCGCCGTACTTTTCGCGTTTCCACGGAGCGGTGAAATCGATCTCCTTGTCGTCCCACGGCAGCACCATCGAATCGCTGACTGACTTCACACAGTTGCAGATGATTTCCTCAGTCAGGTCCATCATCGATTCGTAATTACCATACGCCTGGTAAATTTCGATCATCGTGAATTCGGGATTGTGAGTGGCGTCAATGCCCTCGTTCCGGAAGACGCGACCGATTTCGAAGACGCGTTCAACGCCACCAACCATCAGCCTCTTGAGATGCAACTCCAACGCGATCCGCAGATAGAGATCGATGTCCAGCGCATTGTGATGCGTCGTGAACGGCCGAGCGGCCGCTCCACCCGCGATCGCATGCAGGACCGGCGTTTCCGCTTCGACAAATTTGTGAGCACGCAACGTGTCGCGAACGGTCGAGATGATTTCCGTCCGCTTGAGCATTCGCTCCAGGACGCCTTCGTTATAGATCAGATCGATGTACCGCTGACGGAGCAGTAACTCGATGTCTTTCGCCCCGTGAAACTTCTCCGGCGGCTGAGCAAGCGACTTGCAGAGCACCGTCAAATCCTCGACGAAGATCGAAATTTCGCCGCTGTCGGTGCGTTTCATGAATCCGTCGATGCCGACGAGGTCGCCCAGATCAAGCGCTCCGACCAGCTTCCACTGCTCTTCGGAAAGGTCTCCGCGGCTGACGAGCAACTGAATACGGCCGCTCCAGTCTTTGATATCGAAGAACCGCAGCTTGCCGGCTTTTCGCCGAGTCATCAGCCGTCCCGCAATGCGGACTTTCTCGCCGAGTTCACCGGTTTCTTCAGGGCACTTTCCGCGAGCCTCTTCGATGCTGATGTGATCGTCAAACCGTTGCCCCCAGGGATCGTGCCCCAGTTCTTCGATCTGCTCCAGTTTGACCAGTCGAGCGGCTTCAAAACGGTCCGGCTTCTTCCTCTTAGGAGTGTCGCTGGGGTTGCTGTTCTGCTGAGAATCGTCTGCCATGAGATGCTGATCCGGTTGGTTTCTGATATGCCGGCTGCGGCACAGGTTGGTTATTCTGCGGTTTTCGCGGGAAAATGCTTCATTGGCGAAGCGGGGCGGCATCTTCGAAGATGCCACCGTTGGTTTCAACGGCCCTGCCTCACTCCTTTCAGCATTGCGGCAAGACAATGACAGACTCGGTCGACAACAAAACTCTCCATAGGGGTCGGTTTCTGAGCCTTGTTTCGCAAAACGGCTGGGAATTCGCCACCCGAGTCGGCTCGACCGGAGTCGTCGCAATCATCGCCTGCACGGACAACGACGAAGTCCTGCTGGTCGAACAGTTCCGTCCGCCAGTTGGAGAAACCGTCATCGAGATCCCCGCCGGCCTGGCCGGAGACATCGCCGGCTCAGAATCAGAAGCCTTCGCCGAAGCCGCGCATCGCGAACTACTGGAAGAAACCGGCTACTCCGCGGCGACGATGAGAGAACTCCAGAGGGGCCCATCTTCCGCCGGCCTGACCGACGAACTAATCACCTTCTTCGAAGCCACCGACCTGACCAGAGTCAACGAAGGCGGCGGAGATGAATCGGAATCAATCACCGTCCACAAAATCCCTCGCCCCGAACTTCGGGTATGGCTCAACCAGCAAGCCGCCTCCGGTAAACTCATCGACCCCAAAATCGCCGCGGCACTATGGATGGCCGGCAAGTAATCAACGGTTGCTGGCAATCGACGAGCATTGCGTGCCGCGGAGCGAGATTCTCGATCAGCCTTGAGCCGCGCGAGAACTTACAACCCCCTTCGAGACGCCACTCGAAGCACGGCTCGGTTTACTGGAATATCCGCGATGGTCACGGACTATTCTTTGAAACAAATTTTCTCACGTGATAATTCTTCCGCAGTCTGAATATCCAGCTTTGTCACGAATACATTTAGCTATCGGAATCAAGACTCGCGCATGGCAAGTAATACTCTATTCACTGCCGACGGCCTTTGGCCTCCATTTCTTCCGGCGGGAAAACTCGACGAAAAGATTGAAGTTGCCTACTACAAGGGCACGGAAACCCTATCTCTTGCATGTACACAACTTCCTGGAAAAGCTTCTCGCCATAAGCGGATTGTCAAAGAATGGTGCGACTTCTTCTTTAAGAGGCTGACAAAGAACTGACTTGAGAAGCATCCGACAAACGGCATGAGATTTGCGCCTGATGATCGTATTCAACCCCGATCATCAATGGAGTGAATCATGGATGCACAATTGCCGGATGCGTTTTTGAACTATGTGGTTTCATTTTTGCCACCGCAAGCACCACCGGGAGTTCAAGGCGGTCGCAAGCCGATTGATCACGCGACGGTGGTCAAGGTGATCTGGTTTGTGTTGACTGTGGGCTGCCGTTGGAAAGATGTACCGTGCGAGATGGGGTGCTCGGGCGAGACCGCTCGGACGCGACTGAAGTTGTGGCAGGAAGCGAACGTCTGGCAGAAAGTTCATCGTTTGATTCTCCGTGAACTGCAGCGGAAAGACGAACTTCAATTGGAAACGGTCATGATCGATTCGGTCCAGGTCCGAGCCTTCGGCGGCGGCGACCGCAGCGGTCCCAGCCCTGTTGATCGCCGTAAACCAGGCACAAAATACACGGTTCTTGTCGATGCGAAGGGGACTCCTCTGGTGATGCAGTCGGCCGCTGCCAACGTCAGCGATCACTGCCAGATACTGTCGACGGTTGTGTTGTTTCCGACGATTGGCGGAAAGCCCGGTCGCCCTCGTGTGCATCCAGCAACTCTCTATGCCGACGCCGGCTACGATAGTGAAGGAACACGCGACATCCTGAGAATTCTCGGCATCACACCACTCATCCGTCGCCGCAAAGAACCTCACGGCAGCCAGCTTGGACGAAAGCGATGGGTGGTCGAGCGAACCATCAGTTGGATCAAAGGTTTGAGACGAATGAGAATCCGCTACGACAGACACGCCACAATCATCGACGCCTGGAACAACCTGGCACTCGCTGCCATCTGCTTCAGAATCCTCAACAACACCGCATAATCAAACAACCCAGATCCAGTTCTTTGTCAGCCTCTAAGCCTTCGCCTGTACGCCAGCTGATTATTGGCACCCGACTGCCGATTCCGCTGTTCGAAGCAATCTGTCACCAACGAGAGTTGAGAGTTCTATTCATTAAGTGGGGCCCAATCAAAGAACTGTCCCCAATCATCAACCTAAAGAAGCTAAAGAAACTCCATCTTGGTTCGTGTAGCATCGAAGATCTCAGCCCGATTGCCTCGTTGACAAACCTGGAGCAATTGTCGCTCAGCAATCTTGATAGGTTGTCGGACTATTCTCCACTTGCCAATCTCAACAAGCTCCAACTCCTTGAGATTGAAGGCGCGCCTTTCATGCCGAAGAAAGTGTGGATTGATGACTTACGCTTCCTTGCGTCATTAAAGAAACTGCGTGGCCTATCGATTTGTGCAGCGCGTTTCAGAGATTCTAGTTATTACAAATCGCTCGCTGGATCCCCGGGATTAGAGTATCTCGATCTACCTAAGCTGGACGACACCAGCCGAGAAGAGATCGTCTCCTCGCTACCAAATCTCAAGTACGGCGATGTAATATCGCCCACCCGATAACAATCGGTTCAACTGGAGTCGCGACCTCGCGGTTTTTGAAATCAGCGTTGATTGGCCGCGGCCCGGTTAACCGTGTCGTTATTCGGCTAAGCAGGGTAGCCCAGACAATCTCTTTTAGATTGTCTGGGTGCCGCAGGCACAAGAGGTCTTATCCTCGGCTCTTGCTGAAGAGTGAAAGCTTTGGTCGTAAACATTTAACACTACGAAAGTATTTCATTCACGACGTGGCCGTGGACGTCGGTGAGGCGGCGGTCGATGCCGTTTTGGCGGTAGGTCAGGCGTTTGTGGTCGATGCCCAGAAGATGTAACACGGTGGCGTGGAAGTCGTAGCAGTATGTCTTGCCTTCCTGAGCCTGGTAGCCCCATTCGTCGCTTTGTCCGTAGGCGACTCTCGCTTTAATGCCGGCTCCGGCCAGCCAGGTCACGAATGAGCCGCCGTTGTGGTCTCGACCGTCGCCTCCCTGAGCGAACGGCGTGCGACCGAATTCGGTCGTCCAGATCAGCAGCGTGTCGTCGAACAGTCCGCGCGATTTCAAGTCTCGGATCAAAGCGGCGATCGGTTGATCGACCGACTTGGCGATCGGTGGCAGCTCCTTCGGAATGCTGCCGTGGTTGTCCCAGTTGCCGGTGGACCCTTGAGGACCGCTCCACACCTGCACAAAACGTGTGCCTCGTTCAACGAGTCGGCGAGCCAGCAGACAACGCCTTCCAAAATCTTCGGTGACTGTTTCGTTCAGCCCGTAAGCTTTGTGAGTCGATTCGCTTTCCTGCGAAACATTAAACGCTTCGGGAGCGGACAACTGCATACGGGCAGCCAGTTCGTATGACTTGATTCGAGCATCAAGTTGCGAATCCATTGGGCTATTCTGAGCATGCCCGGCGTTCAGCTTCCGCAGTAAATCGAAGCCGTCACGGTCGGCGTCGCGTGTCACGAACTTGTACTTCTCTCGAGCGAACAAATCGGGAATCGGATTCTTTCCGGACGCGTTGATCACCGTGCCCTGATTGACCGCCGGAAGAAATCCCGACGAGAACGGCCCCTTCTGGTTGTAAGGCAGCCCCTTCGCATCCGGCAGTACGACGAAGTTAGGCAGTTCGTCCGTGAGATTTCCGAGACCGTAAGAAATCCAGGCGCCCATTGAAGGAAAACCCGGCAGCAGAAAACCGGAGTTCATCATGTAAGTACCCGGTCCATGCACGTTCGTCTTCGAAACCATCGCCATCAGAAAAGCCATCTCGTCGACTTCTTGGGCCTGATGGGGAAAGACGCTGCTGACCCAGCGGCCACTCTCGCCGTGCTGCTTGAACTTGAACGGACTCTTCATGATCGCACCGGGCATCGCCGTAAAGCCTTCCGGCTTTTTATCAGGCCCCAGTTTCTGTCCGTGCAGCTTCTCCAATTCCGGTTTGTAGTCGAACGTGTCCATTGGACTCGCGCCGCCGGTCATGAATAGCTGGATCACTCGCCGAGCTTTGGCCGGATGATGCAGTCCCCCGTTGAACTCGGGGTTTGGTCGTTCACTTTTTGCCGACGACGCCTCGCGCGCGAGCATCTGCGAAACGGCAAGCCCACCCAGGCCGCCGCCAATGTCCCACAGAAAATTACGCCGAGAGTTGCTCATTTTCAGATTGCCTTTTCTTCAGTCGACGAACAGAAACTCGTTGCTGTTAAGCAAAACTCGACACGTCGCCGCGAGACCGTGTTTCTGAGCGTACGCGACAAGCATTACCCGTTCTTCGTCGTCTGGTTCACGTAAGTAAATCAGCCGACACGCCTGTGATATCTGGCTAGCGATCGTCGTTTCGGATGCTTCCAGCAATTTCGCCAGAACGTGACTGTGATGCAGAACGAAATCGTTGTTGAACACCGACAGAGCCTGCAACGCTG
This sequence comes from uncultured Planctomycetaceae bacterium, assembly GCA_943787265.1. Classification (GTDB taxonomy): domain Bacteria; phylum Planctomycetota; class Planctomycetia; order Planctomycetales; family Planctomycetaceae; genus JABMPE01. Next base: position 458,080 of record CALSLT010000004.1, on the reverse strand, counting down.
ATACTGACTCGCCCCGCTTCGGCGAGAGAAGCCCGAGGTCCGGAAAGTCGAGCGACTCCATAAACGGATCTGCGGACCCTCTCCAGACGGCTCGGTAAATGCTGCGTCTGCCGGCGGAAGGATCGTTCCAGTCAAAGGCCTCGTAATCCACCTTCGGAGATAACTGAGCACCCTTTGACTGCGTGAATTGCCGGATGCCTGGTCCGCCCATCGTCAGATCGATTCGTCCGGAGATCTGAAGAATGGAATCTCGGAAAGACTCAGCGTCCAGGCGCCGACGATTCATCCGCCATAGCAGCCGGTTTTCCGAGTCGACTGATTGGGCGTCGAATGTTTGATCGCTGCGATTCGCGAATGTTGCGTCACTTGAACCTGGCGTCGCCGAAGCTTGCTGCCACGTGGACGACAGCAGGATCAATCGGTGAAGTTTCTTTAAGGAACCTTTGGCATCATCGCGAAACCAGACGGCCAGCCAGTCGAGAAGTTCGGGATGAGAAGGTGTATCTCCCATGCGTCCGAAGTCGTTCGGAGTGTCACAAAGGCCTCGACCAAAATGGTAGGACCATGTCCGATTCACGATGCTCCGCCACGTTAGCGGGTTGTCTCGCGAGGCCAGCCACTCGGCCAAAGCTGCTCGTCGAGAGGCCTCGTCATTCGGATCGGTCAGTTCAAATCGCCCGGCAAGGTTGGTGATCGCGGACAATGCACCTGGTGAAGCAATCGCTCCAGGTCTGTCGATTTTTCCACGTCGCAATACATGGACGGTCTTCGGCTTCATCGGGCTGGCGAGTTTTTTTCCGTGTGAGTAGCCGCTCGACACGGCGTAGACGGATGCCGGGGTTGGCAGACTGGCCAGTTGTTTCTCGGCATGAATTCGTAAAGCGTGAGCCGCGATGGCCGTCAGTTGTTCGTCCGACCGTTGATCGCGTTCGACCTTAGTCGCGGCCAGAACCGAGTCCGGCAGCACCTTCGCCGATGCTCCCGCGGAGTCCGTTACGAAAAGCCTGGCTCGTCCGATCAGATGCCCACGGCCATGCAGTTGCTTCAGCACGACGACGATCTGGCTGGAAGGCTTCAGCTGCAAGGGCTCGTCCAGTTCGAACACTGCGTAATGCGATTGGCCGACTTTGGGATGAATCCCCCAGGCGGTCGCGACGTTTCCGTCGAGCGAGTGAGAAATCGTCCAACCCGACTGATCAAAGTCGGCGGTCGCCTTACGAAACTTCAGTGGACGGCGTTCGTTGGAACTACCGTCGATGACAAATGCCTCAACTTCAGACAGGTGAAGATTGCCATTTTCCTGCCGGCCCGGCCCTTTCATCGGCAGGCTATCGTCAGAGAGGACGGCCAGTCGCAAAGCGGCAATCTTTGACAACACGAGCGGCGACGTGATTGTGTAAGTGTCTTTTTCCGGACGAACACCCGATGCAAGAATCGACCCGTCCTCAAGCTTCTTCAGTGTCGAGCCGTCTGACGACAGAAACTCGCTCGGAGCGAGCGGAATCCAGGCCGCTGGCTCATGCCCAAACGCTTCTTCCCATTTCGCCACAACGTCGGCGTGTTGTTTTGAAAGGAGCGTCGATTGGTCGTCGTTCTTTGCAGCCGCCAACAAAGTATTGAGCTGACGACGCTGGCGACCAACTTCCGGATCAACGTCAAACGGGACTGCACCCTTCCCCACTCCGGCAAACACGGCTTGCAAAGAGTAGTAGTCTTCCTGGCTGACTGGGTCGAATTTGTGATCGTGGCACCTCGCGCAGTTGGCCGTCGTGCTGGCAAAAGCGGCCATCGTTTGAGCCACCATGTCGTCACGGTCGAGATAGTCGAATGTTACCGGTGCTGTCCCGGCACGACTTAACTCCAGCGGTCCTGCCGCGATGAATCCCAAAGCCGCCGTCAGTTGCGGCTCATCCGGATAAAACCGATCCGCCGCCAGTTGCTCGCGAATGAACCGGGCCCAGTTCGTATCCCGATTAAAACTGGTGATGACGTAGTCGCGATAACGCCAGGCATTCGACCGGAAGACGTCGTGCTCACAGCCGTGCGAATCGGCAAAGTGAACCGTGTCGAGCCAGTGCCGCGCCCAGCGTTCGCCGTAGCGATCAGAAGCCAGCAAGCGGTCAACCAGCTTCTCATAAGCCAGTGGATCGGGATCGGCCACGAACGCTTCAACAGCTTCCGGAGTCGGCGGCAGACCGTGCAGATCATAATAGACTCGACGAATCAAAGTCCGTCGGTCCGCCCTCGGAGCCGGGGTGATTTCCTCATCGAGAAGTCGCCGCTGCACGAATGCGTCGATTGCGTTGTCCGTTTCGCCATGCAAGGTCGCGACGTTCGGAACGACCGGCCGCAATAGCGGACGTAACGACCACCAGGCAGTTGGATCAATGGTCTGATTCGGTTGAGGCTTCGTCTTGCGAGGATCGGGTGCTCCGCGCTTGATCCATTCAGTCAGAATTTCAATCTCAGCTGCGGACAGCTTCTCATTCGGGGGCATCTGAAACGTCGAGTCCTCGCGAAGCACGGCCTTGATCAGCAAACTCTCTTCCGGCTTGCCTGGCAGAATTGCGGGCCCACGTTCTCCGCCCTCGGCCCAGCCACTTCGAGAATCCAGCGTCAGGCCGCCTTCCATTTCGCCCGAAGCATGAGAATGACAGCCGATGCATTTCGACTTTAGAAGTGGCTCGACCTGCTCCGCGAAAAATCTTTGCCCATCGTCATCACTCTGAGCTGCAGGTTCTGCTACTAAGACGCCGACCGGCAACAACAATCCGACCACGACAGCCAGTGCAAGCTGCTGGTACGTTGCCACATTGCTTCGGTAATCGTTCAATGAAAACCTCATTCTGACTGGCACAGAGAGTTTCCATTCTTAACGACCATGAGTCAGCTTGAAAGCTCAAGCCCGTTCAACGTGCCCGTACTGGTCGCAAAGCGGTCGACATCCAGGCCGAGTCTTTGCAGCATGCTGACGTGAAGGTTGGCCAGTGGAGTGTTGTCGGTCTGGTCGAACGCCAGGTGCTGGCCGTGTTTGAAGCCTCCACCAGCCAGGAGGATTGGCAGGTTGCGGTTATCGTGGCCGCCGCTGTGCATGTGAGAGCCCAGCATTACCATCGTTCGATCGAGCAGCGTGGCTTCGCCTTCTGACGTCGTCTTCAGTTTTCGCAGGAAGTCGCCGTAGAGTTTCAGGTGCTCGCCCTCGACGATTGCCAACTGCTTGAGCTTCTCCGGATCTTTCCCGTGGTGTGAAAGGTCGTGGTAGTTTTGAGAAACTCCCGGCAGGACTGGCACCTGGCTGGAATCACCGACCACGTAAGTCATGAGCCGTGTCGAGTCTGTCTGCAAAGCCAGGTGCATCACATCGTAAAACTGCTTCGCCTTCTGAATGATCATCGCCCGGTTCTGAAGGCGGGTCAGCGGTTTGGCATCGACTGTCGGCTTCGGACGGTTCTGCCATTGCTCGGACTTCTGAAGGTTCTTTTCGGCATCGCGGACGGATGTAAAATATTCGTCGAGCTTCTGCTGGTCCTGCTTGCTGACTCGCTGTTGCATGCGGCGCGAAGCTTCCAGCACGGTATCGAGTACGCTTTGTCCTTCACGCAGTCGATCAAGCCGTTTGGCTTTCTGATCCGGCCGCCCTTCGAGAAACATCTCGTTGAAATGTTGAACCGGGTACGGACTGCCTGGTAGCTTCACTCCGTTCGGCGAAATGGCAATTCCCGAACCCATTTGTCTCGAAGCAAACCGAGTCTGCAGACCGATCTGCTGTGCCGCCAACTGATCGATCGAGATCGAATTTCTGAAGTTCGCCGCACCCGGGTGAGCCGCACCGGTCAGCCACGATGCCGAAGCCGCGTGACCACCGTCGACTTCCGGATGGGACGTTCCGGAAATAACCGTGAAATCGTTCCGTACGTCTTCCAACGGCTGCAGGTACGGAGTGATTTCGTAATCTCGACCAGCTTTTTCAGGCATAAGGTTCGGCGGGTGAAACGACAACTCAAAATTGATCGCCACCATCCGTCGCGGAACGGCCTGGTTCGACTGAGCGAATGACCGAGGAACCATGCACTCCAAAGCGGGCAATGCAATCGCGACGCCGGTTCCTCGCAGCATCGTTCTGCGGGACAGCCGCGGCGCGTGGATGCCGAATGTCGATTTCGGTGAATGGCTCATCTGAATCCTCGATTCGTTTCTTTACGCTGATCAGGACTTTGAATCTTACCCACGGATGGTTACGGATAAGCACGGATTGGAAGGATGCTTCACTAAGATGTCCGTGTTAATCCGTGAAAACCCGTGGATGTTTGCATCTGCCGTATCGTACGGCTTACTAAACCTAATCCTTACGGGCTTCGAAACGTCTCGCTGGTGACGATTTCGTCGATGATCGATCTCAATCCGTAATCATCTGCCTTCACTTGAGCGAGGATATGTTCGACTTCTGCTCGATCAGAGAAACCTGGCTGTCGGCCGAGTGAGTAGCTCAGCAGCAGTCGCGTCAGAGATCGCGCCATTGCGGTTTCATCTTCCAGCAGAAGTCTTTTGTACTCGCGAATGTCGGCGAAACGTCGCCCGTCCGGCATCACACCGGAAGAATCGACATCGGGCCCTCGTTTGTATTGAACATTTCCCGTCCCGAATGGGTGAATCAGTTTCTTGAAATACTTGGCGCTCCGATCCCTGGTTCGGTACCAGTCGCGATGAGCGCCCAACACGTCAAAGCTCTCCAACGCGAAGCCCGGCGGGTCGATCTTTCGGTGACATCGGTTGCAGCTTTGATCCGCTCGGTGTTTGGCGAGCACTTCTCGAATGGTGGTTGCTCCGCGGACGTCCGGCTCGACAGCGGCGACCGAAGGAGGTGGGGGCGGCGACGGAGTTCCGAACAGGTGATTGAGAATCCAGACTCCTCGCAGGACGGGCGATGTCCGAGTTCCATCCGCCGAAACTTTCAGCACGCTGGCCTGAGTGAGTACTCCGCCTCGCACACTATTACGTGGTCGCGGGACTCGGCGAATCTCCAGGCCGGTCACTTCGTCGATTCCGTAGAACTCAGCCAGTGGCTGGTTGATCGTCACAAAGTCCGAATCGATAAAGTTCTGCACGCTGAGATCGTTATCAAGAATTTCACGGAAGAATCCGTGAGTCTCATCGATCATCGACCGACGCAATAGTTCGTTGTATTCCGGATAAAGCCTGCGGTCGGGAACGGTGAAATCGATATCGCGAATCCTCAGCCACTGCCCGGTAAAATTTTCGACGAAACGTTGTGACTTCGCATCAGCAAGCAGTCGATCAATCTGTGCCTTCAGCACGCTGGGCTTTCTCAAATCTCCACGAGCCGCCAGCGACAGAAGCTCTTCGTCGGGCTGGCTGCTCCACAAAAAGTACGACAGTCGCGACGCCAGTGCGTAATCGTCAACGACGGGCTTTGAGTCACTCTCTTCCAGCCGTTCTTCGAGGAACAGAAATTCGGGAGCGCACAACACACCTTTCAGTCCGGCTCGAAGTGCGGGCTCAAACCCTTTTCCCTGGTCCATCGCCTGTTTGGACAACGCGACGTACGGCGAGACTTCCGAATCGCTGACCGGTCGCCGAAACGCTCGCGGCAGCAGCTTCAACAGAATCGTGCGAACGTCTGCCAATGTGCCGTTTGAGGGATCAACGTTGCCGAGCAGTCGTTGTCGGCTGGCGGTCCATTCGTCAATCGGCCCTTTGATCGAGATGTCGCCGATAAAAAGGCCCGGCCCTTTGTACTTTTCCGGATCGACGTTCCATGACGGGTTACCGTTGCTCAGCCCGATCGATAAACAGTCCGAGACTTCTTTGGAGCGATCCGTGAATTCGATGGTTCTTGTTTTGTCAGGAGGTGCTTCAAAAAAGCCCGTCGTGTGCCTTCCAATGATCCCCGTGTTTCCGCCGCGCACATGCATCACGACAGGCGAGTCGCTTTGCTCGGCTCGAATCTTCATGCGGACTTGGTACAAACCCTCCGTCGGAAGACTGACTTCGTACATCGGCAGAAACTTCGCCCCGCTGAACAGCACCACGCCATCCGACAACTTGCGTTCCTGTGTGCCGGCTCCACGTTTCAGCGTTGCAAAGTTCACTGTCCGGTCGACTGACCGGTATTTCCCCGTCGGGCCAAACACCTGATCGAGCACCAGGTCGGCGGCTTCCAGATACAGCTCCATCTGATCGGCCGACACGGACAGTGTGGACCCGATGTTGTCAAAGCCGTTTTGCTTCGAGTCATCAATCAGCGTCCGAGACACATCGACATAAATCCCAAACAAGTCGCGGACTGTGTTTGTGTATTCGTTTCGGTTGAGCCGCCGCAGAACAACCTCGCGACTTGCCAGGTCAGCCCGACGAAGAGCGTTGCTCAGCTCCGTCAGGAACTTCGACCGAACGGCTGCCGCAGGCTGGTCAGCCGATTTCGGCGGCATTTCACCGGTCGCGACTCGGTCGAAAAGAAACACCCATCGCCGCCGAACTTCCGCGTCGGAAATCTCTCCCGAAAGCTGATGAAGATCGAGATTCCCCTCGACACTCGAACCAACGTGACAGTCGGCGCAGTACCGTTTCAAAAATGGAGCCACCGAAGTCGTCAGCGCCGACTCCGCCTGTGCTGACCGCAGGCTAACGGCCAGAACAAGGGCACTCAGAACGGCAACCTGACGCATGGCACGCCCCATATTCCAACGGTCCTTTCGATAAAACGTTCCAAAGCGCGTAAGAGATTGTTCGCAAAGGCCACGAAATTATTCACCCTCTCCCAGAGGGAGAGTGAAAGAGCCTCGTCCCAAATCGGGAACTTATTTTCGACACGTTATCTTAGCCTAAGACCGTACCTCATAACGCCGAACGACGTTTCATCGGTCTCGGGTTGTCGTTCGATCCGAGTTCTTATTGTTTGAAAGTGGCCTCGTGTAGCAGCGGAAAGAATTGCCCGCCGAGCGATTGTCCAGGTAGGACGGGGGGCACGCCGTCGAGCAACGGTTCGCCGGAGGCCGACGTGACTCCGTCTCGGACAACGTTGATGACGGTGGCGCGGCGCGGCGACGGCGTGCTGTTTTCGTACGAACCGTGGACCATCAGCGGGTGATGAAAAGATGCTTCACCAGCTTTCAGCTCGATAGCGACGGGGTTTTGAAATCGTTCCCACTGGTCGGGCGAAAGAGCTTCCTGGATGGCGTCCATGTCGCCGGCCAGGCCGGTGATCGGCAATAAGTCCCACTGATGGCTACCCGGAATGTACTGCAGGCAGCCGTTGCTGGATGTGGCATCGTCGAGACCGATCCAGCAGGTCAGGTGCGCCATCGGCAGCGTCCGAGTCCAATAAGAATAGTCCTGATGCCAGGCAACGACTCCGCCGTGCTCAGCCGGTTTGCAGAATAGCTGATCGTGCCAGAACCGGACGGGACCATCCAGCAATTGCGACGCGGGGATGCCGAACGCTCGGTGCCAGAGCAGATCGTGGAAGCCGGGCGAAACCCGCCATGCTCCCAGAGCGTGGAACAGAACACGGTTCGGATCAGCCGACTCGTTTGAGTGATACTCGTGCCAGAGTTCGCGCCCCTCGTGCTCAGGATTGAACATGAGCGAGAGTTCTTGTCGTAGCTGCTCGATCTGCTCGTCGAAAAGAATACGAATTCCGGAGACGTAGCCGTTTTCGTGGAAAAATTCGATCTGCTCGTCGCTCAACTGAAACGCCGCTGCTGGAACCTCGATGTCCGAGTCTCGACTCAGGAAGTCTGAAACTGGTTTGTGTTGTTTGGAAAAATCCTGGGCCATGTTTTCCTCGACGTTATGAGTGAACAGGCTGTCTTTTTAACGCAGAGGCCGCCGCGGCGACAAACGCAGAGAACAGAGAGTGCAATCGGCTCTCCTCGTGCTCTGTGAGTCCTCAGCAAGCTCAATTTATCTTGCTTCCACGGCGATTCCACACGCCAGTGGTTCTTCATCTGTCGCCTTTCCGCCCTCCCGGAACTCATCTTGAGGCAGTTTGGCGATTCCATTACTTGTACCGCCCCCATCCGAAGCAACCACTCTGATTGCTCCCCCAATTCTCTACAAATTCCCTCTGCGAGTCCTACCAATGATCCTTTTCGGGACCAGCGGTCACCGTGCGTGGCAAAGCAACCGTTCTGCAGCAGCGATTTTGCCATGCCTGGCAACAGTTCTGCTCCTCAGCGGATGCCAGGGTTTACCCCATTCACGCGGCACATTGACGCCGCGCGGGCAATCTCCGGGCTACACACGAGATAGTCAGCAACAATTCAGCGAATTTCCATCGGCTGGCGCGACAATCAGTCAGGGGCCAGCGGGTCCGGCGCTGTTTGATGACGATGCGGCCGAGAGCGAGCAGGTTGTCGATAACACGCTTGTCGATATTCGTATCGAAGGAAATGACACGATCGAGACCGGGGCCGTCATGGCTTACGTGAAGTCACAGGTCGGTCGTCCCCCGAACGAGCGTCAAATCAAAGAAGATCTGCGAGCGCTCTACGCGACGAAATGGTTCTTCAGTGTCGAGCGTCGTTACCGCATGACGGAAAGCGGCCTGACGCTGATCTTCCGCGTTCTTGAGCGGCCCGTCGTTCGCTCGATCGTGATCAAGGGAAATGAGAATTTTCCAAAGCGGCAGATTCTCAAGCAGATCAGCATCGAGCCCGGTTCACCGTTTGATGTCGCCACCAACCGAGCGGCCGCACGCAAGATTGAAGGCTACTATCACGACAAGAAGTCGTATCCGCAGGCGAAGGTGACTCTGGAACTTGGCGGGAACAAAGAAGATCGGGACGTGGTCTTCAAGATTGAAGAAGGACCGTACACCGTCATCAAGGACACGCAGTTTGAAGGTAACACGATCCGTGACGGCGTCCTTCGAACAAAGATCAAATCGAAACGTACTGTGCTGGGCTGGCTGGCGAACTTCTCACCGTTTGGAACGCTGTTCAGTGGTAAGTACAACGAAGCAACGTTGCCTCGCGACGTGGCCGCTTTGAAAGAGTACTACAACAATCTCGGTTACTTCGATGTCGAAATTGAACGCAGCATCAGACGAAACAATGCGCATTACTTGCCGCAGTTTAAGCTGGTGAAAAATCCGTGGAAGGATTCCAAGTACGAGCATCTGCCGATTCCGTACCTTCGACTGAAGCGAGCTGAGGGAGCGACGTTCGTCTACAGCGTGAACGAAGGACCGCGGTTCAAGCTTCGCAACATCGAGATGGAAGGCAACGAGATCTTCTCGCAGGATGAGCTGCTGGCCAACTCCGGTCTCAGCCAGGGCGATTACTTCAACGCTCGTTACTTGAACAAAGATGTCGCCGAAATGCGGGAGCGTTACGGTGAACTCGGTCGCCTGTTTGCTCAGGTGAATGCCGTGCCGCGATTCATCGACGGTCAGCCCGGTGTTGTGGACCTCGTTTACCAGGTCGACGAAGACCGACCGTACGAAATTCGTAAGATCAACGTGGTGATCGACGCTCCGGGCGGAAACCCTCACACACGTGAAACGGTTGTTCGAAACCGAGTGCTGGTGGCACCGGGCGATCTCGCCAATCCATTCCTGATCGACACGAGCAAACGCCGACTTGGAGGCCAGATTTTCGAACGTGGCGGCCCCGGCGCGCCGCAGATCAAAGTTTCCAAAGTCAAAGAAGAATCGCTGCTGGCCGGCATGGTCACTCGCGGACAAAGTCCTTACGACAGTCAGCCAGTTCCGTACAATCCTCTGCTTGAAAACGGAAATCCCGGAGACCCTTTCGGTGGCCTGGGAAATCCATACTCGCGAGCGTTGCAACGGCCCGGTCAGGCGGACCTCGACATCTTCGTGACGGAAGCTCAGACAGGTCGGCTGATGTTCGGCGTCGGCGTCAACAGTGATGCCGGTGTCGTTGGTTCATTCGTGCTGGAGGAAAACAACTTCGACATCACTCGCTTCCCGACGTCATTTTCTGACTTCTGGAATGGTGAAGCTTTCCGAGGTAACGGCGAACGCTTCAGAATCGAAGCCGTGCCTGGTGAAATCACCAGCCGCTACTCAGCAAGCTGGCAGACCAGCAACTTCCTGGACACCGATTTCAGCTTCGGACTCAGTGGATTCTATTACCAACGATTCCTGCCCGACTGGGACGAAGAACGAGTTGGCGGCCGGGTTTCACTCGGCTACCAGATCGACAAGTGGTGGTCCGTGACTGGTGCCTTCCGTCTTGAAAGTGTCGACTTGAGTCGACCAGGTGGTGGCATCGGCAACGCTCCGCCGATCCTGAGAAAATCACTTGGCGAAACTTTTCTGTCGACGTTTCGAGTTTCAGTGGCCCACGACACTCGCGACTCTGCATTTCTTCCGTCAAAAGGGCACTTTCTGGAAGCTGCCTCCGAAGTTGCTTTTGGCGACTTTGTTTACTCTCGATGGGAACTGTCCGGAACGCAGCATTACACCGTGCATGAACGAGCGGACGGCGGCGGACGTCACATCGTGACCTTGAACGGCCAGCTTGGTTACACCGGGAATGACACACCGATCTACGAACGATTCTACGCGGGTGGCTATCAGTCGTTCCGTGGTTTCGCTTTCCGCGGAATCAGTCCTCAGCAGACGACAGACGGACGCATCGTCGATGAAGATTCGACCGGACTTTCGAGTTCTCCGATCGGCGTGGGCGGCAACACTCAGTTGCTCGGTTCGGTGCAGTACTCAGTTCCTCTGACAGCCGACGAAATGATTCGAGCCGTTGCGTTTACCGATTTCGGTACGATCGAACATCGAGCAGACCTCGAACACTTCCGCCTGACCGCTGGCTTTGGTGCGAGGTTGACGATCCCGGCGATGGGTCCTGCTCCGCTGGCCTTTGACTTCGGTTTTCCGCTCGTCTCGGACGAACTCGACGACGAACGAATCTTCACATTCTCCGTCGGCCTGACGCGGTAAGCGACTTGCTGACTACAGCTCGTCGATCTGGTAGACCCGGTACGATCCGTTTTCGTAGACGACGGGTGCGTCAAACGGGCCCCAGCGGCGTGAAACCAGGTGCGTGATGCCCGTCGTGGTGTGCAGCTTCTTCGTGACGGCTGCCGAGTATGACTGGCCGTTCCAGTTTTCCTCGCCCCACTTCTTCAGAAACTTCAGCCGATTGTTCCACTCGACAATCCCGGCTGCGTCCTGAGGGCAATCTTTGAAGGCGACATATTCAGGTCGCTGGGCAAACCACTTGAACGATCGGCTCTCCTTCGGCGTGAGGATGAGCGAGTCGCGTGGCGTGTTTTCCGTAACCCAGAAGCAAAGATCGACCCAGTCGGCTCGTTGAGCGTCGGTCATTCGGTCGATCGAGCCTCGGCCAGCGTTCAGCCACAAAGCGACTCCAAAACAAACGACGATAATCGCTGTGCGGGACTTTGCAGGTAGCATCACACTCAGTAGTCGCCGCTCGGAAAGCAGCATTGCTAACTGAATCGAAACCAGAAGTGGCAGAGCGATATCGAACATGCGGAAGGGATAGAACTTCAGCAGGTTCATCCGAAGTTCGTAGTACGGCATTTCGGCCGGCGGACGAGGTCCCAGTCCAATCAGCACGCCGGTTGCCGCGATGATGCCCGAGCAGACGATGGTTTTCGACAGGAACTCAAGCGGTCGTCCCCCCGGTGCTCTGTCTCGAACGAGCCTGTTCAATAGCCAGGCAAGGCCGCCAAGGATTGCGTAGCCGATGTAAGCCGCCGTTTTGAATTTCATCGGGTCGAGGTGATGAGGCAGTCGGTAGAAAACCTGAATGTAGTTTGCCTGGAACGAGAGCTTCGGATCGGCGGACAAGACGGACTTTAGTGCTGGCCACACCCCAAACGCTGATAATCCGGCAAACAGAGCGACGGCCAGCAGGACGTCCTGGCGAAATGCGAATTGTCGTGCGGATGTGAATGCCTGATTCCATCCGGACTGGAGACAGTCGCTGACCAGTCTCCAGGTTACGGCCATCGACATTGCCACCACAGCCCACAAGCCAACCAGAGGGTGCATGGCGACGCCTGCTCCCAGCATCAATCCTGCCTGCCAGAAATTGGCGCGAAGTATGGAGGCGAGTCCCGAAAAGACGAAGCCGTAGGCAAAGACCTTGGCTTCGACTCCGCCGATCAGCCACTCGCCCGAGAAGTTGCCGATCGACGCCAGCAGCAGAAAGATCGCTCCGGAAATGCAGCCACTCCAGCGGTCATTCGCAAGTTGGGTACAGAGTCGCTGCCAGGCGAGAGCCAGTAATCCGTAAGCCAGCACTCGGCCAATCAAAGCTGAAGTGGCGAAAGAGGCCACCAGAGTCAGCACGCCGACTGTCCGATAGAAAACCAGGTGTGCGTTTGAGGATTCGAGAAAAAAATCGCCCGCACACCAGGCAGCGTCCCAGGCGTGTAGCGATTTCGTCAAATAGTGCGGTTCGTTGACGCCGGGAATCGGCGCGTGCCAGAACGAAAAGGCCAGAAAACCAGTCCACAGGCACAGGACAGGCAACAGAGTGCCTCTTCCAGAATTCGGTCGATCGCGTGTTGAGGGCGGGTCGAGCATCATCGTCGTGTCTGCGTCAGGCATCGTTTGTGTTTTCGCATGAGGATCGTGAGGGATGATTTTAAGCGCCCCGCTTGACACCTTTGAAGGAGCCACGGATGCTATCAGAACCCTTTGATGGGTTACTCCCTCCCGCCTCGGAAAACGTCACGCCTTGTGCCTGACAACCGTTGCGTCCCACCTTCTACTCACTCCACAGTCCTGACCGCCTGACGGTTCTCCGCGAGGACATTTATGAAAACTTTGCACCGCTCTCGAAACGTTTTTTCTCTAAACACTGCTGCCGTGCTTTTGGCATTGGCCGTTGGTCTGGAGGTTGCTGCTGTCCCGGTTTTGGCGGCAACTCCTGAAGAGGAGAAGAAAGCTGCCGAGTTGATCAAAGTCGCAGATGAAGCGAAAGCTCGCGCGACGGAGGCCGAAGCCGCGCTTAAGGTTGCTCAAGCGAAAGCGACGGAGCTTCAGGGAAACCTGACAAAGTTGAAGGCTCAAATTCGCAACGCTGAAAAGGCCATCAAAGATGCGGAGGCGAAACTGAAGCCGGAGCAGGAGAAAGTCACCAAAGCCGACGCTGCAAAGAAAGCGGCCGACGGTGTGGCGAAGACAGCTCGTGCTGCCGCGGAGGACTTGAAGAAGAAAGCTGCTGCGGCCGAAGCAAAGGCCAAGGCTGAGGAAGCCAAAGCTGTCGCGGCGACAAAGGCGTTGACAGACTCGCAAGCCGCGGTGAAGGTCGTTCAAACAACCGTTGCGACTTCGAAGAAATCGCTGACGGATTCACAGGGCGGCCTTAAACAGGCTGATACTCAGTTTGCTGCGTTCAAGCCTCAGCTCGATAAGGCATCTAACGAGTTTGCCTCAATCAGTCAGGATCATGTCAACAAGCGACGAGCGTCGGAGAAGCATCTGATCGGAATCGGGAAACTCGTGTCGTTTGCCGAGACCGTTGCTCCGATTTTCTCGAAACGTTGCCTGGCGTGTCACAACGCTCGAACGGCTAAAGGCCGCTACAACATGGAAACCTTCGCCGCGATCGTCAAAGGCGGAGAATCCGGTGACGCGTTGGAAGTTGGAGACGCTGATTCTTCAACTTTGTTCGCGTTAATTGAAGACGGCTCAATGCCGAAAGACGCTGACCCGCTGACGCCAGAACAAATTGCCGCAGTCAAACACTGGATCAATACCGGAGCCGTGCTGGATGCCGGGCTGAGCCCATCAGCGCCGCTCATTCAGATCATGCCGAAGGAAACACAGCCAAATCCTCCGGAAGCCTATCCCGTGCCCGTGCCGGTCACGTCTGTGGCATTCAGCCCGGATGGAGCGACACTGGCCACTTCCGGTTACCACGAAGTCGTTCTTTGGAAGGTCGAAGATGGTTCACTTCTTCGACGCATCACAAACGTTGCCGAGCGGGTTTACGACATTGAGTTCACGAAGGATGGTCAGAAGATCGTCGTGGCTTCAGGAACTCCGGCGCAGATTGGCGAAGCTAAAATATTCCAGGTCGCCGATGGCAAACTGCTCGGCGATCTCGTTCGAACGGATGATTCGGTGTTTGCGGTTTCTCTGAGCCCGGACGAAAAACGCCTCGCCACGGCAGGAGCTGACCGAGCCATTCGCGTGTATGACTTCGCGACTCAGAAGCAGCAGTTGCTGATTGAAGACCACGCTGACTGGGTGATGGATGTGGCCTGGTCCGCCGACGGAACTCGCCTCGCGTCGGCAAGTCGCGACAAGACGTCAAAAGTGTTCGACGCTGTGTCCGGAGATTCTCTGGTCACATTTAACGGACACGGCCAGCCAGTCTACGGCGTCGGTTTTCAGGCGGACGGAAAAATTGTCGTGTCGAGCGGAAGCGACAAGCAGATTCGAACGTGGAACGTCGCCGACGCCAAGCAGGTCAAAACGATCGGCGGCTTCGGAAACGAGGTATTCCGAATCGTCGTAACACCGGAAGGTCACGTTTACAGCTGTAGCGCCGATAAAAATGCACGAGCTCATCAAGTATCTGACGGGAAGGCTTTAAAGACCTTCGCGGGGCATACAGATTGGGTCTACTCAGTCGCCGTTCATGCCGGCACGAAGCGAGTTGCCGCTGGCTCATACAACGGTGAGGTCCGGATCTGGAACATCGACGATGCGAAAGAGTCGCTGAAGATCATCGCCGCACCAGGTTACAAGCCCGCCGGAGCGACGGCAGCGAAATAGCTATCGCGTCACCACGGTTTAGCGGCATACAGCCGCTCGAATAGACGAAAAGGCTCGGGATCGATTGTCGATCCCGAGCCTTGTTTCGTTCGGTGTGAGAGATTTGCCTCATCATGAAAGGCATCCTGCTGCAACGTGGTGTTTACCGCAGATGTCTCAGTTCAGCCTCCTGCTGCGTCCTATGTTACTCATAGCTGACTGCAGGGACTTCGCTCACGTTGTCGTATATTCGTCACGTTAGAAGTGGAAGCCTTCGGCCATGCCGTCATTCCTTTTTTTGTAGTTGCTCCGCGTCAACTGGCTCGGAGGTTTCTCGCTCTACTAACATCGGATAAGTAATGATTACCTCTGACGCTCCTGCTTCTGTAGATGCTCTTCCGTCGCCTGATTCTCCACGCCGCGCCAAGTGGCATTACATGTACTTTGTCATTGCTGCGCTCGACATCGCGGCAATCAGTGCGAGCCTCAGTTTCAGTCGCGAGATCATCGTCGATTTCTCAGACGCCGTTCACGTCAACCATCTTTGGGTGCAGCGACAGGGACACTATGCGGATCTCGCTGAACTGGCTGGTGAGCTGACAATGCCCGGCACCGACGTCTTTGAATCGAAGAACGTCGACCGCGAAGAACTGCGACTCAATACGGCCGTTTCGCGTTTCAACGAGCAGCTTGAAATTGCCAAGACCGAAGCCCGACTGCACGTCCAGTCGGATCAGGTCGATGAAATCGTTCGCGGTCTATCACGGTTCGGCGAGCACGTAGACGAGGTTATCAACCAGTCACGCGAGATTCTGCAGTTCGCTGAAAAGGAAGAATATGAAGCGGCGGTTCATCACCTTGCTTTGATGAATCATGCGGGCGGCGAAAGCTCGAAGGAAATGAGCAAGCTGAACCAGTTCATCCGCGGAATCCATGACACGCGTTTCGAAGTGCAATTGTCCGAAGCCGAGACTGTTCGGGGCTACCAGTCGTGGTTCGGGGCCGGCGTTCTGCTGATGATCGGTTTCGGGTCGTGGTACGGCCACAAACTGTCGCGGGCAGTGCATGCGTCAATGGATACCAGTTCGACTCAAGCGGCCGCTCTGGCTGATCAACAAGCTCGTCTCAAGACGATTTTCAACACCGCGTCCGAAGGCATAATCACGATCAGCGATCAGGGAGCGATTGAAGAGTGCAACGAGGCGACTCTGGAATTGTTCCAATGCGAGGCAACCGAGTTGCTTGGAACTCAACTGAATAGTCTGGTTGAGCGAGTCAGCGTGGGTGATGAAGAGGGCGAAAGTCACCACACTCGAATTCTGGATATGAATGCGTTGATCGGAACGAAACAGGTTCTCGTCGCGTATCGCCCCTGTGGAACGAAGTTCTATGTCCAGTTCTCAGCGGCCGAAGTGAAGTTCGACGATCACAGTGTTATCACGGGAATTTTGACTGACATTACCGAACAGAAGGCTATCGAAGAACAACTTCACGAAGCTCGGCTGGCGGCTGAATCCTCAACGGCGGCAAAAAGTCAGTTCCTCGCAAACATGAGTCACGAAATCCGTACTCCGATGTCAGCAATTATCGGGTATTCCGACTTGCTGCTCGATCCGGAACAGACGTCTGATGACCGAGTCGACTGCGTGTCAACGATTCGTCGAAATGCAGATCATCTGCTGACGCTGATCAACGATATTCTGGACCTCTCAAAGATCGAAGCCGACCGGATGACGGTTGAGTCGATCGAGTGCTCACCATGTCAGTTGGTCAGCGACGTTGCATCTCTGATGAGAGTTCGAGCACACGAAAACAACATCGATTTCCACATTAACTACGACAGTGCAGTTCCAGCGTCGATTCACAGCGACCCTGTGAGGATTCGGCAGGTGCTTATTAACCTTGTTGGGAATGCCATCAAGTTCACTCAGGAAGGCGCTGTCAAAGTTCACGTCTGGAGCGAACTTGACGGAGAAAGTCCGACGATCAACTTCCGAGTTGTCGATTCAGGAATCGGCATGAGCGAAGAGCAGAAGTCGAGACTGTTTCGTCCCTTCACCCAAGCCGACTATTCGACGACTCGCAAGTTCGGTGGAACAGGGCTTGGCCTGACCATCAGCAAGACACTGGTCAATCTGATGGGCGGCGAGATTTCGGTTTCAAGTGTTCCGGGATTGGGTTCGTGTTTCGAATTCAGCCTGCCGACAGGCTCGCTGGAGAACGTTGAGATCATCGCCGATCCGTCCGAGATAAACCTCGAGGAACAAGTAGACGAGTCAGTCGGAGCCGAAGTTGCGACCAACGTGGCAGCGAATGTTCTGCTTGCCGAAGATGGCGTCGATAACCGACGTCTGATCTCCTTCCATCTGAAGAAGGCTGGTTGCCACGTGACGACGGCAGAGAACGGCAAGCTGGCTGTTGACGAAGTGACTGCCACCGAAAAACGTGGCGAATCGTTCGACATCATCTTCATGGATATGCAGATGCCAGTGATGGACGGCTACCAGGCTGCTTCGAAGCTTAGAAAGTCGGGTTATCGAGGCCCGATCTGTGCCTTGACGGCTCACGCAATGAATGGCGATCGCGAAAAATGTATCAACGCTGGTTGTGACGACTATCTCACGAAACCAATCAACGTCGACAAGCTGATTTCTGCGGTAAGGAAGTCACGGAGTGGCGTCAGCAACGTCGACAGTCTAACTGAAGTGACGAGTGTCTCAGCGGAATCGGTGACATTGGAAACCTCAACCACGAAATCGCCAGCTGTTGTGATTCCGGAACCTGTCGATTCAGAGTCGGTAGTTTCGGAGTTGGAATTGGAGGCAGCAAAGTCTGTCGAAGCGAGTCCCGAAGTTGCAGCTACAGAAGAACCAATGAACTCCATGCCGGAGGCGGTATCACCTTCGGCCTCTGATGAAGTTGTTGCCAGTCAATCATCGAATACAGATTCGTCAGCTGCCATAGAGCCCTTGGTCAGCGATTTTGCGGACGATCCCGACATGCTGGAGATCATCGAGATGTTTGTCGATGGCCTCAACGAGAGGATCGAATCAATACTTACCGCATTTGCGGACAGGAACTACACGACGGTTTCAGGAATCGCGCACCAACTCAAGGGAGCGTCTGGTGGCTACGGATATCCATCGCTGAGCGAGCTTGCTTTTGATGTCGAGCAATTCGCAAAACAAAACGCGGCGGACGATCAGATCGAAGCAGCGTTGACCGTGCTTGTTGCCGAGTGCCGTCGAGCCATCGTGGGTGTTCGAGGCTCGATCGGGGGCGACTCTGCCGCCGATTCAGAAAGATCGGCTGTCGCAGTTGCTCCAGAAAGTGCTGTCGCTTCGGATGAATTTGTGCAGAATGAAGAGCAGAGTGCGACGCTGGAGACGATTCACGAGCAGGTTTCTGAAGTCCTTCAGCCGGTCGAAACTCCGATAGCCGCCGGAAACCCATTGGGCGAGATTGCTGCTCAACTTAAGACTCTGAATGATCCGAATGTCGACAGCCAACAGCTATCAGCGGCACTGATGTCACTCGCTCAGGTTCTCGGAAACACCACCACAACGAATACTCAGGTAGCTGATACCGTCAGCTAAAATGACAATCAAAAGTCTAACCAAATCATCATGTGCGGTGATCGCCGAAAGCGGTCACCGGCTTCAAGGTCCACGACAGGTTTAATCTGGAGACACGGTCATGACGCAGACAGTACTCGCTATCGATGATTCTCCGGAAATTCATCAGCTTCTCAAAGTTCGCCTCAAGAATCTCGATGTTGAACTCGCGCACGCTGATTGTGGATTCGATGGATTCGATCAGGCAATGGCCGCTAACCCGGATTTAATCCTGCTGGACGTGATGATGCCCGATGCGAGCGGGTTCGACATCTGTCGCAAGTTGAAGGCAACCACCGAGACACGAAACATTCCCGTGATTTTTCTGACTGGTGCATCCGACGTTGATCAAAAAGTGCTGGGGTTCGATGTCGGCGCGGTTGATTACATCCAGAAGCCGTTCGACTCGGCCGAGTTGAATGCGCGAGTTCGAGCGGCGCTTCGGACGAAGCGTTTTCAGGACATGCTTGCTCAACGCGCGATGATCGATGGACTGACCGGACTCTGGAACCGCGCTCACTTCGATCAACGCATGCACGAAGAAGTTGCGGCCGCTGCACGCTACGATCGACCAATGTCACTGATCATGATGGATGTCGATAAATTTAAAAATTTAAACGACAATCACGGTCATCCCTTTGGTGATGAGGTTCTTCAGGCCGTTGGCGACGTGTTGCAGGACTCGGCACGAACATCCGATTGGCCATGCCGATATGGCGGCGAAGAGTTCGGCTTGATCCTTCGTGAGACAGATCTCGATGGCGCGATCATCATGGCCGAGCGGGTTCGCGAAGAGATTGAGAGCCTTCAGCTACGCAACAAGGCTCAGCTTGTGCCAGTGACTTCGAGCTTCGGCGTTGTCTCTTCAACGCTCTGCATGAACCCTTGCGACTTGTCATCAAAGTGGATGATCGAGTCTGCCGATCGGTCGCTCTACGCAGCCAAAGAGGGCGGTCGAAACTGCGTCCGAACTGCCGAGCGGCGGTAGAGTTCGTCGCTGTGCTGGGCTGCGATAGCAGTTTTTACAATTGACCGTGCCTGATCGTCGCCAGCGAAGTTGCCGACCGTTTGCCGCCAACTGCCTTGTAGGCCAGTTTACATGTTTCAGTAATGAAAAAGGCCTGAAACCAATAGAAAAGGCGACCGTTTCCGGTCGCCTTTCCTCGTTGTTGCCAGTTGTATTCAGCGGTAAATGCGACTGCATTGAGCAGTCAAATACCCGCAAAGTTACTTCTTCTTTTTCTTAGCGGCCTTCTTCTTCTTGGCAGCCTTTTTCTTCACAGCCTTTTTCTTAGCTGCTTTTTTCTTTGCTGCCTTCTTCTTTACAGCCTTCTTCTTCTTGGCGACTGTCTTCTTGACGGCCTTCTTCTTAGCAGCCTTCTTCTTTGCAGCTTTCTTCTTTACAGCCTTCTTCTTCTTCTTAGCCACCTTCGATCCTCCTTAACGGGAACCCTGGGTGACTGATGCCGCTGGTTAACCGGGCCTGGTGTCGACAGTCAGTCATTCCCATTCGAATTTGAATCGACCAATCAACCTTGAGTGGTCTCGCATAAGCGTCTGAAGTCATGAATGCTCAAGGGCTTATACTCGATTCGCGAGCAATACTTATCAATTCTCAATCTTTTGGCAAGGGTTTTCTTGCGACTTTTAGATCCATTCGCTCGCTTATCGACTTCATCGTGATTCAGCTTGAAGATTCTTTTCGACATTAGACGTCGTTGCTTGTCAGTTTGAAGACCGCTTTGCGACGTTGAATCCGACGATCTCAACGTCGATCAAGCACTGACTTCGTCGATGATCCGCTTCATGTAGTCGATGCTTTGCTTCGCAATGTTCTCTGCTCCCGGGCTGTAGTCAAAGACTTCAACCGAGACCCACTTGTCATACTTAGACTCAAGCAACGCCTTAACGATCGGACGATAATCTGTTTCGCCCATGCCTGGTCCAAGCAGGTTTGTATCGTTGACGTGAAAGTGGCCGACGCTGTTTTTGAATTCGTGAATGAGGTCCGGCAGTGACTTCTCTTCAGCGCCGATCATCGCTTTAACGTCCTGATGCAGAACGATGTTTGGTTCATCGATCATCGCAATCAGATCCATCGCCTGCTGGCAGGTGTTGATGAAGTCCGTTTCTTTTGGTGTCAAAGGCTCCATGCAAATCGACACGCCGCGGTCGGCGAAACTGGGAAGTGCCGCTTTGAAAACTTCGGCGGCGTTAGACATCGCCTGCTCGGTCGACATGCCGTCTTCGAGGTTTCGTTGAAACGGCGACCCGAAAACCATCACGCTGCCGCCAAAGTCGGCACACGCATGACCGAGCTCGACCAGGTACTCGCTGGTCGCCTTCCGGACGCCCGCATCCGCAGTTGTCAGATGCAGTCCTTCAGTTTTCGCCAGCAGCCAGTGAAGGCCGATGATCTCCATTCCGTGATCTTCGGCCTGCTTCTTTAGAGTCGCCCGTTGTTCGGCGCTAACGTCCGAAATGCGATCGCCCAGCGTAAACGGAGCGAGTTCAAGTCCCGTATAACCAAGACTCGCTGAAAACTCGCACTGACGTTCCCATTCCCAGCCTTCGTAGAGTTCCTGACAGATTGCGAATTTCATCGGAGTGTCTTTCCAGAATTGGTCATACGACGCGAAAACGTTGAATTTGCCACTGCTTGACGCAGAATAGTAGGGTGCGTCTCGACGCACCATTTCACGCTGCAAGAATAGCCAGATGGTGCTCCAAGACGCACCTTACTCAGCGGTGGCGGTCTCGGATGGGCATTCGTCTTAGTCCGAGCGTCCCGTGCCCCGCCATCGACTTTGCACGATCGGAATATCACTTCTGCAGGAACCACGGCATCAGGTCACAGCCTTGCTCGAAGACAAGACTCGATGCGGCGGCGCTGACGTCGTCATAGGTCGATGCCGAATCCGGATTGATGCCCGTTCCGCAGGCTCCAACTGGCACGTACCCATGAGCATGCGTCTTCGTCCGCAAGAATGTCGGATGGTCTGGTGAGAGGAGCAGCCGATAGTCGCCCTGGGACTTCAAGTGTTCGTGAATTGGCCCGACGATGTCGGTGTCGATTCTTTCCAGGGCTTCGACTTTGGCGTCTGCTTCTCCTTCGTGCGACGCTTCGTCGGACGCTTCGACATGCACGACGACGAAGTCGTGATCTTGCAGCGTTTCAATTCCGGCCCGGCCTTTTGCTGCGTAGTCGGTGTCGAGATATCCAGTTGCTCCTTCGACTTCAATCACGTCCCAACCGAGCAACCGTCCGATGCCTCTTAAGAGGTCGACCGCGGTGATGACCGCGCTGTGTACTCCGAACCTTTCTTTGAACGGAGTCAATGCCGGGCGTTTGCCGATGCCCCACAGCCAGGTCTGAGTCGCCGCGTTGTCACCGCGATCCGCGTTTGCTTCGTTGGCCGCAAATAACGAAACACTTCGCTGCATGAGTTCAAGAAGCTGATCCGCTCCCGGTCCCGTCGGAAGGTGCGTGGTGATTTCCTGATCGGTGATGTCGTGCGGCGGTATCGAGAGTGTCTTTGACGAAAACGGTGCCTCGCCATTTCGCGATCGGTACAGCAGCAGATTTCGGTAGCTGACTCCCTGATAGAACTTCCAGTTCTCGCTGCCGCATTGATCTTTCTGCAAAAGCTGAACGAGGTTCGCTCCAATGTCGTTCGGCATTTGCCCGGCGGTGAAACTTTTCATGACCCCGTCGAGAACCGTGACCAGATTGCAACGAATCGCCCAGTCGTCAGCTCCGAGTTCAATGCCTTGCGCGGCGGCTTCCAGAGGGGCTCGCCCTGTGTGAAATTTCAGAGGGTCGTAACCAAAGAGGCTCATCGTTCCGACGTCGCTGCCCGACGGCATGGAATCGGGGACGTGGTTGGCTCGCCCAACAACTCCAGCGACGGCGACGGCGTCCATATTCGGAGTCTTTGCTGCTTGAAAGGGCGTCAGCCCGCCTAACGACTCTTGAGGCTCATCGGCGGCTCCGTCTGGGATAACAAGCACGTATTTCATGTCGAAAGCGATTCCAGATGTTTGGTGGCGGTCGGTCGTGTGCCCAATGCTCGATATCGGTGACCGGTATTGTTGAGGCATGTCCGGCGCGTCGGGAGTGCAGAATATCGCAAACGCTTCAATTCGAGAAACTGCGTGCCCGGCTATGAGGGCATGGCAGATTCGACGCGCTCGCCTCGCGGAAATACGCGCGGAGTAGAAGTCGGACGACTCGTCGATATTGGGCGGTGAAGCCGAATCTGCTAAGCGTCAATCTCTTTCAGCAGGCCATTGCTGTCGCCGAATGAGTCCGCTTTGACGCCCGTTCGCTCGAACATGGACAGGAACAGGTTATTCAGCGGCGTTTCATCTTTCAGGCGGATGTGCTGGCCGTTCTTCACCGTTCCTGAGCCGCCGCCGGCCAGCACGATTGGCAGTTCATCGTGGCGGTGGCGGTTGCCGTCTCCTAGACCGCTGCCCAGCACGATCATCGAATGATCGAGCAGAGATCCGTTGCCCTCTTTCGTTTCGCTCAGTCGCTTCAGGAAGTAAGCAAACTGCGTGACGTGGAACGTATCGATTTTCTGAAGATCAGAGACCTTGCGTTTGTCATCGCGGTGGTGCGACAGCGAATGGTGACCACTGTTGACGCCGACCCAGGGGTAGCTGCGGTTGCTGCCTTCGTTTGCCAGCATCATCGTCGCGATCCGTGTGCTGTCCGTTCGGAATGCCAGAAGCATCAGGTCGTACATCAACCGGGAATGCTCGGCGAGGTCCTTGGGGATTCCGTCCGGGATCTCGAAGTCAGGCGTTTCAAGTTTTGCAGACTGTTCCGCCTGGCCGATGCGTTGTTCGATCTCGCGGACGCTGGTGAAGTATTCGTCGATCTTGCGGCGGTCGGTTTTGCCGAGGCTCTTGCTCAAACGTTGAGCATCCCCAGCGACAACGTCGAGAATACTGCGACGATACTTTGCGCGCTTTGCTCGTTCTTGAGGCGATCCGTTTGAGGAACTGAAGAGTCGGTCGAAGACCAGCTTCGGGTTAATTTCAACCGGCATCGGTGTGTGCTCGGTCTTCCAACTGACTGTCGACGAGTACGCACAGCTGTAACCGGAGTCACAATTGCCGGCGGTGCGCCCGGATTCAAGGCCGACTTCCAGCGAAGGCAATCGCGTTTCTTTTCCGATTTGCTGAGCGGCAAACTGGTCCGCGGACATGCCGACCTTGATGTCTGCCCCCGCGGTCTTAACCGGGTGTGCACCGGTCAGAAACGTGGAGGCCGAACGAGCGTGATCGCCAGCGCCGTCGCCTTTCGCGCGGCCGTTGTCCTGGGCGAGTCCACTGATTACGTTCAGGCTGTCCCGGAACGACTCCAACGGCTTCAGCGTTTTTGAGAATTCGAAGTTCTCGCCGTCGGTCTTCGGAGTCCACTCCGGCATGATGGCGCCGTTGGGGAAGAAGACGTACGCTGTCCGCAGCGGTGCTTCAGCCGAAGCTCCTGCGGCCAGGCCGTTGTTCGACAACATGCCCTCCAGCAACGGAAGACTCATCGTCGCCCCGAGGCCTTTGAGGATCGTTCGGCGAGGAAGCTGATTCAGTTTTCGGATGTGGGCTGTCATTCTCGTTCTCCGTCTCCGCGACGTTTCTGGAACGGTTTGCTGGACACAATTCCGAGCACAAGTTCCGAGAAGCGGTAATCATTGGCGGCGAGTCGTTGAAGAATCTCTTTGGTCGCACAGCGGTCATAATACTCGAGACCGCGTCCAAGTGCGTAGGTCAGCATTTTTTCGGACAGACACCGAGCAAAGTCGGGCTTTCGTTTTTTCAGCAGATTGACCAGTTCGGTTGGGCCGGCAAACTTATCACCAGTCGGCAGTTCACCCGAAGCATCGACGTCGTTCTTCCCGTCCTTGTCTCTCCATCGTCCGGTCGCGTCGAAGTTCTCAAACCCGAATCCCAGTGTGTCCATCTTATCGTGGCACGAGGCACACCCAGGGTCGATTCTGTGCAATTTCAATTGTTCTCGCAGCGTGAAGTCTGGATTGTTCTTCGCCGTTTCCTCCAATTCAGGAACGCCCGGCGGCGGTGATGGCGGAGATTCGCCGAGGATGTTCTCCATGATCCACTTGCCGCGTTTGACGGGCGAAGTGCGTTCCGGGTTGCTGGTCAAAGTGAGAATACTGGCGTGAGTCAGAATTCCCGCTCGGCGTCCGGTGTCCAAAGACACTTTCTGAAACTCTTCCCCCGTCACGCCTTTCCTGCCGTAGTGTTTCGCCAGGCGAGCGTTCATGAACGTGAAGTCGGCGTCGAGGAAGTCGAGCAGGTTGCGGTCTTCCTTCATGATCGTTTCGAAGAGAAGCAGCGATTCCCGCTTCATGTCGTTTCGCAAGTTGGCGTCGAACTCTGGAAACACGTTCGGGTCCGGAACCATTTCGTCGAGCATCGCCAGGTTCAGCCATTGTCCCGCGAAGTTGTCCACGATTGCTCGTGACTTCGAATCGCTCAGCATGCGCGTTACCTGACTCTTCAGCACGTCCGGCTTGCGAAGCTCACCACGCTCAGCCAGCCGAAAGAGTTCATCGTCCGGCATGCTGCTCCACAGGAAGTACGAGAGCCGTGATGCGAGTTCGTAATCGGTGACTGGCCGCTCAGCCATTGGATCGTCTGGTCGTCCGTCAGTTTCAATTCGGAAGAGGAATCGTGGTGAAACGAGCACGGCCTGCATTGCGAACTGAATTCCCTGTTCGAAGAGTTCGCCGTCGTTCGTTGCCATTTCCACAATGTCGACAAAGCGGCTGACATCTGCATCAGTGACCGGCCCGCGAAACGCTCGTTTGACGAACGGAGTCAGTGTCTGAGTTGCTGCATCACGAACCGAATCGCCCTGCTCCGGCCATGCCTGGATGAACTGATTCAGTTTCGTTTTGTCAGCCGGCCGTGTGATCGCAAAACGCCCGACGAACAAATTGCGGTCGCCTTTTTTTGCGACGTATTCGTCATTCGTAAACGTCACAAGAATCTTGCGTCGACCTTCAGCAAGCTGCATCTTGTGAACATAGTCATCGGATTTCATTTCGCCCTGCACGTCGAATGTTCGAATGACTTTTCCATCAACGCGAAGCTCCATCTTTGCCAGTTCTTTACCGAACTGATTCGCCTTAGCACGCACGTCGATTTCGTATTCGCCGTTGACAGACGCTTCGTAGTCCACCCAGACGTCGGCTCGGCTGGCGAGTGTCAGGAATCCGCCCGACTTGCTCACTTGTGGCTTCGAATTCAGTCGGTTGATATCGACCGTCTGCTGAAGCTCGCTCGGAGAGACGACTGGAAGTGCGTCTGCCGTGATCGTCTCCGCAGCATCGAGGTACTTTTCCATCAGCAGCGGCGACAGGGAAAGCACGTCTCCGATGTTGTCGAATCCGTAGCCGACGCCATCGGACGGAAAGTTCGTTCTGGGGTCAAAGTCGACAGCCAGCAGATCACGAATTGTGTTGCGATACTCGACGCGGTTAAGGCGTCGAACCGTGACACGACCGGGGTCGTCGATCAGTTCGCAGTCCAGGTTGAAGAGTTTGTTTTCGAGCCACGCGGACAACTCGTCTCGCAGTTCGGCGGGCGGCTGCTCCATGTCTGCCGGAGGCATCGCTCCGATTTCGAGCATCGCCAGTATCTTTTCCCAGGATTTGCGGCCATCGCCTTTCAGCATGCTGGTTTCGGTTGTGTATGTGGAAAAGTTAATTCCCGCTTCCGGATCGTCGTCGTTGTGACAGTCCGCGCAGTACTTCGTGACGAACGGATGAAGTTTTTCTTTGAAGACATCGGGGGCCGGAACTGCTTCTGCTCGGTCTGCAATTCCGGCGACTAAGTTGTTCTGAGGATTCGCGTCGCCGTTTGGAGCGAACAGAATCGCCAGTACGGCCAGAAGTAGTCCAGCGGTGCCGGTCGCGATCTGCCAGATCGGAAGCCGTGGTTTTGGCGAGGCTGTCTTGCGTTGTTGATCGTTTTTTGCCTGCCGTTTGTAGCGGTCTTTGCCTTCCGGGCCCTCGCTCACACTTCGGGTTACGGTCGAAGAGTTGCGTTGAGAGCGAGTTTCGCTCGCGGCTTTTGTTTGAGACGTCGGTGCCTTCTCAGAAGTCTGAGTCGGTTGTTGAGCGTCCGGGATTCTCAGCTTGCTGCCACACTCTGACTTCGGGCATCGCGCAACGCGACCGGCGTACTTCTGCTCGACCTTGAAGCGGAAGCGACAGTGAGGGCAGCGGACTTTGAGGTGGGCTTGCGCCATGACGACGGGTCGCACGGGAGGGAGTGATTCTGACGATGGCTCATCCAGACGGACGCTGAATGAACTTGCCAGGGTAACGGGCCCGGTTCAGGTTGGGGGTAGGTGGGGCGTGCGTTCAGGAATGTATCGGCAGCCGTTTTCGCACGTCTCGACAGTTTAACATTTCTGACGGGCGCTTCCGCAAGCCTGGCGTCGTATCGACTGGTTTTGATCCGTTTCGATGGGTGGATACACTGAATCTCTCGGTTTTTCATCAATCCGCTGGTCGGTTGTGAAATCCGAGGCCGTCGTCGGACAAAATTACTGATGAATCAGCCCGCTGAAGAACAGGAGACGCAATGGAGCCTTCCTCCAATTCGAGTTCGGAAGAATTCGAACTCGACCCGGTGTTTCTCAACTCTCGCCGTGAGGCGTGCGTCATTTTTGCCGTCTGGTTCGTCTGCATGATCTGGGCCGTCCCCGTTTCATACATGATGGGATACGGCCGGGAGATCGTTCCGGGAAATGTGCCAACCGTATTCGGAATGCCGACGTGGATCTTCTGGGGCATCGTTTGTCCCTGGTTGGTCGCCGACGTGATCACGACGTGGCTCTGCTTCAAATTCATCAAGAACGATGACCTTGGTGTGGCACCGGAAGAACTCGCCGAAGCTGGCGGCAACGAAACGGCAACCGGCGAAGCGGCAGCGAAGGAGGGCGTCTAATGACTACTTCTTTTCTGCTGGCAGAAGGCTCAAACGCCGCACTCATCACATTCATGATTTACACGCTGGCGGTCTTCGGAATCGCGGCGCTGTCGAATCAGTTGCTCAAGTCCAAGAGCTTCATGAGCGAATACTTCCTGGGCAGTCGTGGCCTGGGAGTCTGGGCGTTCGCGCTGACCTTCGCCGCGACCAGCTCGTCGGGCGGATCGTTCACCGGCTTCCCCGCGAAGATTTACACGCACGGCTGGGTACTCGCCTTGTGGATCGGCAGCTACATGGTCGTGCCGATCTGCACGATGGGTCTGATCGGAAAACGACTCAACCAGGTCGCGCGAGCGTCCGGCGCGATCACCATCCCCGACGTCCTGCGAGACCGCTTCAACAGCGCCCGCTTCGGATTGCTGACCGTCGTGCTGATCGTCTTTTTCATGTCGTTCAATCTGGTCGCTCAGTTCAAGGCCGGAGCGTTGATTCTGAAAGTGCTGCTGAACGACGTCGAAATATTCAAAAGCTTTTCATTGTCCGTCGCCGAGTGGACATCCGGAGTCGGCTTCTTCGGTTCCGACAGTCAGTACCTCGTCTGCCTGCTGTTCTTCGGCGTCGCGGTGATTGCTTACACGACGTACGGCGGCTTCCACGCCGTCGTCTGGACTGACGTCATGCAGGGCGTCGTGATGGTTGTCGGAGTTCTGATACTCCTCCCGCTCGCCCTCAACGCCGTCGGAGGCCTCGACCGAGCCACCCAGGAAATGTCAAAGATGACGCCGCCGATGCGCGGCTACGGAATCGTGCAGCTCGACGATTCGTCATCAGGGACCGCCCAGCTCGACAAAGAAGACTGGCTGAAGATGACTGACGGAGACTCAACGCGAGTCTTTCGGGTCGCCGCTTCGAAAACGATCGAGGCAGGAACGAAGACGGTTTACGGTGTCGAGCTTCTCGAAATCACAACGCCGTCCGAAATTGAAAGAATACTCGCGGGCGAAACACCATCTGAGTTTTTGGACGGAGCGACGGTGAGCAGATTCTCCGATCCTGGTGCTCGGTACGGGAAAGCGACTATCACGGCCGCTCATGATCTTTCTTTGGAACCATATCAACCATTGGTCTACTCACTCGATGGATCAACACAAGGTTACTATCCGGTTTCAAATGTTTCCCTCAAGCAAGGTGTCGCACAAACGATCTCGATTGAATTGCCGCCGGATCAAATCGATAGTTCTAAGAAGGGGACAAGTGATCTATCGGTTTCCAGTGTCTCGACAAAATCCGTCAAGTACGCATCCGGTGCGGACACACCCGGCGTTTACGTCTCCGGTCCTGGCCCAAGCGCAACGGATTCGGTCGGCTTCCTCTCGCTGAGCGTGGCGATTTCGTTCTTCTTTATGTGGGCGATTTCGGGATCCGGCCAGCCGAGTAACATGGTTCGGCTGATGGCGTTCAAAGATGCGATGACACTCCGGCGAGCGATCTTTACCGTCGCGCTTTACTACACCTGCATCTACGTGCCGCTCGTGTTTATCTTCTGCTGTGCCCGAGTGCTCGTGCCGGGGATGGAAGCCGAACCTGACCGCATCATGCCGGAGATTGCCGTCTACCTGACAAGCGGCATCGGAGCGGCGTGGCTTGGTGGTTTGCTGATTGCTGCTCCGTTTGCGGCGGTCATGTCGACGGTCGACAGTTTTCTGCTGATGATCTCGTCGGCGATGGTTCGCGACATCTACCAGCGCAATATCAACCCCGACGCAAGTGAAGGAACGATCAAGAAACTCAGTTATCTCTGCACGCTGATTGTCGGTTCTGCCGCGATGATCGTCGCGGTCAACCCGCCGGACTTCCTGCAGGACATTATCGTTTATGTCGGCAGTGGTCTCGCGGCCTGCTTCCTCGCACCGGTCGTGTTTCTGCTTTACTGGCCGAGGTCCAACGTTCAGGGCAGCACGATCGGGATGCTCGCCGGTTTCTCTGCTCACTTTTCGATGTACGTGACCGGAGCGTTCGTCAACGACTCGTTCTTCCGTCCGTACCGATTGATGGATTTCGATCCGATCATCATCGGGCTGTTTGTTTCCTTCACGGTCACGTACCTCGCGACGCTGGCCACGCCAGCTCCGCCGCAGGAATTGGTTCGCAAGTATTTTTACCGCAAAGTCGAAAGTTGATCGCTGAAATTACACGAGACAGATCTTGCATTACGCCGAAGGCGTTTTACCCCATAGCCAGGGGTCAGCGAAGCGCCACCCCTGGAAAGCAAATCAATCTGAACCGAACGCTGAAAGCGTTCCACACCGGATTAAAGATTGTCAAACCCCTGCGGGGTACATCTTCGTATGCTCACACACTAGGGGTGCGCCGCAAAGCGGCGACCCCTGGCTATGGGGTAAAACGCCTTCGGCGTAACGTTTAGATTTGATCCGCCACGCCGCTCTTCTTTAACTGCTATCCTTCCGCCAGTCTGACCGGAAACACAATCATGCGAATCCTTTTCATATTTTCATTGGCTGCCGTATCGCTCATTGAGTCTTTGGCTGTCGCGGCAGACGACCAACATCCACTTTATGCCGGAGCGGCGACTGCGGATATCACGCCGCAGAAGTGGCCGGTCGAGTTGATCGGTTCGTTCAGCAAACGGCTGGCCGGACATGCCTGGGATCGTTTGAATGCTCGGGCACTGGTACTTGATAACGGAGAAACTCGACTCGCTTTCGTCACTGTCGACAGTTGCCTGGTTCAGCGAACGTTGTTTGACGAAGCCAAGCGGCGAGCGGCCGAGGTCTGCGGCATGCCGGCTGACCATATTCTCACGGCGGCCACGCATACTCACTCGGCACCGCGGGTCAAGCCCGGCCGCAACGTGGAAGCTCCAGCGGACTATGTTGAGCAGATGACTCGCGGGATCGTGTCCGCACTTCAGCAGGCGACTGACAATCTTGCTCCGGCTGAACTTGGTTGGGGAACGTGCCAGGTTCCCGAAGAGGTTCATAACCGCCGCTGGTTCATGAAAGAAGGCGGAATCGTTCCGAACCCGTTCGGCGAAACGACGGACATCGTTCGCATGAATCCTCCACGCGGGCGAGGCTTGCTCGATCGCCCAGCCGGACCGACTGATCCGGAAGTCGTTTTCCTTTCCGTGAGGACTCACGAAGGACGTCCCATTGCGCTGCTGGCAAATTACTCGCTTCACTACGTCGGCGGTGTGCCGAGCGGCGGAGTTTCGTCGGATTACTTTGGTGAGTTCGCCGATCAGCTTGCAGCGAAACTCTTTCCGGACGAGCAACGAGACACACTCCCGCCGTTCGTCGGCATTCTTTCCAACGGAACCAGCGGCGACGTCAACAACATCAACTTCACCGACCCTCAACCACGATCGGCACCGTTCGTCCGAATCCGAGATGTCGCTGCTCGTGTAGTTGGACGAGTCGTCGAAGCCATGCCCGCTGTGAAGTACAAGCGGTCGGTTCCGTTGGCGATGGCTCAGCAGGAGCTGACGTTGAAGGTTCGAAAACCAACTCCCGATCAAGTTGCCCGAGCGAAACAGTTTCTCGCCGAACCCGACGAAAAGAACCTGCCCATGCGGGCCAAGGCGTATGCCGACCGCACGTTGGGGCTGCACGAACATCCCGGAACGGAAGCCATCGTTCTGCAGGCGGTTCGAGTCGGCGACGTTGGCGTGACGTCGATCCCCTGCGAAGTCTTCACCGAAATCGGATTGCGATTGAAGAAGCAGAGTCCGCTGAAACCGTCATTCACGATGGAACTCGCCAACGGTCACTACGGCTATCTTCCGACGCCTCGCCAGCACGAACTCGGCGGCTACGAAACGTGGATGGGCACGAATAATCTTGAAATCGAAGCATCCGACAAGATCGAAGCTGTGCTGCGAAAACTGATGGCGAAGGTTGCTGAGTAATCCGGTGAGAAGATCGACACTCCAGCTAGAGAATAAACATGAGTCATTCCACCAGCCGACGAACTTTTCTGAAGACAGCCGGTACTGCGGCTGTCGTGTCTGTCGTTGCGCCCGCATTTCTTAACGCCACCGACAAAGCAGGGGCGAAACCGGCCATCGTCGGAGAGGGCGACTTTGTTTACGAATGCCATCACGACTGGGGCGAAGTGCCGGACTCGGTCAAGTGGCAGGATACTCACGGAACAGCGGTGGACTCCGAAGGTCTGATTTACATCACGCATCGGTCGAAGTCGAAAACAGTTTGTGATGCGATCGTCGTCTTTGATCGCGACGGAAAATGCGTTCGGTCGTTCGGAAAAGAACATCACGGAGCGGGACACGGCGTCGACATTCGTCGGGACGATGGCGAAGAGTTTCTCTATCTGTCATGCGTCCGGAAGGGCTACTTCTGCAAGACGACGCTGAAGGGAGAAGAAGTCTGGCGGAAAGAATTTCCCGTCGAATCCGGCAAGTACAACGGCAAGAAAACGCCCTTCGCACCGACAAACATCTGCTTTGCACCCGACGGCGGCTTCTACATGGCCGACGGGTACGGTTCAAACTTCATCCACCAGTACGACAAGAATGACAACTGGGTTCGCACCTGGGGCGGCGGCGGGACGGAGCCGGGAAAAATGCGAACGCCGCACGGGCTGTGGCTTGATGAACGCGGTGATGGCGAGCCTGAAATCGCCGTCTGCGATCGAGCCAACGCTCGACTGCAGTACTTTTCGCTCGACGGAAAGCTGACCCGCATCGTCGACGGACTCGCGTTTCCGGCTGACATCGACATTCAGGGAGATGTCCTGCTTTGCCCGGATCTTCACGCGAGAATTACGCTGTTTGACAAGAATAACAAAGTGATCACGCACCTGGGTTACGATGAAAACTGGACGAAGGAAGTTCTTGCTGACAACTTCAAACTTCGTAGCCAGCCGAAGAGATTCCAGCAAGGCCGCTTCATCCATCCACACGACGCGTGTTTCGACCACGATGGAAACATCATCGTCGCGGAGTGGATCCCGACCGGACGGCTAACCTTTCTGAAGAAGGTTTGAGACTGATCTGCGGCCAGCCGTCGATCGGTGACAGTTGCCAGCAGTCGAACGTTTCAGTATGAGGCTCTGCATTAGGACGCAGCCATTACTGAAGGAAAAGACGAATGTTCGACCGCGAAGAACTGATTGGCCTGTTTAAGGAACGAGCGCTGAAGTTTGGCGACTTCACCCTCGCATCCGGCAAGAAGTCGACTTACTACATGGACGGCAAGCAGATCACTCTGCACGCCAAAGGGCTGCGGCTCGTCAGCGAAGGTCTGCTCGACCTGTTGAGCGATGTCGAATCCGACGCTATCGGCGGAATGTCGATCGGCGCCGACCCGATTATCGGTGGCGTTCTGACCGTTGCTGCGGAGCGAGATCAGTCGCTGATCGGCGTCATGGTTCGCAAAGAGGCCAAAGGCCACGGCACGCAGAAGTACATCGAAGGTCCGCTCGAACCCGGTATGAAAGTCGTTGTGATCGACGATGTTGTCACGACCGGCGGTAGTTCGATTCTGGCCTGCGAGCGGATTCAGGAATTCGGTTGCGAAGTCGTCTGCGTTGTCGGCATCGTCGATCGAATGCAGGGCGGAGCGGCCAACTTCGCTGAACGCAATCTGCCATTTCGATCGCTGCTGTCGATTCTGGACTTCGGAATCGAACCTCCGAAAGAAGGCGAGTAGCGAATTCTCGGCGAAGAACCATTGAGTCTGTTTGCTGGCGTTCGAACATTGCCGCCAATCTGCCTGGGCTGAATTATTTGTTGATAGTCGTCGGCAGTTTTCGTTTTGTGGAGATCGGACGACGGCCGGTGCGAAAGAGCCGGACGTTGTGACCTCTTGCCCATTCGGTGAGAGAAATGATCGGGCACTGAGACGAACTATCGGGGAGTATTCAGAATGAGGGCCACTCGTCATCGTCGGGGATTCACGCTGATCGAACTGCTGGTCGTGATTGCGATTATTTCTGTGCTGGCTTCGCTGTTGTTGCCAGCGGTTCAGAATGCTCGGGAAGCGGCGCGGCGCACTCAGTGCAAGAATCGGATTAAGCAGATCGGGCTGGCGCTGCACGAGTATCACAATGCACACGGTTCATTCCCGATCGGAGCGGCTTATGCACCGACTCCTGACGGAAACAACGCTGATCCGGCAATTCGAGGCAGTTCGTTTTTTGTGGCGATTCTTCCCTGGATCGACCAGGCGAACGCCTACAAACGATTGATTCACGAGGCGCCCGGCGGCATCGCTGCGACGGATTACTCCGGCAATCCAAACGGCATGATCCTGGATGACCTTTATGTTGCGGTTTACTGGTGCCCGTCGGCTTCGATGTCGGAATACATTCCCGCCACCAGCGGTTTGCAGCACAACCTGATGACGACAACTTACGTTGGCATTGCCGGGGCGGCCTTTCGAGGAACGGCAGTGAACACGGATGCGGAAGTCGTCGGGACATGCGGCAACAACAGTCAGGCGATTCTCGGCCGCAACGGGCTTCTTCTAGAGAATGAGTCGGTGTCGTTTCGCGACATCTCAGATGGCACAACGAATACTTTGCTTGTGGCCGAGCAGTCGACAGCTCAATACCCGACGATCGATGTCAGCAGCGGGACGCCAGTGGTCGAACTGGTGACTGACGAGACGATTCGGAGTTCGTATTCCGGCAGCGCGTGGGCCGGCACGAATCATCCGTCAGCGATCGTGCCAGGCGGTCCGACGAATTCATGTCACAACGTCTACAACGTCACGACCGTGAGGTACGGAATCAATCTCAACGGGTCGGCACCGGCGACGGGCGACACGACCGTTGTTTCCGGCGGAGCTCACACGCCGATCATGTCGGCACATCCGGGCGGAGCAAACGTCTTGTTCGCCGATGGCGGCGTGAGATTTCTGAGTGAGAATCTGGATTTTGGGGTGCTGATGGCCGTCAGCGATCGTCACGACGGGGCCGTATTGAAAGGTGTCTCTTTCGAGTAGTCATCAACGCTTTTCGAAATTGACAAATCGGTACCCAGCATGGCGATGATTCTGGAATCGGCTGATCGCTCACAACGGTTTCCGCTCGATCGGGAATCCATTTTCGTCGGTAGTTCCGAATGGAAGTCCGACATCTGCCTGAACGGTCCAGACATTGCCGATGTGCATTGCGAGCTGACTCGCGACGAACAAGGCGTCCGAGTGATCGCCTTGGCCGATGGCGGCGTGACGGTAAACGGTGCGGCAGTACGCGAAGCCACTCTTTCCGCCGGCGACGAACTGGGCATCGCTTTGCTCCGTTTTCGACTGACCGGCGACAGTGATGGCCCTTCGGACACGTCGTCTCCCCAACTCGCTGCCGAAACGGAAGCTCTTGCTCCAAACCTGAGCCGCTGGGTTGTCCGGATGAGCGGAATGAATCTTGGTCCGCTGGATTGGGACGAGCTTCAAACGATGATCAGTCGCGGCGAAGTTCGGCTCGATGACGAAGTTCAGCGGGAAAACGAAGCGACATGGCAACCACTCAGAGACGTGCTGCCTCAATCTGGTGGGGACGGCTTGTTGTGCGACGATGATTCTGACGAGCCGGTCGATTTCGTGCCGCAACGTCGTCGCTCGAGTAAGATTTCGGAGCAAAGGGCTCGTAGTTCAAAGCGTGCAGAATCGCCGGCGGAAAATTCCTTCGACGAAGTTCAAGACGCTGATGACGATTCTGCAGAGATGGAGGTGCCGCTTGCTCCGCAGTTTTTCATCAAGCGTGGTGATGAGGAAGTCGGGCCTCTGCCGCGGCAGGCCATTCAGGAGCTGGCTAACGACGGTTCGGTATTGGCAAACACTCCGGTACGGTTGGAAGACGCAGAGAAATGGTCGACGGCGGCTGCCGTTGGGTTCCACTGTCAGGCGGCTGTGCCAACGGGTTCGCAGGTTGATTCATCGGTAGATTCGAAAGCGAAACATCGAGCCACGGGAATTCTGTGGATCGTGTTTGCTCCGTACTACTTTGTTAGCGGAGTCGCTGCCACGGTTGAAAAAATTGACCGGCGCCGAGCGGCGAAATGGGGAGCAGCTATCGTAATCGCTGGTTTTCTCGCCTTTGGCTGGTTTCGTTCATGGTCGCAGACGGCGATGCGCGGCGTTGTGACGGTAGATGGTCAGCCTGTATCCGAAGCCCTCATTCAACTGACCGGAGCTGGTACTGGCGACTCTGCGATGGGCGTTTCTGATGGGAATGGGAACTTCCGTGTGGTGACGCTCGATGGCGAGCTGAAACCAGGTTTGTACCTGGTCACGGTTCGGCCTCTGTCCGAAGTCAGCGGAAATCGGCCTGCGCACGCAGTCGACGTGCCAACGGCTACGTCTGACATCCCCGACCGCTACCGTCATATCAACACGACAGACGCGGCAATCGAAATCACGTCGGAAAAGTCGAGCTACACGGTGGCGTTGACCAGCGAGCCTGTCTCCAACGCTCAAGGTTTCCGTGGTCGCAATGGGGCATCCGCGCGCAGCCTTCAGTGATAAGTTCGCTGATCAACCGAAGGCGGCGACGGTTTTCGTCGAAAGCTGATGGATTGCTACAAGCTACCCTGTCTCCAGTTACCGTCGACGTATCGCCAGCAGGTTTCGTTGGGAGCCTCATCACGCAGGCTGGCCGGCAATCGATGACAACGGATCGCGTCGTACGATTGCAGCATCGAATATCGGTAGATCGACTGCGGCATTCCGACGGCGGTAAAGACCGGGTGGCCAGTCGCAGGGAACGGGCCGCCGTGATTCATGGCGGAAGAAACGGCGACACCCGTTGGCATTTTGTCGTCGAGTAGTCGTCCGACTTTTGTACGAAGTGCGGGAGCAATCTGATCGTAAACTGAGTCGTCCGATCCGTCAGTCGCACTGTAGATACAGCCGGTCAGATTCCCTTCAAGCGATTCAGCGATCTGTTCTGCCTGAGCAGCGTCTGCCGCGATCACGAACAACGATCCGTTGCCGAACGCTTCGGCCTGCAGAGCTTCGGGGTTCTCCAGGAACTTCGTTCCGTCAACTTTCAATAGAGTGTTCTGACAGCAGAATCCTGAACCGCCGCCGGCCTCGCCACCGACGATCAGCTCCGCGCCGGCGTCTTTCAACGCCGAAACGCCAGAAAGGAAACCTTTCTGCACCGCTTCGCTGAGGAACGTTCCGACGGGCGCTGCTGAAAACTTCTCAGCAACAGCCGTAACAAATGAATCTGTTTTTTCGCCAGCGATCAGAACGACCATGCCGGGGTTGGTGCAGAACTGGCCGGTGCCCATCAGGCAACTTCCGGAAAAATCGCCCGCGATTTCGTCTGATCGTTCTGTAAGAGCGCCCGGCAGAATGAATACGGGATTGATGCTGGAGAGTTCGAGGTAAATCGGGTTTCCGGATCTGTCAGCGGCTTCCTTCAAACGGAGGCCTGCTGATCTTGAACCGGTGTAACCGATTGCTCCTACGTCGGCGTGTCCGACAAATTTGCAGCCGTCGTCGTGGCTCGTTCGATAAATCAGTTGAACAAAACCCGTCGGCATACTTGTTGCCTGAGCAGCAGCGAAAGCTTCTTCAGTCAACAGCCGAGTCGTTCCTGGATGAGACGAGTGCCCCTTTGCAATGACTGGATTCCCGGCCGCGACGGCCGCTGCGAAATCTCCGCCGGCCACACTGTTAAATGCGAACGGGAAATTGTTCGGACCGAAGACTGCCACTGGTCCGATTGGACCGTGCATCGACCGAATGTTTGCCTTCGTGTCGATCGTCGGTGTCGCCCACGAACCTTCGCGAGCAGCCGATGCCGCTTGTCTTAGTTGATCGGTTGTTCGAGGAAGCTCGCCATCTTTCAATCGAGGAGAAACTGGCAACGCCGTTTCCTGATTCGCCAAAGCGACAAGTTCATCAGCTCGGGCTTCGATTCGATCGGCGAATTTTTCCAGGAACGCAGCAAATCTTTCGCCGGGCCAGCCTCGCATTTCTCGTGAAGCCGCTGCCGAAGCTTCGATTGCCTGCTCGACTTCTTCCCATGGACTGACCGGATAGTCGCCGTCAATGGGTTCGCACGTCGCAGGGTTCACCGCGTTAAACGTTGCGGTGCCAGAGGAAGCTCGCCATTCGCCATTGATCAGAACGTTGTGCAGCATGGTGTTTGTCTTTCGTGTGTGCAGTTTAACGCGGCCCATCAAGTCCGCCCTTTGAAGCGGATACCATACTCTCGTTGTCGTCCTCAAAGAACGGTGGACATGGCCCTATAGCAACCGAGTCACCAAGTAGCTCATGAAGCTCTTCGGTTAGGTCTTTGTGGGTGTCGCCAAATCCACCGCAGAGTCGGATGTCTCCAGATGATTCTGGATCGGTCGAGACCCAAAGATACTCTTCGCCGTCTGGAATCAGCTTCTGTGTTTGAGCGATCAGCTCTTTGGTTACGACGCCACGAAGTGGAAGTTGGCGATCACGAAAAACAATGATTTCCGTGCCATCGGGGCAAGCGTCAATGAGTCGCACGAACTGATCCCCATCACGGATGAACGCATAATCTTTTGAGCCAGAACCCAAATATCGAAGAACAGCGAACAACTCAGGCGATGCGTTGAGCCAACGGGCGACGATGTTGACAAATTGTGGCGTGATGTCTCGTCCCGGATTGTAGGTGACTTCCCCCATTTGGTTGTGCCTGTGGACTTCGGCTGAAATTCATTCGCAAAGGATCGACCAGTTATTCAGCCGGTCGAGCTCCGATGTACGGCTTTGTTTTCAGCTTTGCGCCACCGACGCGAGAGTATGGCGTGTTCTTTTTCAGATTGAGGAAGTCATCGCTGTCGCTGTCAGTCGATGAGAATTGAATCGTCGGCACTCGCTGGTTCTCGCGATGCACGATTTCTCGTTGCCCGGCTTTGATGTCAGCAGCCTGCTGCCGATCGGACCAGTTCTGGTCAACGCCCCCGCCATCAGCCGAGAAGTACCGGTCGAACTTCTTGTCGTCGAAATCGTTCTCGATCAGCAACTCGGGGCCGTTCACCTGAGCGAACAGGTTCCGGGTGATCGCCAGGCCGCCTGACCCGGAAATGCCGCCGGGCGGAGTCGGCATCTGGCCGATAATGATTCCGCCACGACTGCACTTGTAGAAAGTGGTGTTGAGAATCTGCACGTCTTTCAGCGTCAGCGGGCCGTTGGGGAACGCGATTCCGACTCCAGCGTCGGCGATGATGTTTTCTCGCATTTCGATGTACGTCACGTCGGACTCAACGAGCAGTCCATTGTCCTGAGGTCCGATCAGCCGACAGTTGAGGATTTTGATCCGGCTCGCGCTATTCTCGCCCTGCGTGAGATGGATGCCGGCGGTTGTTCCACCAGTTCCGCGAAGGTCGATTTTCTCAAGAATGATTTCGTCGTTGCTGAAACCGACGGCCCCTTTCATCGCAATGCCGACGTTCGAATAACCTGACACTTTTAAGTCTCTCAGGTTGCTTCGATTCAGGTAGCCAGACATCTCAATCGCGACCTCTTTGCCTGAGGCATCGACGTCGAAGCCGTGAATTCCAAAGTTTTCGATGCCGACCAGTTTGATCGCTGGCCCGCTTCCTGACGGAGCCAGTTTCGCTCGACCAACGCCAGCAGAAACGAGCAGAATTCCTGGTGGGTAAGCCCCACCGGAGTTGTCCACGACGATGGCTTCGTTGTAAGTCTCGCCGCCAATCACTTCCACTTTGCAGCTGGTGCGGCGCGAGCCAGTGTCGTATCGCGATTTGTTCTTCTTCAGATAATCCAGAGCGGCACCGATTGTCGAGAAGTCAGCACCCGGTCCAACTTTGATCAGTGGGCCAAGTATTTTGCCTCCGCCGCTCGCGCGGGATTTGGAGCTTCCTTCTGTTCCCTTCGATTTTGACGACGACTTCGAGTCGCCAGCCGCTGTCTTTTTGGACTTTGGTTTGTCGTCGCCTCCGCCTGTGTAAGTGAAGTAGCCTGCACCGCCGGCCAGCAGAGCGATGACAACGCCAGCGATAATCGCGATCGGTGGTTTCTTCTTTGCTGCCGATGCGGCGGGTGGCTGACCTGTGGCCGCGTATTGTCCAGGAGCTGCCGCAGGTGGCGTGCCGAATGCAGGAGCCTCACTTGGAAACGTCGGCTGAGCTGGTTCAGCAAATGGTTGTTCGGCGCCAAATGCGGGCTGCGCTGCTGGAGCAGCCGGTTGTGCAGGCTCGGCAAACATCGGTGCGGGAGCTGCCGGATCAAAAACTGGAGCCCCTGCGTCAACGTTCGGAAACGCCGGAGTCTCGGGAGGAGCTGGAGCGAAAGGTTGCTCCGTGACTGGCTGTGCAAACTGTGGTGCAGCGTCGTCAACAACCGGAGCACCTGGAAAAACAGGGGCGGCAGGTTGCGCTGGCTCGAACGAAAATTGCTCGGGTTCAGCGGCAGCAGCCGGTGCTGCTTCTGGGACGAGATCGTGATTCGCCTCGCTGGCTGGCTCAACGGGATTCAGTAGCGTTGCGTCCGATGGAATTTCAGCAGGTGTGTTTCCGGATGGCACATAGTCTTGAGTCTGCTCCATCGCAGACTGAGTCGCGTCAGCCGGATCGTCGAGTCCTGGCACCCGTTGCCCGGTTGGAGTGCCTCCAAGCAGACTCGGATACTCTTCGTCATCCTCGCCGATCGGTGTCGGCAAAACGGATGGATCAAAGTCGGCAAGCGGTTCGCCGGCAGGCTCTTCGTCTTCCCATCCCTGCAGACCGCCATCGTCTGTGGCATCCGCAGGAGGCTCCACCTGCTCAACATCTTCAGCGACCATTGTATCGACGGCGTCGGGAGCTGGTTCTGGCGGTGCAATTGGCTCGGCAACTTGCGGAGCGACCGGTAGCTCTGCAACCGGTTGTTCCGAGATTGGTTCGGAAACGACTTCTTCCGCAACAACTGGCACAGCATCGGGGACGACGGCTTCAACTGGTTGGGCGACTGGAGCCGGTGAGAGAACTTCTGCAACTGGAGCGGCGATTGGCGGATCAGCGGAAGGTTCGCTGGCAGGAACGGATTCCGAAGCCGTATCGGACTTTGAGATTGCTGGAGCGGACGATTCGTCACCGCCATCCATGCCCGCAAGAAACGCTCCGAAGCCTGGGTCGGCTCCGTCGTCTACGTTTGGTTCTGCGGGTGACGCTTCGGCCACTGTTGCGCTAACCTGTGGCTCGATTGCCGGCTGCAATGCGGGTGGAACAACGTCAGCGGGTTCTTCTACTGTCGTTTGAAGTAGCGTGTCGCCAGCGGTCGCAACTGCGGTTGCTGGAGCTGCAACTTCCGGAGCGATCGGTCTGGCAACGGGCACGGCGACAGCCTTCGCGACGGGAACTGCTCCGCCAGATGTCGCGGCATCGGATTTCAGAAACGCGTCAGGATGAGCGTCTCGCCAGCCGGGAGTCGCATAAATCTTCAACCATCGAGCGAGTGCCGTGGCGACGTCATCCATCGTCTGAAATCGCTCTTCCGGTTTCTTGGCCATCATCTGGCCGACGATTCCTGCCAGCTCGATACCACGTGGAGTGTTGCCGACTTCCGGACGCTCGCCCGCAATCGC
Organism: uncultured Planctomycetaceae bacterium; assembly: GCA_943787265.1. Taxonomy (GTDB): domain Bacteria; phylum Planctomycetota; class Planctomycetia; order Planctomycetales; family Planctomycetaceae; genus JABMPE01. The sequence goes on along the minus strand of CALSLT010000004.1, from coordinate 417,202 downwards.
TGGTGGTTCTTTGGTCTGATGAAACATCAGCCGTTGCGTAAGCGTGCCTTCTCGAAACGGCGGATAGCCAGTCAACGCGAAGTACGCCGTGCATCCCAATCCGTAGATGTCTGCTCGATGGTCGGCAGTGTGGCTGTCCAGGGCCTGCTCGGGGGCGAGGTAGTCGGCAGTTCCCAGAACTTTTTCTTCGTGTGCCAACGTGAGCGGGTTGTCATCATTCACTTCCGAAAATCTTGCCAGACCAAGATCCAGAACCTTGACGACTTCGGAGCTGTCGATGAGCAGATTTCCCGGCTTCACATCGCGATGGATCAATCCATTCTTGTGAGCGTTGTCCAGGCCGAGCGCCGCCTGCCGGAAGAACTCGGCAGTATTGTCCAGCGTCAGCGGGCCCTTGTCTTTGACATGCTCGTGCAGGCTTTCACCGTCGACGTATTCCATCACGAGAAAGTGGATGTCCTTCTCGCCTTCCGACTCATGATCGATGTCGTAAGCGCGAACGATGTTGGGATGGTCCAATGACGCGACCGCGCGAGCTTCTCGATGAAACCTTGCGAGGTACGACGTGTCTTCGACTCGCTTGATCGGCAGAACTTTGATCGCGCACTGGCGGCGCATCAAAACGTGTTCGGCCAGGTAAACGGAACTCATACCGCCTTTGCCAAGCAGTCGACGCAGGCGGTACTTGCCCAGCGTGAACCCTTTGTGTTTGCCTCGGAGCAGTTTCTCAGCCTGCCACTCAGTGAGCAGATCACGTTCGACCAGAGAATCGGCCAGCATCGACGCTTCGGCAACGTTGAGACCCTGGTCTTCCAGATCGTCGACTTCGCGTTGCAGCCGATCGGGCTCAACGAGGCCGCTTTGCTGGATCAGACTGAGGAATGATTCGGCACTGATTCTTGACATGATGACTCTTGCGCGGGCTGTGCAGCGGTGGCAACCACGTGTTCGAACCGAGCATTCGGAACAGTTTCCGAGGACGAACTCGTCGCGATTAAAGTCGCTAAACTACCACCCGATTCGGCGGCTTTCCAGCTACCTTCACGAGTTCTGGGGCCTCGACGTGGCATTCCACAATGCTCGAACAAATCGAGCCGACACCTGAACGAACATTTGCCCCGTCGATTGCGACTTTCGCAGCGCGTTCACAGGGTCAGGCCAGTCGCGAGAGTCGATACTCGATAAACGGCGTCTCGCAGGGATTTCCGCTCGCGATGTGGAATTTTCCTTGATTTGGCTCCGCAATAATCGCTGCGACGGTACGGCCGGAATTCGGCAGAATCGCATCTCCCGCACCGTCATGCGGATGCCGACAAATGCTGACGGGATGCCCGTCATGGTCGGCGAGAATCGACTTCACCGTTCTTAAGGTGTGAGAACCAGCCTGCTGGCTGATCAAACTTCGCATTCGATCGAGCCGCGGAAACGAATCCGGGAGACTCACTGCGTCATTATCGGGACACGCGTGCGGGCCACAAAGAAAATGATTTGAGTGAGCGATGAAACCGTCGTCGCCGGCCGTAATTTCAGCAGGACCGTCTGCGGTTAACTCGACGTCAAGAATCGAACCTGCCCCATCGCAAAGTACGTAATTGCCGCTCGAACAAACCGGGTAGCCACGCATCAGGTTTCGAACTTCTCCGAGATTTTGCTGCTCAAGGATCTGGCGTTTCAGTGGGTAGTGCGAAAGTCCTGGCTGCCATCGCGGACCACCGCCCAGCGAGTTGGCAAAGTGAGCAACACCGTGCTCGTTGAGGCCGTGATAGCCGAGCATTCCTCCGAAGGTCCACATGATGACTTCGGGGCGATCGTCAGGGTGCAGGTGCAAAACGTAAGCGAAGTCACGCATCTCGTCGCTCATGTCGCTGGTCTGGCCGATCAGTACTTCGTCGTTGGCCGTCACGTCGGAACCAAGCACGAACGTTGTGCAGGCCTCGGCCGAGTGACCAATCAGTTCGCCTCGAAGCTGACAGGCCATTGCCGCTTCGAGTTTGATGCCGGCGCCTTCTGCCAGGCCCGCGATTTCGTCCAGAAGTTCCGCGCAATGTCTGGTCAGCAGAGGCTTGAAGGTGCGCGCTCGGCGAGCAAGTTCCTGCTCGGTTAGTTTAAACGATTCGCACATCCAGCCGACGAAGCCAGCGATCTTAAGCCGAGCCTGCTCGCCGTGTTGACGACCAAGCTCGCGCGGCGAACCTGACGCTTCAATCAATGGATACCGAAAATTGTTTTGCTGTTGCAGTCGAGACATTCCAACCCCGGCGAACACCCTCAACCGAAGGCGGCCCGTTCGCTTTGTATGAAACACGTTTTCAACGACGGGAGAGGCTACCCGTGCTGAAAGAAGTTCGTTTCAAAAATGTGTTTTGTCTCTGCACTGCCTTTTTGACGAACGAATCGTCGATCGAGGCAATACCGTGACGTCAGCATTCGGTTGATTGACCTGCGAATCACTAACCGAAAACGTCACTTGAACGAGTATCGTAACGTCTACGTTCGCTCTGACGATCCAGCAACCTGGATGCGTTGTCTACGTTTATGTAGCTGCCACAGAAGCATCTCGTCGCCGCACTTTCAAGTTGCGGGTTCGAGGCCGGGGAACACGCCCGTCCCGGCGATCAGACCATCCTTCATATAAATTTGTCGTTTGGCCTGACGAGCAACTTCAGGCTCGTGAGTCACCATGATGATGGTTCGACCCTCCGCGTTCAGCCGGCCGAGCATTTCCATGATCTCGGCCTCGGTTGCCGAGTCGAGATTCCCCGTCGGTTCGTCGGCCAGAATGATTTTCGGATCGCTGACCAGAGACCTGGCAATGGCAACTCGTTGCTGCTGCCCGCCCGAAAGTTGAAATGGACGATGCGTCATTCGATCGCCCAGACCGACCATGTCAGCCAGTTCTCGACACCATTCTCGATCCTTCGCCGACAATGCTGGCGAACCCTTGCGATAGTGCAGCGGGACTTCGATGTTCTCAAGAACCGTGTACTGAGCGACCAGGTTGTACGACTGAAAGATGAATCCGATCATCTTGTTGCGGATGCCGGACAGCTCGTCGTCGTTAAGCTGCGAGACCGGCGTTCCACCAATGATGTATTCGCCTTTCGTCGGTCGATCGAGTGCGCCGAGCAGGTTCAGCAGCGTACTCTTGCCGCTTCCGGACGAGCCCATAATCGCGATGTAATCGCCCTCGGGCACGACCAGTGAAACGCCCTGCAGCGCTTTCACGATGTGACCACCGAGGTCGTAATACTTGTGAATATCAACCACTTCTGCGGCGTTTGCCATTCGTGCAATCCCTCAACCGTAGAGTGGGCATCGCCCACCAGTCACCGTGAGTTGTTGGGCGGTACCCATCGTACTCAGATCTGCAAATCGGACTCGCTGACCACCGATGATAAAGAGGTCACGTCGGCATTGCCTGCCTTGGATGTTTGTTGGCTCGCCACCGCCGAAGAAGCGACCTCAGAAAGCCCATCGCAACGAAAAGTCACTTTCCACAGCGATTATCCGGTGTCCAAAGCCGATTTGCCCGGCGAATTCGTACTTTCGTGACACCGGAGACTGGTGATTGCGTGCGATTTCGTGTGCAATCCCCACGAAATAAATGATTAACAGTATTGGAGAGTTTCTTGAGTCAGTCAGACACCCCCTCAGGCCCGCTGTTTGAGGACCTCGGTCTCAGCGACACGATGCTGCAGTCCCTGAAAAAAATGGGGTTCGAATCCCCAAGTCCCATTCAAGCCGGCCTTATTCCGATCGCTCTGACAGGTAAGGACTGCATCGGACAGGCACATACCGGTACGGGCAAGACGGCTTCGTTCGTCATTCCCGTCCTTGAGCACATCGATTACGACTCGAAGCGTCCCCTCGCGCTGATCCTCACCCCAACTCGCGAACTCGCTGAGCAGGTTGCCAACGAAGCACGCAAACTCTCCGCGAACCGAAAAGTCGGAGTTGTTTCCATCGTCGGCGGAAAGTCGATCCGAGCGCAGGTCGACGAGTTGAACCGTGGAGCACAAATCGCCGTCGGAACTCCCGGCCGAGTCATCGACCTGATGAATCGCCGCCAACTGGACCTTTCAACGCTGGACTTTGTGATCCTCGACGAAGCCGACCGGATGCTCGACATCGGGTTCCGCCCGGACATCGAAAAAATCCTCAAACGCTGCCCGGATGAACGCCAGACATTGCTTCTGTCAGCGACTCTTCCACCCCCCGTCGAAAGACTCGCACAGCGTTACATGAAACAGCCGGAGATGGTCGACCTGTCGCAGGACGCGGTCGTCACTCGGCAAATCGAGCAGTACTACGTCACGGTCGACGAAGACCGAAAGTTCCCGACGCTCGTCCGATTGCTTGCTCAGGAACGTCCTCAACAGGCAATCGTGTTTACGCGAACAAAACGTCGAGCCGACGAACTGTACAACAAGTTCCGCGCGAAGTTGCCGAGTGTTGAAACGCTGCACGGCGACCTTCAACAACGCAAACGCGACAGCGTGATGAAACGAGTCCGTGCGGGTGAGGTCAAACTATTGATCGCGACGGACGTCGTCGGACGAGGCATCGACGTCAGCGGAATTTCGCACATCATCAATTACGACGTGCCGGAATTCTGTGACGACTACGTGCACCGCATCGGACGAACCGGCCGCCTGTCATCAGACACGCCGGGCATCGCCATTCTGTTCGTCACTCGCGAACAAGGCGACGAGCTGACACGGATCGAAATCCGAGTCAACAACATGCTCGATTCATACAAGATCGAAGGCTTCGAACCCGCGCGTCCAACGGCGCCACGCAAAGTCGCCGACCGCTCCGGACCCCGAACCCGCTTCGGTCGCTGATCGCCAGGCAGAATCATCCGCAGTTTTTCGTAGGCCGGAACGTGCGCAGCGATGCTCCGGCAATCGCAAAACCATTGTGAAGTCTGACTGGGACCGGCGAGCGGCGGACGTCAGTCCACTGGCCATGACCGCATGGCAGCAACGTCGAAAAAGTTACTGCCCAGCAGCCTGACGGCTGCCGCTCGCCTTAAGAAACTCAAGTTACCTCACAACGTTGGCACTCAATTCTCGGTGCAACCTGCTGGCTGAGATTCATCTCGGCGATTCTTTGGATCCGCTGCTCGGCACACTCAGCACAACTTGCGAACTGCCGAGCGTCCCACGTGTCCATGAAAACTCGTCCGGCCTCGAGTTGCAGGCCTCGTTCCTGGACAAATTCCATTGATGAAAGCTGCGGCGACTGAAACAGTCCGTCGTTTTCAAGCTGTTCCATAATTCCGTTTCCGGCGCGAGTCGGGACGACGGAGCAGCACGACACACCGGCCTCGAACGCGAACTCGATCGACTTCATCGCCCACTCGATCCCTTCTTCCTCGCTGAGAAACGGCGGCCGAAGCAGGATGAACGTTCGAAGCCGAATCCCGGCAGCAACCAGCTTCTCTGCGGTGATTGCGAAATCCTCGGCAGTCATCTGCTTGTTGAGTCGCGGCAGAACTTCCGGATGAACGGTTTCGAGTCCGAGCGCGATTTCCAGTTCGACGCCGTGCGCGGCCAGCATGTCGCGAAACTCGAAGCAACCATCACCGCAAAGCTTCGGATGATTCTCAACGATGACTGACTTGAAGCCTCGAACACGCTCAGCAATCGCCGGCCAGTCTTCCTTCGGAATCGCCTTAGCGTCGAAGAAGTTACCGGAATTGTAAAGCTTGACGTGCTGAGCTTCCGGTAGCCGCTCCAGTGCATAATCAATCTGCTTCGGAATCGCTCCGGCGGGAACAGACTCCACCGTCGTGTTTTTCCAAAGGTCGCACATCAGACATCGAAACGGGCATTCCCGATTCGTCAGAAAGATTGTCGCGACGTCTTCGACGTTTCCGGCCGCACCGCATTCTGGTTCGATCAGAGACTCGTACGGCCGATCGATGGTCAGTGAATTCCGCGCAGGACGAGCGTCAAGAATTTCTCGATCAGAAATGTCTGACAACGGCAATTTCATTCTGACTAACACCCGTAGGTCAGGCTCCGCCTGACGAAGTAATTGATCCAAAAATTGAACCACGAATTAACACGAATCGACACTAATTCAATCCTGAATTCGTGTTTATTCGTGTCTATTAGTGGTTCCTCAGTCTGGCGGAAAAACCACGCTTTTCTCTCTGTCCCTGAGTTTTTTCGATCAACCCGCGCATGAAAAACGGCGACACGACTTAACATCGCATCGCCGCTTGAAATGTAATCGATCTTTGTGCCGCTACGGCTAACCTATCTCGTCGAGCTGTCGCTACCGAGTGGATCCCAGCCAGCGATCGCTGCTTCAGGAGCGAGGACGAAGATTTCAACTCGCCGGTTCTGGCTGCGAGCTTTTTCGTCGGTATTCGGAACGACCGGCTGGTTGTCTGCGTAGCCGGCTGCACCCATTCGCTCTTTGCCGAGTCCCGCTCGGCCAAGATCAACAACCACGCTGTTCGCACGGTTTGTTGACAAGTGCCAGTTGGTTGGATGCTTCGCCTTGGTTGAAGCCTTCTTGATCAGTTTATCGTCAGTGTGACCGACGACGAGGATGTTCAATCGTTTCGCTTCGCCATCGTTCATGACGCCTGCAAAATCTTTCAGCAGCGGCAAGGCGGTTCGCTTGATTGTCGCACTGCCCGAGTCAAACAGAATGTCCGATGAGAACTTGCTGACTCCGGTGTCAGGATCGAAGTTGAATCCCGGGTACTTTCTAGCGAGGTCGGCGAACTTCTGGTTCGCTGATTGCGGAAGCGGGTTTTCCAGATTTCTCAGCTGATCCTGCAGCGAGACAAACCGGTCTCGAAGCTGGGTTCGTTCGGCGTTGAGATTGTCCAGCCGCGAAGTCGCGACCTGCAATCGCTTTTCGGCGTCGGCTTTCTGCTGCAACGCCTGAGCGAGTGACTGTGACGCCGCGTTGTTCTGATCGGCCAGAGCTTTGTTCTGACCGTGCAGATTTCGCAGTTGAAGCTGGCTCTGCCGCAGCCAGTTGTTCGGAACGAGGTTACACCCGGACTGTCCCAGTGCGAGAGCACTCGCAAAAAGACAGACAAAGGCACGAGTCGAAACAGGCATTCAAAACTCCTTTTCGAACCGTCTGCTCTGATGAATCAGGAGAGAGGCCGTTTGTTGGGAAGGCGACACGCTGGCCCGCGGGAAGGCGTCGATGCCGAAGAAGGAGGGACCGTATCCGGCGTAGAAACGCCCATCCCAATGCGAAAGGGATGCACGAAACGACACCGAGTTTGTTTAAGTAGGGGAGTTACAGCGAAGTGAGAAGTGATTCGACGGGACGTCGAGAGAGTTTCAGCGATGGAAACTTTCGGGGAGATCGCGGTTTATAACCAACCGGCGTGAGGCCACAAAGATCAGTTTTCCTTGGTTTTGTGACTGTTTTCGCACGATCCGGCGATTTTTCGCGACCAGAAAATTACTCAGCAATTCACGGCCCGAGCCAGTGCATTTTCGGAAAAAGCTCTGTTAAACTCGGACGTTTGGCCCGCAGCCTGTTCCGCGAATTCGCAAACATAATGCTGCGGGCGTCGTTATTTTCAGACCTGATGATTCACATCAATTGAACAATTTTGACAGGCGGACTTCGTTGTGAGTGCAACTTCTGTAATCGGGCTTCAGTGGGGTGACGAGGCCAAGGGTAAAATCGTAGACCTGCTGACAGAGCAGCATGACATCGTCGTTCGATACCTCGGCGGCAACAACGCCGGCCACACCGTCATTTTCGACGGCGAGACCTACAAACTCTCACTCCTGCCGGCTGGCATTCTGAACAACAACGTCGTCTCGGTCATCGCGACCGGCGTTGTCATCAACCCGAAAGCGTTCCTGGAAGAGTACGGTCGAATCGCCGAACGCCGGGGTGAAGTCCCCCCTGAACGGCTGAAAATCAGCGACCGTGCTCACGTCATTTTTCCGTACCACATGGCCGAAGAAGCCGCTTTCGAGAAAGCTCGGGCCGGAGAAGCCATCGGCACGACGATGCGAGGCATCGGAACCTGCTACCGCGACAAAGCCGGACGAACTCACGCCATCCGTATGGGCGACTTCGTCAATCCGGAGCGACTGCGACGACGGTTGGAAGAAATCGTACCGCAGAAGAACCGAGCCATCGCCGCGCTCGACGACGATTTCACGCCGTTCGAAGTCGACGCGATTTACGACGAATACATGACCTACGCCGATCAGCTTCGACCGTACGTCACCGACACGACGTCGTTCCTGCATAAGGCTGTCGCTGACGATCGCAAGCTGCTGTTCGAAGGCGCTCAAGGCTGCCTGCTCGACATCGACCACGGAACGTTCCCCTACGTGACCTCGTCGAACAGTTCGGGCTGCGGCATTCACAGCGGCAGCGGAGTGTCCGAACGCGAAATCTCAAAGATGATCGGCATCGTCAAGGCGTACACAACTCGAGTCGGTGGTGGTCCGTTCCCAACCGAACTCGATGACGAAATCGGTCAGCACATCCGCGACGTGGGGAATGAGTACGGGACTGTCACCGGCCGGCCTCGCCGTTGCGGCTGGTTCGACGCCGTCGCAACCGGATACGGAGCACGACTCAGCGGCGTCGACTGCATCGCCGTCATGCTGGTCGACGTGCTCGACGGTCTGGACGAAATCAAAATCTGCGAGGCTTACGACTTCAACGGGACTCGAACAACGGACTTCCCATCGCACGTCGAAGACCTGGCCCAGATGAAACCGATCTACCGAACAGTGCCTGGCTGGAAGACCGACATCACCGGAATCCGTAAGCGAGCCGATCTGCCGGAAAACGCTCTCAAATATGTCGAAACCGTCGCCGAACTGGTTGGCTACCCCGTAGAAATCATCTCAGTCGGACCGGACCGAGTGCAGACAATCCTCGAATAGCTGATTGGAATATTTGTAGGGTGCGTCGAGACGCACACTACGAAAACTCTGACTTGCAACTCTTTCGCCGAGGAGCAGCATGATCAATCGATGGCTCGTGATTTTCGTTGTTGTGAATGTTTCGGCCATGTCGGCTTTCGCCGAGCCGCCGCATGTCAGCTACATCTTTCCGGCAGGTGGTCAGCGAGGGGCCGAGGTCTCATTCAAAGTCGGCGGGCATTATCTTCATGAAGGCTGCCCGTTCGAGATGACCGGACCGGGCGTCTCTTCATCCGCAAGGATCGAGCGAACAGAAACTGTCTGGTTCGAGGGGCCGTTGATTCCGCAGCCTGCGTCGCAGCGGAAGGAAGACTACCCGAAGGACTACCTTGGGTCGGTCAAGATTGCGAATGACGCACCACTCGGAATTCGTCGCTGGCAAGTTAACACGTCCCAAGGTGTAACCTCGCGAATGAAGTTTGTCGTCGGAGACCTTCCCGAGATAATCGAGAAAGAAATCGACGGCGAGCCAATCCCGACCGGCGTGCAATTGCCGGTCACAATTAACGGTCGCATCTTCCCGCGAGAAGACGTCGACATCTGGACGTTCGACGTGAAAGCCGGCGAAAGGATTTCCTGCGAGGTCAATGCGGCCAGGATCGGATCGCCGCTGGATTCACGCGTCGAAATCCGCAGCCCGGATGGCTCCGTGCTGACAGAGAATGTCGACGCACTAGGAGTCGACTCGTTCGTTCAATTCGTCGCTCCCACGGCGGGCCGCTACGAATGCCGAATCCACGACATCGCTTTCGGAGGCCTTCAGCATTACGTCTACAGGCTGACAATCCGCAAAGGTCAGTATCTCGAATCGGTGTACCCGTTGGGTGGGCAACGCGGAGACTCTGTCACGCTGCAACTGTCGGGGGCCGACCTGCCGATGAAACAGGCAAACGTCGCCATTCCCAGGGATGCAGATCGACAGTTCAATCTCAGTCTTCCGAACGTCGCATCGAACCAGGTAACGCTCGTGGCTGGTGACCTGCCCGAGCACCTTGAAGCTGAACCCAACGACGAAGCTACAACGGTGAAGCCAGACGCAGTGTCAGTGAAGTCTGGGATCGTGTTCAACGGTCGCGTCGACAAACCCGGTGACATCGATCTCTTCCGCTTCTCCGCCGAGGCGGGCAAGACCCTGCTGATGGAAGTTCAGTCGTCGCGACTCGGGACGGAACTCGATTCCGTGCTGAGTGTTCTTTCGAGCGATGGCAAGCAGCTCAAGCTGAACGATGACCTCGCAGGCGGCATCCCGGATTCACGCGTTGTCTGGAAAGTTCCCAACGGCGAATCTTTCTTCGTCCAGGTCCGAGACCAGTTCGAACATCGTGGCGGTAGTCGCTTTGCTTACCGAGTCTCGATTTCAGAAGTTTCTGAACAACACTTCGGACTGAAGCTTCCGGTCGACACGGTCAACATCGAGCAAGGGGCGGAAACCAAACTGAAGATCGGCATTGATCGCTCATTCGGCTTCAAGGGCGAAGTCGAATTGTCGGTCGAAGACCTGCCCGACGGAGCTACTGCCGAACCGGTCAAGATTGCGAAGAATCGGCAGGACGCTCAACTCGTCATCAAGGTCGGCGAGTCTGCCACACCTCAGATCGTCCGGCTGAAAGTCGTCGGCAGCACGGTCGACGTCGAGCCGGAATCAAAACACGAAGCGGCTTTCGCGGCCACGGCCGGCGATCAACCAGTTGTCGGACTAACCCTGGGCGTCGCTCTTAAGACACCGTTCCGAATCTACTCGCCTTTCGAAACTCGCTACGCCTCGCGCGGCACGACTTACACGCGGCATTACCTCATCGACCGAGGTGATTTCGAAGGTCCGATCGAAATCGAACCGGCCGACCGGCAAGTCCGACATCTCCAGGGCGTGACCGGTCAAAAGGTCATCGTGCCACCAGGCGAGTCAGAATTCGACTACACGGTCAGCCTGCCGCCCTGGATGGAAATCGGCCGAACCAGCCGCTTTTGTCTGATGGGTTCTGCATTCGTCGCCGACGATTCCGGAACGAAACATCGAGTCAGCTTTTCATCGCACGCCCAGGATGACCAGGTGATCGTTCTTGTGGATCCAGTCCGAATCAGCCTGCAACTTCCCGCATCAACATTCGTCGTCAACCGCGGTGGCTCGATCGAAATTCCCGTCAACGTTCAACGAGGAACCGGTCTGGAAGGCGCCGTTCGAATCCATGTTTCATCACCGCCTCACATTAAAGGCTGGTCAGCAGAACCGATCGTCGTGGCCGCGGACAAGGATTCCGGAACTCTCTCGCTGCGCGTCGATCAGAAATCGAGTCACATCTTCAACGCACCGCTCGTTGTGAACGCCTTGTTGAAAGACGCAAACGGACAACCGATTCGAACGGAGTCTCGAATTTCAATTCGCTTCCGGGACGGCCAGTCGATCAGCCAGCTATCCACCGACAAGAGCAAGTAGGGTATTGACAAGCGCAGCGCAGGCAGACCATCGTTTTGCCCGGACTGGTATGCCTGCGCTGCGCTTGTCATACCCTACGGCTCACGTCCTCTGATCCAGATTTTGACTTCGACGATCCATTTATGAAACAAGACAACGTTCACGCAACGCCACAATCACCGCACAACGTGCGTTCCGGTTTGCCACTGTTGAGAGTCGCACTTGTTGCCGGCCTGTCGTGGTACTCGCTGCTGGGCTGGCTGATCGCGACGTCCGATCCGACGAACGTGAATATCCGACAGCTTGCCGAATCCCACGCTTTTGTGCGAGCGACCGTTGACGTCAAAGGCAGCGTTCATGTCGATCATGTCTGGCGAGGCGATCTCGAGCCCGGGCCGCTCGACGTTGCCTTTCCTGAAGCAGTCTCGAAGCCTGGTGACTTCTTCATCCCGCTGCGGCGAAATGCCACCGGCTGGGAAATCACGCCAGCACGAATCGGGAACGGAGTTCGGTTGGTGTACCCGGCTTCGGATGCAGTCGTCAGTCGAATGCATGAGCTGCTCGGCGAGTGAAGCTTACGAGTCCGACAGTTCAACTCTCAGGAACCATCCTGCGGACGCCCAGTGCTGAAACCATTCCGACAGGTTTGCAGCGAACTCGTCGTCGGATCCGGCAGGCATTACTTCAGCCGCCAGTTCGATGGCCTGCCCGAGCGAGTTGCCGTCGATGATTGCTCGCAGGAGCTGAAACTCAGCTCGCGAAACGGTTCCGCGACGGACCACAAATTCTCGTCGCGTGATGACGAGCAGCGTTTCAGCCGGCATCGGAATCTCGGGAGCCCGATCGCGGCGGACGGCCGTCACGTACTCGTGAACCGGGAACGCTGCTTCCATCAGTCGCAGAGACGGCACGGGGACAAACCGAATCTCGCTGACTCGCTCAGGCGGGATCACCTGCAGATCTTCGGGCTTCAGCGTGTCGAGATTCTCAGGTCCTGGCCCATCGAAAACTTCGGCGTACGTTCGCTCCACTTTGGCGAGGTCGATCAAAAAATCCGGCCAGCCAGGTTTCGGAACGTCGGATGGACGAGTGTCAGTCAGGTATTGAGCGAACCGTTCGCCGAGGCAACCGAGCGAATAACTCGACGAAGGCGAATCATTAACGTAGCCAAAGGTAAAACTTTCGAAAGTTTCCTCACCAAGTGCAAAACGTGTTGCCGGAAATTCCTCACCGAGACATTCGACAAGCCGGGCGAAGTAGGCATTCCCGTAAACCGCCAGTCGCTCTCTGCTGCCCAGCCGGCTGGAAGGTTCGACGACCTGCTCGATATTCGCGACGTCGATGTCGATCTGCTGTTTCGCAGTTGGAGACTCGATACCCGCCGCGATGCCATCGGGGTGGGTGATCACTTCCTGAACCCAGCGTTGCAGACTCTGCAGAGATCGTTGTTTGGTCATTCACTCGACCTCGGCCGCAACGAAGACCGCTGGCTGTGGAACTGTCGCCGATCTTCGCGGTCCTTGCGCAGGATCATCAGAAGCTACCGAGTCGGCATCGGCGCGGGATTGTGTATCGAGTGTCACGCTGCCATCTTGAATTAAATCCCGCGCTTTCAAAACTTCGCCATGCACGACGTCGAAGTCGGGGATTTGAGCGTCCCATTCGAGCAGCGTTGATACTCCACCAGTCAGCTTGTGAGCCAGTTGGTACAGCTCCCAGACTTTGTCGACAACAAAATTGTCATGCGTGTCGATGATGTGCGTTCCGCAGTCGGTGTGTCCGGCGAGGTGAAACTGAACGATCCGTTCATGCGGCAGCGATCGGATGAAATCTTCCGGATCGAGATCGTGATTGAAGCAGCTCACGTAGACATTGTTTACGTCGAGCAGCAGCCCGCAGTCCGACTCTTCTGCCATGCGAGTCACAAAGTCCCATTCGGACATGGTCGAATCGGTGAACGTGACGTAGGTGCTGGGATTTTCCAGGACGAGCGGCCGTTCGAGAAAATCCTGCGCCGTCTTAATCCGGCTCACAACGTGCCGCAGAGTTTCTTCGTTGTACGGAAGCGGCAACAGATCGTGACCATTCAGTCCGTTGACTCCGGTCCAGCAAACGTGATCTGAGATCCAGGCGGCATTGGTCCATTCCGCCAGCGTCTTGAGCTTGCCGAGGTATTCAAAGTTGAGCGGATCGGTCGAGCCAATCGAAAGCGACACACCGTGCATGACGACTTTGTATTGCTCGACAATCTGTTCCAGCACTTGCCGCGGCCGGCCGCCGGAATCCATGTAGTTTTCCGAGATGATTTCGAACCAGTCGACGTCTGGCTTGTGTTTCAGAATGTGCGGGTAATGGGTCGTGCGCAATCCGACACCAAATCCCAAATTGGGTAAGCCAAGCCGAGCTTCCGTCATGATGGGCTCCGAACCTCGCATCGACAGTGGAAAGAGTTTCAGCCACAAAGTTCACAGAGAGATTCGTTTGATGCCGTCGACGAGACGTTGCTCGCCAAAGTTGAGAAGCATAGCCCGTTTCAGGCCAGTTGCTTTCAGATAAGACAGTGTTTGAGCGGTGGCTACTTCCGGCAGTTTTGAAACAGCTTTCAATTCAACCACGACTTCGCCTTCTACGAGCAGATCGAGCTTTTGACCCTTAATTGCGAGTCCTTTGTAAATCACGTCAACTTCTACCTGCCTTCGAACGTCGACACCTCGCAGTTCGAGTTCGTGGCAAAGTGCTTCTTCATAGATAGATTCAAGAAGCCCTGGGCCGAGTAAACGATGCACTTCGATGGCTGCGCCGATAATCGCCTCCGTGAGTACATCGCCCATTATCTCGGTGCCCTCTGTGATCTCTGTGGCTAATTACACACTTTCGAAGATCGTCGCGACGCCCTGACCCTGGCCGACGCACAGTGTTGCCAGTCCGTACTTCGCTCCTGAATCTTTCATTCGGTGAAGCAGGGTTACGGCGATGCGAGCGCCACTTGCTCCGAGGGGATGGCCGAGGGCAACTGCTCCGCCTCGTGTGTTCACTTTTTCTTCGGTGATTCCGAGGAGCTTCATGACGGACAGGACCTGGACAGCGAAGGCCTCGTTGATTTCCAGGCAGTCCATCTGGTCGAGAGTCAGCCCCGCTCGTTTCATAACTTTGTGAACTGCGGGCACCGGGCCGATGCCCATTTCCTCGGGAGCGACCCCCGCGACAGCCATTGCTCGGATCCTCGCCATCGGTTTCAGACCGAGTTCGTTCGCTTTCTCTTCGGACATGATCAGCAGTGCGGACGCACCGGCGCTGAGTTGCGAGCTGCTGCCGGCCGTCACGCTTCCACCGGCCGGATTGAACGCAGGAGGCAGCTTGGCGAGTCCTTCAACTGTCGTGTCGGCACGAATTCCCTGGTCAGTTGTGATCAGCTCTTTCTGCCCGGATTCCGAACGTCCCCAGGTTGGAATGATCTCGCTGGCGAACTCGCCTTTCTCGGTAGCGGCCGCCGCGAGTTGCTGACTTCGTGCCGCGAATGCGTCCTGAGCTTCTCGTGAAATCTGATACTTCGTCGCGAGATACTCGGCCGTCAGCCCCATGTTCATGATGGCTTCGCTGTGCCGCACGAACAAACTGGGAGCTGGGTCGTAATCCTTAAAGGCTGGGATGTGCCCCATGTGCTCGATGCCGCCAGCGATCTGAATGTCTTCGCAGTTTGCAGCGATGCTCATCGCGCAGTCGTTGATGGCTTGAAGACCCGATGCGCAGTTTCGGTTGAGTGTCACGCCGCCGGTTTCGATCGGCAGGCCAGCCATCAGCGCCGCGACGCGGGCGACGTCAAACCCTTGCTCGCCCTGCTGCTGGACACAGCCCCAGCGAATGTCCTCGATGAGTTGCGGATCGATGCCCGTTCGTTCGACCAGAGCCTTCATCAGTCCGGCTGAAAGTTCGTCGGCACGAACATCGCGGAAGTTACCTACGGCAGAATTTGCTTTGGCGACCGGGGTGCGGACGGCATCAATGATTACGGCGTTTCTCATGGTGGCTCTCCGAACCCGTCTCTTCATCCGTGTGAATTCCTGTCGCGAATCGTCGATCAGGTTGTCTTGCGATTTCTGACTCGGGGAGGATGTCAGTCCCTCCGGCAAATTGTCAATAGCACACAGGCAACTTCGGTGGGTCGGGCTCAGTGTGACGGAGTTCGGGCGAGCATTTATCAACCACGAAATACTCGAAACAGACGAAAATAATTTCGTATAGATGGTGTCTTTCGTGGTTGCTTCAAAACTTCTGTCATGCTCGGGAATTTCATCAGGGAGAGCCTGACCTACTGCCGGACGCGAACCTGGAATGTGATTTTGCTAACATTCCGCTCCGTCTGAATCAGGGATTTGGACGAGGTTTGCACATGAGAATCCTCGAACAGCGAAATCACGGATGAAGATCGCCATTATCGGTTCCGGAATCTCTGGCCTGACTGCCGGGTGGCTGCTGCACCCGTCGCACGAGATCACCGTCTTCGAAGCCAACGATTATATTGGCGGCCACACTCACACGATCGATGTGGACGTCGACGGCGAGCAGCTCGCGATCGATACGGGATTCATTGTCTACAACGACTGGACGTATCCGAATTTCATTCAGATGCTCGAACGACTCGGAGTTGGCTCGCTCGCGACGGAGATGAGCTTCAGCGTTCGGTGCGAACGCAGCCGGATCGAATACAACGGTTCGAACCTGAATGGCTTGTTTGCTCAGCGAAGCAACCTGTTGAAGCCGCGATTTCATCGGATGCTGCAGGACATCCTTCGTTTTAATCGTGAAGCGGTGGAGTTGCTCGAAGCCGACCACGACAGCCTGACCGTCGACGAGTACGTCACTCAGCGAGGCTACTCGAAGCAGTTTTCTGATCTGTATCTCATTCCGATGGGAGCGGCAATCTGGTCGTGCCCGCCCGAGACGTTCGGGCAGTTCCCCGTTCGGTTTATCGTCGAGTTCTACCGGAATCACGGACTGCTCAGTATTCGAAATCGGCCTCAGTGGCGAGTTATCTCCGGCGGTTCAAAACGCTACGTCGAGAAACTGATCGCTCCGTTCGAAGACCGAATTCGGCTGAACTCTCCCGTCGACTCAATCGACCGTGAAGAAACGGGCGTCACGATTCGCGCAACAGGATCGGATGACGAGCGTTTTGATCACGCAATTTTTGCCTGCCACAGTGATCAGGCTCTCAGAATACTCGGCGATAGTGCCACGATGACCGAACAAAACGTGCTTAACGAATTCCCTTATCAAAAGAATTCTGCCGTGCTTCATTGGGATGATTCCGTGCTGCCGCAACGTCGCCGTGCCTGGGCGAGCTGGAATTACCACATTGATGGCCCACGGCCTGACGGTCAGCAGGAATCGGCAGAAGTCTCTGGTCAAAGTGCGACCGTCACCTACAACATGAACATTCTGCAGCGGTTGAATGCTCAGCGAACTTACTGCGTGACGCTTAATCGGGATTCGGTGATTGACCCTGCGAAAGTGATTGGGAAGTACGAGTATCACCACCCTGTTTACACGACGGAACGACGAGCCGCTCAGCAGAAACATGCCGACCTGATCAACCACAATCGAACGTCGTTCTGCGGAGCCTATTGGGGCAACGGCTTCCACGAAGATGGCGTCAACAGTGCTTTGGCCGTGTGCCGACAACTCGGAGTGGAGCCGCCTTGGCAACAGTAGATTCTCAAACTCTGAAGAGCTGTCTGTACGTCGGCAAAGTCCGGCACCGCCGCTTCACGCCTGTCGAGAATGCGTTTACTTATTCAGGGGCCTGGCTGTATCTCGACCTGAGCGAACTCGACCAGGTTTTTGCTGGCCGCTGGCTTTGGTCAACTCGCCGGTCGGCCGTTGCGAGATTTCACCGCGAAGATCATCTCGCATTCCCCGAAGACATCATCCCCGAGGCACTCGAATCGGGCGACTGGTCGACTCCGGCAGAACAAAGTTTCGGCCGCCGCCCGGAACGGAGCGAAAAGCCACTTCCGTCCCTGGACACGGCAGTGCGGAGTCTCGTTGAGGCGGCTGGTCTTGAGCGGCCTGACGGTCCGATTCGATTGCTCACTCAGCCGCGATATTTCGGCTACAAGATGAATCCGGTCAGCTTTTATTACTGCTTCGATCGTGACGACGAACAGGTGCAGACGATCGTTGCCGAGGTCAACAACACGCCGTGGAGCGAACGGCACTGTTATATTCTTGACCGATCAAATCAGCCCGCACAGTCAGCCCACAGTCCGCAGACGGTCGATCGAAACGCTGAAAAAACGACATCTGCGGCCAGACGCTTGCGTTTTCGGCATGGCAAACGTTTTCATGTCTCTCCGTTCATGGAAATGGACATGGACTATCGCTGGAGCATCGTCGCTCCCGCAAAAACGTTGACCGTACATATCGAGAACTGGCGGGACGAAAACCGGCTGTTCGACTGCACGCTTCATTTGAAGCGGCGGCCGATTTCCGGTGGACAGCTTGCCGGTTCACTCATTCGTCATCCTTTCATGACGGGAAAGATCGCCGCGGGAATCTACTGGCAGGCTCTTCGCCTCTGGTGGAAAAAATGCCCGTTCGTTCCTCACCCCGGAATTGCTCATTCATCCAGCGAAGACAATGCCTCACAGGCCGGCCACCTGTCAGGAGTCACGGAAACCGTTCGCTCATGAAATCATCGAATCAGATCGCCGACGATCAGACAGCCGGATCGACTTCGCCCGAAATTTCGGACGAGCGCGTCGACACGATTGCCAATCTGAAATCGATTGACGTCTCGTTTGCGCCGGAGTTGCCCCAGGCAGGCAAGCCGAAGATGACGACGCGAATGCTGCGGCGTGGCGTGCTCAATCGATTCAGCAAACTCTCCGACGGACTACTCCTGCTTAAAGAGGGCGACACCGAACATCGATTCGGCAGCGATGCCGATGAGAATAATCTGGTCGCGAGAATGGAGATTCATTCTCCGGAGTTCTTTCGACGAGTCGCGATCGGTGGCAGCCTGGGATTCGCCGAGTCATTCATCTTCGGAGAATGGACATCAGACAGTCCGACGGACGTTGTTAGAATGTTCTGCCGCAACATCGACATCACCGATTCTGGCAATCGCGGAATCGTTCGACTGGTAACACGACTGGCCCGCAAGTGGCACGAGCGACAGAACAATTCGAAAGACGGCAGCGCTCGCAACATCCACGCTCACTACGACCTGGGCAACGACTTCTACTCGTTGTTCCTTGACGAAACGATGACGTACTCCAGCGGTGTGTTCGAGACTCCGGAAAGCACACTGCACGAAGCACAGGTCGCCAAGATTGACCGTCTGTGCCGTAAGCTCGACCTTAAGCAGTCTGACCATCTCGTTGAAATCGGAACGGGCTGGGGCGGCATGGCCATTCACGCCGCCAGGAATTACGGCTGCAAGGTCACGACAACGACGATCTCAAAAGAGCAGCACGACTTTGCCTGCCGACGAGTCGCGGAAGAAGGGCTGGCCGATCGAGTCACTCTACTGCTGGAAGACTACCGCGATCTCAACGGCTCGTTCGACAAGCTGGTCTCGGTCGAAATGATCGAAGCCGTCGGCTACGAATATTTTGACACTTTCTTTGCAAAGTGTGGATCACTGCTGAAGCCTGACGGCCAGATGGCCATTCAGGGGATCACGATGTCCGAGCAACGATATCCTGCGTACTTGAAATCGGTCGACTTCATTCAGCGATACATCTTTCCGGGCGGCTGCCTGATCACTCCAAAGTCAGTTCTGGACTCGGTCGCTCGAACAACCGACATGCGGCTTTTGCACGTCGAGGATCTCGCTCCCCACTATGGCAAGACCGTACGGTTATGGCGTGAACGCTTCTTCGAGCAGATCGAGCAGGTACGTCTGCAGGGATTCCCGGAAACCTTCATCCGGCTGTGGGACTTCTACTTGTCGTATTGCGAAGCTGCCTTTGAAGAGCGACTGGTGGGAACCGTTCAGATGCAATTCGCGAAGCCTCGGTGCATGAGTGACGCGTTACGACCGTTCGTGTGATGAGGTTACGGGAGTGCGTCCCGACTCGTTTCGAACAGGTCGAGAGCCGTTGTGCCGACCAGTTTAATTCCGAGGATCGCTGCGACGAGGATCAGACTCAGCATAAACAGGTATTCGACCATCGCGTGACCGGATTCTCTGGCAAGAAACTGCCGAACACTCAGCAATAGTTTAGCCATCGTAAGCTCCCGCCTTTGGCACACACGAATGATGTGCTGAGTTGATTTCTGGCAACATTGTTGCCATTCGGCAATCCGCTGTGGCATCGCTGCAACAAACGGCCTGCGACTCAGTATGCTTACGGTGTTGACGCACCTTCCGTACCGGAATGAGCCGGTTGAGGCATAACACTGCAGGAGAACCGCTGAGATGAACTGGCAGCGAATCGGGGCACTGAAGTCCGTAGACGAATTTCGGCAATACCTGTCGAATCAGCAAATCGACCTGCCTCTGGACGACGAGCCGCTTTCGGCCGAGCAGAACTCGCCGCTCGCCGAACCGATCAAGGTTGGAGACTTCACAGTCGGCAATCGCTGGTGCGTTCATCCGATGGAAGGCTGGGACGCGACTTCCGACGGTCGGCCGAGCGAACTCACAACCCGGCGCTGGAGAAACTTTGGACTCACTGGCTGCAAGTTGATCTGGGGCGGAGAAGCGTTTGCGGTCCAGGCGGATGGCCGAGCGAATCCGAATCAGCTTTTGAATCGGCCAGAAAACGCCGACGCGATGCGCGACTTGCTCGACACTCTGACCAGTGCGCACGTTGAACGCTTCGGTGAGTCGGCGCTGGATGACTTACTGGTCGGATTGCAGTTAACCCACTCGGGACGTTTCTGCAGGCCGAACCGCAAAGACACTCTTGAACCGCGGATCGTTTATCACCACCCAGTTCTTGATCCCAAGTTCGGCATTGATGCAGACGACGATTCCGTCGTCTTAACTGACGACGAGATTAAGCGATTGATCGACTCTTACATTTCCGCCGCGAAGCTCGCGCAGAATGCGGGGTTCCAGTTTGTCGATGTGAAGCATTGTCATGGCTACCTCGGGCATGAATTCCTGTCGGCATTCACTCGGCCCGGACCTTACGGTGGAGACTTCGCCGGACGAACGCGATTCATGCGAGAAATTCTGGACGGCATCAAAGCCGAGTGTCCCGGACTGATGATCGGCGTACGTCTGTCCGTCTTCGATCGGCCGCCGTACCACCCCGATCCCGAACGAGCGACGCCTGGGAAGCTCGGACCGGGTATTCCCGACGAGCATCCAGTGACTGACTATCCTGGCTTTGGATGCAGCAAGGACAATCCTTTAGAAATGGATCTGACGGAGCCTCTGCGCTTTGTTCGAATGCTGCACGACGAGTATGGCGTCGCGATGTTTAATCTGTCGGCAGGCTCGCCTTACTACAACCCGCACATCCAGCGACCGGCCTTCTATCCACCTTCCGACGGTTATCAGCCCCCAGAGGATCCACTCATCGGCTGCGTCCGACAAATCGAATCCGTTCGAAAGCTCAAAGAGTTGATCCCGGACATTCCGGTCGTTGGCTCCGCCTGGTCGTACTTCCAGGAGTACTTGCCGCACGTTGCTCAAGCTGCCATCCGAGATGGCTACGCGGACTTTGTCGGCATCGGCCGATTGGTCCTCAGCTATTGGGACATGCCGGCGGACGTGCTCGAAGGAAAGCCGATCCGCACGAAAGCCATCTGCCGAACCTTCAGCGACTGCACGACGGCCCCGCGAAACGGCATCATCTCGGGCTGTTTCCCGCTCGACGAAACCTACAAAAAGTCACCCGAGGCTGCTGAGCTGAAACAGATGAAAGACCAGGTCCGGCAACGGCTCTCGTAGCCGTTCCGTAGGGCTATTCTCCCGAGATATACTGAAGCTGAATTTCGGTATCGGGCAGTTTCTTTTTCAAAGCCGCGACACCTCCCTCAGTAACAGCAGTTCGAGTCACCTTAAGATCTTTGAGAGATGTCAGGCCTTCAAGAGCCGGCAATCCGATGTCAGAAACTTGAGTCGACCCGAGATGCAGGAACGATAAGTTCTTCATGCCGCTCAGATGTTTCAGGCAGTTATCGGTGATCTGCGAGTTGTCCAGATTCAGCGACTCCATTTCGGTAAGGCCTGCCAAACTCTCGACTCCAGCGTCACCGACGTATGATCGCCAAAGATTGAGCTTCCTCAGTTTCTTGACTCTGGCAACGTGCGGCATCCCAGTGTCGTTGATCTTGTTATTTTCGCTCAGGTCCAGTTCTTCGAGGTTCGGTACGTTGGCCAGGTGAGCCAGTGCTTCGTTTTCGTAGTTGCATCGGGCCAGCCGCAATTTTTTCAGTTTTGGAAACTGACCGAGTAGGGCAATCGCCTCATCGGAACACGATGTATCAGCAAGGTACAATTCTTCAAGGTTGTCGAGCCCGGCAAGTTTTCCAATCCCATCTTCATTGAAGAAAAAGAGGCCTTCGAGCATGAGCGATTTGAGATTACTCATCTTTGCGACATGAATCATGCCGGCGTCGTCGACCTCGGTCTTGGAGATTCGTAACGCTTTCAGAGCTGACAACGCTGACAATGGCTCAAGTCCATCGTTAAAAATCCTGCAACCGCGAAGGTCGACATTCTGCAGCGTCGCAACTTTTCCGACAGTCGCCATCCCCGCGTCAGTGACGCCAGTTTCGTTCAGCAGGACTGATCTCACACGACGCAAGCCGGCGAGATGTTCAAGAGCCGAGTCGTCGATGGTCAGGCCTCGAAAGTCCGCTTCGATGACCAGTCCGTCGCCGTCTTTCTTCAGCTTCGCACCAACTGCTTCCAGGCCGGCGACACATTCAGCATCGTCCGGTTCGGGTGCTGGCTTTGGCGGGGCGACCGTCACCGATGAGTCGGCATCTTTCGGAGAAGTCCCCGTTGGCGCCGTCGAGGGCTTGCAGCCTGCAACCAGCGAAATGGTGAGAGTCAGAAAAACGGCTGATCTGGAGATGGTCATGGAATGTCCTTTGGCGTGGCTGGC
Organism: uncultured Planctomycetaceae bacterium; assembly: GCA_943787265.1. Taxonomy (GTDB): domain Bacteria; phylum Planctomycetota; class Planctomycetia; order Planctomycetales; family Planctomycetaceae; genus JABMPE01. The sequence goes on along the minus strand of CALSLT010000004.1, from coordinate 394,778 downwards.
GGATGAGCCAGTGAGTTTTGAAGACTCATCGTTATAGCAGCCGAGTCTCAAACCATCCATCAGTCGGCGATCCGCCACAAATTTGAATTCGTATTGACACTTTCAGATGACTCGCGTTCTGCTCCCCAGAATCATTCAAATTCATCATGGTGTGAAGTAGATGTTCTTTTGCTATCAGGAGTGAACGATGAACGGACTCTTTATTCTTGCTCAAGCGGCTGGCGCAACGGACTCGGCCGACGAAAAACCGAAAACCATGCTGCAGTCCATCCAGGGATTCGCTCAGGAATTCACGGATCCAGAGAAGCTGGCAGCTTTCGCTGGAAACGTGCTCGCGGCGATTGCGATTTATCTGATCGGGAAGATCGTCGTCAGAATTCTGACCGGTCTGCTTGAGAAAGTGATGGTCCGAGCGAAGGTCGACACAACGCTGTCGAGCTTTCTTTCGAACATTGCTCACTACGTGCTGATCACGTTTGTGATCTTGATGGCCCTGGAAAGTCTGGGCGTCGACACAACGTCGCTGGCGGCGATCATGGGTGCTGCCGGACTGGCCGTTGGTCTTGCGCTTCAGAGTTCACTCTCAAACTTTGCATCTGGAGTGATGATCATCCTGTTCAAGCCGTTTCGCGTTGGCGACTTTGTCGAAGCTGGCGGCGTCTCCGGGACAGTCGAAGAGATCAGCATTTTCAGCACGCTGATGAAAACTGGCGACAACAAGCAGATCATCGTGCCAAACGGATCGATCTACGGTGGCAACATCATTAACTATTCGGCCAAGCCAACCCGACGAATCGACATGGTCGTCGGGTGTGGATACGGGGATGACCTGCGAGCCGTCAAAGCGTTCCTCACCATTCTTGTCGAGACTGACGAACGAATTTTGAAAGACCCGGCCCCAGTCGTTGCTGTGTCCGAACTTGGAGACAGCAGCGTCAACTTCGTCGTTCGTCCGTGGGTCAATTCGGCTGACTACTGGGCCGTGCTGTGGGACCTGAACGAGCGAGTAAAACTCGGCTTCGACGAGCGAGGCTTTAACATCCCATACCCAACGCAGGACGTCCATGTCCACCAGGCGGCGGGTTAAGAAACGTCGACGAGCGGTTCACCCAGAATGTCAAACCGAGGCTGTACGCCTAGCCCCGGTTCTTTCGAGGCGGACATTCGACCGTTGATTCGCTGCGGGGCACCTTCGGCGTTGCTGACGGTGACGTAGCTGTTGAAGTCGGTTGACGTGAACAGGAATTCGGTCGGCGTGCTGTGAGCCAGGTGGGCGATCGCGGCGGTCGTGACATCGCCTCCCCAGCTATCTTCGATCGTCATGGCGATGCCGAGCGAAACGCAAAGGTCACGAGCCTGTCTTGCCTTGGTCAGGCCTCCGAACTTGCTGATCTTTATGTTGACGACGTCAGCCGCCCGGTCGGAGTGCAGCTTCAGCAACGCGTCCATTCCGTCGATGACTTCGTCCATTACGAATGGGTGGTCGGTTCGCTCGCGGATCGAAAGGCATTCTTCGTAGCTGACGCATGGTTGTTCAATATAAACGTCGACGTCTTTGACGCCTCGCACAACGCGAGCGGCTTCGTGCATCAACCATCCGGTATTCGCATCAGCGACCAGTTTGTCTCCGGGCTGGAGAACTTCCGCGACGGCGTGAATTCTCGCGATGTCCTCGTTCGGGTCGCCGCCAACTTTCAGTTGGAATCGGCGGTAACCTTCCTCTCGATAAGCTGTGACGTTTTTGGCCATCTCTTCCGGAGGCGTCTGCGAAATCGCTCGGTAGAGGACGAAGTCGTCGCCCCAGCGGCCGCCAAGCAATGTGCATACGGGGACTCCGGAAACCTGGCCGAGGATATCCCAGCACGCGATATCGATTCCCGACTTCACGTACGGATGCCCCTTCATGGCTGCGTCCATGAGCTGGTTCAGCTTGCCGAGCTCCGTGGCGTCCTGGCCGATCAGATGCGGAGCCAGTTCCGCAATGCCGGCTCGAACTCCGGCTGCGTAAGCTGGCAGGTAGAACGGTCCGAGCGGACAAACTTCGCCGTGGCCGACCACACCTTCGTCGGTTTCGACTCGAACAATCGTGCTGTCAAAAACGTCGACCGACTTTCCGCCAGACCATTTATAACTGCCTTCATGCAGCGGAAGTTCGACTCGGTAGGCAGCGATACGTGTAATCTTCATGGCTCGGTGGCGTCCTGCTTCGGCGGTGGCAAATGCTTGACGAACGAGTTCGTCGACGCGGCATTCTGTCACGCTCGGACGCCGGCGCGAAGCCGGTAGAGACTCGTTCGATCAGAACGGCACGGGAAGCAGCAAGGCGTGATGTTCGAAGAGGACGCCTTTGCCATGTTCGCCGATCAGCGGCGTGAAGAAGAGCAGGAAAACGTACAGCGCGAGTAGCGGGACGGTCAGAGTTCGGCTTAACCAGCGCCAGCCGAACCAGGGTTGAGCCTCTGAATGCGTCGCCCGGTAAACCACCCAGCCAGTCAGGACTCGCGCCGGATAGATCGTCACGATAAAGACGATCGTCACCAGCCACATGGCATCGCTCGGGAGCAGATAAACCTTGGGTAGGTACAGCGGCAACGCCATGACATAAACCGTGGCGATTGCCATGAACCAGGCGAGCGGCGTGCGACGATACAACTGCTTGATTGCGTGTCGGTCAAACATGTCTCGCCATTCGCCGGTCATAGCAAAGCGAGCCTGCATGAAGGGCAGCCAACTGAAGACAACAACCAGACCAAGTCCTCCGATTATTGACAACAGAATTGTCCCGCCGTTGTCGGGCCTCGCGCTGGCAAACAGGGCGGTTGGAATCACGAGCCAGATCATGGCGCCCGTGAAGCCACGAACACCCAGCCAGAAATGGTGCCGCAGTCGCAATCGCAAAAGAATGTCCTGCACACCGGCCGTCGCATAAGCCATATAGTCGCCCGAATGCCATCGCTTCATTAGCCAGCGGATATTCTTGATAGGCCGGAAGAAGCAACTGAGACTGCCGCCTCGAGCAAGTGCCAGGCAAAGATGTCCGGCAACCAGTGTGGCGAAAAACGGGGCAAACGCGTTCAGGAATTTCTCGGCGTTTCCGCCTGGATCCAGAAAAGCAACGTCGCCGCGCATCGTCGCGATCAGTCGGAGCGGGATAACCCACAACCAGATTCCCAGAGCAATCGCTCCGAACCGCGGCGCCACGTCCAGCAGCAGGAATGCGTTGCGCAGTTTGCCAGTTCGAGCGACTCGGCCTTCGACTTCGAGCAGATATCCCAACGCCAGAAAATTCACGACGGGAATTGCGGCGATAACGGCCAGCAGAAGCACCAGGCTGACGATTCCGAAGCCCGCTCTTACAAACCAGAAGAACGCTTTGATTGGATGCTTCAAAATCGGCGGGCGAGGCGGCAGTCGGTATGAAGTCACGTCGACGCCGTCGCGTTCGGCAATCAGTTCGGCGGGAGCCTCTTCGAAGGAGACATCTGGTTCGTCATCATCTGATGGATTGGCAGGTGGGACTGTCTGCAACATTTCAGATTGCACCACGACTTTGCTCCCCACCGGCCACTGACCTTGACGTCACGATTCAATCGCGATTCGCTTAAGCGAAACAGTGTACCCGATGCGGGAGACCGAGGTTTCAAAACGTTGCGGCAATAAATGACCGAACGCGTTACGCAAGTCCGCTGTGGCGAAGCAGTGGAGCGGGATCCGGTTCCCGACCACGGAATTCGCTGAAAATGTCCATCGGGTGTCGGCTGCCGCCAAGGGCCAGCACCGTATCACGGAATCGACGGCCGACTTTCGCGACGGCCTCTTCGTCATCGAGTCCCGCTTCTTCAAACGCGCTGAAGGCGTCCGCACTCAGAACTTCCGCCCACTTGTAGCTGTAGTATCCGGCCGCGTATCCGCCTGAAAAAATATGTGAGAACGCGCAAAGCATTCTGTCTTCCTGCAGCATCGGCAGGACGGATGTTTTCTCGATGACTTTTCGCTGAACATCGAATACTGTCTCGCCTGAGGTGTCGCCTTCCTGCGGTGGTTCGAAGCCGCCATGAAGCAGCATGTCGGTCATTCCGAACGTCAACTGCCGCAGCATCATCGAGCCGGCTCGGAACGTTCGGGATGCTTTCAGTTTTTCGAACAACTCATCCGGTAGCGGTTCGCCGGTTTCGTAGTGACCTGAAATGCTGGCGACAGTCGGCTTGTGGTAGCACCAGTTTTCCATGAACTGACTTGGCAGTTCGACCGCGTCCCACTCCACGCCGCTGATACCCGCCGCGTCGGCTTCGTCGATCGTGGTCAGCATGTGCTGCAGACCGTGGCCGAATTCATGAAACAACGTTTCGACTTCCCGAAACGTCATCAGCGACGGTTTGTCGCCGACCGGCGGCGTGCTGTTGCAAACGAGGTGAGCAACCGGAAGCTGAACGTTGCTGCCGATCAACTTTCGGCCGAGGCAATCATCCATCCACGCTCCGCCGCGTTTGTTCTCCGGCCGTGAGTACGGATCCAGATAAAACGCGGCGATGTTGGAACCGTCGCTGTCGAGCACTTCAAAGTAGCGAACGTCTTCGTGCCAGACCGGAGCAGTTTCAGACTGCTGGACTTTGATACCGAAGATTCGCTCGACCAGATCGAACATTCCGGCCAAAGCCTTCTCGAGCGGAAAGTACGGTCGTAATTCTTCGTCGGTATAGTCGAACTTTTTTTCCCGCAGACGTTCTGCCCAGAACGCGACGTCCCAGTGTTTGAGTTCGTCGGTCACACCTTCTGATTTGGCCAGCTCGCGGATTTCTTCAATATCTGCCGCGGCGGCATCCCACGATGCTGACCGCAGCGTTTCGAACATTTCTTCCACGGCAGCGACACTCGGAGCCATCTTTTTGGCGAGGCTCATCTCGGCAAAGTTACTGAATCCAAGCAGCTCAGACTTTTCCTGTCGCAGGGCAAGGATGCGGTTGATGTTCTGCTCGTTATTGAAGTCGCCTTCCGACGCGCGAGTGAGAAACGCCCGGTAAAGTTGCTCGCGAAGGTCGCTGCGGCGGCAGTGCTGCATGAACGGTAAGAAGCTGGGGCCGTCGAGTGTGAATCTCCACGGGCCTGACTCCGGTGTCGCCTCGTCCACAGATTCCGGATCGTCGCCGGCTTCTGCGACACGCTCTGACTGCTTCTGATTAAACGACTGAGCGGCCATCGCGAGCGCGCTTTCGGGCAAGCCGTCGACGTCGGTCTGCTCGGTAAGAACCAGCTCGAACAGTTTAGTTGCGTCCAGGACGTTGTTCGAAAACGTGGTGCTTAGTTGAGAAAGCTCTTGAGCGATCTCGTTGAAGCGTTCCTGCTGCGCACCTTCCAGGCCGATGCCTGAAAGTTCCGCCGATTGAATCTTCTTCTCGACGATTCGTTGCCGTGTCGGAGAAAGCGTTTCCCAGTCGCTGCCGTTTCGGATCGCGACGCACGCTTCGTAGATCTGACGACTTTGCGACGCTCGCAGTCCGAGTTGCACCACGTCATCAAGGACCGACTCGTAGGCTTCACGGAGTTCGGGTGAATTCTTCACACCGAATAAGTGCGACACCGGCCCCCATGCGTATTCAAACGGTCGATCGATTTCTTCCAGCTTTGCGAAACACGCGTCCCAGGTTGGCTCGATCGATTCCTCGAGAGCCGACAGCGCCTGTTCGGCATCAGCCAGCAAATTTTTTACCGCAGGCACAACGTGTTCGGGTTTGATCTGGTCGAACTTCGGCAGCCCTTCCGCGCAGAGCAGAGGGTTGCCAGTGAGGTCCGCGGTTGCTTCAGGCTGATCCGTCATGAATGAGCATCCTTCTCTCGTAATTCATAATCCGTTGATGGATTGAAGATTTGCAGTTCAGAGCACCCTACAGTGGTTTGCGACAGCGATCCGAAAAGTCAGTCGCGAAACACCGCGATGCTGGCAGTGTATCCGTGAATGTAGTTTTTTCCGCCGACGGGGCCGAGTTCTCCCTGGGCGAAGAAACCGGTCAGCGGCACCGTGTTCAGTCGCTTTTGAATCGAGCCCGCATCGTGGTTCGCTCCGGGGAACAATCGAGTGCCTCGGCCGTTGCAGCTGAACAGGAGCGCTGCCCCGGGGGCGGAGTCTGAACTCTCGACAGATCGAGTCAAAAGTGCGTGCAACTCTTCGTGTGCAGTCTGAGCATCCCGTACGTGAAACCGGACGGTCTGACCAACTCGGACGCGATTGCCGATCGCGACAGCTCCGGATTCTTTGTCGACTCCGACGACGTTTGAGATGAGGAAATCGCCCAGCTCGAACGTTTCCTGGTACTCGTTCATGACGATGCCAAGGTGCGGTCCCTGTTGAACCAGTTCCTGATCACGCTCGGGAAGGTCGACGAAGATTTCCTGCAGACGCTCCATTGCCGGCTTGCCGCCGAGTTCCTGAACAAGGTTATCTTCAGCCTTCGTGACGATGAAGTTGTGCCCGATGGGCCGGCAGCCTTGAGAAACGACCGACTCGATCTGCGGCCCACCTTGAACCATCACGCCGACGCCGCCAAATCCGATATGTTCGCCGTTGAAGAACAACGCGTTTTCACCGGGACCGCGTCCGCCACTGGCCATGCCACCGATTAGGGGCACTCCGGGAAGATCGGTGCTGAGCCGTTCGATGATCGGCTCGATCGCTGTCGAGAAGGGCTCGCCAAGCAGGAACACAGCTCGAACATCGTCCTGCGGAGTTTCAAATTCGGGCGGCCAGCCAGACGAGACGATGCCATCGGGAGTCCGTTCGAATTCCAGATGAAACGGCAGCAGGGTGGAGCCGGGAAGCACAGCCGACCACAAACTCATCGCCGGTTCGTTTTCGATTTCCAGCTCGCCGCCAGCAACAGTTTCAGCCGCACAGCCGAGAAGCACTTTCGACTTGAGCCGCTGTTGGATCTGCTCGGCGAGCTCGTGAAACGCTGCTCGATGGTGATGAGAAACAAAAATGAACGTGAGGTCCGGCGTTGCGCCGTTGAGTTGCTCGAGAACTTCCGAGCAGACAGATTCAACCGCGTCTGCGGTGGGGCCGAGTTGCGAAAGACTCGCGGCATAGGGCATGAAGATGGCCGTTCGTGTTTATGAAATTTCGGGTTCACGCAAGTACCCGGGCAAATTGAAGGGTGCGCATTACACGGGAAGGCATAGTGGGCCGCAACTGGTTTAGCCTTGGAATGCTGAAGCTATACCAAACGGAACTGATTGCCCTGAAGCATTCACCATTTTGAGATGGCGAAATGGCGTGGTTACCTCAGGGTTCGACCCAGTGGTTCGAGTCGGGAGAATTTTCCGATCCTGGCGACGCATTTGTGGCGTCCGTTTCAGTTGCAGAAACGTTCGGATGTCGGCCGAATCCGGACACCAGAATCATCGCCGAAACAACAACTGCCAACCCCATCGGAGCGTGCCATGATGGCGTGAAAAGGCAAAGTGCCGACAACAGCACAACTACCCATTGGTTGATGTTGGGGACCTGACGGCCACCACTGATTCGCAGGAATAATTCGATGGTGATGACGATCGCTACGAGGGCTCCGAAGATTCGGCAGGCAGCGGATACAGCGAGGTCAAGTCCCACTGCAAACGGAGCGGAATGACGAAACGGCTCCTGCACAGTTACAAGAATGAATCCGGAGAATGCCACGATCGCCGCCAGTTGAAATACGCGTTGCATGTTCAATCTCCAACTTTCCTCGGCAGCTTTTGACTAAAATATTCAGGCCTCAACGCTACCAACATGATCATGGTCGCGGAGATGGTTTTCGCAGTAACACAAAGCACCTTCGCACTTACTGCAGTATCGGAATTCGAGCGTCGAGTCTGACTTGTCGGTTGCACCGCAGACGACACATTCGTGTTTTGGCTTGCCGATCTCGGCAGCAATTTCCGCCCTCCGCTGCATGTGACGTCCTTTGGATCGGACTCGCTGGACGATTTCACGGCCGAAGAACAGAAGGAAGTTGGCTATTGCGGCCAAGGCAGAGAGCCGTGCCTGCATGTCGCCGCCGATCAGGACGAAACTCAGCCCGATCCAGTTCAGAAGTGCCAGCCAGCGAACTTTGACTGGCAGGATAAACATCATGTAGAAAACGAAATTTGGATAAAGCTGGGCGAACGCCAGAAAGACAGACATCCCGATAAACGCCGTGGTTGCCTCCTGGTCCGGATAAATGAATGCGACAGTGACCGTGGCGATGTAGCCACTTAGCAAGTACAGGTTGTAGCGAACAGTGCCCCAGGTCTGCTCAAGAGCTGACCCCAGCAAGTTGAAAACCCACATCGCAATCACGAAGAAAAACAAGTTCATTTCGGGATCGGTAGCGAAACAAAAACTGCCCAGCCGCCAGACCTGGCCCTCAAGGACGAGCTGCGGCAGCAGGACCATTTGCCCGTAAATCCGCGGATTGGCCTGGCCTAAAATGTACGCCAGTGTCTGCCCCATGATGATAACCAGGGTCAGATTCGGAACGGCGTAAGGTCGGAATTTCCGTTCCAGACGATCCAGCAGTCGCATAGTGAGCCCTTGCTCTCAAACAGTTTTCAGTCGACAGTGAGCTTTTCAGTCGACCGTGATCAGTCGCAGTTCTTTGGGCAGTGGAAAGCTGACGTGCTCTTCCCTGACGACGATGCTTTCGACGTTGGCGTTGTACCGTTCGACAAGCGAATCGACGCACTCCTGCACGACAACTTCGGGAGCACTCGCTCCGGCTGAAATCAGTACGGTGTCGCCAGCCGACAAAGCGTCTTCAGGCAGTTCGTGAATCCCGTCAATCAAAAACGCTTTCGCTCCGTGCGACGCTCCGAGTTCCATCAGGCGACGACTGTTGGAACTGTTCTGACTGCCGAGCACAATCACCGCGTCGGCGTTGGTGGCCAGAGTGTCGATGGCTTCCTGACGGTTGGTTGTTGCGTAGCAGATGTCGTCTTTCGGCGGGCAATGGATGTGCGGAAATCGTTCACGAAGTCTGGTGATGATTGCTTCAGCTTCGGAAACGCTCAGCGTTGTTTGAGTCAGGTAGGCGATCTTTTCGTCGTCGGAGAACGGCAACTCGTCGACGGCTTCCGGAGTCTCGACCAGAGTGATGCTTTCAGGAGCTTCGCCCATCGTGCCGATAACTTCGTCGTGACCTTCGTGGCCGATCAGCACGATGTTGTAGCCCTCTTTGGCATACTTGATCGCTTCGAGATGCACCTTGGTGACCAGTGGGCAAGTCGCGTCGATCGTGTGCAGCTTTCGCTCTTTCGACTGCTGCCTGATCTCCGGTGAGACGCCGTGAGCGCTGTAAAGCAGAATCGATCCCTCCGGCACTTCGGAAATCGCATCGACAAAGGTGACGCCTTGCTGGGTGAATCGGTCGACGACGTATCGATTGTGGACGATCTCGTGGTACACGTAGATGTCCGTGCCGAAGCGTTTGATCGCTTCGTCCAGGCACTCGATCGCCATGTTGACGCCAGCACAGAATCCGCGTGGGTTGGCCAGTAGAATTTTCATGATCGTGCCGTCTTATTCCTTGGCGTCGCCTTTTGTGGCAGATTCGGGCGGAGCAGATTCAGATTTGATCCGAGTGGCGTAAAAGCCAAGTTTGCGATTCGCCATGACCATGAAACCGGCCATTGCCGATTTGTCTTTCGTCCACAAAAAGGCGTCGATCGTTTGCGACGCGTTTGCCAGCTCGATGTTCAACTTGGCGTTGTGAGGTAACGCGGCAATCTTGCCGGCGATCTCGTAGACGCTTTTCGTTTCGTCAGAGATGAAGCGACCGAAGACTCGACGCTCTTCCACATCCAGTTCCCAGACGCCTTCCCAGCGACCGTCGATCCGCACTTTCCAAGAACCTGCAAAGTCTGTTGGGATAACGCCTGTGTGCGAGGTCGGATCGGGACGTTGCGTTGGGTCTGGTTCCGGCGTGGCTGGTCCATCCAAAGCGAAGAGTTTTGATTTGGCTGTTGGCTTCAGCACACCATCGTCCACGCAGAGGATGTCTTCACCCTGTCCCGCGGGGACGACCTGTCCGATGTCGAAGTTAAAACCAAAACCCGGAAACAGCATGATGTCTTTGCCGGCGGACGTTGTGAGAGTCTGCCTGTCGCCTCGGTAGTTGACGAATCGCTCGATTAGTACGACAGGAACGCGGCCGCCATCGGCCCCTTTTCGAAATCCCCAGGTAACAAGTGCCTTCGTCCAGTTGTCATCGTCGGTGTGAACGACGATGCACGGTGAATTGATGCCGCGGCCGATCTTCTTCAAGGAAAGAGAATCCCGCATCGTCAGAGATTCCAACGGCTTTGTGTCGGTCGTCGCTCGCCTCAGCCAGTACGCGGTGTGGTCATCGAAAACGTCCGCACGAGCGTTCGAAGCAGCTCCGCAGACGGCCGCAGCGACGATGGCTGGGATCAGAAGCCGCAGACTTCTGGTCAACGAATTCTGTGAGAGTTGGATATCTGGCAAACCACGCATGAAACTGTTCCTCGAAATCGAAAGAGTGCAGCACGGATGCTAGCAAACGGCGCGCGGCTTCACGACGGCATCCCACGTCGATGCTAAAACCGCCGCCTGGCGAAGAAGCCAACAACGAGGCGCTCGAAAATGTTCGACGATTTCCGACAATGCGGTCACGATTATCCTGCACGTTTTCCGGCAATCGGTCGATCGACTTAAGTGACGCCGTCGAAAACGGTTGTCAATTCCTGCAGAAAACAGCCAAATAACTGGTCGAGAAATCGCCATATTGACACATTTTCGGGGCTGCTCGTAAATTCCCGCACCAACCTTTTCCTGTCGCGAATGGAGTCGCAGATGGCCGGGGGCAATCCGTCATCCTCAAACACACCTGAACCTGTACCGTTTATCGATCTGAAAGCCCAATTTCAGACGATCCGCCTCGAAATTAACGCAGCGGTCGCCCAGGTTTTTGAAAATCAGGCCTTCGTCCTTGGTGACGAAGTAGCCGAACTTGAATTTGAAATCGCCGAGTATTGCGACTCACGAGACGCCATCGGTTGCGCGTCCGGGTCGGATGCTCTGCTGCTGTCGCTGATCGGGATGGATATCGGCCCGGGCGACGAAGTCATCACTTCGCCGTTTACGTTCTTCGCGACGGCGGGAGCAATCTGTCGAACCGGGGCGACTCCCGTTTTTGTCGATATCCTCCCGGACACGTACAACATCGATCCGAAAGCGATCGAAGCAGCGATCACTCCGAAAACGCGAGCGATCATGCCGGTCCATATTTTCGGCCAGTGCGCCGACATGGACCCCATCTGGAGAATCGCCTTCAACCACAACCTCTTCGTGTTTGAAGACGCCTGCCAGGCCATCGGAGCGACCTACAACGGACGCCGAGCCGGAGTTCTGGGCAGAACGGGCTGTTTCAGCTTCTTCCCAACGAAGAATCTGGGAGCAGCCGGGGACGGCGGAATCATCACCACAGATGACCCCGCACTTGCCGCGAAACTGCGCAGACTGCGAGTTCATGGCGATCTCGGCGGGTATACTCACAAAGAAGTCGGATTCAACAGCCGGCTGGACGCACTCCAGGCTGCCGTTCTTCGAGTCAAACTGAAGCACCTCGAAAAGTGGACCGAAGGCCGCATCGCCAACGCAGCTCGGTACACCGAGCTTTGCGAAGGTCAAAAACTGACGGACCGCATCGATCTGCCATCGGCCAGACCTGACCGACGGCACGTCTACAATCAGTTTACTGTGCGAGTCGGCGAAGGCCGCCGGGACGAAGTCCAGAAATCGCTCCGTGAGCAACAAATCGGAGCGGCCATCTACTACCCCACTCCTCTGCATCTTCAGGAATGCTTCGCGGGCCTCGGCTACAAACAGGGCCAGTTGCCCGAAGCCGAACGAGCGTCTGCCGAAGTCCTGTCGCTGCCAATCTTCTCCGAACTGACCGACGGCCAGCAGGACCGAGTCGTCGACGGCCTCGCAACGGCACTCAACGCCGGAAATCCAGGCACCGTTGTCTACCCATTCGGATTGCCGGATTCAAAAGCGGCTTGATGAAGCTGGTCAGGCATCGGGATAGCCGACTCCGGCCACGCGAAACATTCAAGAACCGGTGGCAATCAACAACTGATCAATATCAGGGATAGATTGAGCGATCTCGGAAGCGAGTGTGAAAAGTTCATCGCGCTCGCTGTTTTCTCCAGTGACTCTGTCGCCAGAATCGAGCCCGGTTCCGGAACCACCGACAAGTGTGTCGTGCCCGCTGCCCTGGCCATTGAGTCGGTCATTTCCGTCGAGCCCGATCAGAAGATCGGCTCCGGCTCCCCCGAGGAGTGAATCGTTGCCGACACCACCAACGATCGTGTCATCGCCGCTCCTGCCATTGAGAACGTCGTTGCCTGCTCCTCCCGAAATCAGGTCTTCACCACGACCGCCGAGTGCCTGGTCATCACCATCACCGCCTAGAACCAGGTCGTGTCCATCACCAGCCAGCAGCGTGTCATTGCCGCCGTATCCCCACAGGCTGTCATGCCCGCTTCCGCCATCCAGCCTGTCTCCGTGATCGTATCCTCTCAGCACATCATTTCCGGCTCCGCCAACCAAGGTACTCCCCGCCCGCGAAACACCATAAATGCTGTCATTTCCCGCTCCACCGAATGCAACACTCACGTCGAAGATTGCATCGTCCCCATCCTCTCCATCGATCGTGTCCTCGCCGCTGCCTCCACCGAACGGTGGAACGCTAAACCCTAGCTGAACCCAGTTGTAGTGGTTGGGATCTGCTGACACGACGTTTGGCGATTCCTGCACTTGCAGACTTAAACGCAACGCGTCTACGACACGATGGCCACGCACAACTGCAACGTAAAAATTGACGGTCCCACTCAGACGTCGGTAGCTCTCAAACTCATCGTCGAAAACCGTTTCGGGGTCAGTACCCGGTACCAGCCTGACAATAATTTCGTCTCGGACACTGGTCAGCACACCATCGCCATAAAGCAGATCGTTGCCGTTGCCACCAAAGATTAGATCGTTCCCCGCAGCGCCCAGAATTGTGTCAGTTCCAGCCGCACCGCTGATGGTGTCATTTCCTTTCCAGCCACGAAGCGTGTCGTTTCCGCTACCGCCACTGATCACGTCGTCGCCGTCATGTCCATCGATTACATCCGAGCCGGCACCTCCAGTCAGTCGATCTCCACCGCCGTTTCCTTCAATCCTGTCATTACCAACGCCGCCAAACACAACATCATTTCCCGGTATTTCTCCATGATTCAGTACGACAAATGGCTCGACAATCTGCCCGTCGAGACTCAATTGCAGAGGGACTGTGGTCAGGGCACCGGAAGTCTCGTCCTCGCCCTCGGTCTCTCCGAAGATCGCGTCCCGACCACTGTGTCCACGGAGAGTATCGTGGCCATTACCCCCGGAGAGCGAGTCGTCTCCGCCACCGCCGAGCAACACGTCGTGCCCATTGCCACCGGAGATCGTGTCGTTGCCTTGATTGCCATTCAGCACTTCCGCAAATTCGCTACCGATGATCTCGTCGTTACCAGCTCCGCCTGCCACGCGGATCTTGTCGAGGTCTGAAAATCCAGAGAAGGTCACACCGCTCAGATCAATTCGGTCGTGACCGTTGCTCCCGTTGATGACCAAAGTCTTGACAGTGCTGGCGTTGATTTCTCCGGTAATTGGGAGATCGCCGAGCCCGTTCGAAAACTGAATCCGGATCACGCCAGAAGCAATATGCCCGTTGATCAGCACTTTGCCATTCTCATCGACGCCTACTGACACATCGATTCCGGCGGGCGCAGAATCTGATTCCGATCCAACTCCGCTCGGAGGCAAATGAATATAATGGTGCCGGTATAGCCCCGGACTCGATTGCTCAATCGTGAGCGTTCCAGATATCGGGTCAAACGAGTGACTGAAAACGCCATCGCCCAATGGGGATGAGACGACGGCATCACCCACCGCAGATGTAGCGACGACACCACCCACCGCAGATGAGACGATGCTACCACCCACTGCTGAGAGCAACGTTCTGCACTCAAGTATCTCAGATGGATGCGAACGTCTTGGCAAAGCGCGCCGCGAGCGCCTGTCTGGCAATGCCAGAAGTCTCGAAAGCGTGTTGGAAATGCTTGGTTTGGACAGCATTGATCGCGTTCTTAGACGCACTGCACAACAGTGTGTCAGATTGGGGCCCGAACATGCCAATCGATTTCGCAATGCGAATCAGACGGGAATTACAGTGCGGGATACTTACCTATCGACATTTTATTTGTCAAAAATTAGCCACATTTGTTGTGTGTTAAATTGGCCTAAAGAATTCTGAGCGATCGTCCGGCCACCTGCGGCTGATTGTGAGAACTTCTTGCTGGGTTTGAAGCTGTCCGAACCGCATTGCGTTGCCGCGCGTCAGGAATTTCGTCACGCAGACGGTCTGCTCGCCCATTTTCGGCCGAAACGTGTGCCTGTCCCTTTTGTTCGTCGGACGCTGCGACTATGACTCGCCAAGGACGATTGAGGGGCAAATTGCGAGTTTTGCTTGTCCCAATGTTCACTCATTTAATCCATTAGCCCAGCAGTTTTCAGCACCATGAGCGATTCTAAAATCCGCGTTCTCATCACCGATAATCTGTCCGAAGCCGGCCTGGCGATTCTGCGGGAATCATCGGAGCTGGAAATCGTGATGGGCTCTCCGGAAAACGTTCGCGAGCAACTGCAGGACGTCGAAGGCGTCATCATCCGCAGCGCGACCAAGCTGACGGCTGAAGTACTGGCCGGTCAGCCACGCCTGAAAGTCATCGTTCGAGCGGGTGTCGGAGTCGACAACGTCGATCTCGACGCGGCGACTCGCGAGGGCATCATCGTGATGAACACGCCGGCCGGAAACACGACCAGCACCGCGGAACTCGCATTCGCTCTGATGGCTTCCTTGTCGAGGAACATTCCTCAGGCCGCAGCGACAATGAAGTCCGGCGGCTGGGACCGCAAGAAGTTCACGGGCTCGCAACTTGCCGGCAAGACTCTCGCCGTCATCGGCCTTGGAAGAATTGGCCTGACGCTGGCCAAGCGGGCGCTGGCCTTCGAAATGAAAGTCATCGGCTACGACCCGTTTCTCTCCGAAGAACGCGCGAGAGAATTCGGCATCGAGCTTTTCCGCGAAGTCGACGACGTCATCGACAAGTGCGACTACATCTCCGTCCATACGCCGTTGACTCCCGAAACCAAAGGGCTGATCAACGCCGAACGCATGAAGAAAATGCGACCGGGAACGCGCATCATCAATTGCGCTCGCGGCGGGATTATCGACGAAGCCGATCTCGTCGAAGCCGTGAAGAACGGAACGATCGCCGGAGCCGGACTGGACGTTTATCCGCAGGAACCGCCTCCGGCTGACGACCCCATCCGAGGCGTCGACAACATCATCACGACGCCTCATCTGGGTGCGTCAACGGAAGAAGCTCAGGAGGCCGTCGCCGTCGAAGCGGCTGACATCATCACCGCGTTCCTGGTCAATAACGAAGTTCGACATGCCATCAACATGGCTCCGATTTCCGGCACCGAACTCCAGGAATCCAAAGCGTACCTCGACCTGGGATACCGCCTCGGTCTGCTTCAGACTCAACTCTTGAAGCAACGATTTAAGTCAGCCGGAATTCAGGAAGCGAAGATTACTTACCGAGGCGAAGTCTCGGAAAAGAAGACTCGACTGATCACGTCAGCCTTCGTTGCCGGACTGCTCAGCTCAGGCGCGGAAGAACCTGCCAACATCATCAACGCTGAATCCATCGCACGTGAACGAGGCATCCAGATTACCGAGTCCTCTTCACGAGACGGCGGCGACTTCACTTCAGTCGTGAACACAACGCTGGTCACCGACAACGGCGAGTTCAGCGTTTCGGGAACGATCTTCGGCGACCGATTCCTGCGACTGGTCCGGCTGGACGGCTTCCACCTGGACGCTTACCTGGACGGCCAGCTTCTGATCTTCCGCCACGAAGACAAACCGGGATTGATCGGTTTCATCGGAACCGTCTGCGGCAACCACGGAGTGAATATCTCACACATGTCTCTCGGCCGAGCCGACAACGGTGGAGACGCTCTCGCCGTCCTGAATCTCGACAGCGTCCCCTCCGAAGAAGCCGCCGCCGAGATCCTCGCCAACGCCGCCGTCACCGGAATCGACCTCGTCGCCCTCCCCAAAGCCGGCGAACCACTCCCGTGGCTGGATTCGGCGAAGTAGGGGGAGAAACGGATCATCGTGTCAACGATCAATGCTTGTGAGGATTTCCGTCCATTTTTCAGTCCGCGATAGAGCAGGTCATTCATGCGAATTCGCGTTCTCAATTGTCATGTCTGGTACTCACTGGTTGTCGCTACGACTTTCGTCGCAGGATGCGGAACGTCCGAGCCCGTCTCAACAAACGACGAGACAATTACGCTGACAGAACAGAAAGATTCTGCAGAAAACAAACAGCGACAGAATGCCATGACTATTGGTCACGGCGCAACTGGCCATCAGAAAGGATCGTCTGAAATGGCTGCAGAGGAACCAGTCGTTACGTTCGACGTCAACACCTTCTGGATTAAAGGTAGTGGTTCTAAAACGCCTGTAACTGAAGAACTGATTGCTGGCGTGGAATCGCGATTCGGGGTTCAACTGCCGCCGATTTTGAAGAAGCTGTATCGAGTACAGAATGGCGGCGACACCGAGTATCAGAGATCTTTCGAATACTGGCCAATCCAGAAGGAAGGTTTCGAGCGTTTTCGTACGATCTGCGACCTGGCTATCGAGATGGGAATTATTGAAGCAGGCGATATTCCGGACGTGGTCCTGGAAGAGGGGCTCGACAAGATGCTGATCATTGGAGGGTACAACTGGGGGCACGACTATATTGCCTTGGATTATCATGCGCTTAACTCCAACGGTGAGCCAATGATGATCCGGTTTGACAATGAACTGGGTGAAGTAATTCCAAAAGACGTCACGCTCCTTGAGTATTTCAAACACGTCTCTCTTGTAACGTCGGCATCCGCCGTTCGATGTCCAAGTAACGTTCCGCTCATCGCAGATTTCCCAGGGAGCGAAGAATTTCCGAAGAATGCAACGAAGCTATTCGAATCGGATAATGAAGTTTTGCTACTCCAAGTTCGTGACGATGGTTTCTAAAAAAAGCCACAGCGTATTTCGCGAGGGAGTCACAATGAAATACGCATGGATCAAGCAGCATCGTGACTCGTTTTCAGTGACGTCGATGTGTCGAACTCTCAATGTCAGCTCGAGTGGATTCTACAGGTGGCTGAAGGCCGGGCCCGGCTTGAGGGCTCAACGGTCGGCTCGAATCCGCACTTCAATTAAGCAGGTCTACGACGAGTCGCACGGGATTTATGGCAGTTACAAAATCGCTGATCGACTCAAGGAAGATGACTCTCTGGAAACAGTCTGTCGCAACACAGTCGCAGCGGCGATGCGGGAAATGGGACTGAAAAGCAAAGTCTCAAAGAAATTTTCGCCAACGACAACGGTTTCTGATCCTTCAAAGATGGCGGCACCAAACGTTCTGAATCAGTCCTTCAAAGCAGGTGCTCCGAACAGAAAGTGGGTGACCGATATCACGTATCTGCCGACGGCAACCGGCTGGGTTTATCTGGCTGTTGTCCTGGACTGACGATATTACTCTCTCTCACATCCCAAAACCGATAATCGTCGGAGGCATCAAACAAGTTCGTAATTGGTTTGAAATTCACTTAAGTAGACCGAACGAGGAGAACGGCAAATTCCGGCGGCCTGTTCAATTGACGCAGGAAATGTCTCGAAAAACATCGCATGGGTGGAAGAACTCAACCTCTGCAATTAACTATGTCACTCTTGACCATCCTGACGAAGCGGAATTGGAAAGAGTTCACGAGCGTCTTTGCGAAATGAACGCGGCGCAGTGGGAAGCTTCCGTTGATGATAAGCGGAAGACTGAAGTCAAAGAATCAAGATGATAGACGCTGAAGCTGGCGAGCGACTGCTGCAAACTGAAATGGGTTCGTCGGAGCGGGCTTGTCAGTTTTATGATCGGCAGATGCGGAGTTCGCTGACGGAGAAGATGGCTTCGCTGATTCGTCGTCAGGAAATGGTTTTTGTGGCGACGGCGGATGGGAGCGGGAATTGCGATTGCTCGCCGCGGTTTGGGAATGCTGGCTTCGTGCTTGTGCTGGACGAAGCAACTCTGGCCTGGCCGGAGTACCGAGGGAACGGCGTTTACGCGAGCCTCGGGAACATCCTTGAGAATCCACATGTGGGACTCGTGTTTCTCGACATGTTCGATACAACGGTCGGGCTGCACGTGAACGGCGAAGCACAGAGCTTTTCAAATTCGGAGGCTCCGGAAATTCTAACCCAATACATCGAGCAGAATAATCCGCCAGTCGTCGCGACAGTCGAACGGTGGGTCGTTGTGACAATCGAGGAAGCTTACATCCATTGCTCGAAACACGTTCCGCGAGTGGAACGAACGGGGAAGCAGATCGACTGGGGAACCGACGATCCCGCTGCGAAGTCCAGTGAGTTCTTCACCGAAGTAGACCATGTCAGCTCATCGCAGAGCGAGTAGTCAGCATCGTTGACTTCCCCAATACCATTTCGCACGGGCAAGCGTCGCGATGCAGGTTTGGCAGGTCGTAGAAATCTGTCATTCGAATAGTGTCCTGAGCGTCCTCTGGCTGCGCGTTGGTAAACACGCGATTTCACAACGGCTCAAGTGATTCTGGCAGATTCAACCTCGATTTATGGCGCACATTCCTGTCTGAACAAGTTGGTTTCCTGAACCGACTGAAAAGAGTTCGCGGAGTTTCCAGTACTCCGTCTCGCAACCTTGCATCTTCAAACCGAGGGCCCGAATGACCAGCCGCCGCAAATCAAAAGCTTGGAATCCGCTTCAGCAGTTTTGTTCGACCGACTTCATGGCAAGACTCGGGCAGTCCCGACGCTCGTCCCGAAAATCGCAGCAGCGAGGCACGGCCGCTGCAGCGGCCGAACAATTGGAATTGCGAACGCTGCTGACAGCACTCGATCCCGCAAACCTGCTCGTCAGCTACTCGCCGGGGCAGGGAGACTTCGCGGTCACCGAGTACACCACCAGTGGAAGTGCCGTGCAGACCTTTGACATACCATACGATGCCGGTGGGGCAGCTCACCCGGTGACCGAATCGCTGCGCGACGTCATCGTCGCTCCTGACGGCAACATCCGCATGTACAACGGGACGTTCACGCCGACGTTGACCTCGCTCGATCCGGAGTCGTTGAACATCGAATTTGTATCGATTTCTGAACTGAGCACAGCCAACAACGGCACCTACGGAGGCATCGCGACGTATGGCAACTTCACATTTCTGTCGGACATGCAGACGGGTGGCGGAGGGACAGCCAAAGGCATCGTTCGTTACGACCATGACTCGGTATCTGCTGTCCGATTCTCAGAAACCACAGGTTTTCAGGATCTGACTATTGGACTCGACGGTCTGCTTTACGGACTTCAGGAAAACAGCCCGGGATATCGAATTCAGGTTTTCGATCCACAGTCTCTGGAACAGGTGCGAACCTTCCAACTCGACTTTACCGATCACCGAGGCATCGCTGTCGACGAGGACGGTTCGCTCTTCGCAGCAACCTGGGGCGGCGAAATCCGACACTACGACTCTGATGGCGGACTGCTCAACAGTGTTGCCGCACCTGTGAACAACCTTGCCGATATCGATATTCGTGCTGACGGAAAAATCGCCGTTGGATCGTCATCGGGAGACGGCTTCGTACTTCTGACAGATACGAGTTTGTCATCAGTCACGTCGCTCCCGTTGAACGCCTACTACGCCGGTCGAGTTTTCGTCTCATTCACTGAACCATTTGTTCCGGACTCAAACTCTGCGCCCACCATTAATTCTACAAGCTTTTCATTCGACGAAAATCAGCCAGATGGAACGTCGATTGGAACGGTCGTCGCCAACGATCCCGATGCGGGTGATATGTTGACGTATTCAATCGCTGCTGGAAACGGCGACGGAGCCTTTGCCATCAACGCCGCGACCGGGGAACTGACAATCGCCGATACGTCGTTGCTCGACTACGAAGTAACGACGTCGCGTCAGGTCGACGTTACGGTTTCGGACAATGAAGGGCTGTCCGACTCGGCGACGATCACTCTCAACCTGACCGACGTTAACGAAGCACCAAATATTGATTCCGCCACCTTCGCGATTCCTGAAAACTCGGGGATCGGCACCAGCGCCGGCATCGTGACGGCTTCCGACGTCGACACCGGCGACTCGATCCATTTCTCGATTGCTGCTGGAAATGTCGGCAACACATTCGGCATTCACTCGGTGACTGGCGAAATCATCGTGATCAATCCTGCCCTGCTCGATCATGAGTCAACCTCGCCGTTCAATCTGACCGTCACCGCGACGGATACGGGAGGACTGTCGGCTTCAGCAGATGTCATCGTTTCAATAACCGACATTAACGAAGCGCCAACTATCGACTCTGCTACTTTTTCGATTCCTGAAAACTCCGGAATTGGAACGAGCGTTGGCACGGTGACAGCTTCAGACGTTGATGCCGGCGACACGGTCAGCTTTGCAATTACTGCAGGAAATATCGGCAACGGTTTCGGGATCCACTCCGTCACCGGCGAGATCATCGTGATCAATCCAGCTGTGCTCGACTTCGAAACGACTCCGCAGTTTAATCTCACCGTAACGGCGACAGACTCGGGAGGACTCGTGGCGTCGACGAACGTCGTCGTCCTGCAGACTGACGTTAATGAATCGCCGACCGTCGACTCCGCAGCTTTCTCGGTTCCAGAGAATTCCGGAATCGGAACGAGCGCTGGTACGGTGGCAACTTCTGATGTCGACGCCTTTGATTCGGCTCACTTCACAATCACTGCTGGCAATATCGGAAACAGTTTCGGTATTCACTCGGTAACCGGCGAGATCATCGTGATCAATCCGGCCATGCTGGACTACGAAACGACTCCACAGTTTGACCTCACCGTGACGGTAACGGATTCGGGAGGGCTCACGGCTTCGGCTCCAGTCACCATCTCATTGACCGATGTTGAAGAAGTGCCGCCGACCAAATTCTACGTGGTCGACATCACCAGCGATTCGGCATTCCGCTACGGAGCGGATGGTGGAGCTTTGGCTTCGACTTCGCTGAACAATCCAAAGTCACGAGGCGTCGCGGCTGACATTTCTGGCACGACTTACTGGGTCGTTGATGCGAACAAGACGGTCTATGTCTACGACGCAGAATCCGGGACGCAGATTGGTTCGTGGCAGGCGAGCGGATTTAGCAAACCGCAGGGCATCACGACTGACGGTACGGATATCTGGATTGTCGATAACAAACTCGACAAGGTGTTTCACTATTCCGGGGCCGCGAGTCGGCTTAGCGGTTCGCAGTCTGCAGATTCATCGTTCGCCGTGAATCGTAAGAATCGAAATGCCAAGGGGATCGTCACTGACGGTTCCTCGATCTGGACCGTCCAGGCGGCGAACAAAGACAAAGTCTTTAAGTACTCGATGGACGGAACTCTGCAGGGCTACTGGACGATTGCCGGCGGTAACACATCGCCAACCGGCATCGCCATCGACCCGGCCAACGTCAGCAACATCTGGATTGTCGATAACGCTTCCGATTCGGTTTACCAATACTCGGGTGCGGCCAATCAGACTTCCGGAACGCTGACGGCTGACGCAACGTTCGCCCTCGCAGCCGGAAATACGAACCCTCAAGGCATTGCCGATCCGCCGCCGCCAAGCGCATTCTCCGGGACGGCGGCTGCAACGGGATTAACGGGAGACTCGAACGCCGCTGCTCAGGAAGGACTCGAATCGTTCCCGGTTACCAGCGCGGCATCCAGCGATTTGCCAGGCAGAGACAGTCTGCTCACGTTTCAGTCAACGGGCAACTCCGTCCGTCGTCCGGATGGAGTGCTGATCGAATCGCAAGGCACCGCAACCGAAGTTGCGAACTCATCGAATCCTGACATCGATGCTGAGCAGTCATCAGCAACTGAAGTTGCTTCGTTCAGCACCGAGTCGGAGGGTGTCGACGCTGAGGCGGTGTGTTCACTGCTGGCTGACGAAGCATGGTTGAGTTACCGGCGTCAGTAATCCACGGTTGTAGCACGAACGCAAAGCTCGGCATCGGACCGACACCAACTACTCGATGCTGAGTCTTCAGCCATGCCACATGGCTGGTTCCCCACGCGACGGACAGGGACTTCTCGAACTATTCGAGGAGTTCCTGTTTGTTCGTTTCAGGGAGGAACAACATCACGAACGCACCGACGAGGAAGAGCACGGCCAGTGAGGAAACGGCGAGTCGGTAGTCCATACCCGACTCGGCTTTCAGCCAGCCGGAAAAGAACAACACGGGCACGGCAAGGATTCGTCCACCGTTGAAGCAGAAGCTGGTGCCGGTTGCCCGCAGGTGAGTCGGAAACAGCTCGGGGAAATAGATCGCGTAACCGGCGTGGATGCCGAGCGTCAAAAAGCCGTAAAGCGGCAGAATGTAGAGGAGTTGCTGGTAGGTCTGAGGTCCGTAGCAGGTGATGGGGACAATCAGAAAGGCCGCCAGTTGCATTCCAATAAACGCTCGCCGTCGACCGAATCTTGCACACAGCGGCCCAAACGCGAACAGGCCGAGGCCGCCGCCGATTGTCTGAATGATGCCGTAAGCGAATTTCGATTCCTGTTTGGCGATATCGAGCGTGGTTCCCGAATCGACAAGCAACTCCTTCGCCAGGTCCTGCGTGGCGACGACGACTGACCAGAACGTTCCCAGCCCGACCGCTGCCAGCAACATTCCGAAAAACGCATTGCGATTCCATTTTGGATTCAACAGAAGGTCTTTGAAACTGCCGAGCTGAGCACTTCGTCCTTCGGCAGCCTTCGCTTTCCATTGCTCAGGTTCTTCGACAGTGACACGAACCCAGAGAATCAATAACGCCGGGACGACTCCGACAAGGTAGGCGTACCGCCAGTCAGCACCGACGGCTATCCCGGCCAGCGCAGCCATCACCGTTCCCAACACACTGGACGCGTGAAATATTCCTGATGCGTGCGCTCTGGCTCGGGCGGGAAATATTTCAGAGACAAGACTCGCCGCGACAGCCCACTCGCCGCCCACTCCCATGGCGACAAGAAACCGCAACGCCGCGACGTGCCAGAGTTCCGTCGCGAAGTATGTCAAACCGGAAAAGACTGAGTACATCAGGATTGTGATCATCATGATCGGCCGGCGACCAAAACGATCGGCAAGCGACCCCGCAGCCAGGCCGCCGACCGTGCCGCCGAGCAGAAAGATACCGAGAAAGAACTCGCCGTATTTCTTAATTTCGGCTTCTTCGCCACCGACCAGTTCGGCCAACATATCGTTGCGGGTGATGTTGAAAATCTGACCTTCGTAAACGTCAAACACCCAACCCGCAGACGCGATCACCAGAACGAGCCACTGGTAGCGGGTAATGCCGGCGTACCACGGGCCTTCGGATGCTGAGGTTTCTGCTGAGTCGTCGCTGGCTGGTGATTCAGTCATGGCCGTAAGATCGTTTCTTATGTTCTTTTGAGAAGAATCAATTTTGAACAGGAGTCAGCAGAGAGAACAGAGACATCGTTCGAATCCTGTCTCTGCTCTCTCTGTTTTCTCCTGTTTGAAAATCTGCTGTCAGGTCAGAAGGGTTAGGGTTTCGACTCCAAAGCCCCCTCACCCGCGGCTGAGACCGCGACCTCTCCCCCACGGGGGGGAGAGGTGACGAAGACGAAAACGGTGTCACTTAACTCGTCGCTTCTTCAAAGTTTGATTTCAGGGTAGCCGGAGTCGCAAGACTTCGGGATTCGACAAAAATCTGAACTCTTGCGAGTCCAGCTACAGCCCTCAATTCTTAAATTCTTAGTATTAACAAAGCATTAGTCGCTGTCGGATTCTGCTTCTTTGTTTGGATGCTCGGCTAGGAACTCGTTCGTAAACGCGTCGGCGACTTTGAGGCTTCCAGCGTCGACGACTTCGCATTCGACAAGCTGATCGGCCATCTTCTGCCAGCGTTGTTCCGTCATGTTTCCGAGCGGGATCGTTCCGGTCGAATCGAAGGACAGGCAAAGACCCTGTAATTCCTTCGCGCCAAATTCAAGGATGTCGAGATCCTCTTCGCTCATCTCGTCCGTCTGGGCCAGGATGAAACGATTGGTTTCTTCCGGCTCGGTGAGGTACTTCTGCCAGCCCTTCTGAACGGCCTGCGTGAAGTCTCGAACGAGGTCAGGCTTGTCTTTAATCATCGACGCTTCGGTGATCAGCGTGCTTGTGTACGGGTTAAACCCGATTTCGGCCGCCATCAGGCTACGAGGGTCGCCGCCTTCTTTCTTCGCAGTGAACGGCTCGCTGAAGACGTAGCCCTGCTGAGCGAAATCCTTGTTGAGAAGGAACGTCGAGACGTTGCCCGGGTACGGCACGATCGTGCAGCCTTCGAGCGACACTTTCCGCTGCAGATAATTTCCGAAGGTCGAGTTCTGATTGATGGCCAGTGTCAGATTCTTCAGGCCTTCGAATTTTTCTATCCCGGACGCTTCGTGAACCATGATGCAGCGCGGGCTGGTCTGCATCGCTGCAAAAACTGCCACGACATCGGCTTCGCGAGCTCGGCCGACCAGTATCTGATCCGCGTTCGAAATGCCGAATTCGACTCGTTTAGTAGCGACGTCTTGAATGACCGGCACTCCCGGACCGCCAGGTCGAATCGTCACATTCAGGCCAGCCTCTTCGAAATATCCGTGTACGAGGGCCGCGTAATATCCACCATGTTCAGCCTCGGGATACCAGTTCAGAGCGAGCGTCACATCGCGTGGCACGGGGGAGCTGGCTTCGATGCCGGTCAGCTCTCCGTCTCGGTTTGATGCTTCCGGATCCGGCTGTTCCGAACAGCCCAGACAGAGTCCGGTGAGCAGAATTAACCAAAACCGACAGAATTTCAGGCCAGACAGAATTGAATGGCAGTTTTGCAGTGCTGGACGCCGATGATTCATAAACTCATATCCTGACAGTCTTTTGGGCAACTCAATCAGTTCGTATCGGCGATTGTCGACGTGACATCGAGGCAATTGGCGGAATCGATTCCGCGAGTTGCAACCGAATGCCGTCAGGCATAGAATCCTTCGCTTCCCGCAGCCGGTGGTTTCGGGATTCGATAGAGAAATTCAACCAGACTCGGAGGATACCCCTCTTGAGAGCTGGGTTGCAAATCTGGAGATAAGTACGGTGAGTCTTGATCAGAGCCTGAAACGCGGTAGTCGGTTGGTCCGCGCCCGAAATGTCATGAAGCGAGCTGAACGTATCGCAAAGCTTACGGACGAAGATCGTTGGGACGAGTCGAAAAGCGTGCTCGGTATCCCAAAGACGAAAGTCCCGAAAAGCACCGGCGGACGAAAGAAGAAGAAGAAGGAAAAGACCGAGGAAGAAACAGAAGAAGCAAAGTAGGTCTTTCGTCGTCGCTTTCAGCGTAAGCTGATTCGGTTACAGAATACTCAAAACGGTCGTCTGAAATATCAGATGGCCGTTTTTTTATGAGCAGCCTCGGCTTCGACGCAGTCTAATCCTGCTCTAATTCTTGGCTGCCAAATTGCGACGCCCGAGCCCTGACGCTTCACAATCAGCCGGCTGATAGGTTGCCTGGTGGGATCTTCGCCGACAGAATGTCAGCTTCAGTTGTTGAAGCTCTTTACTCACTCAACTGAGATTGCTTAAAGACCTGGTCGCGACAACGGAGATGTGACCATCGCCCTTCAAGGACGTTTCCGTCCAATTTCTCAACGCAAACCCCAGTCCGTCTCGTTGATCAGACGGGCATCTTTTGCGACGAGTGATCCGTAGTTTAAGACCCGAAACTTCATGCCGATTTCAGGCCAGATACGAGCTTCCGCCGGAACTGTTGCCCGCCTCCGACTGCGCTGGCAGCTCGGTCGATTCATGGCCGCGACGAAGGATTGCCGCGCGACTCAGGAAGAAACGCTCGCGTCTCTGCTCGAATTGAACGGTCAGTCGGATCTTGCCATTCAAAATGGCCTCGGAAATGCATCGACGCCTGCCGACCTGGACAAAGCCGTTTCCGTAACGGACTACAGCTTTTACCGAGAAGCGATCGAACGGGCGAAACGCGGCGAGACGCAGGCACTGCTCGGGCCGAAGAATCGGCTCATGATGTTTACGTTGAGCAGCGGAACGACATCCGATTCAAAATTCATTCCAGTCACCAACCGTTTTTACAGTGACTACCGCCGGAGCTGGCAGCTCTGGGGAATTTCAGCGTTCGACGCTCGACCAAAAATGAAGGCTCTGAAGATTGTTCAGCTTTCGAGCGACTATCAGAGATTCATGAGTGAAGGCGGTACGCCCTGCGGAAACATTTCCGGCCTCGCGGCGGCGATGCAGAAACCAGCCGTCAAATTGCTTTACACGTTGCCATCGATCCTGGCCAAGATCGACAACGCGGCGAACAAGTACTACACCGCGCTGCGACTGGCGATTGCTGATCCTTACGTGGGGATGCTGACCACGGCGAATCCCAGCACGCTCGTCCACATGGCTCAGATGGCCGACGACCGTAAGGAAGAATTGATTCGCGATATCAATGACGGAACGTTGACCGTTTCTGAGGAAATTCCGAGCAACGTTCGGGATGCACTTGGCAAACGATTTTCGAAAGCAGATCCGCGGCGAGCTAAGGCTCTCGAGAAATGTGTCGATCGAGCCGGCAGTTTGCTGCCAAAGGATTACTGGCCGGATCTGCAATTAGCCGCAATCTGGACCGGCGGAAGTTGTGCCGCTTACCTGCCGACTCTCTACGAATATTACGGTGAAGTTCCTGTGCGGGATCACGGACTATCCGCCAGCGAAGGCCGCATGACGATTCCGTTTCAGGATACGTCACCCGACGGCGTGCTGGACATCACTGCGCACTACTACGAATTCATTCCCGAAGCCGAGTACGGTGGCGACAACCCAACGATCCTGAAGGCTCACGAGTTGGAAGTCGATCAAAACTATTTCATTCTGCTGACGACGGCGTCCGGGTTTTACCGCTACGACATTTGTGACGTCGTCCGTTGCGTCGGGCATCACAACACAACGCCGATCCTTCGCTTCCTGCACAAGGGAGCCCACATTTCAAACATCACCGGTGAGAAGCTTTCGGAATCCCAGGTAGTCGAAGCCGTCCGAGCAACGCTTTCGGAATTCAGCCATCGAGTCGGCTGCTTCACACTCATCCCATCCTGGGGCGAACCACCCCGTTATCAATTGATGCTCGAAGATTGGGAAGTTCCGCAAAACGGAAGCGAACGGCGGTTCGAAACACGACTCGACGAACGGCTTTGCGAAATCAATTGCGAGTACCACGAAAAACGAACAACATCCCGGCTGGCTCCGCTTGAAATCCTGCCACTGCGGCGCGGAAGCTGGAAAGAATTCGCTCGCGACCGCCAATCGAAACTCGGCGGCAGCATCGAGCAGTACAAACACCCTTGCCTGTTGCCGAATCTTGAGACAGCGTCAAAAGTCGCCAGCCAGTTCCGGATCAACGGCGACTGAATAGTCAGCGTGCGAACGGTGTGGTAGCGGTCAGCGTTTGTGGCAAGCCGTTCAACTGCGGAGCATGGCCAGCAGTTCTTTGGCAGAAAGTCGGCTGCTTCCGTCGGTGCCTTCGAGCAAACTGTCGGCGAGATCCCGCTTGCTTTGATGCAGTTCGAGAATCTGCTCTTCAATCGTGCCGCGAGTGATCAGTCGGTAGATCGTCACCGGTCGTTGCTGTCCGATTCGGTGAGCACGATCGGCGGCCTGATCTTCGACGGCAGGGTTCCACCAGGGATCCATGTGGATAACGTAGTCGGCCGCGGTCAGATTCAGCCCCGTGCCGCCGGCCTTAAGACTGATCAGAAAGACGTCGCCCTCGCCAGACTGGAATGCGTTGACGCGTTTCTGGCGTTTCTTAACCGGCGTACTGCCATCGAGGTATTGATAAGCAACCTCGCGCCGTTCTAGTTCTTCGCGAAGGATCGAAAGGTGATCGACAAACTGGCTGAAGACGAGCACTTTGTGTTTTCCGGCCAACAGCTCGTCGATCGTTTCTCCGAAAAGCTTGAGCTTCGAACTCGACAGTCCAGATTCCGGCAGCACGAGTTTCGGATGGCAGCACGCTCGCCGCAGACGCATGATCTCAGCAAGGATCTCCAGGTGGGCCGGCTGTTGCTGCTCGCCTGAGCTCGACAGGTCCGTCAACTTGTCGACCGCTCGTTTCCGCACGGCGTCGTAAAACGCTGCCTCTTCCTTTGTTAGTTCTACGGAAAGCGTGATCTCGGTTCGCGACGGCAGTTCTTCCAGTACCTTTGATTTTGCTCGACGCAGAATAAACGGCTGCACGAGTTTCTTCAGACGCTGCTTCGCTCCTTTATCTTTGTTCCGTTCGATCGGTCCGGCGAATTTCAGTTGAAACTGCTTTTCCGAACCGAGCAGACCCGGATTGATAAAACGGAACAGGTTCCACAGTTCGCCAAGATGATTCTCGACAGGCGTCCCGGTCATGATGACTCGAAAATCTGCCGACAATGCCATCGCCGCTTTCGACCGTCGCGTTGCTCCGTTCTTGATTGCTTGAGCTTCGTCGAGCACAGCGGTGTGCCAATCAATTTTCTCGAATCGCTTTGCTTCGTTATGAAGCAGCCCGTAGCTCGTGATGACGACGTCGCGCGGTCCGAGTTCGCTTAGAGCTGCCGCGCGGTCTCCGCTTCCGAAGAGATGCACGTTGAGTGTTGGCGCAAAACGTCTGGCTTCGTCTACCCAGTTGAACGTTACCGATGTCGGGGCCACGACGAGCGCGGGGCCACCTTTTGATCGTTCGAGCAGCACAGCGAGTGCCTGAATCGTTTTTCCGAGCCCCATGTCGTCGGCCAGGCAGGCTCCAGCTCCCCAATGAGCAAGCCTCGACAACCAGTGAAAACCTTCAATCTGATAGTCGCGAAGTTCGGTGTGCAACGTTGACGGCACGTCGGGGCAAACTTCGTCCGCCTCACGAATGCGCGACAAACTTTCTTTCCAATGTTTGTCAGACGTGACTTTCAGTTGGTTGCTGATTTCCTCGATCGCTCCGGAACGAACGGCGGGAAAACGTATCTTATTTTTGAGCCGGTCACCAAACGCCCCGAGTTCTTCGACTCGCCGTCGCAATTGGTCAGTCAGCGACAGGAAGCGGCCATCGTCCAACTGCACGAATCGCGACGAGCTGCTTTCAACCAGCTCGATAAGCCGCATCATGTCCAGAGAAAGATCCTTGTCGACGACCAGCTTTCCCGACGCCGCAAACCAGTCGCGATCTTTTTTGATTCGCACCTGCATTTGAGATTCCGCCGCCAGGCCCGCAACTTCGAAGCTTCTGCCCTGCGGCCAATGCAGGACGACGTCTTCTTTCTGAGCCAGAGGATGAAGCTGCGTCGCCAGTTCCAGTGCTTCTGCTACGGTCGGAAAGTAGAAGTCGTGTGCGCTCTCTACTGCTTCGACTTCGTCCTGTTCCTGCAGAGCTGGGCAAGCCGCAACGATCGCATCTCGCCGCTTCATTTCGTCTTTGAAGTTCCGTTTCGCTGCCGTTTGCTTTCCACCAATGTCGGCGAAAACCGTTTCGCCGCCGTCACCTGGCCGCGCGAACGGTCCCGCTTCGCCGAACGGACGAACATGCAGCTCTGCGCGGACGCCATCCTGAAACGGAAGAAGATGAATATGCGATCGCGAGTCGGCGTCGACGGCTTCCGCCGCGGCGACGCCACCGACTTCGGAATGAACCGGCATCAACGAAGCCAGAGGCTGCACGACTCCGAGCACGCGATCGAGAGCCGCTTCGGGGATTTCCAACTGGCTCCCGATAATCTCCTGCAGTTGGCGTTGTCGATCGCTGAACATCAACAGCGTTAATCGATGAGGCCCGTCTTTGACAATTTGAAACTCGGCGTCCGTCGGTGGCTGATGATCGAAACGTAGTGTGAGCCGCTTGCCGGACTTGTCTTTCTGAACGATCAAACGAGGTTCCTGACGGACGAGTTCCACCGGAGTCGTGCGGTCGCTTCCCAGAAAAATCAGCGGATGTCCGACGAGTTTCTGCACGGCTTTCAACGGGAGAATGTAAGACACATCGCGATACCGTCGCCAACCCCCGTAATCGACTCTTTCTTCGATCAGCCGACAGATCTCTCGGTCGACGTCTTTCAGATAGGCGAAATCATCGCTGTCCCAATCGGCGTGCAGCCGCTTCAACGCAACGGGTCGTCCTTTCAACCAACCACCCTTCTTTGACGTTTTCTGAACAATCGGTTGCAGTTCGAAATCCGTTCCGTTTTCCAGAAGAACGATCGACCAGATCAACCGTTCCGCGGCCGCTGATGAATCCGCTCCTGCGACGGCATCGTTCGCGCCAGCCAGGGATTCGAGCGCTGACAGAGAACGCTCCCACGGTTCGAGCGGCTTGACCAGTTCGAGCAGACTGGCAGTCTCGATACTTCTCTTCTTCGAACGTTTGCTGCCGCCGAGCTTCGAAAACTCGTCGGACATCCAGTTGAGTCCGAGCTGCTGGTACGTCTTTGAGAGTTCTTTGTACTCAGCTTTTGAAATGGAGCTCTCGCCAGACGAACTCGTCCATTGCCATAGCCAGCCGAGAAACAATGACACGATCGGAGCCTTGCATGTCGCCCAGCCGGAAAAATGATCGCCCATCGG
Source organism: uncultured Planctomycetaceae bacterium (assembly GCA_943787265.1). Lineage (GTDB taxonomy): Bacteria > Planctomycetota > Planctomycetia > Planctomycetales > Planctomycetaceae > JABMPE01. The sequence continues at coordinate 363,990 of CALSLT010000004.1, read as the reverse complement.
TTTGGCCATACAGTCAACGGCATCTTCGAACATGCCGATGGCGCAACTGAAGTGCGGATCCCATTGCGACTCAGCGGCGGCCAACAGTTCTTTGGCCCGGACTCGGCCGGCGACAGTCTGCTTCCCAATCTGCAACGAAACGTGCAGCACACCTGGAAAACCGTCAAGCGTGATCTTTCGTTTTCTCGTCTTCTTTCTGATCGCTTTCAGTCGTTCTTCGAAAAGCAGATCAGCTTCGTCGTAGTTGCCTTGCAAAGTCTCAATGCACCCACGGATCTCTGGGAAATGCCCACCGGTAAGATCATCGATGGTCGTCAACTCGGAGACATCGCCGCGTGCAACGCACAGATCGATCCACGCTTCGCGCAGTTCAGGCGTCAGTTCTTTTTGAGCGGCTGCAAACGGCGGCAGAATTTCCAGCGCCGCGGGCGAGCCAACTCCTGTCTGAGCAATGCTGACCGCGTTGCTGCGAATCCAGATTTCCTGCAGAGTCGGATTGAGATTGTTGAACAACTCTGCGTCGTAAGGATCCAGAACGGGCGGGTATGAATCTGCATGCTGAGCAAGCCGTGTGAACGTCGCGGTGTCATTCCGATAAAACGCGATTCTCATGTCGCGTTCAAGCAGCACATCGGAATCGCGAGTCCAATAGTAAGTCGGCGATGACGGCCGCACTTTCTGAACGGCCGTCGCGATCGCTTCAAACGTTTTTGTACGGAGCGCATCGTGAACGGCGACGCCAATGAACTCGGGCGAAATCTGATTCCCGAGCCCAGACTCTGCTTTCAGTACGCCGACTCTGATTAGCTCCTGTCTCGCGTCGACAGAATTCAATGTGGTCAGCCGTTTGCCTGGTTCGATCTGCCATTTAGAAGCAGTCGACATTTTGACAAGAGTCGACTTGCCGGTCGGCTGCAAACTCAAGGCGGCAATCTGAGCCAAATGTTGAGCCGTTCGAGACAGCTCTGCGTATGTTTTCGCGGTTTGTGTAGACGAGGTCATGAAAACTGTTCTGCTGGAGCGTTGGCTGTGGCCAATTATTTGGTTTTACCAGGATCATCAAACCGTGATTGACGAGGAAGATACATCGATTCATCGCCGATTTCTGCTGTGCGGTCGGCTGGTCAGTTGAGCCGTGCAAGGATCGATATTTGTCACGGCCACAGGCATCGTCATCGTGAATGGAGAAATTGTGGGCGAAATTTGTTACAACTCGCGGCTCACGAAGGCTCCAAGTGGCAGAAATAGCCATTTTCAGACCGCTGCTGACTCAGCAGGCGAGGATCGCCGGCAGGCAGTTGCGTGAATTGACGTGCTGACATTCCGGGCTGTTTGCTTCCGGACACGTCGCCGCCTGTGGTTCCAGACCCGCCAGAGATACTTCTCGTAAGCAGGCTCAGGAACCGGTTCGGGATCACACAGGCGACAAACAGACTGACAGAGTTTTATTGAAAGGTTGATTGCCATGAGTGCAATTGCAGGCGTACACGCTCGACAGATTCTCGACAGCCGCGGAAACCCAACCGTCGAAGTCGACGTTGTTCTCGAAGACGGTCAGATCGGCCGCGCTGCCGTCCCCAGCGGAGCGAGCACCGGAAAGCACGAAGCGTGCGAACTTCGCGACGTTGACCGCAAAGACTACTACCTCGGCAAAGGCGTTCAGAAAGCCGTTCAAAACGTCAATGACGAAATCGCTCCGCGACTGATCGATCTCGACGTGTTCGACCAGGCTCTGCTCGACGCCACGATGCTTGATCTCGACGGGACGGAAAACAAGTCTCGCCTTGGAGCCAACGCGATTCTCGCATGCTCATTGGCTGCTGCGCACGCTGGTGCTCAGCTCAGTTTCCTCCCGCTGTTCCGTTATCTCGGCGGAGTCGGTGCCAACTGCCTGCCTGCCCCAATGATGAACATCATCAACGGCGGCGAGCACGCTAATAATTCGATCGACTTCCAGGAATTCATGGTGATGCCTCTGGGCTTCGACAATTTCAGCGACGCTCTGCGATGCGGTGCTGAAATCTTCCACAGCCTGAAGAAGGTTCTGCACGACAAGAACCTCAGCACAGCTGTCGGTGACGAAGGCGGCTTTGCTCCGAACCTCGGTTCAAACGAAGAAGCAATTTCAGTTATCGCTGACGCCGTCGAGAAAGCCGGTTACTCGTTCGGTGAGCAAGTTAAGATTGCACTCGATTGTGCGTCGAGCGAACTGTACGACTCGGCCTCTGGCACTTACACGCTGGATGGCAAGAAGATGGACTCTGACGGGATGATCGAACTGCTCAACGGTTGGGTTGATAAGTACCCAATCTGCTCGATCGAAGACGCCCTGGACGAAGACGACTGGGATGGCTGGAAGAAGCTGACCGACGCCGTTGGCAGCAAATGCCAGCTTGTCGGCGACGACCTGTTCGTGACGAATCCGAAGCGTCTGGCTCGCGGAATCGACGAGGGCATCGCAAACAGTATTCTCATCAAGGTCAACCAGATCGGTACACTCACCGAAACCATTCAGGCCGTGTCGATGGCTCACCGAGCTGGGTTCACTTCGGTCATGAGTCACCGCTCTGGCGAAACCGAAGACAACACCATCGCCGACCTGGCAGTGGCGCTCGGAACCGGTCAGATCAAGACAGGTTCGGCCAGTCGTACGGATCGTATCTGCAAGTACAACCAGCTTCTTCGCATCGAAGAGATTCTGGGTGGTGCTGGCACTTACGGCGGGACGATCAGTTAATCGTCTAAGGCCCAGCGATGCTGGTTTGTTATTAAATCAGACGAAATTCATCAGCCCGACTGTCCTGGACAGTCGGGCTGTTTTCGTTTGACGTAAGAAGGACGACGTTTCCTTAACACCTGAATTCATCGATGGCGAAGCCAAACCTCAAAAAGCGAAAGCAGCAACCCCAACGCGCCAGCGAGTCTCAACATGAGACTTCGTTGCTGCAGTGGTTCGTTTCGTTTCTGTTCTGGGGTCAACTGATGATTGCTGGCGTGCTATACGGCAGCGTGGCGATGGCTCCCAAGTTGTCGACGTATGTCGAGCTGGATGATGAATACGTGACCGGTCAAACCGAACTCGTGCAACTGGAGCGGCAGGTGTTTGAGCTGCGAAAGATCACGGAGTCGCTTGAGCAGGATCCTGGGCTACTTGAAGAGCTGGCCAGAATCGATCTGGATGCCACTCGTCCCGGAGAAGAGCAAATCCCGTTGCAGGACAATCTGACACTGCAAAGTCGCATCACCCGTCAGTATGCCGCGATATCACATTCGACGGAGCAGTGGTACTCGCCATTCCTGACGGCATTTGCGACGGATCATCAGCTTCGTACGACGTCTCTGTTTTTTGCGGCCGGGTTGGTTCTGGTCGCCTTTACATTCTTTCAGCCGTCGCAAGCGGAGCGTTTCAGCAGTGGCTGGAAGAATTTGCGAGACAGTAGCGCTGCAATGCTGGCTCGTTACCGTGCAGGTTGATCAACGGTCGACGTGGAGACGGTCAATCGTCGAGCAGCGACACGAGCAGTTCCGCGAAGTTCGTCACACCTTCACGGGGAATCGTGTGGACGTTCGGGAATTCGATGAAGTCGACATCGAAGCCAGATTCGGTGAACAGGTCACGCAGCCACGTGGCCGCTTCAAAAGGCAGAATTGGGTCGACCGTACCGTGACTCTGTAGAACTTTCAGCGGCCCGCGCTTTGAGGCCAGCTCTCGCCATTGCTCTTCGCAGAGCAAAGTTCCCGACCAGACGCATAGCGCCCCTGGTGCCTCGTCGAGCCGTAGAGAAACGTCGGTCGCCAGCATTGACCCCTGCGAGAATCCTCCCAGAACAATCCGTGCGGCCGGCAAGCCCGTTCGCTCTCGCACTTCATCAACCAGCGCAGTTAGCAACTTTCGAGCATCGGCGAGTTCTGGTGGATCGTACTTTCGTTGGTCGCGGAACTCGCCCTTCTCAATTGCGGCGTTGAGCTTGGTAACGTCCAGCGGCCACCACGCTCGGCCTCCGTGAAAGCCGAACTCTTCGAGTGACAACGGAGCCTCAGGAAAGATGAACTGAGTGGACTCCATCAATCTCGGCTGGCATCGCATTAACTCTGCGCCCAGACCGACAAGGTCCGTTCCCGGAGCGCCGAATCCGTGGCACAGAATCACGACAAGTTCGGGTTTCCCGCCGTCGACCTGTTGGACCGTTCGGCAGGTGAGTCCGCCAAGTTGCTCAAGTTTTTCCATAGTGAGATTCAGTTTCGCAGGTCAGACATTGCTCTGATGGAGTCTGGCCGGTTTGCGTTTAACGCAGATATTTCGTTCGATCGACGATGGAGCACTTCGTCAGGCACAGTCTGGCCTATTCACAATGAGAGAGTGCCAGCAGTCCGTACGCTGTGACCAGGTTCGGGTCGCCTTCGTACCAGCGGTCGGCTTCGTTGATCCAGCTTCCGTTGGTCTTCTGCTGCTTTGCGAGTGTGGCGACGAGTTCCGCTCGCCAGTCGTGAAATTTTCCGTCGGCGTCTTTCAGCTCATTGAGATCGAGTACGGACAGAGTCTTGGCGAACGTGTGGTAGTAGTAGTAAAGGCCCTGTTTGCCCATGCCAGGATTGTCTCGCAGCGAGTAGTGTTTCGTGATCCAGGTCAGCGCGGCTTTGACTCGCGGGTCATCCTTCTTTACGCCAGCGTAGATCATGCTTTTCAGACCTGCGTAGGTCATGCTGGCGTAAGATCGCAGCCCGCCGTTTGCGTCGACTCCGGCTTGCGACGTGCCACCGGCGGCCGGTGTGTAGTAGAAGCCGCCGTCGTCGATCTTCGCGGCGAAGGGTGTGTTGTTGTGCTCGGTTTCCAGGTTCTGGCAGCGTGACACGAACGTCAGCGCCTTCTGCATGGCCGGGTCGTCTGCTTTGACGCCGGCGGTCTTGAGAGCTTCCAGAAGGAACTGCGTGTTCGAGAGGTCAGGCCTTTGATGTTTGCCGTAGCCAGCTCCGCCGTAACCGGGGTCTTCGGGTTTCTGTTCTTCGTCCTCGTCCCACTGCAGGCCTCGCAGAAACTTCTCGGCGTTACGAATGATCTTGTCGTGCTTTCCGTCTTTGTTCGCGGCGGAAAGTGCGAGCACTGAGATGCTGGTTTCGTAGTTCCGATGCTGCGTCTGCGGGTGGTAAATTCCACCGTCGTCACGTACGAGGCCCTTTAGAAACTTCAGTCCTCGGGCGACAGAAGGATCGTCGGCGGGGACCCCGCTTTGCAGCAGCGAAGTGACGCACAATGCCGTGATGCCTGGCACGTTGGCTGTCGTCCAGGTTCCGTCTGCTGATTGTGTCAGCTTGAGGAACCGAACTGCTTTTGTTCGAACAGCTTCCAGCGACGCGGCATCGTCCGCCTGTGCTTGTCGCGCTTCTGAGGGCATCACGAGAACAGCCATGCAGCACAGGGCGACGGTCTTTCGAGCCAGCAAAGTCATCTTCGAATTCTTCATCTCACGTCGCTCCAGATTTGTCCTGAATCATTGAATGCAGGACGAGATTATCGGTCCAGGCGGTCGTCGACACCAAACCTCTGCCGGTCAAAATAACGCCGGAGCCGAACAGCTTGTCACCGTTCGGCTCGTCACGGCGTTGGACTCATCACGAAAGCAATCTCGACGCTACTCTTTGGTTGCTTCTGCGGAAGTTTCGACGGCATCATCTTTTGAGCCGGCTTCAGCGGTCACGTCTGCATCGGCGTCTTTGTTCTCTTTGCTGTGCTCCGCTTTGCCATGCTCGTCGCCGTCGTCATCGTGGCCTTCGCCGTGTTTGTGCTCGTCACTGGCGTGGTCATCGTCATCATCGCCATGCCCTTCGTGGCCGTGATCATCGTCGCCATGTCCATGGCCGCCGCCATGTCCGTGATCATGCGAATGGATGACTGTGCCGGTCAGGGCCTGATCACCATCGCTGAACTTCAGCGTTGCCCCTTCGGGATGCTCGTGCAACTCTTCGAAGAGCTCTTCGTCGGTGATGGTGAATTTCGAAGCCTGACCGTCCGCCTCTCCATCAAGAGCCGAAGCTGCCAGTTTAAATTCTTCGACTTCGTCGCCGTGTTTGAAGTTGATCGAAATTTCAGAAGCGGCGATCGGCTTTGCGGTTTTTGCATCTGAACCGAGGATAAACACGTCGATGCGCTGCTCGGCTTCGTCGACGACGACTTCGGCGTGAAACTCTTCGTTACCAACTTCGACGATGTCGCCACCATTCGGGCCGTGAGCTCCGTGCCCGTGGCCACTGTGATCTTCATGGCCGACTTCGGATTCTTCGTTGCTGACTTCCGTAAATTCAGAGTCGCCACTCGTGCAGCCAGTAACGATCACGGCAAAGGCGGCGATCAGAGCCAGTTCACAGCTTCTTCGAAACAGCATTTTGATATCTCCAGATATGGGTTTGTTTTTGATAATGAGGTCGGGAGCGCCACAGTATGGAGCACTTCCGGCTGAGGACAAGCGGCGGACTCGCAGAGTTTCCCGGAAAGTGGCACACTGACCGCCTACGTTCAAACGATCCGATTCGCTGAGGCGATTTTCGAGGAATCTTGCAATGACGACTTTCGGATTCACTCGCCGAGAATTCACGTTGGCGCTGGCCGGCACTGCAGCATTGACTGCCGATCAGACGGTGATCGGACAGGATGCCCCGACATCGAAAACGGACGTCGATTCAAAGACGGGCGATCAACCTGCTCCTGATAAGCAGCCAACGAAAGAAGAACCGCGTGAACCTCCGCCCGAGGCTGCGTATCTACTCGGACTGATCATGCGACGGTATCCCGACGAGCGGTTGGACGAGACGGCGGTGTCGGGGATCGTTAGTGACATTTACGGAGATCTGGCACGTTCACGAACGTTGAGCAGCTTTCCACTTGAAAACTCAGACGAGCCCGGTTTCGTCTTCAAAGCGTGGCGGGCTGACTGACCAGTCAATTCAAAGTCGCCAGTGGCACGGCTCCGTGCGAGCCTGCTAGATTCCGGCACCGACCGACAGATTTCACACTATCTATAACGCAATTAATTCACGACGAGTCCTCATCATGATCCGTGTCGCGATCGCCGGAGCCACCGGCTACACCGCTGTTGAGTTGATCCGAATTCTGCTTCGAAACCCGGAAGTTCAGATCACTGCCGCAACGACTCGACAGGAGGGTTCGCCGTCGATTGCGTCGATTCATCCGTCGCTGACCGGACGGCTCGATCTGACGTGCGAAGACCTGACGCCGGAGCAGATCGCCGAGCGGGCAGACTTCTGCTTCTGCTGCCTGCCGCATGGGGCAAGCACGTCGATCATTCCTCAACTGCTGGACTTGGGTGTTCGAGTTGTCGACCTGTCCGCAGATTATCGCTTGAACGACAAAGACGTTTACAAGACCTGGTACGGGTTGGAGCATTCTGATCCGGCTCGGCTCGGCCCAACAGTTTACGGCCTGCCCGAAATCTTTGGCGGCGACGTTGTGGATAAGGACTTGATTGCCAACCCCGGCTGTTACACAAGCACGTCGATCCTGGCACTCGCTCCGCTGCTGGCGAATAAGTTGGTCGAGCCAACCGGAATCATCATCGACGCAAAAAGCGGCGTCTCTGGAGCCGGCCGGTCGCCGAAACTCGGCACGCTTTACTCGGAATGCAACGAAAGCATTTCGGCCTACGGAGTCGGCGGGCATCGCCACATGCCGGAAATTGAACAGGTGCTGTCTACGATTTCAGGCGAAGACGTCGACATCGTGTTTACTCCGCATCTGGTGCCGATGAACCGGGGGATTCTGGCGACGATTTACGCTCGCCCAACGACGGACGCGACGGATGCCGAACTGCTCGCGGTGATGCGGGAATTCTACGAAGGCAAACCCTTTGTGAAGGTCGTCGATCACCTGCCAGCGACGAAGCACGTTACCGAGACCAACTACTGCCACATCACGGTCCGACGAACCAAAGGCGTGATCACCATCCTGTCCGCACTCGACAATCTCATTAAGGGAGCGTCTGGCGTCGCCGTTCAGAACTTCAACCTGATGGCCGGCTTCCCTGAAACGACGGGCTTGATTCCGGCGTAGACGTATTGGCTAAGAATTTCCTCATCAACTTTGACTTAAGGCGAGCGTCGGACGTAAGTCGGATGGCATTCAAAGCGGACGCTGGCTTATCCCGCAAAACCGTGGCCTGACGGCACACGGCTCGCTCGAAACTGGTCGTTTTCACGAATTCGTCTCTGCGAAATTAAGGACCAGACAGGTGGCGAATGCCCGCCGGAAATTCGGAAAGCCATACGGGACGTAACGAACAGTCCGGTCTCGCCAGCCCGTTTCCTAAGCCTTGTCGCTGAATGACGTTCCGACGTGGCCGTCGCTTGATCGGCCGATGGCCTTTGTTAGGATTGCCGGCCCTGTCTCTCTCGAATTCGATCGAGTCCATCCAGATTCATCTCTTTTCTGAGCGGCGGGAACGACAACCGTAGCCTCTTGGTACAAAAAGCACCTTTCGAGGAAGCGGTAGCTGCGTCAGTTTGTCCGCTCGACTTTCGCTTTTGAGATTCGCTCGGACGTGTGGAAGTATTTGAGGCCGTGCCTTACCTATGCTGGTTTCTTTTCAGACAGTATTGCCAATCCTGATGGCTCTGCTGGCGATTCTGACAGCCTGGCTGCTCGTTGAGCGGCCGCTGCGACTACGAGTTGCTCCTGTCTTTTCGACGGGAACGACAGCCGTTCGTTTCTCGCAGCCCGGTCAGATTCCTCAGTCAGTTCTCATCGAGCAGCGGCATCTTCGCGAAGCCCGAAGAGGGTCTCCCGGCGCACCACCTGGTGGTCGCCTCGGAGTCGTGCCTGCGCACGTAAAGCGACAGCTCTGAGTCTTCCCGAACTGCACAGCTCCGTTTTCTGATCCGTGATTGTCCAGCCTGATCGTCGCCTGTTTAGTGTCGAGTTTTTCTGGACGAGTCGGTGGAGCTTTCTGTGCCGGATTCCATCGTAACGGCGTTCGCTCTTTCGCGGCGTCGCTGCCGGAATTCTCTGCCCGGCTGATTCGGCCCCTGGCCGGCAGTTAGAGCGGCTGCGTCATCCGGGTCGATATAAGGACGCAGCTCATGTCAGAAATGGTCTACGCCGGGATTGGTCTCGCCGCCGGGGGAGCCGTCGGATTCTTCTTTGAAAGACTTCGACGCGGTGCCTCTTACCAGGATCGAGATCAGATTCTCGAACAGGCAAAGCGGGACGCCGAAACGCTCAAACGTGACGAGGAACTGAAAGCTCGGGAAGAACTGCTGAAGAAACGCGAGGAGATGGAAGCCTCGCTCAACGACACGCGAGACGGTTTGCACCAGCGTGAACGAGACCTCGACAAACGCGAAGGTGGACTCGACGACCGCGATGATGAATTCGTCAAACGCGAAAAGATGATCGAGGGCCAGCAGCAGAAATTGACAACTCGCGGCAAGGCGATGGAAGTTAAGGAAAAGGAACTCGATCGACTTCTCGCCGAAGAACAGGACAAGCTGTTTCAGATCAGCAGCCTGAGTCCCGATCAGGCGAAGGATCTTCTGCTCGACCGGCTTGATCGTCAATTGAAAGACGAAACAGGCGGTCTGATTCTGAAGTACGAAAGCGAACTGAAGAACCGACAGGAAGAGCTGTCGCGAGAAATTCTCGGGATGGCCATTCAGAGAATCGCGTCGGCTCAGACTTCCGAAATGACTGTCTCGACCGTCGACATTCCGAACGACGAAATGAAAGGCCGCATTATCGGCCGCGAAGGACGTAACATTCGAGCGTTCGAAAAGATCGCCGGAGTGGACGTCATCGTCGACGACACGCCTGGCGTCGTAGTGGTTTCAGCATTCGACAAGGTGCGTCGAGAAATCGCTCGCCTGTCGCTGATCAAGCTGATCGAAGACGGCCGAATTCATCCGACTCGGATCGAAGAAGTCGTCAACGAAACCGAAAAGGAAATGGACGCTCACATTCGCAAGCTCGGGCTGGAAGCCTGCCACGAAGCGAACATCGTCGGGCTGCACGAAAAACTTGTGTACCTGATGGGGCGACTTCAGTTCCGAACGAGTTACAGCCAGAACGTGCTGCGACACTCGATCGAAGTCTCGCACATCACCGGCTTGCTGTGTGATCAGGTCGGACTCGATTCGACGCTCGGTCGTCGTTGCGGATTTCTTCACGACATCGGAAAAGCAGCCGACCACGAAATGGAAGGCGGACATCCGGCTGTCGGAGCAGAGCTTCTCAAGCGTTACAACGAAGGCGAAGAAGTCGTCCACGCTGCCGCCGGGCATCACGACGACATCCGCCCCGAGTTCATTTACACGGTGCTCGTCGCCGCGGCCGATGCAGCTTCCGCATCGCGACCGGGAGCTCGTCGAGAGAACCTGGAACGATATGTAAAACGCCTGGAAGATCTGGAAGCAATCGCTTGCGGCTTCCCCGGCGTCAACCACGCCTTCGCCGTCCAGGCCGGCCGCGAGATCCGCATCATCGTCGACTCAAACCGAGTCAACGACCGCGAATCCGCCAAGCTTGCTAAAGAGTGTGCAGGTGCCATCGAAGAAAACCTCACCTACCCAGGTGAAGTCAAAGTCGTCGTCCTGCGAGAAACCAAAGCCGTCGAGCACGCTCGGTAGTTGATGGTCGATCGTTGAAAGTTGATAGCCAAAATTCAAAGCCCGGATGGTTCAGTGAATCATCCGGGCTTTGTTTTTGATTGGGTGCCACTCTTCTGGCTCAGAGGTCCAGATCGTCGAGGCCGTCGATGAGGTCGTCGAGTTCGTCTCGGACTCCGCAGGAGTCTGCCTGGCGTTTGGGGATTCCGACGGCCATGCCGACGGCTTCGCGGCCGTCGCGGACCAGTTCGATGTCTCGCTCGCGAGCGGCCATCTCGACGGCGTCACCGCCTCCGAAGAGTTGCGACAGGTCGATCTTTAAGCCGGCGACTTCGCCAGCGGCTCCGGCGATCGCGGGCGTCTTGTGCTGCGGAAAGACGATCGCGTTTTCCGGGCAGACTCGGCTGCAGGCAGGGCAGCCTTTTTTACAACTGTCCTGGGCCTCGACCAGAATTCGGTCCAGTGCGTCGACGCCGTAAACTCCGAACAGGCAGAAATCGATGCACTCCATGCAGTTCGTGCAGCGGTCGTAGTCGATGACCGGGTACCAGCGCCGTCGAACTTTTTCTTCCGCTTCGACCTCTGCGATGGAGCCAATCGCTGCCGATCCAGTTTCGCTGTTGCCGATGCCCAGCATTTCCTGCGGGTTGAGATAGCGTTCGAGCTGTTCCTTCTTCGGCTCGCCCTGAATCCAACTCATCAGGTCGACGGTTTCGGTCGACGTCACTTCGGCGATGCGGCGAATCTCGGCGAGGAATTCCTGAGCGTCTGTCGAAGCTCGCAGGTCGATGCTGTAGATCAGCCGGTCCGGAACATCGAGTGTGCCGATAGCGTCCGGGTTTTTCTCTTCGCCGTCATCCTGATCTTCGTCTTCCTCGTCCTCTTCCCCAACCAGGAAAACCGTGCCTGCTTTTCCTTTGACTCCCGTTCGGTCGAGGATCCACTGAGTCGCGCGCGGGAACAGCCATGAAAGCACAACGACGTCGCCCTGAATGCCTTTCAGAAAGAGCATTCCGGAATGGTCGTGCGAGAGGTCGTAGAGATTCGGGATGATCGAAACTTCGATCTCCGGATCCATCATGAAGGCCATCGCCAGCTCTTCTTCGAGCTGTCGCTTCACCGGATTCTTCCCCTGGTGCTGGGAGATCACGACGGTGAGTTTCTTTTGACCAGCCATCTGGGTGCCTTTTGAACATCGAACATTCAACATTGAACGTTCAACATCGAACGTTCAAAACCGAGCGTGTGGCGTTCGCTCGTTCAGTTAACCTGGCCCTTGAGCATATTCTGGGTTTTCTCCCAGCCGCCCTCAAGCACTTCAAGATACTGTTCCGGAGTCAGTGGTTCCGCGTCTGTCTCAAACGTGAACAGCCATCCGTTGCCGTAACCGTCTGTGTTAATTCCCGAAGGGTCGTCCAGCAACAATTCGTTGAACTCGACGATGCGACCATCAAACGGTGCGTATAACGTCGAGAGTGCCTTCGAGCTTTCAACCTCGCCGATTTCCTGCTTCTCGAAAACCTGAGTTCCCGGATCAACGCTCCAGTCCAGAAAATACACGTCCTGCAGCAGCCTGACCGAGTACGCCGTAAACCCAACCTGATACCGCAAACCGTCCTTTCGAAGCCACAGGTGGCTCTTCGAGTACAGGCAGTCAGTCGGAACACGGGCTTCGTACTTGCCCATCATGAAGACGAGATCTTCGGCCATCGAGGTGGGGTTCTGTGGAGAGTAAGGTTGAGGTGGGAAACAGCGTGGCCACGAGGAGCCAACCAGTAGAAAGCACCCGCCCCTGGGATGCAAGTCGCAGGGTTTCAACAGGAGTCCTGCCATGTCTTCCGTGACAATTTTTGAACAGGAGAAAACGGAGAGAGCAGAGTCGGGCAACAACCGGCCTCTCTGTTTCCTCTGCTCCTCCTGTTCGAAACTCGTCGTCATTTTTTGTAGGTCAGGCTGTGTCTGGCGGAATTCCGATTTGATCGTCGGAACTGGCAGCTTCCAGACTTCATCCGACAAAGCCCGACCTACTGAAATTCGTTGTCGAACTTTAACCTGCAGCGTGAAGCTGGTGTACGACGCCGTCCAGAAATGTCGCCAGACTTTTTGCAGCGGCCTGGGCGTTCGTTCGGAGATGCAGCATGTCTTTCACGCTTTCCGGGCGTTTGAAGATCGACGTTAGTGCGGCACCGACTCGGACAGCCCCGGTGTCGCCGATGATCGACAGAACTTCGGACGGAAGGTCGGCGGACATATCGTCGCTGATGACTCGCACGGCCATGAAGCCTGTTTTCGTCTCGGCCGCGACCTGTGCGACGGCCAGACTTTCCATGTCGACGGCAATGGCTTCGCAGTCTTCATGAAGCTGGCGTTTCTGTTCCACGGTCCGAACCATTTCGTCGGCTGTCAGCAATCTGCCGACGTGGAGTCCGTTTTCGACATCGCTTTCCAGGCTGAGGTTGAGTTTCTTCTTCTGCCCGTGCTGGTCGACGATCTCATTGCCCACGACGATCTGGCCGATCTTCATCGTCGGAATCAAAGCTCCCGCAAAACCACTGGAGAGAATCCACTTTGGACTGTGGGCGTCGATCATCGCGAGCGAGGCTTTGCGGGCTCGCGCGTAACCCATGCCCGATTCTGCAACGACGACCCGAATGCCGTCGTAACGGCCACCTTTGAATGTGAGATCCTCGCCCTTGTAATGCTTAACCCGCTCGCATCGATCCATGAACTGACCGAGCTCGATCGGCAACGCCGAAACGATACCGATGTCGGCGTGCGCGCTGTCGGATTCACTGCTTGTCATACGGGAGTCGATTCGGCGGTTGAGGTTTGATGTCAGACAGGTTCCAAACCTTCGACCTCTGGTTTGTGTGCTTTGAAGCCGCAAAGAATGATGCCGAGTTCGTAGAGCAGAGTCAGAGGGAACATCATCAGCAGCATGCTCATCGGATCGGCTGGTGTCAGGATCATCGAAAGAAACGCGATGACAAGGATGGCCATGCGACGCTTTTCGCGATAGTCAGCAATCTCGAAGACCGAAATTCGTTCCAGGAAAAGCATGACGAGCGGCAACTGAAAGCTCACTCCGAACATGACTGGCAGCATGACTGCAAAGTTGATCCACTCAGAAAGTCGAATCTGCGGGTTGACGTCGAGCATCGCGTTAAAGCTGAGCAGAAACTTCAAAACAAACGGAAACACTGCGTAGAAGCAGAACACGGCTCCGCCAGTAAACAGAAACAGGCTCATTGGCAGGTAAATGTAGATGTACTTCCGCTCGTGTGGGTACAGACCGGCGGCCACGAACAACCAGATCTCGCGGAACACCCAGGGGCTTGCGATTAACAGCCCAGCAATGAATGCCACCTTGAGGTAGGTCATGAACGCCTCCTGGACGTTCAGAGTCACGGTCTGGTTCTGACGATCGATTACCGTCTCAAGCTGTTGAAATTCCGGCGCGGCAATGCGAATTTCGAGTGGCTTCTCTTCATCGTCTTCTGAAGTCGGCTTCGCTGCCGGATATGCGCCCGGATTGTATTCGTGAAGAGCAGCAGCCAGTTCCGACGGCATGATGTTCACGATGATCGTTCGGTCAAACTCGTTGTCAGTTTTTAGCTGCGTGAACGTCTCAGCAGGAGTTTCCGCGGTCCCGGTGCCTGGTTCAGGCTGTTCGGAAGGCTCCGCGAGTCCGAGTTTTTCCAGGATGCTTTGCCAGATATCCGTCATCGAGACGTCCGCGATGTCGACAACCTCGATATTGGAGCCTTCGACTTGTGCGGCTTTACGAAGCGCCGTATCAATTGGCGATCGTACGATGGCAACAATTTTATCACCGACAAACAGCGCACCGATGACGCAGATGGCGAGGCCGATGATGGCTCGGATCAAGTGAACTCGCAGGCACTCAAGGTGCTCGCCGAACGTCATTGTACTGTCGTCAAAGAGGTCTCTGGACTGGGCCATCAGACTGTACTCTCACGGTTATTTTCGGGCCGTCCCGAATTGCGCGGACGCGTTGCGATTCTCAATCGACACTCGGCACATTGCCGTACGAGGGTCTTAGAGGAACGGGACAACAGTCGGCAGGGACAGCCAGTTCAACTGGGTGGAAGTGACCAGACATCATCCGGAAGTAGTTCTTCAGGATCCCCGGTGTGGCCGCCAGACAGGTCTGAACCCGCTGGAAGTGGCAACCGGCAACAATCTGGTAACGAAAAGCTGTCCACTCGGTTTGCCCGCGAAGAAGCGCAGGACGCGTGAGCGGAGACCAAAAGTGTATCCCTGGCCGAAATGGAGTCAACGATCCATCCGCAGGCTCAATCAGGGGTCTCGCAGGTCGGTAACCCGGGAACTGACCGTCACGTTCGTCTGAATTACTCAGCAACCAACGGATTGGTCAGACTCGAAAGGCGAATGGGGCAAAGACGCGATTAGCTGTCTCGGTCTGTACGATTATTCCGTCGGGCCGCCTGGGGGCGAGCGGGAGGCGGAGTTGGCGCGTCGTTAATGGGCTTTCGTCCCTTAGCCAGAGCCATATCTTTGGGTTTCGACCAGGCGTTCAACTTTGCGATCATGGCCGCTGGGAACACGATCTGGACGTCTTGCTTATTGCCAGCTACCTGAAACTGCCGGAAAATCAGTTGCACCAAGGGTTTGATATCATTGTACGCATTCTGAATTGGTTTCTGGTTAAGCGTCGACTGCAAACCAGCACCCTTTCGACCGTCGGTTGTCGATTCACCCTTAGTCGCTGGGACAAATGCCAGATAGATGTCGTTGAGCCTGAAAATCGCGTCTGAACCTGGCACTCGCCGTTGATTCACTTCTGTGGCGATTTTCTGTGTCAGTTTCACGATCGAATAGGCGATCGGTGCTGACTGCAGGCCGCCTGGCATTGGTACTCTGCCAAGTAGGTAAGCGGCTCGAGCTCGGATTTGATTAGAGCGTCGTGGGTTCGCAAGGATTTTCGCGAGTGCTTCGACGATCAGCGGTTCCTGCTGATTCTGAGCGTTTGGTACGTTTGACAAAGCTGTCTGAGTAAGTGCTTCGATCAGTCGCTGGTGGTACCAGTCTGAGCCGTTTCCGTTCAACTCAGCCAGTATGCGTTTCGCACAATCGACAGGAATCTTGCTGTTAACCTTGAGTGTGTGACGACCTTGTTCCAAAAGCCGAGTCGCAACCATTGCTGCCAGAATTCGCACGGGTTCGGGTTGCTCAATACCGTCTGCGGGCGGATGGATTACGTCGAGAAGGGGCGGCAGCCCGTCGATGTACGCGACGGCGGGTTTTGGACGTAGCCCTGGGACTTGCGGTGAAATGTTCAGAGAGCCGATCAGCAATACAGCCTGCATGCGAACGTGAAAGTTGCCGTCAAGCAAAGTCTTCGCGTGCTTAACCACTGTCTTGCATGCGAACTTTTTCTCATCGACGTTCTTTTCAGGAATGTAGTTGTCGATGTATCTGATGATCGCTTTGCGGGTATCTATCAGGTCGTCTCGTTTCTCGACGATCGAAAGAGCATGAACGTTGACGCGAAATCCTTCGTCAATTTTCTTTGGGGCATCACCTGCCAGTTTTTTGCCGAGGGCATCCTGAAAAGCCAGTCTTTTCGGCTTCCAAGCGGTGACCTGATCCTCGGTGATGAGAGGATTCTCGATCGCGAGTTCCGCAGGAATTGGCGGTGGTGGGCGAAATCCTTTCGGAAGCCCGGCATCTCCTGCCTGCGCGAAGCACGAACTGCCCGTCGACGTGATCAAGGTCACCGCAATGACCAAACCAAGGCACACACGGCGAAGCCGCGTCACAATCCGATTGGTATCGGTAGTTCTTCGCACGAACTTTTCCTTCAAACGACAGCGATCCGGCGAGGCGAAAACACTGTGCCTGTGCGGCTTCTGCCAAATGGAACCGACAAACGGTACAGCACCGATTTGTGAATTACCACTGCGAGAAACCGGCCGAATTGGGGGCGGGAACCAGATTAGGAGTTGTTACAGAAGTCGGACAGCTTCAAAAGTGCGACGGTTGCTGACGTGAGTCGAAAAGACACGACAGGAAACGCCGATCCGAACCACCGACCAGACAGCGTAGATGTGTTGAAGATTGCTGCCAGAAAGCCCGCGGAAGAAGAAACTGAAAGAAGTGCTAATGAAATGAGTAGTCCGGTAACGTTACCACTCAATAATCCCTGCTTCAAGGAGTTTCCTGCCTGTCAGGATCGACAGAAATGACATCCGTCGCATTGTGAGGGAATGCCTCAAACGCGGACACGGTCGCATTTGTCATCGCCGTCAGGCTGTAATGTTCGCGGACAAGCGTATTTCCCTGTGTCGCGAGCATAGTTCGTTTTGCCGAATCGACGATCAGCTCGCTCAGTTTTTCGGCGAGATCGTCGACATCTCCTGGCTCAAATAGAAGTCCGCCCTGCGTTGTGGCAAGCATTTCCGGATAGGCACCATGTGCCGGTTGCACAACGGGAACTCCGCAGGCAAGCGCTTCCAGAATGTAGATGCCCTTGGGTTCTTTGTACGGAGCTGGCACGGACAACACGTCGAGACCTTGCAGGAACCTGGCCTTCACAGATTGATCGGCGGGACTGCCGATGTATTCGAATGCGTCTCCGAGATCCTCGGCGTCTGTCGTCACACGTTCGAAATATGTAGCGTCGCGAGATCCGAGATAACCTCCGGCAATCAGTTTCACGTCCGGGTGCTGTTTTCGAATTTTGCGAACCGCTTCAACCAGAACGTGCAGTCCTTTTTCCGGACAAATTCGCGCGAAGTAACCGATGCGAAACTCGTTGTCAGTTCGAGGCTGCTCAAGCGGCGAAAAACCTGAGAAGTCGATGCCCAACGGAATGCGAGCAAACTTCTCGCCTGGCAACTTCAGCATGGCTGCCATGTGGTCACGGTAGTAGTCGCTGTGAACGAGAAACCCATCGAAGTCAGCGGCTCGGCTGCTGATTCGGTCGATGGCTCCCTGGCGATGCTCGGCTGAAAGACCGTCGAGAAAGATGTCGTCACCCTGTAGCGTGCAGACAATTTTCCCGTCGTATTTTTGCCGCAGTGAACGTACTGCCCCCGCGAGTAAAGCGTTACTGAAACAAACGACGTCCGGCTTCAAGTCATTGGCAATAAACGAAACCAGTTCTTCGACGTCGCGTCGTTGCGAGCCGAGTTCGCCGTCCAGCATGTCGAGCGTCAACTCGCCAAGCTCTGCGGCATCGTTGCTGACTCCGAAGCCTGTCGCGAATCGAATCAGCGATGGGTGATTGACCCACCGTGTCATCCAGCGTGGCAGTGTTCGCCAGAGTTTCGACTTATGTTCGAGATAGACGTTAATCCCGCCGAAGAACACTCGTCTCGAGCTGAGGTCTTCTTCGTCCACTCGGATCGGAGTGTATGTTGGGATCAGAGTGACGTTGACGCCGGCGTCGCGCAACGCGCGAGCCCACGTGTTGTCGTGCATGCACGAACCGCAGAACATCCCCGCTCCGCCGGCAGTGATAATCGCGACATCCATCGTTCAGCGTCCGTCGCCAGGCTGTGGCGGCTGTGTTGGTCCATCGGAAGAGTCGTCTGTGCTGACTGATTTGTTTTCTGCTTTCTTCAGTTTTGCCAGAAGCAAATCCAGGTGGACTCGCCCAACATGCCACATATATTGCGGGCCGTATCCGGCACTCCGGCCCCAACTATTGGCCGTTGATTCACGAAGATGCTCGATGGCATCCGCATCGCGACCTTCGACGGCATGATTCAGGCCGATGTAAAGTTGAGCGTAGAACAGCCGCTTCTCACGCTCGTCTTTACTGATTTCGGCATTGGCGATTGCTGCAAGAATTTTTTTCGGAGTCGTGTCTCCCGAGAAAAGCCTATAGACGTCCGGAAACGGCTCGCGGTCCGTTTTTCGGTACTTCAGTAGCCCTTCTTTCGCTTTCTTCGGGCCGTAGGCTCGATACTGAGAGAAGTACCGCCAGATACCGTTCTCACGATCGATGTCATCGAACGAGTGGTACGCTTCGAACTGCTGAGCTGCTTCTTTGGTTTGCCCAGCGTAGAAGCGAGCAATGCCTCGTCGCCAATGCGAATCCCCCTGCTGCGGATCCAGATCGACCATTTTTTCGTAGTCGGCGACTGCCTTCTTGAAGTCTCCGAGAAAGAACAGGACGTCACCTCGTTGCGACCAAAGACGCACTCGCGAGGAGTCTTCTTCGAGCAGTTTCTCACTCAAGACTTCTGCGTTCTTGCGGAGGGACTCCGTGAGCTTATCGCGATCTTCACTCGAAATCGGATGCTTTCTGGCGGCTGGTTGCGCACAGCAATCTTCAATTGCCGAATTCAACGCCAGAAGCAAAGTAACGGACAGCAGAATTGATTCACGCAACTTCATGAGGACTCCCAGCCGCGGCGTACGGAAAGCGATTTCGATAAGCAATGCGAGCTCCAAGCTTGCACGGACAACACGAGGCTAAGACGTTAACCGTTCAGAAATGACATTACGAATCTGACAGCCCGACATTCTTGCGTGCAGGTCATGCGTCGGAGCACTACGGGCAGTGGTTCAAAAAATAAAAGACACAAGATCGGGGATCTGCTTGTATTGGGGTTGCGGCCCGATACCATCCCGCTCGCTTTGGCAGGATGTCGACTGGAAGTTGATGCTCTGCAACCTGACGAAAGGGATCGTTGGGAAGGCGTTGGTCGAATGCGAATGGAATTTGCATTGGCCACGAATCAAGGATTGGTTCGCACGGCACCGAATGGATTCGTCACAGCACCGGCTTAGGTGGTGGTGTGAGCCGCACTCATTCTCTGCATTGCGACCCTGCTTGTCGCAGCCCCTTGCTTCGTAAGAACCACCACGCGCAGATGCTCTGTCTGGGCGAGAAGTTTCAGGGAAGACACTTCGAGCAAGGAAACGTAATGTCGAAGAAACCAATCATCGGGATCAATGGCGACTTTCGCGAAGCACGTACAGAAGGAGGGGCCTTAAGTTGGTTCAACGCTGGCTACTTTGACTGCGTCACCGCTTCGAAGATTCAGACTGCAGGAAACAACAAGGCACGAAATTGTCCTGGCGGGCTTCCAATCATGATTCCGCCATTCGAAGACCACGAAGACATCGAAGCTGTTGTTGATATGGTCGATGGGCTCGTGCTTGGCGGTTGTCATTTGGACCTCGATCTCGAACTAGCCGGCCATGATCCTCACCCGGCTTCACGCACGATGCCAGCCCGTCGCGAAATGTTTGACCGTCGACTTTGTGAACTGGCTGTCGAAAAGAAACTGCCCGTCCTGGCGATCGGTTCCGGTATGCAACTCATGAATTTGATTTGCGGCGGAACCATCCTGCGACATATTCCGGAAGACTTTGAGCAACCACTGCAACATCGTGATCCGGTTGAACCGAATCTGCGTCATCTCATCGAAATCGAAGAAGAGTCGATGCTCTTTGAGATCTATGGGCCGGGCGAAATTCGGGTCAACAGCCAGCATCACATGTCGGTCGGAATGCTCGCGCCAGAATTCCAGGTGTCAGCTCGAACACCCGACGGCGTGACCGAAGCCTACGAATCAACCGATCCGGAATGGTTCTGCCACGGTGTGCAGTGGCACCCTGAGAATGACACGGC
The DNA here is from genome assembly GCA_943787265.1 of uncultured Planctomycetaceae bacterium. Lineage (GTDB taxonomy): Bacteria > Planctomycetota > Planctomycetia > Planctomycetales > Planctomycetaceae > JABMPE01. The sequence goes on along the minus strand of CALSLT010000004.1, from coordinate 343,751 downwards.
GTCACGATTGGATATGCAATTGTTCGAGGCGTTCGTGCAGGCTTGCGACGATCGTCGTCAAGGTGTCCCATTCATTCTGCCATTCCCTGGCGCGCAGAAAGTGGCTGCGTAACGAGTGAAGTATCCAGGCATGTGGATGCAAAGTCTGGAATACAGCACGCTACGAACAATGAGAAAGCTGTGAGAAGGCCTCGTCACGAATTGTCAGTGACGAGGCCTTTCTCTTTGTATCAGTCCCTTAACGGTGTGTTAATTCAAGAGTGGCGTTGTCGGCTACGTAAAGATTGAGCGGCGTCAGCATTGCTACAGGACAGTCGAAATTTGTTCTGTGGACGTGGACAAACTCTAACTTTTGAGCGAATGCCAATGTCCACCAGATCGGATGGCAAACCCCGACACGAAAAAAAGAAAATCTGTTTGCGATTCCGGACCAACCCCGCACGAGCTGCGCTTTCGACCGAGGTGTTCAATTAGGACTAACACCGAATAGCTGTACACGCCGTCGTCGCTCTGCAGCCTTCCTGGTTTTACAACCGAATTGACGCTTCCTTTGTAGCTGCGGCAATCCGCAATTCGTACTCTGAGAGACGGCAGCCCATTGTTCTGCGGCGATACTTAGGGTGAACAGATTCCCGAAGCGTCCCAAACCGGAAAGCCCAGATGCTTTCCGGAGCAGAATGCAACATCGTGACTGCTCCCTCCCAAAAGTAGACTCTCCAAATTTGGTCGCCCTGTGAACACCTTTCAGGACAACGTAACAACTGCGCTGGACACGTTGACGGCAGGCTTACGCCCATTCGTCCACAGTCAGCTACGTTCCGTCCACGGCGACAAGTGGATTTCGGAAGCTCGCAAGAGTTTCAACAACGATCGCTCACACACGGAACTCGATGACGACATTGAGAAGTGGGATGCGCACGCCCTGCTGACGGTGATGTGGGATCAATGGAACTCAGTGTTCCGCCGGAAGCTGAACCTGTTTGAACGAAGCCTGGTTGCGGAACTTCGAGCGTTTCGAAACCGATGGGCACATCAGGGCGAGTTCAATTTCGACGACACCTACAGATTGCTTGATAGCGTTCAGCGTCTGCTGTCAAAAGTTCATGCCGCAAACGTGGGACTCATCAGTGAATTGAAGTTTGAACTGCTTCGTGAGGAATTTGGAGAAGCAATCAACTCGGCAGCTCGCGAAGCAGACAACAACAGTGAACGATGGGTTGTCGCGTTTGTTTATCTGATGTGCGGCTCGGTGTTTGTCTGGCTGTTCCCGATGACGTTTGGGACTCTGCTTGGCGAGCTTGTCTGGGGGCCAACCGTCGCTATTGCGATGGGCTTTGGTTATTTGATTTATAAACGGATCAAATTCCGCCCGATCCAGGTGGGCCCGCACGAATGCCGGCGTTGCCGTCGTATCATTTACGGAACCAACTGCCCTTATTGTGCAAGCGCTCCGACGTTCGATTCAGCAGACTTCAAACTGACGGATGCCGATCCGTCGGATGCTGAAGAATCAGAGCGGCCGCGAGTTCCTCGCTGACTCTCATTCAGCGAACGATGTTGGTGACGCCGTGCGATCTTCTGCGTCGAGAAATGATTGCAGGATGACTTGCGCCGCGAGCTGGTCACGCTGGTTCTTTCGACGTTTCTTCGACACGCCCGCCTGGTCCATTCGCATGTCGGCGACCGACGAAGAGTAACGCTCGTCCCACCAGGCAACTGGCAGACCGGTAACTTCAGCCGCTCGCTGGCCAAACTCACGAGCTTGTTTTGCCTTGCCGCCTTCGTCACCACTCATGTGGACTGGCAGGCCGACAACGAGTCCTCTAACGCCGTACCCTCTCGCAAGTTGCCTGAGCCATTCTTCGTCCAGATCAGGCTTTCGAAGCGTGTAGTTTTCGAGCGGCATCGAAATTGTTTGCTCAGGATTCGAAATCGCGATTCCGATTCGTTTTGTTCCGAAGTCGATTCCGAACAAAGCCCCTTCCGTGGGAACTTGCCCAACACTGTCCGGCTCGTCTCCAGCGTTCGACTCAGTTTGCTTTTCCGGAGTCTCGTTCACCGTCACGCCTCGTTCGCAAGCGAATTAGTTGGCGGTGAATCAGTTGCGAGCTCCGATGGTACCGTTTCGACGAGCAGGTGTTCGGCAACGGATCGTTCCAGAGTTGTCTCGCGAGTCGGCAGTTGCAGCGTGACGTCGCCGGCTGTTTGATCGACATCCAGAATGGTGGCGACCGAACCGACTTCAAGCCCCGAGTCACTCAAGTGTCGCAGGAATTCGGAATCCTGATTGAGCACTCGCGCGAATCGAATATGCGAACCGGCTGGCGACTCGACAAGCGGAGTCGTTTGTTGTCCCTCGCCGCGAAGTTCTCCATCGCGAGCAGGAATGGGATCGCCGTGAGGGTCTGATTCAGGGCGTCCGAGAAAGTCATCGATGCGGTCAACGAGAAAATCGCTGACGGCATGTTCCATGTTTTCGGCCTCGTCGTGAACCTGGTCCCAGGTCAAATCAAGCGTCTGGACGAGGAAGAGCTCAATCAACCGGTGCCGACGAACGATTCTCAGTGCGACCTGCCTGCCGGATTCACTCAGCGTGACACCTTCGTACGGGCGGTACGTTGCATGACCCGACTCGGCCAGAGTCTTCAGCATGCTGGTTACAGTTCCCGGCGAAACATCCAACGCTGTCGCCAGGCTGCCAGTTGAGGTCGTGGACGCACCGGTCTTCAGTTCAAGCTGAAGGATCGCTTTAAGATAGTTTTCGACAGTCAGGCTGGGCATACAGCTTGTCGCTTCATTTCGTGAATGCTTGCCGAAGACCGTAGGGTGCGTCTTGACGCACCAGCACGCCTGGTGTCACGGAGTGGTGCGTCAAGACGCACCCTACAGCAGTTGAACTAACCGCCTTGAAGACCTTCGAGCCGTTTCAGAGTGTCGCGGTACTCGTATTGGACTGCCAGAACTTCGCCGTAGTGCTCTTCTGCAGCTTCGACGTCTTTCGAGCTCTCGCAGAGCCGACCGAGCCAGTAGTGGACTTCCAGGAAAAGTTCTTCCTGCTCGTGAACGTCGATTTTTGGAGCCGCTTTTTCGAACTGACGTTTCGCCAGTGGATACTTCTTTTCCTGAATAAAACATCGACCTAGAAACGCGAGGCATTTTGCTTCCATCCGCGAATCGCGACTCGCCTGCTGGAACAGCGGAATTGATTCTGAGAATTTGCCTTCCTGCATGAACCCTTCAGCCAGACGAAACTTGAGACGCAAGTCACCAGGGTATCGGTCGACTCGTCCACGGAGCATTTCCATCTCGCGCAGATGGAATTCTTTTTCCAAGTCCTTGATCTGCTGGGCGGCTTCTTCGGAGTCGTCCTTTCTGGACTTGGCGATGTCGACGTTCTTGCGCATCTGGTCGAGCTGAGCGTCTTCAACCTGCTCCTTGATGTTTACATCGCCGCCGGAAAGCTCGACAGCCTTTTCAAACATTTGAATGGCTTCGTCGAATTTTCCGCTGCGTTTGTAGAAGTCGCCAAGTCGCTGGTAGTGGTCTTTGTTGTCGGGTTCTTTACGCATCGCACGTTGCAGGTCGGCCTCTTCTGATTGACCTGGGCCATCTGCTGCTCCGTCTTTGCTGATGTTGAGTCTCTTGGCCACTTCATGTGCCGCCATGACTCCCTTGGTATCGTCAGCACCTTCGTATCCGCCGCGATCGATCACTTGCTTGGTCGCGGCCTGGTTGGCACGCATTCTGGCGGCGCCATCGTTCGGGTCGACGCGACAAATTCGCTCCCAGACGGTGACTGCGACGTTGAAGTCGCCACGAGCTTCGTAGAGCTCGGCGAGTGTCTGCAGCAGGCCTTTGTTGTTGGAGTCACCTTCGACCGCACACTCGTACGCGAAGACCGCAATCTCTTTGAATTCGAGATTGACACAGGCTGCACCGAGATCGGCATTCAGTTGTGGATCCCAGGGGTTGATCGCCAGGCCCTCTTCGCATGCCTGATCGACGGCGCGCCAGTCCTTTTTCATCTGCCCTTTTTTGATGCGACCCTCGAGGGCCCATCAGTTTCATGCCGCCCATCTTGGCACCGGTCTTGTTGTTGTCGTACTTTTTCTTCTCGCAACCTCTCAACGTCTGTCGAAACAGCAGGTTGTCAGGCACCATCCGAGCGGACTGAATATACATCTGGATGGCGTAATCCCAGTTTTCCTTCTGCATGGCTTCGGTACCTCGCCGAAAGCAATCTGCCGCCATTTTCTTGTTGTCAGCCATGCCCGGTACCTCACGGATAGTGTCTCTGGATGCGTGCCCGCCTGCTGGATTCGCCAGTTCAGGGACGGGAATCGTGACTGTCATGTCGCGAATGTCAATCTACCAGACGCACATGGCAGCCGCCAGAAACAGTATTCTGGTGCTTGTATGGTCGGGTTTGGCTACTTACCGAGTCGCAGCATGTTCCGTTGTTCTCAGACGCGTTAGATTTCCGAACCCGGCTATCGTCTACCGAGTCTTAATCGAAGGATTGCCGGGTAAGTGCATGTCAGCGAAGAATCACAGTTCGATAGCGGAGAAGTCTTGTGGCACGCGTCCCATTTGAAATTGGCTACAAACGGGCTCTTCGATTGCGATGTCCGCTCTGCGGAGTCGGAAAGCTGTTCGCCAGTTTCGTTCGTATGAACGAACGCTGTGGCCACTGTGATTTCAAATTCGAACGCGAACCCGGCTATTTCCTCGGCTCAACCTATATCAACTACGGGTGGACATCAGCGTCGCTCACGGTGGCGTACATTATTTTCCATGTTGCGCTGGGATATCCAAACAGCTACGTCGTGCCGCCGCTGGTCGCCTGGTTTTTGCTCTTCCCGATGTTTTTCCACCGGTACGCTCGAGCCTTCTGGCTGACGTTCGATTGCTACTGGGATCACACCGAGCTTCCAGACGGCACACCTCAAGCAAACGATCCGCCGACCGGGAATAGCTCTGCGAACTAAGCGTTGCAGGGCTCATTGCGGCCGTATTTGCTCGTCCACGATCCATATTGACCCGGATCCGGACATGTGCAGAATACCGCGACCTGTAAAGGCATCGGTTCAATGATGAACCGTTTCACAAACGAGGAATGGAAGCCCGTTCTCCAGTCGTATCGAACGATCGATACGCGACTGCGCGTCCGGCAAGGCAAAGGAGTGCATAAGCCGTGAAGAAAACTGTATCCGCCGTCGCCCTTGCGTGTTGCATCGGCCTGACAGCCCCGGCCATCGGCCAGACTCAGCCAGCCGCGGCAGCGCCAGCTGCACCGGTGAAAATCGGTCTGGTCGACATGGCTCGCGTCTTCAAAGAGTACAACAAGTTTGAAGACATGCGAGCTTCGCTGAAGGCCGAAATGGAAACCGCGTTGGCCGAAGCCAAAGCAATTGCTGCCAAGGCAGAAAAGGTCAAAGAAGAGCTGAAACTACTGAAGCCAGGCAGTGCTGAGTACATCAAGCGTGAAGCCGATCTCGCACAGCTTAGCTCGGACTTCGAGACCAAGCGGAAACTGGCTAACGTCCAGTATCAACGTAAGGAAGCCGAGATTTTCCAGGACATTTACGTCGACGCTGTGAAAGTGATCAAGCTTTATGCTGGCCACTTTAAGTACTCAATGGTCATGCGGTTCAACAGTGCCGAACTCGACAAGACGAATCCTTCGAGTCTTGCCAACGGTCTCAACAAGCTGGTAATTTTCCATCGTCCGCAGGATGACATCACGGACGCCGTGATCGACTACTTGAATCGACAGTACACGCCGGTTAACCCGGCAGTTCCGCGTGCGGCCGCGAAGCCAACAACTGGCCCGGCTCGTCAGTAGTTGTAAGGCGTCGGTTTTGCCGAATTGGCTTTACCTGACGCAAGAGCGTTCTCAAAGCTCGCCAATGGATGATTTTCGTCCGGGACTTCCTCGCTTGAGGGAGTCCCGGTTTTCTGCGTTTATCAAGACTTTGATTCAGACCGAAATTTTGAACGATCAGCGCTGCTGAGATTTCAAACAATCGACCTGAACTCCCAACATTTTCGCCGGCAGACGGCATGCCGGGAGTTGTTTATGGCTTCAAGAAATCAACGAACGATTCGCAAAGAAACATCGGCAGAGGGCGTCGGATTTCTGACGGGGGCTGATGTCAGCTTGCGGTTTCTTCCGGCTCCGGAGAACCACGGCGTCGTCTTTCAGCGAGTCGACCTCAACGGTCAGCCATGCGTTCCCGCAGCTCACGACTTTCTGGTTCCGCGACAGCGTCGAACAGGAATCTCAGGCAATGGAGCGACGATCGAGCTGGTCGAACATGTCATGTCAGCACTGGCCGGTCTTCAAGTCGACAATTGCCTGATCGAGATCAACGCTCCGGAGACACCAGGTTTCGACGGATCGTGCAAAGCAGTCGTTGACGCATTGCTGATCGCGGACTTCGAAGAACAATCGGCAACGAAACCCCAACTGCGAGTTCCCAAACCGCTGCACGTCACGGCCGAAGATGGCAGCATGATCGATGCTCGTCCGTTCGGCCGCGAAGGCCAGACAATTACTTACCTGCTCGACTACGGACCGAACTCGCCGATTCCAGCGCAAAGCTACACAGTCAACGTTACGCCGGAAACGTTCGTCAACGAAATCTGCTTCGCGCGGACGTTTATTCTCGACAGCGAAATCGCTTCGCTCAAAGCTTTGGGCTATGGACCGAGAACCACAGCGAAGGACTTGCTGGTTTTTACGGCTGATGGAGTTCTCGATAACGAACTCAAAGCTGCAGACGAATGTGCTCGTCACAAAATACTCGACTGCATCGGCGACTTCGCTCTAACCGGCTGCGACGTTCAAGGCTACTTCAACGCCTGGCGAACCGGCCATCAGACAAACCACGAACTCATGCGTCAGTTGCAGGATGCGTCTGCCGCAGAGGATTTAGAAACTCAGGTTGCTTAGACGATCATTGGAAGCTGGTAGGGTGCGTCAAGACGCACCCTACGATCTAAAATCAAAACCGCAGGAACTTTTCAGGACAAGGACGTCCCCATGTCAACCAGGATTTCACGTTTGTCGGACGTGCATCAGTCAGCCCGAATTGGCGACGATGTCGAGATCGGTCCGTTCTGCGTCGTCGGCCCCGACGTCACGATCGGTAACGGGACGAAGCTTGACAGTAACGTGGCCGTGCAGGGCAAGGTCATCATTGGTGAGCGGAACCGCTTCTGGCCGAACTGTGTGATCGGTGGTGAGCCGCAGGATGTCAGCTTTCGAGCTGACGCTGACACCGGAGTCGAAATCGGCGACGATAATCTCTTTCGGGAAGGAGTCACCGTCAGCCGCGGTGCCGAAAAGGAGGACCATTGGACTCGCATCGGCAACGGCAACATGCTGATGGCCAATGCGCACGTTGCACACAACTGCCACGTCTTTAACAACACGTTTCTCGTCAACGGAGTACTGCTCGGCGGGCACGTGCACGTTCACGACCGAGCGATCGTTTCGGGAAACAGTGTCGTCCATCACTTTGCGACGATCGGCAAGCTGGCCTTTATCAGCGGCGGTTGCCGAGTACCGAACGACATTCCTCCGTTCATGCTCGCATGCGGAAGTGACAACCCGGAAGTTCGCACGATCAACTTGATCGGCATGCGACGAGCTGGAATTTCTGAGCCGACTATTCGAACGATCAAACGTGCTCATCGGCTTGTCTTTCGAGAACACAAACGAATCGGCGAAGTTCGAAAGATTCTTACCGACGAGCTGGAAGGCATCATCCCGTTGGAACTGAACACGCTTCTGACGGCAATTGAGCAGCAAAGTGCCGGCAAACAGGGACGAGCCCGCGAAGCCGTTCGCGATGCTCCGCCCGCCGATTCGAAACAATCCAAGGCTGCGTAGAAGCCGTTGCCCGTAGGGTGGGCACCGCCCACCAGAACAACCATTTGGTGGGCGATGCCCACACTACCGCGAGAATTCATCATGAGCGATCTTCGAGTAATGGTAGTCGGCGTTGGAGCTTTGGGCAGACATCACGCTCGGATTGTTTCCGGATTGCCGGGCGTCGAACTTGTCGCCGTTGCTGAACCGCGAGAAGAGATTGGCCGGCCGATTGCCGATCAGCTAAACACTCGCTGGGTGGCTAACGGCCGAGACATGATTGGCGACATCGACGCGGCTTCGATTGTCGTGCCGACGACATTGCACGGCGACATCGCTGGCGAGTTTCTCGAAAACGGAATCCCAGTGCTTGTCGAAAAGCCATTGGCTGATTCTGTTGCTGAGGGCCAACGTCTCGTCGATCTTGCGAAGGCCGGCAACTCCGTTCTCCAGGTTGGCCATGTCGAACGATTCAACCCAGCAATGGTCGCCGCTCGAAAAGCGTGCGGCAGTCCCAAGTACATCCGAGCTGAACGAGTCAGTCCATTTCCGTTCCGTTCAACAGATATTGGCGTCGTTCACGACCTGCTGATTCACGACATCGATCTCGTTCTTGATCTTGTTCGGTCGCCGGTCAAAAACGTTCAGGCGTTTGGAATCAATGTCGTCAGCAATCATGAAGACATTGTCAACGCGAGGCTGTTCTTTGAAAACGGCGCCATCGCTGACCTGACAGCGAGTCGCGTGAATCCGGACGCAAAACGCGGCATGCAAGTCTGGTCGCCGCTCGGTTGCGTTGATGTCGATCTTCAGACGCGTGAAGTGACCAGCTACTCGCCGAGCGAAGCGCTACGCTATGGGCGATCACCTTTGGAGCTTGCTCGTGAGCCGGGTGCGGATATCGAGAAACTGAAAGCCGATATCTTTGGCCGGTTTATCGAAGTCGACAAAGCGTCGGTTGCCGAAGGAGATGCTCTGACCGCTGAACTTGAAGAATTTGTCGATTGTGTTCGACACGGCAAGAAGCCGGCCTGCAGTGGTGACGAAGCTCTCGAGGCTCTCAAAGTCGCAGAAATGGTCCTGGAATCGATCGCCGCTCACGACTGGGGCCGGCAGAGCAACATCGCCACCGCTGCGTAGGTTGGCTGGTCGAAGTGCAATGTCTGCTCAGGCGAGCGGTTGACGTAAGCCGGCCGGATTTGGCAGGAATGCATTTACCCATCGGCTTACGCCGACGGCTCGCCTTGAGGATGTGAGAACACATCGATTTCCTATGAATTCTCACAGACTCATTCTGTGAAGCTGTGTCGGCGCGGCTGTGAACCGTATCATCCGCCACGATTCCGGCGAGCACTGCGCGGTCGGACGTCCGATACGCTTTCTCCAGTGGATCAGTTCTCAAAGTGATCCGCGGAGGTGACTCCCGATGTTTTATCGATCGCTGCTCTTTCCCGATCTTCGCATGACCCTCGACGCGAATGATGACGACGGTCTGCGCGAGTTCTGCGAAGCATTGCATCCGGCGGTCGTGGCCGAAGTGATCGATGAGCTGGAACCGGCCGAACTGTGGCGAGTCCTCGTTTCGTGCGATGCTGAACTCCAGGCAGAGATCTTTGGCTTCTTTGAACCTCGTTTGCAGATCGCCATCGTTGACGTTGCCGACCGGAAGCGGCTTTCCCGATTGATCGAAGAAATGGCTCCGGACGATCGCGTCGATGTTCTGGAACTGCTGGACGATGAGCAGGTTGAAAGTCTGCTGCCACTGATGGCTCAGGCGGAGCGAACGGATATTCGCAAACTGCTTTCTTATCCCGACGGCAGTGCGGGCTCGATCATGACGACCGAGTACGCATCGTTGCCGGAAGAGATCACCGTTTCGGAAGCCCTGGACGAACTGCGGATTCAAGCTCCGGACAGCGAGACGATTTACTACATCTACATTCTTGACGAAGGTCGGCGACTGGACGGCATCGTTTCATTGCGTGAGCTGATCCAGGCAAAGCGGACGGCAACCCTTTCGGAGATCATGCACCGGGATGTTATTTCGGTACGTGTCGACGATGACGAAGAGTACGTCGCTCGCGAACTGGCTCGGTACGACTTCCTGGCGATTCCCGTCGTGGACAACCTTCATCGACTTGTTGGAATCGTGACGCTGGACGACGCGCTGGATGTTCTGGAAGAGGAAGCGACTGAAGATGCTCAGATGCAGGCGGCCATTCAACCGCTTGACGAAAGCTACATGACGACGCCGTTCTTTGTACTGGCTCAGAAACGCGGAGTCTGGCTGGTGATCTTGCTGGCAGCCGCGTTTCTCACCGCGTGGGTCATGCAGGGCTACGAAGAACTTCAGCGATCATACGTCTGGATGGCGGCGTTTATTCCGTTGGTGCTGGCAAGTGGCGGCAACGCAGGTTCGCAGTCAGCGACTCTGATCATTCGCGAGATGGCAACCAGCGAGATGGATTATCGCGACAAATATTTCATCGTGATGCGCGAACTACGAATGGCTTTGACTCTGGGAGCCGCCTTGATGGCTTTGTCATTCGGCGTTGCCATCTGCATGGTCCCTCTGGCTGAGGCGATTGTCGTCGCGGTTACCGTCTTTATCATGGTGATCTTTGGAACGACTGCGGGCGCTCTATTGCCGATTCTGTTTAAGAGGCTCGGCATGGACCCCGCGCTGATGTCAAACCCGCTGATCGCTGCACTCGTTGACGTGTTAGGCGTCATTATTTATTTCAGCACCGCTATCGCCTTGCTCGGTCCCGTTGCAAAAGCAGTCGAGTAACGCCGCATCGCTAAACTTGGCCGGTTCAAGTCCGCTATCGAAGGAATCTTACACGTGGCAAAGAAACGCAAGCGACAATACTGGCTGTTCAAGTCGGAACCCAGCGCGTACTCAATCGACGATCTCGTCAAGGACAAATCGACGCATTGGGACGGTGTCCGAAACTACCAGGTTCGAAACATGATGCGTGACGACGTTCAGGTTGGCGACCGGGTTTTCTTTTACCATAGCAACGCGAAACCGATGGCTGTCGTCGGGACGGCAAAGGTGATCGCACCCGGATACCCCGATCACACGGCGTTCGATCCCAAAGACAAGCACTACGATCCGAAGAGCGATCCGGAAAAACCAACGTGGATCATGGTCGATGTCGAGATCATTCAGAAGTTCGAAACGCCCGTCACTCGCGACGATCTCAAAGCGGATAAAGTTGCCTCAGGCATGGCGGTTATGCAGAAGGGCTCGCGGCTGTCGATCACGCCAGTAAACGAAGAAGAATGGAAAGCGATTCACAAGCTCGCCGGGGCGAAAGATCCTCGATAGCTGACTCGCTTACTCCAGCAGCTTTCCGTCGTTCCGTTCGAGGTGCGAGTACCACCGATCAAGGGCGACTTTACGCTGGTTGGCCGGGTTGATCGGTCGGAAGTCGTAACGCTGGCCGGTCAGTCGATAAACATGATTGAAGGCCAACTGCCGGATGACCTGGCTATCGTGCCCAAGCCAGTCGACCAGCAAGCGGGACGTTGCCGGATTGCGAGCATCGTCCTCGCTGTATCCCCAAAGAAGTCGGTATAGCGTGTCGACCTGATCCGGCGGGAAGTGTCGCTGCAAAGAGGCTCGCATGGTCTCTCGGTTTTCAGGAGCTGCGGGAAGCCATCGTCTCAGGCCGGCAATTGCGGCGTTGCGAGCTTCTAGGAATTCCGCCTCGGCCAGCACCTGCACCAGATTATTGTGCATGCTTGTGGTGGCCATTGTCTTGACGGCAAGTTCTGAAATGGCCGGAATTTTCGACTTCACGATCGACGGGATGCTGTCTCGCAGCGGCTGCTCGTCGTCGATTTCATTCTGGAAGCGACTGGAATATCGCCGCTGTGTTGACGAAATCCGCGAACTGCTCGCATCGAGCCAGTCGGGGATGGTTAACAAAGGCGGCTGTTCGTCGCTTTCCGCCATCGCTCGCCGATCGACCGGAGTAAGCGGAAACCACGATGGCCCCACCAGGCGGACGTCACCAGCAAGTTTGCCGACAAAGCCGACTCGACCATTCACGACGAACAGGCCCCCGGTGTAACGATCCTCGCCGAGATCTTTTTCGTAGGCGTTGGCTTCCGCCATGTTCAACTCTGCCCCGCATAAGGCCGACTGTGATTGCAACGTGACTCGGCACGGCTCATCCATCAGGCGAAGGCCGACGACTATTGGTTCGGTTTTCGTATCGGACGATCGTCGCTGCATGCTGATTAGTCCGGACAGAAGTTGCAGCGAAACCTGCTCGTCTTCCGTTGCTCCGAGATACTCGATGACCGCTCCGCCTTTGAGTTCGATCAGCAAATCCAGCGAGCTGATTTCAAGCAACGCCGAGAACGGTTCCAGAGACGCCACACGATCGCCGGCTCGGATGGCTGTTCGATGCGGCATTGTTAACCAGCCTTCGTCGGTCTTTCTGGCCAGGACTCCTTCGCGAGACGTATAGAGCATCTCAGGTGCAGGCACGGTTGGCACCACAACGGTTTCCGGCTTGACCGGAACCGAAGCCGGAGTTGTCAGGGCGACCGTGGTTGACGGAGCACTGACCGATGAACCAACTGTCGGAGGGCTTGTTACGGCTGCCACTGAAGTTCCAACGGGCGGCGGTGTCGGATCGGGCAGTGTCGGTGTGACTGGTTGAGGAGTCGTGCTGGCAAGTTCGGTTTCAGGTTGAGGAGACGGCACGGCCGGCATCGGAACGGTCGCTGTACCTGGTCGAGCGTCGGGGTCAAAGCCGTCTAGTTGTGCGATGTCGCGCGGCGTTTTGTTAGCGGCGACGACTTCGGGTTCAGACTGCTGGCCGGGAGTCGGTTCAGGCGTTGTACCGATTGCCGCTTCGAGCCCGGGATCGTTGCCGATCGAATCCTCCGGTGAAACTGCGAGTTCGGTTCCGGGATCAATCTGAGCAACGGTGTTTCCATCATCTGACGACTTGCCAAGCGGAATCGATGGATCGACGTAAGCAACTGCTAGCCAGACGGCACCCACGAGTACTCCGACAGCGACCGGTGCCATGCGACGCCAAAGCGGAACTGGCTTCAGGTAGTCGGGAATCGTCTTCGTGAATGTTTCGCCATTCGTGTCGTTGGGTGGCTTGCTTTCTTCAGCCGCGTGGCGAGACGGAATGGTGACGCTAGGATCCGAGTCGAACTGAGAATCGCCTTCTTCGTCAACGAGAGCGCCCGAGCCGGCCGGCTTTCCACTTGGGCCGAGCGCGTACATACGCTCGCGAGTTCTCGCCGGAACGTCGACCGGCTCGCCGAGCACCAACGTCAGGATCTGATGACTAGCTGCGACCTCGGCCAGATGCACGTCCGAGTCCAGACAGACCTTCTCGACGTCTGCCACAGCGTCCGGATCAAGCGTGTTGTCGAGGTACTCCGCGATCGAATTTGTATCCAGGCCGCTGTTCGGGCTTTTTGGATCTGGGGCGGTCAGTCGGCGGCGACGCATGACTTCCCGGATGCGGTCGACCAGAGCCGACGCGTAACCGCTTTCGCTGATCTTTTCGCCGATCTCGCGGGACTGCCCTGCTTCGAGCAGATCGTCGAGGTACGCCAGCAGGGTTCGAAGTGTGAGTCGCATAGTTCCAGCTCCGCATCCGCAGAATTCAAACAGCTTCCGTGCTTACAGACGCCCGAAATCAAACGCCTCTTAATAACAGTGGGAATCTGGCGGCAATTCCGTACATGAATCTGTGACAAATTCTGATTTTTCCCAGATCCGAATACTGACCCCTCGATACCCCCGCCGGCTCTGCTACGCTGGATGATCGCATGACGTGTTGTCGATGCGTTTTTTATTCGTTAACGTCTTCCAGCTTCGGCCTGCCGAATGCAATACCTAGAAACTGACTCCAGCCCACCGGAATTGCGGGATCGGCACCTGACCGCCGAACATTCGCCGTTCACGACTGGCCACGGAAGGTCGCTCATGGCCGCACCTGCGGACAGGCAGCAATTCCAGTGTCACCGGCAGATTCGTTGTCCTTTGCCGGCTGCGACCGCTTCTCGCCCACGCTTGGCGAGCAACTTCGATCACTCTTTCCGACTCCGCGTCGCCGTTGCTGTGGCCGTGATTTTTCTGGCTGTCGTCGTCCCCTCTGCAAACGTCAAAGCCGCCGAGCTGACTGAGTGTCGGGACATGCTCATCAAAGGCGACTATCACGCGTGCATCGAGGCGACACACGAAGCGATCACGAAGAACCGATACGGCGAATCCTGGCCGGTCATCAAGGCTCGGGCCGAGGCGGCGATTGGTCAGTTCGACGCCTCTTTGATGACCATTGCCAATGGCCTGCGTCGATATTCCTGGAGCATTCGGCTGCGTTGGCTGGCTCGCGAATCGGCCTTGCGAAGTGGTCGAGCAGAACTTGCCGAACTCTTGCTGACGGAGATTCGTACGCTGGTGAAGCAGTTTTCCTGGCGATACACCGACGCGGAAGAACTCGTCATCCTCGGCCAGATCGACGAATTCGATGGCCGCGATGCGAGAGAAATTCTTGATGAACGTTTCGAGAAAGCAAAGCTTCGCAGCCGGACCAGCCGCGAACCCTGGCTGGCGATCGGTAACCTGGCACTTAGCAAAAGCGACGACTCGCTGGCGGCAGACAATTTCAAAGCGGCGTTGGAGCAGTTTCCGGACGACCCTGATTTTACGTCAGGTCTCGCGCGAGCGATTGCGTCTACTGATCGTCAGGCGGCGGCGGTCGGTATTGAAGCGGCTTTGAAACTAAACCCGAACCATATTCCAAGCATTCTGTTCATGGTCGACGGGATGGTCGACGCCGAGCAGTACGATGCGGCAATCGAGTTACTTGACCGGGTCCACAAAATCGATTCTCTGGAGCCGGAAGCCTTTGCCTACCGAGCAGCCATCGCTCATCTGATGAACGATCTGCGAGGCGAAGTCATCTTTCGAGACAAAGCGCTCGCACGCTGGACGACGAACCCTCGCATTGACCATCTGATTGGTCGCAAGCTTTCGCAGCACTATCGCTTCCGCGAAGGCGCCGCTTACCAGCGTAAGGCACTCACGTTAAAGCAAGACTTCGCCCCCGCTCAACGACAACTCGCCGACGACTTACTTCGACTTGGAGAAGAAACGGAAGGCTGGAAAGTCGCTCACGCCGCGTACGACATCGACAGCTACAACGTTGCGACGTACAACCTGCTTGAACTGCACGACGAACTTGGCAAGTTTACGACGCTGCAGGACGATTCGTTTACGTTGAGAATGGAAACGGACGAGTCGAAGTTGTACGGAGCCGAGGTGCTCGCTTTGTTGCACAAGGCCAAACAGACGCTCGGCTCGAAGTACGGCCTGGAGTTGAAAGATCGGATCACGGTTGAAGTCTTTCCAAACGAAGACGACTTCGCCGTTCGGACATTTGGGATGCCAGCAGTCTCGGGCTATCTGGGCGTTTGTTTCGGACGAGTCATCACGGCCAACAGCCCAGCATCACGACGCGATAATCCTTCGAACTGGGAAGCCGTGTTGTGGCACGAATTCTGCCACGTCATCACGCTTGAGTTGACGCAGAACAAAATTCCTCGCTGGTTGAGTGAAGGGATTTCGGTCTACGAAGAGTTGCGGGCAAACCCGTCGTGGGGCCAGCGGATGGACCCTCGATATCGCGAACACATTCTGAATGACGGATTGACACCGCTCAGTGAACTCAGCAGTGCATTCATGCGGCCGGAAAGTGGCTGGCATCTTCAGTTCGCGTATTTCGAATCGTGCATGGCCGTCGATTTTCTCGTCCAGAACTTCGGCATGGAATCACTTCGAAAAGTGCTCGGCGATTTGAAACTCGGCCTGCCCGTGAACGTCGCGTTGGATCGACGGTGCGCCGCGCTGTCTGAACTGGAAAAACGCTTCGAAGCCTTTGCGAAGAAACAGGCAGAGTCACTCGCACCGGATGCCGACTGGGAACCGCCGAATCTTGAAGAGCTGCTTGCCCAGGGCGAAGGAGCGTTGGAAGCGTGGGTGAAAGAGCACCCAAAGAACTTTGTCGGTCTGATGGCTCTCGCTCAGCGGCAGCTCTCGGCGAAGAAATGGGCTGATTCTGCACAGACTCTGAAACAGTTGATCTCAATTAATCCGACATATATCGGAGGCGATAATTCCTACGAACGGTTGGCAGGTGTTTATCAGAAACTCGAACGCGCCCCGGAAGAACGAAGCGTTCTTGAGCAGTTCGTGGCGATCAACGATGACGCCGTTTCCGCAAACCTGCGGCTCGTGGAATTACAGACGGCAGCGTCCGATTGGTCAGCGGTCGAGCAAACTGCCGCTCGACTGTTCGCCATCGATCCGTTGCTCAATCAGCCGCATTTATTACGGGCAACGGTCGCTGAGAAACGTGATCAGCCGGCCGTCGCGTCACGAGCACTCAGCAGACTATTGCTCCTGAATCCGGCCGATCCGGCGGATATTCACTTTCGACTGGCGAAATCGCTGCACGCTCAAGGCAAAATGAAAGATGCAAAACGACAGACGCTGATGGCTTTGGAAGAAGCACCTCGGTATCGAGATGCGCATCAGTTGCTGCTGAAACTTGTGAGACAGTCGCTGCCAGAACCAGCGTCAAACTGAGTTAATGCAGGGGGGCATTGCCCGCCAACAATGAGTTCGTTGTGGTGGGCAGTGCTCACCCTACTTCAAGTTGCAATGAGGCTGCGATGAACCCGTCACTCAACACGTCGCAAAAGGATGGCTCACGACCTCGTGTCATGACGTCACTCCTGACAGTCTTGATTGTTTTCTGCGTTGGGGGAGCGTTTCTCTGGCAGGCAAGTGACTCGACCGAAGCTCAGCCCTGGCGGCGGCGAGCGTTTGATCCCAACGCCAAGCCGGACCGCAACGGCGTGCCCGACTGGGAAGTCGACCAGCGATTCAAAGACGACGTCTTTACTTTTGTTCGGCTGAAGTACAACGCGTTTCGCCGCGGAGGTGGTTGGCATACCGACTACCCGGACGCTGACCTGAACTTTTCGTACCGGCTGCAACAGTTGACTTCGATGAAAGTCGACCCGGATGGAAAGATCCTGGAGATCACCGATCCCAAGCTGTTCGACTACCCGTGGGTTTACATGATCGAACCTGGCGGCATCTCGCTCAGCGAAGAAGAGTCAACGACGTTAAGGCGATACTTGCTCAACGGCGGCTTCATGATGGTCGACGATTTCTGGGGCGAGGACGAGTGGTACGACTTCTACGAAGCGATCAAACAGGTCTTCCCGGATCGTGAACCTGTCGAGCTTCCGTATGAGCATCCAATTTTTCATTGCGTCTACGACCTGCCGAACAAGCCTCAAATTCCGAGCCTCGGCGCCGCAACCGCTGGCCGCTCACGAGGCATCACCTGGGAAAGGCCCGACGCTCAGGAAGTTCACTACAAGGGCATCTTCGACGACAAGGGTCGAATGATGGTCATGATTTGCCACAACACCGATCTTGGCGATGGCTGGGAAGAAGAAGGCGTCGACCCCTGGTACTTCCAGACGTTCTCGGAGAAGCTGGCCTACCCGCTGGGCATCAACATCGTTTTCTACGCAATGACACATTGAAGCGAATATCTGGTTCCGGAAAGGACACCGATGAGTTCTGAAACTGCTGCCGATCCTGATGAAGAACGACGCATTGTGGAGACGTTGCGAGGTGCTCGTACGCAGATTTTTGCGGAGCTGAGAAAGGTCATCATTGGTCAGGAAGACGTGATTGAGCAGTTGCTGCTGGCGATGTTTGCTGGCGGGCATTGCCTCATCACCGGTGCTCCCGGCCTGGCGAAGACGTTGCTGGTGCAATCGGTCGCCGATTTGTTTCATCTCAAGTTTGCGAGGATCCAGTTTACGCCTGACCTCATGCCGGCAGACATTACGGGGACGGAGATTCTCGAGCAGGATGAAAACGGTCAGCGAAGGATGGTCTTTGTTCCAGGCCCGATCTTCGCCAACGTGATCCTCGCTGACGAAATCAACCGCACGCCGCCAAAGACGCAATCTGCCATGCTGGAGGCCATGCAGGAGCATCAGGTCACGGCCGCGGGGAAGCGAATGAAGCTCGAGGAACCATTCTTTGTGCTGGCCACTCAGAATCCGATCGAGATGGAAGGAACGTATCCGCTGCCCGAAGCTCAGCTCGACCGATTCATGTTCAACGTCTTTGTCGACTATCTGCCCGAAGACGAAGAAGTCGCCGTCGTCACTCGAACGACTTCCGGAGACAAAGCGAAACTTGAGCCGCTGTTTACCGGAAGCGATCTCGTCAACTTTCGATCAATCGTTCAGTCAGTGCCGATCGCCGAAGACGTGGCTCGATACGCCGTCCGGCTGGCGGCAACGTCGCGACCGCATCAGGCAGCCACTCCTGAATTCATCAACGAGTGGGTGAGCTGGGGAGCCGGTCTTCGGGCTGGCCAGTACCTGGTTCTAGGTGCGAAGGTCAAAGCACTGCTTGACGGAAAATCGCACGTCAGCATCGAAGACATCCGCCACGTAGCTCACCCCGTGATGCGTCATCGAATCCTCGTCAACTACCGAGCTGAAGCCGACGGCATCTCGACCGAGCAGGTCATCGACCGACTCCTCGAAACTGTTCAACCACCCGCTTAGGTCAACGCGAATATGCCTTCTTCGAAGTCATCTCAATCATCTTTCGGACGCTTCGCCGATCCCGCCGTTCTGATGCGGATTCGTTCGCTGGAGTTGCGCGTGAAGGCGGTGATGGAAGGCTTTTTTAACGGGCTGCATCGTTCGCCGTTTCATGGTTTTTCGGTCGAGTTCAGCGAGTATCGACAATACACCGACGGTGATGATCCTCGGTATCTCGACTGGAAAGTCGCGGCGAGATCCGACCGGTATTACATCAAGCTGTTTGAAGACGAAACCAACCTTCGCTGCAACCTGCTCGTCGACAATAGCCGGTCGATGAGTTTCGGAAGTCTGGATTACACCAAAGCTGACTATGCAAAAACGTTAGCCGCGTGTCTGGCGTGGGCACTCACTCAACAGCGGGACGCAGCCGGGTTGGTCGTGTTTGACGAGGACGTCGAAGACATCATTCCCGCACGTTTTCGGCATGGCCAGTTGCGACAAATTCTGATGGCACTGGAGAAGGCCGAACAGGGCTCATCGACCGACCTAACGAAGCCGCTTGACCGAGTTGCTGGACAGGTTCGTAAACGCGGACTCGTTGTGCTGATTTCGGATCTGCTGGCTCCGATCGAAGGTCTTGATCGAAATCTTGGTTACCTTGCTGCGGCCGGGCATGAACTGGTCGTTTTCCAGGTTCTCGACCCGCAGGAATTGAATTTCGAATTCGACTCGCCGGCGCTGTTTCAGGATCTGGAGACTGGCAACGAGGTGTACGTTGATCCTTCTTCCGCCAGAAAGAGCTACCAGGATCGATTGCAGAAACACCTTGAACAGGTTCAGACGACGTGCGAAAAACTCGGCGCGATCTACGAGCTGTGTTCGACCGATCGTCCGCTGGAAGTCGCTCTGTCTGAGTTCATGCTTCGCCGGCAACGGATGAAAGCCGGAGCCTCGCGAGTTCCGCAGCGACGTTCGCCGGCCGGGAGGACCGCATGAGTTTTCTCGCTCCGCTTTATCTGGCCGGTTTAGCCGCCATCGGACTGCCGATTCTGTTTCACATGATTCGGCGAACGCCCAAAGGCAAAGTGCCATTCAGCACGCTGATGTTTCTCGAAGCGTCGCCGCCGAAAGTTACGAGCCGATCGAAGATCGAGCATTGGCTTTTGCTTCTGTTGAGAGCGACCGCGCTGATTCTTCTGGCTCTGGCATTTTCACGACCGTTTATGCGGCAGAGTGAAGATCAAACCGTTGACGCTGAGAGCAAACGGCGAGCGATTCTTGTCGACGTCAGCGCGAGCATGAGACGCGACGGACTGTGGGATCAAGCGACTCAAAAAGTCGACGCACTTTTGAAAGATGTGAAGCCAGACGATTCCGTCGGTTTGTTTGTTTTTGACCAGGAACTTCTCCCGCTGCTGTCGTTCGAAGAGTGGTCCGGGCTTAAAGCAGGGCACCAGACGACGGTTGCTCAGGAACGCCTCAACGAAGTAAGTCCGGGATGGATGGGGACGAATCTTGGAGCGGTGCTTCCGGAAGCGGTCACGGCCGTGCTGGATGAAGCTGGAGAAAAAGCCGCCTCACGGGCGACGGAAATTGTGGTGATCACCGATCTTCAACGAGGCAGCCGCATCGAAGGATTGCAGACGTTTGAATGGCCAGACGCAGTGACGGTTGATGTTCAACTTGTCGAGGCGACGACAACCGGAAATGCGTCCGTTCAAGTCGTCGGAAGTGTGGATAAGAAATCGGGATTACGAGTTCGAGTCGAGAACGTTGCGGACTCACCGTATGAACGATTTAACGTCCAGACAGCCAGCGATTCAGATGATGACACTGATTCAGCCACCGAACAGGTCGCAATGCAGCAGGAAGTTCATGTGCCACCCGAACAGAACCGCGTCGTGCAGTTCAAAGATGTTTCGGATGTCAGTCGGGCCGGTGGTTGTTTCGCTCAGCGGTGACGACGACAGCTTCGATAACCAGGCGTGGTATGCGAAGCCGCAAACGTCGCGGGTTCCTGTGCTCTACCGAGGCAACGGAGAATCCAGCGATCCGAACGAGCTTCGCTATTACCTCGAACGAGCATTTCTTCCGACGCCGGCGAGGGCGATCGACTTTTATGCCGACTCGGACGGAGACGCGCCGGACGAAGCATGGATGACTGGCTTATCGGTCGTCACGAAGACGCTTAATTCAGAGCAGCTACGTATGTCTGGCAAAGCTGTCGAAGATGGCTGGACCGTGATAGTTGTTGGATCGTCTGTCGAGCTGTGCGAACTGGCTTTCGAGATTACGGGAACGACGGTTCCTGATATTTCAGAAGCCAACGTCGAAGGTTACGCCATGCTGTCGGACGTGGATCTGGAGCATCCGGTCTTTCAGCCTTTCAACGACGTTCGACTGGCGGATTTTACGAAGTTGCCAATCTGGAAACATCGAATCATCGATGGTGAACTTCCCAAAGATGCAAGAGTGCTGGCGTCGCTGGATGGTCGTCGGCCGGCAATCGTTGAGCTGACGCATGGAAACGGTCGAGTGCTGCTGTTCACGTTCGGTTGGCACGACGCTGACAGTCAGTTCGTGCTGTCGTCGAAGTTTGTGCCGCTGATGAATTCGCTCGTGGATGACTTTGCCGGAACGAGTGTCGAACCACCGCGAGCACTTGTCGGCGATCAGTTTCCAATTAGCACGCTGGCCGGATCAGCGACGGGAGAAATGGTCGTCACGGCTCCGTCGGGATTAGAACAGAGTGTTGAAATCTCAACGTCGGCATCTGCGTTTTTAACGGAGCCCGGAGTTTACGGATTCGCCTGGACAGACCGCGATGGTCCAAGGACGGCTAGTATTGCCGCGAATCTGGACCCGCTGGAAAGTCGAACCGATGCATTAGGGCTGGACGAAATTCGAACGTTGGGCGTTCCGCTTCCAGACATCGTTGAAGTTCGTTTGACGTCTGACGAGAAAAGGCAATTACTGGCTCGCGAACTGGAGTCTCGACAAAGGTTCTGGCAGTGGGTCATTCTGGTAGGGATCGTTTTGCTGCTGATTGAAACGTGGCTCGCCGGGCATCTGGCGGGTTCGACCAAAAGTGAACCTGCTCCTTCATGATTCCAGCGTAGGGTGCGTCTCGACGCACCACCGATTTTAGTGACGACGTGGTGCGTCAAGACGCACCCTACGATTGTTCTGACACTTCTCACGCGAAGCCGCAAAGAAAAGAATTGAGACATGATACCTCTTTTATCCTTTGCGTGAGCCATTCATTCAGATTTCAGTTTCAAACTGACTTTCGAGGCAGTCCTCATGGACCAGCACATTTCGCGACAACTTAATCAGGTGGTGCGACGCCTGATTCGTCTCCGCCGATGGTGGGCTCTCAGTTGGGTCTGGTCTCTGGCCGCGCTGGCGAGTGCGATTCTTGTGATGGCCTTGCCGCCCGACGGAACGGTAATTGTCATTTCTAATGTGCTTCTTGGGGCCGCGGCTCTGACATCGATCTGGATTCTGCGACCACGCCGAGTTTCTGAGCATGAAAAGTTGGCAACCGCTCGACTGATTGAAGAACGCTGGCCATCTCTCGACCAGCGGCTGCTGACCGTCATTGAGCAAACGCCCGTTGCCGCGATGGGAGGATTTTCCTGGCTGCAGCAGGAACTGGCGACAGAAGTTCGTTCCCACTCGTACGCGAACGAGTGGAAGGAAGGCGTTCCCTTGAGGAAGATCGCGGCTCGCATCACGACTGCCGTTTGCGCAGTCGCGTTGACGTTCATGCTCGCTGGTCAGGTCAGGACCGAAGCCAGGTCAATCATTGCCAGTCTTGATGACCAGGCAGCTGACAGCCCTCAGTCCACATCCACGCTTGAGGATTTCAACGTTTCCATTGAACCGGGGACGGCGGAAGTCGAACGCGGAACGGCACTTTTGATTACGGCTACGTTTGAAGGTCGACTGCCGTCGACGGTCACAATGTTCGAAGTTGCCGATCAGGGACTCGCTAAGGCCGACGACACGGTTGAAGAGGATGAGCCGACAGGCGGACGGCCGATGCGGCAGAGCCTGAAGGACCCCCTGTTTGGAACTCGGCTGCCGACAGTCACCGAGCCGTTCGATTATCGGATTCAGTTTGACGAACAAACAAGTGAGATGTTTCGAATCAGCGTTTACGAACTTCCTCAGGTTGTTCAGGTCGATGCTCGAATTGAGTTTCCGTCGTACTCGGACATGCCGGACGAACTGATTGAAGATACCTGGCGAGTGTCGACCGTCGAAGGCTCGTCGGTCGTCTTGACCTGTCGCCTTAACAAGGAAATCGCTGACGGCCGACTGGTCGATCGCGAGGGAAACGAGTTTCAGCTTGGCGTTGCCGAAGCACTGCCGAAACCGCAGACGGTCGATGGAAATACGGACTCGGCGAGAGCATCGGAAGGTCGATTGGGAGTATTTTATCAAACACGGATTCCAGTCGACGTAACACGCAAACTGACGTTTAAATTGACTGATGACAAAGGTCGCGCGAATCGTGAACTCGATGAGTTCATTCTGACGGCCGTTCCAAATCGTCCGCCGGAGATCAAACTCACGTTTCCTGGTCGCGACTTGCGAGTTTCACCGATCGAGGAATTGCAGCTCGAAGCCACCATCTGGGACGACTTCGGTATCAGCGAACACGGTTTGGTTCTTGCTCTGGCTGATCGCGAGCCGAAGACTGTCGCGCTGGGGGAAAAGGCCGCCGCGAGAAAGAAGCACGAACTTGCGCATCTTGTCGCACTTGAGCTGGAAAATGCACAACCCGACCAGCTCGTTTCTTACTATTTCTTTGCAGACGACATCGGCGTCTCAGGCAAGAAGCGTCGCACGATGTCCGACATGTTCTTTGCTGAGGTGCGGCACTTCGAGGAAATCTTCCGGGAAGGTCAGCCGCCACCGAGTGGTGCTCCGCCCGCCGAAAGCGAAGGCGCAAAGAAGGCTGAAGAACTCGGCGACATCCAAAAGCAGATCATCAGCGCGACCTGGAAAATCATTCGTCGCGAGACACGAGAAGAAGTGTCAGACGCGTTTGCAGACGACGTGACGTTGCTGGTCGAGTCTCAGCAGGATGCGATTGCTCAAATGGAAGAGCTGATCGGCGAGTTGAAGGACGCTCAGTCGAAGAAGTACGCCGCAGACGTGGTGACGGCCATGAAGGAAGCGGTTGTGCGGTTGATGAAAACTCATGAGGACATGAAGGCCGACTTGCTGACTCCCGCGCTGACGTCAGAAAGATCGGCATATCAAGGACTGTTGAAGCTGCGAGCTCGTGAACACCAGATCGTTCAGCAGCAACAAAGTCAAAGTAAGAGCAAGAGTTCAAAGAGTGCGTCGCAGCAGCAAATGGAACAACTCGAACTGGACAATAAGAAGAATCGATATGAAGCCGAGCAGAAAGCAAATCAGCAGGAACAGGATCAGCAGAACCGTGAGGAGTTACAGGTTCTCAATCGATTGAGAGAACTGGCTCGGCGGCAGGGCGATCTCAATCAGAAGTTGAAAGAGCTGGAGCACGAACTAAAAGCGGCGAAGACGGAAGAGGAGCAGGAAGAGATCGAGCGACAGCTCAAGCGGCTGCGAGAGGAACAACAGGAATTACTTCGCGACGTCGACGAGCTGAAAGATCGGTTGGAGCAGCCAGAGAATCAGCAGGAGATGGCTGAGACTCGTGAGAAACTTGAAGACACGCGGTCGAAAGTGCGTCAAGCATCGGAAGCTTTGGAAGAAGGCAAAATTTCTCAGGCGTTGAATGATGGGACGCGAGCCGAACGCGAATTGGAAAAGCTTCGCGACGAAGTTCGGCAGAAAGCCGCCGGGCAGTTCGGAGAGGCGATGAAAGACCTTCGCCAGCAGGCTCGCGAGATTGGCGACCGCCAGGATCAGATCGCCGACGCTCTGAACAAGAACGCTCCGAAGAAGAACGACCGTCCGTCGCTTCGTTCCGAGCAGAAGCCGTCAGGAGAGCAACTCCAGAACGAGTTGGACGATCAGAAAGAACAACTCGATCGCGTTTTGGAGCAGATGCGTGAGGTGGTCGAGAAAGCGGAAACTGCGGAGCCTCTGCTTGCTCGGCAACTTTACGACACCGTGCGAAAGACTAGGGCGGATCGAGCGAGTGAAGCTTTGGACGAGACGCGCGATCTCAATCGCAGAGGGTTAACGAAGGATGCTGCAGTCGCTGAACGGCGAGCTCACGAGGGGCTCGACCGAATGCAGAAAGGGATTGAACGAGCGGCTGAAGCGGTACTCGGCAATGAACTGGAAACTTTGAAACGAGCAAGTCGAGAACTGGCAGATGCGGGCAAAGCCGTTCAGCAGGAACTGGCCGAAGAAGCTCCGGCGGAGCTGCAGAAACTGCGAGGTGGTCGCGGACCGAAACCTTCGGGCGACCAGAAACGTCCGGAAGGCGGTGAGTCGAAAGATGGACAAGGTCAGCAAGCGAAGCCCGGCGCCGATAACCGCGATCCTCAAAGTGGCGAACAGAAGTCGCCAGGCGACGATGCCGTCGAGGGAGAACCTCAAGACGGGGAAGGGAAACCAGATCGATCAGCGAAGACTGGCCAGGAGAAGTCAGATCCTAAAGGTCAGAATGGAAAAGGCGATAAGCCGGGGGATGAGAAGCAGCCTGGTGATCAGAACTCGAAACAACCGGGCGATGGCGATAAACCGGGCGAGTCTCCCGGGAAGGGCGACCAGCCTGGCAAAGAAAATCAACCGGGACAGCAGCCCGGACAAAGTCCAGGCGGTAAGGGTGGCGAGCCCAAGCCCGGCGATTCACCTCAAAGTTCTGGCGGACAGAAACCGGGGCAGTCACCGGGAGACCAGAAAGGCCAGGTGCAGACTCCGAAAGGCGAGGGCGAAACTCCAGGTGCGAAGCCTCAGCCAGGTGAAGGCAAACCCGGAGAATCACCGGGCGGAAAGGGTGAAGGTAACGCTCCGTCTTCTGAGCAATCTCCGAACCCGCAACTAAGTCCTCGGCAGAAGCCGGGACTGCGACCATCGGCGACTCCGCAGCAGCCATCAAGTCCGCAGCAATCTGCGACTGCTCAACAGGGCGGCGGTTCGACTGGGCCAGGCAATCCGATTACCGGGAAGGGATTTGTGCAATGGTCGGATCAGATTCGAAATATCGAAGAGTTGATCGACGATCCAAAGATGCGAGCGGAAGTCGCCCGAATTCGCGAAGCCGCTCGCAGCATGAGGGCCGACTTCAAACGGCATTCCAAAGAGCCGCAGTGGGGGCTCGTGCGGATGCAGATTCTGGAACCGCTTTCGGAGCTTCAGGAAAAACTGAAAGAAGAGATCGCTCGTCGAGAGTCGCCTGACTCGTTGGTGCCGATCGATCGTGATCCCGTACCGGATAAATATGCGGAACTTGTCCGCCGCTATTACGAACGCATCGGATCGGGAAAGTAGTCTTTACGTCGAGTTGCCTGGCTGTTTGCAGCCGTCGGCAGAAATTGGCAGTCGTAAGCAACGACCTTACTGTTTTCAGAGAGTTGCAATGATCTCAATCGGAAGTCCAGTCTGGCTGATCCCTGCTGCGGTTGTCGCCGTTGTTGGTGTGTTGCTCGTCTGGAACGCGGCCGGCAAAGGGCACGCTCCCGAGCAGGTTCGTCGTCTGGCTGGAATGCTGAAAGTGTTTGCGTTGGTGCTGCTGGCGGTCTGCCTGATCGAGCCTGTTTGGAGCGGCGTTCATCCGCGGCCGCATTCGAATTTGTTTCTTGTCCTGACGGATACGAGTCAGAGCCATACTCGGTCGTCGAACGAAGACTCTAACGTCGGAACGTTGGAAGCAGATTTCAAGCAGGCACTTCAACCAACTCCTGAATCATGGCTGGATCGGTTGGGACAGGACTTCGAAGTTCATCAGTTTGCGTTTGATCGTCGTGTGCGGACCGTTCGCGAATTTGACGATTTGACGTGGACGGGAGAGGCGTCTGCATTGGGAGCGGCTTTGCAATCAGTTGGCAGCCGTTTTGAAGAACGCCATGTCGGTGGAATCGTCTTGCTGAGCGACGGCAACGCGACCGACCTTTCAACTGACAAACTACGTGAAACGTTGGGCGAAGATGTCAAATTGCCGCCGGTCTATCCCGTCCAGTTTGCGACGAAATCTTCGTTGCCGGATGTCGCAATTGCCTCAGTTTCCGTCAGCGAAACACCGTTCGAAGACGCTCCAGTTTCTCTGCAATGCGACGTGCGAATTCATGAGTTGAGTGCGCAGAAAGTCTCGTCCTCGGATCTGTTGGTCGAGTGCTGCCTGATCGATTCGGATGGGAAGACGATCAAAACCGAACGGCAGGCAATCGGAGATCCCGACGCGACGCTGCCGTTCCGCTTTCAGTTTCGGCCGATCAAGACGGGTGTCGCCTTTTACCGGCTGCAAGTGACGACGCTGGAGTTGGGCGGGGAAACTGACACTCCGCTTCTGGAGAGCACGCTGGCGAACAACTCCCGAATTGTGAAGGTGAATCGGGGTTCGGAGAAACATCGGATTCTTTATGTGTGTGGGCGGCCGAATTGGGAATTCAAATTCCTTCGACGTTCTGTCGAAGAGGATGACCAGATCGATCTCGTCGGGATGATTCGAGTTGCCAAGCGTGAAGCGAAATTCGATTTTCGCGGTAGAGACGGCCAGTCGAGTAACTCATTGTTTCGAGGATTCAAAGCAGAAACGGACGAAGAAACGGAAAAGTATGACGAGCCGGTCATTGTTCGATTGAACACGAAAGATGCCGACGAGTTGCGAGCGGGTTTTCCGAAAGATCCAAAAGGCCTGTTCGGGTTTGACGCGTTGATTCTCGACGATGTCGAAGCGGAATTTTTCAACCGGGACCAGTTGGCGTTGATTGAAAAGTTTGTCAGCGAACGCGGTGGCGGGTTGTTGATGCTCGGCGGAGCTGAATGTTTCCATACGGGCGGCTATGAAAGAACTCCCGTTGCCGATGCGCTGCCCGTTTACCTGGACCGTGCACAGTTCCCGGAATCGTCGGCAAGACTGACGCTCGATCTGACTCGAGAGGGCTGGTTGCAGCCTTGGGTTCGACTGCGGCCGACAGAAACCGATGAGCACGACCGGCTGAAAACAATGCCGGCGTTTCAAACCTTGAATCCAACTCAGGGAATTAAACCTGGTGCTTCTGTGATGTCGACGGTTTCTGACGCAAACGGTGAAAGCTGGCCGGCACTGGTGACTCAGTCGTACGGCCGAGGGCGATCCGGAGCAATGCTTGTCGGCGACCTTTGGAGATGGCAGGTCACTCGAAGCGAGGAGCAGCCGGAAGATCTTCCCAAAGCCTGGCGGCAGACGCTTCGGTGGTTGATTGCCGATGTTCAGCAGCGAGTCGGTGTTGAGATGACGACGGCCAGTGACGTTGCTCCGGAAGCCGTGCGAATCAACGTTCGAGTTGTCGACGAGGAGTTTCTGCCGCTTGATAACGCTCAAGTTCAGATTCGAATGAGCGGTCCGGTGACTCTGACTGAAACTGAAACTCAACTGGACGACAGCACCAGGTCCGAGCCTCCGGCAGACACGGCGGCGATCGAAGCTGCGTCTGATGACATCGTCCTAAATGCCGAAGCGTCATTGGATGAGCCAGGAGTGTACTCTGCCGTCTTTGTGCCAAAGGAAGCGGGAGCCTGGACCGTTGAAGCGGAAGCATCGACGGGTGAAGGAGAGAAGCTGGCCGCAGACAAAGCCGGCTGGATATACGAACCTCAGGTTGAAGAGTTTCAAAGACCGGGCATCAACCACGAACTTCTGAAAAAACTTGCCGAGCAAACGGGGGGAGAGATCGTTGACGCGGAAGACCTGGATGATTTCGTCGCGAAACTGCAAAGCAAACCGATGCCAGTCGTCGAAGCGTGGACGATGCCTTTGTGGGATCAACCGCTGGTGTTTTTGATCGTCCTGTGCTGCCTGGTCGGCGAGTGGGGCCTTCGACGGTCGAAGGGCTTGCCATGAGAATTGGATGGGGTCTTCTTCTGAGTAGGGAACCACTAATAGACACGAAGAAACACGAATGATTTTTCCGCAGACATTAGTGTTTCTTCGTGTCCATTCGTGGTTCGAAATCTTTGGTCCGCTGCTTCCGTGTTGAGGTTGTGATTTGATGATGAGGCTCGCGGTAAAACAAAACAGTTTCCTCTATTCGGGATGCCTGGCGATTTTGCTGGTTCTTGCATGGTGTCCGGTGAGCGGTGTGGCTGATGATGAATCGGTTGTTGATGTTAAGAAGCCGGAGCAACCTGCCGAGCGGCTCGTAGTGATCGTTCGAGGGGCGTCCGGGACGGATGAGTATGGTGAGCTCTTTGATTCGTGGAGCGATCGCTGGGTGAAGTCTGCCGAAGCTGGCAAAGTAAAGGCCATACGAATTGGGCCCGTTGGGCCTCGGAATGACAAGCTGCGACTGCCAGGAACTTCTGAAGCGGCGGATGCCGATTGGAAGCTGATCGAGAAAACGCTTCGCGATGCCGCATCGCAGGCCCGGTCGAAGCGGCTTGCGGAGCTTTGGATCGTGTTGATCGGGCATGGAACGTTTGATGGACGTTCGGCACGGTTCAATCTGCGAGGTAATGACGTCAGCGCTCAAGAACTGAAGAAGTGGCTCGAACCGATTGATTGTCCGATTGCTATCGCCAATTGTTCGTCGGCCAGCGGGCCG
Organism: uncultured Planctomycetaceae bacterium; assembly: GCA_943787265.1. Classification (GTDB taxonomy): domain Bacteria; phylum Planctomycetota; class Planctomycetia; order Planctomycetales; family Planctomycetaceae; genus JABMPE01. The sequence goes on along the minus strand of CALSLT010000004.1, from coordinate 314,546 downwards.
TTTCTGAAGACGCTTGCTGGTCAGAACCGAGTCGTGATGACTGCGACGAAGACCGGAGCGGAAATCAACTTCGCTCGATTTGGAGAGTTTCTTTCCGAGGCTGTCGGCGATTCGAAGTTTGACTTGGATAAGGATGGCCAGACTTCGGTCTTCGAAGCGTTTTTGTCGGCGAGTCGTCGTACGCTGGCCTTCTACGATGGCGAAGGCCGGTTGGCGACAGAGCACGCGCTGCTCGACGACAACGCTGACGGGCTTGGAGTTCGAGCTGACTTTTTCCGCGGTGTAAGACTGGTCAAAAAAGTGCAGGGTGACGCGACAGTTGACGGACGGTTGGCCCATAAGTTCCATCTGGTTCGCAGCGATTCTGAGCAACAGCTTTCGCCTGAGTCTCGACGGCTACGCGACCAGCTTGAACAGGCGGTCATACAGCTTCGTGATCGCAAGTCATCATTTGATGACGAGGACGCTTACTACGCCCAATTGGAGAAGCTGCTGGTGGACCTCGCGAAGGCTTACGAGTCGGCAACGCCGGTTCCGAAGTTTCGCTAACGGGGCATCGTAAACCGTCTATTTCAGTAGCTGGTACAACTGAAACAGGACCAGCCCGGCGGCGAACAACGACAGCCAGCCGATGCCGCTGCGAAGTGAACGTCCTTCCAGTCGGTTGCTCAGTTCGGATCCGATTCGGGCTCCGATCGTCCCTCCAAACATCAGGGCGAGCGTCAGCGCCAGATCAACGTGTTCGTGCCAGGCGTGCGAGATTGTCGCGAGGAACGAGGTGATCCAGACGACCATCAACGATGCCAGAATCGCTTTGCGGGATCGAATGTCGAGCAGATAGACGAGGCCTGGAATTAACAGCAGCGCCCCACTGATTCCCAGCATTCCGGCGGTGACTCCGGTGACGAAGCCGAACGTTGCCAGGACAGGAATCGACAGTGTGCCGACTCCGAGTTCTGAGAACGTGTCGACCGGCGGGATTGCGATTTTTGCCAGGGCTCCGCGGGCAACAGGTCGGCCGACAAGCTGACGACGCACTTCGTAAAGGCTGAATGAACCGATGCCAAGCAGCATGACGAGGTACGTTCCCATCACCAGAAGTTCGCTGGCGTCGACATGCCGATCGTTGATCTGCACCTCGCCAAGTTGACCGGCAGCGCTCAGGATGAGCGTGCCGAGCAGCACTCCCATAATGATTCCGCCGGTGATAATTAGTGGGAGACGCAGTTGGACTCGTGTGACTTTTCGTGCAAGTAGAGCAGCAGTCGATGGACCAAGCACCTGGCAAGCGGTCGAGCCGACGGCGATCTCGATGGGGATTCCCAGTACGACGTGCAGGATTGGAACCAGCAGAAAGCTGCCGCCGACTCCGAAGATTCCGGACAGGCCCCCAACGATGAACCCGCAGCCGAGAACCAGCAGCAGTTCGTGTGGAAGCAGCACCCCGAGCACAGTAACAATTCCTGGAATTAGCGTGGCAAACCGAACCGTCAAGAGCGACGACGGCTCAGATGTAATACTCGATGACCGGCTCGTCCTGCGATTCGTTCTCCGAGTCTTCCTCGGCCGGTGTCGTTGTCTTCAGGCGGTGAAACACCCAATTGACAATGATCCCCCAAACGATGGGGACCGTCAGACAAGCGACGACGAACAGGATTTTCTCGACGAATGGGGACATTTTGATGCGACGAGCAAGTTTGAGTTGGTCAGTAAAACGGTGATGCCGACCGGAGACCCCACATTAGGGACCAGGGCACAACATCGTCAACGGGGCAAAGTCGGCGATTGTGCGACTGGACGAAGGCTGGCGGTCGAGTAAGACTCGGGTAGCTAAATCTATGTCAGAATTGTCACGAAGGAGTCGCTGAAGATGCCAATTTCTGTGGTCGACGCCGACCTTGACCGGCCCGAGCATTGCACCGAACTAGTGGCGATTCTTGATGAGTACGCGAGGCTGCCGCACATCGCCGGGCGTGGGCTTCCGGCCGAGGTCATTGAGAATCTGACCGTCCGGCTTGCCAGCACTTCGGGTAAGCAGATTCTGCTGGCGGTCGACGGCGAGAAAGTCGTCGGCGTCGCCGTCTGCTTCGAAGCATTTTCGACGTTCGCCGGACGCCCCTTGCTCAACATCCACGATCTTGCCGTAACCGGCGCATGTCGCGGGCAGGGAGTTGGAACGATGCTGCTTGAAGCCGTCGCCCAACGTGCCAGAGAACTCGGTTGCTGCCGAGTGACGCTCGAAGTCGACACCGACAATCCCGGCGCGAAGAAGCTCTATGAGCGGACAGGCTTTGTGATGACTCAGGAGTTCTGGAAGAAAGAACTTGCCGATTGAGCCTCGCGACCGAGCACGTAGGGGATGACAAGTGAAACGCAGGCGTACCAGACGAATCGAAGCAGATGTTATGCCAGCGCTTCGCTTGTCAATAACCTACGAGGCGCTGATGTCCGACGACGGTTCATGCTTCGACGGAGAGGCCGATTTCGTCGGCGACGGATTCGACTTCGCGGGTCGTCAACTGGCTCATGCCGTCTGCGAAGCCGACGAGGAGTGACAGGTCGGCGATTCGGTTGATGCGACGCGGGACTCCGCCTGAGAGTTCGTGGATTTCGTCGAGGGCCGATTCGTCGAATGGCGACTCAGCAACGCCGGCAACTTCCAGGCGGTGGCTGACGTACTCGGCCGTTTCTTCGCGGCTGAATGGCTGGATCAGCGACTTCACGCCGATGCGTTCGTCGAGTTCGGTCAGTCTGGATACTCGGCTCAGGACGCTCGGCTGACCGGCTAGCAGAAACGTGAATGAGTAGTCCGAGCGGTAGTTAAGCAGGAGCTGAATTGTTCGGAAGACTTTCTGATCCTCGATCAGGTGAGCTTCGTCCAGGACGATGATGGGGTGGCGGCCGACTTCTTTGAAGTGGGCCAGCCGAGCTTCCAGCAAGCGCAGAGTCGTGTCGAAGCCGATGTCGGCGTTGCGGACGATGGCTTCTTCCGCTCCAAGTTCCGCCGCCAGGAATCCGACCAGTTCGTTCGAAGTCAAAAACGGATAGTTGAGCTGGACAAACGGGCCGAACCGTTCATCGCTTTCCTGCAATTCCTGCTTGAACATGCGCAGCAGGAAGGTCTTGCCGACTCCGGTGTTGCCACACAGAACCGCGGCACCTTTGTTACTGTCGATGAGGTATCGCAGTTTCAACAACGCGGCCTGGTGAGTGCGGCTGCGGAAGAAGAAAGCCGGATCCGAATCACACTCGAACGGCTTGCTGTCGAGGTTCCAGTACTGAGCGTACATCGCCTGCCTGTTTCTTTGAGTCGACTGGTGGTTTCAATTTCGCCGCGATTCGCGACGTCGATGATTCAAGGTGTCGCCTAACGAGGCTCGATGCTACCGGTCAGCCAGACGGCCTGGTTGGCGGTGACTCGAGCACCCACGACTTGCGACGGTGCATTTTCTGGCTGACTGAATCCGGCTGTCTGAATTGCCGGTTCTGATCGAGGGTCCGTGATAATGATCGGGCTTCCGAAGCTCGGACCGTCGTCGAATGAAGGATCGAAGTCAGGGGTTGAAACGTTCGCTCGATTCAGGAAGCCACCTTCGCCACCGTAGTTTGGCAGCTCAGGCTCAGGCCCGTCATTGAAGTTGAAGTCAGGATTGACTCCGCCGGAGCCAGGGTTTGCCGAATCGCTGACCCCGAGTCCGTTGAGGGCAAGCAAGTCAGATTCCAGTTGCTCGTCGGTCAGGTCTGTATCCGCGACCGAATCTGATCCGGATTGAAATGCCACGATCGTCACGACGGCGGCCACACCGAGGCAGCCGGCAACGATCAGATTGCGAGGTCGCCTTGCCAATTCCAGCACGCTTTCTTTTGAGGGCGACTTCTTCTGGGCACTCTTGTGGCGTTTTTTCGGTCGCGTGGGCATGAAGCCTCCGAGGAAAGACGGTCGGGTCTCTCTTCGACCATCGTCAGATGGGACGTCCGGTCTTGAGGATTTTTCTGAAAATAACGATTAGGCAGAGTTTGTCGCCAAAATGAAGGGTGCGTCGACGAGCAACGGCCGCTCTTCGACAACCGATTCGGTGGGTTAAGGCCGAGCACTTCTCTACGATCCCGCTTCGCTGCGGGGATGATCGCCTCGCGGATTCTTCGTAATCAGTTTCTGGGGCTCGTATCCGACGATGGATTTTCTGCAGGTTTCCGGCCGGAACATTCTGGTCATGGGTGTCGCGAATCGGAAAAGCGTCGCGTATCACTCGGCGAAGGTCCTGGCCGACGCTGGCGCGAACGTGATCTTCAGCGTGCGGTCCGAGCAGCGGCGCGAGGCCGTGCAGAAACTGTTTCCCGATGCTCCGTGCTTTTTGTGCGACGTCGAGGACCAGGTTCAGATCGACCGGCTGCGTGACGACGTGACCGAGTTACTGACTTCCTCAGATGCCGAATCGGAAGACAGCGGCACGTTGCATGGAATCGTGCATTCAATCGCGTTTGCTGATTACTCAGCGGGGTGGCTGCCGTTTCACGAGACGCCACGGCCGGCGTTTCTGCAGGCGATCGATCTGTCGTGTTATTCGTTGATTGCCGTTTCGAATGCGTTTCGAGATTTGCTCGACAAAGAGCACGGCAGCGTTGTCACGATCTCGATCTCGACGACTCGCATGGCGGCGGAAAACTACGGGTACATGGCTCCGGTGAAGGCCGCGCTGGACTCGTCGATCTGCTTTCTGGCGAAGGCGTTTTCGAAGTTTTCGACGATTCGGTTTAATGCCGTTTGTCCAGGGCTGTTGAAGTCGTCAGCGTCGGCGGGCATTCCTGGATACGTCGACAGCTATCTTTACGCAGAAGAAGCGACGCTGCGGAAAAAGGCGGTTCAGACGGGCGAAGTCGCTGACACGGTCGCGTTTCTGCTCAGCCCGAGGTCGTCCGGGATTAATTCGCAGGGCATCGTGATCGACGCGGGCATGTCGACTAACTATTTCGACGCGGACCTTGTGAATCGCGGGAACTGAATCTGTGGCTGATCAACCGCTGCTGAACGTCGTGCTTTACCAGCCGGACATCCCTCAAAATACGGGGAACATCGGCCGTACGTGCGTGGCCGTCGGGGCTAAGTTGTGGCTGATTCGTCCGCTTGGGTTTCGGCTGGATGAGAAACATCTCCGCCGGGCCGGGATGGACTACTGGCAGCATCTTGACTGGGAAGCGGTCGACTCGTGGGAAGAGGTCCGCGATCGACTGCCCGATGCCAACGTCTGGTGTCTGACGAAATTTGCGACGCGACTGGTGTGGGATGCGGACTTCCAGGCGGGCGACATTCTGTTGTTCGGCAGCGAATCGCGCGGACTTCCCGATCGAATTCGGGAAGAGCAGCCGGGGCGGAATCTCAAGCTGCCGATGACCGATCTCGTGCGGAGCCTCAATCTGGCCAGCACGGCGAACACGGTCGTTTACGAAGCCGTGCGGCAGTTTGGCGGCCTGCCGGAGTGATTGCGTCAGCGTCTTCAAAAGGCGTTTCCTTTCGATTCGGCCCGCATTTCGATAAAACGCGGCGAACAAAATCCCGCAAGAACCAATGAAACTCCAGATAAATAAGAGCTGTTATGAGTACTGAAACTGCTGCAACCTTCCCCATCGATTTGTCACAATTCAAAGCCCTGCCACTGGATCCGTCGAATCCGACGTTGACCGACGAGCAGCGAGCCACCCTGCAGGCCAACATTCAGTTGTGCCGCGACTCGATCATCTTCTTCACCGCTGTCGCCGATGCCAAAGGACTGGGCGGCCACACCGGCGGCCCGTACGACACCGTTCCGGAAACCATGATTGCGTATAGCTTTATGCTGAACGCTCAGGCCGGCGGAACCGATTGCGTCCCTGTCTTCTTCGACGAAGCCGGACACCGAGTCGCGACTCAGTACCTGATGGCCGCTCTGGAGGGGAACCTTCCGGTCGAGAAACTGTTGCACTATCGCGAGTACCTCAGCCATCTGCCCGGTCATCCGGAACGCGATCACGAGCGAGGCATTAAGTTCTCGTCAGGCCGACTCGGTCATATGTGGCCTTTCGTTAACGGCGTCGCGATTGCCAACCCGGACAAAGTCACTTTCATGCTGGGTTCCGATGGTTCTCAGATGGAAGGTAACGATGCCGAAGCCGCTCGACTTTGTGTCGCTCAGAATCTGAACGTCAAGCTGATCATCGACGACAACGACGTTACGATCGCCGGCTTCCCGTCTGACTACATGCCGGGCTACAGCGTTGCGAAAACGCTGGAAGGACACGGAATCACCTGCGACATTGGCGACGGAGAAGACCTCGATGGCCTTTACGCTCGCATGTGCAAAGCCGTGACGACTCCTGGACCATACGCTTTGATCAACCGACGCAAGATGTGTCCGGGAATCGATGGGCTGGAAGGTTCTAACCACGGCCACGATGTCATCAAGACGGCCACCGCCATCGACTACCTCGAAAAACGCGGACGTGACGAAGCGGGGGCGTTCCTGAAGTCTGTCGAAAAAGGACCGGGCGGACCGTCCTATCGAGGCTCGACCGGAGCTGGCAAGAACCGCTCGGCGTTCGGAAAGATCGTCAACGGAATCCTCGGCGGAATGTCCGAAGAGGATCGCGTTCGCAAAGTCCGAGTTTTCGACAGCGACCTGGAAGGCTCATGCGGCCTGGACAGCATCCGCAAGGAATACCCGGAAGTCGTCGTCCGTGGCGGAATCATGGAACGCGGCAACTTCTCGGCAGCGGCTGGTTTCGGATTCGAAGAAGGCCGACAGGGCATCTTCGGAACGTTCTCAGCGTTCCTGGAAATGATCGTTTCCGAAGTCACGATGGCTCGGCTGAACAATGCCAACGTGTTGAGCCACTTCTCGCACGCCGGTTGCGACGACATGGCCGACAACACGTGCCACTTCGGCCTGAACAATATGTTCGCTGCGAACGGCCTGCCGGACGAAGGCAAGGATTCGACGCGGCTGTACTTCCCGATCGACCAGCACCAGTTCAAAGCGTGTCTGGAACGAATCTTCGACGATCCGGGTCTTCGATTTATCTTCTCGACTCGTTCGGCCGTACCGGACATCCTCGATGAAAACGACAAGCCGTTTTACGGCGACGGCTACGAGTTCGTTACGGGCAAAGACGACATCATCCGCGAAGGCACGGCTGGCTACATCGTCTCGTTCGGCGAAACGCTTTACCGAGCGCTCGACGCGGTCATCCAGCTCAAGGAAGACGGCCTGGACGTCGGTCTGATCGGCAAAGCCACGCTGAATGTCTACGACGAAGAAGTCATGCAGAAGCTGGCGGCCGCTCCGCGAGTTCTGGTTGCTGAGTCGTTCAACGTTGCAACTGGCCTGGGTTCGCGGTTCGGTTCGGAACTTCTGAAGCGAGGCTTCAAAGGCTCATTCGGCCACATCGGCACGAACAAAGAAGGCTCGGGCGGACTGTGGCAGCAGATGGGTTACCAGGGTTTGGATTCAGCAGGCATTCAAGCAGCCGTGAAGGAACTCGCTTAAGGCGGCGTTGGCGAGTTCTGAAGTAGGGTGCGTCTTGACGCACCAATTTTTCCGTGTGGTGCATCAAGACGCACCCTACAGATACTGACTAATCACAAAACGCCCCGTCGAGTAATTCTCGACTGGGCGTTTTTGTTTGATATCAAACCCGCAGCAAACCGGACGCCGTCTTAGATCGGGGCCTGAAAGCCCATGACCTGGAAGCGGGCGAGCTCCATCGGTGTCGGCAGACGCACGGCGCAGATTTGCTCGTAGGAGAGGATGACCTTGCGGGTTCCGAACTGGTCGGGCGAGTCGCGTTCCAGCAGGAGCAGACCGCCGGAGATCATAAAGGCCTGAAACGGGATGGCTTCGCCAAACGATGTGACGACCATGCCTTTTCGCTCGATCGCGTCGGGCCATCCTTCAAACATGGATTTCCAGGCGGCTGATGTTTCCATTCTGCTGCTCCTGATCTTTGAAGTCGCCCGCGAGATGTTGCACGCTCGTGAGAAAATCGGCGCACAAAAAATGCCCGAGCCTTTTGATAAGCTCGAGCATTTCGAGATGACCCCAACGGGATTTGAACCCGTGTTGCTGGCGTGAAAAGCCAGAGTCCTAGGCCACTAGACGATGGGGCCGGCCAGTAGGCTGCGTACAATACTTTTCGACGAAGAGGTGTCAACGCTCCAGCAAAACTCTGAGTGAAAAACCAGGACTCACACGATTCGGGGGCCGGTCATTCCGACCGTTCGGGAGTTTCCTGTTGCGTCAGAGCCTTCTCGATCGCCTTGTGAATTTCCTCGCGGTGGATGGGCACGTCACGAGGGGCGTCAATTCCGATCCGCACTCGGTCACCGCGAACGTCCACGATCGTGATGACGATCGAGTCGTTGATGACAATCTTTTCGTTCTTTTTTCGTGACAGAACCAACATGGCTGTCTCCTGAAGGCAGCTCGCGTATCTTTCAGCCTGTCAGAGGCTTCCGAAAGGATGTTCGCTACCAGCGAATTTCGTGCCTAAACTACCCACGCTTTTTCAGAACGTCAAGCACTGGTTTGAAAAGAGCACGTTTCACTACGAATCGTACGCTCTGACAGCTTGAAGAGTTCGCGTGTTCGACGTCTTTTCACTATTTCGCATCAGACACGAAGATCTTAGACCGGCCAGTCTCCCATGAAGAAACTCAGACGAGCAGCGCTGAGCCGAATTCGTGACGATACGGTACTCAGCCGTCAGCATTGGACAGCGACCGGCGGCTGGAAACGGCGAATTCTGGCGTTTATTTCCTGGTATGTCGTCTTGCCAGTTTCGGGCGTTCTGATCGGCGCCTTGGTCGCCGCTCTGGGAGCATTGCTCGGGTCAGGCGATGTTGATCCGGCCCCGGTGGATTCATACCAGTTAGCGATCGGTGGCCTTGCCACGTTTATTGCATTTGCCCACGCATTCGGAATTCTGCGCGAACTGATTGGGGCTCGCAGCCTGGCTGTTGCGAGTGTTCTTCCGGACTCAGACCGCAGTTACGCCACCGGTCGACTGGTAAAATCCCTTCAGAAGACGTCGCTGTTTCTGGCCGGAGCTTTGTTGCACGGCGGCGGCATCGCATTTGGTGCCGAATTGAATGTGGCCGACACCGCACAGGTCATGCTGCTTTCGATCCTGCTTTGGGCGATGGTCGCATCGCTCTCGGTGATTCTTTCTGCATTCCTCCCGGTTCTCGCCCGGCAGGATGTCGTCGCAGCTCTGCCGGCGCTGGTGATTCTGTTGGTTCTCTCAGCGGCAGCTCTGGTTTCATTCGGATTCGCTCGGCAGGAAACCATCATCTTCGCAACGCTGGCCGCACTGCCGACCGGATGGCCGATTCTGATGATCAAGTACGGGGTGATGCTCAAACAGCCGGAGTACTGGCTGTTGTTGATTCCGGCCGGTTGCCTGCTGATGTTCGCGGCGTTTTCATGGTTCCGACTTTTGTCCCGATATCGTATCCAGGAGTTTTCGTACGAGCCCGGCTCGCTGGCGATCGCCGAATTCCAGGTCGCCGAGAATCAGGCTTCCGCAAACAAACAAACTGTTCCGCAGTCATCCGACGGTGACCTCGCAGCTGCACCTGACCAATCGCAACCGACCGATACCTCAAGCTGGCTACGAAATTGCAATCGCCGGCTGAAAAGGTGGTTGAAGCTTCCGGGGGCCGAGGAACCAGCCGCCGAGTTAACGCCAGATCAAGCCATCGCCCGAATTCACGAAAGCGGCCTCACGAAACGGTTTGCTTGGACAGAATCCGGCTTCGTCGAGCGCGCCTTGGCGCGGATACTCGGCGACGAAGAGTTGCTGTCGGCTGACATTCTCTCGTGCGGAGAACCGAGGTGGAGCGCCGCGATGACGAAGTCGCTCGTGCCGGCCGCGGCGGCTGTAATGATGGTCGTTTTTGCAGCACTCATTTTCGACCGAAAGATTGCGGTGATCAGCGGCCACGTCGCTCTTGGGGGAATGATCGGGACGTTTGCTGGCAGCAAATTGGTTTCTCAGTGGAGATCGAACAGCGGTGAATTCTGCTCGGCCCTAGCGATTTTACCGATTGATGCCCGGCGAGTTTCACGGATGCTGATGACTCTCGGAGCGATTCGAAGCATCCTGATTTCTCCGATGGCGTTCGGAGTCGCATTGGCCATCACCTGGGGACACAGCGGAAAAATTGAGGTGATTGAGTCAGCGATTTTCGGAGCAAAGGCTGTTTTCGTTCTCTTCCTGCTTCACCAGTGGTGGTTTTTGATCATGCAGCCATACGCACATTCCAAGTCGGTCATGCGGACGATTGTTGACGTCGTGTTGGGCATCCTGGTCATCGGAGCGATGATTGCCGGAATCTGCCTGATGCTGACATCCGGCCGCGACGAGACCTTGTCGACCCTGGCGGCTGGACTGGCTTTTGGCGGAGGCTGGATTGCTCAGACGGTGCAACGCAGGCGGTTGCTGAACTCGCCAACGGACTTCGTCGTTCAGATGCAGACCCAAAAAACGACCGCCCAGCGACAGAACAAGCAACCGGGCCGAGTACCAACTTTCTGGCCAAAACCGGTTGAGCAATTGGAGCCGTTATCGTGACTTCGCGAAACCGGTCGACGAATTTTCTGGATGCCCTGCGGGTTGGTCTGCGGAAATGCGGCTTTGCCGGCGGTCGGATTCTCGTCGGAGTTTCGGGAGGTGCCGACAGCGTTGCACTTCTGCGCGGGCTGGCATTCGTGTCAGAGGCCGACGCCGCTTCGAAGTCAGGCACAAACGATGGCTTCGAACTGGTTGCTGCTCACATCGACCACCAGATCCGAGACGACTCCGCCAATGATGCAAACTGGGTTCGTGAATTGACTGGCGGACTCGGTCTGCGATGCCAAGTAGAAACGGTCAACATTCTCGCCCGCGTGGCTGAGACTCAGGAATCGATTGAGGAAGCGGCACGGAAAGCCAGGTATGAAACGCTGGTTCGGATCGCGCAGGCAGAAGGTTGTTCGGCCATCGCGGTGGCTCATACCGCCGATGATCAAGCCGAAACCGTGCTCCATCACCTGGTACGCGGAACAAGCGTCACCGGCCTGCGAGGAATGCAGTGGGCACGACCGGCCACCATGCAAACATCCGGCGACAGCGTCCAGCTCATCCGGCCGATACTTGAGATTCGACGGTCCGAACTTGAAGAGTGGCTGCGTTTGATCGAGCAGGACTATCGGACCGACCCGACGAACGCGGACGCCGCTTTGACTCGCAACCGAATCAGACACGAGCTGCTGCCGAGTCTCGAACGCGACTTTAATCCTCAGATTCGCAAGGCACTCGGAACGCTGGCCGGTCATGCTTCAGAAGTCAGCGACTTACTGCGCGGTCTGTCTGAAGGGCTGGTCGAGCAATCGTTGGTCCAGATCTCCGACGACTCGATCCGTATCGATTGCAAACATCTGGCAAACCAGCCGCCGCTACTGATTCGCGAAACGTTGCTGGCCATCTGGCAACGAGGCGGATGGCCGCTCAAACGAATGGGTCATCGCGAATGGCACAAGCTGTCCGAACTTGTCACGCAGGACAATGGCGGCGCCGTTTCGCTTCCCGAGCGAATCGAAGCGCGTCGTCGAGGTCAGTTGCTGGTTCTGACGCGTTAGCACAAGCCACCTAGGACAAAGGATCGGCCAGAATGCCCACCGACGGAAATCTGTTTGCGGCGTTACCGAAGAGTCTACCCGACGAGCTGATCGAAAATCTCGTCGAAGAGCCCGGACTTCGACTGGAGCGAATTGTCTCGACCGGTCACGTCACGCCCGATGGCGAGTGGTACGATCAGGACTCCGACGAGTGGGTTGTTCTGCTGACCGGGGCCGCGAAGTTGCGATTGCAGGCTCCTGAAGAAGTGCTTGCGATGGTGCCTGGCGACTTTGTAAAGATTTCAGCTCATCGAAAACACCGCGTAGAGTGGACGGATCCGCACGAACCGACGGTCTGGTTGGCTCTGCATTTCCGCATCCCGTATTGACGCAGATTTTTCGATCCCATATTGGTTCCGCCCCTTCCTGCTGGAATTGCAGGCTCAGAGTTCGTTTGCCACCTCACTTCCCCGGCAAAAGAACATCACTTCCCTTCTTAAATCTGAGCGTTGCGGCTTCGGCAATCCAACCCCTTCACACCTCTTTCGAATTCCTCACGCATTTTTCAACCCTGCTGGATTGCTTCGGCATCCGTGTGGCTGAGTCTTTGCGCGACGTCGAAAGACGGCTCTACGGACTTCTCGCATTTCATGGACGAACACCGACAAAAGACGCCAGGACTCGTTGCGTCTGAACGGTCTCGCTCTGCACGCGATTCTCGTTCGCCGGCGGCCGGACTACGGCTCAGCTTACGCTCCGTATGTTTGGCAACTCTCGCAGCGCTACCGCTGTTGAGCCTTGGCTGCGCATCGTTGAACGACAATCACTATTACGCCGGTCAAATTCCAGGTGGATACGACGCACCGGCAAATGCCAATCCGCTGACGATCGATTTCGCTCAGCTCAGCGGCACGGCGACGGACAGCGATGTCATTGCCAAAGGCGATGTCGTCAACGTTGAAATCGCAGCCAGCGTCAGCGCTAAAGACACCTTCAGCTACTCCGTACGTGTTCGTGATGATGGCCAGGCCGATCTGCCGCTGATCGGGCCGGTCCCGATGGCCGGAATCAGTCTGGCCGACGCCGATGCAACGCTGACTCAATACTGTGTTGCCCGGCAAATTTTTCGAGCCCCCAAGGTCAACGTCACGATTCGCCGGCGAAAGACAAATCGCATCCTCGTCGTTGGAGCCGTCAAAGAACCTGGTGTCAAAGAAATACCGGTCGCGGAAAGCGATCTGCTTTCGATCCTGTTTCACGCTGGAGGTTTAGCTGACGACGCTGGAGCCAACATCGAAATTCGAAACGTCCTCACTCGGGACGAAACGATGAACGAAGCCATCGCCGCGGATGGAAGCCGTGGCGGAATCACGCAGACGGGATATTCATCATCAAACTTCGCACCCAGGTCAGTGAAGATTGACCTGGTCTCCGCAGCTCAGTCTGGATCGAACGATTACTTCGTCGGCGACCGAGGCGTCGTCGTGGTTGAGAAAACAGAGCCGAAAGCGGTCACAGTGACGGGGCTTGTCCGTAAGCCTGGCCGAGTCGAATTTCGCAAAGGCGAAGACCTGCGACTGGTCGATGCGATCTCGCAGTCAGGTTACACGTCATCGCAGGTTGCCAACAAAGTCTACGTGATTCGTCGGCCGACTCCCGAATCCAGGTCGATCGTGATCCAGGCAAGCCTTTCGAAAGCGAGCCACGATCCCGCTCACAATATTCGGCTGGCTCCGGGTGACATTGTGAAGGTTGAACATACTCCAGCGACGATTCTTCTGGAAGCGGCACAGTTCATCCGAGTTGGTGTCTCCAGCAGCCTGAATCCGCTGTTCTGATCCATGATTAACAAAATTTTCGCGTGGCCCGTATCCACCAGAAGAGACACGACACATGAGCCTGGAAAGTGCACATCCAGAACACGCCGCCGTTGATGTGGTTTCGTCCGCGCCGACGACCAGTCAGGTCAACGTCTTCGCGACGATCCTGCGATTCGTGCATCTCGTACGGCTTCGCAAGTTCACACTGCTCTCGTGGCTGGCCGTTTCGATCATCGGCGGAGCCATCTTCTACGCCGTCGCTCCGCGGCGATACGACTCGAACGCAACGATTTATGTGATTCGCGCCGAAGGGTCCGCCAAGTCAAACACCTCGATGGGTGACGAACAGGTAGACGTTCAAAAGATCATTGCAAACCACGTTCGAATGATTTCCAGTCCTGTCGTGCTTTCGGCGGCGCTGCAGGAGATCGCTCCGGAATATCGAGTCGACCTGGAAGGCGTGCGTGAGCAAAGCTGGCCCGAAGCGTTGGCACAAAATCTTGTCGTGAACTACGAACGCAACTCAAGCATGATCGATCTGCGGTATCGCTCACTTGATCCGAAGGCGGCGAAAGCGATCGTGACCGCGATTGTTGATGCCTATTTGGTCTTTGTGAACAAGACAACCAAAGAAGGTGCAGACAAAGATCTGGCCAAGCTTCTGGCTGATCGAGTCGAGCTTTCGAAGCAGATAAAGGACAACAGCCAGAAGCTGTTCATGCTGCGTGAAGATTATGGAAATATCATTACGACGGACCCGAACTCGTCGGTCGACATTGGAGCTCAGAGAATCCTCGATTTGAATCAGGATTTGACGGTTGCGGAGAAAAAACGACGTGAGGCGGAGGCATTTCAGCTTGCGATTTATCGTGCGGTCGCCAACAACGAAGACCTTTCGCAGTTTGCAGTACAGTCTTTAGATGGGGTTGGCGCCGATTTGATGAGGCAGGAATTCAGCCCGTCTCAACAGGATGCGTTGTTTAAAAACAGGATGACGGAGGCGCTGATCGAGCATGAGGAAGAATTGCGATCGATGCAGCAGATTTACGGGAGCAATCATCCCAATGTTCAGGGATTGAAACACCAGATCGAGGTGAAACGCTACCTCCTTGCAAACTACGACACGAAGCGGCGCGAGGAACTAAGACGCCTGAAGTCGTCACAACTGGCGACGACTCTGCGGCAGCTCGCCGATCAGCGAGTTCAACAAACTCGCGAGAATGAGGAAAGCATCACGGCTCAGCTCGCGGGCGCTCGAAACAAGTTCGAGGAACATCGCGAAACACGAATTCAGATTCAGCAACTGGAAACTGAAATTGCGACACTGACAAACTTTCAGCAATCTACCGAAGAAGCCATCAAAGAATCTCAAAGAGTGCGTGAGAGTGGTCTGCAGACAACGCCGATTCGTTTTCCGCTGGTCGCTCGCATGGCCGCGACTCCGAAGTTGACGCTGGTCGCCGCTGCGTCGCTGTTTATCGGACTGTTCTTCGGTCTGGCAACAATCTACATCATCGATGTTCTCGACGATCGCTTCCGTTCTCCAGAAGAACTTCAGATGCAGATCGGAGTTCCCGTTCTGGCAATGGTTCGGCAGATGGACCCAACCGATGGAACCGGCGTCGACGCCATTCACACTCACGTGAAACCGAACGCCGTCGAAACGGAAGCGTTCCGATCGCTGCGAACGTCTGTTGCATTTTCAGACGGCGAAACCAGACGCCTGATGGTCACGAGTTCCGAGCCGAGCGACGGCAAGACGACCGTGATGGCGAACCTCGCCGTAGCCTTTGCTCAAAGTGGAAAGCGAACGCTGCTCATCGACGCCGATATGCGACGCCCTGGCATGTCGACAATGCTTGAAAAGCGAGGCCGAGAAGGCCTTTCCCAGGTGCTGCGTGATAACGCTCCGCTTGAAGAAAGCGTCGCTGAAAACATTGTTACGGACGTCGTCGACGGGCTTGACTTCATTCCATCAGGGACACGGCCAATCAATCCGGCCGAGCTGCTTAGTAGCGATCGTTTCTCCGAACTGCTCGCATGGGCAGAAACGGTTTACGATCAGATTCTGGTCGACGCTCCGCCGATTCTCGCCGTGTCTGACCCTGCCATCATTGGCCGCATGGTTGACGGTGTTGTGCTTGTGATTCGCCCAGACCAGAACCGTCGCAAGATGGTGATTCGAGCTGCGGATTCGCTTCACGGTGCTGATATCAACCTGCTCGGAATTGCTGTTAACCGAGTCTCCGGCAAGAACGGCGGAGACTACTACGGTTATGGTTACGGCTACGGGTATGGCTACGGGTATGGATATGGCAAGGAAGGTTACGGCAACGAGAAGGGCGATCTGGCTCCGCTCGAAGAAGCCGAAACATTGGCCATGCCGGTGAACGCGTCGTACGACGACGATGACGATTCTCAGCCCGAAAGAATTGCGGCATGACCAGCAGCCGATCGCTATTGATCATCGACGCTGGATTGCTGCTGGGAGCGTTTGCCGTCCCTTTCGCTTTCGGCGGACGACATTCGATTGGTGAGTTTCTACTTGTCTGCTCGGCCGTCATTTGTGTCGCCGGCTGGATTCTTCATCAACTGACCAGCGAAGAATCTAACTGGGTGAGAACTCGAGTCGAACCGCTGCTGCTGGCGGTTCTGGCCTTGGGGCTGATTCAGATCGTGCCTCTGCCCAACTCAATCGTCAGCACGCTCTCGCCCGCAATGGACGATGTGTTGCCGCTGCGGTCAGTTGCTGCAGTGGAAGATGGCGTCTTTAAGACTCCCTGGTCGCACCTTTCGATGAGCGTTAGTGAATCGACGCCGGGCTTAGCAATTGGCCTGGCTTACGTGCTGATTTTCCTCGTCACGGTACAACGAATTCGAGCCGTCGACGATGCGGCGCGAGTCCTGAAGTTCGTCGCGTTGTCGGGCATCGCGATGACATTCTTCGCGTTCATGCAGTTCTTCTTTTCGAACGGGCTCTACTTCTGGTTCGTCGATCTGCCTCAAGGCGTTGCGGACGATCGGCTCAAAGGAGCGTTCCTCAACAAGAATCATTTCGCTCAGTTTGCGGCACTGTCAGTCGGACCGCTGGTCTGGTGGCTGGGAGTCCATACCGAGCCTCGGAATCGGTCACACTTTAGTGGCGACCACCGAAAATATTCACAGTCTTCGTCGCGTTTGGCTCCAACCGTTCTACTGGCCGCAGCACTGGGAGCGGTAGTGACTGCCGTCCTGATCTCACGAGCACGCGGTGCGTTCGTCGCTTTGTCGATCGCTTCGACCGTACTGGTCGTGATGCTCTTTTCAAAGTCACTGATCAATCGCAAGCAGTTTGCCGCAGTGGCTGCCGCGGCAGCGATGGCCGTTCTACTTGTCGGAATCGTCGGGCACCGGGAACTCGCGCGAGTGACCGAGCGGCTTCACGATTGGGACAGCAATGGTCGAATCGACGTCTGGCAAGCAAATCTCGATGTCTTCAGTGAATTTCCTCTGGTCGGCACCGGCGTCGGCAGCCACGTCTATATTCATCAGAGACATCTCGACCAGCCTTACAGCGTTGCTCAGTACACACACGCGGAAAGCAGCTACCTGCAGATTGCGTCTGAAACCGGCGTACCTGGTCTGATTCTGATGATGGCTTGCCTGGCGGTCGCCTTCTTCTGGTGCGTCCGTGGAGTCCGCATCAGCCAAAACCGAACGGTGACGTTGGCGTTGTGTGGCGTCACGTGCTCGTTGCTGATTTCGTGCATTCAGTCGGTCGCCGATTTTGTGTGGTACATACCGGGCTGCATGATTCCTCTGGTTCTTCAGCTGGCCTGCGCCTGCCGGCTTTATCAGTTTGAGGCAGATAACCGAGCGACTTTCGAAACGAATCGAGTCTGGAAGTTACCACGATTAAGCGTCGCAACGGCGGCACTGGCATTACTGCCGTTGGCATGTTGGATGCTTGCAGAATGGACGCCGAGATTGCTCGCAGAGCCGTCGTGGTCGAACTATCGAAAAGTCGTTCTGGCTGGTTACACCGAAAAAGACATTTCAGAAAACGTTGCTGGCGATGCTGAATTAGAAACGGCGAAGCTGCAACAAATCATACGAGACCTTCGCCATGCTGCGGACAAGAATCCGAACGATGCTCGGATTCAGACACGGTTAGCGGTTCAGTACGGACGAGTATTTCACTTGCTGCAGGCCGAGTCCGACAACGCCTTGCCGCTCAGTCAGATTCGCGATGCGGCGGAAACGGGAGGGTTCGAGACTCACGAAGAAATGCTGGAATGGCTGACGCGAGCATTCGGCGACAACATCAGGTACGCCTTCGCGGCGAAGAAGCATGCTCGGCGAGCCATCGAATTAAACCCGTTGGATGGTCGAGCGTGGCTGGCATATTCCGAGCTGGCATTTCTGGACGACGCACCCGCTGGCTACGATCGGAAGTGTATCGACCAGAGTTTACGGCTATTGCCGAACGATGCTTCGGTGCTCTACGCAGCCGGTCGCGAAGCACGCGTTGATGGCGACGTTGAAGAATGGGTGGAGCATTGGAAGAAGGCGTTCCATCGCGACGAGGCCGTCCAGAAACAGATCATCCGCCAGATGGCCGAGTGGACTGAACTGCCGGTTGAAATCATCGTCAAAGCCTTTGAGCCAGATATCGACGCTCTGGATCGGACTGTCGAGATTCTCGGTGGCCTCGGGCAGCAGCAGAACCAGCGAAAGGCTCTTGAAGTTCTTGCCGCACGACTTATCGAGCGCGCAGAGACGTCAGGTAACTCTGATCGAGCAACCGACTGGCGTAAGGCCGCGGTAGCGTTTCACCGATTAGACAAGGTCGAACAGGTGGAGTCGTGTTTTGAAAACGCCGCCGAAGCAGCCCCGACCAATTTTCGAGTCCACTTTGACTACGGATCATGGTTGCTGACACAAGGTCGTCCGGCCGCAGCCACCGAGCACCTGCAATGGTGCCAGAGAATGGCTCCCCACGACGCTCAGGTTCAGAAAGCGATGGACGCATTGAAGCGAGCCGTCCGCCAAAATCGCAACATCCGACACGCAGCGGCTACCTCGTCGAACGATTTGGCGATCCAGTAGCTGGTTTCCTCAGAGTCAGAAGGTAAGCGACGAGGTTGCGGATATCGCGGCGGGAGAGAGCTTTGGTCATCTCCGGCATAATGGACTTTTTCTGCTCGATGGCCTCGTCGATTTCGTCGTTCTTTACGACGACCTCTTTGCCCTGGGCGTTCGCCAGGACGGTGACGTTGTCATCTTTCTGCAATGGCAGGCCAACGATCACCTTTCCAGAATCAAGGATCAGCGTCTGCGATCGAAACTTGGGCTCGATGTCTGCGCTCGGCGCAATGATTGAACGCAGCAGATACTTCGCGTCTCGCTTCAGAGCGATGCTTTCCAGATTCGGTCCAACCGTACTGCCGGTTTTTCCAACCTTGTGACAGCGGATGCACTGCACCGTGATGTGCGTCATGAAAATCTCTTTGCCGACGGCCGCGTCGCCACCGGTCAGGCATTCTGAGAATCCAGAGATCGGATCACGTTCGGAATTCTCCGATCGAGACGATTCAAACTGTTCGATAAACGCCGCGATCGTCAGATTGTTGTCGCCGCGAGAGCTTGCGGCTTCCAGTAATTCCAACTCCGTTCCGGGTGAGGCGTTGCCGGACTCCAGCTTCGACAACTCACCTGCGAGGGCATTGTCGGATTCAGGCGTTCCAAGTTTGCCGAGCAACTTGATGGCAAACTGTCGTTCACGGAGTGACTCCGAATTCGCGAGAACATTCTGAACTGCTGTCAGTCCTTCGGTCGGGTCCTCGCTGATCAATTCGAGTGACCTGATGCGAAGCGATTCGTTATTCGAGACCAACCCGTCTCGTATGACGAGCGTTGCGTTGGCGTAATCTTGCGAGACAACCGTGTTCAGGGCTTCGATGCGGAGTTCGGCAGCCAGGTCAGCGTTTAGCACAACCTTGGCCAGGTTTGATAAGGCGTCATTGCTGAAACGAATTCCGAGACTTGTTGACGCTTTCAACGAGGCTGCTTGAATCGTGGAATTCGAATCTCCAAAGAGAGTCGCCAACGTCGTTCCCAGTTTCTCGGATCTGACGTTGCGATGCTCTCGGTAGTATGAACGTGCCCGACCGTCGACTCGGTCCAGTCGGGGCGGGCTTCGCCATTCACTCAACGCTTCCAGCGCGTCGAGGCGTAAATTCGACGGCACATCGGCCCGCGCTGCGTACTGAACGACTCTTTCGGCCGAGTCGGTATCGCCGATCAGGAATGCACTACCGACGGCTCGGCGAACGAGCGATTCGTTTGAGTGGCGAATATCTGGCAGAGACTGTGCAAGACGTTTTGCATCCTCTGGAATTTCGAGGAAAGGATTCCTGTGGTGTGCCAATCGTTCGTAGATGGCGAGAGCCGCCTCGGTCGCAACGGCTGAATCGGCGTCATCAAGGAATGTGATCAACCCTGCAGACGGTTCGCGGTCGGCTGTGAAGCTTACGTCAGTCTGGTGCCGCAGCGCGATCACAGCGGCCAGCCTTACCGACGGCGAAGCATGAGTCGCCAGAGTCTTGAGTGTGTTTGATGAAGGCTCGCCGCTCATGCCTAACGAAACGCCGTGTCGCATATAGGTGTCGTCAAGTTTCAGAGTCTGAGCAAGACGAACGAGTGCTGGCAGCGCTGTCGAGTGCGGATGATTTCGCAGAGCGATCGCCGCGTGGAACTGGACTCGCGGTTCTGGATCTTCGAGAAGTGGGACCAGGTGAGTTCCGTCGAATTGATCAAGATTGCTGATCGTACGAACGATTTGAGTGCGAATTTCGGAATCTTTGTTTCGCAACAGGTCGATGAAAGTTTCATGAATGGAATCGACGTCGATCCGTGAATCACCAGACCGGGCAAGCTGTCCGAGTCCCCAGACAGCGTGATAACTCGACAGCCCATTCATTGGATGTCGAGCAACGTTTTGCAGATCGTCGGTTGCTCTTCTTTGCACAAGTTCGAATTGGGATTCGCAACGAACTCGCTGGTCTGCGTGTGCCAGAAGATCAACGAGTTCGAGGGGCGTGCGTTTCTGGAATCCGGTTCTGAGCAATGTCGCTGTAGCGGTTCGACGTTCAGACTTTGCTGCGCCGGGCACATCGATTTTCCAGACTGCTCCCTTCTGGTTGAGCGGGTATCCACCGCCCCAGTCGACTCCGTACAGAGCACCATCTGGAGCAAAGTTGATTCCAACCAGCGGGACGCCTCGACCGATTTCGTGTTCGTTGATCATCTCGAACGAAGCGCCGTTTGGTTTGACCTGGAACGCTCGCTGTTCGCCACCGGGTGCTCCGGTCAGGAAGAAGTAGTCTTTGTATTCCGGGCTGAGAGCTGTGCCCGGGTTGAAGGCGAATCCAGCCGGACCGTTCAGCGAGTAACTGATCGGCGGGACGATGTAAGCCGGCTGGCCTTCGTGCCACGGCTGCCAGAGTTTTTCGGCCGTCCAAGGATTGTAGCCGCTGCCGCGATACTGGTAGTTGCACCGCCAGCCGGCGTCCATGCCCTCGACAATGTAGACAAACCGCTCGCGTTCGCCGGACTGGTCGGCGTCGTTGTCGACTCCGAACAGGTTGTCGTACTGATCGAAAGCCAGTTCCTGAATGTTTCGCAGGCCGTGTGCGAAGACTTCGAAATCTGAACCGTCCGGATTGCAGCGCAGCACTCCGCCCTGATTCGGGTAGTGAAAGTGGCGGCCCTCTTTCGACGTCACGCTGATCCCTTTGTCGCCGACCGTCCAATAAATTTTTCCGTCAGGACCAACGGTCAGGCCGTGCATGTCGTGCCCGCCGTAGGCGATGTGAAGTCCGAATCCGGTTGCAACGACTTCGCGTTGATCTGCTTTGCCATCGTCGTCGGTGTCGCGAAGTTTCCAGACGTCGGGAGCGATCGTTGAATAGACGTCTCCGTCGTGCCAGAGAACTCCGGCCGCAATGCCCGTCACTTCGGTTTTGAAGTCTTCGGCAAAGCCGCTGGAGCGATCGGCCGTGCCATCGCCATTGGTGTCTTCAATGATGTGAATCTTTTCGCTGAGGATCATCAGGTCTTTGTAGTCATGCGAACCGTCACCGTTTCGATCCTGAATCTTCGCGTTGCCTGTTGATTTTCCGTCGACGGCTGGAGCCAGCATGCGGTGGTAGAACGCTCGCTTTTCTCCAACTGACTGAAAGCCAACATCGTCCGGAATCCATTCACGATGCGCCCTGATATCCAGATCCTGAGACTTTCGGCGTTGAGTCTGTGTAACGAACGCTCGTCCGCGATTGTCAAAACTGATGGCGACCGGGTCGGGCACGTTGACGTCGCCGCTCCATCGTGAGAATTCCAACGGTGCCGGGCCAGACGTTTCGACGGACGTGTTGGACTTCTGTTTGATTTTCGTCTCGATCGATGCGACGTCGGCTGCTGACCGTTTCAACCTGGGAAGACGTACATCGATGCCGGGTAGGGCGAGCGTGTGGATGTTTGCCCATTTGTTTGCGGAATTACCGTTGCAGACGATCCGGATGGCTCGGCTCTTTATCGGCTTGAAACGAAATGTTTCGATCAGATCTCCTTCGCCGTTGGATCGAAAGGATCGATTCAGATTCCACTCGTTTCCGTCGAGCAGCGTATGAATCACGATCCGGTACTCGCGAGTTCCCTGCTGAAATCCGATACGAACTTCAGACAGTTCGATCGGTCGACTCAGTTCAAACTGAATCCACTCGCGGTTGCCGTTGGTAGCCCATTTCGTGGAAGGGTCGGCGTCAAAAGCGTGCTCTGGCGGGTTGCCATTCTGGCTGCTGCTGGCTTTGACGGAAACGATGTACGGCTTGTCCAAATCCTCAGGAGCTGAGTCTTCCTTTTGAGCATGCACTGCAGCGGGAATGAGGATTGCCAGGAACGTGACGATAGACGCGATGAGCGTGAACGGGCGGTGGGAAATCATGTGAAGATTCCGGACGCGAACGGCGTCAGTCTCGAATGGTGGGAAGGAGCAGGCGGGATCGCAGAAGCGACGGAAGTCATCCTACGAGAACTTGCTGTCTTGAATCCACTCTCGACTCGCCAGTCAAATATCGGCAGTTCGTTAGTCCATGTCGAACAGCAGCTTCTGTTGCAACCTCGATGGTTGCTCGAAGTCTTCGTTCGCGAGGACGTTCTGCGGATGCTTCCGGTAGAAAGCGAGGCACTCTTCTTCGCGTCCACGCACGAACCGGCGGTTCTTTAGCTCACCGAATTTCGACGTGATCACTGTCCAATGGCCAGACTGTCCAGCGGCGTCTCGGTGAATGATCACCCAGTCGTGCGTCATGCCGGCCTCGTGAGCGTGTGCCGTGTTGGAAAACGCCGCCGTGTAATGCCACTCATTTCGCCGTGAATGGAGAATTGGCAGCCACTCTGCTCCTGTTGGATTGAATTGGCGCGGAGCAATTCGGATCAGCTCATCGTTGGCTGCTTTCTCGCGGTACTCGGCGTCGATGCTCAGCAACTGGCCGATCGACGGCTGCGAAGGATCGTCAGGCGCAGAAGGAAGAGCCGTCGTTCTTTGCACGGTGACGGGATGTCGAGCCTGCATGACTCGCCGCCGACGCGGACTCTTCGGCGTTCGCATGAATCGCGGAGAGAGACCGTTGCCCCGCAGAAGTTCCAGCGTCGGCATCAGTCCGGTCTGTAGAAACTTTTCGACGGATAACGCGAGCGAGCGGCCAAGGCCGGCGATTCCTTCCAGTCCCTCGCGGCCGGAGTCATCAAAGATGGCGTCGACCGAAGAAAGAAGTTCGCGGACGACGGTTGCCCCTCGTCGATAGGCGGCGATGCGAAAGTCGGTCGTTGAACGACTCTCCAGCAGATTGGCGATTTCGTCGAAGCATCCGGCGACAGCGCCGTTGATGTGAGAGATCGCTTTTTCGCGTGACGTACCTGGCTTCATCATGGCTGCTCCTTTTCCTTGACCAGTACTCGGTCGACAGATCAGCGACAGCAGAAAACGCCTCGGTAATATGTACGTAATTTTATGCGAAGATTGAGAGAATCAAAGATGAAGAATTTTCGCTTCGGCAAAATTTCAAAATAGCTCATTTAGCATCGTTGACGTAGTACGCCATTTGAATTGGCGGATTCACATCTGAAGTGCAACGGATCAGAACTCAGCTCTGGTTCGGACGGGATGGGCTTCGAGGCGGTTTACTGCTGGAAAGTGAACACCGCAGGGAGTTGGATAGTTGTGCGAACAATGCACTATTCAACGGAGAACCTGCGATGCCGTACCACCAGCTTACTCTTGAAGAACGCGAAGTCATCTCTCAGTTACATTATTCGGGCACTGGTCCGACAAAGATCGCTCAGCACTTGAATCGTTCTCCGTCGACCATCAGTCGCGAACTGTCTCGCAACAGGGATTCGGAAGGCTATCGAGCCGTGGCCGCTCAGGAACGAACTGCCCGACGTCGTCGCGAGCGTCCGCTCATCCGGAAGATGGACGATCCTTTCATCAACGAGTCAGTCCGTAGCGGATTGTCTCAGGAGTGGTCACCGGAAGAAATCGCTGGCCGGATGAAGCGAGATTACCGCCGGACACAATCGAGACGAGTGTCGTATCAGACGATCTACCGCTGGCTGGAGACCTGCGAATACCGCAGCCATTTCCGCTCGTTCCTGCGTCACGGTCGTTATCGCAAACGTCGGGGCATTGACGGACGAGGCCGCATCAGAAACCGCGTCAGCATCGAGCAGCGTCCGGCAAAAGTCGATTCACGCCGCCGCTTCGGTGACTGGGAGGGCGACACGGTTCACGGTGCAGATCACTCCGGCATGATCATGACCTGTGTGGAACGCAAGAGCGGATTTTTGATCACAGCAAAGATGAAAAACGGCACCAGCGCCCGGCTGAACGCTGCCAAAGAACGAGCGTTCCGCATCATCCCGCCAACGCTGCGTCAGACACTGACCGTCGACAACGGCAAGGAATTCTCCGGCCATGAACAACTGAGCAAGCGTCTGCAGATCGCCATCTACTTTGCACACGCCTACTCCTCGAACGAGCGAGCAACAAACGAAAACACCAACGGCCTGCTGCGTCAGTACTTCCCGAAGAAGACCGACTTCCGAGACATCTCACACAACGCCCTTGCACACGTCACGAACCGGCTCAACAATCGACCTCGAAAGAGACTCAACTATCTCACTCCACTCGAAGTTCTCACAAAAGCCGGCTTTGCACTTCAGATGTGAATCCGCCATTGCTTATCGTGAGGGCGTGACTCCGTTCAGACAGTATTTCGTGAAACACCGAAAGCCGACTTCGAAGATCGAAGCCGGCTTTCGGATGACGTTTGGATTGGACGTTGACTCAGCGAGCTTATCACTCAGTGAGTTGCTCTAGTTACCGCATGATCCCGTCGTGCACGACGGCTGCGGGCAGCATGTTGTGACCGGAACCTGACGGCAAACGACGCGTGGCACGCAGACGGTTTCCGTGTAAGGAACCTGCTTAGGCACTCGGCGAGTGTTGTTGACGTAGCGGGTTTCGCAAACCTGACGGCACACGGTGTAAGGGACCTTGCGAGTCTTTGTTTCCGAAACGTACGAGCAGGTCGTGTAAGGAACCTTCGTGCAGACAGTGTTCTTCTCGAACGAAGTCACGGTGTAAGGCACCTGACGGTTTCGAGTTTCGCATCGCCATGAGCAAACCGTGTAAGGAATGCGGCGTGTGCGAGTTTCTGTCTTCGTCGAGCAGACCGTATAAGGAACCTTCTTCTGACGAGTTTCTTTCTTCATGCAGCAAGTGGTGTATGGAACTCGGCGAGTCTTCTGCACAGGAACCATTCGGCAGACCGAGTAAGGGACTCGGCAACGCTTGACCTGACGTTCCATGCGAGTGCACATGACCGTTTTCTTTTCGGTCCGTGGCACCCAGACCTGTCGACATGTCGTCGATCCGGGCTGGAAGAAACGTTCGGTGCGGTTGCAGCCAGGCTTGTAAACCTGACGGCAACTGTTGCAGTCGTAGTTCCAGCTTCCGGGAGACTGTACGCACTTGCTGCATGAGTTGTCCGGGCACTGTTCGACGATCGTCTTATACGAGCCGCCGCAGACGTCGATCTGCTTGCACTCGACGACCGGCTTGCAAACCGTGTAGCAGACTTCGCGGTAACGGGTTTCGGTACACGGCTTGTGAGTCGTGTAGCACTCTTCGCGGTAGCAGGTCTTGTAAACCGGCTTGCAGACGTCGTAGCAGACGGTCTTGTAGCAGGTTTTGTAGCAAGGCTTGCAGACCGTGTAGCACTCGTTGCGGTAGCACGTCTGAGTGTGTGGCACTCGGACTGTGTACTGCTCGTTGCGGTAGCAGGTCTTCTGGACCGGCTTGCAAACAGTGTGCGGCACGATTCGATGGCAGACCTGATAGACCGGCTTTTGAACCGTGTAGCACTCGTCTCGGAACTTCGTTTCGTAGACATTACGAGTGCAACTGATGGGTTGTTGCTCACAGACCGTGTCATAAACCGTCCGGTATTTCGTCACCTGACATTTGTCATAGACGACGTCCTGAACAGTCTTGTAACACGTTGAGCACGAGCTTGCGGCAGAATAGTCCCCGCATGGCGAGCATGCCGATGTGGGACAGCAACTGTAGCTGGCAGCTCCGCAATAACCTGCCAGCGCTGATTGACCAATTCCTGCGACAAGCAGGCCGGCCAGTACAGCGAGTTTCATAGCGAGTCTCATCTGAGTCACTCCTTCCGTATTCCAAGCGAATCCAATCCAAGGGGATTCACCGTCCAGAAGGCCGGCTGGTTGCCACGATCTCAGACTTCGATATCGCGAAGGCAAAAACCTCCGAGAAGAAAGTCAAACGGAAAATGGCGTGTCGACCTGTGAACGGAGAGATCTCCGTACGTATTTGGTCGACAGAACACCTTCCCTGCTTGAAGCAACTGGCACAGTCAGACGACTCACCGCCAACGGGGAGCCACCGCCGCCTACTCAGTCGTGAAAACTGTTACAGGGTGCCCGTCTTTGCCCGTTCAAGTTGGGATGACTTTGCGGGTTACGACAAGGCTGCGGTTTTGCCGGGGCGTCAGGCGAACACTTTCTCGACGACGTGGCCGCCGACATCAGTCAGCCGGTAATCGCGGCCCTGGAAGCGGAACGTCAGTTTGAGATGGTCCAGGCCAAGCAGATGCAGAAGTGTGGCCTGCAAATCGTGGACGTGGACGACGTCTTCGACGGAATTGTAGCCAAGTTCGTCGGTCGCTCCGATGGACTGTCCGCCTTTCACGCCGCCTCCCGCCAGCCACATCGAGAAGCCATCAATGTGATGATCTCTGCCGATCAGGTCTCGCGGTTCTCCCTGAGGAGTACGACCGAACTCGCCGCCCCACACGACGACAGTGTCCTGCAGGAGTCCTCGTTGCTTGAGATCTTTCAGCAGTGCTGCCGACGGTTGGTCGGTTTCTCCGCAACGAGCTTCGAGCGCTTTGCCAAGATCGGTACCAGGGTTTCCGTGATGGTCCCAGTCTGTGTGGTAAAGCTGGACGAATCGACTGCCTCGCTCAACAAGTCGGCGAGCGAGCAGACAATTGCGAGCGAAGCTTGGTTTCGAAACGTCCTTGATCCCATAGTCGGCGAGCGTTTCTTTCGTTTCGCCGGACAGGTCCATCAACTCGGGAGCGCTGCTTTGCATGCGGTACGCCATTTCGTACGCAGCGATGCGTGTCGCAATTTCCGGATCGCCGATCTGGTCGAGCCGTGCCTGATTGAGATCCTTGACGGTGTCGACGAATTCGCCCTGCCGCTTCTGATCGAACCCCTTTGGTGATGAGAGATTCAGGATGGGATCGGCACCGTTCAGCAGAGGCACGCCCTGGTAGGTTGTCGGGAGAAACCCGCTGGACCAGAGAGGCGTTCCGCCACGCGGACCTCGCGGGCCGGAGTTCAGCACCAGGAAGCCAGGCAGGTCGTCGGCCTCGCTGCCGATTCCGTAGGTCACCCACGAGCCCATGCTCGGTCGGCCCATAAAACGTTCGAAGCCCGTATTCATGTAGAGCTTCGCCGGACCGTGGTTGAAGACTTCGGTCTTCATACTTCGGATCAGGCAGATGTCGTCGGCCATCGAGCCAACATGCGGGAGCAGTTCGGAAAGTTCGAGACCGCTCTCGCCATGTGGTTTGAACTTCCGCTTCGTGCCGAGCAGCTTGGCGTCTTTCTTAATAAACGCGAACCGCTTGCCTTCGACGTACGACTCCGGGATGACCTGCCCGGTCAGCTCTTGGAGTTTCGGTTTGTAATCGAAGAGTTCCAGATGGCTCGGACCTCCGGCCATGAAGAGGTAGATCACGTTTTTTGCGCGCGGCGGATGATGACCATCCTGTGGCGCAAGCGGGTTGGTGAGCCGCGGATTTTTCGTGTCGTCAGGCTTTGCGGCAAAGATCTTCTGATCCGACATCAACGACGCCAGGCCGATACTTCCCAGCGAAAGCCCGGCATTGCCGAAGAAGTGTCGGCGAGTTTGTTCGATGATCGGGTTGGCAGAAAAAGTCATCGTGTTCGTCCGCTGAAAAAGTAGGCGGGGCTCGACCGAGCTTTATGTGATTCCGTAATTGCCAGGGGCAGGCCCCAGCCTACCGTTCTAGCCAATTGGAAGGAGGGCTGTCAGGCATTACGTCAGGTCGTTGATCATTCCGATGTAGGTCAGCACGACTTTAAATACGAAGAAGATGATGAACGCGGCGACGAACAGCCAGACCACAACGCTGATCGCACTGGTCAGAATTTTCAATGCTCGGCGGGCATCTTCTTCGAAATGCGGGCTCAATCGGTGAAGCGCTTCCGGAACGGTGCCGGACTCTTCCGCGACAGAAACCATTTCGAGAAACTCTTCCGGGAAGAGTCGGCTTTGCATGAGGCTATCCGTCAGGCTGGAACCTTCCATCACAGCTGAAGTAATGAATGGCGTCTGACTGACGAATGCTCCGTTGCCGGTCGCTTTAAGGCTTCCTTGCAGACTTCGATTGACCGGCATTCCGGTCTGCTGAGTCAAGTAGTACGACCACGAGAATCTGGCGATCGCGAACGACCTCATGCAGCGCCCCAGAACCGGAACCATCAGTAGCATTGGATCGACGATCGCCTTGGCCTGAGCCGCTTTCTGAATCATTAGCCAGACGGCGAACATGGCAGCGAAAGTCCCGAACGTACTCGTCAGCCAGATCATCGCACCGGTCGGACCTTTCAGGCCGAACACAATATTCGAGATTTCGTTGTCGCCGCCGATGAGCCCGAGGACCAGAATCAGGATGGCGATGACAAAGATCGCGGCGACCAACTGAAACACCGGCCAGATCAACGACCCGATTAGCTCTTTCTTCATTCGGGTGTTGGCTTCGTAGTGCTCGGCCAGGTGCCTGAGAACTTCGGGAAGCGAGCCGGTCTCTTCGGCCATCGTGACCATCTCGATGAACAGCGTTGGAAAAAAGTTTCCATGTTCCCTTAGCGCCTGCGAGATGTCTGAGCCTCCCTGGATCGCGTCGGAGATTTCTCGCAGCACCTTCTTCGTCGGGGCGTGCATGGCCTTCTTGGAGGCGATGCCGATTGCTTTTCGGATTTGAATCCCGGACTCGAGCATCGTCGCCAGCGACCTTGAAACAATCGCCAGTGTCGTGGGCGGAACTCGAGACGCGAAGATCATGACGGTGTATTTCCGAGGCGGTAGCGTAATCAAATTCCGAAGGCAGGCGGCTCAGGAATCAGCCGTCGATACTCCACTCACCAAGCGAGACTGTGAACTTTGTTCGCATCTGGCTGATGATGGCGATGGCCAGGATCGGTGAAAACTGTTCGGGTTGATGCAGCATCTCGAGCAGTCCGTACTTAAGAATTGGATCACCACGCAACACGATGATCTCCAGCTCCTGGTTTTCGCGGTGTTCGCCGATGATCCTGATTAAATCTTCTGGCTGTTGTACCGATTTGCCAGCAATTTCGACGACGATATCACCAACCAGAATGCCGGCATTACTGGCTGCTCCTCCTGGACTCACCTTGCTGATTGCACATCCAAGGGCTCCGGCCGTGCCCATGCCGACTCCGAGCATGGCCGGTCCGCGAGTTTCAAATTCGGTATCAGGCATCTCCAGTCTAAGATCTTCGATTGCTTCGTCCGGAACCGGATGGCCACTTACCAGATAGATTTTGAGCAACGATTTAAGGCGTGCCAGATGTCTGAGTCCATCAATCCCGCCCTTCCAGTGCCGGTCAATTGCCGCTGCCTGGGCCCATCCCTGTTCTGGACGAATGTTCTCTCCGTTGACGAGTACCGGAAAGTCTCGCTGCATCTGAACCTGGCCGCCGAGTCGACGGACTTCAGCAATGGCTCGTCGCTGAGTGACCGTAAAGCGATTAGCTTCGAGCGTCTGAGCAGCCTTTTGTGCGACGGCCGGAAGTTTGGATTCCGAAGTCAACTGATTCAGACTGGCCGCCGCCTGGTCAAACGCGACGGCATCTTCTGACAGGTACAACGTTTCGAGAATCGCCACGGCTCGCAGTCCGGCTTCCAGATTGTCCTGCATTGCGATCTCAGTCACGGGAGCGATGACCGACGGGCCGAGCGTGGGCAACTTCCGAGTGGCAGCATCTCGAACCGCGAAGTCCTGATGCTTGAGATCAAGGGCCAGTTTTTGTGCCTGGTCTGTCGGTGTACTGACTTCGTCGGCAGTCAGCACCGAACCCGCGACCACCATGAGGAGTAGCGTTCCGATCAATCGACTTTTTTGAACTATCGTCATGCAATCCCTGCTTTTCCGTGATTCGCCGTCTGGCCAGATCGTGCGTGAACCGATCATCGTGCCACAATCGGCACGCAGTGGCCAGAGCGCCTTACACGAAACGAATTGGGACGGCGACTGTGGCGGTCGTCGTGATCTCGTGCAATCATCTGTCGAGCCGTCGATTGAGTTTCAGTCAGAGAGCCCCCGGAAGAATCATGTCGCAAGAGAATCCCCCGCCGAATCACCTTTTTAAACTCGTCGTCGTCGTCAGTGCCGCTTTTGTGCTGACCATTTTGTTGATGATTGTGACAGCCTTTTCATCGCTCGAAAATCCGCTCGTGATATTTTTCAACGAGTATGGGCTGAAGCTGATTGGCGTCGAAGTCGCCCTCATTCTTGTGCTGGCTTTTGGAGCGATGTGGCTCGACGGAAAACAGACGATCGCCGCGAAGCAGGATGCCCCGACAGGGAACGATGCCGCTTCTAACAACGGTGCAGATTCGAAAGAGGAGCAGTAGTCAGATCGTCGGCGTGCTGAAGACCGGCAGCAGAGCCAACTTAAATAGATCGCCCGGCCTCACGAAAAATCTCAAAAGTTACGGTGCGGATTTACGGTTTGTGTCGGAGCATCCGCTGCCATTGAATGTGCCGGTTCGTCGGGCCGATAGACCGGGCATGATTGATCTCGAACTGGAAATTGTCTCCGAAAACCCATCGTGGATCGCCGTTCTGAAGGCATATCAGAAGGCGCAGGAAGAACTAGCCGAACGGCAGGCCCAAGAGGCCGCTAAGTCTGCGCAGGCGGAAAAGTCTGCCACAGAGCCTGACGCCAGCATGGGATCAGAAGTTTCTGTTGGGGATGCTGGGGCGGCACAGTCTGATGAATCAGAGACGGCAGACGAGGTCGAGAATACCGCCACAGCCCCAAAGAAACGTGCCAGCCGCTGGGTTCAGAGGATCACTCACGTAGCGACGATTGAAACCGCCGAACTGTCAAAGATTCACGGGCGACTCATCGCTTACGACTTGTTGAAGTGCGATCTTGCTGGCCGCTCGGACGGAATGGTTTACCAGTTGACGTCCAGCGGTAAGACGATCCTTAGCAAGTTCAGCGACGAGCCATCGGATGTCGATGACCGGTCCGCCGCGTAGGTGATCCGTTTGGCAGCACGCGATGCAAAACAGCCCTTTCGCGGATCCTGCGACTCTGTCGGCAAACGTCGATTGAAGGGATGCCGTGTGGTGCATAACATGCCCGCACGCTGATGTGTTCATCAGTTTGTCAGACTGCGGAGCAGGAATGACCTGCCGGCGTGATCTCATGAGGAGAACTCACGATCCCGTCAGGCATGTAGTTCCGCAGTGAGATTTTCGTTTCTTACCCTCACACGAGCTGCACAGAGTCATGCCAAACGATACGGACGTCAGAATCCTTGACGCGGTCTGTTCCTTCGAGCCCGTCTCATTCAGGGCTCCGCTGAAATTCGGCGGTCGAATCGTCGACAAGACGTTCCTGATGAATGTCGAAGTTACCGTCGAGACTCACAGCGGCAATCACGCGACCGGCTTCGGAAGCATGCCGGTAGGCAACATCTGGGCATGGCCAACGTCAGAACTGACTGGCGACCAGACTGAGCTCGCCATGAAGGATTTCGCCGAACGCATCGTCGACATCGCCTCGCAGGTTCCGCATTACGGACACCCGATGGAGTTGATGTTCGATTTAACTGAAGAGTATGCACACACCGCCAAGACGATTGTCGCCGGCCACAACTTTGGCGGTGAGTTTCCAAAGCTCGCGCAACTGGTCGCTGCCAGCCCGCTCGACGCAGCAGTCCATGACGCTTACGGCCGGGTTCACGACATCAACTCGTACGATGCACTGTCCAGCGAGTTTATGAACGACGATCTGTCAGATTATCTCGACGACCAATTTGCGGGCGAGTATCTCGATCAGTACACGCTGCGAACGCCTAAAGACCGGATGCCGCTCTACCATCTGGTCGGAGCACTCGATCCGTTGACTGATGCTGACGTTACCGATCGGCCAAACGACAGACTTCCTGTCACGCTCGGCGAGTGGATTAACGCTGACGGCCTGACGCATCTGAAGATCAAACTGTCCGGTGACAACTTCGATTGGGATGTCGACCGCGTTGTCGCCATCGAAAAAATCGCTGCGGAAGTACAAGCGGCGCGAGGCTGCTCGGAATGGTTCTACTCGCTCGACTTCAACGAGAAATGCGAGAACGTTGAGTACGTCCTTGAGTTCCTGAAAAAAGTGCAGGAGCAATCACCGGCAGCCTACGACCGGACTCAGTACATCGAGCAACCGACCAGTCGAGACCTGAAAGCGCATCCGGAAATCAAACTGCACGAAGCCGCGAAGTTGAAGCCCGTTGTCGTTGACGAGGCACTGGTCGATTACGAAGCGTTGCTGCTGGCTCGCGATCAGGGTTACACCGGAATCGCGTTGAAAGCGTGCAAGGGCCACTCGGAATCATTGTGTCTGGGAGCCGCCGCTCAGAAGTTCGGAATGTTTCTGTGTGTCCAGGATCTAACGTGCCCCGGCTTCTCGTTTCTGCATTCAGCCAGCCTGGCCGCTCGCATCCCAACCGTGACGGCCATCGAAGGCAACGGCCGGCAATACTGCCCCGGCCCCAACCGTCCTTACGCCAGAGCCATGCCGTCGATGTTTGACATCAAGGACGGGACGGTAGGAACCAGCTGCCTCAACGACATCGGTCTGGGTTTTGGCTAACGCACCGTTCTATTGCGTTTTGCCAACGAACTCCTGGCGGCTGACTTTGCCGTTTGAGTTCTTGTCAAAGCGTTTGAATCGCTCTTCGAGATCAGGTCGTCCGGCCAGACCGCTCTTGTACTCTTCCAGCGACAAGTGTTCGTCCTTATTTGTGTCCCAGCGGTTGAAGGGAATGTTGCGATCGAGCTTGCCCTTTTTCTCGCCCACTTTTTTGCTGGTTGGCGTCGGCGTGGCCGAAGATTTTTGCCTTGTGCTGAGTGCCGTGTCGGCAAATGACTTGTTCTTTTTATTGCCCACGACTTCCGGGTAACTGCGAAGAAACTGATTTTCGTCGATCAGATTGAGATAGTAGTGCGTCGTTCCCTCGGGAAGTTCAGCGGTGACCTCGTTGTTTCCCTGCAGAGTTGCGGGCATGCGGAACCATTCTTCGTACTGCTGACCACCGTTGAGCGAATAAATCAGATCTGCGTGCGTGACGCTGGCTCCGTTCTCGCTGTAGGTGAAGCTGATTCGGTGCCCTTGCCTCTTGTGAGACTCGACCGTGCAGACCTTCTCGCTGCTCGGCACTGGTGTTGAACATGCGGGATTGTAATACGGATAGCTCGCCTTCATCTCGGTCAGAGCAGCCGTCAGCAGCGCATTCATTTTCGTAGTCAGATCCGGCATCGACTCGGCGAGATTCCGAGACTCCTCAAGATCAACCCGTCGCGCGTCGCTGCTGGACGAATCGTAAAGCTGAAACAGTTCCAGTGGAGCCGTGCCCGGGTTGTTGACGTGGTCGTAGTTGCGAACGAGTTTGTAGTCGCCAACGCGGATCGTGCTTTCTAATGCTCCGCCGTGCGGGAAGTGCCAGACCATTGTGTCGCGAGTCGTCCCGTCAGCGTGCTTGACGAGTTCCGTGCTGCTGGGGTCTTCATGCAGCAAAGGCAGGAGATCACAACCATCGAGATTCTTGTTTCGCGGTGTTGGCGTTCTCGTCATCGACAGGATCGTGGGGTAGAAATCGAGCCCGTTAGCCATCACGTCCGTCTGCACGCCCGAACGAATGCCCGGCCCGGCGATCAACAACGGTACTCGCGTTCCACCTTCCATGGCCGAGATCTTCCCGCGAGCCAAGGGTTCGTTGTCCGTGTAGCGTTCCTTTGGCCCGCCTTCCATGCCGCCGTTGTCAGACGTAAAGATCACGTAAGTGTTCTCACTCAACCGGTGCCCCGGCCAACGCGGATCGTCTGTCTCGTCAAGATAGTCAAAGACGATCCCGACGTAGTAATCCAGTTCCTCGACCATCGCGCAGTAGAACGGATTCAACTGTCCGGGCGTGTCCTTCTTCGGAGTATTCGCCGGATCGATCCCTAAACGTTTCGCATACTTCTCCAACCGTGCCTGTGAACGCGTATGAATTGGCGAGTGCACGAGCCACGTTGCGTAATAGAGAAAGAACGGCTTGTCCTTGTTCTCTTGCAGAAAGGCTAAAGCATCTTCGTTCGTCTGGTGGTACGGATAGTCGTTTTCATCGAGTCGAAAAGGATCGTCCGCTGCGGCTGTCGCGAACCCCGTCAGCCGATCCTTCATTCCACTTCGCGATCCGCGATCGGATCGCGTGAAATCAAATCCGACATCTTCAGGCTGCGGAAAAGCGTGATGATCGATCGCAATGTGCCACTTGCCCGAGTGGCCGGTCGTGTAGCCATTCTGGTTTAAAGCCTTGGCCAGCGTCATCTCGTCCTCCGGCATGCGGCCGCTATACCACGGATCCGTCATGCGGAAGTGTTTGTTAATCGGCGACGGCGGCGCCCCGCCAACAACGTGCGTCTTCTGAGCCCTTGCCGGATGGTTACCACTCAAGATGGCACAGCGAGAAGGCGCACAGGTCGGAGCCGGCGAGTAACCTTGCCAGAACATCACACCCTTCTTCGCAAAGGCGTCGATGTTGGGCGTCTCCATCGGCGACGGCTCGTCGATGTCGTAGCACTTCACATCCTGCCAACCGAGATCGTCGGTCAGAATAAGCACGACATTTGGTTTTTGGGGACGTTCATCGTCCGCCACAGCATTCACGGAATCGGATGGCAGCAGAACGCTTCCCAGCGTACCGGACACCAATGCAAATACCGTGTGAAGTTTCCACGCGTGTCTGGTCATGGCATTGTCTCATAGTTCTCGCGAACGAGTCTTCTGGTAGTGTGATTTTTATCTGCTGAGATAGTGTCTGCTCAGCAGTTAATCAATAGGTCGGCGTTCCGCTTCTGGCCGGTTTGTTGCGTTCGGTGTTCCACCATTCGTCAGGCCTTTCCGTTCCGAGGTCCTTCCACGTTTCCATGAGTTGTAGTTTCATCTCCTCGGCCTTGTCAGGCATCGTGCTGGCGAGTTCGTCGCCCGTGCTTCGCATAAATTTCCGTGTGGTCCACGTGCGAAAAGGCCGTGAAGTTGTTTCTCAGGTTGGTCAGAGAGCGCAGAGTCGGTGAGACTTCATAGCCGCCATCGAATGACGTCGGAAAGAACTCTTGCGGATTCATCCCCAACGCATTGCTCATTCACACCATTCGCATCGGCGCTGCGTTATTCGCTGGCGCGGCGAATGACTCCAGCGAGGGTAACGCAATGGAGACGCCTGCCGCTTTCAGAAATTCGCGACGTTGGAATCTTGTCGAGTTCATGGTGAGTTCTCTATTTGAAGCGTTTCCACGTTTGGGCATCGCAGGACGATGCTTACTTTGATTGTTGAAGTTAGCTGCTGCCGATTCCAACTACTTTCGTGCCGGGCCTTTGAGTTGCACGCCGTTGGTCTCGAGTATCTGGAAATGGTGGATGCCGACTCGCTGGCCGTCTGAGTAGGTCCAGACAACTTTCTTTTCCTGGGTGACCTCGATCAGCTTTGGTGCTCTGGGATCTTTCCGCCCGCCAGCATAGCTGGCAATGACGACGTTGCCGTTGGGAAGGACTTGGCCGCCGCAGGGGTCCTGCAGCCACGGACCGGGCAGATCGTCGTTGGTGAGCGTCCATACGACTTTGCCGGTGGAGTCGAAGTCGATCACTCGATTCCCGTTCGTACAGCAGACGAGAGTGTGTCCGTCGCCGTGGCGGATGGCCGTAAACGGCCATGTGTGAATGCTGCGGTTCTTGTCTCCGGGAACCGTCGTATCCAGACTTCCGAGTACTTTTCCGCTGGCGTCGTAGTTACGAACGGCGAAGTCCAGCAGGTGCGGAGCCAGGTACGTGCCATCAGGCAGCTGACGAGCCATTCTGGTTTCGAGGTGATGGTTCCCCGTTTGGCACTTCAACGGAAACTCAACGAGCACTTTTCCTGAGCGATCGATTTCCAGAAGTCGCGGTTTTGCACCGGCCTCTGTGATGACGAACGTGTCGGATGGCGTTGGGTGGGCGCTGTTGACTTCAGATTGCGTCCCCTTCCAGATCAGCGTTTCTTTGCCGCCAGGTGTGACCTCGATGACGGCACCGCCTCTGTATCGCTTCCCTTTGCTGAGCGTCAGGACGATGTTGCCATTGGCGAGGACATAGCCGTCGCGCGTGGCATGTGGATACGACCACGTTGTCTTGCCGACGGCGTTGACCGCGTACGTCTTCTGCCCGAAAGCAATGAAACCGTGGCGGAGTGTGCCGTCAAAACTGACCTGGCGGACTGGCTTTTTAGTTGACGGCCGGGGCGGTTTCTTAATTGGAACCTGTAACGTCCGTGGTTGCTCATCAAAGAACCTCGCGTTGCTGCCAACTTGATCGATGTCCCCCAATTCTGTCCGGGCACGAGCGATTCGTTTCATCAAAGCGGCGACCACTTCAGGATGCTCAGCCGCGACATTGGTCGTTTCGCCGGGATCGGCTTTCAGGTCAAACAACAGTGTGCGCGGCACGGCTTCGATCATGCGGCTCCACCAGCCGAGACCTTTCGGTGCGTCGACTCGTGGCAGCACGAGTTTCCAGGATCCCGATCGCACGCCAGTCAGCAGACAACCTGAGTAGTAGAGATACTCGTCGCGAGGACTGGTTTCTGATCTTCCGGTCAGGAAGTCAGTTGAGTCCTCACCATCGATTTTTGTATCTGGCGGCGTCGCTCCCCCAATCGATGCGAAGGTTGGCAACAGGTCCATCGTGCTTAGTAATTCATCCGACTCTGACCCGGCGGGAATCTTTCCAGGCCAGCGAGCAATGAACGGGACACGCGATCCGCCGTCCCATGCTGACATTTTCCAACCACGAAACGGTTCCGCATTCCCGGAATGATCACGCGGAATGAACTTCGCAGCTCCCGGTTTCATACCCCGAGTTGTTTCGACCCACGGCCCGTTATCAGACGTAAAGACGATGAGGGTGTTGTCGTCGAGATCAAGCTCTTTCAATGTTTTCAGAATCTCGCCGTACGACCAGTCGATTTCTTCGATCGTATCTCCGTATGGCCCACCGGCTGACTTGCCTTTGAATTTCTCCGACGCTCCAACGGGAATGTGCGGAAGATTATGAGCGAGATACAGAAAGAACGGTTGCGACTTATTCCGCGTGATCCAGCCGATAGCTTCGCGAGTGTAGTCGGCGGTGATGTGATCCCAGCTTTCAACAGCCTCAACAACAACCTTGTCGTTCCTCAAGATCGAGCTTCGCATCTTTGTGTCGTCGACGTAGACGGTGAACCCGTTGAATCGGGGCGTTCCGTAGAAGTAGTCAAACCCCTGGGCGTTCGGCATGGTCGCCGAGTTGAAACCGCCCGCGCCTTTGCCAGGTTCCGCGAGATGCCATTTTCCGATAATCCCCGTCGCATATCCGGCTGACTTGAGAACTTCAGCCATCGTCACTTCTTTGGGATGCGGAACGGTGTGCAGCCGTTTGACGTTTCCCGGTTCGCCCACTCGAATCGGATACGACCCGGTCATCAACGCTGCTCGAGAAACGCCGCACACTGGCTGAGCGTAGAAACTGGTTAAGCGCAACCCTTCCGCTGCCATTTGATCAAGATTCGGCGTCTTGATCGTTTTCGATCCGAAGCAGCCGAGATCCTGGTAACCCTGATCGTCGGTGAAAATCAGGATGATGTTGGGACTCGATACAGCATCGGCTCCGGTCGTGGGAGTGGCGGCGATCAGCTTTGTTACCCCAAAGCAGATTGGAATAATCAGGTTCAGTAGTTTCATTTCAGCTTCTTTCGTCGACTCTTTGGTGGCTTCTGATTCGGGTGTCTCTTTTGCCGTTCTCTGGCAATTGCTTCCACTGTGGCGGAAGCAACAGTGCCCCAGTCTTTCTCATGGCAGACTATCGGACCATCTGGAAAGAGCGAACCGGTCGGTCGCTGTGACTTGCCACGTTGCATGAACTCGCCGAGATCCTTTCGAGCAGATTCCGCTGTGTTCAGCATCTGTCGCACGACTTCAGGATTGTCTGCCGCGACGTTCGTAGTTTCTGCCCGGTCCGAGTGCAGGTTGTACAGAACAGGATTCTGAAGATTGGCGAAGGACTTATTCTTTTCCCAGAATGGAAGTTGCTCGGGCTTTCGAGGCAAGTGCAGTTTCCAGTCTCCGCGACGGACTGCCTGAAGGTTTTCGCAGTTGTAATAGAAGAAAGGTTCGCTGGCCGTTCGCTTGAGAGGCTTCCCGTCGAAGAGCGGCAGCAGGCTCTCGCCGTCATAGATACGGTCAACTGGCAGCTCAGCGCTGATAATTTCGGACAACGTTGGAAACAGATCCATAGCGTTGACGCTGTCGCTCGAAACGCTTCCTTCCTTGATCAGTGCTGGCCAGTGGAAGATGAATGGGACGCGATGGCCCCCTTCGAGCGTGACGTATTTGGTCCCACGGTAAGGTTTAGCGTACTTGTTGCTTGTAGGCCCGTTGTCGGAAGTGAAAATGACGATGGTGTTGTCGGCCACGCCCGCTTCTTTTAGTGCGGTCATCATCTCGCCAACGCTCCAGTCGAGCTCCTGCATCACGTCGCCGCGGATGCCGTCCTGCGAAGTCCCTCGAAAATCCTTGCCGGCTTGAAACGGTGTATGCGGATAGTTGTGGGCGTAATAAAGGAAGAATGGCTCACCACGTTTCGCGCTATCACCGATGATTGAGGTGACGCGTTCCGTGTAGAGTTGCGTCAATTGATCGAGCGGCGTCTTTGCGAAGACCTCCTCGTCGTCGTCGATGAACTTCGGCGAATGTGCAAAGTTGCAGGGCATGCCGTAGTAATGATCGAAGCCCTGCTTTCGTGGCAGGAACTCCGGCTCAGTCCCAAGGTGCCATTTGCCGACCATGTGAGTCGAGTACCCCTGCTGCTGGAACTGCTCGGCGATCGTAATCTCATCAGGGTGCAGCCCGAGGAACCAATGAGCCGTTCGGTTCGGATTGATCCCCATGTAGAGTCCGGCACGCTGCGGATAAGCCCCCGTCAGGAAGGCCGCCCGTGACGGCGAACAGATCGACGCTGCCGTATGGAAATCCGTGAATCTGACGCCTTCGGCAGCAAGCCGGTCGATGTGCGGCGTCTTCACTTTCTCGGATCCATAGCAACCAATATCCGAGAACCCGAGATCATCGGTCAGCATGAATATGACGTTGAGCCGTGTCTTCGACACTGGAATTTCCGTCGCTTCACTGTCATCGCCCTTCTTTGTGAATGCAGCTGCGTATTCCGTCAGTACTTTCGCATCGAACTGAAAATCGTCGACGGTAATATGGCCCCATCCATCCACCGACTGATCTACAACTTTGATGAACATCTTCTTTCCAGCATAGAGATTCAGAGCCCACACCGCATTTTGCATGGTCTGGTTATTCACGCCTCGGGCGAATTGAACCTCATTACCGTCCGCTGTGCACAACGCAGCGTAGGTGGACCGACCTCGGCCACCGCCGATGCGGAACGTCATCTCACCGCCTTCGGGTATGAACAGAGGCGACACAATCACGCCGGTCTGGCTGTCCATACCTTTTTCAGCATCTGCCGAGGGCTCAAGTGTGGTCAGGTAGTAGTCACCCTGCTTGTTGTATTCCTGTTGGATGCGGAAGAACTCGGTTCGGCTGCCGATGGCATGTCCGAAGTCACCTTCCACGACTTTCCAGGGATCCAGCTTGCCGGACTCAAAGTCGAAGGATGCGCTGCGCGTACTCGGCATGGCCGCTGTCTTCTTTGCACGCTTGCTCGATGCTCGCGGATTTCTGCCATTCCCGGCGACGGGCTTCGTGCCTTTCGGCGCGTAGGTTGCAAGCAGAGCAGCCAGTTCCTTCACGATATCGGGATGCTCGTGATATAGATTCTGAGTTTGCTTCAGATCGCTCTTCAAATCGTAAAGCTGTGCGGGTGGTGCGTCTGTCTTGATCCGGCCGTTCTCGATATCGCTGTTCGAGTAACCTGCATAGGTGATGGCTGCAGGGCCGCCGAAAGCGTGCGCGCCTCGTTTAGCCGCCGTGAAGCCGCCGCTCCCCTGCGCTCCGATATACATCCAATTGCCTCTGCGAACGGCCAGATGCGTTGGCTTGCTCGGAGCGAGAACAACGTGATCACGCAGCGGTTTAGTTGGAGTCCCGACTAACGCCGGCAATACATTGACGCTGTCGCGGCCTTGTGCGGCGTTCAAGTTGCCACCGGTCAGTGCGGCAAAGGTGGCGATCATATCGATATTTGAGATCAATTGATCCGACACCGAATCGGCTTCGATCTTCCCTGGCCAGCGAGCGATAAACGGTACGCGATGCCCGCCTTCCCAGGCTCCGAATTTGAAACCGAGAAGTTCGCCATTTAGACGATGCCCCGCGTCCCAGGCGTTTTGGCCGCCTACGTTGAACATCCCCCCATTATCGCTGGTGAAGATTACGAGTGTATTGTCGGCGACGCCCTGTTCCTCAAGCGTCTGCATCACCTCACCGACCATCCAGTCCAGTTCGTGAATGAAGTCGCCGTACGGACCGCACTTACTTGTGCCTTTGAATCGCGGCGCGGGCGTGAACGGGTGATGGATATTCGTTGGGGCCAGATAGAGAAAGAACGGGGTCTTCCCGCGAGCCTTGATCCAATCGACTGCTTTGCCCGCGAGCGTCGTTCCTACAGCTTCGTCGTCGTACAGCGCATGTGCCGCGTCGGCTCCTCCAATCTGACTCAGCCCCATCTTCTCAAAGAATTCGCGAGTCTTCGCCTTCCTGCCAAAGACAAACGGATCGTCAGCAGCGAGGCCGACAACCGCGTGATTCTCGACGTATACGAACGGCGGATGGCTGTTGACGACTGGAACGCCGTAGTAGTAATCGAAGCCGAGTTCCAGAGGTCCGGGCTTCAGGTCGCCATTCCAGTTCGGAGCCCCTTCTCCGAACCCAAGATGCCATTTGCCGATGCACGCGGTCGCGTAGCCGCCATCTTTCATCACGCTGGCTGTCGTTTGCTGCTTCGTGTCAATCACCAGACCGGTTTTCAGAAATACCGGCTTACTGAGGTTCTTTCGATGAGGATATTCCCCCGTCAGCAACGCGTAGCGCGAAGGAGTGCAGACCGCCGATGCAGAATGAGCATCCGTAAACCGGCGGCCTTCTGCTGCGAGCCTGTCGATGTTGGGAGTCTGCACTTTGGTCGCGCCGTAACATCCAAGGTCGCCATAACCGAGATCGTCAGCAAAGATCAGCACAACGTTGGGCGGCTGCTCCGCTGCGAAGGTCGTACAAGCCGTCAGCAGTAACAGGCTCAGAATGCGAGCAAGTGAAATCAGTCTCATGATACTACTTTGAAAGTGGTTTCGGATTCTTGATGAAAGCGGCGGGCCTGCTGTTGTCGGCGATGTCTTTAGCAAATGCCTTAAGATGTCCGTTGAGGCGGCGTGCGACGTCCGGATTAGATTTGATGACATTCTTCTTCTCGCCGATGTCGCTCTGAAGATCGTAAAGCTGGGTGGGCTTTCCGTTGTTTGCATGGAGTTTCCACTTCCCGGATCTCACTGCGTTGAGTGAGTTGCCTCGGTGATAAAAGAATGCCTCGTGAGGCGTCTCCGCCTTGCCAGTGAGCGTCGGCCAGATGTCCTTGCCGTCGATAACTCGATCCGTCGGAATCTTCGCGCCGGCCAGGTTTGCGAACGTCGGCAGCAGGTCCATACTCGTCATGAGTTCGTCGTTGGACTTGCCGGCGGGGATTTTTCCAGGCCAACGGATGACCGTTGATTCACGCATGCCGCCTTCGAAGGTGCTGCCTTTTCTGCCTCGGAGCGGCCCCGCGCTGCCGACGGCTGGTCCGTTGTCGGACGTGAAGATGACGAGCGTGTTTTCGTCGAGTCCCTGCTTCGTCAGAGTGTCGAGAATCTGGCCCACTGACCAGTCGATCTCGTCGATGGCCTGACGAAACAATCGGTCTCGGGTTTTGTAGTCGATTGAATCGTTTTCGTTCTTCAATTTGTCCGTGACCTCAGTCGCAACACCTTTCATAAACGGCGGCGACACATGCAGCGGCTTATGGGGAATCGGATGCGGAACGTACAGAAAGAACGGTTCGTCTTTGTTCTTCTCGATGAACGACACCGCGTGATCGGTAATCCGCTTCGTCAGGAAGTCAGCGTCCGGATCCATCTCGATCACCGTCTCATCTTTCAGAAGCGCCAAGGGCGGGAACTTGAAGCGATCCTGCCTCGGATGAAACGGGTGGATGTCGTGGCTGAAGGGAATGCCGAAGTATTTATCGAAGCCCTGCTTTGTTGGCAGAAATTCCGGCTGATCCCCGAGGTGCCACTTGCCGAAGATCGCCGTTCTATATCCTGCCTTTTTTAGAACCTCGGCGATTGTAATTTCGTCAGGGTTCAAGCCCTTTGTGTCTCCGGCAAGAAGAACGCCAAAGTTCGAGCCAGTCGCCATGTCGATACGCTTCGGATAACACCCAGTCATCAATGCGGCGCGAGACGGAGTGCAGACCGGAGCGGCCACATAAAAACTCGTCAGCCGGGAACCTTCCGCTGCCATCTGATCGATTCGAGGCGTGCTGACGTGTTTTCCACCGAAGCAACTGAGGTCCCCGTAACCCTGATCGTCGGTGAAGATGATCACGAAGTTTGGTTGGCTCTCCTTCGCGA
Source organism: uncultured Planctomycetaceae bacterium (assembly GCA_943787265.1). GTDB lineage: Bacteria > Planctomycetota > Planctomycetia > Planctomycetales > Planctomycetaceae > JABMPE01. The sequence goes on along the minus strand of CALSLT010000004.1, from coordinate 271,503 downwards.
CGGCCACCGCATGCGGCAAACAGAAGCCGATGGCCAGCGCCAGCAATGGCCCCCTCTTAAGTTGTGTGGACATAGTAGAATTCATTCCTCAAATGACAGTGTCATTCCTTAGATGATGGATTTGAGTTTTGTTTCGGGGCGTCGTTGTTGCATTGATCATTGCAGAGGCGACTTCCACTTGGAGCTAATCCGCTAATTGCCTTGCTTCGAAGGATTCGGCTTCCTCTTGTGAGGCGCCTGACGGCGATCTTTTTCGATCACCTCGCGATCGTAGACTTTGCCGGGTTTGATCGGTTGATGAGCGTCTTTCGCGAATTCGACCAACCGATTCAGAATCTCGGGGTGATTGGTCGCGATGTCACGCTGCTCTTCGACATCTTTGGAAAGGTCATACAGTTCCCACTTGCCGCTTCTTCCTTTGTAGGCCTTCCAGTGATTCATCCTCACCGTGGTTTGGTTCCCATATTCCCAGTAAAGATGAGAATGTTTCTGCTGCCCTGATTTGTCGAGCAGCGTCGGCAGGAAAGAGAGTCCGTCCGTTTTGGGATTGGTCGTTTTCGTCAGTTCCGCCAGCGTCGGCATGACGTCCTGAAAACAAAGCACGTGCTCGGAGACCGCTCCGGCTTTGACCCGCCCTGGCCAACGGACCAGATACGGAACCTTCAGGCCGCCTTCGTAGAGGGAACCTTTTCCCGCTCGGAAGCGTTCGCCGGTTTTCGGATTCAGGTTTGGGCCAAAGAATCCGTGGGGCCGATCTTTGGTATTGAAGTAGTCCTGCCCACCGTTATCGCCGGACAAAAAGAAGATCGTATTGTCGTCGATGTTCGACTCTTTCAGGAGAGCGAGAATCTCACCGATCTGACGATCCATCATGTGCATGAAGGCGGCGTACACTCTGGCATCACGATCGGTTTGCTGTCCCGCAGTCCAGGGTTTGTCCTTAAACAACTGCCACGAAGGATCGTCTTCGTCGATGCCCCACAGGCCGTGCGGTGGCGTCCAGGGTAAATAGCAGAAGAAGGGCTGATCCTTATTGTCGCGAATGAAGCGAAGCGACTGCTTAAAGATTTCAAGCTGCGCGTGAGTTTCGCCTTCGTAGAAACTCTCGCCCTTGTTTCCTTTCAGCGGAACCTCGCGGCTGTTGCGAATCAGGTATTGCGGATAGAAGGTGTGAGCGTGGACTTGGTCGTAGTAGCCGAAGAATTCGTCGAAGCCATGCTTCTCCGGCACGCCGGACGTGCCGCGTCCACCAATGCCCCACTTGCCGAATCCGCCGGTTACATAACCTCGCTGCTTGAGCATGGTGGCAAGAGTCGGTTCGTCCTCGCGAATCGGAGCGTACCCGTTGTTATTGCGCATCGAGGTGTGGCCTGAATGCAGCCCCGTCAGCAGTACGCAACGAGTCGGCCCGCAAACCGGCGCGCCGGCGTAGGCATTCGTGAATCGCATGCCTTCGTTGGCGAATCGGTCAATGTTCGGCGTGAGCAGTTCCGGGTGCCCCATGTGTCCGGACTCGAAATAGCCCCATTCATCCAGCATGAGGTAGATGATGTTTGGCCGGTCCGATGCCGCCGCATTCAACGAGGGCAGGATGCTTAGCAGAAATAGAAAACACGTTCGTTGCATGGTCGATATCCTGAATGTGCATCTTGAACCGGCGTGTTCATTCGCGGAGTGCTCGCAACGAATTTGCGCAGCGGCAGGTGAATCAGCGTTGGCGAGTCACGCGATGATGTCGAGAATGACGTGTCCATGAACGTCCGTCAGACGCATGTCGCGACCGCTGAAGCGGAACGTTGACCGGGTGTGCTCAACGCCAAGCAGGTGCAGCATCGTGGCGTGCAGGTCGTGAACTTCGACACGGCCCTGGATCGCTTTGTAGCCCCATTCGTCAGTGGCCCCGTAGATCGTTCCCGGTTTGATACCGCCGCCAGCCATCCAGATTGTGAATCCGTACTGGTTGTGGTCTCGGCCGTTCTTGCCCTGGGCAAACGGCGTTCGGCCGAACTCACCCGACCAGACGACAAGGGTCTCATCGAGCATTCCACGTTCACGCAGATCCTTCAGCAATGCGGCGATTGGCTGGTCGACAGCGCGAGCGTTGTTCTCGTGACCAGACTTCAAATTTGAATGTTGATCCCAGCGATCGCCGCCGACTTTCGGGCATGTCAGCTCGATGAACCGAACGCCTTTCTCGATCATCCGTCGCGCAATCAGACACTGAGCGGCGTAGACCTTCGTCGGGCCATACTCCGATTCCATCCCGTAGGCCTTCTGAAGATGAGCGGGTTCGTCGGCGATCGACATGACTTCCGGAACGGCCAGTTGCATCGCCGAAGCCAGCTCGTAATTTCGGATGGCCGATTCGATGGCATCGTGCTCACCGAAGTTGTCGACTGCGAATCCGTCAAGTTGCCTGATCAGCGCCAGCTTGTCGTTCTGTCGTTGTTTCGTCGGTTCAGTTCGGTCGATATTGGCAACACCACTGCCGGACGGTTTGAAAACCGAGCCCTGATAGCTGGCCGGTAGAAAACCGCTGCCAAAACAATCGAGTCCACCGGGAGGAATCAGCCCACCGTTCAACGCGATGAATCCCGGCAGGTTCTGGCATTCGCTGCCGAGTCCGTAGTTGACCCACGCTCCCATGCTCGGGCGGCCCTGTAAGCCGCTGCCGGTGTGCAGGAAGTAGTTGGCGAACGTGTGCTCGGGAAAGTTCGACGTCATCGATCGAACGACTGCCAGTTCGTCCACGGTTTTTGCGACGTGCGGAAACAGTTCGCTGACCGGTATGCCGGACTCGCCGTGCTGCTTGAACTTCCACGGGCTAGCCAGAACGGTACCGTTGTTGTTGAACTGCGTCGGTTCGACGTTGAACAACTCCGCGGGATCCTTACCGTTGTATTTATCGAGCAGCGGTTTTGGATCCCACGTATCCACCTGAGATGGTCCTCCATCCATGTAGAGGAAGATCACGTTTTTCGCTCGCACTTCATGGTGTGGCCCGTGTCCGGCGAAACCACGTTCCGGCGTCTTCGACTTCCCGGCAGAAAATGCCGAGTCGTTCTGCAACGCTGCGAGTGCGACGGCCCCAAAACCGCTGGCACATCGAGTCAGCATTTGTCGACGCGAAACGGGCATCGGTTGGTGACGCTGGCAGGGATAATCGTTCATGTTGTCACTCACTTCGTGGCGTAGACGTTTGGCTTGCATTTGGTCTTGTCGAGGCAAGCAGAGTGCTTACCTCAAGTGAGTTGTCACCTGATAAAGATGAATTCTTTCGTATTGACCAGAGCATGGGCGAAGTCCGCCCACAGATTGGAATCATCGAGCGTGACACTGCGAGCGGTTGCCTGAGCCTGCAGGAAACTCTCGGCTGTCTGGACTTCCTGCTCAGTCGGCTGTCTCGCAAATCCGGAGAGGTACATCCATTCGATCCGCCGTTGAGCCGATTTCGCATCGCTCGGCGGAATGTTCTGCAGTGCTCGTTCTGCCCATTTATGTGATAGCTCGACGACCAGAGGATCGTTCAGCAGAATCAACGCCTGCGCCGGGACGTTGGAAACGTTGCGCCGGCCCATCGAGCTGAATGGGACCGGCGTGTCGAACGTCAGCATGAACGGCGAGAGGAAGTTGCGACGCACGGCGATGTAAATAGAACGACGGCCGTCGCCGTCCAGTGGGCCGCTCTTACCTGGCCGGCCTCGACCATCCATAAACGATGTGAGGTGAATCGGAACGGGCGGCCCGAATGCAGTCTTGTCGAGTCTGGCCGACAGCGCGAGCAGCACATCACGAATGGTCTCACCCTGAAGTCGCAGGGGCGGACGGTGATGCCAAAGCAGATTTTTCGGATCAGCTTCCACCGACTTTGGATCAGCGTGACTCGCCATCTGATAAGTTCGCGACAGCACGATGTACTTAATCATACTTTTAATGCTGCGGCCGTCGGCAAGGAATCGCATCGCCAGATGATCAAGCAATTCAGGATGCGTTGGACGCAGCCCGAGTACTCCGAAGTCGTCAGTGGTTGGGACGATCCCACGGCCCATCAGATGGTGCCAGATACGATTGACGATCACTCGCGACGTTAATGGATTTGACGGATCGTTGATCTGTTCTGCCAATTGCAGTCGGCCACTTCCGGAACCAACGGCCATCGACGCGTTGCCGGAAATCGCCGTCAGAAAATGTCGTGGTTCAACTTCGCCTGGCTTGGACGAGTTGCCACGAATCAAAACGCGGTCGTCTTCGCCGGTTCCATCCAGCATGGCCATAGCAAGACGCGACTTGCGAACGATCTTCGCTCCGGTCTGTTCGCGTTCGCGCTGCCACGCTTTGACAATTCTATGAGCGGCAGCATTTCCACTTGGAGCATCTCCAGCCGAGGCGGCCTTCGACGACTGAAACACAATGTGGTCAATGCCGATGTTGCCCCATCCCGCTTTGTGATTATCGACTACCTGGATGGTCGCTTCCTTCCCCTGGAAGCGTTGGACATTCCACGTATTGATCGACATCTGATTGTTCTGTCGACCGGTAGCGGACAAGACCGGTTTGCCATCAATGATCAGATTGACGCACGTCAGCCCTTTGTATGCACCGCCGCCGACCAGAAACTCGATCGCGTCGAAATCAATCTTGAATTTGGGCGAGGTCAGTGTTCCCGTCAGACTGTCGCCTTTGCGAACGTCTCCGCCTGGGCGAATGTTGTGAGAATTGACGAAGAACTTTCCCTGGCCATTAATCCGCCCCTGATAAGGAGCGATTGTTTGCAGCGTCTGAGGAATCTTTCCGAAGGCTTCACCGGTCACCGTCCAACCGTCGTAGGTCCCCGATTCGAAGTCAGCGAATACGCGTTCTTCAATTTCGCCCTCGCCGCTATTCAACGTCGCTTCGGCGGCTGTGGCGTACTCTTCGTATTGCTTATCCGATGCCGCCAGTCGCTTATCAAGTCGTGCAAGCCCTTCGGCATCCAGCCCCTGAGTCACCAGGCGAACGGAAAGTTGCGACTTTGCAGTGGGTACGAATTCCAGATGCAGACGATGTCCAACGTACCGTGCAAGATTCAGACTGACCCATCGCGTGTCTGGCTTGATGGCCTGCACGGTCTGACCATGCAGCGGGCCGGCGATCAGTCGATGAGAATCGACACAGGCGATGACATGGCCAGTCCCATTCACGCGGCAGGCGACATTACCCTGCTTCAGTTCGAAGGTCGGCGTTCGCAAAGTTCGACCGCTCTTCGGAATCTTAGCCAGCTTACCTCTATCTTGAATCTGGCCTTCGGTGACTGATTCCAATTCGTTCCAGATTGGATCACTCGTTGCCGATCCGGAAGTCGCCACCGTGACTGACGAGGCTTGAGCAGAATCGAGATACGCTCGCCCTTCCCGCCGCGGAGAACGTCCGAACGAGTACCCGTCCTGAATAAAGTGCTTCTGTGGCAGATTTCCATAGTCAACAATGATGGATTCATCGTCGAGGTAACTTGCCTGTCGAGGCAGGCTGACGCCCTGAGCATCAAGCAGGTCAAGAATCTGACTCTGGTACTTCGCGTCGATCTGAGCAAGTTGCTCGGCCACGCGTCGATTCTGTTCGATCGATTCGAAGCGGACCTGCCGATAGTCGCTACTCTGTAGAAAGCCGGACAGCGAGTAGTAATCGGCCGTCGAGATGGCGTCGAATTTGTGATCGTGGCACCGGGCGCACGCGACAGTCACACCAAGAAACGTCTTTGACATCACGTCGAGCATATTGTCAAAGCGGTCGGATTCGTCCTTGCGGATGTCGACCGGCGAGTGAACCCACTCGCCCAGGAACCAGAACCCAGTCCCCAGAATTGATTCGTTGTTTCCGCTTTCGGGATGCAACCGTGGCTGACGCAACAGGTCGCCTGCAATGTGCTCTCGTACAAACTGGTCGTAAGGAACATCCGCGTTCAACGCACGAATCACGTAGTCGCGATACTGAAACGCGTTGGGAGTGTCGTTGTCGAATTCGTGTCCGCGAGATTCAGCATAGCGAACAAGGTCGAGCCAGTGGCGGCCCCAGCGTTCGCCAAAGTGCGGACGTTCCAGGAGTTGATCAATGACCCGCTCGACTGCACGCGGCTCTTTGTCTGCCAGGAACGTTTCCGTTTCTTCAACACTCGGCGGAAGCCCGATCAGATCAAAGTAGAGCCGACGCAACAGTGCGGTCCGATCTGCATCACTGGTCGGACTCAAACTCGCTTGTTCGAGTCGTGCCAGAATGTGTCGGTCGATATCGCTGCGAGGCCATTCAGTATTCTTCACCGTTGGCGGAGCTTTCGACTGGATCGGCTGCCATACCCAGTGCTCAGTCTTTCTCCCAACCAGATCGAAAAAATCCTGTTGAGCGGCAACGGCCGGAGTGGCTTCTTTGGGCCACGGCGCACCCATGCCGATCCAGCGTTCAAGCGTCGCGATGTCACTCGCCGGAAGCTTGCCCTTCGGCGGCATTTCGTACGATTCATACCGCACGGCATCGATCAATAAACTGCCGTCTACATCGCCCGGAACGATCGCCGGCCCCGAGTCCCCGCCGGCCAAATGCCCCTTCCGACTGTCAAGCAGCAATTTCCCTTCCAGCCGCTTCGACTTCACGCTGTGGCATTGGTAGCAATGCTTGGCCAGCAGCGGCCTGACTTCCTTCTCGAAGAATTCGAGTTGCGTTTGCGTCGGTTGGTCGGCGGCCTGAAGCGAGCATACGCCGGGAACCAGAATCGCAGCAATGACCGCGACAAGAGCTGTTCTTTTGAAAGGCACGAGCTGGCACCTGTAAGATTCGGATGAGCACTTTGATGAATTGCGTCCCGACGACACGGCGGCCGCGCATGACAACGTCACTTTGTATTCTTGACGCTGGCGAGTCGTCTGTCGATGATCATATGCGACAAGTGATTAACGATTTGCGACGCGAAGAAACATCATGAGTTTTCCGGCTCGCCCCAAAGTTGCCTTGCTGGTGGAATCGTCGCGTTCGTACGGTCGCGAGCTGCTGAAAGGCATCGCTCTATTCGCCAGAACTCGAACTAACTGGTCGCTGCTGCACCAGGAGATGTCGATCGACGAGTTGCCTCCAGACTGGCTGGAGTCGGCATCGATTGCCGGAGTGATTGCCCGGGTAGACAGGCACTCAGTCAGGCAACTGAAAAAGCTCAAAGTGCCCGTTGTCGATGTCCGGTGCCGTCAGCGTTTTCGAAACATGCCGCGCGTCGACACTGATGACCGACTCGTCGCCAGGTTGGCATTCGACCATTTGCGGGAACGCGGCTTCGAACGATTCGCCTATTGCGGCTTTCGGTTTACCCACTATTCGGCGAGCCGTCTGAAGTTCTTCCGCGAGCTGACCACTGCCGCTGGCTTTCCGCTGTCCGTCTATGAATCGCCAGGCGAAGCAGATCATGTCACGACAATTTCTGAGCAATCAGGACTGACTGATGACGACGGTGTTTCTCGTTGGTTGCAATCTCTGCGGCCACCAACTGGCCTGTTCGTCTGCAACGACATCCGAGGCCAGCAGGTTTTGAATGCGTGTCGACTCGCAGGCATCGACGTACCAGACAGCGTCGGAATTGTCGGGGTCGACGACGACGATGCAATCTGTCCGTTGTGTGACCCGCCGCTGTCCAGTGTTCGTCCCGATGCCCAGGGAGTCGGCTATCGTGCCGCCGAAGTTCTGAACGAGATGATGCACGGCGTCCCGGCTGATTCTCGACTGGAACTGATTCCGCCACAGTCCGTTGTCGCTCGACTTTCCTCCCAGGTCCAGGCATCCGATGACCGTGAAATTGCCAAAGCCTGTCGCTTCATCCGTGAGTACTCCTGCGAGGGGATTAACGTCGCCGATGTCGCAGAGTTTGCTTCCATTTCTCGCCGCCAACTCGAACGTCGCTTCCGCGAAGAACTCGACCGCACACCTCACGAAGAGATCACGGCCACTCAGGTAGCTCGTGTTAAACAACTACTTCGCGAGACACCCATGACGCTGGAACAGATCACACGCCTGACCGGCTACAGCCACAAAGAGCGACTTTGTGCTGTCTTCAAACGTGAAACCGGAAAAACGCCAGGAGAGTATCGCAAACAGCATCTTCACAGATCGTGATTCATGCGAGTCTGATTGTTCGAGAATTGCATTATTGATTGGCAACATGAATGAGCAGTCGCGGGAGATGCTTGACTTGAAAAATCGCGAACGGCGGCTCGGCGTTTATGCCTCTGCTATGCCTCTGCTATGCCTCTGCTATCCCGCCGGTAGATCGCTGCTAAACCCCATCAAGTGACGAATGCGCTCTGCGTTGTCTCGCGTCTGCGGTAGCCCATGACTGGTGGACACCTGAAGGATTTCTAAGATTTCTTTCAGGAGACTTTCATGTCAGAGAAAACGAAGCGAGCACGTCGTTCATTCAGTGCTGAATTTAAGCGGGACGCCGTCGATCTTGTGGTCAAGCAGGGGTACTCGTTCAAGGCGGCAGCGGTCGACGCGTCGTCACCGCACGGTTCGGGCTCTGGAGCCAGCTTCGCGTGCCAATCCCTGAGACTCTTCGCAGCAATGCCAACAGCGTCCGCTGCCGCCTTGAACGAGTAACCCTGCCTGACGACAAGATCGGCTGCATCCTGCTTGAACTCAGCACTGAATGAACGACGTGGTCGCTTTGACTTCTCTGACATAACGGTCTCCTGAAAGGATTCTTTGCAATCCTTCAGGTGTCCACCAGTCATGGGCTACCGCAGACAGCCTTCAGACCACGAAGGTCGCCGATTGTCCTCAAGCCGGCATCTGAGACGTCTGCTTTAACAAGGACAAGCTCTTCCAGGGCGTAAAGATCCTTCAAGTGCGTTAGTCCGCTGTTTCCACGGTATACGACATCCGGCTGGCTAGCTTTGCCACTCCGGTCCCGGAGTGTGATTTCACAGGAGCGCAATCGGGTTGCAAATTTGCTCGCTGATTCCGATTGGAGTACGCGAAACTCGCCCTCAATAAACAGCGGCATTTTTCGCTTGCGAATTTCGCCGTTTGACTGACGCAGTTCATCGCTGATCGCTCGCGTTTCTTCGATTTCAAGAACGGCGATTCCAGCCCGATGGTTCAGCGCCTGCCCCAACAGAGCGGCGAATCCATACTGCAAATGGTCGAAGTCGCGAGTGAGATTCTTTGAAAGAATCGACGAAACTGTAATGACGCTCTCGACGCCGTTACTGAACCGTTCTCGTGTCTGAACAACCGCGCGAGCGACAGCGTCAGCAATCAATGCTGCATCCGTGTCAGGCTGTGGGAAGTGTTCCAGCAGTAATCGAGATCCGTAGACGCAGTCACAGATAACGAGTCTTACCACTGGGGTGTCGTTTTGCGTGACTCGCGACAGAAGGATCATCGCGTTTGCGCCAACTCGCTGCCCGAGTTGCAGACGATCCGCGGCGCCCACTGCTCCCAACAGTCGAGACAGCTCCAATTCTCGAGTCAGTCGATCAATCTCGTCACGCTCGACAAGTTCAAGTTGCATCTTTGAGAGCTGAACGGCCAGCAGATCCGCAATTCCTGTCTCGCGAATTTCTGGCGATGTGACAATGGCCCAGCTTCGAAACGCGGGCTCGGCACTGAACACAGAAACTTGACATGCAAGTAGCAAGAATGTCTGCAGAACAACTTGTCGAGTCATGCGAGGCCTCTGTGCGATTGTCAAATTATCACGTGCGACCGCCCGGCGGTCAGATCGGCATGATACGTGGTGACTGTTCAGGTCGCAGTCTTAACTTCAGATAACTGACTCAATCGCGATGCCGGATTTTCAATGTTGCACGACCGTACTCGACCGCGAATTTACAACACTTGGTTCCGCTGGTTGCGAGACAGAACCAAACTGACGCGCGCAATCCAAGCGCAGCCCCTTCTTAGACACCGAGCAATGAAATGTTCCTGGCAAGAATCTCGAATTGGGCGAGATTTTCCCCTGACTGGTTCTCTCCGTGGCAAACACGATCGGAAGAATCATCAACGATGACCACAACCCGATCTTTGTAACCCGGTAGCTATCGCGAGGCTGGGGAGAGGCGGACGGTTTTGCCGTCGACTTTGTAGGCGATGTTTTGCGGGGGGAACATCTTTTCGAAGACTTCCTGCGCGGTTAGGTCTTTGGCTTCCAGAAAGATTCGCTTGTCGAGGCGGATGTCGGCCTGTTTGAAGACGTCTTCGTCGTATTGAAATTTGAAGCCGGCCTGTTTTTCCAGAGTGGCCATGAACGCTCCCAGCGGGGCCGTTGCCTCGAAGGTGAAGACGGTTACTCCGTCAGCGACTTTCCGCTGATTCGGACGCGCGTTGTTCGGTTGCCGCTCCGGGTGAATGATCGCTTCGACGGTTTCGATTTGCTCGACGGTTCCAACGACTTTGATTCTGCGGGTGGTCACCTGAGGTTCGAGGCCCGGCATTCGTCGGGTGATCTCGGCCAGGATCGTTTGCTCGGTTCCACGTTTGAGAGTGAACTGCTTTTCGATGCGCGGGTCGAGTGGCATGTCGACAAGGCGAATTCCGTCGCGGCTTTCGGTCCATTCGAAACTCAGATTGAACTGAGCGAGGATTGCCAGCAACAACTGACTCGCAGACCCAGACGGTAAAGTCGCTTGTCCCCACAAGTCGTGCGGGACGAGATCGGCTGATTCGATTTTCAATGCGTAACGACTCGCGACTTCGGCCAGCAGTTCTCGCGGTGTGGTCAGGTCTGACCAGTTCAACGTTCGCCGGGCAAGAAGTTCGAAGCGGCGGCGAGTTGCGGGGGAAGCGTCAGCGCTGATGGTTGTCGCCTTTCCCGACACCAGTTGTGACGCCACGATTTCTTCGACCGTGCGAAGACGCGAGGCAACTCCTTTGGGACCGACGTAAACGGCGTTGCCCAGAACGCTGATGTCCGCTCGCGCTTCCGTCGCGATTACTTTCAGTACGGCCTTGAGAGTTCGCTTCTGAATTTGCAGAGTCAGTTGCTGGCTGGGATCGATGCGTCGGTCAAGAACGATCGACACTTGTTTGGTTTCGGAAAGCTTCCGCAGGCCGTCGCGAAGATTCTGTCCCTGCCAGGCGAGAGAAATCGATTCGACCAGTGCATCTTCGAACGCTCGGCCGGTCAGAAAAGTCGGCGGTGTATCTGTGAGAATCGGCGCGTCCGAACCTGCCAATGGCTGAGCGTTGGCAAATTGGTTCAGAAATGAGGCCTGAAAAACGACTGCAACCAGAAAAAAACGATATCCCGTTACTCCGAAGCGTTCTTTCGGAGTGACCTTAATGGTGTCGAGTGTTTGCTGGAGAGGCGTCATAAGCGTTGATACGATGGCTGAACTCGCGGCGGAAGCTGTTGACTGGTGGGCAGTTTCGGCGTTTCTGCCATTGTGGGTTTCCCGTTCGGCGACAGCAATGCCGATGTCTGTTCGGCAAGCGGAAATCGAAATTCGCTTCGACTGACGACGGAAAAACCAGCAACAGACGCGTTGAAAACGGCTCGAGCTTGCAGCCAGGAAAGACTGACTCAGATGCTTAAGACTCACGCTGTCGGAATCGACCTTGGAACAACCTACTCGTGCATCTCGTATCTGAACGAGCATGGCGAACCGGTCACGCTGGCTAATCAGGAAGGCGAACTGTCGACGCCGTCGGTCGTCCTGTTTGACGAAGGCGGAGAAGTCGTTGTCGGCACCGAAGCGCTTCGTAATGCCGTTGTAAAGCCGTTGCGAGTCGTGCAAAACTCGAAGCGGTACATGGGCGATGCCGAACACAAGTGGGTCGTCGACGATCGATCTTACACTCCGATTGACATCGCAACGCTGGTGCTGAAGAAGCTTCTGTCCGCGGCGGAAGAACAGATTGGAAAGATCGAGCAGGCAGTCATCACGGTGCCGGCCCAGTTCAGCGACGTCCAGCGTCAATGGGTTATGGAAGCTGGCAAGCGAGCGGGGCTTTCCAAAGTCGACATGATCAACGAACCCGTCGCCGCGGCGCTGTGCTATGTGCTTGGCACGGAAGGACTGTGGTTCACCGAACTGGCCGAAGAGCAGCGGATCATGGTCTACGACCTGGGCGGTGGAACGTTCGACCTATCGCTGGTGAAGTATCAGAAGAATGAAGTCAAAGTGATTGCCAGCAGCGGCGATCTGAATCTCGGCGGCATCGACTGGAACCGCACGCTGCTGGACGCGATCGCCAAGCAGTTTGTCAAAGAGTTCAAGGTCGACCCCCGCAGCGATCCGGAGAGCCTGCAGTTCATGGCTCTGGAAGTTGAGAACACAAAACGAAGTCTGACCGTTCGTCCGAAAGCGGCGCTGACGTGTCAGCACGGAGGTCACCGTAAGTCTTACCAGGTCGAACAAAGTCAGTTTCAGTCACTGACAAAGCCGTTGGTTTCGCAAACGTGTGAGATCACGCAGGCGATGCTTAAAGATAACAAAATGGGCTGGGCTCACGTCGACGTTATTCTGACAGTCGGTGGCGCATCGCGAATGCCGATGGTTCGAAACGCGTTGAAACAACTCGGCGGTCGAACGTTGAACACGTCGCTGTCGCCGGACCAGTCGATTGCTCATGGAGCAACTTACTACGCCGGGATGTTGCTGACGAATAACGACTTCGCCAAGTCGATTCTCAACGAAGAAGTCAGCGCTCGATTGGCAAGTATTACTCAGCAAAGTGTTAACGCACGGGGGCTCGGCGTTCTGGTCCGGGATGAAAATAATAACCGAGTTCCGCATTACCAGATCCCGGCGAATACTCCGCTGCCGACGTCGATCACTCATCAGTTTGGAACGATTTCTCCGAACCAGAAACGTGTGCATCTGAAGATTGTCGAAAGTGGCACGAAGGCCGACGAGCAGTACGTCGAACTTGGCACCTGCATCATCGAAGACCTGCCCCCGGAATTGCCGGAAAACTCGCAGATCAAAGTGACCATTTCGTACGACGAACAGGCTCGCGTTCACGTTGACGCGACGGACGTTACGAGCGGTAAGCAGGCTTCGACAGAGATTGTTCGCGAAGAAAGTGTTGTTGTGAAAGACGGCGTTGCAACCAGCTCTGCCGCGATTCCGGCCGCCGCTCCGGAAGTCACGGACTGGCAATCAAGCGAGATCAAAACTCCGGCCGCACCACGCAAAGATAAGGACAGCCCGCCGCCAACGCCAAAGAAGGCTCCCTCGACTTCGAAGAAGGTTTCGCCCCGGCCGATCTCCGACGAGATTGCCATTGGGCAATCAACAGCTGGCCCCGTTTCGGGAGAGATTAACCTTGGCGATGCATTGCTTGATGATGACCTGGAAGACGCTGGCATGCCCGTACCGCTTTGCAATAAGTGCGGCGAAACGCTCGATCATCGCGGAAGCTGTCCGGCATGTTCCAGGGCGAAGGCCGGTCGTACTTCGGCGGACGGACCAAAGAAGCGAAAGGTGAAGGTACGTCCCACCGGGAAGCGATCTTCGTCGTCAGGAAAGACGCCTCGAAAGGCGTCAGGAGACAAGCCGGCCAAACGAGTCAGTAGCGGTCCAAAAAGTGGTCCAGCAATTCCGATCGACGATGATGAGATTCTTGAACTCGAATTCGCCGACAACGCGAAACCGAAGAAACCACCGACGGCTGAAACGCGGCGCAAAGTGAAGCCGAAGAAGGCACGCTCCGGTGGCCCATCCGTGAAGGCTCCACCTCTTCCACCATCGCTGAGCGGAAAGGCTGATGCCGGGGCTAAGTCGGGCGGGTTGAAGAAAGGCGGACTCACTGCGGACGGCGAGGAAGAGTTCTGGCAGCTTGTCGACGATTAGCAGCGTTCTCTTGTTTGGCACTTGAGTCGTAGCCGGAGTGGTAACACTTCGGTGCAAAGACCGAACTTTTGCGAGTCCGGCTACGTCTTCGTTTCGTTGCAGAGCTGCTTAACGCAATCCCGAAGTCTGCCGGTCTTCCAGTGGGTTGACCGTGATCACCCGCAAGTGATTGATGTTGATCTCCCACGGGCCATCGAACGATTTTGCTTTACTTAAGAAACTCTTCAGGCGGCCGATTTTCTGTTCGTCGGTGACTTCCAGCGGGTGGTCGTTGCCGGGGGCCCGGCCCCAGATGATCTTCGAACCGCCGTCCGTATTGACGACTAAGCGAAGCTCTTCGTAGACGACTTCCGCCGTGGCGCGAGGAGGAACTTCGACGGAACTGAGTTTCCATTCGCTCCAATAAGGGAACAGGACAACCGCCAGCCTTGCTGCCGCGGTGACTCGCTCGTCACCCCAGGCAGCACCGACTCGAGCGAGAGGCGTGGTCGTCATGCCGGTGATTTCGGGGTAGAGCTGGATGTCTGACGGCGGGAAATCTCCCGGCGGCAGTAGAATGCCGTCTGCATCAATCGGGTAATGCCCGTCGCTGATTTTGACCATCGCCACCGGCTCACGATAGTCGAACGAAACCTCAACGCGAGCTGGAACTGAAACTCGAACGGTGACCGGCTTCTGCACCCAGGGATGTTGTTCGAAGGCGGCGGCGATCTGTGCCGCGAGATCCGGCTTCAGCACGGACACTTCGTCTGGCAGTTCGGCGGACTCGATGACCTGATCGACGAAAGTGATCGGCACCCACCTTGGTTGGTCGGGAACTTCGATGTCGCGCGTCCTAAGCCGGTACTCGTCACGAGCCGACAGGTCCGGCAGCATTCGCGAAACAATCGGGGCCAGCACGGCCGATGCCCCGATGAGGGCTCCCCACAGAAGAAGCCGAGGGCGGAAAATCGTTCCCAGGATACGGTCCTTCAGCGGTGGCTCGGGCGGTGGTGCCGGTTCCGCCTTCTTGCGGCGAGTCGCTTTCTTTTTCTTTTCGGTCATGGATTCTCGTGTCTGAGCGCGCAGGGTGACTCTCACATCGAAGATTTAGTTCGCTCTACTTTCAGTTCGCCGAATTTCGCGAAACCGTTGACTCAAGATGGCAATTCGAGACCAGTTTCCGCTGACTTGAGGAGTCTGAACTGACAATTCCGCCCGAAATGGACCCGCGGATCGTGCCTGAGACGCGAAATTTGAGGGATGCCCGGGCTGGAAGCCTGTTTCTCGACATTGGTTTTCGTTGAGTGCCAACACCCCGGAACTGTTTCACCCAATCTGTTGCGAGGCTATTATCCCCGCCTGAAATAGTGCCGGTGCGAGGGTCGTGCCTGCTTGAATCAACTGACTCCAGACTGACGTCCTGCCATCATGTCTATCGATCAGGCTGAACAGCTCAAGACAGAACTCACCGATAAGTGGGTCGTCGTTGACAAGAATATCCCCGAACTTCGGCGGTTTGCCGGCATGACCGGAAAGGTCAAGACCGTCAACATGAACTGCCAGGCTCTGGTCGAATTCCACGGCCAGGAGGATATCGGCTGGTACGACATCGGCACGACTTTCCTGACTGTCGTCGATGAACCGGTCGCTAAACCAAAAGCGGCAGCCGCTCCCAAAGGCGATGCCGGGAAGAAATCAGCCGGCGGTGCTAAGAAAGCCGCTGGAGGCTCGCCTCTCGACGCAATTCGCAAAGGTGGTGGTGGAGCCAAGAAACCAGCAGCAGGCGGCTCACCGCTCGACGCAATTCGAAAAGGCGGCGGCGGAGCGAAAAAGCCAGCGGCTGGCGGTTCGCCACTCGACATGATTCGAAAACAGGGTGCTGGCGGTGATGCTGCACCGGCCGAGGAAGAAGCCGTTGACGCTCCGGCCGAAGCACCAGCAAAAGAAAAGAAAGCACCCGCCGACAGCGGCAAAAAACTGTCGCCGCTGGACATGATCCGAAAGCAGGGACCGGCAAAGGATTAGACAGCCAGTCCAACTGCGTCATGAACTTAGCAAGGCCCGACTTCGTATTAAGGAGTCGGGCCTTTTTCGTTGCGCGGTTCGTAACCGGCAGAAATCAATAGCGTTGTAGCCGGAGTCGCAAGACTTCGGGCCGGCTCCTTGATCGCCCGAATTCTTGCGAATCCGGCTACGAAGGTTCGTGCCGTCGAGTTCGGCGTTGTGGCAAGCTTTAACGGTTGAACCAATGAGCTGAAAGAGTCGGGCTGTAGCCTGCCGATCGAAGTCGAAACGGAAGTTTCAATGACCTGATTGGCAAGGAAGCCTCATGGTTCTGCGCAGACTGTTCGCTGTGTGCCTGCTCGCGCTGGCTGGATGTGAAGCCGCAACCGCCGTTCTGGAAACGGTCGACGAGCTTCAACAGAATTCGAATCCCCCGTCAGTCACCATTTCGACCGACGCGGATAGTGTGTCGAACGAAGTACTGACCGCTCCCCCAATTGGTGGCACTGGTACATCGATTGCCGGACCAATTGCAGGGACCGGCGAGCCAATTTCCGTTTGCTCGTTCAACATTCAGTTTCTGGGTAACTCAAGATCTCGCGATGACGCAGCGCTGGCAGACGTCGTCGCTCCGTACGACATCGTCGTCGTGCAGGAACTTGTCTCGCCTCCGTACCCCGGAAACTTTCCCGACGGAACTCCCGTGAAGCCTGACTCCGAGTCTGCCGAATTCTTCGACGCGATGCGCAGTCACGGTTTTCAATATGTCATTTCGGAAGAAGACACTGGCTCCGGAGACAAGAACCATCGTAACGGTTCATCGACCGAGTGGTGGGTTTCCTTCTACAAGCCAAATCGAGTCGCACCGGCCAACGATCTGCCACACGGCTTTCTCGCCAATGACCGGTCGAACCACGATCACTTCGAGCGGGTTCCCTACGCGTTCGGATTTCGGACGCTGGAAGCGAAACTCGACTTCGTGCTGATTTCCGTGCATCTGCAACCGGGAGATGGCCCTAAGAACCGCGCTCGCCGAGCGGAAGAGCTCACCGCGATCGCCGCGTGGATCGATTCGCACGACCAAACCGAGCACGATTTCATCATCCTCGGCGATATGAACATCGAGAACGCAAAAGAACTGGCCGCTACAACCCCGACAGGCTTCGTCTCACTCAACGATGAATGCCGACCAACGAACACCAACGTCAAATCGCCGAAGCCGTACGACCACGTCATGGTCAACACAACCTGGACCACCGAAGTTGATCAGGCGTACGACATGCAGGTCATTAACCTGCTGGATGAACTGCAGGACGACTGGCACGCCAGCGGCCCGTACCCAGGCGCTCCCTACAACCACAACGCGTTCCGAGCTGCGTATTCAGACCACCACCCGGTTGTCTTCCGCTTGACAGTCCCGACTGCCGATGACGACGGAACGGTGCGCGTCGCGACCGCTCAATAAGGAATGGTTGACGACTAGGACCTTGCGACAAGTTTTGCAGACACAATTTGTCTTACAGGCCGGCGACCTGAAAACCCTCGCGAGGTGCTCGCTTAAGAAGAGCGTTGGCTTCCTTAACGTTTGTGACGCTCAGGTTTTCTGCGTCCCACATCAGTTTCTGACCGGGAAAGCGGTTGGCGACGACGCCCAGCAGCAACGCTTCGGTTAATGGACCGGCGTAGCTGAAGGGTGAGCTGGTTTCGCCTTTCCCCATGCAGGCGTCGACCCATTGGTGGTAGTGGTTTCGTGATTCCAGATCAGGACGTTTCGCGTCTTTGAATTTGTCTTCGGGGAACAGTTGCGGCTCGGACGAGTGCGGCAGCAGCATCGTGCCTTCCTCACCAACGAACAGTGCTCCCTGCCCGGGTAGCTTCAAGTCCTCCGGAACGCCAAGGCCAGCGGTGGATGGCGGTGCGTCCGCACCGTCGTACCACGTCCAACTCATCGTTTCCGTGGTGTATTTCGTGCCGGGAAATTCGTACTCGACAATGTTCTTTTCCGGATGCCCAACGCCGGTCGGTTTTCGGCAGGTTGTTTTTGCCCAGTTCGGAGATGTCAGAGCAAGAGCACGGTACGGCGTGTCGAAAATGTGGACGCCCATGTCGCCCAGCGTGCCCGTCCCAAAGTCGATCTGCTTCCGCCACGCTCCGCGGTGATAGACGCCTTTCTTGAACGATCGCATGGCTGCCGTTCCGAGCCAGAGATTCCAGTCGAGATTTTCCGGGGCGTCGTCGAACTTCGTAAAAGCCGGACCGTCGTAGCCCCAGTTCTTGTACGACCACGCGAGCACTCGGCTGACCTTGCCGATCACACCGCTTTGGATCATTTGCGTCGCTCGGCGATACGGCAGCCCGGCGCTGGCCTGAATTCCCATCTGAGTTACGAGACCTTTTTTCTCGGCAACAAGTCGCAACTGGCGAGCCTCGAACACTTCGTGCGTCAGCGGCTTCTGGCAGTAGACCGGTTTGCCGTGATTCATCGCGGTCATCGCTGCAGGAGCGTGTGTGTGGTCGGGTGTTGAGACCACGCAGGCGTCAATCGTGTCGCCCATCTCGGAAATCATTTCGCGATAGTCGCGGTACGTTCGAGCGTTGGGGAATTTCGCGCTGGCTTCCTTCAGGATGTTTGCATCGACGTCGCACAACGCGGCGACTTCGACGCCTGAGTGAGAAGAAACCGACTTCAAATCGGAACCACCCATTCCGCCGACTCCGACGTGAGCTGTTCTCAGTCGAGCATTCGCGTCGAACGCTCGCACCGGCAATGAGAGCATACTGCCGGCTGCGAGTGCGGCTGAAGCTTTGACGAACTGGCGACGCTGGATTCTTTGGCTCATGACTGGCTCCTGACCGAGTGAGTTCGAGTAGCTCGATTCGCGACACGATTGTTTGTGAGAATCCTGGCTCTTTCTGAGGTGTGACGAAACCGTCCGCATCTCGACCGCTCAGTAGTGCCTGCGTTTGAACCACGAATGGACACGAAGGAACACGAATTCTCAGTACGTCATTTCCAATGATTCGTGTTCCTTCGTGTCTATTCGTGGTTCTTGAGTTGCCGATGTCTATCAGTCGTGCAAACTTGTTGTGTCGTTTGCAACGTTCTCAGTCGGGAGTGACAGATGCCGAGCAGAAGTAAGCGGGACGGCTGCTCTGAATTCCGTAGCGAAATGGGTGTGAGCCGTCGTGGATTCCTCAAAGCCGGCGGCCTCGGACTGACGGGGCTGACGCTGACGGACTTGTTGCGGCATGAATCTCAGGCAGGCGCTGCGGCGAAGAAGGATAACTCGGTAATTATCCTGTGGATGCGCGGCGGGCCGTCTCAGCATGAGACATGGGATCCGAAAATGGACGCCCCGGCGGAATACCGCGGCGGTTTCGGAGCCACTTCGACGAACGTGCCAGGGATCGAGATCGTCGACCTGCTACCGAAGTGCGCTTCGATTATGGATAAGTGGTCAATCATTCGCAGCCTGCACCACACGAACGCCGGGCACTCCGCCGGCGACCAGATTCTGTTCACCGGGCACCCACCAGGGCCAAGCCCTGACGTCAACATTCACCCGAGCTGCGGCTCGATTGTTTCCGAACAGCTCGGCCACTTGTCTCCCGAATTGCCGGCTTACGTGGCGATTCCCAAACAGGTGCCAGGTACAGACTCGGCTTACCTCGGCGTCGCCCATAAACCGTTCGAAACGCTGGTCGATCCGGGTAACGACGGCCCGTTCAAGCTTAAGAACTTTTCGCTGGTCGAAGGTATCAGCCAGGGCCGCTTCGATACTCGCAAGAGTCTGCTGCAGGGTTTCGACCAGTTTCGTTCTGCCGTCGATACTTCAGGGCAGATGGATTCCGTCGGCAAATTTCATCAGAAGGCTTATGGAATCCTGAGTTCCGACAAGGCTCGCCAGGCATTCGACTTGGACGCCGAGCCGGACGAAATCCGCCAGCGATACGGATTCATTCCGCGGTACGACCCAGGCGACCCGCGACGTTGCAGCGCCAACGCATTTTGCCAGCGAGTTCTGCTGGGCCGACGTCTTGTTGAAGCCGGAGTTCGATTGGTCACTGTCGACTGCCGCTGGTGGGACACTCATGTCCAGGGTTTGGACTCGATGAAGAACGGCTTCCTACCGCGCTGGGACCTTTGCTATTCGGCACTGATCGAAGACCTCGATCAGCGAGGCATGCTCGACACAACGATGGTCGTCGCCTGGGGCGAATTCGGTCGTACTCCGCGCATGAACAAAGAGGCCGGTCGAGACCATTATCCGAACGTCTTCAGCGCCGCTCTGGCCGGCGGGCCAGTTCAGGGCGGTCGAGTCGTCGGGTCTTCCGATTCCAAAGGCGCGTTCCCGCTCGACAATCCGAAGTCACCGCAGGACGTCCTCTCCACAATGTACCGACACCTCGGCATCGACACCGAGCGGCACTACCTGGACCACGGCGGCCGACCGATCATCACGCTACCATCCGGAAGCCCAATCGAAGAACTTTCCTGACCGACGGTTTAAAACTCATCATTGAATCCACACCCGAGACATTCACATGAACCAGTCTGAGATCACTCCCGAAACACTGGCCGGCTCCGTTATCTCTGTCCCGCCGCTTGCTCGCAACGCCGACTTCTCTCTGAATCGCGACGAAAATGAAAAACTGATCCGACATCTGGAAGGCGGCGGAGTGTCAACGCTGCTCTACGGCGGGAACGCGATTCTGTACCACGTTGCTCTCAGCGAATACGCCGAGTTGCTCCAGATGATGACTGACCTGGCCGGCGACAACACACTGATGATTCCGTCTGTTGGTCCGGCTTACGGAACAATGATGGATCAGGCTTCGATCCTGCGTGACTTCAACTTCCCGACGGCCATGATTCTGCCAACCCGCGACGTCGTCACCTCGTCAGGTGTCGCATCGGCGGTTCGCCATTTCGTCGAGAAGACTGCCAAGCCAGCCGTGTTGTACATCAAGAACGATGGCTTCATCGAAGTCGACGCTGTCAAGAAGCTCATGGATGACGGCTTGCTTTCCTGGATCAAGTACGCCGTCGTCCGCGAAGACACATCCAACGATCCGTATCTCCGAGAATTGGCAGACGCCGTCGGGACCGAGCGAATTGTCAGCGGCATCGGCGAACAGCCGGCGATCGTGCATCTGCGAGACTTTGGCCTTAACTGCTTCACATCAGGCTGCGTGTGCGTTGCTCCGGGGAAATCAATGGAAATGCTTCGAGCCATCAAGTCCGGCGACTTCGAAACCGCCGAACAGATTCGCTCAACGTTCAAGCCACTGGAAGACCTGCGAAACTCAATCAACCCGATCCGAGTCCTGCACACAGCCGTCGCCCTGTCCGGCATCGCCAACACCGGTCCGATCATTCCGCTGATGTCAGAACTGAATGAGTCCGACAAGCCAGCCATTCAGGCTGCTGCATCGCAGCTCCTGGAAGTCGAAAGACTGTAGGGTGCGTCTCGACGCACCAGCCACGATCACTCGTTAATCGCCGCGGCGGCGATTGTTCCGATGCGGCCGGCGAGTGAGTTCACTGAGCCTTTGCCGTCCGGGTGGACGCGGTTGCTCAGGAAGATGACGAACATTTCCTGGGCGGGGTCGATCCAGAGTGCGGTGCCGGTGAAGCCTCCGTGCCCGAATGCCTGTTCGGAGAACAGGTCGCCTCGGTTGGATGAATAGCCGGTTCGACGGTCCCAGCCCAATGTTCTGATTCCACTCGAAACTTTCTGAGAGGTCGTCATCAGCAGGCATGTTTCGGGTTTCAGAATTCTTGATTCGCCGAGGATTCCATCGTTCACCAGCATTTGGGCATACCTGGCGAGGTCTTCGGCTGCTGAGAACAGACCGGCATGACCGGCGACTCCGCCGAGTTTGTACGCTCGCGGATCGTGGACTTCTCCCCGCATCCATTTGCCGTTTCGTTCCTGAGTGGGTGCCGCTCTTTTTCGGATGGCTGCTTCTGGATTGAAACCAGTCTCTGACATGCCAAGTGGAGTGAAGATTCGCTCTTTGGCAAATGCGTCCAGAGACTTGCCGGAAACTCGTTCAACAATCTCCCCCAGCACGATGAATCCAACATCGCTGTACATGAACCGGGTTCCCGGGTCCGCTCGTAAGTCCAACTTATGGATGCGTTGAAAAGCTTGAACGTGTCCGTCCTGGTAATCACGGATTGAATTGTCCGGAAGAAGCCCGCTTTGATGAGTCAGTAGCTGCCGGATCGTGATTACTTCTTTGCCGGTGTTTCCGAATTCCGGAATGTACTTCGCGGCTGGTGCGTCGAGTTCGACGAGACCGTCTTCGATGAGCAGCATAATGCTTGTTGCGGTGGCGATTGGTTTGGTCAGAGACGCCAGGTCGAAAACGGTGTCGGTCGTCATCGGAACGACGTCCGGTTTGAGCTGTCGTGAGCCGTAGCTCTTTAACCAGGCGATGCGGCTGCGATATCCAACCAGCACGACGCAGCCCGGCATTCTTTCGTATCGCAAACCTTGTTCAACAACGTCGTCGATTGCTGCCAACCGAGCGGCGTTCAGCCCGCATTCTTCGGGGGAGCACTGAACCAGTCCGGGAGGCGATGCGGTTGTTGTCGCGGCAAACGTCAGAAGTGTCAGACAAAGAAACGTGGCGGCCACAGTCCATCGGCTAGTGAGTGGTCTGCGAATATCCAGGCGATGATTCATTGATTCTCTTTGAACATGCTGATTGACTCAGATTTCCTCGCCCCGAAATGGACGAGCGATACTTCGACACCTTACGGTTTGCCGGAGCGTTCAAGTAGCACTTCGTGGAATTTTTCGGCGCGGTCGACATCGTCGGTTTTCAAGAGTTTACGTCGGGTAGTCACGACTCAGGAGCAATAAGTATGACGGACAAGAGCCTGGTGACGTGTAGTGTCGATTTCGATTCAGACGGAAAACGATCTGGCCATCTGGCTATTCCGCAGTCGACCAACTCTGCGGGATGGGCGAAGTACTTCGTGCCGGTCTTCGTGATCAAGAACGGAGACGGGCCGACGGCCGTACTTTCCGGTGGCAACCACGGCGACGAGTATGAAGGTCCCGTTACGCTGATGAACCTGTTTCGTGAGCTGAACGAAGAAGACATTCGCGGCCGGATCATCATCGTTCCGATGTTGAATCATCCCGCCGTCGTGGCCGGCACTCGGTTGTCATCGATCGACGGTGTGAACATGAACCGGGCTTTTCCGGGCCGCTCCACGGACACCATCACTGGGATGATCGCACATTTCGTTGCGACCGAAGTGCTACCACTGGCTGACCTGGTCGTTGACATTCATTCGGGCGGCTCGTCGATGCACATGCTGCCTTCCGTCAATATGCACCGCATGGACGACGCGGATCAGATGGCGAAAATGCTGGCGGCTGGTCGCGCATGGGGGGCTCCATACGTCTTTCTTTATCGAGACGTGGCAGGTTCTGGATTGTTGCCGTCTTACGCCGAAAGTCTCGGCAAGGTCACGCTGGGAACCGAGATGGGCAGCAAGGCCCAGTACGGCGTCGACATGCTGCGACACACCAGCCGCGTGCGAAACGTTCTGCATCATGCAGATATTTTGCGTGAAACGCCGTCAGATTCTGGTGATGCAAATCCCATCGTTGTCGCTGCCGACAACGAAGAGGATTACATCATGGCTCCGACGAGTGGGATCTTCGAACCGTTTATCGAGCTCGCTGATCAAGTCATAGCCGGTCAACAAATCGGCCAGGTCCACAGCCTTGAGCATCCTGATCGACCGACCGAGCCGGTCATTGCCCAGTCGGACGGAATCCTTTTTGCCAGAAGGTCGATCCCGCTCAGTCAACAGGGGGAATGCCTGGCTGTGTTGACCCGCGAAGTGGATGAGTGATCGGATCGCGGAAGGCGAATTGCAAGGCTCTGTCCCTGAACGCTCGCGAACCCGATCTTGTCGTAGCCGGATTCGCAAGAATTCGGGCATCTCGAACCGAATCCCGAAGTCTTGCGACTCCGGCTACAGACTTTAGGGACATAGCCTAATCAGCGAGTTGCACCATTCGTCGGCCGCCTCCGCCGGGGACGATTTCGCCACGGCGGACGGTCGTTGCCGCGACGAGAATTTCGGACGCAGGTCGAGTCTGCTGATTGCTGTCGGAAAGGACGAAGTCGCCAGTCAGTCGTTCCAGGACGGCGATGTCGGCGACGGTGCCAACTTTGAGTGTGCCCAGATCGTCGGCTTTATTAAGAATTTGAGCGGGCCTGGTGGTCGACATTTCGACGACGCGTTCCAGCGGCAGGCCAAGTGACAGGAACTTGCTCATCGTGGTCGGCATGTCGTAGACCGGACCGTTGATGTTCATCGTGTGAAGGTCCGTGCTGATCGTGGTTGGTTCGAAGCCGTCGTCGAGAGCCGCCTGGGCAACATCCCAGTTGAAACTGCCGAATCCGTGGCCGACGTCGAAGATGACGCCTCGCTCGGCGGCAGCACGCACGGCTTCAAAGACTTTGCCTTTGTCGTCAAGGATCGGTCGGCTGCTGGCGCGGAAGCAGTGAGTGATGCAGTCGCCTGGCGATAATGCTTCGACCAGTTCGGGAATCGGCATCGGACTGTCGCCGATGTGGACCATCAGCCAGGTGTTGGAGTCTCGCGCGGCTTTGATCGCGTCGTTGAGGTTCGCCCAACCCTGCTCGCCATCTCCGATGATGTTGGCGGTGGCTCGGATTTTCACGCCGACAGCTACGTCGCGGTTTCGTTCGATCGTCGCGACGACTCCGTCAGGATCCGCGTAGCGACGATCGAGTAATTCACCAAGAATTCCGCAGGCAAGTCCCACGCACGACAGATTGACCAGGCCGAAGACCTGAGTCCTCGCTCGATCGATGACGTCGCGACGGAAGGCGTCGAAGTTGTACGAACCAGCCGTACCCGTATCCAGCATCGTTGTCACGCCGCCCGCTGCGCACAGAGAATCCGGATCGAGCCCGAGCGGCGAGTGCGGATAAACATGAACGTGCAGATCGATCAGGCCGGGTGTCACCAGTTGGCCTCGCGCGTCGATGACGGTGCGTGCCTGTGAACAGTCGATACCATTTTCGACGGCCGTGATTTTCCCGTTCGAAACAGCAACGTCGCAAATTTGACGAAACCCTTGCGAAGGATCAACAACTTCGCCGCCGCGGATCACGATGTCATAGCTCATCTGAAAGTCTCGCTCGTCGCGTGGTCGCCGGATAGCAAATAAAAAACGTCTGGAATGCTGAATAGCAATTTCCAGACGTCGTAGCGACTGTGTTGCGAGTTGTCTGCCAGAACCGTGGATGCTCGAGTGCTTTTCCTAACGGACCAGTCGAGGCTGATCACCGCCGCGACCGATTCCTCGATAGATTTCGAAGAGTCCGTCGAAGTCATTGTCGTTGACGTGGTGGTACTGGCCACCGGTTGTGTCGGCAGCATCTTCGATCGCTGTGGATTGAGCGTTCGCTCCGAGCGTGATTCCATGAATGATGATGTCGTTGTCGTCCGCGAGGTCAGCGTAGTAATAGATCGAGTCGATAGGGTCTGCTCCCGGAGGCTCGGTTTCATTGGCCTGACCGTCGGTCATGAGCACCATAACCTGTTCGACTTTATCGCCAAATTCGTCGTATCGAGGATTAGCAAGGAACTCTTCAATCGCGACTCGCATACCACCACCGATACACGTTGTTGATGCATAAAGATTAGGGGCCAGTTGAGGAATTCGAGCTCGAACAGGCTGGAAGTTGGAAAGGAGTTGTCGTTCGAGACGTCCTGATAGTCGGGTCTCACCGCCGCCGTTTCCACCGCCGCCGTTTCCACCGCCGCCGTTTCCACCGCCGCCGTTTCCACCGCCGCCGTTTCCACCGCCGCCGTTTCCACCGCCGCCGTTTCCACCGCCGCCGTTTCCACCGCCGCCGTTTCCACCGCCGCCGTTTCCACCGCCGCCGTTTCCACCGCCGCCGTTTCCACCGCCGCCGTTTCCACCGCCGCCGTTTCCACCGCCGCCGTTTCCACCGCCGCCGTTTCCACCGCCGCCGTTTCCACCGCCGCCGTATATCCACCGCCGCCGTATATCCACCGCCGCCAGGATATCCACCGCCGCCATATCCACCGCCGCCATATCCACCGCCGCCATATCCACCGCCGCCATATCCACCGCCGCCATATCCACCGCCGCCATATCCACCGCCGCCATATCCACCGCCGCCATATCCACCGCCGCCATATCCACCGCCGCCATATCCACCGCCGCCATATCCACCGCCGCCATATCCACCGCCGCCATATCCACCGCCGCCATATCCACCGCCGCCATATCCACCGCCGCCATATCCACCGCCGCCATATTGTGCCGAAATTCCGTCACCGATACTTGGAATTCGGGCCATCAAGTTTCCACTGGTAGGAGAAGGTGCGGTAATGTTTGTGAATCCGCCAGCATTACCTCTGCCTGTATTGTTGCCGCTTGCGCCGCCGTTATTGACTAAAACCGGATAGCTGTAGACGGCGAGTCCGAGCCGGTCATTGGTTCCAAGTTCATCGCACAGAATCAAAGCAGCAGCTCGCGTCATCGTCATTCGGCTGTACGAAGACATCGATCCGGAGCAGTCGATTACGAGCATGACGTCGCGCATTCTCGTGCGGCCGATGACGGCGATCGATTCAGCACCCACCTGGTGTGTGCTGTGGCCAAGAACCGGTGCGAAGAAAAGATTGACAGCGTTGTTTCTAGCGTTGCTAAGCTCGCCGCGAACTCTGACAGCGTTTGCGAGAGTCAGGTCCGATCCGGTAAATTCTGTGAACTGGCCGCTCACCTCGTCCCACGTCCCGATTTCGACATCGTTGTTACGTTGTAGAGTCAAGTCGCGGCCATTGACCTGATTTGCCTTGGCGAGATCAACCGCCGCGTCGAGGACCTTACTCTGACCACCGTCTGGAGCCAGTTGAAGCTCCTGTGCGGCCGCCAGCGCCGCACCGTCCACTGCAGACTGCATTTCCTGATCGACCAGGGCCATGTAGCCGAAGTCGAGCGTGAATGACGTGAAGGCGAGGATCATCACCAGGAAGATCACAGAAAGGACCGCAATCGCTCCTCGCCGTGAAACAGCTTCATCATTTCGGAAGTCTCGTAGTGATCTCATTTGGCTCGTCCCCGATAAGTGATGCGATCCGATCGCGACTGCAAATTCCATCACTAAATCTGTAGGTCACGCTTTTCGGTCCGGTCGTGTTCTGACAGCCAAAAACATTGCTCGGAGGCGTAACCCGCAGCGTAGGAGGCCGGTATGACAGCTTTGCACTGCGGATTTGGGCTGCCCTTTGCGACATCAAAGGCAGCAAAGTCACCCTGATCAGACCAACCGAACCTGACGGTATCAGTGCCTCTTGCGAAACCTTAGTTGGCTGCATCGAGTACCCAGACCTATGATGGTTCTTGAGTGCAAACGTTCGGAAGAGCCTGACACGTCTCGTCAGTGTTCTGCCGGAACCGTCAACTTTTAATGGCCCGTCTCTGATGACCAGCTCCGGCTCATCTCCCGATTCGCAGAAGCCCGCGGCGAAAGAAAACTCGCCGCCTGCGCGCGAATTGCCGGCTGATGAAGCTCACAACCTGGCACAAACGGACGAACTCTCCGCGGCATCGCTACAGGAGATGCACGAACGAGCGACGCTCGACCAAGCCAAACGAGACAGCGAATCGAAACGAAAAACACCGTCGACAGACATGTCCACAACGCAATCGCAATTGGCTGCCGTTTCGGGCACTCAGCAGAGTCTTAGCTCCAGCTCTGAACTGCCAGGTGAGCTGACGCTGGCTCAGACACTCGTTCCTGCGGGAACGACCAGTTGCACGCTTGATCTCAGTGACTGCACACTCGGAGAGTTTCGCCTGCTGAGACGACTCGGAGCCGGCGGCATGGCTCAGGTTTATCTGGCCGAGCAGACATCGCTGAAACGCAACGTCGCCATCAAAGTCATGAGGTCCGATTTCGGTAGCGACGACACTCACCGCAAACGTTTCGAACATGAAGCCCGCGCGGCGGCGGGACTCAACCATCCCAACATCGTGCAGGTGTTCGCGGTCGGCGAAGAAGAAAACACTCAGTACATCGCGCAGGAGTACGTTCAGGGAGCCAACCTGCGGCAGTACCTTCAAAAGAAGAAGCCGCCCAATACACAAATCTCGCTGCACCTGATGAAGCAGGTCAGCTCGGCACTGCACGCAGCTCACCAGGCGGGGATCGTCCATCGAGACATCAAGCCCGAAAACATCATGGTGACGCGGCGGATGGTTGCGAAGGTCACCGACTTTGGTCTGGCACAACTGACACTCGGCGGCGAACGCGTCAACCTGACTCAAATGGGAGTCACGATGGGCACGCCACTTTACATGAGTCCCGAACAGGTCAACGGAGCCGCGGTCGACGCTCGCAGCGATCTGTATTCGATGGGTGTGACGTTTTACCACCTGCTCTCTGGCAGCCCGCCGTTCCGAGCAGCGACGGCTTTCGCGCTGGCCTATAAGCATCTCAATGAGGACGCGCCATCTCTGCAGGACGTCCGGCCGGACCTGCCGCCGTCTCTGATCAAAGTCGTGCATCGACTGATGCTGAAAGATCCAGCCGAGCGATTTCCCGATGCGCGGGCTGTGCTGTCCGAGCTGAAGCGCATCGAAAAGTCCGGCGAAATGGGCAGCCACTTTGCCCAGGCCGAAGAACCAGAGTCAGCGAATACGTGGCAGGAACTGAAACCGACGCGCCGCCAACTGAAAAAGTATGCTCTATGGTGCCTCGCCGTTTTTCTGATTGCTGCCGGCGCCGGGCGTGATCTGCGACGACAAAATCCGCTGGACGCACCGATTGGCGCTTTGACGACCGTCGACATTCAGACGACCGCCAAAGAGCAGGTCGAAATGGCGATGTCTCTGAAGAAGGGTCCGTCACGCCCCGAGCGTCAGGAAGAAGCCTGGCAGGCAGTCATCGACAACTTCGAGGACGACCGCGGAGCAGTCCTGACATCGCATCGTGAACTCGGCCTGTTGCAGCTCAAAGCTCGACGCTACAAAGATTCGCTTGCTCATTTCAGCGAACTGGCTCGCGAAAACGACAACCGCTGGAAAGCCGACGGAGTCGCCGGACAGGCCGTGCTGGCCATGCTGGCCGGACGGCACGAAGATTCGCACGAGCTGATCTCGATCCAGCTTGCCGATCACCGGGACCTGGTCAGCCCGGAGTTAAAGAAGCTCGTCGCCGAAGCGGAAGCACGCAATCACGAGTTTCGCTCGCCAGGCGAGCTCGATTTCGAATCTCTGTTTGAATCGCCCGTCGAAAACTGACACGATTCCCACTTGATCGTCTGAAGCTGGAACGCGGAGTTCGGAGAGGACTCGCAGAAACTTCTCCTTTACTCTCCTCTCTTCTCGGCGTTTTTCACCTCAGCGAACTCTGCGTTCCCCTTTCAGAATTTAAGAAACCAGAGAAAGCCGGCAGTGTTAAAAGAGCACGAAATTCAAATTCGAGTCCGCTACGTCGAAGCAGATCCAATGGGCTACCTGCACCATTCGAACTACTTCACGTATTTCGAAATGGGTCGCACGGAACTCTTCCGAGCGTCCGGCGGCAACTACCGCGAGATCGAAGAATCCGGACTGTTCTTCGTCGTGACAAAACTGGAGTGCCGCTTTCTGGCTCCCGCCCGCTACGACGACGAACTGACTCTCATCACAAACATCAGCCGAGCGACGATGGCAAAACTCGAACACGAATACGAACTCCGCCGCGGTGACACGATCCTGACCACCGCCAAATCAGTCCTCGCCTGCGTCGACAGCACCGGCCGAGTCCAACGCATGCCCGACTCCATCGTCGACAACGAATAACTGGCGAATTGAGTAGGGTGCGTCTTGCGCACCATGATCTGAGGAACGTCGTTAGATGACGCAGGGTTAAGGGCAAGGAGCGTGTCAGAAATAACTTCCTGATTTGGGACGACGCTCCTTCACTCTCCCTCTGGGAGAGTCGGCCTCTCAGGGCCGGAGAGGGGACGAGACGAAAACCCTCCCCGGGCCTGAGAGCCCGACCCTCCCGCAAGCGAGAGGGTGAATAATTCCGTCGCCTTTGCGATCGAAATCGGGGGTGGGTGATTTGAACACGTTCCTAAATGGCGAAGCCGTCTTCACGAAGGAGGTCGACGGCCTTTGCAAATGCTTCGGTAGTCTGGCTGATATCAGCGTCTGAGTGGGCGAGGGATGTTGAGCCTCCCCAGCCGAACCAGTCGACTCCGCCGAGGAGTAATGCACAGCGGAAGGCGTGGCCGAGGCGGCCGTCGGGTTTGGTGTCCAGTTTTCGCCAGTCGCCGTCGAATGGGATTTCGTCATCAGTTGTCGGATGCGTGCCCTCGAAGTCGGCGTGAATCTTGATGGCTGAGAAGTCTCCGTAGGCGACCAGACGTGAGTTCTTTTCGGCGAAGACCTGATTCAGCGATCGGCGGAGTTTGGCCGCGGACTCGTTGGCTGTGTTGCTGGGCTCGGCCGTGGCGACGATGTCCAGGGCGGTAACTCCAGCGGCCGCTGATAGCGGGTTGGCGTTGTAAGTGCCTGGGTGTTTCATTTTCTGGCCGTATGGATTGTCAAACGCCAGAGCTTCCATTAAGTCCGCTCGACCTGCCAGGCAGCCGCCGGGGAGACCACCAGCCAGCACTTTGGCCAGGGTTGTCATGTCCGGGACGATGTCGCAGTGCCCCTGGAAGCAGTTCGGATGGACCCGGAATCCGGTGATGACTTCGTCGAGGATGAAGATTGCATTCTTACGTTTTGTCAGTTCACGGAGCCCTCGCATGAACTCAGCGCGTGCCGGAACGATACCCCAGTGCGTACCGTTTCCTTCGTGGAGCACACATGCGGGGTCGTGTTCGTCGATTGCTGCCTCGGCTGCGGCCAGGTCGTTCGGCGGCACAAAGATGATGTCTGATGCGACGCCATCAGTGACACCGGGCATTGTGTACGTAACGTCGTGCGGTGGATCCGAGCCCAGAATGAGGCTGTCGTGCCAGCCGTGAAAGTGGCCGGCAAACTTGATGACTTTTGTTTTGCCCGTGATGAGGCGGGCGACTCGCAATGCCATCAACGTGGCTTCGGTTCCGCTGTTTGTGAAGCGGATCCTTTCGGCAGAAGGAACGAGCTGCTGGACTCTTTCGCCCCAGGCCAGTTCGAGTTCGTGGCACGCTCCTGGGTGAGTCGAAATCGCAGCCTGTTTCTGCACTGCCTCCACAATTGCCGGATGAGAATGGCCGAGCAGCATTGCTCCGTGCCCCATCCAGTAGTCGATCAGCTCGTGCCCTTCGACTGTCGTCTTTCGAGAACCGACTGCTTCGTTGGCGTAAATCGGGAAAGGTTTCAGATACCGAGCGTCGTGCGTAACGCCGCTCGGAAAAAGCTTCTTCGCACGAAGGTAGAGCTCAGCCGATTTCGGAAAGCGTTCCGCGAACAGAGTTTCGATGCGAGAGTTCTGATCGTCGGCCATAGCAGAGGACTCCAGGGCAGAAGGATTCACGAACCACGCATGAGCACGGATTTACGTGGATGATCGGGATGCTTCATGCGGACATCCGTGTTAATCTGTGTAATTCGTGGTTTTATGCAGGGGGTGTCTTGATCGACAAACAAAAACGCAGAGCACACTGAAGGCTCAGCGGACTCTGCGTTTTTTAGAAGCAAGTGTTGTTAACGTAAGTGCTCGCCTATTTGGCGGGCAGGTTGAAGTCGCCGTCGATGTTTCGCCAGATGGCGTGGACATGGTTGGCGCTGTTCTGCGTGTTGTTGTACTCGATCAGGAACGTCGGCCCCTGAACGCGGTAAGCGTGTCGAGCGTTGCGTTCGCTGTCGCCCCACCAGGCGAAGTGAATGTTGTCTTTACCAGCTTCGTTGATCTGCTTTCGTCGTTCGGTAGCGACATCTGCCGGCATGTTCTGAAGGTATTCAGTCAGCAGGTCAGCCATCAGCTTCTTCTGGTCCGCGGACATGTCTTTGACGGCCAGGCCGACGGCGGCGCTGGTGTCTGGCTGAGTTGTGCCTCGGCTACGGATGTCGTCCGGGGCTTCCTTCGAAAGCCAGCAGTTCTTGACCTGGTCCGACGAGCACTGCTTCAGGATCTGACGAGCGATGTCTTCTTCTGCACCGAGGACGCGAATTTCCCGACCCGGTCCAGCGTCGACGAAGCCGGGGTTGGCTCCGAAGAATTCAGGAGTCGTTGAGACGAGCTCACCGTCGACGATTGTGTAGTTGAGCGAAAGGTGATGACCTTCGATCCGCCAGGCCCACGAACCCTTGTTGCCAGGTTTGCCGAAAATGCTGATGTAGTACTTCGTTGGGTCTCGCTTGTCTCGACGTTCTTCTCGCGTGCCACCTTCCAGCAGGTAGAGCAGCTCTTCGAGGCTCATGACGTTGAGAGCCTGGTCGTAACCGACTTCCGACAGTCCCGATCGCAAGAGGGCGAGTCCGGTTTTCAGAGCGTCTCCTTCGAGGTCACGGATCGGCAGTCCCTTACGTTCGCGAGGGATGTAGTGCCAGTTGAGACGCTCTTCGTCGCTGAATCCGAACGACGTTTTCGCGAGCTGGGCTTCAGTCAGTGTCGAGGTGAACGCGTCGGCTGCTTCGGCCATCGCGGCGGCGGGAGCCGGTTGTTTCTGGAAGTTGGCTGAGAGCAATGCTCCCAGCATGAGAACTACGGACGCCGATACGGCCAACTGGCGGGTTTTCACAGAAGTCACTCCGTCAATGTCAGGAAGGTTTTTCGAGGTGGGCGATGTGCCGAGTGAGATTGCCCAATGGTGATTTCAGGCAACATCGATGATGCGGCATGGCAACACGAATTGCGACCGCTGGTGTGATGTCGAAACTGTTGAACGTTTACTTCGAAGTCAGGAAGTTGCCGCTTACAAACAGGTTGCGCTATCCCGGAGGCCAGGAAAGTGCTCTGCCGCCGAGTAAGTGGATGTGAATGTGGTCCACCGTTTGCCCCCCATCAGTTCCGCAATTGATCACCGTTCGGTAGCCGTTCTCGAGACCGAGATCCTCGGCGACCTTACGCACAACAACAAACAGGTGTCCCATCAGCTCGGCATCTCCGTCTTCGAGTTCGCTTAACGAAGCGATCTCCCTTTTCGGAATGACGAGCACGTGAGTGGGGGCCTGAGAATTGATATCTCGAAACGCCAGAGCCTTGTCGTCTTCGTAGACGATGTCGGCCGGAATTTCCCGGTTGATGATCTTTGTGAAGATGGTGGGCATGACGGTTCCTGATTCGCCTTCCACGTCTGTCGAAAGCAGCCGGTGAAGGTAGCAGATCAGAGTTTTTAAACAAACGGAGCAGGCGACCGAAGCTCGCGTCGCTGTCTGCAGTGGATGCGTGATCGACTAATTGCCGGATTCAAAATTACGGCGCAAGGGGATCGACGATGATGCACACAATCAAGGCTGGCTTCATGGCCAGAATCAGCAAATCACAGTCAAGACGCGGGAACATCATCCTGCTTTCGGCGTTTGTGATCACGATGACTCTGGGCTTCGCGGCTTTCAGTATCGACATCGGGTATCTGGCCGTCGCCAAGGGGCAATTGCAGGCTGCCGTTGATGCTGCAACTCTTGCGGCAGCGATGGAGCTGAATCCGAACATTGATCAGAGCGTCGTCGAAACGAACGTCAAAGCGGCAGCGACTGAAATCGCCGGGTTGAATCCGGTTGGTAATCATTCAGGCCTGCTGCTCGATCCGAGTGTTGATGTCGAGCTGGGGCGACGTGACTGGAACTCAGGGAACTCAACGTTCATGTTCGAATTTGGCCCAAAGGCTGTGCCGTACAATATTGTTCGCGTGACCGGTCGGCTGGACGACGTCTGGAATGCGACGTCCGGGCAGATGGAAAATCGCAAGCTGCCTCTGTTCTTTGCACCGGCGATCGACAATGACGATGTGATCATGAAAGTTGGCTCGGTTGCGACCTACCAGCCTCGGGACATGGTTCTAGTGCTGGACTATTCGGGATCGATGAACGACGACACCGAATTCAAGAGCAGCAACGAGCTCGGTCACACCACAATCAACACGGCCATTGACACCATGTGGACGGAACTCGGAGAACCGGCCTACGGCGACATGCCGTACGCTCCGACTTACGTGACCGTCGACGGAGTTCCGGAAGATGTTGGAAACAACATTCCGCATATCACTGTTGAGTATCGTCGCAACTCAGTCGAAGTGACGTCGACGATCGATCTCGAAAAAGTCATTCTGCAGGACAATAACAGCGAGTTTCTGGAATTCGATGGACTCACCGGAACGAGCGGGACCTTTCAGGACAACACTAAAATTCGCCGCGTCTGGGTCGAGTCCGGCAGTAACGTTGCCATCTCAGGCGACAACGCTGGCGAACGATTTGAATTTGACGATGCCGACATTGTTGGATATCTCGGTCTCGACGCGGTGACCTATCCGCACCCGTCAGGATCATGGACCAGCTTTGTTGACTACGTCAACGACGACGGAGACGTTAACGAAGCCAACTATCGGGCGATGTTTGGAACGAAGTGTTTGATCAATTACTGGAACGAGCAGAAACCAAAGTATTCGCAGACGACCGGTTTGTCGGTCTGCACGACTCAGCCACTGACGGCCGCCAAGAACGCATCCGACGTGTTATGTGACTATATCACGGCGGTCGAAGCTGACGACCAGGTTGGGCTGTCGATCTACACGCACACAAATTCCAACGGAGCGTACCTGGAAAGCGGCCTCACCCACGACATAGCCTCGATCAAGCCGCTCTATCGAAATCGCCAGGCCGCTCACTATGACAACATGACGAACATCGGTGGTGGTCTCAAAGTTGCTCGCGAAGAACTTGAGAACAATGGCCGACAGGATGCCTACCGAGTCATCGTGCTTATGACCGACGGGGTTGCTAATCGCCCATCGGGCTATGCCGAGCAATGGGCGATCGACCAGGCGAATCTTTGCAAGACTTCAAAGATCAAAATCATGGCAATCGCCCTGGGGCTCGGAGCTGACGAAAACCTGATGCTGCAGCTCGCCACGATTACTGGCGGAAAACGATTTATCGTGCCGGGCGGCGGGACGATCGCCGAGTACGAAGCCCAGCTCATGCAGGTTTTCCAGGACATTGCGGCAGATCGTCCGCTCAAGCTTCTACCGACCAGTTACTAATGTAGGAGTCAAGATTACTTAGCCAGGCTCGTTCATGATGCAAAAATGCAACACTTACAGAACGTCGTCGGGCCGCATGACGTGACATTTACAGCAACGTCGCAGGACCAAAAGAGCTGAATCAGAAATCATCCTTACAGAAGTCTACGATTCCGACGTCGCAGATTTCATGAGCTACGGTTCTGACGGGAGGAACCAAATTATGAAACAGCTTATGAACAGACGCCACGACCGCCGTGGGGCGGCAATCGTTGAGATGGCTCTCGTGCTTCCGATCTTCTTCGGGGTCGTTCTCGGGATTGTCGAATTCGGTCGAGCGATGATGGTTAGCCAGATGGTGACCAACGCGGCTCGCGAAGCAACTCGACTGGGAATTATTGACGGGTCGACGAATACGGATGTCGAAGACTGGGTGGAAGAATTTCTGAACGATTCGATCAACGTAGGAGCGAGCGACGTTACGGTGACTATTACCGTCGTGGCAGCACCAGGAAACGATGATCCCAACGATCAGGTCGGAAACGCGCAGGCACGAGACCTGGTGACTGTTCACATTTCCGTTCCGTTCGACAAAGTCAGCTATGTGCCAGGGAGTTACCTCAACGGGAAAAACCTGACGGCACAAAGCTCAATGAGACACGAGTAGCGTAGCTTGTGTATGAGAAGAGAGACTGAGAAGGCCTCGCATCCCTTTGGGCTGCGAGGCCTTTTCGCATTGAGTCTTCAATCCGCTATGTCAATTCTCAGCCGCCGCCGATCGCTGGCAGAAAATGAATCTCGTCACCGGCCGCAACCTTCTGGAATAAACCCAGCCCGCTGACTCGGCCACTGATCGAGACGCTCAGGCCGGGACGCAGTTCGTCGTCCTGACACAGGCGATCCGCGATTCCGGGGAACTGTTCATCCAGTCGTTCGATGGCCTGGCGGACCGAGGCCGCTTTGACACCCACACTCTCAGTTCCGTCGGCAAAGACGCGGAACTGCGGCGGAATGAAGACTGTAATCATGGCTTCACGCCAGTTTTTTCGGTCGGGTCAATCAGCCGCTTTACACCGTCGAGCAGCGGTTTAAGAGAACGCTCGCCAATCGTCCCTTCAGCAAACGCATAGTTCCTGACGGCCTGCTGATTCCGATACAGAATGACGGTCGTGGCAGCATCTTCGTGAAGGTTATGACAACTCGATCCAGCAATCGCTGTTGTCGCTGCGGTGAGCGGCATCCTGATCCGCTCGTCAAAAGCCATCGTCTGAAGAATCGGAACGGCGCGAGCAGATTCGTCAGTGACGAGGACTCCGAAACTTCGCAAGCCGCTGACACGATTATCATCGACGACGGCATCGATCGCTTTCAGCAGAGTGGCGATTTTCGGGTCAGGCTTCTGGATAAGCACCATCACGACCGGCCGGCTTCCGTATCGGCAAACGTAGCAGACGGATCGATTTCGATGGGGGCCCGTTACGGCGCGCACAAAGAACTGATTGATCGTCGAGCCAGTCTTTGGGCCGGATTCCAACTCTGGTTGAGATTTTCGAACTGCTTCCGCGACAGTGGTTGATACTGCGGAAGAGTCTTCGCCCTCAGATACAGAATTGGAAACTGCAAGCAGGGTCGTTACGCAAACGGCTGCTGCAATTCGGAATCTCGCCTGGCATTGCGGCTCAGCGCGAAAAAGGGTTCCGATAAGGTTCAGCATGGGCGACTCCAGAACGTATCACACGAGATCGGCCAACGCCGATCTTCCGATGCGATACTGATCGACCAGCTTACGTCGCTCGAAATCTGTCGGCAAGATGCAACGGAGTCTGAGGTCAGCTCGGCAGTAAGGCTCAGCGTGCGGCCTGAGCGGTCTCGTTGAGAATTGCTTTCTGGTAGTCGCGAAACGTCAGGTTCTTGAACGACGGATCGCCGACCTTGTTCTCCCAGTGCTGAATGCTCTGCCGGTCGATTTTCTCCAGTTGCCACGCGAATCGATGATCAGCCTGCAGATGCAACGGCTGGTCAAAATCGACACGAAGCTGAACTTTCACAGGGAGCACTTTGTGCTTTCGCAGGCTCTCGTTCAACTTCATTCGCGGAGCGGGGTACAGGCTGCGAGGGTGCATGACATGGTTCAGCTTAGCGGTCCAATCGGCGTATTCCATGTACGCTTCGACGGCCTCGGGAATCGGAGTCGTGCCGCAGTTGACGTGGTACTCAAGCTTGGGGCTGTCCAGATCGAGCATCAGCGATTGTTGTTGGAAGGAATGTTCGAACTTGGGGTTCAACTGAAACTGTAATGATGTCGCAATGGTTTTTGCGTCTCGGTCGTCGCGGTTGAGAAGCCGTTCGGCGTGGTTGCTGGTTTCGTCCCGAGCTGATGCCAGCATCCGGTCAATTTCTTTGAAATCGATGGTTGTTTTTATCAGCTTGCGACCGTTGAAAATGACGAATCGTTGATGAGCGGGTTCGAAGATCGTGACTTCACCTGCCGTCTTCAGCCAGTCGAACACGCGGCCTGCATGAAAGATTGTCAGGCTGCGAGCGACGACTTCGCCCTGCATTTTTCCCGGTTCCGGGTTCTGCGGTGGCACGGAGACTTCCGTGTAAACGCGAAACTGTTGAGCCGACGCGGCGGAATTCAAGCCGACAACGGCTGCCAGAATCAGACCGAGAATGACTGATGATCGTTTCATGAGAAAACCTTGCTCTCAACTCAGGAGAACATCCTGCTTCAAGTTATGTCCCGCAGCGAAACTGGCTGACCGTTGGACTGTTCGCTTTTCAGTGATGCCAGCACGAACCGAACAACGTCCAGGTTGGATTCATGCGTGACAGATGGTTGCTTTGACTCAAAGGTCCGAACGATTTCGCGGCACAGGTTGCGATAGGCAAATCTTGTCGAGACCGTTTCTGACACGACGCCGTCTTCGCAGTACGCCACGTACCCGTATGAAGTAACTCCCGTCCGGTTCCCACGAACCGTTCCGATGCGACCGTCAGACCAGACACCGGTGACGACTTCCGCTTCTTCGGACCAGGTCGTCGAAACTGTTTCGCAGCCGCTGCCCAGAAGTTCGAACAGCAGTTCGACTGAATGAATTCCGTAGTGAAACAAGCCGGGGTTTCCGTCTGATCGCTTTGCCGGCCCGTAGGTGATTGCTCCGTTTGTCTTTCCGAGTTGCTGATTCTGTAGCGAAGATTCTTTGACCTCTCGACTGAATCGAAGAGCCGAGCTGTTCAGTAAAGTTGTTTGATTATGTTGAGCGAGTTCGATGATCTTTTCGGCGTCGCTGACCGAACACGCGAACGGTTTGTCGACAAACGTCGGAATGTCTGCTTCCAGAAATGGTCGAGCTCTTTCCAAGTGGCAGTCACCACAAAGAGACAGGATCAACACTCCGTCGATTTGTTCTATCAGTTGTTCATGGCTGTCGACGATGGCGACGCCAATATCCTCCAACTCAGCCTTAAAGCCGGGGATTCGTTCCGGAGCCATCGCTGAACCGCTGGACCAGGCTGCTACAATCTGCGCACCTTCAACCCATTGCTCACGATCGACTCCCGCATGGTTAAACCGTCGCGAGAATTCGACCGAGTGCGACGAATCGAGATCGACGATACCCAGCCGCAACATTGTTTGATCTGAATGTGAAATGGGTTGGTGAGAAGAGAATCCGCTCGTGAACTGACGAATCACGAACCCGCGAGCGCGCACAAAGAATGCACGGCGCGAATGGGCCAGTCTTTAATTGTGAGTGAGAATTCTGTTGAGCCGGACGGCTCAGACGTGGAGCCCGGATGGGCCAGTTCTTCGTTGATTGGGCATCGGAGTGCCCGGAGGGGGCCGCACGATAGCGCAGCTTCAGAAATGCCGCAATGCGAATCGCGAGGGCTAACGATTGCCTCGTTGGCATCCTGTGAGGCAAGTAGCTTGCTCTGATGGACGGATGCGGACTTTGACGGACGCTAGCTAGCGGTCTTCAGAGCGGATCAGGCGGACGGCCAGAGCCAGACGGGAATCGTCTTCGGGCAGGACGCTGCGGATGTCGAGGATGACTTCGTCGTTTTGAATTCGAACGAAGACGCCGATGCGGCCAGTGCGGAGTCGGACAGCGAGTTCGTCGGCGGAAAGTTTTGTGTGCTGCAACGCGATCACGACGGTTGGCAATTCGACGGCCGGCAGCGAACCACCACCAACCTGAGCGACGTCGTCACGGATACTGATCTGTAATTCCGGGACGTCGGCAATGTCCTGCTTGATGGCTTCTGCTCGACTTTGCAATTCGTCCGTTGTGGCAAAGAGCATCGCCTGTGTTGGAATCTCGGAGCGTGACTCTTCTCGCGTGTATGAGTCGAGCGTCGCGCCGAGAGCGGCCAGGGTCAATTTGCCGACCCGGACGGCTCGAGCCAGCGGGTGTTGGCGAATCTTCGCGACACATTCGTCGTTGCCGACGATGATTCCGCACTGCGGGCCTCCGAGAAGTTTGTCGCCGCTGCCGAGCACAACGTCAGCGCCCGCGTCGATACTGTGCTGGAATGTTGGTTCGTAAGGAAGTCCAGCTTCCTTTGTGTCGAACAGGGCTCCGCTGCCGATATCATCGATGGCGATAATGCCATGCTTTTTCGCGAGAGCGAACATGTCGGCTTCGTCCGGCTTTGAAGCGAAGCCGACGACCCGATAGTTCGACGGATGCACGTGCATGATTGCGGCCGTGTCCGGGCCGATGGCGTTCTCGTAGTCCTTCAGGCTGGTGCGATTTGTCGTGCCGACTTCACGCAGGATGACTCCGCTCAGTTCGAAGATTTCCGGCAATCGGAAAGAACCTCCGATCTCGATCAGCTCGCCGCGCGAGATGATGACTTCGCGACCAGCTCCCAACGCCTGAAGAGTCAGCAACGTCGCGGCTGCGTTGTTGTTGACGATGAGGGAAGAATCGCAACCTGTTAGTAACTGAAGTGTCGAATTCAGTTGGTACCCGCGGTAACGACGGTCACCGGTCGCGATGTCGACTTCGGCGTTGCACGCTCCGGCGGCGTCTTGCAGTGCCTGCTTCGCTCCGGCCGACAATGGTGCTCGACCAAGGCCGGTGTGCAGGACGATTCCGGTCGCGTTGATGATCCCCTGCACTCGTTCGAGGTCAGATTCATGAGCAATTTGGGCGACAGCTTCGAGCAGTTCGATCCTTAGCAAGTCCCTAACGGCTGCCGCATCTTTCTCACTGTTTTCTGCCGGGGAGTGCTGCAATTGTTTTCGCAGAGCGTCTCGCTTCTCGTCGATTGCCTGGCGAACCCACTTCGTGACGAGTTGTCGCCCATGCCCAGTGCACAATTCAAGAATCGCCGGTTGATCGAGTAGGTCAGTGACTGACGGAAGGTGTCTCAGCATTGGGTGCGCAAATCGGTTTCAGACATCGATGGAGCGCGGCCGGAGAGATGGTGACTTCTGACTGAGTCACCCCGACGCGACTTCAGCCAGTCTACGAGAGCGGCTCAACGATGTCAGCCGTGAGCGTAGTCGGGCGGTAATCTGGACACAGCATGGATCCTGCAGAGCAACGGCTCAGTCGAAGGCTCGCCAGAAGCGGCAGAAGAACTGGCATGTGCACGTGTGACATCGCATTCGAGTCAGCAGAAGCAGCCGAAAGAATGCGGAGTCTGCGCGGCGACTACGGTGAACTCGATTGGATTGACACCGTGGGCAATGTGTTTGAGAACCTTTCATCAGACCGTAGTCCTCCACTGGACAGTGTGAAGGCTGACTCTGAAAACGTCCGTTGCACAGAGCCGCCGATGTGGGGCGATCGAGCGGTCCGTCAATGTAGAATGATCTTCTGTTGAGATCGGCAAAGTCGACGGTTTCACGTTAAGACAGGACGGCATAGACGCTGCAGAACAGCCAGGGTTCTGTTGTGCGGCAGGGCTTTAACGCTTGCTCGGCGCGGGGAGTGCCTCGACTTTGCGGCCGGCCGCAGGATCGGGGAATTTACTCCATAGGAAACTGATTTCGTCGATACGGCGAGATGGCGATTCTGTGCCAGCATCGCGACAATCCAGTTGCGTACTTAACAAGCCTTTCTCACGAGTCATCAATGACCGCTCAGTTTGTCACTCAACGCCGCGTCGAGTTCTCTCATACCGACATGGCCGGGATCATGCACTTTTCAAACTACTACTTCTACATGGAAGAAGCCGAGCACGAATTCTTTCGGTCGCTCGGACTAAGCATCATGAAGAAGCAGTCAGATGACGTTGTCATCGGCTGGCCTAGAGTGTCGGCAAATTGCACATTCGAGGCACCTGCACGCTTCGAAGACGTGCTGGACGTGCATGTCAACGTCGAGCGGAAGGGTGTGAAGTCGTTAACGATCCGCTATGAATTCTTCCGAGGCGAAACTCGAGTCGCGCACGGGCGAATGAAGACAGCTTGCTGCCTTTGCCGGCATGACGCGCCGCTGGAGTCGATCCCGATTCCACCGGAGTATGACAGCGTGATCCTTGAATCCGACGAGGCCGGCAACGAGTCGTGAGTCTCGACGAGAATTATTCAGAACTTACTCAGCGTTTGGCGGCACTCCATGACTGAATCAACAGAATCTTCAACGGCAATTGCTGACATCACTCTGTCTGCACTGTCCAAAGATTTCACCGGAGCGGCGGGGCAATTATCGATTCTGCGTAACGTCGACTTGTCGCTTAACCGCGGCGACGCGCTGGCTGTCACTGGGCCGTCGGGTTCAGGGAAGAGTACGTTGCTTTACATCGTCGGCCTGCTGGACGAGTTGACCGCCGGAACGATCGAAGTACTCGGCAGCGATCCAACCAGCATGTCCGAGTCGGAACTGGCGAAGTTTCGCAATGAGCACCTGGGGTTCATCTTTCAGGACCATCACCTGCTTCCGCAATGTACGGTTCTTGAGAACGTGCTCATTCCGTTGCTAGCTGGCAAGGGAGTCGCTGACGACGACGAGAAGCGGGCTCACGAGGTGCTGACGCGAGTGGGGCTCGCCGACCGAGTGACGCATCGTCCTGCTCAACTTTCCGGTGGAGAACGACAGCGAGTCGCCGTTTGCCGAGCCCTCATCAACCAGCCGGAAATCCTGCTCGCTGATGAGCCAACCGGAAACCTCGATCATGCAACCGCAGACGCCGTCGGAGACTTACTGTTGGAACTCAGCCGCGAACAGAACGTACTTTTGATCTGTGTTACACACAGTGTGGAACTTGCTGGGAGATTTCCTCAGCACCTGGAACTTCGCGACGGCCGTCTTGAACCAGCGTCGTAGGTCAGACTGAGCCCAATAGTGTTCGGCACAAATCCTGCTCAAGCGTAGCGGAGCATGAAAGCCCCCTCTCCCCCGCCGAACAGTGTGAACTCTGAAGTGGAACTGGCTAGCGGGGGAGAGGGCTGGGGTGAGGGGGATTAAAAAATCATGTTCGAAGTTGTCCCCCTCACCCTATCCCCAATTGCTGAGTATTTATCAGATTTCCGCATCGATTTTGGGGGAGAGGGGACTTGTCAGCGTGATGCAATTTCAGTGCCGAACAACATTGGGCTTGGCATGACCTACTTTTGGTTGTCGAGCGAAAGAAAGCTTGCAACTCGCTCAGCGAGTCTTTGATGCCCGTCGTTGCTCAAGTGGATCGAGTCCAGCGTGGCGTCGTCACTAAACAGGATGGACGCAAGCAGACGCCGCGGGATCAGACCGACGTTGTGCTCGCCGGCGAGTTCCCGCTGAGCATATCCGTAACCGTGAAAGAGTGGCGGGAGCGGCAGTTCGAACATGACCACTTCGCGTTCTGATGACTGAGCTTCGGTGAGCAGCCGATCGAGGTCAGCCCGAAACTCCGCGGCTGATCGACCACCGAGCAGATCGTTGCCGCCGATTTCAACAACGACCACACATTGCTTCGGCAGACTGTCGAGTTGCTTGATGGCGGATCGGCATGTCGCTCCAGCCTGTGCATAGTTGGAGACAGTCACCGATGTTATTTCGTCGAGACGCGTCGGCCAGGGAATGTCGACTCCATCGTTAATTCCCGCACTCAGCGAGTCACCAATCACAACGATCGGAAGTTCCCGTGAGACCGGAATCCGAGTCGGGTGGTACGAGCCAAACTCGAAACACACGGTACCGATTGAGACGACAAGAAGAGTTGGACACCAACGTGTCGGCGAATACGCCGGATTCGTGTCTTGATTCGTTTTGGGGGCGGCCTCAATCGATCCCGATGGTGATTTACGCAGGTTTCCTATGGCAACTCTAAGACTTATCAGGCCGAGGCAGACGTACTGGATCTTGGGGAGAGCTGTGGCGCTCGCAATAACGAACAGCCAGCCGAAG
The DNA here is from genome assembly GCA_943787265.1 of uncultured Planctomycetaceae bacterium. Classification (GTDB taxonomy): domain Bacteria; phylum Planctomycetota; class Planctomycetia; order Planctomycetales; family Planctomycetaceae; genus JABMPE01. The sequence continues at coordinate 228,160 of CALSLT010000004.1, read as the reverse complement.
AGAATCAACGCAGCTCCGATTCGATGCAGTTTCCCCGTGGTTTTCCAAATGAGAGCTGCACCGACCGCAACGGCAATGAAGCCGCTGAAAAATGCGTCTCCGCCGACAAAGTGGAAAATGGCCGTATTCATAAGGCTTCACCTGGTCGTCGCAGTCCTTACAGGGTGTCGTGAAAACGCCGTGGCAATCAGAGTGTAAGTTGATATGGCAGACCCATTTGGCAAATAATCGATCGTTTCCGCGCATCACACCATGCAACGCCCGCCTTGCAGCCGACAATCTGCCCTGCCCTCGCCGATTCTCCGGAGTTCTCAGATGTTACTGCGACTGCCACTTGCGATCGCCCTTTTTGTCGCTTTCTTGATATCGCTGTGCTCAAATTCTGCGCAAGCGGCTGACGAGAAAGCTGGCATCGAGTACTTCGAAAAGCACATTCGGCCGGTCCTGGTTTCGAAGTGCTACGAGTGCCACTCGTCGAGTTCAAAAGAGCCGAAGGGAAACCTGCTGCTGGACACTCGCGAAGGAATTCGGATGGGTGGCGACTCTGGCGAAGCCGTTGTTCCCGGCCAGCTTTCTGACAGCGTGCTGCTGGAGGCAATTCGGTGGGAAGGCCTGGAGATGCCGCCTGAGGAACAACTTCCGCCTGAGACAATCGCGAAATTCGAACAGTGGATCAAAATGGGAGCACAGGATCCTCGCGACGGCAAAGCCGCGTTGATTCGGCCCGAGATCGATTTCGAAAAGGCTCGCAACTTCTGGGCTTTTCGACCGATCGCCGATCCGGAACCGCCAACAGTTGATAGCAAATGGCCTCGTACGGAGATCGACCGATTCGTCGCCAGAAAGCAGGCGGAACGCGACGTCGCTCCGGTTGAAGAAGCATCTGCTCAAACATTGGCCCGGCGAATCTATTTTGATTTAGTAGGACTGCCTCCAACTCCGGATCAGCTTTCGGAATTCGAACGCCAGGCCAAGCAAAAAAGTCTCGCGCTCGCCGTTGAGCAAACGGTAGATGCATTGCTGGCGTCACCTCACTTCGGTGAGCGATGGGGCCGGCACTGGATGGACGTCGTTCGTTACGGTGAATCGACCGGCATGGAGCGAAATGCGACGTTCCCTTACGCATGGCGATATCGCGACTGGATCATCCGATCTTTCAACGACGACAAACCGTATGACCAGTTCATCAAGGAGCAGGTTGCTGGCGACTTACTGCCTTACGAATCTCCAGAGCAACGCCGAGAGCAGTTGATGGCGACGGCGTTTCTGGCCATTGGCCCGAAGTCGCTCAATGAGACGAACGACGAAGCTTTTCTGATGGACGTCGTCGATGAGCAGATTGACGTGACCTCGCGAGCGTTCATCGGTCTGACCGCTTCGTGCGCCCGATGCCACGATCACAAGTTCGATCCGATTCCTCAGAAAGAGTACTACTCGCTGGCGGGAATTTTCCGCAGTACGAAGACGTTTTACGGAACCGACGCATCCAACGGAAATCGAAATCCAAGCCGGCTACTCAACATCGCCGCGGATGGAACAGTCTCTCAGATCGCGACCAAAGGGACAGGCAAAGGATCATCGGCGGGAGCCATTCAAAAACAATTGAAGTCAGAACGGGCGAAGCTGAAACGCTACGAAGCCCAACTGAAAAAGAATCCAAAAGCGAAGAATGTCAGTATCCAAAAGAAGAAGTCTGAGGCTCGGGTTAAGCAACTTACGCGACGAATAAAAGATCAGCAGGCGCAGGCAGTGGCGACGAAAGACGGTCATCAAACGATGGCCGTTCTGGATGCCGCATCGCCTGACGACACGCAGTTGCGAATCCGCGGCGAAGCGAACGACAAAGGCGACACCGTCTCGCGAGGCTTCCTGACGATTGGCAGCGTTGGTCACATCCCGGAACTCGATCCTTCGACAAGCGGCCGGCTGACGCTGGCTGAATGGCTGACTCAGAGCGACAACCCTCTGACCGCTCGCGTCGCCGTCAACCGAATCTGGCAACACCTCTTTGGTCGAGGCCTCGTCGCAACGGTCGACAACTTTGGAGCGAACGGCAATCGCCCGACGCATCCGGAACTGCTCGACTGGCTGGCGTCAGACTTCAAAGCCAACGGCTGGTCGGTCAAACACACCATTCGCCGAATCATGACCAGTCGTGTTTATCGGTTGGGCGGCGAACGAAATTCCGATGCCGAAGCAATCGACCCTGCCAACCATTTGTTATGGCGAGTGAATCATCGTCGACTCGAAGCCGAATCAATCCGCGATGCCATGCTTGTTGTCAGTGGAAAGCTGGATGCCGAACCGGGTGACGGTTCGGTCGTCATGGCGGCAGGTAACGGAATCATCGGTCGAAATCTTCAGCCAGACCGACTCGCAACGAACGATACGAAACGCAGCGTGTATCTGCCCATCGTTCGAGGTTACGTGCCTGAGATCCTGAAAGTGTTCGACTTTCCCGAGCCGAGTATGATCTACGGAAGCCGAGATGTGACGACCGTCGCGACCCAGGCGCTTTACATGATGAACAGCGAATTTGTCACCGCTCAAGCTGAAGCCTTTGCCGATAGAGTGCTCGGCGAAGACGCGGATTCCGAAAAGGATCGTGTAGATCGAGCATGGCAGATTGCTCTGGCAAGGCTGCCTTCAGAAGATGAACGAAACGAAGCGTTGTCATTTATTGAGCAAACGTCGGCATCCTTCGAAACGAGCGAGTCTGAAAACGATCGGCTTAAGAAAGCGTGGACGAGTCTCGCTCAGTCTCTCTTCGCTTCCGCAGAGTTTCGCTATGTCGAGTAAGCTTCGATTGATACTACAAAATTACAGACCGGAACCGGCAGAACACGGCTTCGGCAGCAATTAGATACACGACCCGGAAACGTAACCATGTTTGAGATCACTCGTCGCAACGCGTTGAAATCGATTTCCTGCGGCTTTGGCTATCTCGCTTTTGCGGGACTTGCTCATGCAGCCGCTGAAAAAGACCAGCAGTCTTCGAATCCGCTGCTGCCGAAGACCCCGCACTTCGAACCAAAAGCCAAGCGAGTAATCTTTCTCTGCATGCGCGGAGGACCGTCTCATGTCGACACGTTCGATTACAAACCGTCGCTGAAGAAACACGCGGGGAAATCGCCCGGAGATGCGGCGAAGGGGCAGAACTCGCAGAAGGGCCGCAAGCTGCTGCCGTCGCCGTGGAATTTCAAACCGCGTGGCAACAGTGGGCTGATGGTCTCGGACCTGTACCCACATCTGGCAGAACATGCCGACGATCTATGCGTCATCAACGGAGCATGGACGGACATCCCGAACCATCCACAGGCTCTGGTGCAGCTTCACACGGGCAACTTCCAGTTCGTCCGACCGTCGATGGGAGCGTGGGCTCTGTACGGTTTGGGCACAGAGAACCAGGACCTGCCGGGTTTCATCACGATTAAACCGCCAGCGCGACTCGGCGGCGCTCAGAATTACGGTGCCGCATTTCTACCAGCCGTTTACCAGGGGACGCGAGTCGGTGGGCAGGGCGAGTCTCTCAGCAAAGTTCAGATCGGGAACATTCATAACTCGAACCTGCCCGAAGACATTCAGCGAAAACAGATCGACTTCGTGCAGTCCCTCAATCGAAATCTTGCTGATCGGCAGCCACTGAATTCGCAGATTGACGGAGTCATCGAGTCTTACGAACTCGCCTTCCGTATGCAGTCGGCTGTTCCTCAGGTGATGGATACTTCCAGCGAGACTTTGCAAACGCAGAAGAAGTACGGCATCGGCAAAGGGCAAACCGACGACTTCGGTCGAGCCTGTCTGATGGCCCGTCGTTTCGCCGAGTCGGGCGTGCGGTTCATCGAGCTGACTCACGAAGGCTGGGATCAGCACAAGGCTCTGAAGTCGAAGCTGACCTCCAACTGCGGCGCGACAGACCAGCCGATCGCAGCGTTGCTCTCCGACCTCAAAGAACGAGACATGCTGAAGGACACTCTGATCGTCTGGAGCGGCGAGTTCGGCCGGACTCCCGCCGTCCGCAACCAGGACGGCCGAGACCACAACGCGACGGGCTACTCAATGTGGATGGCCGGCGGCGGAATCAAAGGCGGCATGAACTACGGCGCGACCGACGAGTTCGGCATCTCAGCGGTCGACAACAAGTTCCACGTCCACGACTTCCACGCCACAACGCTGCACCTGCTCGGCCTGGACCACACAAAACTCACCTACCGCTACGCCGGCCGCGACTTCCGCCTGACCGACGTCTACGGAAAAGTTCCAGGTGACATTCTGAGTTGATGTCGGGTGGGCACTGTCCACCGCTGGAGCGAACCTTCAATTCTGGTGGGCGGTGCCCACCCTGCTTAGCCAATCGGAGTCCTCAATACATCGAGACGGTGCTCCATGAAACTCTTTTGGACGCTGAAGTCAATTCCCGAACTCACCTGCTTATCGCAGCTCGAACGGCGGCAAGCGTGGCAAGAATGCTACTGGAAATTCTTGCGACACTGGCCGGGATCGTTGACTCTTCTCATTACGCCGATTTGTGTCGTCGTTGGATGTGCGATCGGTGACTGGCTGATATCGAACGAAATCCTGCTGTCCGAAATCGATGGACATCCGAATGGTGACAGGCCGAGCCGCATTCCACTCTACATTAGCGCTGCGATCGGCGGAGGAATTGGTGGAACGATATTTTGCCTGACGGTGAGGCACCAAATTCGGCCACGCTTGAAAGCATTCCTGGGTGACTCGAAAAGAGCGTGACCTAAGGCGAACTTGCCAGGTCAAGTTGCGAAACGTTTAGCCTTAGATATTCGCGGCCGCCGGAGCGGACGATGATCTGGCCGGGGAAGAAGCGGTTTTCAAACTGGTCGACGGTGCCGAAGTAGACTTCGCATTCCTCGGCGTCTTCAGTGATCTGGCAGGACATGCCGACGAAGGCAGCCGGGTTGCGGGCGAAGTACCAGCGGGTTTCGACGCCAGTCAGCGTTGTGACCAGGACATCAACCATCTCGCCGGTCAGGTCCAGCGGTTCGCTGCCGAGGTAGTAGAATTCGGAGAATCCATCGGACTGTTTCTGCAGCATTAGGCGAAGATGGTGCATCGCAACGAGGAGTCCACCGCTGCCGGGCGGTTCGTCGAGGAAGTCGGAACCGTCCAGTGGCTGGAAGAAGACGTCGTTTCGCATCTGCAATCCGAGGCCTCGATCGCTGAGCGTCAGTGAAAAGTCGTCACTGTCACCTGTCTGGCCGGCGATTTTCCACAAGCCATTCAGGCTTCCAAAATCGCCCCATCGAGTCACCAGTGGCAGTAATCGTTTCTGTTCTTCCTGATTGAACCAGTGGTTCGCGAAGCCGTCCTTCTTTACGAACATGTGCTTGTACGCTTCTGGCGTCGTGTCTTTCTTCTTTTTGGCTGGGTCTTCCTTGTGAGGATTCTTAGGCGGGCTGCCGGGGCCTTGTTTTGGCATCATGTCGGCTTTTGTGTGAACGCCTCGCAGTCGAGCTTTTATCGAATACTTCTGCTCATCTCGCCGATACGTTAGAGGCAGCCGCCACCCCTTCGGGTAGATGCCCAGCACATTCTTGAACTGGTTGACCGAACGAACATTGCGACCCGCAAACGACACGATTTCGTCATCGAGCCGTAAGCCACGACGGTAAGCCTCTGACGATTCGAGAATGCTGGAGACGACGACTCGCCCATCTCCGTCGGATGTGACAGTTGCTCCCAGAGTCGCGTGATCGACGATTCGCCCGCTGCGAAGGTGGTCGAGAAAGTGCATGATCTGATTGATCGAAATGGCGTAGCCGGCACCGGAGTTCACTCGCCCACGCTTTTCGAACGAGCCTCGCCCGTTGATGCCAACCAGCTCTCCGGCATCGTTGAACAGCGGGCCTCCGGAATTGCCTGGGTTAATCGAAGAGTCGACCTGAATGCAGTCTGCATATTCGAGAAACGACCCAGCCGGGTACTGGTAGCGATGTACGCCGCTGACGATTCCGTATGTCACTGTCGGATGAAAATCGGTCGCCAGCAGAAACGGATTGCCGATCGCGTAAGCCCAGTCTCCGACTTTGACCTTGTCGCTGTCGCCGATCGTCGCAAACGGAAAGTCGTCGCGACCGAGCAGCTTGATCAGCGCAACATCGCCGGTCGGGTCGATGCCGACGATGACCGCGTCGTAGAGGACTCCGTCGTTGAGTCCGCATTTCATGAAGTCGCCGGAACCGCTGGTGACGTGAAAGTTACTCAGTGCGTAACCGTCCGCACTGATGACCACTCCTGATCCGCCCCCTTGGCCGCCGTTTCCGAAAATTGCCACCACGGCAGGTGAGATCTTCTTCAGCACGTCGACGCGACGTTGCTGAGCTTTCGCGACGACGGGTTCGGCGGCGTTCGTCGCTTCCTGGCCGATGGCTGCGAGCATAACGAGGCAAGCAATCGTTGCCTGACGCAAAGACGCAGAGACGCGAAGGTTCGCTGATGATGCCGTTCTGAAACCTGACAGCGGCGTTAACCAATGAGTAGTTCGATCAGAGCAGTGCATAATGGGACTCGTGATTGCACGTTGAATTCAGTTAGTAACCTTGTCACTGCCTAGCGACCGTAGCCGGAGTGGCAACACTTCGGTTTCTACTCACGGTCCCGAACTCTTGCGAGTCCGGCTACTTTTTAAACGGTCTTTGCAGTTCTTAGCGTCTCTGAGGCTTTGCGTCAGGCATCACGCACGACCGCTACTTCAGCAGTCGAGCTTCGGCTAGAACCAGGTGGTCACCGATGTCACTTTCGACTTTTCCGTAGTCGACGAGAATTTCCAGAACAAACTTACCGGAGACATCCAGGTCCACTTCAAAAGGTGACTCGTCTTTAGGAGTGACGTTCTGCGTGAGCAGGCGTTCGCCATCGGCCGATATTTCGACGTGGACGTCGCCAGCGTAGCCGTGCTGAATTCCCATGAGGGACACAAACCGGCTGTGGTCGCCATTCAGACGGTATCGCACTGTTGTTTTTGATCTTAGGCAGACGCCGCGAGTAAATGTCTTGTTGCCAAGTCGAAGTTCGTCTCCCCAAACATCTTGGTCGTTCTTGAGCGGCGCCGCAGGATCGATGAATCGAAATTCATGTTTGAGGTCTCGCGGTTTCAGCGACGACAGCCAGGTTAGTTTGTCAGCGCTGAAGTCGAATACTCGAACGCTTTGCATTGGCACGACAATCGACGGCCCGGCGGCCAGTTGCAGCGTGAAGTTGGTTTCTTCGCTGACAACGGAACGCACAGCCAACCGGTCTCCACTGACGAGTTCAATGATGCCGGTTGCTTTTGATGCACTGGCCTGGCGTTGCCGCAGGATGACTCCGAAAACTTTGGCTCGCGGGACCGGAACGGTATCCCCGTCAAGCAGCAGGAAGACGTGTGTGTCGTTGATTCGGCTGACGACTCCCGGAACGAAATCGAGCTTGTCCTGTTTGCGAAGGACGAGCCAGTCTTCGCGTCGTTCGCGTTCGAGGAGTTCAGTCCACTGGTCGTCTACGCTGCTCGGCGATTCGGCGAGCCGAATGTTTCCGATGGCCGAGCGTGGAATTGTCAAAGCTTCTGTTCCAGCAGCGGCAATGGTCAGTTTGTCGCCTTCAAGAACGACTGACGACGTACCGATACGAGAACCGTCGGTCAGAACTGTTTCATGTGGCGGCTTGGGAACTGGGCCGCCTTTGGTCTGTAGCCTTGCTTCAAGAATACTCGCCATAGCGAGTTCGATTGGCCTGCCGTCGGAGACGATTTTCCAGGAACTGGCGTCGGCCGACGTCAGACTTCCGGCATGTCGTGCACCGTCGATTGTCGAAATTTCGACCTGAGGAGCGTCTGCGATTGCCAGAAGCAACACGACTACTGATGCCGTCATCGATTCAGTCCTTGAGTCTATTCAGTTTGCGTGAGAGGCTACCGAGAGCGAGTTTCTGGTCGTGCTGCGAGTTTGCGAAGATATTGTTCGATCGCATTTCGGTAGTGTGGGGGCAGTTCACGGTCGATCAGGTTTCGCGCCTTCGTCTGTTGTTTAGGCGGCAAGGCACCCCAACCGGCCTTGCCGCCGATATCACGTTCGTCGACTTCACCCGGCGCGGTGGAGCCTTTGATAATGCTGTCGGGAGCTCCTTCCGGTACTCCCTGGCCGTTGCCGCTTTGACTTTGAGATTGCTGCTGTTGTTGTTCGAGTTTCTTAATCAGCTCGTCCAATCTCGCAACGATTTCTTCTTCCGTTTTCTGAACTTTCGCGCCGCCTCGACCAAGCTTCAGACGTCGTTCAACGTCGGACATCATTCTCGATACTTCGTCGAGTGATTTTTCCTTGAGCTTCTCAAGGTCGGACTTCATGAGGTCAGCGACCGTTGAATAACGGACCGGGACGTCGGAAGTGTTTTCAAGAAGCTGCTTCAGAGTGGCCAGACCCTCTTTCGCTTTGAGCAGGCGATGCTCACAAACGGCCTTGTGGAAGAAGTACGAAGCCGGGTCGATCAGTTGTTGTGGCTTCGTTTTTTCAAAGAGCACGAGTGCTTCGTCAAAAAACTCTGCCTGAGTCAAGAAGGTGCCGACATAAGCCTGAAGGTTACTGGTGAAGAAGTCGCCGTTCGCGTCGGATTCGAGTAGCGGCGAAGTCGGTGCCGCCAGGATTCCGAATTGACATTGCTTGACGAGTTCGGCGGCGGCGGGTTTTGCCAGACTGAATGTTCGAATTGTGAGTTTGTGAAGTTCCGCCGTGCGTTTCTGAGTTCCGTTTGGTGCCCAGAGCTTTCCTATCGCGTCGATCAATGCTCGATCTTTCAGCTCCTGGCCAGCAGCCCAGTCAAGGGATTGTGATCGAGCCTTCTCGGATGACATCGGTGCAAACAGTTCATCGTCGGCTGCGAATAGCGGATGTGAATTCGTCATCGCCAAGCCAAGGCTCAGAACGATAAGCACTGCAGAAAGGAGGCGTGTCAACACGGCGGTCTCCAGGATTACGGTCGCCGACTCTCCAGCCGGCCTGCACAACGGAAATTGCGAATGTTTCAGTGTAATGCCTCAACGGTTGCCTGGGGGAGGCCGAAGATTGAATTACCTCGACTCGCAGAAGTTGCTGGGGTCAAAGTGCGAGCTGCGACCGGACTGGATCGTCCGCCAGAAACTCCTCGACCTCATTTCGAGTTGGCAGGGAAGGGATCGCTCCATGCCGTGTTACTGACAAAGCTGCTGCAGCCATCGCAAACCGAGCTGCTTCAAGGAGCGTTTTTCCTTCTGCCAGTCCGGCTGCAAGTGCCCCGTTGAAGCAATCTCCGGCTCCTGTTGCGTCGACAGCGTCGACAACGAAAGCTGGAGTCAGGCACACGTCGCTTGAATCGTCTTTCAATATGCAGCCCTTGTCTCCGCGAGTGATGATGATCCGCCCGCTGCCTCGTTGCTGAAGCTGCTCGCACCAGATGCAGGCATCTTCGAGATCCTTCATCTCGTCCCAGCCGCTGAGAAACGTTGCTTCGGATTCGTTGGGAGTCAGAATGTCGACCAATTGCAGAACTTCGCGGTCGCACGCTTCCTCGTTCGCGGGTGCCGGATTCAGAATCGTTGTCAGGCCAGCAGCCTTCGCACGTTTCAGTCCGGCGATGACCGTCTCGATTGGTGATTCCAGGCAGGCGACAAACACGCTGGCTTCGGAAAAGAATTCATCATCGATGCGGGCGACATCGTCGGGCGATAACGCAGAATTTGCTCCGGACGCGACGCTGATCTGATTTTCGCCGCGTTCGTCGACCATAATCAGGGCAACACCCGTTGCATGATCATCCACCATGCGAATGTGCTGCGTGGCGATGTTCTCTTTGCGGAGTTCTCGAATGGCCCCTTTTCCGAAGTCGTCGTTGCCGACCGCCGCGATGAACCCAACCGGCAGTCCCGAAGTCCGCGCGGCAGACACTGCCTGATTCGCCCCCTTGCCACCGCTGGCTTTGTAGAAGCTGCCGCCGATGACGGTTTCTCCTGCTCCCGGCAGTCGAGGAGAGCTGACAACCAGGTCGGTATTCACCGAGCCAAGCACGATGATCTTTGGGTGAGGCACGCCGGTATTCCGGATTCAAAAGTTTGTCAGTTTCACGAGCACAGACGCACTTACGAATGCGCGGCGGATTGTCGCGCGAACTCCGGCGGAGCGAAAGCGTTCACAGGCTCGATCAATGCAGAAAGCCCGACCTCCCGGTAGAGGTCGGGCTTTGGATTACTTCGAGGGGCGAGGCAAATGTTTTGCGTTCGAAGCTTCGGGCACAATCGTCGGATCAGACGAAGCGTGCGCAGATTTCTGGCGGAAGAGAAACCAGAGTAACGGTGATTGTTACTTTTCGATTTCTGCTAGCGAATCGGTGTAAAGCTCGTGAGTTGTCGCTCCGAGTTCTCCGATAGCCGCGAAGCAGACGAGAAAGATGAAGGCCATCATGACGCAGTATTCGACCGACGTCGGGCCATCGTCTGATTTCAAAAACGTCTTCACGCTGTTCAGTAATTGGCTCATATCAGAGTCCTCCGGTCGACATTCAGGCCGAGTAAATTGTCGCTCATACGGAACGTTTTGGATTTCGAAGTTGATCGGACAACACAGCCACTTCTCATTGAGTTGGACGTGCGTTGCCAATCACCACAACAGTAGGTCCGGGTTTGAAGCCGCGACGCACGTGGAGGTTTATACCTTGCGATCTGTTCGGAGATGTCGTCCTCGTTGGGTGCCTTGTCGCAAACGCGTCGACGTGCATGTCTGGCACGTTGTTCGATCTTCGCCGACTTGTGCACAAAACGTCTCGCCGATCGCGCGTTAAAGTCGGCCTGAATTGCCAGATCGTCATTCTCCGCAACGATCAAGAGGCCGCCGTCATTTGCCGCGAGCTTCCCAGCAGGATCGTGGAATTCGGAATTTCGTGGTTGATGCGATCGTGCGGGTTGTCGGCTTCAGCTCGACACACGGCCGGTCGATATCGAACTCTGTTCAGAGCTGCGTTTTCCGGGGCACGTCCCAGATCGTTTACGCGTGGCCTGAAGACTCAACAGCAGGACGCTCGACTTTCGAATGGACGCACCGATGTCATCACACGACGAATTATCACAACAGGTCGAGTCACTGCAGCAACAGATCGAGGATCTGCAGGGACAACTGATGCGGGCTCAGAAGATGAGTTCCGTTGGCGAGATGGCCGCGTCGATCACGCATGAGTTCAATAATATTCTCACGACAACGATCAACTACGCGAAGATGGGGCTGCGTCATAAGAATGACGCGACTCGCGAAAAAGCTTTCAACCGCATCCTCTCAGCCGGCCAGCGAGCAGCTCGAATCACGACAGGCATGCTGGGGTATGCTCGTTCGACTGGCGTCCGCAAGGAAGAGATCGATCTGTCTCAGATTGTGTCCGACGTGCTGATTCTCTGCGAAAAAGATCTGCAGATGAATCGGGTCAAACTTCAGACGGACATTCTGGGGCACCCGGTCTGTGAGGTGAACATCTCTCATCTTCAGCAGGTGCTGCTCAATCTGATCGTCAACGCTCGGCAAGCGATGGACGGCGGCGGCATGTTGTATGTGACTGTCCGATCGAGCGAAGATGGCAGCATGGGAGAACTGGAAGTTCGCGACACCGGGGCCGGAATTCCGTCCGAAGAGCTGCCCAAGATTTTCAAACCGTTCTTCACGACGAAAGAAGCCGACACCAACGGCCAGGGTGGAACTGGCCTGGGGTTGGCCTTCTGCCGGGAAGTCATCGAGTCTCACAAAGGAAAAATGCGAGTTGCCAGCACGGTCGGACAAGGGACGTCCTTCACGCTGATGCTGCCCGTCGCTGCCGCTACAGAAAGCCGAAAATCGGCCTGATGCGACAGGCAATTCACTAGGACGGTCGAGAAGTATCAACGCTGTCCGATAGACTATCAATAAGAGCCCGTGGCATGTTTAAGCCGCGGGCTCTTTTGCGTAGGGCGGGCGCTGTCCACACTACGCTTAATCAATATCGCCTCAATCGAAAACCAGCCACTTGTCGACTGAAACTCCACCGCCTGAAAATGCTCCGAATCCGATTCGCCGTGCGCTAAGCCGATTTCCGACTCGCTACCGACCGGCGTTGTTTTTTGACGGGGTGTCGAACATCGGAAATGGAGTTCATCTCGTTCTGTTTCTCGTCGCGCTGGTTGTTCAGGAAACGATTCTCGACGCCGAGGTCTGGCACCAGGCCGTGCTGGCTTCATTCTTCTTTGGAAGTTGCCTGTTCGGGTTACTGGTCACACGCATTGGCACCATTGTTCCGATGCGTCAACTCGTCATTCTGCCCAACTGCCTGATTGGGCTGATGCTGTTCGGCACGCTGTTCATTCCGACGGACGGAGCGACGTGGTTTACGATTCTGATCGGTGCGACGTTCTTGCTGAAGGTGTTTCAGCAGGTCGCCGAAATGAACATGTTTCGAATGCTCTACCCGGACACTCATCGCAGCGCCGCTGTCGGATTGCTTCGAGCCGTCTCGGCGATCTCTGGTTTGTCCATCACTATTACGAGCTGGTGGTGGTTCGCCCTGTGGCCCGCCTGGTACTCAGGCCTGTTCTGCATCATGGGTTTGATGCTGTTTTCGTCGGCGTGGTACTACTCAAAAATTCCAATTCCGCGCAAGTCGATGTTCGAGCGCGAGAACCGTGAAGGGCTGCTGACGTCATTTAAAAACGGCTGTCGTATTTTCTTCAGCGATCGGCGCTTTGTGCTTTACCAGTTCGGTTTCGCTCTGGCTGGAATTGCCAATCACATCGGTCTGTACCTTGTTCCGCGAATCATGCGAGAAAACGCTGGAGCGGCGGATTCAACGATTCGCTTTGTGACTGCCGTGATGCCCGTGCTTTTGCTGGTGATGACCGCTCCGCTGTGGGGCCGGTACATGGATAAGAAAAGCCCGATGACCGCGCGAGGCATCTTTAACGTTCTGCAAATCTTTGCGTTCGTCCTTTACGCGGTCGGCGGAGTGACCGGGAAGGTGTGGCCTCTGGCGCTTGGCGGAGCGATTCACGCTCTGAGCAACGGCGGCGGATCGATCAACTGGATCACCGGCAGCATGTACTTCGCGAAGCCCGAACACGTTTCGCTCTACAACGGAATCCACGTCTTCCTGACCGGAGTCCGAGGCTTTATCGGCCCGCCACTGGCGATGTTCCTCTTCGTCGAAACCGAGACAATCGGCAGTCTGAAGATCGAAGGACTCGGGATGGGGCCGCGGGTGTTCCTTGTTTCTGCCGTGCTGTCGCTACTCGGAGCCGTTGTGATGTTCACACAGGCGAAGTTCGACACTGGCCCTGTTGAGAATACCTCAAACTAAGCGATCGCCGATTCAATCTCAGTTTGGACTGCAGGATCGGATTCTGTCGAAGACCGGCCCCGCAACGCATCGATTGCGGATTGGCCACCCAGCTTTCCGAGTCCCCACGCGGCCGCACCTCGCACGAGTGGCTCGTCGTCATTCAGGCATGCTATGAGTGATGGGACCATCGACACGTCGCCCGAATTTCCCGCAGTGATCGCGGCGTTTCTTAGCAGCCCGGATCGGCCCGGCCGGTCGAACGGGGTTTTGCGGAAGCGCGTTTGGAATTCGTCGTCGCTCAAAGAGAGCAGCCATTTCAGGTCAAGTGGTGACAGATCGTCTGGTGGTTGAAACTCGGGCACGGACGTGTCACCCGGTTTGCGATTCCAGGGGCAGACGTCCTGGCAAATGTCGCAACCGAAGATCCAATTCTGCATGCCTTCGCGGAGTTGCGTTGGAATTGGCTGATCTCGAAGCTCGATCGTCAGGTAAGAAATGCACTTTCGAGCGTCGAGCACATACGGAGCGGCGAATGCGTCGGTCGGGCAGGCTTCCAGGCAGCGGGTACAAGTTCCGCAGTGCGAAGTGTCGTGGGGAGCGTCTGGCTCCAGCTCGACGTCAGTCAGCAACGCTCCCAGAAACAGCCAGCTTCCGGCATGCTTGTTGATCAGCATCGTGTTCTTGCCGAACCAGCCGAGTCCGGCGATCTTTGCGAAGTCTCGCTCCAGCAGCGGAGCTGTGTCGACGACCGGGCGAGTGCGGCAACCGGGCACTGCTTCATGCAGAGCCTTGCCAAGCTCCTTTAACATTCTGCGAATTACATCGTGATAGTCGGCCGTGCCGTTCGCATAGCTCGCGACTTTTCCAATGGCGGAAGGCTGAGTCTGGTCGATGTTCGATTCGACCGGAAACTTTACTCCGACTGGTGTGTTCGATGCGTGATATTTCAACGCTGTGACGATCACGCTTTTCGTGCCGGGCAATACACCATCCGGATGCTCATACGCCGCCTCACGCCGCCGCATGTACTGCATCTCGCCTTCGTAGCTCTGCTCCAGCCAACTCTGCAAATGGTCGAACCCGGAAGGTGCAGTCGCTGGCGAAATTCCAACCAGATCGAATCCGATATTCCGAGCCTTGTCGCGGACGTGATTCGCCAGCGCCGTCGGATTTCGATCGGATTCAGGAAGGGCAGCCATATCGATAATTCGTTGCAACGTTGAAAGTGAAACCCGGAAAATTAAAAACGACCGTGACGGAGAAGTTGGCACGCGTGACGGACGAAGAGATTGTCAGTAACTTGCGAGCCGCGTTTACCGCATCGTGCTAGGAATTGAAACTACCCTTCGAATACACAGCGAGATTGTCGATGCAACCTAACTCCGTCAAGCAGAACTTAATTGCCGGCGGTTCCTCGATCGGAACCTTCATGTTCGAATTTCATTCGGCGGGAATTGCCCGAGCGGCCGCGTCGACAGGTGCCGAATTCGCCATCTTCGACATGGAGCATACAGGCTGGAGCGTCGAAACGATCCGCACGCTGTGTGCCACTTCTCATGGAACCGACATGCTGCCGCTCGTTCGCGTGCCGGCGACCGAGTACCACTTCATTGCCCGGGCACTCGATATGGGTGCTCAGGGAGTGATGGTTCCGATGGTCGAATCTGTCGAGCAGGCTGAAAAGATTGTCAACTCGGCCAAGTACCCGCCTGTCGGCCGGCGAGGCTCAGCCTTCGGGATCGGCCACGATGATTACACTGGCGGCGATGTTGTTGAGAAAATGAAAAGCTCGAACGAGCACCAGCTTCTGATCGCTCAAATTGAAACAGCCGACGGTCTGGAAAACGTCGAAGGCATTGCCGCCGTCGACGGAATCGATGTTCTGTGGATCGGACAGTCGGATCTGTCAGCCTCGATCGGTATTCCCGGCCAGTTTCAGCATCCTGACTTCGTTGCGGCGATGGACCGAGTCATCAAAGCCTGTAACGACAACGGTAAGATCGGCGGCTTCATGCCGACAACGCTCGATCTCGCAGAAGTCGTTGCCGACAAAGGTTTCCGAATGCTGGCATGGAGCGGCGATGTCTGGATTTATCAGGCCGGATTGAAAGCGGGCATGAATTCACTGCGAGAATTTATTTCAAAATCGTGATTCGCGACATCGTCTTGCCTGGCCTGTTGAGGTTCCTCTCGGTGGCGGTTAAAAAGTCAACGCATTGAACGACGCGACGATGGCAGCTCCTGTCCGCTGCCATCGCCAATTCAACTTAAATTTCGAGAGTCCTGTTCGTGACGTCTTCGTCCGAGTTCAAACTGCCCGCCGGCGACACTCAGTCCGAAGGTGCCCCGGGTTCTGGTGATAGCACGCTTGACCTTCCCGACATGGAAGCGCTGCAGGCCCGGAAAAAGCGATCGCCGAATCCAGATTCAACTGTCTTTGACAATAAGCCGAAGAAGTCCCGCAAACGCAAAACGTCGGAAACTGAGCAGCGGCAGCTTGGTGATTTTCGTATCAAGAAGGCAATCGGCGAAGGCAGCATGGGAGAAGTCTTCCTTGCTGAGCAGACCAACCTTGGTCGCAACGTCGCGCTGAAGTTTTTGCCGAAGGAATTTGCCAGCAACGAGACTTTGCTCGAACGCTTCCTGCGAGAAGCAAAGTCGCTCGCTGCGTTGGACCATCCGCACATCGTCCGCATTTATGCGATGGGCGAAGAGAAGGGTCACCATTACGCGGCGATGGAGTTCATCGACGGAGCCTCGCTGCAGGACATTCTTGATCAGAAGAAGCGACTGCCGGTTGGCGATGCTGTCCAGATCACGCTGGTTTGTGCAGCTGCTCTGGAACACGCCCACAACCTCGGAATCGTTCATCGAGATATCAAGCCGGCAAACATTCTGGTCTCGCGAGATGGTATGGCGAAAGTTGCCGACTTCGGTCTGGTCAAGCTTGTCCAGGCTGACATGTCGATGACTGCAACGGGAACGGGACTCGGCACACCCGAGTACATGGCCCCCGAGCAATCATACGACGCTCGCACAGCCACTCCCGCATCAGATGTTTTTTCGCTCGGAGCGATGCTCTACGTCATGCTGACCGGCGAGCTGCCTTACAAAGGTTCTTCGGTCGTCGAGTTTCTCTCAGCCAAGCAGTCTGGCAAGTACGAACCGGCCAAGTCGATCAATCCGGAAGTTCCCGAGCGACTGGACCTGATCATTCACCGAACACTCGTTCCGGAGCCAAAGCAGCGATACGCGAATTGTTCGGAGTTGATCCGTGATTTGGCTAAGCTCGGACGGCACAACGACTCTCTGAGCTTCTGCGATAGCAAGACCCCATACGTCGCTTACGGTGCGTGGTCGAATTCTGTCGGTGCCTCGTCGACGAAGTCACCCAGCGCCGCCCCTGCACCGACGTCCTCAGCCAGTTCAAGAAATCAAGCGGCACCCACTGGTCCGTCGCAACGTGCTCCCGAAGCTGCATCTGGTCCGCAGGCTGCTGGGAAGATGTGGTACGTCTCGCACAAGAATAAGCTCGGCAAGCAGGTTCTCTCGAAGATGATGACTGACGAGCTGATTCTGGCTCTCGAGCGAAAACTGCTGCCGCCGAGCGCTCAGGTTAAGTCAGCTCAGAATCAGCCATTTCGACCACTGGGCGACAATGCTGAGTTCCACCCGGTGCTGGGCCGCCTTGGTGTTCAAGTTCGAAAGTCGCCAGCAACACAGCAGAAGCCAGGCGGTCAGAAAAAGCGGCGTCGAAAAAAGAAACGGTCAGAGACAACCGACCTGATCCTGAGAGTTGTTGTTGGTCTTTGCGCTGCCTATGGATTGGTGCGAGGGTTGATGGACATTGCTGTAGTCTTTCAGGACGAACCACCGCCTGCCGCAGAAGAATCGAAAGAACCGAACCCTCAATCACTTCTGTGAATGTCGACTTCGGATTCGTATGCAGGAATTTTGACCGGCCTATAGAAATTGTTTTGTGAATGTCTCTTCCTCCGCTCCAACTGCCAACGATTCAGAACTGGAGTTGTCACAACTGCTCGGGCTGTTGCAGGCAGCACCTCATTGAGATCACCGAGGAAGAACGGCAGCGAATTCTCGGTCAGAAGTGGACGACGAAAGACGGTGTGCCCGGTGGAGACGTCGTTGTCCCTCATGGAAGTGGTCTGTTCAAGAAGAGTTGGCGACTGGCTCATGGTTCAGATGGCGGATGTGTTTTCCTGAACGATGACGGGTTGTGTCGAATTCATGCGAAGTTTGGCGAGGCTGCGAAACCACTGGCGTGTCGGATCTATCCATACGCTTTGCACCCAGCCGGAAAGAAAGTCACAGTCAGTCTGAGATTCAGTTGCCCATCCGTAGTGGCGAACCTCGGAAAGCCCGTTTCTGAAAATCGCGATGAGCTGAAGAAAATCGAGCGGCTCGTTGTCCCGGAAAATGCGGACAAAGTTCCTCCCCCACGGATCAGTAAAAACGAGCAACTTGACTGGCCGGACACGCTGAAGCTTGTCAACGCTTTGCACGAACTCGTCACGGAAGACGACGAGGTGGGAGTCGTTCAGCGTCTTTATCGGGCGTTGTTCGTTGTCGGCCTTGTTGATCAGGCTCAGTTTGACCTGATCCGCGGCGCGCGGATGCGTGATTTTCTGGAGATTATTTCCGAAGCGGCTCTCAACGAAGAGATTCCCGAGCCCGCTCAGCCGGCAGGCGTGATGCAAATGCAGTTCCGGTTGCTGGTTGCTCATTACGCGAGAAAAGACACGGTTGCAGATCTTGATGCAGGACTCGCTGGTCGGTGGCGGCTGTTTCGTGCCGCGACGAAGTTCGCATCGGGACGAGGCACCGCGACTCCCCTTCAGGACTGTTTTCAGGAAGTTCCCTTCGAAACTATGGATCAGCCGTTCGGCGATTTCCCTGACGAATTTGAGGAAATTCTCACTCGGTACTTAAGCGTGAAGTTGCAGGGGATGCACTTCTGCGGGCCGGCGTACTACGACATCCCACTGGTAGAGGGTTTTCGCAGCCTTGCATTAGTCATTTCGGCAATGTGCTGGATCGCGAAGTGGCTGGCGGCGAGTGATGGGCGATCAATATGGACCACTGAAGACCTCAGCAAAGCCATGACGATCGCCGACCATCATCATGGTTACTCGCCAATCTTCGGTAGTGGCGGCTTCCGGCGACGCGTCAACATGCTTGCGAAGACTGACGATCTGATCCGCGTGCTGCTTTGGTACGCACGGTGAATGACTGGTGAAACTAAGCTTCGCCCACAAGCTCGGGCAGCGAAACATCAGTCAGGCGAGCTTCTTTGGCAGCGGCCTTCAGCTTTGAAACGACAAAGTATTTGTGATTAGCGACGGCCTGTTCTGAGATGCTCATGAATGTGGCCACGTCGCGATTGGGCCAGCCGAGCACGAACAGGAGCTCGACGCATTGAAGTCGCTCGAACTCGCCGCTGCTTAACCATTGTTCGACCAGGGCCGAGAGGCACCGGCCGACGACCGTCTGCTCCGCTGTCCGGTCTTCACGGCTGCGCATCATACTTGATGCTCGACGTGCGCTGCCCGCTGGTTCTGGAGACTTGCCGTCGTCTTCTGTCGGTGCAAACAGTGGGACGGTTGGTCGTCGTCCCTGGCGACGCAAAACGTCGGTCAACTTGTGCGCGGCGATGGCGAAAAGGAACGATTCGACGGGCGTTGAGTCGTCGTAATTAGGGAGGCTGGTCAGGAAACCGACGAACGTTTCCTGGACGATGTCTTCACTCAAGCTCTTATTAGCCAGACGAGCGTTTGCAAACGCGAGCAGACGACCTTCATACCGCGCAATGAACTGCTGCCATGCCGCGGGATCTCCATCCCGCACCTGCCGAAGCATTAACTGGTCAGCTTGATTCACGCGTGGAGATTCCTGGCGAGCTTCGTGAACGTCTTCGGCGTCATCCTCAGGCAACGAAGAGTAAACCAACGAGACCCAGTCCGGCAAAGGCCAGGGCTGTCATGACGGCGCGACCGCGGCTTCCTTTTGCGGCAGACAAGGCTCGAAGTCCTGCGGAGACGACTCCAAGCAACGCTGCCAGTGCACCGAATCCTATTCCGAACTGCAGTGCACGATTGCTGGAGAATGTGCTTTTCCAGGCTTCAATGACTGGCTCGCGAGCGGCGGCTGAGTCGATGTATTCAAGATAAACCCGGTACATAGGCTCTTCGTATGTGCCGAAGCTGTGCATTCGCTTTTCGACATGAACTTTTTGAACCGATGCTTCCTGGAAGACATTTTCAGGAACGGGCTGAACAGCAAGTTTCCGATAAGTTTCGGCGAGTCTGGACCTGAATTTGCTGATGGCCTGCTTCGTGGCTTCGGCCATTGCTTCTTCTTGAGTCGAGTACAAGCCGCTTGTCTCAACGAAGAGGACTGTGGGAACCTCGCCCGACGCGAGAATTGTCTGTTCTTGTTTTGTCCAGGACGGAAGTGATTCCGAGGACTCGCTGGCTGACTTAGAGCCCTCGCCGGACGCATCATGGGCGATTTTTTCCGACACAGACGCAGCAGTTATGGACTCCTGAGGCTGAACATCGTTGGGTTCATATCTTGCGGAAACCGGGCCACGGCTTTCTTTCATTTGGTAAGGCACAAGTGTCAGAACTCCAACCATCACCACGCCCGCAACCAACAGGCCGATACCCAACAACACCGGACCCAGGACACCGCGTGGACGCGAAACAGGGCTTCTCGCTTCGCCCGACTGATGACCCCGATGTGTGCGCCCCGTGAAGGTTCGCAGAATCATCGTGAGCACAAACAGGCATCCGAGCCCAACGATACCGAACACAATTAGTCCCATGAATGACATATTTCCTGAAATCTCAATTGGGGCTGCGTTCATAATTGACTCCGATCGGAGTTAAATTGAATGACTCGTTTACGTTGTTGGTAGCTAAAGACGTTGCCTCACTGAGCGACAGTTTGGCCAGATTCAGACTTTGGGAGCGGTGCGTTGATCTGGGCGAACCCAGACGGCGGCAAGTTGTGCCGTCGTCGACATGGCGATTGCCCAGAGAACGGCCCACTCGGCCGGAAAGTGTGTCGTCAAAGAAAGCAGCCAGGCGGCAGCGGCGGTCCAAAAGACCGAGGTGACTCGAATGCGATGAGGGCGGTAAGAGTCGACGTGGAACCACCAGCGACGAACTACCATGATCACCGCAAAGAATACGACGTAGCCGATCAATCGCGACGCGTCCCCGAAGCTCAATGAGACGGGCAGAAAGTTCTGATTGGAGATCTGCGTCGCAACCGGGTCCATGACGCTTCGAACAGGCAGATCGACCATCAGAGCATCGTCGACGCCGAACGCAGCGACACCGACGGCAGCTCCCAGCAAGCAGGTCATCATCCGGCGAACAAATCCGTCTCCACCGCGTCCTTCCCACATTTTCGCCGGCAGAATGGCTGCCCATGCTCCAAGCGTGGTGACAATTCCGAAGAGCGTTGCTTGCGTTGGCGTGTCGAGCGCAGTCTTTGTTGCAAACAGAGCAAACGCGATCGCCGCTGAACAAAACGCCGCAACGGCCATCGAGCCTGTCGATTCGGCGACTCTGTCCAGCATTCCGAGTTGCCGCTCGCTGTTCGCGGATTCGTATCTCACGTATCCGGTGTTTAGTTTGGTGCCTCGGGCATATCTAACGTTTGGCTCGTCACCCGAAAACGTTTTGAGTGCCCACTTCACAAGCCCGAATGACCCGGCAGCAAATGCAAGCAGAATTAAAAGCGGACTCGCCAGAAGCACCAGAGGAATTCCGACGCCTGCGATGAGCGGTGCGAGAATCAGCAACAAGACGAAGCCTGCAGCGAGAATGACCCAGTTTCCAGGACGCTCCAGCCACTCTGTTTTCTCCTGCCAGTACCGTTGCTTCGAATCGTACATCTCAGCTTGTTGACGATCTCCGGCAGTGTTGAGTCGTTTACCACGCACTGGTTCGTCCTGGTAACTCGCGTGAACGGCTTCTGGAATCGGTGGCGGAACCTGCGCGGCGGTGCCATGCAGTGCCGCAGAGAATTCCTGAGCGAGTTGCGCGGCCGAGTGTGTTCGTTTCTCCGGGTCTTTCGCCAGAGCTTTTTCGACAACGGGGCGAATGGCTGGCGGAAGCGTACTGAGGTCCGGCTCGGCGGACAGTTGCTTCATCAGGATTTCGCCCGTCGATTCTCCGTCGAACGGAACGTTCCCGGTCAGCATCTCGTAGAGCATGACGCCGATTGCGTAGACGTCGACTTCTTTGCCGTAGCGACCGTGAGCAATTTCCGGAGCCATGTAATAGACAGTGCCGACGCTTTGCGTTTGAGCACTTCGGCGACTTTCGGAAATGAATTTCGCCAGTCCGACATCGCCGATTTTGATGACGCCGTTTTCGAGATAGATGTTGGCTGGCTTGAGGTCACGATGAACGATGCCGCGTTCATGCAGGTAGTCGGCTCCGGCGGCGATCTGGTTCAACATCTCTTCGACATATTCGAGTTCGATGCCGCTTGGCTTTTCGGCGATTACTTCGCCCAGCGTTCGACCTGCAACGTATTCCATGATGACGAACTGTTCGCCAGCAGCCGACTCTTTGACGTCAAAGATGCTCAGCAGGTTTGAATGCTTCAGGTTGAGGCACTGAGCGATTCCTCGCAGTTCGACGTCCGCATTCGACTGCAGCAGTTTTAGAGCCACCTCTTTGCCGCCGTCGCTCAGCGCGTAGTAAACCTCGCCGAATCCACCTCGCTGGATCGCGCGTTTAATCGTGTAGCCATCAAGCGGCTTTGATTCTGGTTCATATCTAAAGTTCATCGAACCACCGCCCTTTCGCGGGCCCTGTCTGAGGTCGATTGTTGTATTCATGGTTTACCGTTGTGAGGATTTCAATCAAGTAGTCATTAACTGGATTGGTTTTGTCGGGCGTTCGTGCTGACGATGTCCCGGCGGTCACTCCTCAAACGCTGCTTCCTGTTTTTGGACTTCTGTCAGATCAAGGGTTCAAGGCGAAAACGAAAGTCTTCGCCACTGACAACCTGACCATTTGAAACGACATCTGATGCCTCTGCCCTGCGATTATCGATCTGCATTTCTTGTTTTGACTTCGCAACGATGCCTGCTGCCGTTTGCACAAGCACGACTGACTCCGACCAGTTTCGACACGAGATATGGCCGCTGACCGATGGCCCGAGCAGGCATGTCTCCGCCATGAGAATCACTCCGTCAACCGAAGTGCGAGGTCGGTGATCGCTGGCAAACGTCATCTTTGCCGTGGCACTCAGCGGCGTCGGGATCGAAAACGAAAGCCGCACAGAATCGCCGAGTGTGATCTCGCAACTGTCCGGCAAAACCGTGTCGTACGAGATCGATCTGTTTTGAATCTGCACAGAAGACTTCGGCTTTAATACGTAATTCTCATCAACTCTCTGAATGCTGGCGTGATCTCGCGAAAGGTTGGCCACTAACGCGAGATCGGCTTCCGGCTCGGCCGATGAAGTTTTAATCAGAGGGCTCACGTTGCCGTTGACTCGCCCCAGTGAAATGGAAGAACCAGTCAGAATCAGCCACGCTCCGACACCATCGATCCAGGCAACATATCGGTCAGTAGTTGCCTGACTATCCGTCGAAACGGATTTGGATGCCAGACTGAAGAACGAGCTGATCATGATGTCTCGTCTCTCGTCAAGGAACGTCCGAAGCGGACCGGCAGTCTGCTTCATGCAGCCTGCCGATCCGTATGAGCAACCCACTCTTCACCAGTCAGAGAATCAGAAGACTCAGCGTTAGTTCGAAGCGGTGTCTTCGAACGGTGCTTCGTTTCCGAAGTACGCATCCACTGATTCGACGACGTTCTTTGGCGACTCTTCGGTTTCGACCGGAATCAGGTCAGTTTCCTTGCCTTCGAGCGAAAGTTCCCGCTCACGAACATCGACCTTCGCATCGAGCTTGTCCAACAGCTCTTTAACATTCGAAAGCTTCGAATCATCAAACTCTGATTCAGTAATTGTCTCCGTCGCTTCCAAAGCACTGACGCGTGCTTCCAGTTCTTCGATCTGAAGACGAAGTTCTTCGCGAGCGGCGAGCAGTTTCTCAACTTTGCTCTCATTTGCCTCGACGGCTTTCTGCTTCGCCTGAATCACTTTCGCTTCAGATTTGAATGTCTGCTCGAGTGTCTTGAATCGATCGAATCGCTTTCCGAGATCTTCTTCCAACTCAGCCTTTGTGTAGCTGACATCGTTCACGAGGAAGGTCGTTTTCTGAGATTTCAGTTGCTCGTTTCTCGCCATGATTTCAGCTCGACGCTGAGTTACCGTTTCCTGCTTGTCTTCAAGCTTTGCTTGCAGATGTTCCACCTCGACCTGCGATTCGGCGACGGCGTGCTTCATCTTGCTGATTTCGGGTTCCAGTTCGTTTTTGAGCATGTCTTTGGCTCGTTTGAGCTGAAACTCGATTGGAATGGCTTCTTCGACGGCGTTTGCTACTTCGTTCTTCGCTGTGCGAACGTAGCTGAGCCAGGTTGTGCCGAGGACAAGTGTGCCGAGTGCCAAAGCACTGACTCCACCAACGATTGCGGTTTTCAGTGAAACCATGACTGTGTCTCCTTGATAACTGGTTTAAATTTGTCAGATGGCAGGTCTTGTTGAACGAGCATCGCTCGATGTAGATCAAAGTTCTGAAGAGTAGTTCGCTGGCCACGTCGAAATATTGGCCCGAACTGATGCGATTTTAGAGTTTGTTGTAAGGTGCTATCAGATAAGGGATTGCGGATTGTATGGTTCGCGGAAACGCCGCATTAATTAAAAAAGACGACCGAATTTGGTCGTCTCGGCCAGCCGCTGAGAAACGAGTTCCGCTGCCGAACCCTTACTTTGGCGGGGCAACGTAGCCGGAAAGCTGGACGTCGATGTTTCCCTGATTCTTGTTTCCCGCCGGAGCGTTTACTCCGATAAAGAGCAGACCGCTCTCTTTGGGAGTGATTTCTTTGCCCTCTCCGATTTGGATTGGTTGACCGGGTTTGCCGGGTTTGCCTCGATCGTTCAGTGGGACGACGAGTGCCATGAGTGCTCCGCTGGGAACTCCTTTTGTCATCTGACGAAGTGGATCGTCGGATGGGAAGCCTGTCGGACCAACGGTCTGCTCGACGACGAATTTGTACGAGCCTTTGGCGGCAACTCGAAACTTCTTTCCTTTCTGAACTCGGGCAATGGGCTCGCCCCAACCTTTGGAAGTGTCGACCTTAAACTCGTACGGATTGGCGGAAAGGATCGTCTCTTCAATCGTGTCCAGTTTTTCCTTCACACCGGCAATGCTGCCGTCGACTCGCTGGACTGTCTTCAGCAGGGCCTTGGCTTTTTCCAGCAGGCCAGCTTCTTCGTAGTCCTTCGCCAGTTGAGCGGTGTCTCTCAGAAACTGCTCGCGAGCCTTCTTTTCACGCAGTTCGAATGCTCGCATCGCGGCGACACTCGGTGGTTTTCTGGCCTTTTTTTGTTGCCCGAACAGATCAGAGACTGAACTCGGCCCGACCAGCACCGCGGCAATGACGAGACCTGACGCGACGATTCCACCAAAAAAGAATGGGCGTTTCACCTGACTTCTCCGAACTTCAAAAGACCCGCACAAATGGCCGACGCAAGCGACGCGCGGCTTCCGATGAAACTCTAACCCTGACCCAGAGCGCCGGCAACGAGGCTTTCGAACCTCGATGTCTTCATTGGCTCCTGCTCACGTAGTCACGAGCCGTAGGTTCTGACAAGCGAAACGCCGGCATAACAAAACTCAAACGGCAATCGACGGCACGCCAGCGCTGCGCTCGACATGCCGTACGGTTTGTGCAGCTTTACTACTGGGCGGACGCGACATCAGGACGCAGGCGTTTGGCTTCGCGGAGGTAGACGTGGACGATCTCGCCCTGCTTTTTGTCCGTGTTCCAGTTCAGTAAAACCCGGATGCACTGTGGCATCGAACCGGGCACGGCGATCTCCGAGGCGCACAGCAGAGGCACCTGGCTCATGCCGATGGCTCGTGCGGCTTCGGCGGGGAATGTTGACGTCAGATCCGGCGAAGTCGTGAAAATGATCGAGCCGACCTCTTCGAAATCACTGATTCCGTTGGCACGAAGCAGCTCTTCCAGCATTTCTCGAGTTGCCTCGTGAATTTCTGCCGGCACATCATTTTCGACCGTCGTTGCTCCCCGAATTCCCCGAACGCCCATTTTCCGCCCAATTCGCTGTGTGTTGGTGAGTCTTGCAGAGGACAATCTGTTCGCCGATCGAGCACCGTGGTCGTTGCAAACCGCTCGTCAGTCGGCAGGTCCGAATGGTAAACACGTCTTGATCGATTTTGGAAGTATGGGCTACAAACACGCGCCCGTCGGCAGAGCCAAGGTATTTGTGGCCAAATTCCCTGACGACGGTACCAATACAACAATGATTGACTGCCGTCAGGAAGGACCCGCGCATGGATGCGACAGTGGGGGCACTGGCCGCCAGTTTAGGCGGTGAAGTAATCGGCGATTCCGATCGAGCGGTCGTGAACGCGCTGGCGCTAAGTAAAGCAGGCCTCGACTGTATCACGTTCCTGGCGGATGAAGCCAAGGTTCGAGAACTTTCTAACGCAGACGCTGCCGCGATCATCGTCAGTCAGGCTCGGCTGGAAGAGCTGACCGACGAGCTTCGCGAGAAAAATACTTTCATCGTCGTCGACGACGCTCTGGACGGATTTATCGAATCCGCACGGCAGTTTCGCAGCGATCGTCCGCGGTCGTCCGTCGGAATCTCGCCCCAGGCCGTCGTCTCTGAATCGGCATCGCTGGGCGAAGAGGTCAACGTCTTTCCGGGAGCGTTCATCGGCAAAGACGTCGTCATCGGATCAGGCTGCGACATCTACCCCGGAGCGTACATCGGCGACGGAACAACGCTGGGCGACAACGTCACAATCCATGCCAACGTCGCGGTCTATTTCGACGTGACGATCGGAAACCGAGTCATCATTCACGCCGGAGCGGTCATCGGAGCGGATGGCTTCGGCTATCGCTTCCGTGAAGGTTGTTTCGAAAAAATCCCGCAGCAGGGCACGGTCGAAATTCAGGACGACGTCGAAATTGGAGCCAACACGACGATCGATCGCGGCATGATCGGGCCAACGATCATCGCCGAAGGAACGAAGCTCGATAACCTCGTCATGATTGCTCACAACTGCGAAATCGGTAAGCACAACGCGTTTGCTTCACAGGTTGGCATCGCCGGATCATCCACAACGGGTGACTACGTTCGTGCCGGTGGCAAGGCTGGAATTGGCGACCATCTTAACATCGGCACGGGAGCGTCTCTGGCAGCCAGTTCGGCGCATCATAAGGATGTCCCGGACGGTGAAACTTGGGCCGGAATGCCCGCCCGCCGGATTGACGAAACCATCAAGATCGTCATGACTCAGAACAAACTGCCGGAAATGCGATCATCCCTCCGAGCTTTGCAGAAACAGGTCGCAAAGCTCTCCACCGAAATCGAACAACTCAACGCCAACCAGTCAGAGGCTGCTTAATTTTGAGACGATCGCTGACCAGCGACACCATTTCACAACGTGCTGCAACAGCACATTCGTCACTTCGAATCACCAAGACGATTCCGCTGCAACGGCGGAGCAGACAAACCTGCAACAATGCACGTAATTTCTCTCGACAACAAACTGCAACCCGGTGAAAGAATCGGACTCATCGCCGGCGCTGGTCGGTTTCCGATCATCTTCGCCGAAGCAGCGCGCGAGCAGGGGCTTAGCGTTCACGGAGTCGGCATTCAGGGAATGGTCGACGACGAACTTGAATCACTCTGCGACACGTGGGATTCCTTCCCGGTCTGCAAAGTCGGTCGAGCAATTCGATCCTGCCTGCGTAACGACGCTCACCATGCGGTCATGGCGGGCAAGGTCGAGAAAGTCGAACTGTTCGCACCGGGCCGGTTCTGGAACTTTGTTCCCGACTGGCGCGCGATTCACATGCTTTGGACCTACGTTTTTACGCAGGACCGACGAGACGACACGATTCTGCTTGCCGTGATTCGAGAATTCGAACGAGACAACATTACTTTCGGATCGGCCCTGGAATACTGCCCGGAGTTACTCGTGGAACACGGATTTCTAACACGACGTAAACCGTCACCGACTCAGTGGCGCGACATTCGTTTTGCATGGGACATTGCGAAGCAGATGGGCGGCCTGGACATCGGTCAGTCGATCGTCGTCAACGACATGGCTGTCGTGGCCGTCGAAGCCATCGAAGGTACAGACCGCTGCATCGAACGAGCTGGCAAACTTTGCCGTCGAGCAGCTTCGACCGTCGTGAAAGTCGCCAAGCCTCAACAGGACATGCGATTCGACGTGCCGACGATCGGCGTGAAGACAATTCAGACGATGCACGAAGCCGGCTGCCGCTGCCTGGCTGTCGAAAGCGGCATGACGATCATGCTCGACCAGGAGGAAGTCCTGGCCCTCGCTGAAAAACTGGGCATTGCCGTGGTCTCACTGAACGCCGAAGAGCTGCAGCTCAAAGCCGCTTCGTAGGCTGCCCGTCAGGATTAGCCTGACGAAGTCGTCGGAGTGATTCAGGAATCTCGCGGTCAATGAACCACGAAATACGCTAAATACACGAAATCATTTTCGTTTGTTTCGAGTCTTTCGTGGTTGGGAATTCATTCCGAATGAATCTGTCAGGTACAGCCTGACCTACGATGGTGGGCTCAGGCGAGCGACCATGATCGCGGCGGCGACTGAGGCGTTGAGCGAGGTCACATCGCCCTGAGGTGGAATTCCGCAGACGACGTCGCAAGTATCGAGCGTCAGCCGGCGCAGGCCTTTCTCTTCATTGCCGATGACCAGCAGCCATTGACGGTCCGGCAGGATGTCAACGTACGATGTCGATTCGTGCTCGGACGTGCCCAGCAGCCACAGACCGGACTTCTTTGCGGTATCGAGCGACTTCGCAAGGTTGGGCACCAGGCAGAACGGCACGCTTTCGACTCCGCCAGCGGCCACGTCGTAAACGGTTCCTGTCATCGGTGCCGAGCGGTCTTTGGTGAGCAGGATTCCTTTGACGCCGAAGAACGCCGCCGTCCTGAAGATCGCTCCGACGTTGTGAGGATCCTGAAGGCAGTCCAAAGCCAGCCACAAACCGGAATCATTCTGATCGGCTTCTGACGCCGCACTTAGCAGTTTGGCCGGTGTTTGAATGCCGGGATGCTCGGATACGATCGCCGTGGCAATTCCAATCCGCTCACTCTTGCCGTGCGTCTTTTTCCCTCGTCGAGCTCCCGCATCAACCTGTTGAGCGACCACTGATATCTGGTGGCTCCTCGCGATGTCGGCAACGTCAGCCCACGCTCCGTAGGGCTTCCCGGCGGGAACGCGGATCTCGCGAACATCGTCTGGTCGATGTTTCAAAGCAGCCATGACGCTGTGAGGGTTTCGCAGTTCGAGCACGAGTTGATTCTTTCAATTAGAGACTGCCAAGATACTTTTCAGCGTTCTACAGGATGCCATCAGCGGAACAAGAGTCTTTCAGCCTGCCAGCTCCTTCGCGGAAACCAAAAGGATGGTTTGGTCCGGATTCTCGACGCCGGCGCAACATTTCACAGAGTTAGTCGCTTCTTACTCCGCATTATCCGGTAATCGCGATAGGCGGGGCAGTTGATCCCGCATCGCCGGGATCAACCTTGCTGATGCGACAGATGGACGGATATTGTCCTTCCGCGTGGCAAGCGGCAATCGACACCCGGCCTGCTTGCTCAAAATATCGCCGATTGGAACGGATGAGGCTTTGTGATGTCGAATCAGGATGAGACCCTGGCTGGTGACGGCGACGACGAACTCGCTCGTGAAAACGATCAGGAACTTCCGAAATCGCCACCCGATCAAGACTCGGAAACCGTTATGCAAGAGGGGGCTGAGCCGCCCTCCGAAGCACCGCCAAAAGCAAACGACACCGTCCAGCTTCCGGCTGACCAGCAAGGCCACGTGGACGCCGACGCGGTCGATCACACGTTTGTGCTACCTGAAGATCAAACGGTGGTCGAGGACACCTCGCTCGGAGATCCCGCCACAATCTCCGATTTGCCGGCATCAGAATCGGCAGAGCCCACCGGCGAAGACGATCACACCGTTGTCGAGGCTTTGTCTGGAATCACTCCGCCGCCGCAGGAAAATGCGGATGACGTGACAGTCGCTGACGATCCGACCGATTCCGAGCACTCGGAAGACGTACCGTCGGTGACCGACGAGGGTGGCGACACTCAGTTGTCAGTATCCGATCCTGATCAAACCTCAATTGAAGAGGCCACAGACAACGACGACGGAACAGTCATCGAATCAGCACCTCACGACGAAGACGCGACTTACATTGCAGAGTCGTCGACTGACAACGCCGATCCGGACGGAACAATCATCGAAGGAGCGACGTCTGAAGCAGCCGATCCCAACGGCACGATAATTGAAGGGACGTCGGCGAGAACGACAGACGCGGACGGCACCATCATCGAAGGAGCAACCGGGGAAGCCAGCGCGTCTCAAACCGGAGCCACGGAATTTGAATCTTCGACCACCGGAGCGTCCGGCAAAGGCAACTGGAACGAAACCCGCGACCCTGGTCAGAAGAAGCCATCAAAGAAGGGGAAGGCGGCTCACGAAACGGCCAATCGTTGGGACGCGGAGCAGCGTTACCCGCTTGTGACCAATTTTGCTCGAGGAGGACTCGGGCAGATCTGGATGGCCAACGATTCCCGGCTACGGCGCGAAGTCGCGTTTAAAGAATTGTTGCCCAGCGCGCTGAAGAATCGAAACGCGCTGGAACGGTTTCTCGAAGAAGCTCAGATAACCGGACAGCTCGAACACCCGAGCATCGTTCCGATTTACGACATCGGCTACCAGGAAAATGGCACGCCGTTTTACGCGATGAAACTCGTCCGCGGCGAGACGATGGAGAAGGAAATTGAGAACCTTCATCAGCTCCCGAAGGACAGTCCGGAATGGACGCTGGCCTTTCGCAAGCTCATCGCCAACTTTATCGATATCTGCAACGCGATGGCGTTTGCACACGACCGCGGCGTTCTGCATCGCGACTTGAAACCGCTCAACGTAATGATCGGTGCGTTCGGAGAAACCCTTGTTCTGGACTGGGGCCTCGCCAAAGTCATTGATGTTGAGCCCGTCGGCGACGAAGCGCCCATTACAACCAGCACGTCCGACCTCGGTCCGGAGGATCAGACGATCGTCGAATCCGAAGCCACCGGCCTGCAGACCGGAACGGCGGTCGCTGAGCCATCAACAGGTGGAGCCTCTGCTGCCGGCGTGTCGAAAGGCGGCGCGTCGGTCGGTGGTCAGTCGCAATTCAGCGGCAGCTTTGGTTCGACCAGAAAGATGGTGCAGACCGACGTTCGCTCAAGAGGCAGTCAGACGATGATGGGCTCGGTCATGGGAACGCCGGCTTACATGCCTCCCGAACAGGCCGCCGGAAAACTAGACGAACTCGACGCCCGCACGGACATCTATTCGCTCGGCGGCATTCTCTACAAGTTGCTGACCAATCAGCAGCCGATTGCACGAGGCAAGATTCGCGAAGTCCTCAAGAATGTCAAAGAGGGCAACATCATCGCACCGCGCGACCATGATTCGTCAATCGAGAAACCGATTGAAGCCATTTGCATGAAAGCCCTCGCGACGGACCGCGAAGACCGCTACGACTCGGCCTTGAAGATCGTTGAGGATGTCGAAGCGTGGCTCGCTGACGAACCGGTGTCGTGCTACGAAGATCCCTGGAAAGTAAAGGCCTGGCGATGGGTGAAGCGGAATCGGACTACGGTCCAAAGTGCTGGCATCGCTGTCACGATTCTGGTTGTTGTCGGGGTGGGCTCTGCCTGGTCTCACAGAAGTCAAATGGCCGAGATTCGGAGCGTTGCCCAAACCAAGGCGCAACTATCTGCCACGGCAGCCGATCAAGGCGACTACGTGCAGGCTCGCGAGCTGATCAGCGAAGCACTCGGCCGAACGGGCGAGCATTCAGATTTGGACGAGTTACGGAGTTTTCTCAGCAGCCGCCTTCAGCTCGTTGAGACGGATCGTCTGGCGAAACTGAGCCGCGATGCCGAAGCAAAACTCGTTCGATCAAAGTCACAGATACTGGACGGGAATTACGAGACTGCACGAACGATGCTCGCCGAATTGACCACACTGCTGAAAGACGAAACCGAACTGTCAGACATCACCGCGGAAGTAATTCGTCAGACGAAGACGGTGACCGACGCACTGGCTCAGCGGGAAGCTGTTGCGAACACGGAATCACGATTTGGTAAATTCCTGGCGGAGCTTGATCAGGCACGTATCCGGTCAAGCTTTCCTGACGAAGAAGATGTCAGCGAGGATGCGAAGCTGGCGTTTGAGCATGTGGGAAAAGCTCTCGCCCTTTTCAATCTCGATCAACCGAATCCGTTACCTCAGCCGCCTCCGCATTTTTCGGAACGACTTCCGTGGACTCGTGACTGGCAGCGTGTGAACGGCGAGTGGCCTTTGCAGGCCTTACGAGAGGGAACGTTCGAGCTGCTCTTAATCGCCGCTGATATGGAGCGATGGCTTGCTCAGGACAAAACGGAAGAGCTCAGGATTGCCGCCGCGGAAAGATCACTCGGATGGACGGCCAAAGCAAAGTCGCTCGGCATCTCGTCCCAGGCATTGCTGGCTCGCGAAGCCAGCTATCTGGAGGAAGCAGGCAGAAGCGACGATGCCAAACGCGTCTTCGAAGAAGCAAAACTGCTCGAGCCCAAAACGGCCTTGGACTTCTACCTGGTTGCCGAGAACCTGCGAGGACGTGGCCATCTCAACGAAGCATTGGAGTTCTACCTGAAGGCACAGCAGCTTTCTCCGGACCACTACTGGGTGCAGTATTTCCAGGGACTCTGTTATCGCAATCTGGGCCGGTTTGCGGCAGCCGCAAGCAGCTTTTCGTCGTGCATCGCCAGACGTCCGGACTACCCGTGGGCGTACATCCAAAGAGGAATCTGTTCGGCTCAACTTGGCCAGTTCGAAAACGGTTTCGCGGATTTCGACGAGGCTGAAAAACTGGAGCCTGAACTCTTTAGTGTCTTCGTCAATCGCGGAGTCATCTTGTTGACCCAGGGCAAGTTTGACGATTCGCTGAAGAATCTGGAGAAAGCTCGCGAGCTAAACCCCGATTCCGGAAAACCGCTCGTCAACATTGCGGCGGCGTACCTGGCTTTAGCCGGAGAGCTACAGAAACCGCGTCCAGATTCGGAATCACAGGACGGGGCGGATTCGGAGCCAGCGTCGGATCTAGAAGTCGAACAGCAGGTTCAAGGTCTTTATACGACGGCATTGGATACTCTGGCAGAGGCCGCCAAGAGCGGTGCCGGTAGCCACCCCGGACTTCATCAATTGCGAGGGCGAATTTACGCATGGCAAAGTAACACGACTGCCGCACTGACCAGCTACCGACGTCACCTGGAACTCGACGGGAACGTCGATCGAAGAGCGGTCACGCTAAAACGGATCGCGGAAATTCATTCTCTGCTGGGTGAGCATGAGCAAGCCGTTGAGAATCTGGAAGCGGCGAACAAGCTGCGGCCAGAAGATTCAGGCACAGTTCTGCAACTTGCCGAAGCGCTGTTGCAAGTCGACGAGGATCAGCAGGCAGTCGCTCGTTACGAGGAGTTTTTGCAGATGGTGAACGGGGAAGTCGAAAAAACCGTTCCAGAACCTCACCTCGTCTACAACGGAATTGCGACCGCCTATCATGGCATGCGTAAAAAGTACGAGGCTGTCGATTATTACACTCTGTCCTTGATGTTCGATCGTCGGCAGGCAGTGCCTCTTACGAAACGCGGTTGGGCTTTCCTGGAGGACAATGCTGAACTGGCGATTCGAGATTTCGAAACAGCCAAAGAACTCTCGCCCGAAAATCCCGACACATTGATTGGTCTCGCGTCAGCCTACGCGAGAAACGGGGACTGGCAGGAAGCCACGCGGGAGCTGGAAACTGCCCGTCCGCTTGCGCGTGCTCAGGCAAACGACATTGGCCCGAGAGCGTTTGCCTTGTTTCACAATTCGGCAACCGTCTATGCAAGCTGTGTGGCGGCACTGTCTGATGATGACCGAATCTCCAGCGAAGCAAAGGTTGCTCTGACGGCAAAACTATCCGATGCCGCCGTGGGGCAGCTTGTTGAAGCGTTCACTGTTGCGAGAGTCGACTCCAACGTACTCCGGGCCATGCTCACGGCGATGGCGACTGACGATGCTCTCAAGCCTGTTCGCGGCTCAGCCGCGTACCGGAAACTTGTGGAACGCCTGAACGCAGGAGCCGAAAAGTAGGACTGACACGCAAATCCTCAATCGAGATCGATTGAAACCGGGGCGTGGTCGGAAACGGTCATGCCGCCTTCGCGGCAGATGTCGGCTGACTGAAATCGTTTGGCGGCGGCGGTGTTGCCGATCAGGTAGTCGATGCGCCAGCCTCGGTCGAGTTCTCTGGCGCGGCCACGGTTTGACCACCAGGAATACGGTCCCTGAATGTCGCCGTAGTGATTGCGGACGAAGTCTCGCCAGCCGCCAGCGATCAGGTCGCCCATCCACTCGCGTTCGTGCGGCAGGAATCCGGACGTCTTTTCGTTGGACTTCGCGTAGAAGATGTCTTTCTCGGTATGCGCGATATTGAAGTCTCCGCCCATGACGACTGGTCGGCGTTTTCGCTTCAGGCCGTCGGCCCACGGACCAAACTCGTCCAGCCAAACGTCTTTGACCTTCTGGCGATCTTCGCTCGACGAGCCGGACGGCAGATAAACGCTGACCACTTCGACGCCGTCGATCAGTGCTCGAACGATGCGTCCTTCCGGATCGTCTTTGTCGAGACCGGTCCCCAGAATTTCGATCGGGCTGCGTGACAGAATGGCTGTCCCCGAGTAGCCCTTCTTTTCGGCAGGGTGCCAGTGCACGTGCCAGCCTTCGGGATTAACCCACTCGGCCGGAATCTGTTCGGGCAGCGCACGGACTTCCTGAAGGAGCAGCACGTCCGGTGCAACCTGTTCGACGATCTCGGCAAAGCCCTTACGGATCGCAGCTCGGATTCCGTTCACATTCCAGGTGGTAATTCGCATTTCAGAGCTTCTCGCGCGGTGGTGTCAGAAACTGGCAACGCGAGAATCCTGGCAAGCCATACCGGCTTCGAACAGCGTCTGGTTCCAACCGTAGAACGCCAACCTAAGAAACGGTTGATGAGAGACCGGTTCTGAACAGGAGAGAACTGAGGAAGCAGAGACAGGAATCGATACCCAACTCTGTGCTCTCTGCTTTCTCCTGTTCCTACTCAGCCTGAGAGAATTCAGGCAGCGTTGCTCTGGGCTTCGTACTGGTTGAGCTTGTTGTAAAGCGTTTTCAGAGCGATCCCCAGTTCGGCGGCTGCTCGCGGCTTGTCGCCGTGGTGCTTATCGAGAACCCGGTAAATGAGGTCCATTTCGATTTCGCGGAGCGTCTTGTTCTCGCCGGAGTTCCACAACACGCCCGAACCGCTGGCGATACTGACCGGTGCCGAGAATGAATTGTTTGTCGCCCCGATGGAATCCGGCAGGTCGTTGGCCACGATCTTGTCGCCGTCGCACAACGCCAATGCGTACTCAAGCGTGTTGGCCAGTTCGCGAACGTTGCCCTTCCAGCCGTGAGCCTTCAACGCTTCAACGGCATCTTTGCTCAGCGCGACGGGCTGGCCGCCGTGTTTGCTTCGGTGCCGCTCGATCAAATGCTTCGCGAGCAGTTTGATATCGTCCGTACGGTCGCGGAGTGTCGGCAGTCGAATCTCGAACGTGTTGACTCGGAAGTAGAGGTCTTCACGGAACGTGCCTTCATCGACCATTTCCTGTAAAGGACGATTTGTCGCGCAGACGATCCGAACGTCGACGTGGAACGCTTCATTTTCTCCGATGCGGCGCAATTCGCCGGACTCCAGAAACCGCAGCAGTTTGACCTGAGTCGCTTTGTCGAGTTCGCCCAGTTCGTCCAGAAACAGCGTCCCGCCATTAGCCATTTCGATCAGGCCTTTGCGGTGCGTTTCTGCTCCGGTGAACGCTCCTTTGCGATGTCCAAAGAGCTCGCTTTCAACGAGTTGTTCCGGCAGTGCTCCGCAGTTTACGGCGACAAACGGCATGTCCACGCGTTTGCTCTGCTCGTGAATGCTGCGTGCGGCGAGTTCTTTGCCCGTGCCCGTTTCGCCCAGAACGAGAACGCTGGACTCGGTCGGCGCGATTTTGTTGATCAGCTTTTTGACTCGCTGCATCGGTGCCGAATCGCCGACGAGTTCGGCTGATCCTTCGGCCGCTTTCAGCCGCTGCTCAAGAGCGCGAGTCTTGTTAGCGAGTGTCCGGTTAGTGGCGACTCTTTGCAGGACGGTGGCGATGTCGACAAGTTTGCAGGGCTTTTGCAGAAAGTCGTTGGCGCCGCGACGGATCGCGGTCACCGCTTCGTCAAGGTTTCCGTGAGCGGTGTGGATGATGATCTGAGTGTCTGGTGAGACCTCTTTAAGATGGTCAACGACCGCCCAGCCGTCGATGCCGGGCATTCTCAGGTCGACAATGGCGGCGTCGAACGAGCCGGTTTCGATGACTTCGAGGGCCTTCTCGCCACTTTCGCAGACGGTTACGTCATGTCCCATGCGCGGCAGTTCGATGCGCATGACCTCACGGATCATGGCCTCGTCGTCGACAAACAGGACACGAAGTCGATTCGTCGGGTCGCTCAAGCGAATCCTCCCTGATTAGCTATTCCAAACGGACACGACACGAGCTGCCGCACAGCGTCGTGCTGCGTGCAAGCCGTCAGAATGTCCGAATATGAATCGTTTCTGCGTCTTCCGTGACGCAAACCTGCCGATCGAGTCTCCCAAGCCGATCGCCAGAAAACCGTGTTGCTTGATAGCCAACTGTTCCACAGCGAGCTGCTCAAACAATCCCGCTCAGACCTCAGGAAACGCCTTCGGTCCGGTCGGGCTGCGGGTGATATCAGAATCTTCGAAACGGGGTCAATCCGGGTTTTGAGTAAAGCTGGCGACTTTGGCTGGTCAATTCCAGATTGTCTGGAAACGGTGGAATGAGGCTTGTCAGACGGCTTCTGGACCACCCTTGAACCGCCAGATTGGTTGACAGTTGCCGACCGTTCGGGCACGATGATTGCACATTCCAAACGAGCCATCTCTGACTCACCACCGTACGGATTGGATTCCGTCGTTCATCGTTTCCTCTCGCAATGGATTGCTGGTTTCCCGCCCTTCTTCTGAGCTTTTCCCCGGCGTGTCCACGCGAACCCAAACTCTCGTTGTCGGCATTCTCGGTGGCATTGGATCCGGAAAGAGCGCGGTCTCCAGAGGCCTTTCCAACCATTTCAAGACATACCTCATCGACGCTGACCGAGCCGGGCACGAAGTGCTTGGCATTTCGATCGTGAAAGACGGTATTCGGCGTGATTTTGGCGACACCGTTTTTGACGGGGCTGAAATCTGCCGGAAGTCTCTCGCGCGGCAAGTGTTCGGTTCAGAAATTCACCACCAACAGGCATTGATCAAGCTGGAGCAAATCGTTCATCCGGAAATCCGGCGGCAGGTCGAAAAAGAATTGGCCGAAGTTTCTGAGATAACAGAAGTCGTCGTTCTTGATGCTGCGGTCATGCTGGAAGCTGGCTGGAACGATCTGTGCGACACAATCGTCTTTGTTGATACACCTTTTGAAACGCGACTGCAGCGAGTTGAAGAAAACCGAGGCTGGACGGCCGACGAACTTAAACGTCGGGAAGCGAGTCAGGTTTCGCTGGACGACAAACAGGAAGTCTCGGAATTCGTCGTTGACAACTCGGGTAGTCTCGAAAACGCAGTAGAACAACTTGCCTCTTTTATCGAAAAAAAACTCCACTAACTTACCCGCAGAGTTCTCCCCAGCGGGCTTGCCGCGACACTTGTCTGACTCGTCCGAGCCAGACGCCCCCTTTCATTTTCATTGATATTGATGACCCCTCTCTCGCAGGGGTGTTGCTGACTTCCGTTTCTTTTGCGGCTTTCGGGCGATCGCCCGTCGGACGTGATGGACCTTCAAGTCCGAACGAACCAGCAAAACACCTCTCCCAGCTGCAATGGCTCCAACCATGTCCGAAGTCCAACAGGCACAAAGCGGCCAGGGCGCCTTCCCCGGCGACAAGCGTTACGAAGAGATTAAGCAAGGCGACCTGCACATCGCCGAGTTGCAGCGAATGTCGATACTCGAGCTGCTCGAACTCGCTGAACAGGAAAACCTGACCGAAGTTGTCGGGATGAAGAAGCAGGATCTGATCTTCAAAATCCTGAAGGCTCGAACCAAAATCAACGGTCTGATGTTCGGCGAAGGGACTCTTGAGATCCTACCGGACGGGTTCGGCTTTCTGCGAAGCCCGGACTACCACTACCTGCCCTGCCCCGACGACATCTATGTCTCGCCCAGCCAGATTCGCCGGTTCGGGCTGAAGACAGGCGCAACTGTCGCGGGCCAAATTCGGCCGCCGAAAGAAAACGAACGCTACTTCGCACTGCTCCGAGTCGAAGCGATCAACGGTCAGGATCCAAATCTTGTCACGGCGAAAGTTGCATTTGACGACCTGACCCCACTGCACCCGAATCGGCGACTGATTCTTGCTAACGGCGAGACGAAAGATCTCAGCACGCGAGTCGTCGACATTCTTTCTCCGATCGGAATGGGACAGCGAGGCCTGATCGTCTCCCCGCCGAAAGCTGGTAAGACGATTCTGCTGAAGCAACTTGCCAAAGCCACGATGATTAATCACCCGGATGCGTACGTCATCGTTCTGCTGATCGACGAGCGGCCGGAAGAAGTCACGGATATGGAACGCGACATTCGTGGTCCAAACTGCGAAGTCGTCAGCAGCACGTTCGACGAACCACCCAGCCGGCACATCCAGGTCTCCGAAATGGTGATCGAAAAAGCGAAGCGGATGGTCGAGTTCGGCGACGATGTCATTATTTACCTGGACTCGATAACGCGACTGGCCAGAGCCTGGAACACCGAAGTTCCTCACTCCGGCAAGATCCTGACCGGGGGTGTCGACGCCAACGCGCTGCAACATCCGAAGCGATTCTTCGGAGCCGCTCGCAACGTCGAAGACGGCGGCAGCCTGACCATCGTCGCGACGGCGTTGGTCGATACCGGCTCGAAAATGGACGAGGTCATCTTCGAAGAGTTCAAAGGAACGGGAAACACCGAGCTGTACCTCGACCGCCGCATGGTGGAAAAGCGAGTCTGGCCGGCGATCGACATCAACCGATCCGGCACTCGTCGTGAAGAGTTGCTCTTCGACGAGGAAGAGTTGCAACGAATCTGGGTGCTCCGTCGCGTCCTGAACGACATGAATCCGGTCGAGGCGATGGAGCTTCTGACCGGCAAAATGCGAAAAACCCAAACCAACGAAGAGTTTCTGCTCACGATGAACCTGAGTTAGCTTTGCGGACGATGCTCTATTCGCATAATCGTGAAGAAGATCGGCGAGAGCTCATTGTGAAGCTCCGCCACAATCAAACAATTCACTGCCAAAGCGACGACTGATTGACCATGCCGAAAGAAATCGAAGGCAAACTGATCCTTACCGACGAATCCGTCGCCATCGTGGTGGCCAGGTTTAATGACCTGATCACAAACCGGTTGCTGGATGGTTCGCTCGACACGCTTCGTCGCCACGGAGCCAACGACGACAACATTACCGTCGTCCGCGTGCCGGGCTCCTTCGAGTTGCCGCTGATCGCCGACAAGCTGGCGCACTCCGGAAAGTATGATGCGGTGATCTGTCTCGGGGCGGTCATTCAGGGACAAACCACCCACCACGACTACATCAATCATCAGGTTGCCGCCGGGCTCCGAGAAGCCAGTCAGAAGAGTGGCATTCCAGTGACGTTTGGAGTGTTAACCTGCCAGTCGATGGAGCAGGCAATCGATCGTGCTGGCGGTAAAGTCGGCAACAAAGGCAACGAAGCCGCGTTGGCGGCGATCGAAGTCATGACCACGCTCAAGCAGCTCAAAGCTGAAGGCGTCCTTGCTGATTGAGTTGTCAGAAATCTGTAGGCTGGAACAAGCTCCGCGCAGTTCCGGCAGAAGTTCGCGCTGAATTGCCGGAACTGCGCGGAGCTTGTTCCAGCCTGAATTCTTAACGGTATTGCGATCTCCAATGGCACGACGACGACAAGCTCGCGAAGCGGCACTTCAACTGCTTTATCAGCGAGACGTGAATCCGGAAATTGATCAGCACGTTGCGCACGAGATGCTCGACGATCTGGTTGAAACCGAAGACCTGCGCGAGTTCGCTTGGCAACTCTACTCCGGCACGCTTTCGACCGCGGAAGAAGTCGACCAGAAGATTCAGGCCGTCGCCGATAACTGGCGAGTGTCGCGAATGTCGCCCACCGATCGAAACATCATCCGCATGGGTGTCTACGAGATGACGATGATGGGCACTGCCCCCGCCGTCGTGCTCGACGAGTGTATCGAAATCGCCAAGTCGTTCGGTTCGGTCCAGTCAGGACAGTTCGTCAACGGCGTGCTCGACAAGATGATCCCCGAAGGCAAAGCTGAGTAGCGGGACTAATCAGGCGAGCGGCTCGACTCACAAAACTCCTGCTAGCAGACTCCGAATTGCTTCTCGTCAGCCGTCGCTTCGGTAGCGATCGAGCAGTGGTTCGACGACGCATTCCGGAACGAAACGCTGCAGGCTGGAGTCCGCCAGATCCTGACCCATGCGGGCGATCTGCTTGATCAGCGTGCTGGAGATGTGGGAATATTTTTCGCTGGCCATCAGGAAGACCGTTTCCAGGTCTGGAGCCAGCGAGTGGTTTGTTAGAGCCATCGTGAATTCAAGCTCAATGTCGCTGACCGTGCGGACGCCTCGCAGCAGGACCGCCGCTTCGATCTCTCGGGCAAACGTCACCGACAAACCTTCAAAGCAGCAGATGTCGACGTTCGGCAGGTCGGCCACCATCTCGCCCACCAGAGCGATTCGTTCGTCCGGGCTGAACAGCGGCTTCTTGTCCGGGTTGATGCCGATGCCGACCGTCAGCCGATCAAACAGCCGCGAGCCTCGCTGAATGATGTCCAGATGGCCGAGCGTCGGCGGATCGAAACTGCCAACGTAAACCGCGTTTCGAGTGCTGGGTTCGGGCATGGCTTCACGGTGCTCTTCGGGTGAGAGTTAACGTGCGGAAGAGTGACTTTCACGAATTCTACCGGCTGGAAACAATTTCTGCCGCTGGCTGATCGGAGTAATATCGCGAGCTGCCTGTTTGGCAGATTGCCAATCCGGCAGCAATTCTGAGAGTCGTCAGGTCGACCAGTATGCGGCGCATCAACTGACGGATAAACCAGTTACGAACAGTGAATGAGCGGGCAGATCGCGTGGGCCATATCTCGGTACGCTCTTTGCTGATGCGTGTTCTTCTGGAGTAATCCGCCGCTGAAAGTCCCAAACAGTCGAGACGCAAGCTCGACACATTACTCGGGAAACTCGTTCGAGAGCATTTTGATCATGGCCGTATTTCGCTGGGGACATAGCTGGAGCGACGCGTTCAGCGATCTCGAACGCGAAGTCGACAGCATCCTGCAGAGCGTCAATCAGACGTTCCAGGGCTTGAGGTTCGGACGCCAGCATCCGCCGATCAATCTGTACGATCTCGACGACCATTATCTGATTACTGCCGAGATTGCCGGTGTCGCCACCGAAGACCTGGACCTGGCCATCGCGAATGGTGTGCTGACGATTCGGGGCGGCCGCCAGCTCGATGAAGGAGCCGACGAAAATCGCTACCGTCGGCAGGAACGTCCACACGGAAGCTGGCAACGATCGATCTCATTGCCGGAACGCGTTTCCGAGGACGGTTTGAAAGCTGATCTCACAAACGGCATCCTGCAGATTGTGCTGCCCAAAGCGCAGGACGAAGCACCTCGTCAGATTCCGGTCACCGGTGGATAAGGGGATCGACAGATGACCAACGAACTATCTCGCCCCAACCCGGATCAGCAAGCGGGGAATACCGAACAGCGATCCGGTCGCGAAGCCAGCACTCCGCCTGACGAGCGGTACGTCTTCACGCCGCCGATCGACATTCACGAAACCGACGACGGCCTCATTCTGCGAGCCGACCTGCCAGGCGTTTCGCTGGAAACTCTCGAGCTGCAGGTTCAGAACAATCGCCTGACATTGTTCGGTCGAGTCCCGCAGGTCGCTCCCGAAGGAGCACGACTTGTCCATCAGGAATACCATGAAGGCGACTACCTCCGCTCGTTCATCCTGAGCGACAACGTCGATCACGACCGAATTTCAGCCAAGCTGACCAACGGCGTCCTGGAAGTCTTCCTTCCGCACACGCCGAAGTCACAGCCGCGGAAGATCCAGGTCTCCGGCTCTTAGCGACTCTCTGCGACTAACCCACAAGGCAAGGTGAGCGGCGGACGTTAGTCCGCCGGCAAGGGTAGCTTTCAACGGTAGCCAGTGGGCTGACGCCCACCGCTCACCGAATTGACGAACGTAAATCTGCCTGCGGACAAAAACGAGTTGGCGACCAATCCGTTAGCGGCGGATTCAACTGACACCCCAAAACGGTGGTTTCAGAACTTCGTTGGAAACGCCTCCAGAAGGTGTGGGTAGCATGGCCCGAGCGGTGTCTCACGCGCCGCCTCCCAAATCACACGGGCAGCTTCCTCTCTTCTCAACGCAAGGCTCTCACATGACCCAGGAAAACAACGCGCAGTCAGAATCCGTATCAACCAATCGTCCAGTCCTTTCTTACCACCTGGCGAAACTCAGAACCGACGGGGCCATCATCAGCGGAGCCGTTCTGTCCGTTGCTGCAACGCTCGGAGCCGTCGTTCTTCTTCACGAAAACGTCAACAACCTTTGGATCGTTCCCGCGACCGCCGTCGCGCTGACGGCAGTTCTCATTCCGATCACGGTCGGTGTTCGAGAAATCTTCCGACGTCGTCGTGCTCAGCTTTCGATTCAGCCGACAGTTTCGACGGCTCGTCCACTGGCTCTTTTTGTGTGTTCGCTCGTCTTTGGAATGATCGTCACGGCGGGAGTTTCGAAGAATACTCTTGAGTCCGGCGTCTACTACCAGATTGGACAGCGTCAGCTTGAAAATCAGGACTACCTCGCCGCTGCA
Source organism: uncultured Planctomycetaceae bacterium (assembly GCA_943787265.1). Taxonomy (GTDB): domain Bacteria; phylum Planctomycetota; class Planctomycetia; order Planctomycetales; family Planctomycetaceae; genus JABMPE01. The sequence continues at coordinate 185,603 of CALSLT010000004.1, read as the reverse complement.
GAAACTTTCTCGCGATTCATCAGCGTCTCGCCGCAACACTCGATCGGCTACTACAAACGCGGCCTTGCGATGTACGAAGCCGGCCAGCTCGATCAGGCATACGCTGACCTGAAAGTTGCCATTGATAAGAAGCCGCGCGACTGGAACTCGCGAGTCCTATTCCTCGGAACGTTGGACCGCCTCGGTCGCGACGACGAATTGAAAACGGAACTTGAACGTGCAGAGCAACTGAATCCGAATGTTCAACGTTCTTTGAACCAGTTGCTTGAGTCAGTCGAAGGCTGATCACGACTGATTGAATTCGAGACGGCTGAAAATGACACAATGCGGCCTGCGAGCGATTTCGTTCCTCGCGGGCTGCTTTCAGATTCGACGGTCCACTCAATAGTCGAACGCATCAACGTACATGAACGCGTTGCAACCAAAACTCGATGACCGTGGGAACGCATCGCCGGAAACGTTATTTTATTGCTCCCGCTCACTTTTCGGCGCTCACTGTTGAGTCGCCTGCATCACGTTTCCCGCTCGGCGGCTTGCTGAGAAAACTCGATTCGAAAATGGCTCTAGAGGAAAATAACTGGGTTCCGGCTGCCATTTTTGGTGGGTCACTCGTGCTGCTCGGAGCCGGCATGATGTACGGTCACGCTCGTGCCTGGAAGCAGCAGCGTGCGGACGAATCGCTGGAAGATTCCGACCGGCGGCATCTTCGCAACCGTTACCTCAGGCGGATGCAGACATCAGGAGCCGTTGTGTTTACTGGTTGCCTGATCGGGATCGGAGACGCATTCATCTGGCAACTTGGTCCAGCAGTTGCGACTTTTTACTGGCTGTTTGTCATCATGCTTGTGTTCTGGATCGCTCTGCTGGCTCTGGGCGACCTGACGTCCGTGCGAACACATTCGCAAACGGCAATGTCTCAGCTTGAATCGACTCGAAAAGAACTGGAAGCCGAACTCGCCAAACACCGGCATCGATCAAACGGCAAACCGACCAAAGAATAATCACTCACTCCCCGGCCTCGCCGACGCACAACTAACCAAACATTCTACGAGAACCACGGTAACTCCCATGTCGACGCTTGAAGCTGCCTCGTCCACGGCCACAAAGCAGGACACTGCCTGGCAGGTCTGCATTCACCCCGACTGTCGATCGACCTATGGAATCGACGAGATCCTCGTCGGCTGCCCAAAGTGCGGAAACTTGCTCGACATTGCCTACGACTGGGATCGCCTGGAAGTCCCGACGTCGCTCTCCGAGATCGAAGCTCGCTGGTCGACGCGCCGCAACCCGCTCGACTTCAGCGGCGTCTGGCGATTCCGAAGCTTGCTGCCCTTTGCCCCGGATGAAAGCATTGTGACGATCGGTGAGGGACAGACGATCCTGCGCGAGAGCAGCCCTGTCGCGAAATACGCCGGGCTGAAAGAATCCAATTTGCTTCTGCAATACGAAGGTCTGAATCCGTCGGGAAGTTTCAAAGACAACGGGATGACCGCTGCGTCGACGCACGCTCGCATGGTCGGAGCGAAGTACGCCGCCTGCGCATCCACCGGAAACACCAGCGCGTCGCTGGCCATCTACAGCAGCGCCGCGCAACTCTTCAACGCGTTGGTTTTCGTCGGCAGCGGAAAGATTGCTTTCGGCAAACTTTCGCAAGCTCTCGACTACGGAGCCCACACGCTGCAAATCGCCGGTGACTTTGACGACGCCTTGAAACAGGTTCGCGAAGTCTGCCAGCGAGAAAAGATCTACCTCTGCAACAGTGTGAACCCGTTCCGGCTTGAAGGTCAGAAAACGATCATGTTCCGCGTGCTGGAAGCATTGAACTGGGAACCGCCTGACTGGATCGTTGTGCCTGGCGGCAACCTTGGAAACTCAAGCTCGTTCGGCAAAGCGTTTCTGGAACTGAAAGAACTCGGCCTCATCGACCGAGTGCCTCGCCTGGCCGTTATCAACGCCGCAGGAGCGAACACGCTGACTCAGCTTTACAACGATCAGGGACTTCGCTGGAACGACGGCCGCACAGACGATGCAATGATCGACGGTTTCTTCTCGCGGATGGATGCCGAAAACCGTCGAGCATCAACACTCGCCACGGCCATCGAGATCAACCGTCCGGTCAATCTGAAAAAATGTCTGCGAGCCCTCGAAGCATGCAACGGTGTTGTGCGACAGGTTTCCGATCAGGAAATCCTCGACGCCAAGGCTCAGGTCGGAGCCGGTGGATTCGGTTGCGAACCCGCCAGCGCTGCCAGCGTCGCCGGAGCAAAGCAACTTCGCGAAGAAGGTATCATCGCTCCGAGTGACAAAGTCGTATGCATCCTCACAGGGCACCAACTCAAAGATCCGAACGCGACGGTCGCCTACCATTCGTCAAAGGCCGGCAACATCGATCCGAAGCTTGCGGACCAGGGCATCGATGCGGTTTCATTTGCCAATGGCCCCGTCCCAGTCGACAACGAGTTGGAGCGGATTCTCGACGTCATCCGTAGTCTATAGCTTGCTTGAACCATGCACGGTAGGAGAGCCAGAGTGATCGCCACTCAGCGTCAACAGAACGGAAGCCACCAGCGGAAGACCGCTCAAGCAATCCTTGTTGCAGTTGCATACTTTGCGATTTGCGTTCTCACTTCACGGGCTGGTTCAGCCGCGGAAACCATCGAATCTTGCGTAGCAAGCGGTGGCGGCTTCAATCCCAAAGCTCTTCAGCACGATGAGAAACTCAGGCATTTCGAATTCGAGTATGCGAGCAAGGCGGTCGGTCTCAAACCAGGAGCGAACGTCCGAGTCTGGTTGCCGATTCCACCGACCAACCAGCATCAGTCGGTGTCCGTTAAGTCTTCGCAGTTTCCTGCCAAAGCCACGACGGCTCGCGAGTCGCAGTACGGAAACTGCATGGTCTATTTCGAAACGGTCGCGCCGGCGAATGGCGAAGTCAGTTTTTCGATGGCGTTCGACGTGACCCGCGCGGAGGTCAAAGCTCTCGACCGAGACGGCAAGGCGCTCAGCAAGGCCGAACGTCGCATGTTTCTGAAGCCAAACCGGCTGGTCCCGACGACAGGCCGACCACTCGATTTACTTAAAGGTGTCAACGCCCCAGGCGATCCACTTGATCTCGGACGCTTCCTTTACGAACGCGTCGACACGCACATGAAGTACGACAAGTCTCGACCAGGTTACGGAACTGGAGATTCCGTCTGGGCCTGCGACAGCCAGTTCGGAAACTGCACCGACTTCCACAGCCTCTTCATTTCGCTGGCTCGTGCGAAGGGACTTCCGGCACGGTTCGAGATCGGTTTTCCCATTCCCGAATCACGCGGAAAAGGATCAATCGGAGGCTACCACTGCTGGGCCTTTTTCCACACTGACAAGCACGACTGGGTGCCGACCGACATTTCCGAAGCGGACAAGCATCCCGAAATGAAGGATTACTACTTCGGAAACCTCACCGAAAACCGAGTCGCTTTCTCAATGGGCCGAGACCTGAACCTGGTCCCTCGTCAGGCCGGCAAGCCACTCAACTTCTTCGTCTACCCTTACATCGAAGTCGACGGCAAACCGCTGTCAAAAGAGTACATGGAAAAGGCGTTCCGTTACGCCGACCGCGAGTGACCTACACTCTTCAACGATGAGGACATGGTCGATGAAAGCCAATCTGCAAGCAGGAGAAGAAGTACTGAGCGAAGAGCTTTCTGCTTACTTCCCAAGTCGATTCTGGCCTTGGGCAAACATGGGTAATCTGGTTGTCACAAGCAAACGCATCCTCTACGAGCCATCAGTACTTTCGTTCTTCCTCAATACCGTCGAGATTCAGCTCGCTGAGCTCGTCACGGTGTCCAAGGCTCGCTGCCTGGGATTTTCCCCAACGGTGTGTGTCACAACGACAGATTGCAGAACGTCTTATTTTTCCTCGTTTTCAAGGCAGCATCTGGTTGAGACGATCAAGTCGGCTGCTCCTCACCTGAATCACGAATTGTGAAGTCGATTCAGAAACTGTATGGACTCTTGCATCCAGCCTCGGCACAATCGAAGTCATGACACGTTCCATCGGACATCTTCTGCTGATTCTCGTCGTGCTGGCCTGCCCAGTTCAGTGTGTCGTCGCTGCCGATGCGTGTTGTGCCACAGAATCGTCTTTAATATCGCCGGTTGACAATCAAACCTGTCAGTTGGAAGACGACTGCTGCCATCACGCCATCGATAAGCGAGAGTCCTCAGAGGCGGGTGACAACGACTCTTCGCAGCTCCCGAAATCTGGCGACGAATGCCATTGCGATTGTCTTTGCAAAGGAGCGATCGCTGCTGTCGCGCAAGTCGATTTCAACCAGAACGCAACATCGTTGGCAACGATTGATGATTGCGTTGTTTGCTCTGCGAATGAGCCGAGCGTTCTCGGAAGAGCACACTTCGATCCGCCTGATCCGATTTCCGGGCGAGAGATCCGCACTTTGCAGATGTCATTCCAGGTTTAGTTGAGAGTCCGCTCTGAAGATCCTCCGCTGACGATCTTCAATCCGTCGCTTTGCATTTTGCGATGGAGATCCGTTTCCGACTCAAGTGACGCGAGTTGGGAAACTCTGGACTAAAGACTCTCAATACTGGACCCACCGTGGCTCTTCTTCCCTGGGAATATGGCATCCGCAATCTGCTTCGTCGTCCGCTGCGCAGCGGGCTGACGTTGCTTGGATTAACAACCGTCGTGCTGCTGGTGCTTGTTGTCGTTGGCTTTGTTCGAGGCCTCGAACGAGCGCTGGCTGTCAGCGGCGATCCACGCACTGTGATCGTCTTTTCGCTTGGCATGGGCGAGAACCTGGAATACTCATCGGTACCGATGAGAACCTCGGACCTTGTCGCTGCGAGCATCGTCGGCGTTCAGGAACGACACGGAAAGAAGTTCGCCTCGCCGGAACTCTACCTTGGAACCCAGATTCGCACGTCGCAAGAAGGCAAGCCGGGGATGGGGCTGGTTCGAGGGGTCACTCCGTCGGCATTGCTGGTCCATTCGAACATCGAAATCGTCGCTGGAGACTGGCCGCAACCCAACGAAGTAATGATCGGTCGTTTGGCCGCAACCAAAATCGGAGCCACTGAGGAAGAAACTCGCATCGGGCAGTCATTGTGGTTGGAAGGTCGCGAATGGCGGATCAGCGGAGTGTTCTCGGCCGCGGGCGCCGTCTTCGAATCCGAAGTCTGGTGCCGACTGGATGGGCTTCAGCAGGCGATGAAGCGTCAGGACTTGAGCCTGGTTGCCCTGATGTTGGAACCGGATGCCGAATTTCAGGATGTCGACTTGTTCTGCAAGGAACGACTCGACCTGGAACTGCAGGCAGTTTCGCAGATCGAATATTTCAAGACGTTGCGCAAGGATTACGCGCCCGTCCGGATGCTGGCGTGGTTGGTTGCGTTCCTGATCTTTGCGGCGGGAGTCTTCGCCGGTTTGAACACCATGTACGGAGCGGTCGTCGGTCGAGTTCGAGAACTCGCCACCTTACGGACGCTTGGATTTCAACGTCGAGCGGCAATTGTCAGCATCGTCCAGGAAGGCACGATGCTTGCCGTAACCGCGTCGCTGATCGCTTCTGTTCTCGCCTTGCTTATCGTCAATGGCTCGGCCATGCGGTTCACGATGGGAGCATTCGAATTGCAGGTCGACAGCGTCGCACTTTTGTACGGATGCGGAACGGGGCTGGCTTTAGGGATCCTTGGGTCACTGCCGCCCGCGCTTCGAGTTCTGCAATTGCCCGTCGTCGACGGGCTCAAATCCGTTTAACTCATCAACTCAACTATTGATCGCACCAACAAATCACTCATCAAAGAAATGGAGTCTCCAATGAAAACTCAGTTATCAGTTACTTTCGCCCTTGCAGGTTTGTTTCTGGCCGCTGGCTGCAGTCAGGAACCCTCGCCCTCGGCAACAACCACGACCAGTACACCCGCGCTGACCATTGATGGCTCGCAGTTCATTCTGAACGAAGAGCCATCCGCAGCCGCGACGGTAATCGAAGCTCGCGAGAAGTCAGAAGACGGTCAGGACGTTGTGCTTGTCGGCAGAATCGGCGGCAGCGTGAACCCGTGGATTGAAGGCCGAGCCGCGTTCTCCATCGTCGATCAATCGCTCAAAGCGTGCAGTGATATCCCCGGCGATGAATGCAAGAAACCGTGGGACTACTGCTGCGAGACTCACAAGCTTCCGGCGTCTACGGCGTTCGTCAAGTTTATTGACGACGACGGGCGACCGCTCAAGGCAGACGCTCGCGAGTTGCTCAGTCTGAAAGAACTCCAAACGGTCGTCGTTCGTGGGAAGGCCCAGCGTGACGAAGCCGGCAACTTAACGGTTTTGGCCAGCGGTCTGTTTGTGCGTGAAACAAGCACGCCGACGACCGACGAATAATACTTCTACAGCGGTGTTGTCATGAGCGTTGATCTCAAAGAACTGGCGATCGATCGAGGAAGTCAGTCTCGAACCGAAATTGCGCCCCCACGTCGAGTTGTATCGCGAGTTGTCCTGCCAGCGATTCTGTTGGCTGGATTCGGCGGTCTGTTTGCGTGGGCCGTTCGCGATACGTTTCTTCCTCGCACGAAAGTGACGGTCGTGTCCGTGCATTCGACCAGAGAGGAAATCCAAGCTTCGGGAACGCCGCTGTTCAAAGCGGCCGGATGGGTCGAACCTCGACCGACGCCAATTCGAGTTGCCGCGCTGGCTGAGGGGGTAATCAAAGACTTGCTGGTGGTCGAAGATCAGGCCGTCACAAAGAATGAGCCGATCGCAATTCTGGTGGACGACGATGCCAGGCTGAGTCTGAACGCGGCGCAGGCCATGCTGGCTTTGCGAACTGCTGAGTTAAAGCAATGTCAGGCAACGCTTGATGCGGCAATGACAAATCTCGAAGAGCCAACTCATCTGCAGGCAGCGGCCGCTGAGTCTCTAGCGGAACTGGCAGAAGTCGAAACGAAGCTTGCCACACTTCCGTTTCAGGTTTCAGCAGCGGCGGCAAAGTTGAAATTTGCGGATGCGACTTTGAAAGCTCAACGTGAAGCTGGCAACGCCGTCTCCGAGATCCAACTGGACGAAGCACTCAGCATGCGCGACGAGATGAAGGCGATGTTCGACGAGCTGGTTAAACGAGAGTCCTCGCTCATGGCCGAGCAGAAAGCACTCGCGGCCAAACGCGACGCTGACAAACGACGTCTTGAATTGAAGACAGACGAACGTCGGGCCGTCGAGGAATCTCAAGCGTTGCTGGAGTCAGCCCAGGCGAAACTCGATCAGGCAGAAGTGGCTGTTTCAGAAGAACAACTTCGGCTGGATCGGATGACAATCCGAGCTCCCGTCGACGGGCGAGTTATGCACCTGTTGACCAGCCCCGGCACGCATCTGATGGGCGGTCGAGGAAAACTCGGCGAACACGATGGGGGAGTCGTCGTCACGTTGTACCAACCAAAGATGCTGCAAATCCGAGTCGATGTCCGCTTCGAAGATTTGCCGCAAACAGGCCGTGACCAACCCGTGCTGATCGAAAGCCCCGCACTGCTCGAACCGTTAAATGGACGGGTGCTGTTTCCGACATCTTTCGCAGACATCCAGAAAAATACGTTGTCAGTCAAGGTTGTCATTGACGACCCGCCGGAAGTCATGAAGCCAGACATGCTCGTCGACGTGACATTTCTCAGCCCAGAACGGAACGCAACACTTGGTTCTGAAGACGCTGAGAAATCCGCTCCGATGCGAATCTACGTTCCGCGAAAGCTCGTAAAGAGCGATGACTCCGGCAGCTTCGTGTGGGTAGCCGATCTGGCCGCTCGAACGGCTCATCGAAAACGAATCACGCTCAAGAATTCGTCTGCTGCGGGAGACATGCTGGAAGTGGCCGACGGCCTGAACATCGCCAGCCGGCTGGTCGACTCCGGTACTGAATCACTGAACGATGGCGACCGAATCGAGGTGCCCAGCCATGCTGATTGAAATCCGAAACCTCACGAAGTCGTTCCAGAAGGGCGATGAGACGATCACTCCACTTCGCGACGTCAGCCTGGATATTGATGCCGGAGAATTTGTATCGCTGATGGGGCCAAGTGGGACCGGGAAGTCCACACTCTTGAACCAGATTGCGGGAATCGACAAACCCAATTTCGGGACGATCACCGTTAACGGGACCGAGATTACGACAATCTCACGCAGCCGATTGGCGAAGTGGCGAGCGGCGAACGTCGGTTACATCTTTCAGACCCACAACCTGATTCCGGTCCTGACAGCGTACGAAAATGTTGAGCTTCCATTGCTGCTGCTTCCGTTCAACCGTGCCGAGCGCCGGCGACGCGTGCAGATTGCATTGGAAGCTGTCGAACTCGTCGATCGAGCAAGTCACTACCCGCGTCAGCTTTCCGGCGGGCAGGAACAACGAGTCGGCATCGCGCGAGCGATCGTGACCGATCCAAAAGTCGTCGTCGCCGACGAACCAACCGGCGATCTCGACTCCGCGACGTCCGCCCACATTCTGGATCTGCTCCAGCGATTGAACTCGGATCTGGGAACGACATTGCTGATGGTCACTCACGATGCGGAAGCAGCCGCAATTGCCGGGCGGCAGTTGCGGCTGGACGATGGCAGGTTGATCGATGACACGCAGCAGAAACAGTCATTGATCACGACTGCCGAGGGCACAGCCAATGTATAAGTTCACGCCTTATCTTGTGAAAACGCTGTGGCGTCATCGCGGGCGGACGATGCTCACCGTCAGTGGCTCGGCAGTTGCCTTATTCGTGTTCTGTTTTGTCGGGGCGGTCCAGGAAGGGTTGGACCGATTGACCTCGCAGAACGATTCCACGTTGATCGTCTTTCAGGCGAACAAATTCTGCCCAGCCACCAGTCATTTGCCGCAGGACTACGATCAGATCATCCGCAAGATGCCTGGTGTGCGCGAGGTGGTGCCGATTCAGGTCTTCACAAACAACTGCCGCGCGAGTCTCGACGTCGTCGTTTTCTACGGAGTTCCCGCGAAGAAAGTTCAAAAGATTCGTGACTTCGAACTGGTGGCGGGAAGTTGGAGCGAATTCAAATCGAACCAGGACTCCGGCATTGTGGGAGAATCCGTTGCTCGACGTCGCAACCTGAAACTCGGAACAAAGTTTTCCGTCGGCGAGGTGAAGGTCACCGTCGCTGGAATTTTCAACAGCACCGATCAGTCCGAAGAGGACTACGTTTACACTCATCTGGATTTTCTGCAGCGTACGCCGGGCATGAATCTCGTCGGGACGGTGACGCAGCACGAAGTTCTACTTGAAGATTCCGCTGATGCGGTGAGAGTTGCAGGATTGATCGACGATGAATTCCGCGCCGGGCCTGTCGAAACTGACACGCGTACCAAAGGTGTGTTTCAGGCGTCGAGTCTCGCTGACCTTGTCGAGCTCATCGAACTTTCGCACTACCTCGGTTATGCGTGCGTCGGGTTAATGACGATGCTGATTTCGACGACGACCTTCATGGCCGTTCAGGATCGAATCAAAGAACACTCGGTCCTTCAAACGCTCGGGTTCTCTGGTTCGATCGTCTTTGCACTCGTCCTGGCCGAAAGCATTCTTATTAGTGTTGGCGGCGGCGTGGTTGGGACTGGAGCTGCGATGCTGACACTGGCGGGCTCTGGATTGTCAGTCGGGGCCGAAGCGGTAACGATCGCCTTCTCGCCGTCAGTCGGATTGGCTCTGACGGGCTTGGTCGGGTCGCTGGCTGTTGGAATTGCAGCAGGAGTTCTGCCTGCTGTGGCTGCCGCACGAGCGGATATTATCAATGGGCTTCGCCAAGCCTGAGTTACCTCAAACTGTCATTACACGAAGCTGATTCCGTATGAAAATTCTTTGTATTGCGATTCTTCTGGCTGCTATGAATGGTCTGTCCGTTTCGGCTCAAAGTCCACATCCCAACATCATCGTCATGATGGCCGACGACATGGGCATGGGTGATACGAGTGCCTATCAGGACTTCACTGGCAATAGCGACGTGGATCAGATTCACACTCCGAGCATGGAACGTCTCGCTCGGATGGGCGTTCGATTCACAGACGCTCACACACCGTCGTCACGATGTTCGCCGACTCGTTATGGACTGCTGACCGGGCGGTATCCCTGGCGAAACCGGCTCAAGCATTGGGTGCTGTTTGGTTCTCAAGGTGACCCGATGATCGAAGCAGACCGACCCACGATTGCAACGATGCTCCGAGACAATGGCTATTACACAGCAATGGTTGGGAAGTGGCACGTTGGGCTGAGATACCGTCGCTCGGATGGCAAACCTGCCGCCGGCTGGGACGATGTCGACCTGACTCAACCATTATTCGACACTCCGCTTGACCACGGATTTGACGACTGCCAGTTCACGTCGAGATCGCACGGGACTTCCGGCCCGTTTCGTGGCGGCAAGAAACCCAACACTCCGAAGCAGAACGTCGGTCCGGGGCATATTTCTGGCCGGACTGCCATCGCGGCTACGAAGAACGGCAAGCAGCTCATTGCTGACGGTGACGAAGCGTACGTCCTGGAAGAGCTCGGCGGCCGACATTCGGACAATGCAATGCGCTACCTGCAAAGTCATGTTTCAAGTGACGAGGCGAGTAAGAAACCATTTTTCCTTTACTACGCGAGTAACTCGAATCACGGACCTCACACGCCAGATTCGCATGTCGGAGACGAACCGGTTGCTGGAGCCGCGAAGAACGTCGCTGGAAATCCGATCAACACACGTGGCGATTACGTTTACGAGAACGATGTCGCACTCGGTCGAATGCTCGACTGGCTGGAGCAGACCGACGACCCTCGGAATTCGGGAAAGAAGCTGATCGAGACAACGATTGTCATCTTTACGAGTGACAACGGAGCGGAGATCGACACGACCACGGCGACGGGGCCGTTCCGCAGTAACAAGGGGTCAGCCTACGAGGGCGGGCATCGCGTGCCGTTTCTGGTTTCGTGGCCGGCTGGTGGGGTCGGAGACGGGAATCGGAAAACTGCCGGGCGCGACCGCCACGAACTGATCGGGCTGCACGATCTGTTTGCAACATTCTCGGAAGCCGTTGGCGACGACCTGCCTGAACTGACGGCTGGCGAGAAAGGTGCAGAAGACAGCGTCAGTGTTCTATCCGCCTGGCGGGGAAAGAAACTTCCTGCTCGGCCGATGTTCTACCACGATCACAAACAGGCGACTGACGGAGCTGCTTCGGCGATGCGACTCGACAATCCGACGATCGGCGGTCGAATTTTCAAAGGCAAATGGAAACTGTTCTTCGACGCAGCCTTGTTACGGATGGGCGAAGCTCGACCCGATGAGTTATTCGACCTGCACGCCGATCCGCAGGAAGCTCACGACCGACTGGATGATGAGTTGCTGAAGCCACTGGTCGAATATCTAATTCAACTGGCGGAGCTACATCGCAACTCGGGCGGACATCGCTTGGCGGAAGTCGCTGCCGAGAAGCGAATCACGTTCGACTGGCGAAAGAAAGGCCCTCAAAAACTACGAGGTCGTGTCGCCGCGAACCAACTCGCAGCAAAGTTCGAAGGCAAGGCTGCGGAGCGACTGACGGCGGAAGTTGATGGCCTGACCATGACGATGCGAGGCGTCACCGGAGACCGTCCAATTTCGGGAGCAGTCTTTAGTTTGAATGAGCGAGGAGTAGGGCTGTCGTCAGGAAAGTTCAAACAGATCGACAATGGAGAAGCACTGCTGATCACGTTTGACGAGGATGTCATCGTCGAGTCTGCCGCCATCGTTGCCGGGAACGGAATCTGTGGCGGATATTATCGCGTCGGCAATCACGCTCCGCTGGCAATTTATTGCGTCGATGCGGACATCGATGCGAAAGATCAGTCGGGCCTGCTAAGCGACATTGGTGTGCTGAAGAAAGGCCAGACGTTACGACTGGATAGCTCGCCGCACTTTGGTACGGAATCACCAGGGCAATGGCGGCTCGGTGCTTTGGCCGTTCGACGTCTCAAAGAGTGAGCACGTAATTTCAGCGAGTGTGTCAACCGCACCAATTGCCACGCATGCGTCACCGGGACGTGTTCCAGAAAAAGCGATCGTCCCGGAACTAGAGCATCTTCAGAGTTCGTCCTCAGTACGGCTGTGAGCCGCGACGCGTCAGCGGCCTGACGCCCGAGGCCTTACGGCCAACGGCTCACTGCAAGCGAACTCCGACAATGCTCTAACCTTGACTCTCGTCGCTGTGAGGAGTCTCTTCTTCCTCGTCCAGAGCCGATGTATCGACGCCGCGATTTTTCATGATGCCTTCAACCGTCGATCTCACACCGGGAAGATGCGTTGCCAACTGCTTGAACGCCGGACGCGATACGCTGATGACATCGGTGTCGACCTTCGCGACGACAGCCGCCGATCGAGGTTGATCTGAGACCAGTGCGATCTCGCCGAAAACTTCTCCTTCGCCAATCGTTGCCACCGTGTTGCCGTTGACGACGATGTCGGCCTCGCCCTTGACGACTGAGTAAAGTTTGTCGCCAAAGTCGCCCTGGTCGAAGATTTTCTCGCCCTGATGAAAGTGTTCCTGGATGATCGATTCGTGCTGGAAGATGCGGACCTGAGTGATGTCTCGCGGGAGGAGTAGATCGAGGAACCAGTCGACTCCGATTCGAATTTGACGGTCGAAGCCTGGGAACTTTGACAGATAAACTGATCGCCAGAAAACCCAGGCAACAATGCCTTTCATTTTGAAGCCAAAGACTTCCGCCACCGCCGACATTCGTCCAAGCGACGCCAGTTTGCCGAGACCGGTAAAGCCGAAGCGTTTCATTTTCTTTCCGCGGATTGTCGCGAGGATGTTATTCGCGCAGGTCTTGGCCTGTCGCAAAGCATGCTGCGCCGTCGGAGGCGATTGGATGCCATCGACCTGCGGAACGGCTGCGCAGTCACCGACGGCCCACAGACCTGGGTGATCTGGAACATCCATATTTTCCGTGACGACGACTCGACCGCGATCCAGTTCGCACGGCAGACTGGTAACAAGGTCGTGCGGAGCCGACGGAACAGTCGTGACGATGGTTCGTGACTGGATCGTGACGGACTCTTTGGTCGCCTTGTCCATGACGATGGCTCCGTCACCAGAGACCGCTCGCAGTCGAACATTGAGCTGAACTTCAACGCCGCGGCTTTCCAGGATTTCCTGCGCGTAGATGGCTAGGCTTTCTCCCAGTTCGGGAAGGATTCGGCCGGCACTCTGAAGCAGCACGCAACGGATCTCTTCACGTTTAATGCCAGGGTAGGCCTTGATGGCGCTGGTCAGAAAGTCGTTTAACTCGGCAACACACTCGACTCCGGAGAAACCACCACCGCCAACAACAAACGTGAGGAGCCGCTTCCGTTCTTCGGGGTCTTTCTCGATGGCAGCCTCTTCCAGAACACCGACCGCCTGGTTACGAAGACGCAGCGCATCGCCCAAATATTTGAACGGAATCGCGTGCTCCCGCATGCCCGGCACGAGGTCGTAATTCAGCTTTGTCCCCATGCCAACGACAAGGTGGTCGTAGTCAAGAACAATTGGCCGTGGGACGTATTCCGGAGCCAGTTGAACCGTTTTCTTCTCGATGTCAATTTCTTCGATCAACCGCGTGTAGAGCTGAGCGTGCTTGGCCATGCGCCGGATCGGTGTAATGCAGTGCAGAGTTTCGATCGTGCCGGAGATGACTTCCGGAAGAAACGGCTGGAAAACGATGTAATTCTCATTGCTGACGATCGTGACTTCGATGTTCGCCCGCTCTTCAGCGGTCATCCCCTTGCCGAGGTACATGGCGGTGTAAACGCCGGCAAAGCCGCCGCCGAGAATGAGAATCCTCTTCTTACCGTCTGATGATGCCATTTGGATTTTGCCCGTCATGGGATGAGAGTTGCGGTGCTCGGGCCGCCAGCTGGCGACCAACCTTGGAGATGTCGAGGCAGCATAACTCTGGCCGCCGCATTCGCCAATCGGGGCGAGTAATTCGTACGCCTCTGCCCACATTCGAGAGTCGGAAAAACGCATTCCGGCAGGATCGATTTTTCGCGACAATGCCGGATAGAGGTTCAGATTCAGTATTCGCTCGTCCGGCAAAGGATCGCCGCCGCTCGTGAACAACGCCGTCTTTATTCGCCGAATTCCGTGGACCCTGGTCGCAACAGCCATCGTGCTGTTTCTGATTGGGCTGAGTGCGATCGCGCGCGGAGACGCCCTCTACAATCTCGGCGAATTCGCTCCTCGGCAACGAATATGGGCGGTTATGGGGATCGGCGTTTTCATCGGAGCCGCTTCCTGGCCCTATCAACGACTCAAATGGTTCAGCTATGGACTCTATGGGTTGTGCCTTGCCCTGCTGGTTGTCGTGTTCTTTATGCCCGCGAAGAACTACTCGCACCGTTGGATCCCGCTCGGATTCATGAACTTTCAACCGTCCGAGCTGGCCAAGCTTGCCTACATCGCAGCCCTCGCTCGATACCTCATGCATCGCGACAGCTTTCGCAACTGGCTGGGCCTGGTTCCGCCGTTCCTGATGACGCTGGTTCCCGTCGCGCTGATTCTCAGAGAGCCCGACCTTGGCACATCGATGCTGTTCTTCCCCGTTCTGTTTGCGATGCTGTTTGCCGCCGGTGCTCGACCGAAACACCTTGTCACGATCAGCCTGCTTGGAGCGATGTGCGTCCCGATTCTGTGGATGCAGATGAGTGCCGAGCAGAAGTCGCGGATCGTTTCGGTGTTTACACAGAAGACCGGCGGCGAAGCTCCGGACGATGACGGCTACCATCTTCACCAGTCCAAGCGAGTCTTCGCATTGGGCGGTGTGTGGGGCAGCAAGCTGGCCGGAATGCCCATCCAAAGTCGACGTGCCTATCACCTGCCGGAATCGAGAACGGACTTTGTGTTCTGCCTGGTCGGAGAACGATGGGGGCTTGTCGGCTGCCTGATCACCGTGATTCTGTTTCTGGCGTTGATCGGACGAGGGTTGCTCATCGCTGCCGACACTCGCGATCCGTTCGGACGGTTACTGGCCGTCGGGATCGTCGCGTTGATCGGTTCTCAAACGCTCATCAATACAGGCATGACGGTCGGGCTGCTTGCCGATTACTGGCATGACTCTACCGATGATGAGTTATGGTGGCTCCAGTCTATTGGCGACATGCCTCGCCCTCGGCCTGCTGGTCAACATCGAGCTGCGTCCCACTTACGCAACCGGTACCGAACCATTCCGTTTCGCCGATTGAATGCTGGATTTTGCTCTCTGCGATCCTTGGCGTCTCCGCGACTTTGCGTCAGACTCAGAGCTGCCTGAATCTGAAACGCGCAAACGGAGCCGGACGATGAAACTTGGACTGATCAACTCTGCCTGGGCACAGGCCGGTCGAGACACTTCCTGGGGAATTCAAAAGACGAAAGAACTCGGCTTTGACACGATCGACATTTTTACCGATCCGCTCGACATCGATATTCGAGAGCGACGTCTCATCAAAGATGAGTGCGATCGCGTCGGCTTGCCGATTGTTTCTATCTGCTGCGTCGCCGTCGGCTTGATTGATTTTAATCCAAGCGTGCAGCGATTCAGTATCGACCGAGTGAAGGCGTACCTCGACCTTGCGTACGAGTACCAGGCGAAGAACGTGCTGCTTGTTCTGGGAGAATATATCTGGGCACAGGAAGTGATCCCGCCGGCCGAGCAATGGAAAACCGGCGTCGATAACTGTCGGCTGTTGGCTGAGTACGCAGAGAGCCTGGGCGTGCAGATCGCGCTGGAGCTGGAGCCGTTTCCGCTGTCGCTACTCAACAACGTCGACAACATGGCTCGCTTCATCGACGACGTGAACCACCCTGCCCTGCAGGCCAACATCGACATCTCGCACCTCTTGCTGGCGGACGTCGAGCCCGCAGAACTTCAGAAGCTGGCAGGCAAAGCGATCCACGTTCACATCTCCGACTGCGACGGCAAAGTCCACGGAGATCTGCCGCCCGGTCGCGGAGTCGTCAACTTTAGGCCGTACCTTGACAAGATTCGCAAACTCAACATCGAAGGCGCGATCTCGATCGAACTGGAATACTCGCCGGAACCCGACAAGATCGAAGAATGGGTCGCCGAGGCGTACTCCGCCACGGCCGAACTACTCGCAGAGTCCGGGCTTCGTGAATAGTTCGAGGGACGGGTTGATAGACGAGCAGTCGCATGAAGAGGCGAGGCTCGATAGCGATCTCGGCTTTCCGGCTCCACCAGTCGAGCACTTCGATCCCGTGCCTACTTCTTCTTCGTTTTGTTTTGCCGTTGGACGCTTAGGATCGCGACCGTAAATGTCAGGATAAGCGGCCTCGACTTCAGCTCTTAGATAAGGACGAAACTGGAGTGCTCTCGAAACCTTCTTTTTCATTTTGGGGTCGGAAAGCCCACCCAGCTTCGCAGCAGCCGGCATTAGCTGGCTATCGAAGCCAGCTAATTCGGAAGGTTTGACGTTTTCGTAGTAGAGCGCGCCTGTCGTGTAAGGACTGGGTTTGAAGCTGCCAACGATACTGACTTCGAGGTTAGCCTTAATTTCTTTCTCCCAACCGCCAGCCCACAAGCAGGAATTCACGAGAAAGCGGCGCGCGTCATCGTTCAGCAGGTCTTCGGACGCGCCGAAGGATGTGTAGACGATGCGTGCATCGTGCTTTTTGCCGGAAGGAGCGGTGTACGAATTTCGTGTCCATCCCGCGCAGACAATCGGTTTCTCCGCGTTGGTGTCGTCACTCGGCCCAAACGAATTGAGCACTTGTAATTCGAGCAGCGGAGTTGCCCCGACCGGTGGCTGCGACTTGTAGCCGCCTGAGTAAGCATGGATCTGCTTGACTCCCGTCAGGATCGGATGCTCCGCGGCACTGGCTGCAGGAGTAATGCGACAACCCATTTGATGGTTGGTTCCGTAGTGACTTTGCCCGCGTTCCTTGTGCCATGTATTGCCGAAAATTTGTTCTCCCAGTCCGCCGCGGTAGTCATCGCCTTCATAGTTGAAGTTCAACTTCGCCCACTTCCCTTGCTGCCCATTGAAGCAGTGTGTCGATGTGCGAATTCCGACGGCAGGTCCGCCACGTTCGAAGTAATCGACCAACAAGTCGGCTTGATCGTCCGGCAGATTCATAAATCGCGTAAAGAAAACGAGCAGGTCAGCATCTTTGAGTGCTTCCATGCCTGGCACTTCCGCAGCTCCAGCCTTGATCGAACCCTCATCATCGATTCCGAACAACACGGTGCACCGGAAACCGAGATGCCTGGCAAGCATCTTGGCCATGAGGGGACAACTCTGTTCGGAGCGGTATTCGTGGTCATTCGCGATGAACACGATGTGTTTGCCTTTTCCGATCCCTTTCGCTCCCTCGTAGATCAGTGGTTCAGCAATCGCTGCTGATGTCGCACAGAGAAGTGTCGCCATGACAATTAAAAATCTCATTGTTTACCTGCGTTGAAAGAATGAATCCTGAGAGTAACTGCTGCGACGTAAATCAGCTGCGTCGGCGATGCTATGTAAAAGAGTTTGTTTTCCCGAACGGCGACAGGCTATCGCGCGACAGGTCAGCAATTGCCGATGCCAATCTTAAAACGGTACGTCTATTTAAGCGGAAGTCCGTACGCTGTTGCGGCATTTTTCCAGAAGTAATGCTCGCAGGCGGCCTGCCCTTTTTCTGAGAAGTAGGCATTCACCAGTCGAACGAAACTATCGTAGTCACCGCTTTTCTTTGTGCAGGGCCAGTTGCTGCCGTAGATCAATCGGTCGGAACCGAAGTTCTTCCACAAAGGATCGAGCACGGTCCGATAGTGGTCTGGGTCGTGCGGAGCTGGCTGCTGAGTGCATCGCTGATAGAGTCCCGAAACTTTGCATGAAACATTTTTATGTTTCGCAAGACTGGCGACGGCGTCGAGCCATTCCTGCCCCGGAGGCTTGCCATCGATGTCGTATCCCAGGACGTGGTCAACGATGATTCGGAGCTTCGGAACTTTGCCGGCCAGAACATCAACTTCCCGGACACCTTCGACACCCTTTCCGTTGGCAAGAATGTCGAGTGACAGACCAGCCTTCTCAAGCAGCCGGAAGTTGGCCAGCACTTGCGGATCGGCGTAATCAATCGGGCCACTGTTACGGGCTCGGATGCCGACGAACCGTTTGTCTTTTCGCAGTCGCTTCAGGTGCTTGCCGAAGTCTTTCCGGTATGGATCGATGTTTCCGACGAGAGCCACATAGAACGGGTCATCGCCGACCTCGTTCAATACCCACTTGTTGTCTTCCAGCCTGTCGCTGGCTTCGACGACGACGACGCCCGTGACGCCTGCCGGCTTCGCGAGTTTCGAAAACTCTCCAGGAAGGTGTGGCTTGTAGAGAACTTTGTCGTCGGCAGGTGGCCAGGGGATACCTTTAGGCCGACGAGGGTCGTAAAGAGTGAATATGCGTGTCGATCAGAGTGTTTGACCGTTGGTAGCGGACGTTTGGCCTTATCTTCTTCAGTTGCGAAAACCGAGCTGTTGGCAGTCCCGAAGGACAGAGAGGCCAGCAGAACGACCATTGTCATGCTCGAACGAGTCATCGTTAAATATCCTGTTTACTCGAGTTGTTGCAGCGGTTGAGACATCGCCGTCTGGCGATTTTCTTTTCGCACTAACTGCCCGCATGCGGCCGCGATGTCGCTGCCGAGAGAATATCTGACAGTTGTTGTCAGGCCGGCGTCTTTTAATGCGGTTGCAAACGTTCTGATCTTTGCGTCTTCTGTGCCGGTGAGGTGTGGGGCGTCTTCGATTTCGTTGTACGGAATCAGGTTGACGTGAACGTCGAGGTCGTGCAGCCAGTTGACCAACTCCGCCGCGTCTTCGGGTGAGTCGTTCTTTCCGGCCAGCATGAGATACTCGATCATGACCGGAATGCCCTGCCGATCGTTCAGCTCACGGATTGCCTCCTGAAGTTCATCGAGGGAGTGTTTCTTTGTCAGTGGGATGAGTTCTCGGCGGACTTCTGGGTTTACGCTGTGGAGGCTCAAGGCCAGATTCACTTTCGGAAATCGCTGAGCGCATCGCAGCATTCCGTCCGGGATGCCGACTGTGGAAACGAGAATGCTGCCGGGCGAGCGGTTGAACATCTTTGGCGACGTCAACGCTTCGAGTGTTTCGAACAGGTTCTCTTCGTTGTGAAACGGCTCGCCCATTCCCATGAAGACAATGTTGTGAAGTCGGCGTCCTTCGGCGGTTAGAAGCTGGCCCGTCTGGACGACCTGATCGAGAATCTCGGCGGATGACAGGTTCTGTGCGATTCCCATTTTGCCCGTCGCACAGAAATCGCAGGCCGCCGCGCATCCAACCTGGCTTGAGACGCAAAGTGTCGATCGTCCCGTCGCGATGCGCAGAATGACCGACTCGATCAACATTCCAGCTTCGGTTTTTAAGAGCAACTTCGAAGCACCGTCGACTTGAGAATCGCATCGGCGAAACAGTTCGAGCGAGTGGCAACGGAGTCGGTCGCGTTCGGGAAACCGATCCAGCGCGACGTCGTCGGCCTCGAACTTTTTGAACAGCCCGTTGCGCAAGGCGCGAAGATACTCGGGATCGAGCCTCGTTTCTTTACGCAGCCGCTCCAGCGATTCGTTATCAAAGATGCTTACCAGGTCAGGCACGGATCATCCAAGCTTGTTTTCGCCGGAATTTTCATCCTGGTGAATCGTCACTGGCCAACCCGGGAACTGGTTGCCGGCCTTACCGTCGGTTGCGTCGATCATGAAGCGGAAGCAGTCAAGGTGGTAGGTCTTTGCGGCCGTGTCGATTGTGACCAGTCCGAATCCACTCGCCTTTTGATGAGCAAGTTCATAGCGATTCTTCTTCTTGCCGACTTCGGGGTTGCCGACGGCGTAGACGTAGACTTTGTTGCCGAAGCCGTCGAGGAACTCACCCGTGTTGTCTCGTCCGTGCTTCGGGCGGTTCGCATGCTTCATGCCTATTTCATCGGGCCGCCACCAGCGCGGGTAGCCCGCGGCGATCGCGGGCGTGCAGAAGGACCAGCAGCTGTCGCGTTGCGTGTCGGCGCCGTATTGGGTGAGCGTGGTGAGGTGTTGGTCGCCGTTGATGTGCAGCGGCATGGCCTTTTTCAGAATGCGCACGGCGCGGTTGCGGGCGGTCTGCGGCCAGCCGCCGGAATCGAGATCCGCCTTGAGGTAGCCATTGTAGTTCCCGTGGTGGGTGGCGACGCCCGAGAAGACGGTCTGGCTGAGCAGGACCTTCATGTTGTGCCCCCGCCAGTCCCCGCCCCATTTCTTCAGAAAATTCTCCTGACGTTCGCCGAGCAGAATCAGGCCCGGCTTGTCGAGATGCAGGGTGTCGACGTTCATGTCCTTGACGTGATCCGCGCGCCCGCTGCCGGTCTCGACCCGTCTCGGGGCCGCTCTTGAACTGGCGATCGCTGATGATGGCGAAGCTGACGCCGCCATAGACCATGTCGCCATAGTAGACGCTCATGTTCTGTTTGACCGGCTTCGGATCGGCGAAATCGGGATGATGCGCGGTGCAGGTCTTGTGAACGACATTGACCATGCGGACGGGTTCGCGATAGCCGCCCTTGGAGGACGCGCCGGCGCTGAGGTCTTTCATCTTCGCGCCGCCTTCGCCCCAGTAATTGCCCTGAAACACATCGTGATCGTCGGGAATGCAGATCGTGGGGCGATCGCGCATGGCTTCGCCAAAGGACCAGCCGTGCATGTAGAACTTGCGCAGGTAATTCAGGATGGCGCGGTCCGGCCGGGTCGCGGATCAGGCCGTAGCCGCCGTGATTTTCGTAGAGCTGGTCGCCGGAGAAATAGAGCATGTCCGGGTCGAGCTTGAGCAGGTTGTTGGCGACGGGCTCGTAGGGAAAGGCGTAGTCCTTCTGACAGGTCAAGGCGCCCAGGCGCAGGGGGCGCCCGCGATGGGTTGGCCTTGATCTGTGCCGGTGCAGCTCGTGCTTCGGTCGTCGGAGCCGTCGGTTGCGCTTCTGGCGAATAGACCATGCCGGTTGAAGGGCGTCTCGGACTTCTCATCGTTCCAGTTCGGGACGCGGAAGGTCGCGGTCCAGGCGTCGGTGTCAGAGCTTGGAACTTCCGATCGACTTCCACTTGCCGCCTTGCTGAATCTGCAGCTCGACGTTCTGATTATCTTTTTCGCCAAGCGGTCCGGTCAGAGCACTCATCTTCATGACGAAACCTTCGTCACTTCGAGAATCGCTCAGCGAATACATCGACCAGAGAATCGGGCCAAACTTCTGTTCCGGCGTGACGGTGAAAGCGTCTCCATCGACCGCCCAGTTCTGAAATCGATAACGGCCGCCGCGTGCTTTGCCTCGTTCCGGCGAAGAGAGATTGTTGACGATTGCCACGTTGCCGAGCACTGCTTGAGCTGGCGAGTTGAACGCGACCGTTCCGATCGTCTTGCCGGACTTGTCGGTCGCTGTCAGCGCAAGACGAAAGCGACCACCTTCTTCAGGTTTTCCCGTCAGGTGCAACGCGAACAGCTTCGAGTTAGCTCCGTCACGAATCTCGCTTTTGTTTCGCCCCAGCACGAGCGATCCATCGACCAGCCCGGCGTTGAGGCCGTTCTTGGCAAAACTGTTGCTGCGGTACTCGTTGATTTCGCTGCGGATGCCGACTCGGAAGCCGGCACCGCCTGCGGTCTTGCCGGCTTCGACTTCTTCGATGTCCACGGACATCTCAAACGAGCCTTTGAGGTTTGTAATCTGGTGCGTGATGAGGTGAACGTTGCGGTCGCCGCCGGTCGACTGGCACTCGGCCGCTCCGTCAGCGATCACCCAGTTCTCCATCGGGTTGGCCCAGAATTCGCCACCGAGCCACACTCGGTCGTGAGTCGTACCCCACCTGCCGACGATCGAACCGCCTTTCTTACCTTCAGCCGCGGTCACGGTTGAATCGGAAGCTTCGCCCGCGGCAAGCAAGGTTGTTCCAGCCGCTGCGATCTTCAGGGCCGTTCGTCTATTGAGTGAAGTCACTATTCTGATTCTCCGAAGCTGAGAGTTTGAATCTGCACGGGTTGTCCGTCTCCAATTGTGACGGAGGAACGACGAAAGTACGGAGCACACGGACGATGTTCAATGCACGGGCTGCCGAAGTGCGGTCGGGCGTCGCAATTCGGTACGAAAAACCTGAGGACTTCAACTACGATCTCCTCAGCCGTCAGGCCGGTTTCTACCGGCCAGCCATGATTTCGGCCGGTAGGAACCGGCCCTACGCAAAGATAAATCTCACTTATGACTTCCACTCAGATTCAAACGGTTCATGCACGAGAAGTTTTTGACAGTCGAGGACGACCGACGGTCGAAGTCGAAATCACGTGCGAAGGTGCTCGGCCAGGTCGAGCGATTGTTCCCAGCGGGGCGAGCACCGGTGTTTTCGAGGCACTCGAACTTCGAGACGGTGACGCCGACCGGTTGCAAGGACTCGGCGTTCGCCGTGCCGTCGAGAATGTTAATTCCGAAATTCGGTCGGCACTCGTTGGTATGGACGCAACCGATCAGCAGGCGATCGACAGTCTGTTGATCCAGCTGGACGGAACGCCGAACAAATCACGGCTCGGCGCAAATGCGATTCTCGGCGTGTCGCTGGCAGCGGTTTACGCGGCAGCCGAGGCGGAAGGGACTCTGCCTGTCGAGCAGTTTCGCCGGGTCTGGAGTGAGCATCAGCCGGACGGTTCGAGCAGTCACCTGACGTCGACATCAGGGCTCGGTGTCACGCAGACGCTTCCGCTGCCGATGGTGAATATGATTTCCGGCGGCAAACACGCTGGTGGGAACCTGGACTTCCAGGACTATCTCATTCTGCCGGTCGGAGCGACGTCTTACCCGCAGGCTTTCGAGTGGATTGTCACGGTCTATCAGCACGTTGGACGACTGCTGACGAAATCCGGTTTCGAAGGCGTGTTGGTTGGTGACGAAGGCGGGTACGGGCCGAAGCTCAAGTCGAATGAGCAGGCTCTCGACTTTGTCGTCGCCGGCATCGAAGCGGCTGGGCTTCGGCCGGGCGAGGATGTTTGCATCGGACTCGACGTCGCCAGCTCGCATTTTCATCACGAAGGGAAGTACCGGCTTGCCGCGACAGGCGATGAAGAACTGGCCTCATCGGATGTGATCAATCTGCTCGAAGACTGGGTCAATCGTTACCCGATTATCAGCATCGAAGACGGACTCGATGAAGACGACTGGGACGGTTGGAAAGAACTGACTTCGCGACTGGGAAACCGCGTCCAACTCATCGGCGACGACCTTTTCGTGACCAACAAAGAACGACTGCAACGTGGCATCGATTCCGGAGTCGGAAATAGCGTCCTGATCAAGTTGAACCAAATCGGAACGCTCACTGAGACGCTTCAAACGTTGAAGCTTGCTCTTGAGAATGGTTACTGGCCGGTCGTGTCCGCTCGGAGTGGCGAGACCGAAGACACAACCATCGCCGATCTGGTTGTTGCAACCGGTGCTGGCCAGTTGAAAGTAGGCTCCGTGGCAAGAAGCGAGCGACTGGCAAAGTACAACCAGCTACTTCGGCTGTCTGAGAACGCCGAGTTCGGCTACGCCGGCGGGACGATCTTTGATTCGATCCGCTCAACATAAATCAGGCGAGCGGTTGGCGTAAGCCGACTGGCCAGCGTGACATTTCGGAATGTCGGCAGGCTCACGCCAGCCGCTCGCCTACCTCATGAGTTTCTGACCGTCGTGCCCCTACGGTCCAGTTCTCGCCGCTGCCTGTGGCACTGCCGGTAGAAATTGCAGGCCTCGGACCTGGGCGATGTCCTGGCCGCCGAATTGCTCGACGAGTTTGCTTTCGACGGCGTACACAAACGCGACCTGCCGACCGTCGGGGGCGGCACACAAGTAGTAGAACCAGTGCATCGGGACGTTGCGCGCGACTCCGGTGGCGGTGACTCGGTAGAGCCAGCGGCCGTCGGTTGTCGGGATTTGCTCAGCCTTTTCGATCTTGCGAAACTGATTTCCGAGTGCTGTTTGAATGTCCGACTGAAACTGCGGTTCGGAAGTGTGGCTTCCGGCGGCGGCCTGAGGGACGGGCGACACGTTGCACTGCGCGATCAAACTTCCGTTGCGAAGATAACGGAGCACGGCGACATCTTTGGTCTGATGAAAAACGTGCCAGTCACGATCGAGGGCGAAAGTCAAATGCCAGGGACACGAGAAGCTCAATGCAAGCTGGTCGGCTTCCGGGCTGATTGGGATCGCGTCGGTTGCCGAATCAGTCAAGCCGCCTTTCACGCCAGAAATCTGCCGATCGACGTAGACGGTCGCGGTGACGTTCATGCCGGGGCTGACGGCTCCGACAGTTCGCTTTTCCGTCTGAGTGATCTTTGCCTGTCGGATGTGATTTGCTTTTCGATCAAAGGCGATTTGACCGTCGACCTCGATGTTGGCGAATGCGCCGAGCGTGGCTCCTTCGACTCCGCCGGAAACTTTAATGACGACGTACTGGTCGTCGATCTTGCTCACCGAACATTTAAGCGAGCTTTTGGAAACCGCTTCGATGCCCGTCAGCATGGGCAGCGTCCAGTAGGGAGGTTCCCACGAGGTTCCCTGCTCGACCTGAGTTGTCGGCAGCAGCGCGGCCAGTGCGAGGCTGTCGCCGGGAGACCTCAGTAGTTCGGTCGTGAGGTAGGACATGCGAGTGTCTGGCGACCAGACTCGGATTCCGGTTGCCGTTCCTTCCGCGACGATCTGCCGAGAGTTGGCCGGAAGCTGGTTGACCGTTTTCTGTCCGTCGATGGTGATGTCGGCTTCTGCAAGTTGGTAACGCCGCAACGCTCGGAAAGCGTCAGCATCCTGACCACCGGCTGCGAGTCGTCGTTCGAGAAAGCTGAATTTGCCGTCGACGTTCAGCTTCAATCCAGACGGTTTCTTATCGTCAGGCTTCTGTCCCGCCGCGGCCGCCGGTTGCGATGACGTTTCGATATTGCCGCTCACCTGGAGCCGGCATCTCACCGAGAAGACTCGCTGTTCGGTGGCCGGCTCGCTGACCGAAACTGGTTCGGCAGCATTGCTCGCCGAGTCGCTCGCGAGCAATGTCAAAACTGCGGCCACTGAAGCAACTGCGAGTCGTCCGTGTCGATATTTCTTCACCAGCCGATCCATGGCGGGTTTCCTTCTCTGGTCACCTCGCCCCCTTGGGGGAGAGGTCGCGGTCTCAGCCGCGAGTGAGGGGGTGTGCGACTGAATCTGATTCCGATCGCCCCACTCATTCAAAATGCGAACCCTCTCCCGGCCCTGAGAGGCCGACCTCTCCCAAAGGGAGAGGTGACATGGAGGATGGTTGCCGAGCTGAGTGAAGTTTGTGGTAGTCGCAGAACGCGGTAGCAGAGCCAAAGTGGCGATTTCGGGCAAGATGAATCGTGGTGACGGGCGTGCAGACCGAGACGTGGTTACTCGTCTTCTTCCTGCCCGGACATGATTCTGAGGTAGCTGTGGTAGCGGGTTCTCGTAATGAGGGCGTCGGAAACGGCCTGTTTCACTCGGCAGCCGGTTTCGTGAGTGTGTGAGCAGTCCGGGAATCGGCACAGGGCAACGAACGGTCGGAATTCGACGAAGAACCCTTCGACTTCTTCAGGGATGACGTCCCACAGACCGAGTTGCCGGATGCCTGGCGTGTCGACGACCCAGCCGCCGAATTCCAGAGCGACCAGAATCGCTCGCCGAGTCGTGTGTTTTCCCTTGTGCGTCCAGGTGCTGATGTCTTTGGTCGGCTGTGCCAGCCCCGGCTGGATCGTGTTAAGCAGCGACGATTTTCCGACGCCGCTCTGGCCGGTGAAGACCGACTGCTTGTCTTTAAGCAGATTTCGCAGCAACGGTATCCCGCCACCGGTTTCGGCACTTGTCAGAACGGTCTGGTAGCCGAGCTGGCCGTACAGCCCGAGAATCGGCTGCAGGTCCACCGGGTCAATAAGGTCTGCTTTATTAATGCAGACAATTGCTTCGGTACCGCCTTTGGCCGCGCTGATGATGAACCTGTCAATGAGGCTCGGCTTGAGCACCGGGTCGACGGCAGACATCACAATCACGACCTGATCGACGTTTGACACGATCACGTGCTCGTGCCGTTTGCTGCCTCGTGAAAGCGTGCTTCGTCTCGGATCGACGCGTTCAATGACCCCGTGTTCTTCGTCCAGCTTCTGAAACAGCACGATGTCACCAGCCACGACCGCGTTGCGAGCGTCTCTCGACATTGTCCGGACGACTCGCCGAACGGTGCATTCGTAGCGTTCTCCGGCGTCTGTTTGCACGATCGAGTTCAAACCCGTCGCGCTGAGAATCCGGCCGGTCTGGCAATTGGACTCGTCGACTTCGATCGTCAACTCGCCCGATGCGTCGTCTCCGTCCTGAACGATGACCGTCCGAGATCGAGTCAGATCGCCCTTCCCAGACAGCCGTTCGGCAGAAGGCAAATCCTCGACGCGAGCGCCGGCTGCGTCGTCGGCATCGGTAATTCCCGACGCATCGCGAGTCAGTTTGTTGTCGTTCCGCGACCGCTTGCCGCGATTCTTTTTGAACGCAACCCGCTGTTTCTGTTTGTTCTTACCGCGTTTCGCCACGAGGACTCCGACGTCACGTCATTAAATTGGGGCAGTTACACTCAGTTTGGCCGGCAGGAATCACTGTATTTTGCAATATCGAACCGGGAGTTGCATACTAGCCGGATTCCACGGATCCGCCGATGCAACAAAGGTTCGCCGCCCGAAAATTCTGCGGCTGAGCTTTTCCCGCCCTCAGAGTTCCAACCGGGCCTGAGATATCCAAACAGGAGTCGTTATGACCACCGCTTTTGATCGAATCGCTGAGCTGAAATCTTCTGAGGGGCCGCAGGCGGCGATCGACCTGCTGATCGAAACTCTGCGTGAAGAGAAAAACTATCACCGAGTGTTTGACGCTCTGCTGATGAAAAAGAAGAACGAACTCGGTCTGTCACTGCTGAATCCGACGTCCCTGGATGACGTCCCGGCCGGTCAGCGAGCGGATTTCGAAAGATACTACGTCGATTGTGCTCGCGAAACCGGCACGCTGTTTCTCAAGAGCGATCAGCTTAGCGAAGCCTGGGTTTACTTCCGCACGATTCAGGAACCGGACGCGGTCGCCGAAGCTCTCGAAACCGCGACGCTGCCTGAGGACTACGAGAAATCTCAGGAGCTGATCAACATCGCGTTGTACGAAGGGGCGAACCCGGTCCGAGGCCTGCAGTTTTTGCTTCAGTCCAACGGAACGTGCAACACGATTACGGCGATGGACCAGGCCATGCAGGGGCTGGAAGGAGAAAATCGGCAGAAGGCGGCGGCGATGATCGTCAGCCATCTTTATGACGAGCTGGTCATGACGGTGAAGTCGGAAGTCGAACGTCGCATGCCGCTTCCGCCATCGGCGAACGAACCGACTCTGCGAGAACTGATCATGGGCCGCGAGTGGCTGTTTCAGGAAGGCAACTACCACATCGACGTGTCGCATCTGAACTCGGTCGTGCGGTTTGCAAGGTTCCTCGATCCTGGCACGCCGGAACTCGAACTGGCCGTGCAACTGGCCGACTACGGCTGCAACCTGGACACGCAGTTCCAGTACCCCGGCGAGGCACCGTTCGAAGATTTCTACCCATCGCACCAGCACTTCCTGAACGTGCTGCTCGGTCGGAACGTTGACGAGGCGATGGCGTACTTCCAGCAGAAACTCGACGCCGAACCGGACGAGCCTGATCAGCAGATGATCGCGTACGTGATGGTCGACCTGCTGATCCGTTGCGACCGCATCGACCAGGCAATGGAAGTCGCCGAGAAACATCTGCGCTTCCTGGAAGAGCAGACGTTTTCGTTTGCAGAACTCTGCACGAAAGCCGGAAAGCTGGACGCCTGGGCGGAAGCATCGAAAGCGAAGGGCGATCTCGTCGCCTACACAGCCGCGATTGTTCAGAGTTCGTAGTCAGTTCCTTAGACATCACTCTCCCTCTGGGAGGGTCGCGAGGAACGAGCGGGGAGGGCGGCGAATTGTTCGAAATCCAGATACTTAACCTCTGCCCCTCCCCTCGCTGTCGCTCGACCCTCCCAGAGGGAGAGTGAATATACGCTCGTTGTCGGATTCCGTCATGACCAACGTCAATCAGAACCGAGCTGCGTGGAATCGCCTGGCCGAAACCGGCAGCCAGTTCGCCAGCGTCGCGACGGACGAAGAACTGCAGAACCCTCTGCAGACGCTGGAAACCCGCGGCTGGCTTCCACCGAGCGTTACCGGCCTGAACGTGCTGTGCCTGGCTGGCGGAGGTGGGTGGCAATCGATTCTTTACGCCGCGGCCGGAGCGAACGTTTCTGTTGTGGATCTCAGTCCTTCGATGCTCGCTCTGGATCAGCGTGAGGCCGAGCGACGCAAGCTCAAAGTGAACTGCGTCGAGACATCGATGGATGACCTTTCGGAGTTCGACGACGCGTACTTCGACATCGTGCACCAGCCGGTCAGCACGTGCTACGTCTCGGACATCGGCCGCGTCTATCGAGAGATCGCTCGCGTCTCCAGAGACAATGCCCTTTACATCAGTCAGCACAAGCAGCCAACCAGTCTGCAGATCGTCCGCCGAGACCATCACGACAACTACGTGCTCGGCATTCAGTACTACCACGACGGCCCGCTGCCCGCGACGACCGACGTTGCTTACCGCGAGCCCGGTGCCGTCGAGTACATGCACCGCTGGGATCAGCTTGTCGGCGAGCTGTGCCGATCAGGCTTCGTTCTGGAAGACCTGCGAGAACCCTACCGAGGCGACCCCCACGCCCAACCCGGCCACTTCCGCCACCGAGGCCGCTACATCGCCCCCTACGTCCGCCTCAAAGCCCGCCGCCAACCACGAAATGGTGAGTCTCCAAAGGCCGCAAAAAAACGAATCTGGACACCAAGTACGTGAAATTCGATCACGGTTGAGAGGCAACAGTTAAGCTCATCTTGTAGGCAGCTTGGATTGATCAGGACACGCTGCCAGAATTAGATGTAGTGCAAAATGCACTTCGAGATGAATTGGAATTTTCCACCTGAGCACGAGAGAGCCACTTATGTCGCAGACCATTGTATGCCAGAGTTGCAGTTCGCGAATTCGTGTCAAAGATCGTCTTCAAGGCAAGAAAATTCAGTGCCCAAAGTGCAGTTGCTCGATTCAGGTTCCTGAGCTTGAAGAACGTGTGGAAGAGAATCCTGAGTTGGACTCCCAAGTTGGACATGACGAATCGGACTTGGATTGGGAAGAGCTCGACTTGAGTTCATATTCCGACGAGCCCGCACAGACTGATTGGCAACGCCCAGATGACGAAGTGGAAACCTATTCAGAGCATCCGATTCCGAAGAAGAGAAAGGATACTCAGCGATCACACCGTCAGAATAGACGAACGTCAGACGGCGGAAATTTGGGGACAGTCCTCAAGAGAATCGGAATTATTCTGATGACGATTGTAGGCTTCTTTGTCGCGTCTAATGCAACGAAGTACTTGCTCAAATCGTCTTCTTCCGACGATCAACGCGAATCCGAAATTGCTGAAATTGCATCTGAGTTGTCAGACGTGCCGATCCGAAAATCAACGCATCCAGAAGATTGGAAAACGTTTCCACACCCGTCAGGAATGGCGTCAGCAGCATTTCCTGGCAATCCTGAAATTGCATTCGATAAATCAAAGTCTCGGCTACCAGCATTCGTTGCCAGAACAGAAGAATGCTATGTAGAGCTTTCTGTTATTCCCTTGGACTTAGCCGCACTGGAGTCAATGCTGACAGGCAAAATCACTCCTCCCCAGCTCGCAGTTTAATTGCTCCAAGAGACCGTGCAGCAATCGCAAGACAGGCTGGGTGCTATTGAGCAGGAAATATCTGCAATCGACCGCAACGGCTTTGATGGGGCCTATGCTTCAGTCTCGCACACGGATGTTACTGCCACTGTTGCGACGTTCGTTGTGCAGGATCATGGAGTTCTTGTTGTCTTGAGCCATGACTCCGGCTGGCAGCACGCCGAAGCAGCTCAGCAAACTCTGATTGACTCGATCACAATTGAACCGTTGCCATATTCTGTCTTTGAGCAGGACTGGGAGTCGCGGATCGCAGTCCGTAGCAACTGTCCCTCTCCCTTCCCAGCCCCACGGCAACGCACAACACCTTCGTGGATCATTGATGGGACGAACCTGTTACTTCTTCCTGGTTCAGAGTTGAAGGCCAAGGCTGACTCTCTGGTTGAGGCAAAACAATATGACGACGCTGTCCCATTCATTTACTGGGGAGTTCGTCGAAGAAATGGAGAAAAAATGTTGCGCCTCGCGAACCTTCCAGCAGAATACACTACTTCAGAGTGTATTGTTGGGTACTGGAAACAAAGGGCATTGCTCGAAGAATCAGTTCGTTATAAACAACTGAAACAACCTAATCCTCCGGGAATTGGCGACTTACTGGATTCCCGTACGGCCTACTGGCAAAAGCACGACAAACGACAGGTATTGAGAATCAGTGCACAGAAAATCCATCCTGATTCTCCTGTGATTTTCATCCTTCCTCCGTGGGGCACATCGCCAAAGTCTTTTTTTGAGCAGGTTGAAATTCAATCGATTGCGGAACAATTTCAGTGCAAAATCATTGGAATCAGTGGTAGAGGGATGCAATCTCCGAGGTCCTTTTCGTGGCGAGATCGCGACCAAATTTATCGAAGCGGTGAGTTGAAATCGCCAAGACTGGGGAAAGTCATCGATAGCGAATACAAAGATTCGCCAAGAGATATAGTCATCGTCGCGTATGAGGGAGCAGGTTCCGTTCTAAGAGACGAACTCAAGTCTTCCGAACCATTTGCACGATTCGGCAAATGCTGCGTATTGGCAGGTTTCGGTTCCTATGGCGACTTTATTGATAGAGATTATTGGCAAGGTGATCAAAGCTGGTGGAGCGGCAAGAAGGTGATCACTGCGACTGCATACGAACGTGGTATGGAAAACACTTACGGTGTTCGAGCGATGAAGCGAATTGGGGGGCGGATTCACATCTGAAGTGCAAAGCCGGCTTTTGTGAGAACTTCGAGTGGAGTGAGATAGTTGAGTCTCTTTCGAGGTCGATTGTTGAGCCGGTTCGTGACGTGTGCAAGGGCGTTGTGTGAGATGTCTCGGAAGTCGGTCTTCTTCGGGAAGTACTGACGCAGCAGGCCGTTGGTGTTTTCGTTTGTTGCTCGCTCGTTCGAGGAGTAGGCGTGTGCAAAGTAGATGGCGATCTGCAGACGCTTGCTCAGTTGTTCATGGCCGGAGAATTCCTTGCCGTTGTCGACGGTCAGTGTCTGACGCAGCGTTGGCGGGATGATGCGGAACGCTCGTTCTTTGGCAGCGTTCAGCCGGGCGCTGGTGCCGTTTTTCATCTTTGCTGTGATCAAAAATCCGCTCTTGCGTTCCACACAGGTCATGATCATGCCGGAGTGATCTGCACCGTGAACCGTGTCGCCCTCCCAGTCACCGAAGCGGCGGCGTGAATCGACTTTTGCCGGACGCTGCTCGATGCTGACGCGGTTTCTGATGCGGCCTCGTCCGTCAATGCCCCGACGTTTGCGATAACGACCGTGACGCAGGAACGAGCGGAAATGGCTGCGGTATTCGCAGGTCTCCAGCCAGCGGTAGATCGTCTGATACGACACTCGTCTCGATTGTGTCCGGCGGTAATCTCGCTTCATCCGGCCAGCGATTTCTTCCGGTGACCACTCCTGAGACAATCCGCTACGGACTGACTCGTTGATGAAAGGATCGTCCATCTTCCGGATGAGCGGACGCTCGCGACGACGTCGGGCAGTTCGTTCCTGAGCGGCCACGGCTCGATAGCCTTCCGAATCCCTGTTGCGAGACAGTTCGCGACTGATGGTCGACGGAGAACGATTCAAGTGCTGAGCGATCTTTGTCGGACCAGTGCCCGAATAATGTAACTGAGAGATGACTTCGCGTTCTTCAAGAGTAAGCTGGTGGTACGGCATCGCAGGTTCTCCGTTGAATAGTGCATTGTTCGCACAACTATCCAACTCCCTGCGGTGTTCACTTTCCAGCAGTAAACCGCCTCGAAGCCCATCCCGTCCGAACCAGAGCTGAGTTCTGATCCGTTGCACTTCAGATGTGAATCCGCCGGGTTAAATACTCTCACTTGACAATCCCTGAATTTGAAAACCCCGAACATACATTTCACGCTACTAAGAGGCTGACAAAGAACTGACTTGAGAAGCATCCGACAAACGGCATGAGATTTGCGCCTGATGATCGTATTCAACCCCGATCATCAATGGAGTGAATCATGGATGCACAATTGCCGGATGCGTTTTTGAACTATGTGGTTTCATTTTTGCCACCGCAAGCACCACCGGGAGTTCAAGGCGGTCGCAAGCCGATTGATCACGCGACGGTGGTCAAGGTGATCTGGTTTGTGTTGACTGTGGGCTGCCGTTGGAAAGATGTACCGTGCGAGATGGGGTGCTCGGGCGAGACCGCTCGGACGCGACTGAAGTTGTGGCAGGAAGCGAACGTCTGGCAGAAAGTTCATCGTTTGATTCTCCGTGAACTGCAGCGGAAAGACGAACTTCAATTGGAAACGGTCATGATCGATTCGGTCCAGGTCCGAGCCTTCGGCGGCGGCGACCGCAGCGGTCCCAGCCCTGTTGATCGCCGTAAACCAGGCACAAAATACACGGTTCTTGTCGATGCGAAGGGGACTCCTCTGGTGATGCAGTCGGCCGCTGCCAACGTCAGCGATCACTGCCAGATACTGTCGACGGTTGTGTTGTTTCCGACGATTGGCGGAAAGCCCGGTCGCCCTCGTGTGCATCCAGCAACTCTCTATGCCGACGCCGGCTACGATA
This sequence comes from uncultured Planctomycetaceae bacterium, assembly GCA_943787265.1. Classification (GTDB taxonomy): domain Bacteria; phylum Planctomycetota; class Planctomycetia; order Planctomycetales; family Planctomycetaceae; genus JABMPE01. The sequence continues at coordinate 152,733 of CALSLT010000004.1, read as the reverse complement.
GTGAAGGAACACGCGACATCCTGAGAATTCTCGGCATCACACCACTCATCCGTCGCCGCAAAGAACCTCACGGCAGCCAGCTTGGACGAAAGCGATGGGTGGTCGAGCGAACCATCAGTTGGATCAAAGGTTTGAGACGAATGAGAATCCGCTACGACAGACACGCCACAATCATCGACGCCTGGAACAACCTGGCACTCGCTGCCATCTGCTTCAGAATCCTCAACAACACCGCATAATCAAACAACCCAGATCCAGTTCTTTGTCAGCCTCTAAGAAGGAAGTGCTGCAAATGCTTCAGGCCGCACTCGCAGACTAATGAGTCATATCAATGGCCTGGTGTATGGAGATCCGAATTGCGATTGCGTTTTTTATGGCTGTGTTTGATCGTCTCAATTGGCTCGGTTGCGCGCGGGCAGGAACTTGGCGAGGTCAGGTCATGGATGGGAACGTTGGGCAAGAGTCAGTTCGGAGTTTTCTCGAACAACGGGACTCGCCTGGTTTTTGCAGACGGCAACGATGCCGTCATCGTTGATACCGTTGACGGCAGAAATTCGATTCGCCTGTCAGGGCACACGAGGCCGGTGTCGGTCGCTCGATATTCGGGGGACGGGACGAGGATCGTTACGGTCGGACAGGATGAAACTATCAGGCGATGGGACGCCGAGTCCGGCAAGCAGATTTCAGAAGTCGCCGCCAACACTGGTAGTCCCAGCACGATTCTTTCGGTCTCGAAGAATGGCAGCTTGATCGGCTACACGACGGGCAGCGATCGAATCATGCGAGTGATGGACCTCTTCAGGAAAGTCGAACGACAACGGATCGGGTTGAAGGCCAAAGAGTTGCATTGGAGAAGTGTTTCTCCTGATTGCCGTCTGGCCATGTCGAATGGCATCACCAATCGCACAACGTTCTGGGACACCTCGACCGGCAACTACACTCGCATCGACAACGGCCACCACAACTACTGCGGACAGTTCAGCCACGATGGAACCGCCGCGATTCTTGGTGGTGGCTTCGCGTGGGACATCTGGAACATCCAGCGGAAAACCAAAGTTGCCGCAGGGACCGTGACAGGTGGGCACGTTTATGCGATTGCCAGCTCGAAATCGGGAGACCGGCTTCTGACCGGCCTCTCCGACGGCACCGTCTGGGTGTGGGACGTCAGAGCCGGCAAAGAACTAATGGTCCTGCGAGGCCACGAAAAAGCCGTCGGTGCCGTCATGCTGTCTCCGGATCGTCGCTACGCAGTCTCGAGAGACCAGCTAGGAAAAATCATCCTCTGGCGGATACGGAAGTGAGCCAGAAGTTTTCGAGTGTGACGATTCGAGAGTGACGACAGGCCTTCCCGCATCTGAAGCACTGAACTACAAGTTGTGGGCGATTTCGGAATCATGGTGAATCGTCAGACGCCGCCCTGTGCGCCGCTACATTTTTACTGGGTCTCGTTAGAACGAGACTGCGACTAACCCGGGAAAGAATGGATTCTCAGAATGAATTCCCCGTTGCCTGTTGAGTTTCCGGAATCTCAGGATTGGCTGGACTGCGGTTGGCTGGACACTCTTTCGAGAATCCGAGCTCCCGTCGACGAGATCAATCGACGCATTGTGAAAAGTGCGTTGGAAGAGAAGGCGGAGTCAGCGGGCATCGGAGCTCGCTGGATAGAGATCGGTGCTGGGGACGGCAAACTTCGCACGTGGTTACCCGAATGGATGCGTGATCAGGTTGTCCACACGGAACCGTCAGCAGAATACCTTCAGCAGTTTCGCCGACAGAACGTCGAAGCGGAACCTGTTGAAGCTTCTGTCTACGATCTCCCGTTTGACGATGCTTCAATCGATGGAGTTCTTGGTTTGTGCGTGTTCGATGCGCTGCAGGATCTCCCGGCAGCGGTGGCTGAACTTCGAAGAAGTTTGCGGCCCGGTGGGCATGTCATCCATTTTCTCGATCTCGGGCTCGCCTGCCTCGAAACTATTTTTCTCGACATACACCAAGCCGGGAAGATTCCCGTACCCAACTACCTTGCAGAACCGGCCATGAAACCTGCGGCCGTCGAGCAAGCTCTGGATGAAGACGAGATTCTCAACGACCTCGCGGTCTGTTCCGTTGATCGGTTTAGCCAGGTTGTGCAGTACCTCGAAAGCGTTGGGCACGGCTACGGTGCACCGATGAGAAAGTGGTTGAACGCCTGGCTGGATTCGCCACGTTCCGCCGCTCGGCTGTTCATGGACATCGTTTCGCACGCTGGCGATCGAGCGCAATTCATGCAGATGTTGATCGAAGTTCACCACCTCACGATCGCCTACCCGAATCTCGCCATGGAAGCAAATTCAGTCTCCACGGTTTCATTGTTTCGCGAACGCCTGAGCAGTCTCTTCTCAAATGAAAACGGTTTTCGTGAGGCCTCTTCGGAGATTCTAGTTGGCCGAGAATGGAAGTCACCCTGGCCGAGCCTGCCTCAACAGTGTTGCTACTTTGGCCGATTTGCGGGGCAGGTTGTCGCCCAACGTACAGCCCGTCCGATTCCGATCGGACGTGTAGTTTCCGAACAGGCTGCCACTTCCCCGACGGAGTCCGTTCTGGTTGAGTCAGGCATCCTGTTCTTTCATGCCGTTGCGAAGTGATTCCTGGATTACGTGGAGCCACACGAGCCCCGACCGGAACTGGGAGAGTTGCTGAGTGTTCGGTCTACTGTGAAAGTCGCTGGCTGACCGTTAGATTTCCCGGTCAAACTGGAGGGACGCATCGGCCAATTTTGGCGATGGTGGCCCGAAACTGCTCCCTGTAAACATCAATTGAATCGTCGGAAGTACTGCTATGATCGTCAGTTGGGACTGGCTGCTGGAATATGTCAAACCGACCGCTTCGGCGGCGGAAGTGGCTGATAAGCTCATGATGACCGGGCTGAATCTGGAAGGGCTCGAAGAGGTCGGCGACGATCTGGCGATTGATCTCGAAGTCACCAGCAATCGGATGGACTGTCTTGGGCACATCGGCGTCGCCCGTGAAATCAGTGTCTGCTTTGGCGACGAGCTGACCATTCCACTGGCTCAACCAGCGGAATCTGGCGGGGCGGTTGCAGATGCCACTTCAGTGGAAATCGAATGCGAAGACGTGTGCCCTCGGTACGTCGCTCGCGTCATCAAAGGCGTGAAAGTCGGTCCGAGTCCTGCTTGGATGCAGAAGCGTCTGGCAACATTGGGCATCGCACCGGTCAACAACATCGTCGACATCACCAACTACGTGCTGATGGAATGCGGACAGCCTCTGCACGCATTCGATTTCGATAAGCTGGCTGGGAACCGTATCGTCGTGCGACGGGCGAAGGACGGCGAAACAATCGAAGCGATCGATCACAAAGAATACAAACTGACATCCGACATGTGCGTGATCGCCGACGCTGAAAAGCCCGTCGCGATTGGCGGCGTCATGGGCGGAGCCGGCACAGAAATCAGCGACGGCACTAAGAACGTGCTCGTTGAGGTTGCTGACTTTGCCGTGCGGTCGATTCGCGGGACAGCTCGCGAATTGAATCTGCACAGTGATTCGTCGTTCCGCTTTGAACGAGGGATCGATGTCGAGCAACTCGACTGGGCGAGCCGTCGCTGTTGCGAGCTGATTCTGGAACTGGCAGGCGGCGAGCTGCTGGAAGGTTCGATCTGGGCCGGGGAGCAACCACCAGCGAAACCAGAGCCAGTCACACTTCGTTTTGCACGAACAAAGCAAGTGCTGGGTGTAGACGTTCCTCGCGAGGAGTCGCTGAAGATTCTGGAGTCGCTGGGCATGGAACTTGTCGGCGAAGCTTCAGAGGAAGAAGCATCGTTCATCGCTCCGAGCTGGCGACGTCGGGACATCAGCCGCGAAGCCGATCTGTTGGAAGAGGTCGCCCGAATCCACGGTTATGACAAGATTCCGGAAGACGCCGTCGTTCCATTGACCGTCAGCCAGAAGTCGCTGCGTGACCGAGTGATCGATCGCGTTTGCGAAGTGTTGACCGGCAACGGTTTCTACGAAGCGGTCACGATGACGTTCACGGATGAAAAGCTGAACAGCCTCTTCACGCCGAGGAAGACCGAGACGACACTCAGTGTTAATCACTCATCACGTCGCCACGAAAACGTTCTGCGACAAAGTTTGATCCCGAGTCTGTTGCAGGCTCGGCGTGAAAACGAACGGCACGGCAGCTTCGACGCTCAACTCTTCGAAATTGCTTCTGTGTTCCTGGAATCTGATCCGGGCAACCCCGCAGCCGAACCAAAAGTCGTCGGCATGGTCAGCGGAAGCTCGCTGGTCGAGATGAAAGGACTGCTGCAAGCGATCGCCGAACGAGTGAATCCAGCATCGACGATCAGCGTCAAGCCGAGCGACGTTCCGCAGTTCGTCGAAGGTCGCGGCGCCGAAATTCTCTTGAACGGCGAGTCGTGGGGCTGGTTCGGCGAGCTGGATCGCTCGGTGACCGACCAGCTTGATCTGCGTGACGCTTGTGTCGCTGCGGAGATCGATCTGCCATTGCTTGAGCAGTCAGCGAACCTGCGACCGGAGTTCGAAGAACTTCCGCGTTTCCCTGCGTCGACTCGCGATCTGAACTTCGTACTCGACGAGTCGGTCACTTGGAGTCAGCTAGAAGAAGCTGTCACAACAGTGGCCGGTCCAAATTTTGAGTCGATTTCTTTCAGCGGTCAGTTTCGAGGGAAGCAGCTTCCTGTGGACAAAAAGTCCTACCTGCTGACAATCAGCTATCGATCCGCAGAGCGAACGCTGACTCATGAGGAAGTCGAAGAGTCTCAGCAGGCAGTCATCAAGTCGTGCGAGTCGGCAGTGGGTGCTCAGCTTCGTTAAAGGCTCAACTCAATGCCTGTTCGACTTGGTTGTCTGCTTCTGCTTGGTTGTCTGCTTCTGATCGTTATCGCCGGCTGTCGTGGCGAAGTGGATCAGGATGTTGACGGCCTCGCCGCTGTCGGGGTCACCGTCAAGCAGAACTCCGCTGGTGAAGTCTTCTGGGTCGACACGGCTGGAGCGGCTCTGGACGAACAATTCTGGGAGACACTCAGCAAGTTCGAACACCTCGAACAACTGGCTCTGACCGGAAGCCCTGTCACGGATGCCGACCTTCCTCAACTGACTTCTCTGCATACGCTGAGGAGTCTGGATCTTTCTTACACTCGCGTCACGCCTGCCGGCCTGAGTGTCCTGTCCCGCATGGAAGACCTGCAGACTCTGTCGTTAAACGGCGTTTCTCTGGATGAAACGGCCATTGAGTCGCTCTGCCAGTTGACCCGACTTCAATCGTTAAGTCTGATGGACTGTGGACTTTCCGCGCAAGAAACGGTGAAGGTGCAAAACGCGTTGTCAGGGTGCCTTGTCGTGTGGTGATTTCGAGCGTGCAACACACGGTGGCGGCACAGGGACTTCATCGTTTGGGACGATTTCGGTACGATAACTCACTGAATTTTCGTGAATGAATGCGGCGTCAGATTCGACTGAATTCTCTGGGATCGGCGGAACAATCCAGAGTCCGCTGCCGGATTCGAAGCCTGGTGCAACGGTGAATCAAATGTCTGTCGATAGGGGAACCTGCTGATGCTCGACGATTTCGCGGCTGGCGAGTCTGCCGGTGCGATTGCGCATCGAATCCTCGTCATCGAGAATGACGCCGACCAGGCTGCCGAACTTCGCAACCTGCTCCAGGAACATGGTTTCCAGGTGCAGACAGCGAAGGATGGCGGACAGGCTCACTCAGCACTGCAGATGTACAAGCCGGATTTTGTCATTACAGGACTGATGCTGCCTGGAGAAACCGGTTACGAGATCTGCGAACGCTTCAAGCAGCGAAACCCACAGATTCCGATTCTGGTTTTGACCGAAATCACACTGGAAGATTCCCGCAAACTTGCCACTCGAGTCGGTGCTGACGGCTACATGACGAAGCCATTCACCGCGTCGGTGCTGGTCAGTCAGATTTCCGAGATCGCACAGCAGGTTTGGGAACGGACACACCTCGGCAAGAATCGTGAAGAAGGCAGAGTCCGTTTCAACTGTCGCTGCGGAAAACGTTTCAAGATGAGCGCCAAGCATCGCGGTCGGACACTCACCTGTCCGGATTGCGGCGAACCATTGGTCGTCCCTCACCACGACTGACATTGACTGAGTCGGCAACAAAAAACGGACCACGGCAAGTAAACTACCCGGAACGAAACGAGGCATCTGGATGACGTCCAGGCTGATCATCATGACCGGAAAACATCAGGGCAAGAAGATGGCCCTGGTTGAAGGCTGCAAGCTGGTTGTCGGTCGCGACGAAGGCGTAGCGGTTCGGTTGGCGACTTCGGAAGTTAGCCGCCGTCACTGCGCGATTCGAGTTCGTGAAGGAGTCGCAACGGTTGAAGACCTTGGCAGTCGCAACGGAACTCAGATTAACGATGTTACCATTGCGAAAAAGACTGCAATGAAGCCGGGCGACGTGCTGCGAGTTGGCCCAATGCTGTTTCAGTACGAGGTCAAAGTAAAAGCCGCCGCAACAAGTAGCACAGACACGTCAGCAGAAATTGAATCTGAGACCGACGAGGTCATCGTCAAAGAGAGTACGGAAGACAGCATCGTTAACTGGCTGGCAGAGGAAGAGCCGGCGGCTTCTGACACGGACACCGTTGTTGGCAAGACGGCACCGACCGAAGAACACTCCGCCGCTGACTCGGGAATGGCCACTGACGACGAAGGTGAAAGTGGTAACGAGGGTGAAAGCAGTTCGCCTGCAGCCGATGCATCGGACGTTCCGCCGCCGTCGAAGAAACAATTTGATTCGGTGGCCGAGGAGGCTCGGGACATTATTCGGCGGCATCTCGAGTTGAAAGATCGCTGATTTCAATCGTTTATGTCGCCGAAGCCTCAATGACGGAGCGATGTGCCAAATCGTTGCACCGGAGAATTTCAGCAGACACCGTCCAATATGGCCGACCCAGGAGCGACAAGAAGTTCAGAATGTAATTCGAGTGAGCAGGACGTTCGACAGGCACTAGCCTTGAGTCTGCCGCTCGAAACCAAGTATCTGATACGCAGGAAAGCCATGCCAATAAAAAAGCGAACAATTGCTGGTGGGCTTCTGCTTGTCGGAGCCGTGCTTGGAACTTTTATGAGCGGCCTGCTGCCGGGCTTTGGATCGGGTAGCGGGATCCGGGCTCAGGGGGCGGGTGACGACTCAACTCGTGCCAACCAGAATGCACCGGATGATCGGCCGCAAGAGCCTGCCTCTGCAGAAGTGCCGGCCGTCGTCGACGTGAAATCGCCTCCGCCGGTTGTTCTTGAGATTCGAATCGACAACCACGATTACATCGTTCCCGATGATGAAACCGCGACTGGTGTTCGTACTGTTGACCTGGACGAAGCCGTCGAACTCGCACAAGCGACGACCGGCAACGATGATGGAATTCGAGTCCGAATTCTTCGAACTGGCTCGGCAAGGTTGACTGCCTGGACAACGCTGCACGACTCGCTCGTTAAAGCAGGCCTGTCGCTGGATTCAATTCGGATGCCGAAAGATCTGGTTGAGTGAGCGCTCGGACCGATGGCCGCTCCTGAGTGACAATTCATAAGTTGAAGAGGGATCACGGATGGTTCGACACGTAGCGGCACTTCTCACATGCCTGTCTGTCTTCGCATCCTGTCACTCCACCTGTCGGGCTGATGAATCCTCAACATACCGTGACGCGTTGAAAGCACTGGCTGAGTACTCGCCGATCAGCACGTCGATCGGTGTAACTCGCCGCGGCGTCGCTATCCCCGCGTTTCTTACCAACGGCATGTTCGACGTGCAGAGCGATCGGACACGAATTCTGATCGTCTCGAATTCCGCACCGGACTCGAGAGTGAGCAAACGTCTGGTTTCTGACTGGCACGACTTCTGTGTAGCCCACCCGATTGCCTCAACGAAAAACAAAGTCGAACTGGGACTTGTCCCCTTCGCGAATCCCGATCAATTTGGCACAGCATCAGATACTGCTGCTTCAGGCAAAGTCGGCGCCAATTGGAGTTCGGAGTTTCCACCAACAGGTTCGGCGTATAACGACAAACAGAATTCAGAACGCCACTACCTTTGGCAGTGGATTGGGATGCTCGCTCCGGACCTTGTGGTCGTCGTTGGAGAAATCGATCGCCACGTGATCGAGATCCCAAAGTCGTTCAATCAGCAACTCGGCATCAGTGCCAACTGGTCGATTCAAGACGCTCAGGCCGGTTCGCTTGCCGATGCACTTACAACGGGCAAGCCATCAGGAATCGCCAGCATGCCTGCCGTTGGGTTTTTGGCGTCGGGCCGAATCCCGATAGTTCCCGGCTTCGTTCAGACTGGCATTTCAGTTCGGTCTGCGGCTCGCAAGGAATTGCAGCGGCGTCGAAAACGATCTCCTGTCGAAGTCGCCACAGAACTCGCCAAAGTCTACGGGCACAATCTCAAATCGGTGGCGTACATTCCTGCGCTGGCTTTAGTTGGACGCGTTCGGCTTGGTGAGCTGACGAACGACGACAGTCATTTGAAGGACGTCCTGAAAACCGTCGAGCCGTATGCAAGCGGTGAAAAGTCGAGCCTTGGATCACGCCCCAGCGGCAGCACGCTGTCTGGGCATCTCATCTTTGGAGAACTGGCAAAGGCGACCGACGACGAACGCTTCATCAAACTTGTTCGAACTGCCGCCGACCTGGGTTTTGACGCCGATGGCAACCTTCGTGAATCCATGCCGTTTCACAATGAGATGAGCGATGCGGTTTTTATGGGCACGCCGATCCTCGTTCAGGCCGGTCGCTTGATCGGTGACACGAAATACTTCGACATGGCCGACCGGCATCTGAAGTTCATGTTGAATCTGAATGTTCGCAACGACGGTCTGCATCAGCACTCGCCGCTCGATCCTGAGCACACAGCGTGGGGGCGAGGAAACGGATTTCCGGCACTCGGTCTGGCACTTTCAATCTCGGACATGCCGGCAAATAGCCAACATCTTCCATCGATGGCTGCTGCTTATCGCGATCACCTTTTGACAATGATTGATCATCAGGACGAAATGGGAATGTGGCATCAGATCGTCGATCGCCCGGAAAGCTATCGTGAGTTCACCAGTACCTGCATGACGACTTTCGCAATCGTCCGCGGCCTGCGCAACAACAGGCTTGACCGTCAGACGTTTGAACCATTCGTGCAGCGAGCGTGGGAATCGATCAAGTGTCGGATCGGTCCAAATGGAAACCTTGTCGATGTCTGCACGGGAACCGGCAAACAGAAAAACCGGCGAGCGTACTACGACCGCACGGCAATTCTCGGCAAAGACGACCGTGGCGGAGCGATGGCTTTAATGGTTTCAACCGAGCTGGCTTTTGCTGTTCGAGAAGGTTCTGTCGAGCTGGTGGAGATCGGTGATCGTTCCCGTTAGGTTGAGATGGCAGGCGTCATCTTTTGGCCGTTAACGGAGCAGGAACGATGATTTCCGTCGATGAATTGCGAGTCGATTATGGCAACTTCTGCGCCGTCGAGGAGTTGTCGTTTTCAGTTGCGGAAGGCGAAGTCTTCGGATTGATCGGGCCAAACGGTGCCGGCAAGACCAGCACGATGCGAGCCCTCGTCGGATTACTGACTCCCACCTACGGAGCGATCAATATCGCCGGATTTGACATCCGTGAAGAGCCGCAGGCCGTCGGCCAGGTACTTGGGTTCATGCCCGACTTTCCGCCGGTCTACGAAGACCTTCTGGTCTGGGAATTCCTCGATCTCTTTGCCGCCAGCTATTTCATTCCGAAGCAAAGACGCAAATCGGAAATCGTTCACCGGCTGGACCAGGTCGGTATCTCTGAGAAAACGAATTCGTTGGTCGGCAGCCTGTCGCGAGGTATGCGCCAACGACTAATGCTTGCGAAGACGTTGTTGCCCGAGCCCAAGGTATTGCTTCTCGACGAGCCGGCCAGTGGAATGGATCCGCACGGTCGTGCTCAGATGAAACAAGTCATTCGAGACTTTGCGGATGACGGCGGCACGGTACTCGTTTCGTCTCACATTCTTTCTGAGATGGACGAGTTCTGCACGTCGATAGGCATCATGGAACGAGGCCAGATGGTGGTATCGGGAAAGGTCGACGAAATTGCGGCGAAGGTGCTGGACCAGGCGATTCTCGAAATCGAACTTGTCAGTGAAAGTAATGCTTTGTTGAAAGTTCTGGCACGGCACGGGATTGACGCAGCGTCTGACGATTCGAAGCAACGGTTTGCGGTTCAGTTTGACGGAGATGACCGTGCAGCCAGCGATCTTCTCACTGAAGTGGTCAATGCCGGTGTCCGAGTTTCGTCTTTCACCAGAAAACGCGAGTCGCTGGAAGACGTCTTTCTGCAGATCGGCGCGAAGGAGTTGTCGTAATGCTTAAACAAATGCTGTTCGACAATCCGCTGCTCATTCGACATATCAGATCAAATCTTCGGACACCTCGGGCCGGATACCTGACCGGCATCGTCGTCCTGCTCAGTAGCCTGCTGATGTTTGCGGGGTACAAAGCGAAAGCCCTGGATGACTCAGGATTCTATACGTTTTTCTTCAGCTGCCAGATTCTTGCCATGTGTCTGGCTGGGACGTCACAGGTTGCTGCATCGATCAGCAACTCAAACGATTCCGGGATTCTGGACTTCCACCGAATTACGCCGTTGTCACCCGTCACGACCACATTGGGATTCATGATTGGAGGAGCGGTTCGCGAGCACCTGATAGCGTTGCTGCTCGTTCCATTTACCTTGATGTGTGCATTGTTCAGTCAGGTAGGCATCGTTGGATTCTTGACCTCAACGTTGGTTCTGATTTCATCAACACTGCTGTTTCACTCGTTGGGGCTCACCGCTGGACTTGTTGCAAAGCGAGGGAAAACTCGAAACGTCAACTCCGGGTTAATTTTTCTGATTCTGATTGCTCTCGGATGTTCAGGATTTGTCTCGGAAGGCCTGCCGATTCCTGGGATGCTTACTGCCGGGCCAGCTCTTGCAGAAGCTAAAGCGGTCGTAATGGGGCCCAATGCTGTGCCACCCACGTTCTTCGGGATTCAGTTTCCGGTGTTTCTGCAGTCATTGTTCTACCAGATTCCGTTGATTCTTTTTCTGGTGGTGGCTGCAACTCGGAGAATGGAATCTGCCACGGCGATGTTTTTCTCGAAATCAACGGCGGTTGCGTTTCTGATTACGATTGCTTCGTTGAGCCTCGGCGGCGTCATCGAACATCCAAAGCTTAACGCCGTCTTGCTGGTACCGATTCTCGCCTATCTTGAATTCATCATCGCAGTATTGATGGTCCTTGCGATCACGCCCAACCAGGGGCAGTACCAGGGGGGAGCAAGACGAGCCAAACGTATTGGCATGGGCCGGCCGCCGCTGTGGCAGGACGAGAGCTCAAGCCGGGCCGCAGTCTTCGTCATGGCAACTCTGGCGATAGCGACGGTTCAGATCATCCAGACACTGGTTCCTGCATTGAATATCGATGCTCGTTTATGGCGAGTCGCCGGAACTGCCGCAGGAGCACTTGCGTATTTTGGATTCGCCACGCAGTACTTCTGCCTGAAGCATCAGAATCATGGCAAATTGAGACTGATGATGTTTCTCTTCCTCTTCTGGGTTCTGCCGCTTTTCGTGGCCCTTCTTATGGGAGGGATCATGAAGCAGCCAGATTTCGCCTTCCATGTTGCGAGCATTTCTCCCCTCTACGGAATCGGATCAGGCTCGTGGGTGGCGTTTATCTTCGCAGCTTCGATGGCGGCGATCTTCTTCGGTCTGCTGCTCAAACAGGAGCGTCTGGTCTGGGAGTCCCTGATCTTTCGAGAGATCGCCAAAGAAGACGGACTGGCTGACGGCGAACGCGGCAACCCGTTTGTGTAGTGCTTTGTTTGCTAGACCGGCCGACGTTTCCCTCGGAGTCGTCGACCGCCTGCTCTCAGCAAAGCCGAAGACAGTATTCGCAGGGCATCCAGTTTTGTGACGACGGGACGGGTTTCCAGGACGCGATAATCGATCTGCTCAATGCGTTGCAGAATTCGCAGTCCGCCTCGAGCGAACAGGTCGATATCAATCTGAAGTGGGCCCGGAAGAACGTCGACCAACGGCAGTCCGCCTTCCAGTAGCTCGCGAGCGTAGTCGACTTCGTACTTCATCAACTCCAGAAATCCGTCGGTCGTTCGGCGTGCGAGCAGGTCTTCACGGTTCACTCCGAACTGTTTACGGTCTTCTTTCGGGAGATAGATTCGGTTGATGTCGAGATCGCGGCTGACGTCCTGCCAGAAGTTGGCCAGTTGCAGCCCGGTGCAAATTGAGTCTGACCAGCCGAACGTCTGGTCAGAAGCCTGTCGGCAAAGATGCAGGACGATTCTTCCGACGGGATTCGCGCTGCGAGTGCAGTAGTCAAGAAGCTGTTCCCGAGTGTCGTATTCAAGAACGTGCTGATCCTGCTCAAAGGCCGAAATCAGATCGGCAAATGGTTGTTCAGGGATCTCGAACTCGTCGATTGCAGGCCGCAGCGCGACGAACACGGGGTGTTGGCAACGTCCGGAGTAACAGAGTTTCAACTCGTCGCGCCACCAGCCGAGCAACTCGAGCGAACGTTCCCGGTCGCCGATTTCGTCTCCGAGGTCGTCTGCCCACCGGCAGAATGCGTAAACGTTGTAGAAATGTTGATGCAACCCCTTAGGCAGCAGCCACGAAACCAGTGGGAAGTTTTCGTAATGACCTGTCGCCAGCGTTCGGCAATAAGAATTCGCGTCTTCGAGCGACGGAGATATGTGTGTGGAAGAATTCTCTTCACCGGAACCGTCGATCGGCCGCCAGTCAGCGACTTGTTCGGCAACGGGCCGCGCGGCTTCTTCCCGGATCGTGCGGTTCACAGAGCGACTTTCAGCGGAGTATCGGCTTAATAGTGTGGCGGCTTTTCATCTTCGGGGCTGGGCGATTCTTCGGCATTTAGAAGACGCTCCATGTCTCCGTTCACTTTTGAAAGGTTCGCGTTCAAGCGTCCGATTTCTTCCTGCTGAGCAAGCAAAACGTCGTGCATCTGCTGCTGGTCATTCTGAATGTGCATCAGCGATTCCTGCATCGCAAGGAATTGTTGATGCAAACTGGCCAACTGATTTGCAGCTGTTTCATCCGGTGTGGGTTGCTCTGTCATGCTTCCGATTCTGGATTCGTTATTGGTTCGGCGTTTCCGCCGGCGGCTGATCGATAAACGGCGTGAACAACTTCGACGCAGTGGGCAGCCATGTTCGCTGTTACGTCGGGTTGTCGATTTTGCTCAAGGCAGTCAAGGAATGCTGACGCGTCAGACTTTGCCGACGCGTTGATTGCCTGCCAGTCGTTCTTTGTTTGGACTCCGCCCGCAGTTTGAGTGCTCGACCAGAAGCCCATTGGATCCTCAGGGTGACCGACGGATGGTTGGTTCCAAGGCGGAGAATCGGAGCATACTTCCAGCCGCGGCCGTTGGGCATCGATTGTGATGCTTCCGCGAGTTCCAACCAGGCGGATGTCATGAACTCCGTAATCGCGATGACTCATCCAGCCGCAGCGGCCGGCGGTGATTGTAGCTTCGATGCCATCGTCCATTCCGAGCATGACGCTGGCAAAATCCTCGACGTCATTCTTCTGGTGAGCGTCGAAAAAGTAATTAGCAGTTGTCGCGTCGACGGTTGTGAAACGCTTTCCGGTCAGCCACTGAAACAGAATCAGTGGGTAATAACCGACGCAAAGGAATTCACGCTTTGAATCGATGAACGAGAATCGCTCGGCGGTTGGTTTTTCCTCCCGGGCGAAGTTCAAGTCGGCAGTTCCGGGGATTCCTTTTGCAAAAGTGACGTCGCAGTGAAGTCCGATCAGGTCACCGATTTCACCAGACTCGATGATCTGTTTCGCCTGCTCGCACGCCGGTAATCGAACCAGACTGAAAGCTTGAGCAAGCAGTTTGTGTTCCTCAACGGCCGTGCCAATCTGCAACGCGTCAGCGACTGTCGGTGCAGGATCTTTATCGAGGTACAGATGCTTGCCTGCATTTATGCAGGCGATTGAAAGTGGCAGACGTCGTTCGGGCTCGGCGCAGATCGACACAAAGTCAACGTCGTCACAGCTGATTGCGGCTTCGAAATCGTCCAGGTAAGGAATACTTAATTCGCTGGCGAGGTCTCGATTGAGTTCCTGTCGTCGACTCGGGACGTCAGCTGCGTCCGTCAATCCGATCAGTTGGCAGCGGTCGTCTGCGGCGAAGGCTCGCGCGTAGTTTTCCTGGTGAGTCTGATTTCCCGTGATCAGGAGCAGGCCGAATGGAGCGGACATGGGAAGCCTATTCGTCTTGAGCTTCCAGACAGGCCAGTCGATGGAACGACCTCAGGAATAGTCGCCCGTTGGCGATCGCTGGCGTCGAGTGACTTGGATCGCCCAGTGATGTTCGCCCGAGTTCTTTGAACTCAGGTGACGCAGCGATAACAACCACTTCGCCGTCTTCGGCGATGCAGTAAAGCTTTCCGTCGATGCAGATTGGAGAGCCGCTGTAGTTGCCTCCGAGCCGTTTCACCCAGATGTCTTTTCCGTTGTCCAGATTAACGCAGGCGCAAATTCCTTCGTCGCTCCATTCGTAAAGATGTCCTTCGTACACGACCGGTGTTGGTACGTACGGAATAACTTTTTTCCGCTCCCAGACGATCTTCGCTCTTCCGTCTTCGTCGAGGTCACCGTTCAGGCTGACTGCCATTTGCTGAACCCCCCAGCGGCCGCCCTGTCCGCACGAAGCAATCAGCAGGCCGTTTCCGTAAACGGGCGATGCGACGGTTCGAAGTGGGAACGATCGCCCCTGCCAGTTCATGACTCCTGTGTAAGGGTTCAAACTGGTGATGCCCATGTTTCCGCTGACGCAAATGAGCTGCGGCTTGCCGTCTTTGTCGGGGACGACAATCGGAGTCGCGTAGGACGTCTTGCGGTGATCGCGAACGGTGCTCCATCTGGTTTTTCCGGTCGCCGCGTCAAGGGCGACAACCCGGCTGGGGCCTTTCTGATCGTTCGGACAGATGAGCATGCCGTCGAACAGGAACAATGAAACGCCAAGGTTGTGCTGGCTTTCGTACTCGCCAAGACTCCGCCGCCAGGCGAGGTTTCCGTCGAAGTCGTAGGCGCTGACGAGGTATCGCTCGATGTCTGCGAATGCAACGTAAACCAGTTTGCCGTCAGTGACCGGCGTGCTGGATGCCCAACTGCTCTTGCTGTGTTTGTGGCTGTCGCTCATCGGAATTTCGCGAGTCCACTTTTCCTTTCCGGTTGCCGGGTTCAGGCAAAGTAGTCGCCGGACAAATCCACGGTCAGTCGCGGCCGTCACAAACAGGTTGTCGCCCCAGATGATCGGCGCGGCGTGTCCGACACCGGGGAGCTCGATATTCCATTTGTAGTTGCCGTCGCTCCAGCTTGTCGGAATTCCCTTCTGGTCGCTGATGCCGACGCCGTTGTCGCCTCGGAACCGTGACCAGTTTTCCGCTGACACAAAGTTTGTGCCGAGGGCAAAAGTTGTAACAACGGAGAGCAATGCCAAACGCGTCATGGCGTGGTTCCTGCTGCGTGAAAGTCGTTGAGATATCGGGGCCGACAATTAACAAACCGTCGACAAGCGCAGAATGGTGAAACCGTAACCGCAGTTCAAGCAAGTGCCCGACTTTGAGTCATCCGGGCCCCGTTGGGAAGCCAGCGTCACCTTACAACACGAATCTCGACAATAGTCGGCGGAATATTGGTCGGCTCGGCCACGGTTGCGATGGAGTTATCGAGCTGCGGGTCGAGATTCCCGACGATAGTCTGTCGGGCGTTGCTTTGTCTGTCTGAAGAATGCGTCGCTGAAGTACTTCTCGTTGGAGAAGCCCGCCTGATCGGCGATTGCTGCCAGACCGAGGTCTGTTTCAGTCAGAAGCTGGCGCGAGCGTTCGATCTGGATCCGCAGGAGTTCGGCTTTTGGAGTTCTTCCGAGGATCTTTTTGAATCGACGTTCGAAGACGCTTCGAGACATGGCAACGTGCCGCACAACGGCGTCGACTCGGACACCATCGCAAGCATGATCACGAATAAAGCGGACGGCTTTTGCGATGTCGGGATCGTCAATCGCCAGCATGTCAGACGAGCGGCGGGCGACAAGTTTTTTCGGTTCGATGAGCGTTGTAGATGCTGCATCCTCCTCACCAATCATCATGTGGTGAAGCCTTGAAGCCGCCTGGTAGCCGATGCGAATTCCGTCCGTGTCGATACTCGTCATCGGCGGGTTTGCCATCAGGCAGAGGACGGGGTCATTGTCGACGGCCACGATTGCGACCTGATCGGGAACCTGAACGGAGGCTCGTCGGCAGGCATCGACGAGTTGATAACCGCGAGGATCGTGGCAGGCCATGATGCCGACTGGCTTGGGCAGCGACTCGACCCAGCTCGCAAGATCAGCTTGTTCTTCTTCCCAGCCGCGCGTGCCGAAGTCGGCGGCGGGAATGCCTGGTGTGCCCGATTCCGAACTTTGTCGGGACGTTTTCTTTCTTCGTTTTGATTTTCCGTCAGGCTCGCCGGTGTAAACGTCGCACGAAAAACCGGCGGACTGAACGTGCTGCTCGAAGTGAGCTCGCCGCAGATCGAGAGTTCTCATTTGTCCGGAGGGCACGCCACAGAACGCAAAGTGTCCGAGTCCTCGATCACGCAGATGGTCGAACGCCAGACGTGTGATGGACTCGTTGTTGCCGCCAATGAATGGCAGGTCGAGTTCCGGCAGCCGACCGCGCAGATCGATCGCCGGAAGCCCGGTCGCCAGCACCGCATCCGCCATGATCGGATCATCGATTCGAGCGAGGATTCCATCGCCGTCCCAGGTCGACAACCATTCGGGAGGTGCGGCTCCCAAGCCTTGAGGCTCGAAATACATCGACCAGGGCCCGTGCAGCCGGCTGTAACTCGCAATGCCTTCGATCATGCCCCGCCCCAACGCTCGGGACGATTCGATCAGGACGGCAACTCTTAAAAGACGGGGCATGGCGTATGAAGGCAGCGTTGAGGGTGATGAGCGGCAGAATCTGTCGTTGAGAATGAGCGTCCGAATTCGTATTCAATTCTCAGAGTGTGAGCATGTTTGTTTCAACTGGCGAATGATGGTCGTTGCTTGGACGTTCGTCGACATAAGCTCGATCAAAATGCCTTGCTTACAGTCAAATCCTGCTCGTGTGACACTGGTTGCGTCCGGGACGGTCCAGCGCGAGAATGACCGGTAACAGCTCAAGACAACCTTCGATGAGGTAGCGAAATGGCTCAGGCAATCGTTGATCCGGTGCAGCTCCGACAGTTTGCTCAAACTTTGAAGAAGTTCAACGAAGGACTTCTCGACCAATCAACGGCTTTGGCCAACCAACTGGCAACCGTCAGTAACACCTGGCGTGATCAGGAAAATAAGAAGTTCTGCGAACAGTTTGAGCAGCACATGCGACTGCTGGCTCGGTTTGTGGAGTCGAATAACGATCACATCCCATACCTGCTCCGCAAAGCCGAGCGAATCGAAGAATATCTTCAGCAGCGATAACTTTGCTGTGCTCGATAGTTTTTCGCCGATCGAATACTCCCATGTCGACAGCCAACGTCCGATCCATCGAAGCCGTTCGCGACTTTCGTATCGCGTTGCTGATGTTTCAGCAGAACGTCAGCGATGCGTTGATGACGATGCAGGAGCAGATTTACTCGGCTCTTGAGTGGATGGAAAATGACCGTCCGAGACATTGGCATCAGCAGGAGCTGAAGGCTTTCGATCAGATATCTGAGGCGAGAATTGCACTCGAAAGCGCTCGCATGCGGAAGTCGATGGACGACTATCGCCCGTCGTTGATCGAGGAAAAGCAGGCTTTGAAAGAAGCAAAAAATCGGCTCGCCTTCTGTCAGGAAAAGATGCGAATTGTCAAAGCGATGTGCATCAAAGTGCGACACGAAGCGGACGAGTTTCGCGGGCGAATGAGCCAACTGGAGAGGTTGATCGAAACCGATCTGCCGAAGATGATCGCCCTTCTGGAGCGAATGCTGACGGCTCTGGAATCCTATGCTGAAGTCGACACACGCAAACATGAGGACTAAGTAATTCGATGACGACCGCGTCTGCAGAACACTCTCCGTCGAACGGTGACTACGACCCACTCTACCTGGAAGCGATCAACGCTTTTCGGGAAAAGAACGCACGGACATCCGAGCTCGGATGTCGTGAACCTTCCGCAATGAGCCTCGCCACAGCTGATGCCAATGGTCAGCCTTCGATCCGCACCGTCTTGCTGCGCGGCATCGATGAGCGAGGTTTCGTGTTCTTTACGAATTCGCAAAGTCGCAAGGGTGAGCAGATGGCCGGCAATTCGCAGGTCGCGTTGACGTTCTACTGGGACGCCTGGGCCGAGCAGGTTCATGTCGAAGGTCGCGTCGAGGTAATTCCAGATTCTGAATCGGACGAATACTGGAAGACTCGCGCTCGATTAAGCCAGATCGGCGCGTGGGCCTCGGATCAGTCGCGGCCATTGTCTGGTCGAGATGAATTTATGGCGAGCGTCGCTGAAATCGAAAAACGCTTCGAGGGCAAGGACGTCCATCGGCCGCCTCACTGGTTCGGCTACCGCGTTGTTCCGTGCAGAATCGAACTCTGGTCCGGCCGCGAAGGCCGTCTCCACGAACGCTACGTCTACGAATCCAGCGGCGAAGTTTGGACAAAGCAACTGCTTTACCCGTAGTCGATTACTCGCGTGACTGGTCGGCAAGACTGATCAGCTCATCCAGTCGTTGTTGAAGTCCAGTGGCCGTTGCCGGTCGTCGCTCTGCCATTAGCCGGAGTAGTTCACGTGTTCTTTCCAGCCGAGCCGCCGGAATGTGTTCGATAAGATTCAGGATATCTTCCGAGTCTCTTGGCCGATTTCGATTGCTGACTGCCAGAAGTTTGAGGGCAATCAAGTCCTCAGCCTGAACGATAGGAAGCGAGATTCCTTCTGCAATTTCTTCTTCAGATGCGGTCAGAAGGACTTCGTCTTCGATTCCGAAATTTGCGAAGAACAGATCGACAATCACACCGTCTGGATTGGCGCGTTCGATTAGCCGGCACGTAGCAAGACGTTTTGCAGTCTTCTGCTCCAACTGCGCATGAATACCGTATCCCCGGCCAAGCAAACTGCGAATTAGACGCTCGGCCTCGTCATCCGAATGTGCTTCGACAATGAGATCGACGTCACGAGTGAATCGGGGTTCAGAACGAGCACTGACGGCGAGGCCGCCAATGAGCGCGAAGCGGACTTCAAAATCCGACAGGCATTCGGTCACTCGCTTCAACGCCTCATAAACCAGGTTCATCCTGATATTTGTCCTGGCTTGTCGAGCTGATCGAATGGGACGCCGAGCAAGGGCGTATCCTGGAGCCACGCTCGGAACATTTCTGCCCGCTCGGCCTCCGTCGCGTCTGGATGACGGCGGAGAAGATTCTGTTTCATCATCAGAAGTCCGGCTTCGTGCAGCGTGAACGTCATCTGCAGATTGCGCGTCATGCGGCCCGATTCGGTCATATCTACCGACATGTAACCCTCTTCTGAACGATTTGCCTGTCAGATCAGAAAATCCGTCGACCGGTCATCCGTCGGTCGCTACGATTCCGCCTCCCGCTGGGAGTTTGAAACTCACACGGTTTCTAACTGCGATTCCTTTTTGCGGCACGCCTGCTCCGTCAGAATCTCGACGCTTGCACCGCGAGAAGCGATTCTGACCGATTTCCCGCCCTCCTGTCGACCTCGCACGATCGACTCGGCATTCTTCTCACCGCGTTACTGGCTACCCGTCTATGGACACCTCGCTAATTCGCAACTTTTCCATCGTTGCCCATATTGACCACGGAAAGAGCACGCTGGCTGACCAGTTTCTGCTGCAATCCGGAGCGATCACCGAGCGGGAATTTAAGGAGCAGATTCTCGACGATCTGGACGTTGAGCGAGAACGGGGCATTACCGTCAAAGCTCGAACGGTGGCGATTTACTATGAGTACAAAGGCAAAACCTACGAGCTGAATCTGATCGACACGCCGGGACACGTCGATTTTCATTACGAAGTATCACGCAGCCTTGCCGCGTGTGAAGGCGCGCTGCTTCTGGTCGATGCTTTTCAGGGAGTCCAGGCTCAGACTGTCGCGAACACTTACGCAGCCATCGAAGCGGATCTCGAAATCGTTCCGGTGATCAACAAAATCGATCTGCCTGTCGTCCGCATCGACGACGTCATGGAAGAAATCGAGACGATCCTCGGTCTGGACGGCCTCAACTCGATTCTCGTCAGCGCAAAGACCGGGCTCAACGTCAAGGACGTGCTCGACGCCATCGTGGAGCAAGTGCCAGCACCGGAAGGCCAGCCCGACAAGCCACTGCAGGCACTCGTTTTTGACAGCAAGTACGACCACTTTCGAGGTGTCGTCACTTATTTACGAGTGAAAGAAGGAAGCGTTCGGAAGGGGCAGCAGATTCAGTACATGAAGGGCGGTTCGGTTCACGAAGTCCTCGAACTCGGCCAGTTTCGTCCCGACATGAAACCCTGCGATGAGCTTGGCCCCGGACAAGTTGGTTACATGCTTTGCGGTATTAAAGAGCTCAGCATGGTCCATGTCGGAGACACCGTTACTGGCAAGTCGAATCCAGCGGCTGAAGCTCTTCCCGGATATGCAACTCCACAGCAGATGGTGTTCTGCGGAATGTACCCGATTGATGCGACTGACTTCGAAAAACTGCGAGGCGAGTTGCAGAAGATGGGCCTCAACGATGCCAGCTTCTCGTTCCTTGCTGAAACGAGCGACGCTTTGGGGTTCGGTTTTCGATGTGGCTTTCTCGGCATGCTTCACATGGAGATCATTCAGCAGCGACTGGAGAAGGAAGCGGAAATTGATCTGATCCAAACTGCGCCGAACGTTACATACGAACTGAAGTTGAACACGGGCGAAGTCAAACTGATCGATAATCCTCAGGATGTTCCCGATGCTGGTCAGATCGACGAGTTCCGAGAGCCGATTGCGAAAGTCACATTCATCGTGCCTTCCGAAAACATCGGCGTGATCCTGCAGCTTTCTGAAGACCGGCGAGGCATTTATCTCGGCACAGAATATCTTGGCAGTAACCGGGCACAGGTTACGTATGAGCTGCCGCTCGCCGAAGTCATCTACGACATGCACGACCGTCTGAAGAGCGCCACCCGCGGCTATGGCACGATGGACTACGAGATCATCGGCTACCGCCCGGCCGACCTGGTCAAGATGGACATCCTCGTCAAAGGCAACAAGGTCGACGCGCTGTCCACGATTGTCCATCGAGATAACTCAGATCGCCGCGGCCGTGCGCTGGCCAAGCGTCTGAAGGGCGAAATCTCGAAGCACCAGTTCGAAATTGCGATTCAGGCGGCCATCGGGATGCGTGTCATCGCCCGGGAAACAATTTCTGCTCTTCGCAAGAACGTCACGGCCAAGTGCTACGGAGGCGATATCTCGCGAAAGAAAAAGCTTTGGGCGAAGCAGAAGGAAGGCAAGAAGCGCATGAAGCAGTTTGGGGAAGTCGAAATCCCGCAGAAGGCGTTTCTTTCCGTGCTCGAATCCGGCAAAGACGAGTAGGCTGTCGCGATTGTCCTGTGCAGAACTTTTTGCAAGCAAATTACGTGTAAAACACCGCCCAGCGGACTCGTATAGACACGTTTTGGCTCGCCGTTTCTAATCCGCGTCCCTGCTCGACCTGGAAGGTTCGAGATCCGCCTGCATGGATGCTGGAGCTACTGAGTGGAAACTGCTAGCCGCCTCTTCCCGTTCGTTTGGCCGTACCGTCGTATGGCCATTCTATCGATTATCTGCGCTCTCTTTATCTCCGTTTTATGGGCCGGAAACCTTTCGACCGTTCTGCCGATGGTCCGCGTTCTGTTTCAGCAGAAGAATCTGCATCAGTACGTCGACGAGCAGATCGACGAGGTTGAAGCCGATATCGAGCAGCGTAAGGCGGCCATCGAAGAAATGGCTGCAAGCGATGTCGAACGGCGTGCCCGCGCGCAGAGATACCAAAGCGATGCCACCCGTCAATTGTCGCTTCTGACAACGACTCGGCAGTATGTGTTGCCGTATGTTCCGGCCGATCGATTCAACACCATAGCGCTCATCTTTGGCTGCTTTCTGTTTGCGACATTCCTGAAGGGCGTTTTCGTCTACCTGCAGGAAGTGTTAGTTGGCGGGATCGTCAATCGAGTCATTATTGATATTCGGAAGAAGTGCTTTCGGCACGCGCTGTCTCTCGATTATCAGACGATCGCGACTGCAGGTCCGGCAAATCTGATGGCCCGGATCACGAACGACGTAGAGATTCTCGCGGCTGGCTTGCGGACCGTTCTGGTTCGTCTCATTCGAGAGCCATTGAAAGCCGGTGGGTGCATCGCTTTTGCGTTTGTATTGAACTGGCGTTTGACGCTGTTGTCGTTGCTCGTCGTGCCGTGCATCGGCCTGTTGTTTGCGAAGTTTGGCAAAAGCCTGAAGCGAGCGTCCAAGGGCACGCTGCAAAGCATGTCCGGAATTTATAAGGGACTTGCCGAGACGTTTGATTCACTGAAAGTCGTCATCGCGTTTGGAGCTGCTCGCCGGCATCGGCGACAGTTTCATCTGGCAAACAAAGAGTACCTCGACAAATCGATGAAGGTCGTTCGGCTCAGTGCGCTGGCTCGTCCAACAACCGAATTGATGGGTGCGATCGCCGTTCTCTGCGCCGTCATTCCGGGGACATATCTTGTCCTGCGAAGTACAGACGAAATCTGGGGCGTGAAACTGGCTCCCGGACCAATGGACATTGCACAGCTCTCAGCTTTGTACGCGCTTCTTGCCGGTACACTCGACTCTGTCAGAAAACTGTCATCGGTTTATGGCGACTTAAAACGCTCGTCTGCCGCCTCTGATCGAATTTTCGAAGTCCTCAATGAGAAGACAAAAGTTCCCGAGCCCACCGAGCCACAAATCGTCAATCGTCACAGCAGAGAAATCGAATTTAAGAACGTCTCGTTCTCGTACTCGCAGGAATCCGTTGATGGAAACCCGCGGCCGCCAGCTTTGCGAGACCTCAGCTTCACCGTTCCTGCCGGCGAAGTCGTCGCAGTGATTGGCGAGAACGGATCCGGGAAATCAACGCTCCTGAATATGCTGCCAAGATTCATGGATCCCGATCAGGGGGCAGTGCTGATTGACGGAGTCGATGTGCGACAGATTCGGAGCAGCGACCTCCGCAGTCAGATCGGAATTGTCACTCAGGAAACCCAACTCTTCGACGACACGATCGCCGAGAACATTCGCTACAGCAAACCCGATGCGACGTGGGAAGAAATCGAAGAAGCCGCGAAGCAGGCTCACGTGATTCCATTCGTGTCGCATCTTCCGGGCGGCTTCAGCACTCAGATCGGTGAAAAGGGCCAGAAGCTTTCGGGCGGACAACGCCAACGGATTGCCCTCGCTCGTGCGATTCTTCGCGATCCGTCGATTCTGATTCTTGACGAAGCGACGTCTGCGCTCGACTCGCAGAGTGAGAACATCATTCACAGAGTGCTCAAACAGTTCGTCCGCGGTCGCACGGTCTTTGTCATTACGCACGTGATCAACGACACGTTCCTCGATCTTGTGACGCGAATTGTTGTCATGGATGCGGGAGCTGTCGCCGCCATCGGAACTCACGATGAGTTGCTGAAAACTTGTCCGATCTACCAGCGGCTTTATCACTCGAACGAGCGGCAGCGTGCCGCATGATCCGCACGGCATGACTTATCCGAGTTTTGAGTACGCGGTGTAGAATGTTCGGGAACTAAACTGTCGCGGCCGGCGTCGAACGACCCGACATTTGAGGTCTGTTTGCAACCAATCGGTGAAAGTTGATTATCCAGCGGCGTGTTGCATATCGATTCAGATGTAAATCACCAGTTGAAAATGTACCTATCCAACCCTTTCTCTCCTCCTTCCGGTGGAGACAGTTGGTAGTTTCAAACGAAGCAGGATTGCCGTTGATTCTCTTGTTGAATCAGCGTTAGTTTTCACCCGTTGTCGCCCGATTGGCTAGCTGTAGATTGTTAACTGCAGCCGGGTAGCAACAGATTGAGTCGACTCTATATAGAGCGGCACACGTATCAGGGAGCACACACAGTGGCGAAAAAAGACGCAGCACCAACAGCAGAGAAAAAAGCAGACGATGCACCAGCAGCAGTTGCCGAAGCACCGGCGGCCGCAGCGGAAGCTCAGGCACAGCAGACACTGATCGTTGACGATTCAGGCGTCTCCGCTGGCTATGCAAACTTCTGCAGAGTTTCGAGCACACCAGAAGAACTCATTCTGGATCTCGGACTTAATCCTAATCCGTACGCCACAGGCGAAGTGAAAGTTCCGGTCACACAGCGGATCATTATGAACCACTTCACTGCCAAGCGTCTGTTGAGCGCCCTTTCGATGGCTCTGCAGCGTCACGAGCAGGCCTTTGGCGTTCTGGAAACTGACGTTCGTCGTCGGGTTAAACGTCAGGGTGCGTAAGTTTGCGGATGACTCATTGAGTAAATTCGGCCGGCCGATCGTTTGATTGGCTGGCCGTTTTTTTTTTTTGCGCGCTCAGTTCTGCAGATGACATCGCGAAAGTTCAAGCCGTAGCCCAAACGAAAAACGCCGTGGCTCAGTAATGAGCCACGGCGTTTTTTTGTCAGTCGCTTCAGCACCGACGGCGGCTTCGGAAACGAAGCTCTTGCCAGACGCTGAACCCTTGGAAGATGGTCTTAGACCATGTCCTTCAGGGCTTTGAGTGGAGTCACTTTGACAGCCTTTGAAGCTGGCTTCGCAGGAATGTCACGGTATTCCTGAACCAGTGGAACCCAGACGTTCTTACGTGCTGGCCGTGCTGGCTTGTCTTTGACGACGATCTTGCACAGACCTGGAATCGTGAAGGCTCCGGCGCCTTTCTTGCCAACTGACTCGCTGATCAAGCCGGTCAGGCTGTCGAGCACTGCCTGGACGTCCTTCTTAGCAATTCCACTTGATTCAGTGAGGCTGTTAAGAATCTGGCTCTTCGTGAGTGGCTTAACTGCTGCGGCTTTCTTTGCCATCTGAGGCATCCTTTCAAAGATGTAGCTGGGTGGAAGCTGGGATACGTTGTTTTGGATTCTCGATGAAACCTGCGGTTCCGTCGAAACTGGAAGACAGGTTGAATTGAGAGTTCAGTGCCGATCAGGCAACGCTGAGCAGCGAGGGATTATTAAGGTGTGGGCTCTCGTAAAGTCAACTAATATGCCCGAAAACCTTGAAAAACAGCATTATTTTGTATTCCAGCCGTTCAGAGTGGCAACTGGAGTCGAAATCTGTTTCGCGGCACGACTCTGTCTGGCCACGCAAATCGCTTCGTGCTTTAGGAGGTGGCTACTCATAGTCAATAGGGCATCCGACTGGCTTTGTTTCGGTAATCTCGACTGGCTTGCCTGCGACCAACGCATCAATTGCATCCTTGAGGTAGCGCCTTACGACCTTGTCTGGATACATGCTGTCGTCGATCCCGCCCATGTAGACGATGCGACGTTTGCCATCGAGCAGAAAGACGCTGGGGGTCCACAACGCTCCGTACTGCTTGCCCATTTTCTGCGTCGAATCCTGAAGATAGGTGAACGGATACTTTAATTCCTGCGACCGTTTCTTCATCGCTTCAAGACTGTCTGCTTCGTAGCGGCTGACGCTGACCGCAACCAGTTTGACGCCTTTCTTGGAATACTCGTTGGCCAGGTTGATCAACCGCTTTTCGTAAGACTGCGCGACCGGACAATGGTTGCACGTGAACACGACGACTACAGCTGTGGCTTTCTTCAGATCGTTGAGGCTATGTTTTTTGTTGTCGACCCCGCGAAGCTCCTTCCATGCCGGAGCCTGCTTACCGATATCCATCACTCGATTGAATTTCGCAGCCATCGTCTCGGTCAAAGCCGCTGAGCATACGATTGAAGATAGAACAACCAGGTGAAGCCAACGTGATGTCATGAGACCAAACCTTCCTGATGATGCTTGCTTGACAGTGCCTCGTCATTTGTTGATCGAGCATGGGCTGGATCGTTGCTAATTTTATCATGGCGAAGTGATGCGGGCGAGATTGCCGTTTCAAATGAAGACTCTCCAGCACTGAATGTACCGTTCGCTTTGCGCTGCTTCCCATGTTGCACGCACCACGATGCATCGCCTGGCAATCCGAGGTATGATCAGTAGCTACTGATGTGTCTTGGCTCCCGGGGATTCTGCTAATGCGGCTTTCGATTTTCATGCTGACGGTTGTTGCTGTCTTTGCGGAGCCGTTCTATGTGCTCGCTGCGGCGCCCGATGCTCCGAAACTGGATCCAGACGCGGTTGACTTCTTTGAGAAGAAGATTCGACCTGTTTTGATTGAGAAGTGCTACGAGTGTCATTCCGCGCAGGCGAAGTCGGACGGGAAGCTCAAGGGGGGATTGCTGCTCGACAGCCGGCAGGCTGCGCAGGTGGGCGGCGACTCGGGACCGTCGGTTGTTCCGAACAAACTCGACGAGAGTTTGATCATCGATGCAATTCGGTACGGCGAGGACTCTTATCAGATGCCACCGGCCGGCAAGCTGCCGGATAAGGTGATTGCGGACTTCGAAAAGTGGGTGTCGATGGGGGCTCCGGATCCGAGGGACACTCCATCTGCTGCAGCGCCTCGCAAAGAGATCGACTGGGATCTCGCGCGGCAGCACTGGTCGTTGCAGCCGCCTCAGCCGCATACAGCTCCGGAGGTCAGTGATGGGGAACGGGTTCAGAAGCCGATTGATGCCTTCATTCTTAAACAACTGGAAGGAGTCGGCCTTGAGCAAGCTGACCGCGCCGAGCGGAACACGCTGTTGCGGCGAGCGTGTTTTGACCTGACCGGATTGCCGCCGACCATCGAGCAGCTCGATCAGTTTCTCAATGACGAATCTCCCGACGCCTTCGCGAAGCTGGTTGATCGGTTGCTGGATTCAACAAGCTATGGCGAGCGCTGGGCGCGGCACTGGCTCGATGTTGCGCGGTACTCGGAAGACAACACGAATATGGGGCCGCACAACGGACCGTATCCTCACGCGTGGCGTTATCGAGACTGGGTTGTCCAAGCGTTGAATGACGACGTGCCGTACGACGAGTTCATCGTGCGACAACTGGCGACAGACTTCCTGCCGGAGACCGGCCCGGAAGATCA
Organism: uncultured Planctomycetaceae bacterium; assembly: GCA_943787265.1. Classification (GTDB taxonomy): domain Bacteria; phylum Planctomycetota; class Planctomycetia; order Planctomycetales; family Planctomycetaceae; genus JABMPE01. The sequence goes on along the minus strand of CALSLT010000004.1, from coordinate 125,479 downwards.
CGCGGCTCTTGGTTTCCAGGGGCTGGCACCGTCTTACCACAAGGAAGTCGCCCTGGCGAAACTGGTTCTTGAAAACCGATACGCCGACGAGTGGGAAGACCGTGTCGATGCAATCGGTCGAGGACTCCTGGGGCTGACGCTCGCCTGTGCCCGGTGCCACGACCACAAATACGATCCCGTGACGGTCGAAGATTATTACTCGCTGGCGAGTATTTTTGCTTCGTGCCGGCAGACGACTCGACCGGTTATTTCAGACGAAGAAATTGCGAAGACACAACCAGTTCGCGACAAGGTCAAAAAACTCGAAGAGCAGATCGCTGAGTGGGCAAAGCAGATCAAAGAACTTCCCAAAGAGATTGCTGATCTTGAGCAGAAGCTCAAAGCAGACTCAGAGGCAACGGCTGCCGGAGTGGAGTCAGCAACCGACGACGCGAACCCGGAAGTGTTTGATATCGAGAAGGCCCAGCAACGAATCACCGAAGCGAAGGCTCTGATTGAAAAGGCCAAACAGGAAACTCCCAAAGCGAAGGCAGAGGTCGTCGAACTTAAGAAAACGCCGGGCTTTGAGATTCCCGTTGCCAATGCACTGACCGAAGAGCAGGTTCGCGTTGAAGAGATCACCACAGAGAAAATGAAGATTGTTTATTACGAGAACAAGCCGCGCGACTTGAACATCTTTATCCGCGGCGACGCCGGGCGACTCGGGAAGCCTGTCCAGCGAGGTTTTCTGCGAGTGCTGTCTCCCGAAAAAAACGAACCCTACACAATCGGCAGCGGTCGCCTGGAACTTGCGCGGGCGATCACGAGCCGCGACAATCCGCTGACTGCTCGTGTCATCGTCAACCGGGTGTGGATGCATCATTTCGGAATGGGGCTGGTCGATTCGCCAAGTAATTTTGGCATGACCGGATCGAAGCCTTCGCATCCAACGCTGCTAGACGATCTGGCCGTTCGGTTCATGGACAACGGCTGGTCGCTGAAGTGGCTGCACCGCGAGATCATGCTCTCTTCAACCTACCAGCAGTCGTCCGTGCCGGTCGACGCGGCTCAACTTAAAACTGTCGACCCAGACAATCGGCTGCTGTCGCATTTCAACCGTCGCCGCCTCTCCGCCGAAGCGTTTCGAGACTCGGTGCTGGCTGCCAGCGGGCAACTCGATGCAACGACCGGTGGGCCATCGGGAGATGCCGACAAGGCTGACTTCAAGCGTCGAACGATTTACGCATCGGTGTCGCGGCACAAGCTCAGCGATACACTGCAGACGTTCGACTTCCCGGATCCGGCGATTCACTGTGCAAAGCGAGCGGACACCACGACTCCACTTCAGCAGATGTTTGTTCTGAACTCACCGTTCATGCGCGAGCAGGCCGCAGCGCTGGCAGATCGAGTCGGCAAGAATCCGGAGCTGACGGTCGAGGAGAAAACGCAACTCGCCCATAGGCTGTTGTTTGCACGCGACGCATCCGCCACTGAACTGGCGATCGCTCGCGAGTTTCTGCCCGATGTCGAGCCGGGATCCAAATCTGCAGCTCTGTTAAGCGATGCGGAAGCCGTCGCACCGACGTTTTCCGGAAAGCGGGTTCGCACTGATATCTCAGGATTCGGTGACGATTACTCTGTCGAGATGTGGATTCGCAACACGCTGCCGAATTCGTCGCGGCCGGTGACCGGCTACTTCTTCTCGCGAGGTGCAGAGAAGCCTGCCACCGACCACGGAGACCACTTCGGAATCAGCGGCACGTCGGGCGGTCAACCGGGACGGCTTCTCTTTTACAACGGGGCAAGGAATAAACAGTCGATACGCGGAGCTGACATGCTGAAGGAAAACCATTGGTATCACGTCGCCCTGGTGCGGAGTGGCGAGACCGTGTCGCTCTACTTGAACGGCGATCTCAAACGTGGGCGCCACTGGGACGGCGAAGCTGGGCTTTAAGTCCGGCGTCGAGCTCCTTTTCATCGGTGGTCGTCGTGACAACTTTGCAAACTTCCAGGGCCAATTGCAGGAAGTCGCCGTTTTCAATCGGTCACTAACCGCCGAGGAAGTTGCTCAGCACTTCGCGGCCACGAAGCTTGTGTACGTTGCAGCCGCATCAGGCCGGCTCGCGTCGCATTCCGATTTCGCCGATGCGATACTTAAGTCGAAACCGATCGCCTACTGGCCGCTTCGAACGGACCCGACTGACGCCGCACAAGCGAACGATCTGTCTAACCATGCCAACCATGCTGTTTACGAGGGCCGGGCACCCAACGCCCCGCTGCAGACTCGCTGGAGCCGCTACGCGCACGCTTTACTCAGCAGCAACGAATTCCTGTACATCGACTGATTTCACATGAGCGATTTTCAACGACAACCTGTTCCGCAAGTCTCTCGCCGTGAAATTCTCAGCACGGTTGGTGGTGGTTTCGGTGCGCTGGGACTGGCTGGCCTTTTGCAGAACTCGGCACCTGCGGCCAACCAGCTTTCACACTTTGCTCCGCGAGCGAAGCGGGCGATCTTCCTCTTCATGAGCGGAGGACCATCGCAGGTCGACACGTTCGATCCGAAGCCGTTGCTTAAGAAACTCGAAGGTAAGAAGCCGCCCGGTGCGGACATCCGTACGGCTTCTCCGACGGCCGGATTGATGCCGTCGACCGTTCGTTTTATCCCGTCGGGGCAATCGGGAATTCCGGTTTCGGAGCACCTTCAAAAAACAGCTCGACACATCGACGACATGGCGATCATCCGGTCGATGCACACCGACTTTCCAAATCATGCACCGGCGCTGTGTATGATGAATCTGGGAGTGTTGACGCCGACTCGTCCGAGTCTCGGTTCATGGATGTCGTACGGGTTGGGTACTGAGAACGACAACCTGCCCGGCTACATCGCTCTTTGTCCGGGTAAGCCGGTCGTCGGTCCGAAACTCTGGGGAGCGGCCTTCCTTCCCGGCCGTCATCAGGCGACGCATATCAACAATTCGGACCTGACTCCGGCAAAGATGATCCCGCATTTGAAGAACGAGTTTCTCGCGAGAGAGGAACAGCGAGAGCAACTCGACCTGATCAAGAAACTGAACCGGGAACATCAGAAGCAGCGCCTTGGGGACGATTCGCTGGAAACTCGCATTCGATCGATGGAGCTGGCTTATCGAATGCAGTTTGAAGCGTTGGACACTTTTGACATCGCGACCGAAACCAAAGAAACGCAGGCGGCGTACGGCGAAAGTCAGTTTTCAAAAGCGTGCCTGCTGGCCAGAAGACTGAGCGAAAAAGGCGTTCGCTTTGTCCAGGTTTACTACGGAAACCGCCAGCCCTGGGACACTCACAGCAAGCACAACGAGAAAAATGAAACGCTCTGCAAAGACATCGACCAGCCAGTTGCTCAACTATTGACTGACCTGAAACAGCGAGGCCTGCTCGACGAAACGCTGGTCATCTGGGGCGGAGAATTCGGTAGAACGCCGACGTCACAAAGCGGTGACGGCCGAGACCACAACCCCAACGGATTCACGATGTGGCTGGCCGGAGGCGGTATCAAAGGTGGCACGATTCACGGAGCATCCGACGACTTTGGATTCACCGCGGTTGAAGACAAAGTCCACGTTCACGACCTGCACGCCACAATCCTGCACCAGTTCGGCCTCGATCACGAAAAACTGACTTATCCCTACAGCGGCCGCAACTTCCGGCTGACCGATGTCGAAGGCCGCATTGTCCACAACATCCTGGCGTAACTTTCTCACGCCGCCGCCATTTGGTAACGACAATGCCATTCCGTGCTGCGTTCTCCACTTGTTGCATGATCATCGCACTTTCTGCGGGCCGCGCTGCAACCGCTGAAGAATCAAAACCACCAAACATCCTCTTCATCCTGATCGATGACCTAGGGTGGATGGACCTAGCGTGTCAGGGCAATAAGCTCGTTGAAACTCCCAATATTGATCGCTTCGCGACTCAAGGGATGCGGTTTACAGATGCTTATGCAGCCGCTCCCGTCTGCTCTCCCACCAGAGCGGCAATCTTGACGGGGAAATCGCCCGCTCGAGTTCGAATCACTAACCACTTGCCGGATCGAGCTTCTTTTACGCCGCCGGAAGCGAAGCTAGGTCCGGCCGAAATGCTGGATCATCTTCCGCTCGAACACGTCACGATTGCCGAGCGTCTTAAGGCTGCGGGTTATAAAACGGGATTTTTTGGCAAGTGGCACCTTAACGGCCGAGGGGCGACGCAGTTTTATCCCGAGCATCAGGGTTTCGATCTGAACGTTGGAGGCTGTGCATTTGGAGGCCCGCCAACGTTCTTCGATCCATACCGAATTCCCACGATCAAAAATCGGCAGAAGGGCGAGTACCTGCCAGATCGTCTGGCCGACGAAGCGATCAGTTTTCTGCAGCGGCATCAAGATGAACGCTTCATGCTCTTCCTGTGGAATTACACGGTGCATTGGCCCATGGAAGCTCCGGAATCGCTGCTGGAAAAATACAAGTCTCGAACCGGTCGCGGGCTGAATGACACTCGGTATGGCGCTATGATTGAAGCGATGGACGCGTCGATAGGCCGAGTTCTTGACGCTCTCGACCGGCTGCAGCTTGCCAATGACACGTTCGTCGTCTTCACATCAGACAACGGAGGCTTCGCAGGAGTTGCCGACAACCGGCCGTTGCGAGCCGCAAAAGGACATCTTTACGAAGGCGGCATTCGAGTGCCGCTGATTATTCGCTGGCCGGGCGTCATCCAGCCGAAATCGATCAACAAAACTCCGGTCATCAGCACTGACTTCTATGCAACAGTCGCGGATGCCGCGGGGCTCGCGCTGGCCGACAACGAATCCCCAGATGGCGAAAGTCTCTTACCGATTCTGCGTGGAGATGCCTCATTAGAACGTGAGGCGATCTTCTTCCACTTTCCGAACTACGCCTGGCATCGCTCCAACCGTCTGGGAAGCGCCGTTCGAGCCGGAAACTACAAGCTCATCGAGAGGTTTGATGACGGAACAGTCGAACTGTTCAACCTGAAGAACGACCTCAGCGAGCGGCACAATCTCGCCGCCGAGGAACCCGATCGTGTCGCCAGTCTGAAAAAGCAACTCGTTGATTTTCGAAGACGTACAAATGCGGCGATGCCAGTCCCGATTCGAAGGTAGCTTTGCGGCCGTTGCACTCGACTTGTTCGAGCAAGTTTCTACTTGCGTTGTACTGATATTGCCGCAGGAGTCATCCGGCGACCGTTGATTTTGTGCCCTGTCTGATTGGTCCCAGAGTAGCTCGCCCCGTTTGCTGCCAGAGCGACTCGGTCAACCCAGTAGCCGCCCGGTGCTTTGGGATCCTTCCACTTCATGAGAAGTTTGGAGCCTGAAAGTTCCCATTTTGCTTCGCCTTTGGTTCCGGTGATTTCACCGGTCGACTCGAAGAAGATGTCGTAGTGATCACCTTCTCCAACCGAGTGGTCCCAGCGACCAACCAGGGGTGTGAAACCAAGAGGCGACGTCGTTTCGGGGTTGTCGGTCAATGGCTCTCCAACTTTCGGCCAGCCGTCTTTGGACCAGTTAAGCGAGCGGAGTTGCAGGATGCGGCCGCGTTCCGGAGCCCTCGCATCGATCACGTGATAGACCAGCCAGTCTCCGTCCTTTGTCTGCAGAACGCTGTTGTGTCCAGGTCCTCGCCAGTGTTCGTCGCCCATCAGGAGAAGAGTACCCCCGCCTTCGGATAGCGGCGTTCCGTTTTTGTCGACGAAGGGGCCAAGCGGAGATTCGGCTCGGCCGATCATCACCTTGTACGTGCTGTTTTCGTGGGCGCAACAGAAGTCCCACGATGAAAACAGGAAGTACGAATCTTCGTGCCTGATTACGAATGCCGCTTCAATTGAAGTCGGGGCGACATCACGACGACTGGCCACAGCGACGTTTTTGGGCTGAGACGTTGCGAATTTTCCAGTTGCCGCATTCAGCTCTGCGGCTTTGATTCCGGTCCAGTAGGAACCCCAATAGAGGTACGCTCGCCCGTCGCGGTCAACGAGCATTGCGGGATCAATGGCGTTGTAGTCGTTCTTTTCGGGAAACGACTCAACGACGAGGCCCTGGTCCTTCCATTCGTACTCTGGATCCGAGGCGTCAAGCGTCGTGTTCGTCGCCAGTCCAATCACCGACCGCTGGCTGCCGAACGTCGACACGCTGTAGTACAGCCAGTACTTGCCGTTGGCGTATTGAATCTCGGGAGCCCAGATCGAATCCGCTCCGGGTATCAACTTACGTGCCCAGTCGGGAACGACTTTGTCGAAAACCCGGCCGACCCTCTTCCACGTCTTGAGGTCCGAGCTCTGCCGAATGGAAATTCCGGATTCAGTGGCAAAGATGTAATACCCGGATCCATCGTGAGCCTGCACACACGCTGGATCAGGAGTCCCTTTCAGCAGCCACTTCCGAAACTCAGTCTCACTTTCCTGAGCACGTGCCGACACATTCACCGCAACGCTCATCGCAACCATTTGTAACGCCGAAGCAAATCGACAATTCATCGTGATGCCTTTCAAGGATCGACTCCCGCCTGGACTTGTTATCAACTCGTCATTGAATCAGAGCCGAGATCCAAGTGCAAAGAAACCGTCTCGATTCCCGACTGGCAGGTCACAGTTGGGCGATACCAATGGTATGTGCAGGTGAAGTGGCCGCAGAAGCATTTCACGATGCAGCGATTTCTGTCTCGGCGGAATCGTTGGTGCAGTTGCGAAGTGACTTCGGGCAACTCAGCTGTGCAAGGCAGGGACGGGGCATGGCCCTACGCGCCGTCCCTGCCATCTTTCCGAACGACAAGTAGCCGCACTATTTGTTGGGCTATGTGAAATTGATACTTCGAAGAGTGAGTGCTTGCGGCCGATCCGTTATCTCTAGCAAAAATGCAGACTCGTTTGAGGACCGTGGCCGTTTTGATCCGTTAGTCGTGTCGGACAGAACCTGCTAAAATTCTCGCATGAAACACATTCGAAATTTCTGCATCATCGCCCACATTGATCATGGCAAGTCGACTCTGGCCGACCGGCTGATTCAAACCTGTGGTGGCGTCACGCAACGCGATCTGCACGAACAGATGCTCGACTCGATGGACATCGAGCGTGAGCGGGGCATCACGATCAAGAGCAACACGATAACGCTCGATTACAAAGATGCGGATGGCAACGACTATCTTTTGAATCTGATCGACACGCCTGGGCACGTTGATTTCTCACACGAAGTGCGGCGTTCTTTGATGGCGTGCGAAGGGGCATTGATCATCGTCGATGCGTCTCAGGGGGTTGAGGCTCAAACCGTCGCCAATCTCTACCTCGCCTTGGAACATGACCTGACGCTCCTTCCGATCATCAACAAAATCGATCTCCCATCGGCCGATATTGACCGTGCTCAAGAAGCGATCGATGCGGAGCTGGGACTCGATCCTTTTGAGGCGATTCCAATTTCTGCAAAGAACGGAATCGGAATCGAAGACGTTCTGGTCGGTATCGTTGAGAAGCTGCCGGAACCTGCGGGCGATCCAGATGCGCCGCTGAAGGCGCTCGTGTTTGACGCGCATTTCGACACGTTTCGAGGTGTGATCCTTCAGGTTCGAGTGATGGAAGGCACGCTTAAGCCTCGCGACAAGATCCACTTCATGCACGCCGGACGTGATTTCACGGTAGACGAGGTTGGCTATAACCAGATGAAGCTCAACCCGAGCAAGCAGTTAAGTGCCGGTGAAGTCGGGTACGTCGTCGCCGGAGTCAAGAGTGTTCAGGACATCGAGATTGGCGACACGATCACACTGCTTGATCGTCAGACCGAAGAACCGATTCCCGGTTATCAGGCAGCTCGTCAGGTTGTCTTTTCGTCGATCTACCCAATGGACACAGGCGATTATGTTGAGCTGACGAAGGCTCTCGACAAGCTTGCGATCAACGATGCGGCACTCACTTTCGAAAAAGACAGCTCCGCCGCGCTGGGCTTTGGGTTCCGCTGCGGGTTCCTCGGGCTGCTTCACCTGGACGTGATCCAGGAGCGTTTGCGAAGGGAGTTCGACATTGGCCTGGTCATCTCCGCGCCCTCGGTGAAGTACAACCTGACCTTAAGAGACGGTTCGACGATCGAAATCGACAACCCGAGTTACTGGCCTGATCCGACTCAGATTGAATCGTGCAGCGAGCCGTACATCAAAGCGTCAATCCTGACTCCCGAAGCGTACGTCGGGCCGGTCATGGAACTGTGCCGGGAACATCGCTCGGAAAGCCAGACGATGAATTATCTCTCGGCGGACCGGATCGAAGTCATCAGTGTGATGCCGCTTGGTGAGGTGCTGTTTGACTTCTACGGCAAGCTCAAGATGCTGACGCGTGGGTATGGATCATTCGACTACGAGCCGATCGAGTATCGCAACACAGATATCGTTAAGGTCGATATCCTGGTCAACAAAGAGCCCGTCGACACACTTTCGTACCTGGTTCATCGCGAAAAAGCTCGACCACGAGCACTGCACTACTGCGAACGGCTTGCCGAAGAAATCCCGCGGCACCAGTTCAAGATTCCGGTGCAGGGGGCCATCGGCGGAGAAATTATCGCGCGAACAACGATTGCTCCATTCCGCAAAGATGTGACCGAGAAGCTGTACGGCGGCGACGTGACTCGCAAGAAGAAACTGCTCGAAAAACAGAAGAAAGGCAAGGCGAAAATGAAGCAGTTCGGCAGCGTCAATATCCCGCAGAAAGCCTTCGTCTCGGTTCTTCGTGCCGAGAAGGATTAGCGGTGTGAGCGGCTTTAATGTTGCGACCATTGGTCGCAAGCAAGCGAAACGATTTACTCGCCCAGTTCGTTGAGCAGTCGATTGTCCGACGGGTAGGGATGCCCTTTGTGCTGGCGGAAGGCCTCCCCGTATTTTACGCCGAGCTCCAGCCCGCGGTGAGCACTCCAACGTTCGCAGCTATTGAGGTATTCGTCGATGCCGTGTTGTTTGAGCAGCCAGTCTCGCTGACTGGCGTGGCAGGCGAGCATCTGCTGCTTCAGTTCGAACGTCGTGGAGATGTCGATGATGAATTCCGGTTCGACTCGCTGGCCGAACCAGTCTGTGCCTTCGATCGGATCGACGTAGTAGAGATGCGGAATCTTGTCGAGCGGTGCGGCCTCTGCTGAATCATGAGTTTCGTAGTTCGGAATCGGAGCGTTGAAACACGCATCGCGGACGAGCAGGCTTGTGAACTCGTGATCGGGCATGTAGTCGACGGGCGGAGCCGTCAGCACGATATCCGGTCGACTTTTTCGCAATGCCTCGGTCACTCGACGACGAGACTCATTGTCGAAGCAGATGCTGAGATCCCGAAACTCCAGGCAGTCGTAGTCTGCTCCGAGCAGGTTCGCTGCAGCGAGTGCTTCTTCCCGACGAGTCTGGGCGATCTTTTCGGATGCCAGTTCCGCGCTGCCGCAGTCGCCGGGCGTCATCGTCATGATGGTGACGTGCCACCCCTTCCGTTTGAGAAGAGCGAGCACGCCGGCACACTGAAACTCGACATCGTCCGGGTGAGCGTGGATGGCCAGCACTCTTTTTTGATCAGTCATCGAAGCAAGCCTTGTTTACAGATCGCCGAATCGGGGATGAAGCTGCGGAAGAGTTGCCACAGCGTTTGACTTCTCGCGTCGGCTGTCAACCGATCAAACGCCGGGCAGTTGTCCGTGGCTACTTCAGCACACACTCGTCGCGAGATTCATCTGCTCGGGACATGCTCACGATGATGCCCAGCGACACGACACTCACAACGAGGCTCGATCCACCGTAACTCACAAGTGGATGTGGAATGCCAGTCGTCGGGACAAGGGCTGTTACAACAGCCGTGTTGAGTAATGCCTGGGCGACGAGCTGTGTCAGCAACGTCATTGCGACAATTGCTGCGAAACAGTTCGGGCGGAATTCTCGAAACAATCTTGCTCCCGACCAGAAGACTCCGCACCACAATACGGCGAGTCCGGCCGTTCCGGCGAGTCCGAGCTCTTCTCCGACGACGGCAAACACAAAGTCGGTATTGGATTCAGGCAGGAAGCTAAGTTTCTGCGAGCCTCGACCAAGGCCGACTCCCCACAAGCCTCCAGCTCCGAGCGCAATGAGAGACTGTTTCAACTGCCAGGCATCACTGCCGCGGAAGTCGGTCCACACCGAAACAAAGTCCGTAATGCGCCGCATCCGGTAGCTGGTTACGGAAATCAGGAAGACTCCAGCGGACGCTGCGGCTCCGATTCCGACGGTGAAGTTGCGAATTGGCCAGCCGCCGAAGAAGAGCACCAGCCCCGCCGACCCGATCAAAAATGCCGACGTACCAAGATCCGGCTCCAGCATGACGAGCCCCGCAGTCAACGCGGTCGGCACAACGAACGGCACGGTCCCGAAGAACCAATGACTGAGCCGTTCCCGGCAAAGCAACATGCCTCTGGCCAGAAAGAGTGGAAGCGTGATCTTGGCGAGCTCTGACGGCTGCATTGAGAAGCCAGCCAGTCGCAGCCAGCGTTGAGCACCGTTGACTCTCGTGCCGACTCCCGGAATCAGAACGGCACCCAGCAGTATCAACGTTCCGACAAACAACCACGGAGCCGCCCGAAACCAGAACCGAGCCGGCAACGCTCCGGCGATACTCGCCGCCGTGATCGCGATCGCCAAAAACTTAAGATGCTTCGTCAGGTAAACGCGTTCAAACTCAGTCGGCCACGATGTAATGCTGGCGCTATGAACCATCAACACTCCAAACCCCACCAGCACCAAAGCCAGTGAGAGGAAGAAGTGTCGGTTATCCTGATTCTGCCGAAGAGTGGAATCGTTCATGGAGTTGGTCGCTGCGCAGCTCGAAACTGTTGCGATTTCAGATCGTCCGGGTGGCTCGCTTAGCCTGAGTGAATCGTCTGTTGCTACGAATGTGCGGCCTCAAGCGGGAGGCAGAAACGGTTTACGTGACTGGCTCGATTGGTCGTTTGGCACCCCGCCGATAGGATATCCGTCCCTCGCTGCAGTGAATCCGAACGGTCGAACACTCAATGACATTCTGTGTTTCTGGCCGTTTCGAGGTTCTGAACCGTTCATCGCAACTCGACACAACGCGGGTTTCATCATGCGATTCGTCACTGGCATTCTGACCGCATTCACCGTCGCCTTGGCGGTTTTTTCTAACGTGGCGGATGCCGCGGAACCGGTCGACTTTGCGAAACAGATTAAGCCGATCTTTCAGCGGTATTGTGTCAGTTGTCACGGTCCCGAAATGGTTGAGTCTGGTTTTCGTGCGGACTTTGGCAGCTTGATGCTGGACGGTGGCGATCGCGGTGCGGCGATTGTCGCTGGCGACGCGGCGAAGAGTTTGATCTATCAGGTGCTCGTCGGAGAGGGCGATGTTGCGCAGATGCCGTTTGAACTGCCGAAGCTTTCGGATGAGCAGATTGCTCTCGTAAAGGCTTGGATTGATCAGGGAGCGAAGTCCGCGGCTCAAGACAAACCATCAGCCGATGGGCGACCGACGAGCGATCACTGGGCTTTTCAATCCGTCGTTCGCCACTCGCTTCCGAATGTTAAAACGGCAAGTTGGCTTCAAAATGAAATCGACGCGTTTGTCCTGGCGAAGCTTCAAGAGGAAGGGCTGCAGCCGTCTCCGGAAGCGCCTCGTTCGACGTTGATTCGTCGGCTGTATCTTGACCTGTTGGGGATTCTTCCAACTCCAGACGAAACTCGTGACTTTGTTCGTGACGATCAGCCGTTTGCTTACGAACGGCTCGTTGACCGTCTGTTGGTGTCGCCTCGGTACGGTGAGCGTTGGGGACGGCACTGGCTCGACATCGCGCGCTATGCAGACTCCAACGGATTCACCATCGACGGCGCGCGATCGATCTGGCCGTACCGTGACTGGGTGATCAAGGCAATTAATGCCGACATGCCGTTCGACCAGTTTGTCGTCGAGCAACTGGCTGGCGACTTATTGCAGAAGCCGACGAGCGAGCAGATCGTCGCCACCGGCTTTCACCGCAACACGCTGATCAATCAGGAAGGCGGCACGGACAAAGAGCAGTTTCGTGTGGAGTCCGTTGTCGATCGAGTCAACACGACCGGCGCGGCGTTTCTGGGGCTGACGGTTGGGTGTGCTCAGTGCCACGTTCATAAGTACGACCCGATTACTCAACGAGACTTCTACAAGCTGTTCGCGATTTTCAACAACTGCGACGAGCCGAACATTCCGCTGCCGTCCGAAACTCAGGCGACCGAGCAGGCACGAGTCAAAACCGGACTGGCTGAAGTCGCAAAGAAGTTGAAAGAGCACGATGCGAAGCGTGCCAGCGGCCAGTCCGCTTGGGAGACCAAGCAGGCAGCAGTCTCAGCCGCGGAATGGAATTTCCTCAAACCGATCGATGCGGTTTCCAAGGCGGGAGCGACTCTCAACCCAATCGACGAGAACACTTTGCTTGTCGGCGGCAACGGCAACATTCCAGCAAGGGACGTCTACACGGTCACGACGGAAATTCCGACCGGAACGATCACCGCCTTCCGACTCGAAACGCTGACCGGGCCTTTGCTTCCGAAGAAAGGGCCAGGCTGGGCCAGCAACGGCAACTTTGTCCTGAACGAGTTCGAGGCGACGAGCCAGCCTGTCGACGGCAAAGCCGGTGCATCGGTGACGAAGCTGGCGTTTGCGACGGCGGCGACCGACTGGCAGCAGGATGGCTACCCGGCTGAGCACGCGATCGATGGAAACATGAAAACCGGCTGGGCGATAAACGGGACGAAGAAAAGTTCGCCGAACGTCAACCGCGAAGCAGTCTTCGTGCTGAAGAAGCCAATCGAGAGCGACGTCCCGCTGAAGGTCACGTTCAAGCTTCATCAGCAGCACAACGCAGCGAAGTATTTGATCGGAACGTTTCGGCTTTCGTCGACCAACGCAGCGCCGGAGCAAACGGTCGTTCCGCCATCGATTCATGAAATTCTCCAGGTCGAAGCTGGCAAACGCGATGACGGTCAGAAGGAATTACTGGCAGCCGCGTACGGGCGAAGTGACTTGAGCCGGAAGCCGCTGGAAGCTCAGCAGGCGAAACTGAAAGGCGAGGAAAGTCGTCTCAAGTCGGCCATTCCGACGACGATGGTTCTGCGTGAGCGAGCAAAGAATCCTCGCACCACGCACATCCACATTCGCGGCAACTTCCTGGAAAAGGGAGCCGTCGTTCAGCCGGATGTCCCTTCGATTCTGCCGCCGCTTGAGTCTGCGGAAACTCCTGTCAACCGCCTCGACTTTGCTCGCTGGCTGTTTACGCCGGAGCATCCGCTGACGTCACGAGTTTCGGTGAACCGAGTCTGGCAACGATTGTTCGGCATCGGTCTGGTCGAAACGGAAAACGACTTCGGCACGCAAGGTGAACTGCCTTCGCACCCGAAACTGCTTGACTGGATTTCCAGCGAGTTTATGCGGCTTGGCTGGAGTCAGAAAAATCTTCTGCGACTGATCGTGACGTCGGCAACCTATCGGCAGTCTTCGAGAGTGACTCCGGAATTGCTGGCTCGCGATCCTCGAAACCGGCTGCTTGCTCGACAAAGCCGAGTTCGTCTGGAAGCTGAAGGCGTCCGAGATGTCGCCTTGTCGGCAAGTGGTTTGCTTTCTCAGAAAATGCTCGGCCCAGGAGTTTATCCGCCTCAGCCGAAGGGCATTTATGTGGTGACTCAGGTTTCGAAGCAGTGGCCCGAGAGCAAAGGTGACGATCGTTACCGTCGCGGACTTTACACCTACTTCTGGCGGTCGAGTCCGTATCCGATGCTGCCAACTTTCGACGCTCCCGACGCCAACGGAACTTGCACGCGCCGCAATCGATCGAACACTCCGCTCCAGGCTCTTACGCTGGCCAACGACGGAGCGTTCATGGAATTTGCTAAAGCACTTTCCGATCGGATCCTGAAAGAATCGTCGGACTATGACGATGCTCGAATCAAATTTGCGTTCGACGCGGTCCTCGCGCGGCAACCGAGTGAATTCGAAAAGGAGCGGTTGCTGGCTTTCGTGGCTGCGCAACGGGAACACTTTGAGTCAAATGCTGAAGCTGCCAAAGCAGCCGCTTCAACAAGCCACCCGGAATCAGCCGACGAAGCGGCATCTGCAACGTGGACGGCCTTCGCGCGAGTCGTCCTGAACCTTGATGAATTCATCACTCGCGAATGAGGTCACGATGAAGATTGTAAGTATCGACGTGCTGCCTCTGACCGGGGCGACTGTCGACGGTGGATGGCCGCAAGGTCACGAGCCTCAGGAAAATCTGCACACGCTGATCGAGATCCACACCGACGAAGGAATCTCTGGAGTCGGCAGTTGCTTCACGTCGGGCAAGCTGGTTCAAGGCGCTGTCGACTTGCTCTGGCCGCTGCTGAAAGATCAGTCGGCAGTCGAGCCGGAACGTGTCAGCGAGAATCTGCGGCAGTCGTCGTTCTGGCAAGGCCGCGGCGGATCCGTCGAGCATGCGATTTCAGGAATCGACATCGCTCTTTGGGATATCATGGGGAAGGCCTGTGGGCAGCCGGTTTCGAGGTTGCTCGGCGGGAACTATAGAAGCCGGATTCGGCCTTACGGCTCGATGCTGTTTGACGAGCCGGACGCCTTGCGAACGTCGCTCGAAGCGACCGTCAGCCGAGGGTTCAAGTCGATCAAACTTGGCTGGCGACCGTTCGGTCGGCGAGACCGGAAGTTTGATGAACTGCTGGTTCGAACCGCTCGTGAAACTGTCGGGGCAGATGTCGAGCTGATGGTCGATGCCGGCGGTAGCGAGCAATTCTGGCCGCACGGTTTGAACTGGGCTCGCGAGACGGCTCGGATGCTTGCTGACTATGACATTGTTTGGTTCGAAGAACCGCTTCCGCCGGACGATATTGAGGGACACATCGAGCTGACTAGACAGTCTCCCGTTCCGATCGCCGGAGGCGAAGTCCTGACTCGTCGGCAGTCTTTTCAACCGTGGCTGGAGCGGCGAGCCGTCGATATCATCCAGCCAGACGTCACGAAGAATGGTGGATTGAGCGAGTCGCGGCGAATTGCCTGGCTGGCGTTTGACCATAACGTTCAAATGGTTTCGCACGGGTGGAATACGGCGATTGGACTGGCGGCCGATCTACAACTGGCCGCGGCCATGCCGGTTGCCCGATATGTCGAGTACCTGACGCCGTGTGCTTACCTCGAGGAATTGACGGTTGAGCCGTTTGTGATTGACGATGACGGTTGCCTGGAGATTCCCGATCGTCCCGGTTTGGGTGTCGAACTGGACCACGACCGGTTGAAACAATTCATCCGCTGAAATTCTCCACTGAATCAACGCATCCCGAATGCGACATGGAATTGGCTGGAATGGAACTGCTGCGAGGCTTTGATTCACTGGACCCATTCCGCGGCGGCTTTCTGTCGATCGGAAACTTCGACGGCGTCCACCGCGGACATCAGCAGATGTTCGCCTGCCTGGTCCGGCACGCTAAAGAGCAGAACGTTCCGTCGTGCGTGTTCACGTTTGAGCCTCACCCAATCCAGCTCCTGCGACCAGAGCAGGTCCCGCCAGCTCTGACATCGCTGGAGCAGAAGGCCGAGTTGATTGCAGCCTGCGGCGTCGACTGCATGGTCGTTTACCCGACTGACCTGCGGCTGCTGAATCTGTCGGCCGAAGATTTCTTCCAGGCGGTCGTGCTCGGCGAGTTCGACGCGATCGGAATGGTCGAAGGCCCGAACTTTTTCTTTGGTCGCAACCGCTCAGGCACGGTCGAACATCTGGCAGACTTCTGCAAAGCGGCAAACATCGAGCTGGACGCAGTGCCGCCCGTTTATGTGGGCACGCAGATGGTTTCTTCCAGCGTTGTTCGCGGCCTGCTGATTGACGGAGAGGTCGAGGAAGCCAGCGACCTGCTGGGGCATCGATATCGAGTTGCGGGGCGGGTGACCAAAGGGGCAGAACGCGGTCGCACCATCGGATTTCCGACGGCGAACCTCGGTCAGGTCACGACCGTGCTGCCACTTGATGGAGTTTACGCGGGAGTCGCCCTGCATGATGGCACGAGCTGGCCAGCAGCGATCAATCTTGGCCCGAATCCAACATTCGGCGAGCGACGGCGAAAGCTGGAAGTCCATCTGATCGGCTTCGACGGCGATTTGTACGATCAACCGATGCAGGTTGAATTTGTATCGCGGATCCGAGACACGCTGGAGTTTCCTGATGTGAACGCTCTGAAAGCTCAGCTCGAGCAGGACGTTCAACAGGCCCTGGCAGTCGTCACCGGAAACGCAAATCGTTAATCTTTCGCCGCCCGAACAGCATCTCGGGATGAGTTTCCAGACTGGTCGGGATCGACCGCTCCAGTCGCCTGATCGTTTGAAAGATTTCGATGCCCATCGACTGGTCGCCTCTTGTTGAAATCATAAAATCGCACGAACGCTTTGTGCTGTCGAGCCACGTTCGCCCCGATGCGGATGCGATTGGTTCTGAACTGGGACTCGCGTGCGCGCTGGAGTCGCTTGGCAAGAACGTGCGGATCGTCAATCCGTCGGACGGCTCGGCAAACATCGCGTTCCTCGATCCGGACAAGCGTGCGAGAAAGCTTGGCGACGGCATTACGGCCGACGAAGCTCGCGACACGGACGTGCACATCGTCGTCGACACGAGTGCCTGGGTTCAGCTTCAGGATGTTGGCTCGGTTCTGAAAACGACCAAAGCGAAGCAGACCGTGGTCATCGATCATCACGTCAGTTCGGACGATCTGGGCGCGACTGAGTTCAAAGAAACGACCGCAGCGGCGACAGGTGAGTTGATCTACGAACTCGCCCAGGCTCTTGGAGCAACGCTGGACGAACAAGCTGCCAATGCGCTCTATTGTGCCATCGCGACGGACACCGGGTGGTTCCGATTTCCGTCGACAACCAGCCGAACGATGAGGATTGCGGGAGAGTTAATTGACCTGGGCGCGAAACCGCATGTACTTTATCAGTTGCTGTACGAGCAGCACTCCGCCGCTCGTATGCAGTTTTTCGGTCGAGTCCTCAGCCGAATGACCATCGAAACGGAAGGGCGTCTTGCTTATCTGTCGGTCACTCAGCAGGATTTCAAAGAAACGGGAGCCGTTCCGGCGGACACAGAAGAACTCGTCAATCAATGTCTGAGGGTTGCTGGAGTCAAAGCAGCATTCATCGCAATCGAGCAACCAAATCAAACAATCAAAGTAAGTTTTCGAAGTCGATTAGACACTAACGTGGCAGCCGTGGCCGAACAGTTCGGCGGTGGAGGTCACAAACAAGCCGCTGGAGCTGTCCTGCCTGCCCCTCTGGCAGACGCTCTGGCAAAAGTCCTTCCACTCATGCGGCAGGTTGTTACTCCCGAGTAACTCCTGCCGTAACCAGCCCGAGCAGAATTCCTTCACACGTCTTACGAAACAACGATTGAATTTGGCGTAGGGTGCGTCTTGACGCACCGTTCTGTCTTGGTGCGTCAAGACGCACCCTACTGAGATTTTCGTCGTTCGGTGCATCGCCAACCTGTGGCGTCGTCGCCGTTCCTGTTTTGTTTATTGGTGCTGAGTTCGCGCCACCACTCACCGAGGTATCGGCATGAGCGAAAACGAAAACGCCACACCTGACGCAGACGAAACGCCGCCAGTCGAAGCTTCCTGCTCGACAGACTGCTTTTCCGAAAATGACCCCAGCATCGGAACTCCCCGTCGCAACTTCGTGGCCGAGATGATGGCTGCCGGAGTCGGGGCGCTGGTGGGAATAGTTCCGGCCACGATCGGTGGTCTGTTCTTCCTCGATCCGCTTCTGCGGAACGGTGGCAAGGGTGAGGGCGATGGCTTTATCGAAACGGATCTCGTACTTGACGCTTTGCCTGCCGACGGCACGCCTGTTCGATACACGGTCCGAGACGACCTGATCAACGCTTGGAACATGTTTCCCGATCAGCCGATCGGAGCTGCATGGCTAAGAAGGATTCAGGATCAGGTACTGGCATTCAGCACGGTCTGCCCGCACCTTGGCTGTGATGTTGAACATCGGGCCGGAGAAGGCGATTTCTATTGTCCATGCCATACCAGCGCGTTCGACCTTGACGGGAAACCGTTGAATGCGATTCCGCCAAGAGCAATGGACACACTCGAAGCGACTGTCAAGGATGGTCGCATCTGGCTGAAGTATGAAACCTTCCGTGGAGCTACCAGCGAAAAGGTGCCCGTATGATCCGCTCATTACTCGCATGGCTCGACAACAGAACCGGATGCAACGACCTGATCCACGAAGCGCTTTATGAAAAAGTGCCCGGCGGAGCTCGTTGGCGATACGTCTGGGGCAGCACGCTGGTCTTTACCTTCGTACTGCAAATGATCACGGGGATCTTTCTGTGGACGGCGTACAGCCCAAGCGCTCAGACCGCCTGGGAAAGTGTGTACTACATTCAGGAAGTCATGTTCCTCGGCAAGATCGTTCGAGGCATGCACCACTTTGCCGCTCAGGCGATGGTCGTCCTGTTGGCCATTCACTTGATTCAGGTCATCATCGACGGTGCGTACAAAGCGCCGCGCGAGATCAACTTCTGGCTCGGCCTGATTCTGATGAAGATCATTCTTGGCCTCAGCCTGACAGGCTACCTGCTGCCGTGGGATCAGAAGGGGTATTACGCCACGCAGGTCTCGACGAAGATTATGGGCGCGACACCAGTCGTCGGTGCTCAGCTTCAGGAAGTCGTGCAGGGCGGTGCGCAGTACAACCACCACACGCTGACCAGGTTCTTCGCGATGCACGCGGGGATTCTTCCAGGCCTGCTGATCGGCTTCCTCGCGCTGCACCTTTACGTCTTCCGCCGTCACGGCCTGACCGTTCACCAGCCGAAGAAGAAGCCCGATACAACCTTCTGGCCTGACCAAGTTCTGAAGGATGGTGTTGCGTGTCTGGGAGTTCTGGCTGTTGTCCTGCTCTTTGCAATCTTCAAAGGAGCGGAACTCAGTCCGCCTGCCGACGCCGCAAAGGCATACGCTGCCGCGCGGCCGGAGTGGTATTTCCTCTTCCTGTTCCGATTCCTGAAGTTTGAATCGGTCGAACATCTCGGCCTGGCATTCGGGGCGATTTACGTTCCAGGTGCGCTGATGGGCATCCTCTTCATGATGCCTCTGACAGCGAAGCTGAAAATTGGACATCGTTTCAATATCGCGTTCACGTGGCTCGTGACGCTCGGAATCGTCGTGTTGACAACGATGGCGTTCTACGAAGATGCCAATAACGAAGATCACCAGGCAGCCATCGCCGAAGCAGAACGCGACGCTCATCGAATCAAAGAACTGGCAAGTCGCCCGTCAATGATTCCTGTTGAGGGGGCCGTTTCGCTGCTTCGGGAAGACCCGTTTACCCAGGGACCGGTTCTGTTTGCCAAGTATTGCGCAAGCTGCCATCGCTACGATGGTCACAATGGACGAGGCATCGTGTTGAAGCAGATGGATAAGGAAGCCAAACAGCAGTCTATCGCTACTCCTGAAGCCACCGATCTGAAGAACTTCGGCAGCCGAGACTGGATGAAGGCGATCATCGTCGATTACGGAAATCACTTTGCACCGCTCAAGGATGCTCAATGGTATCCCGGTGCCGATGACGCCGAGTTCAATCTCGACGATTCTGAAATGGCGGATGCTTCTGCAGGGTACGCTGAAGCGTTCAAAGCACCTGAAAATGCCGGCGACCTCAATGCTCTCGTCGAAGCTCTTGTTGCCATGCGAAACTGGAAAGGCGACGAAGGAACTGTCGACGTCGCGTTGGCTGAACGAGGCAAGCAGATTCTCGATGGCGAACCACTCATCGATGGAACGGAGATCTCATCCTGCATCGACTGTCACGACACAATCGGTTCTGACTTCGAAGTCACCGGCGAAGGCTACGGCTATCCGGATCTGGCCGAATACGGGTCAGCCAAATGGTTGAAAGCCTTCATCAGCGATCCAGGTTCCGACCAGTTCTACGGAGCAAAGAACCACATGCCGGCGTACGCGGACAAGATGAACGCAAAGGACCTGGACTTGCTCGTTCGCTGGATGACTGGCGACTATCACGAAACCCACGTTGAAGATTATCCATCGCGGATTACGGAAGTGTTCGGTGCAGGTGCAAAGCCCACGGCACCGTCTGCTGACGAATAGCGTCGATAAATTGTAGGGTGGGTACCGCCCACCAATAATGGATGGTGGGCAGCGCTCACCGTACGTCCAGATAGTCTTTTTCGCGTTTGATCGAAGAATGCCCGAGCCAGCAGAATCCACGCCGCAACAATTGAAACGTGTTGTCGGATTACCTGGCGCAGTGACGCTGGGGCTCGGATCAATTCTCGGAACGGGCGTCTTTGTCAGTTTGCTGATTGCTGTCCAGCTTGCAGGCGAATGGGCAATTCTTTCCGTGGCGATCGCTGCCGGACTCGCTATTTGCAACGGACTGAGCAGCGCGCAGCTTGCCGCGAGCCACCCGGTTAGTGGCGGAGCCTACGAATACGGTTACCGATTTCTGACGCCGGTTCTGGGGTTCAATGCCGGGTGGATGTTTCTGATTGCCAAAGGAGCCAGCGCTGCAACTGCGGCTCTCGCCTTCGCTGAAGGCGTTCAATATTTGATCCCAGCCGCCGGGGATGTCGACATCCGAGTTCTAGCGGCAGTCATTATTGCCGCGGTGACTGTCCTGGTGCTGTCGGGCGTTCGCAGGTCCGTCAGAGTTAACGGCATCATTGTCGGTCTCGTTCTACTGGCTCTTGGAATATTTTCTGTTTGCGCCTTGTCCAATGCGGCGACGCTTCCGGAATTCAGCTCAGCGTCGTTTTCGCTTCGAGACGTCTTTCACGCGGCTGCGCTTTCGTTTGTTGCCTACACCGGTTACGGCCGGGTCGCGACGATGGGCGAAGAAATGCGAGACCCAGCCCGCAACATTCCACGAGCTGTCATTGCCACGCTCGCTACCACGTTGGTTGTTTACTTGATCGTAACATTGGCGATCGTTGCCCTGGTCGCTCCGATTCCGAACGTACACGTTGGTAGTGCCGCGAGTTCGCTTGGCCAGTTGCTGAGTGATAACGCTCAAACCAGTCCGGTTGCTGCATCATTGGTCCGAGGTGGAGCCATGATCGCCATGATCGGAGTCTTGCTAAATCTGGTTCTGGGGCTTTCCCGAGTGGCCCTTGCCATGTCGCGTCGCCGTGATCTGCCGTCCTGGTTTGCGACGCTAAGTGCCGCCGGGGACTCGCCACACCGCGCCGTGCTACTGGTGGCGGTAATGATCGCGCTGCT
This sequence comes from uncultured Planctomycetaceae bacterium, assembly GCA_943787265.1. Taxonomy (GTDB): domain Bacteria; phylum Planctomycetota; class Planctomycetia; order Planctomycetales; family Planctomycetaceae; genus JABMPE01. The sequence continues at coordinate 104,213 of CALSLT010000004.1, read as the reverse complement.
CGCATGGAGCGGAGACATTTATCGAACGTGGTCAATCAGCGCGTTCGCGGTTTTGATCTACTACGCAACTGCCAATCTCAGCGCACTTCGGCAGCCGGCTGAGGAACGACGTTATCCGCGGTTTGTTTCGCTCTGCGGCTTGGTTGGCTGTCTGGGTCTGATTCCCTTTGTGGATTCGAAGACGCTGGTCGGCGGCACGGTGCTGATGATTGTCGGCTTGGTCGTGAAGCTGGTCGCCGATTTCCAGAAACGAAAACACCCCGTTACCTGAGGACAGGACGGGGCGATATTTCGGAATCAGATGTTCTCAAAGTCGATCAGAATTCGACAGGAAATGTGCCGTCAGCCCGCTTGCCGAGGCTTTCATACAATGGCTTGTCGATGTTCTCACTGAGGAACCTGACAGAGCCGTCGCCGAGAGCAAACTGAGCACCTCCGGTGTGCCAGCTACCAAAGCCGCCAACAACGGCAGGATCACTCATGCCGTCTGGCATCTCAGCGGATCGGTATATCTTCTGACGAGAATTGCGAATTGACGGCAACTGGTTGGGCTTATGTCCTGTGTTTCTCAAGGAATTTCTGGTGCCCGACATCCAATTGAGTTCTGCGGAGGACCAGAGTTTTTCGCCAAAGAACAGTGTGTTTGTGCTACCGTCTGGGATATCGCGATATCGAACACGGCTGTTTAGAAAGAACACTCCTTCGTTGTCTTCAGCGATCTGAGTCTCAGTCCCTCCGTGGCAACCAGCGTAGCTTACAGAGCCAGTGTCAGAAGGTGAGCTGGGGCAAATCAGCACACCCATTGCCGCTTGGGTGATGTCTTCACTTTGTTCGTAAGCCCCCTTCGTAAAATCGATTTGTTGGTAAAGGTAAGCCTGATCGAGGTACGGCAGAAGATGCACAGTCCAACTTATGTGGTAACCATCAGGCGTCGATGTTATCGGCCCGTCTGAGTTGATTGTCCCAGGTGGAATGACGCCGTGTGCCATCTCGTAGTTCAACGTCGCCAGAGCAATCTGGGCCATGTTGTTCTTGCACTGTGATCGCCTCGCGGCTTCACGAGCCTGTTGCACGGCCGGAAGCAGCAGAGCGATCAGGATGGCGATGATTGCGATCACGACGAGCAGTTCGATCAACGTGAAGGCACGGCGGGTTGTGTCACTTTGTTGAGGCAGCGGTTTGGAAATTCGCTTCATGGAAAAACTCCTGTCAGAATTTGTCGGCCGCAATGAAAGCTGCCGTGTTTGTTCTTTGTGAATTTTGAACTTCGTCAGGCAGAACCTGAACTACAGTGAAATTGTGACCGATCGAGAAACGGTTGCCCGTTCGGCATTTTCCGGACGGTAGATAACAATGATCGAAGTCTGCCGTTCGTTTGTCTTTCCGTCGACGGGCTTGATCGAAATTTTTGCGACTGCAGCAAATGGCTGGCCGAGCGATTCGGCGGCGATGTTCCATTCCTCGCCGTCATATTCACTATCTGATTTCAACTCGGACGAAGCCTTGGCTACTGCCGACTGAAACAGCCACTCCGACTGGATCCGCAATTCGTTGTTTCGGACCATGCTGCGCTGCAGCAATGTCACTCGAACCATTGCCGCCGCGGTCATGGACAGCATGGCCAGGCTGATCATGAAAATTACAAGAACCGTCCCTTTGCGATTACGGCGGAAAATATTTCCAGTGGATGGAACCATAACTTTCTTCATGGCTGATCCTCCGGCATCGCGACTGGTGTGAGAAAACGATGGTCCAGACCAGCTGTTGCAACCACGGTCTTCGATGGAACGATTCCGCCATTTGGAGTCGGTAGAGGTTCGACCTCAAGAGTCGCCAAAGAAGCAGTGCCGGCTGCTCCTGCGGTGAGTGAAAGTTGAGCCACGCTGTCAGTAAAAACGTACTGTTCGCCGGGTAGTCGGTTAATGGCCGAAGCGTCGGTCGCGTCTTCCAGTTCCACGCTCTGGGTTGTTCGACGAATTTTTTCTCCGTCTGCCACCCAGGTGACCGGCCCCTCCGTTGTTACAAGTTCCAGCCGTGTGCCATCTTCCGATTGTTTGATCATGAGAGCCGTGTGAACGTCATGGCGAAATTCGCGGCTGACTTGCAGCCATGTTGACGTCTGGAATGCTCGCTCGATCATGCGAGATTCCTGGCGGAACATCCGAAACAACGATGTCGACGCAATCGTCATCAGAGTACTCATGATGGCCATTGTCACGACGGCCTGGACCAGCCAGCTTCCGCGGCGGGAACGCTTGCGAGTCAATCTCGAACTAGAAGGGCGATAACTTTTCACTCGGCTGCCCCTTTCGATGCCGCTGGAAACCAGGCAGTCAGTCGTTTTGGCTCAACGTTCATTCCAGCGTCGTTGACCCAGGAGATTGCGAGCGTGATTCGCTGCATGCCGTCTTCGTTTGGCTGCCTGGCAGCCGTCAGGTTTGCTTCTGGGATCATGGTGCGAGTTGAATCGGTGATCGACAGGGACTGGAGCCGCTCGTCAGTGATCTGAGAAGGTGGTAAGGCAGCAAGGTGTTCCATCTGCGTTCCGAGTTCCTGCATGGCGAAAAGATGCCGGTCGCTAGCAAGCCTGGCATCACGAATCCATCGGAACATTGGGCCAACGCTGCTCAGGAAGATGCCCAGCAGCACGGCCCCGACGACCAGTTCCACCATCAATGCGCCGGAACGACGGTCCGACAGCCGCGAAGATGCGGGCAGTTTCCTGTATTGATTGTTCAGCGAATGACGCACAGCAAGCCTCTCACGATCAGGACAGGTCGTTCACGAGTTTCACAACGGGCATAAACATCGCAATGCAGATCCAACCGACCAGAAGACCGATGGCCAGGATCGGAACAGGACGGAAAAGCTGCACGAAGGTGTCGATACGGAAGATGTAGTTTTTCTCTCTGACGTCAGCGATCTCTCGCAGTGCCCAGGGTAGGTTTCCGGAGCGTTTCGCCGCTTCGATCAGCGTCAGATCACGCCGCGACAAGTAGCCTCTTTCCAGCAGAGACTTCCAGCAGTCGCCGCCCGACTCAGCCTCGACATAAACCTGTGCGACTGAGTCAGCCACCGTCGGACGATGATACGAGTTGGCAATGGCGAGCAGACCGTCGGGAAGAGTTTTCCCCTTCTCGATCGTTCGGGCCAGATGCCTCATGATCGGTGCCATGTCATATCGCGGATAAAACTTTCGGAAGAGCCGTATGCGGACATTCCGCCACCCGGCATGGTCGAACCTCAAGAGAACAATGACGCCGACGAGCGACACTGGTGCCATCAGCAAAATAAGCGGCAGTCCATTGTCGTAGAGGTAGATGAAATTTTCGGTAGCACGCGGGAGCTCTGTACCAAACCCTTGGAAGATCGCCTTAAATTTTGGCACGATGTAATACATGATGAAGGTTACCGGCCCCAGGATGACCCACGGATAGCACGCCAGGTAGATCAACAGGCTGCCGATTGATCCGGTGCGAAACCGGTTCTTCATCCAGCTAAGTTCAGCGGTCGCGCACTCATTCAAAACTTCGCTAAGCGAGCCAGTCTCCTCGCCGATTTTGATTGAAGCGACGACCCAGAGTGGCAGCAGTCCGGGAACTCGTTCAAGTGCCAGACCGAGCGGTCTTCCTGCTCTCAAATAAACCGCCAATTGTCGCAGTCGCACAGCGTAAGCACCGGTCCAGGTCGAAGCGTGATCCTGTACTTCCTGGGCGAGGTCGTGGCTGTTGCGAACACTCAGCGCCAGTAACCAAAGAAGCTGCCCTTCACGAGCCCGACGACTTTGCCAGAACAACAGTGGAATGAGTGCAAAAAACAGTACCGAAAGAAAAAACAGTCCTAAGCCCACGAAGAGCGTCAAGATCGAAACTGTCACGCCAAGGATTGACCAGACAGTGATTCCGAACGCTCGTGACAAAGGTTGTGGCACGGTTGGCACGGCATAGTCGTCGTCATCTGGTTCTGCTCGTAGCGATGCCCGAATTCTGAACAGCGGCTTTGTGGAAAGGCTAAGAGCAAGTCCGAGCACGGTATAGAGAGGCATAATGACGACGCCAATGTCCTGGTCACCATGGGTCAGCAAGCCAATAGACATCACGAGCCCGAACAGCGTACACACGATCGACATGCCGAGGTTGACGACGATCAAACGCGATACTCGTCTGGCGAGCAATCGAGCATTGTGGGCAGTTTTTAGATGCTGAAGTTCCGTGGCACGGTATCGGCAAAAGCCGCAGACCAGCAACGGGACCAGCACGATCGTTATCAGAAATATGAAGTCTTCGAATCGCACAGAAGCGACCTCGTTTTGAACTACGGCGGGCTGCCAGTTGCAGCTCAGTTTTCAGAAAGGCGTTAACGATTAAGCGAATTCAGCTCAGATCATTCAGTAATTTGACAAGGGGCATGAACAAAGCGATCACCGTCAAGCTGATGATGCCTCCGGCGATGATGACGGCTCCAGGCGTCGCCATGCCGGCAAGGCTTCGACCGCTGATTTCACTTTGAAGAGCGAACACTTCGCTGGAGACTCGCAGCGATTCGGCAAGGCTGGAATCATTGTGTCCCCAGCCAGGAACTCGCAGTAGTTCGTCAGGAATCTCGCGTACGACGCCCTGCAGGTCGCTCATCGAGTTTCCAGCTTCGATAAACTTTGCCGCACGGTACGCCCCTTCGGAAAGGTTCGGATCGCGAACGGCACCACCGACCAGCTTCAGTGCTGCTGGCATCGGCATTCTCGCTTCAATCATGATTGCCAGGAGCTGAGAAAACTCGGCCAGCGCCGACTGTTTGAAAACGCGACCGAGCAGCGGAATGCGGTAGAGGAGTCTTCGAACACCCGCTGCTCCGACAGTAAGTTTCGAAAGAAACCACACAGCGAGAATCGATGTCCAGCCGACGAGCAGTGTCATCGGCCAATAATGAACCAGGTCTTCCACGATTGAACTCAGGGCCAGAATCGTTTCGGTAAGTTCGGGAAGCTCTGTGCCGAAATCATTAAAGATTGATCGGAAATCGGAGATTACCAGACAGCAAAGGAACGCGCAGATTGCCAGACCAGCGACCAACAGAATCGCTGGATAGACCATGCTGATAATCAGTTTGACTCGGATGCCAGCTCGCAAACGGCTGAATTCAATGAAGTGTTGAATGCACTCGGGCAGCCGCCCGCTTTTGGTGCCTGCCTCGAAAACTGCCGCCAGCCAGTCTGGAATGTCGCTGGACTCGGACTTGAGCACATCTTCCAGAGCTTCCCCGCGATCGAGTCCTTCGCTCAGTCGGTCGAATACTTTTCGCAGCCGACCTGATGGGACTTCTTCGCTGAGTGTTCTCAAGCCGGCGGCCAGCGGAAGCCCCGCTGAAACCAGGTGACCGATTTGACCGACGACTTCGACATGCTCGTCCGATGTCATCCCGAAAGACGCTGACGGTTCGCCACGCGTCTCATGATTTCCAGAGCTTTCCTGGTCGGGATCGGCCAGTTCGATCGACTCAGCGGAAATTCCCTGTTCCGCAAGCAGATCCCGAGCGGATGCTTCGCTGCCGGCTTCAATGAAGCCCGACTGAAGTTCGCCGTTCTCGTCAGAACTTGTGTACTGATATTGAGGCATGCTGCTTTGTCAAAGTCGCGCAATAAGGATTGAAATCAGAAATGCCGCCAGGAAACTTACATGAGGACGGGGGCGCCCAGTCTGTCGTACAACTCGCGGACGGGGGCAAACAGTACTAATCCGTAAAGCAGTGTCACGCCGCCAGCGATAAAGACAGTCAGAACGACCGGCAGGACGACTCGCAGCAACTCGGCACGTCGCGAGGCTCGCTTCTCGTAGACGTCTGCTGCCAGTTTCAGTGTTTCGTTTAACTTGCCGTTTTCTGCCCCGGAGCGGAGCATCCAGCGAAGGAATTTCGGTAACCGCGTGGCGGGTTGGAGTGACTCCTGTAGCGAGTCGCCGTTTTGAATCCGCTGAGCAATCTTTGTTGAATCGCTGATGATATGACGATTGCCGGTTGAGTGTCCTGCCAGAACCAACGCCTCGTGCAGCGGAGTTTCGTGCTCGACGAGTAACGCCAGAATTTTGAGAAACGTTGCGTAGTCGTAGTTTCGGACGACACCGGGAATCCACGCGAAACGATGCAGCCGACTTTCGACTAATCGCCCGGCCGGCGATGCACTACTTCGGTTACCGGCAGCCTGCAACCAGAAAAACAAGGCGACAGTGACAACTGGAGTGCCAATTCCCCAGTACGGCATCGTCTCGCGAATCATGGCCACGATGTTGATCGCGAGACCTCGCTCCAGGTGCAGAGATTCCCAGATGTGAAGAAACCATGGGAAGATCTGCAGTGAAAAGGCAATCAACATTAACCAGACAAGCCCCAGCACAATCGCGGGATAAATCAGCGATGCGACGACCTGCCGATGTAGTTTCAGGAGAACTCGGGCGACGACTGATAACGCTTCCAGAGCTTCCGGCAGACGACCGGCTCGAATTCCCGCTTCGACGACGGCGCGATAGATGCCGGGCAGATGGTCACCTTCATGGTCGATCGCGGCCTGCAGTGAATCTCCCGCTGCAATGCGATCGGCAAGTCGACTGGACAGTCGGCCCAGTGCTGTAGAGATCGCGTTGCTCTCTCTGTATTCGGGCGGAATGCCAGGTTGATTGATCATTCCGTACTGACGCAGCCCGAGGTCCAGCGGGACGCCAGCTCGAATGAGCGCGCCGATCTCGTCGTTGAGAGCGAGCAACTCTTCGAGTCGGACAGAGGCTGCACTACTGGCTGGTTGATCGGACATTGCGAGGTCTGCTGATACCTTGTCAAAAAGTGGTTAACTGAATTGCCGAAAACTGACAGCCTAATGCGAAAACCCAAACACTCTTCGTACTTCTGCGGGGCTGGTCTGTCCGCTTTTGACGGCTTCGACTGCCCGATCCCAGCGAGTTGTCATTCCCGCTGAAACCGCAAGAGTCTCAAGTTCATCTGCGTCGCTTTGAGACAGAATCGCTCGCCCCACATCTGATGACTCCGTTCGAAGAAATTCCGCCAGCAACAATCGACCGTGATAGCCAGTGCCGCGACACTTTTCACAGCCCACCGGAACATGACAGCTGGCCAGGTCAAGGCCCAGCAGGTTGCTACTTTCTGACGATTCCGTTGAGCATTCGCAAAGTTTTCGAACCAGTCGCTGAGCAACAATCCCCAGCAATCCGGTCCGCAAGAGATAAGGTTCGATTCCCATGTCGGACAGACGGCAGATGGCTCCCGTCGCGCTGCCTGCATGAAAAGTTGTCAGGACCAGATGCCCCGTTAACGCCGCTTGAAAAACCGTTTCCGCAGCAACTCGATCTCGAATCTCGCCGACAAGGATGACTTCGGGGTCCTGCCTCATCAGCGACTTCAAGCCAGTTTCGTAATCAAAGCCCGCCGTTGGATTGATTTGCGACTGAGCAACTCCGGGAATCACCGCTTCGATCGGGTCTTCCAGACTGACAAGACTCCGCTGCGATCCAAATTTGTCTGCCAATTCTCGAAGACAGGCATAAATAGTCGTCGTCTTGCCGCTGCCGGCCGGTCCGCAATCGAGAATCACGCCGCCGGATTCCAGCAACAGGTCACTCAGTCCGGCTTGGATGTCGCCCGGCAGACCAAGAGTTTCAAACCTCTGATACTGACCTGAGCCCGCAAACAGCCGAACGACTGCCTTCTCTCCGAACATCGTCGGGAACGTGCTGACACGCATTTCGACGTCAGTATCGCCGGAGCTTTGAATGCGGCCTTCCTGCGGAGTCTCGCTGCGGTACGTCAGCAGCCCGGCCAGAACTTTCAAACGCGAGACGACATTCGCCGAGATTTCCTCCCGCAAAGTTTCAATGGCGTGTAGAACGCCGTCGATTCGCCAGTGAACTTCGAGACCAGATTCGGTTGGAATCAGGTGAACGTCGCTCGCCCCGGATTCGCGAGCGGCTTCCAGAACGCTGTCGACAATCTCAACCGCCGATGCTGCTTTGCCGGCAGTCTTTGTCGCCAGCACGGCGTAGTAACGGTCACTCAACGACGGCATATGTTCTTTCGAATCATCTTGGACAGATGAATTATCAATGGCGTGTCTGCAGAGGATCATCTGAGGGCCACGATTTGTCTATTCAATGAGAGATTACTGAATTTAAGCCGGTCGTTCGCAGCCGCTGATAGAAAATATCTCGGTGTGAAGGAAGTCGGCGAGCTGCGGTGAGGTCAACAGCTGGAGTCACTGTTCATTCCTGCGAGATCAGACGTTCCGTTCCGGCGATTGCACAACGGCCCGATTCCCGGAACAATCAGTCTCCGCCTTTTTGACGTCTCGATGACCTTCTGCTGATCGCCTGCCATGAGAAAATTCGTTTGGCCGTTGCTGGCACTGCTCGTGATTCTGCATCACGACTTCTGGTTCTGGGATGACCCAACACTCGTTGCGGGATGGTTCCCGATCGGATTGCTGTACCACGTCGGCCTGTCGATAGTCGCTGCCGGGTTCTGGCTGTTTGTCGTGAAGTGTGCATGGCCTTCCGAGTTGGCAGACGAGCAACTGTCAACTGGTAGTGCTGGTGATTCTGCGGAGGCACCGCAGGCATGACATCGCTCACGATCATCGGAATCTATCTGGTCATTCTTCTGCTGCTCGGAGTCAGCTCGAACCGGCTGTTCCGCGGCACGAGCCTCGACTACATGCTGGCCAGCCATTCGATCGGTCCGTTTCTGCTGCTGATGTCGCTCTTCGGCACGACGATGACGTCATTCTCGCTGGTCGGGTCGACAGGCAAGTCGTTTGTTGCCGGCATCGGCGTTTATGGTCTGATGGCTTCGTCGAGTGCCCTGCTCCATCCGCTATGTTTTTTCATGATCGGTTTGAAGGTCTGGCAACTCGGCAAAACGCACGGCTATTCGACTCAGATCGAATATTTCAAAGACCGGCTGGACAGTCAGCGAATCGGCTGGGTGTTGTTTCCCGTCGTCGTCGGTTTTGTCATCCCCTACGTCCTGATTGGAATTCTGGGGGCTGGTGGCACGATCAACGCAGTCACCCAGGGCGTGTTTCCCGAAGCGTTCGCGAGTTCGGGCGGTGGGATTCCGCCGTGGCTTGGGTCGCTCGTTATCTGCGGAGTCGTTCTTACCTATGTCTTCTTCGGAGGCATGCGAGGAACCGCCTGGGCCAACGCATTTCAGACAACCGTCTTCATGGCGTTAGGCGTGATCACCTTCTTTGTTCTGGTCAAAGGGATCGGTGGGAAGGACGGCTTCTTCGAAAGCATGCAGGCCGCCAGCAACGCAGTCGTTCCCGCCAAACTTTCGCGAGAAGCGATGCCGCACCGAATCTACTTCGCGTTCCTGCTCATTCCTTTTTCAATTGGAATGTTCCCTCACATCTTTCAGCACTGGCTGACCGCGCGAGACGCTAACGCCTTTAAATTGCCGATCGTCGTCCATCCGCTGTTCGTAATGATTGTCTGGGCTCCGTGCGTGCTGATCGGAACCTGGGCATCCGCAGCGTCAGTCGGCATCCCCGAAGGGCTGCCATCGTCAAAAATACTTGGATACCTGGTCAACGAACACTCGGGCGAGGTTTTGTCGGGGCTGCTGACCGCCGGAATTCTCGCTGCGATTATGTCGTCACTCGACAGCCAGTTTTTGTGTCTCGGCACGATGTTCACACGAGACATCCTCGGTCGTCGCGACGGTGACGAAAAACAATCTATTCTCTACGCCCGTCTCTTTGTCGTCGCGATCGTCGCCGTTTGCTACGGACTCGCCCTGCTGGCAGCCACGGCGAAAAACGTCAGCATCTTCAACCTGGGCATCTGGTGCTTCAGCGCATTCTCAGCCTTGTTCCCGGTGATTGTCGCGGCCCTTTACTGGCGAGGCCTGACCAAAACCGGAACGTACGCATCAATCATCACGACAGCCGCCGTTTGGATCGCTCTTCTGCGAGACGCCGAGTGGGGCAACAACACTCACTACAGTTTTCTCGGTCAGCATCAGATCGTAACTCTGGTCGCCGCCTCAACGATCGCCTTGATCGGTGTCTCTCTGATTACAAAACGTCCCAGTGATGAAACGCTCCAGAAATTCTTCCCTGATCACCACCGAGATTGAGTTTACGAATCAGTGCCCGAGAAATTCTCAACCACGAAATACACTAAAGATACGAAATTGAGGATGATTTTATTTCGTGTCTTTAGTGGTTGAAAGATTCCGAGCACCATCCCTGCTAATCAAAGAATCCTTCCGGAGTATCCGTGTTATGTCCTTTCGCCACCTGATCATCGCGACGAGTCTTGCGTTATTCGTCTTCTCAGCAGTTTCGGGCAGCGCCGACGACAAGCCGTGGAAGAAGCATGTTGTCCATGAAGGAGAACGTTGCAACACAGCCGTCGCTGCCGACTTTACCGGTGACGGCAAGCCAGACATCATCAGCAACAGCGGAGGCAAGACTCGATTGTTCGTCGCTCCGAAGTGGAACGAACACATTATCGATGAAACGAAGGGGCACGGGTTTATCCACAGCGAACATTTCGACGTTGACGGAGACGGTGACGAAGATTTCATCGGAGCACGCTATAAGCCCGGTCTGGTTGCCTGGTTGGAATGTCCAAAGAATCCGACGGCTGGAGTCTGGAAAGTCCGCATCGCCGATCAGGAGATCAACGGAATTCACGGCCTGCTCAAAGGCGATGTCGATGGCGATGGAAAAGTCGACCTGCTTGCGAACAGTGCGCAACCGGTTGGAGCGTTCCCCAACTCCGGCGCGTGGTTGAAGGTTCCCAGGAAGCCTCGAAAAGCAAAGTCCTGGGAACGCCACATCTTTGCTCGTAACGACGCTCCGGGGTTGAGTCATTACCTTGGCATCGGCGATGTCAACGGTGACGGCCGAGCGGACATTGCGATGGGTGCCAAAGGCGGTGCTCAGGACCCGTCCGGCATGGGCGAATGGTTTTACTGGTGGGAAGCGTCCAACGATCCTACGAAACCGTTCACTCGGCATGAACTTCCCGGCAAGCATCCCGGAGCAACCTGCATCCAGCAGGCCGATGTCAACGGCGACGGAAAAGTCGACTTCATCGCGACTCGCGGCCACGGCCTGGGTGTCATCTGGTTTGAAGCTCCTACCTGGAAGATTCACGACATCAACCCGGACTTGGAATTCCCTCACTGCCTTCAGGTTGTCGACATGGACGACGACGGCGACATCGACGCCGCGACGTGTGCCTACGGAAGCCAGATTGCCGCATGGTTCGAAAATGACGGCAAAGGAAACTTCAAGACTCACATCGTCGCGACGGAACAGGCGGCTTACGACATCCGGGCAGTCGACATCGATCTGGACAAAGACCTCGATCTGCTAATCGCTGGCCAGCAAAGCGAAAACGTCGTCTGGTACGAGAATCCGAGGAAGTAGCAGATACTTCGGTCGATCTAACCACAGAAGCACAGAGAACACAGAGTTGACTTGGCCTGAACTCACTCTGTGGCCTCTGTGTCTCTGTGGTTTTCTTATTTGGAATGAGATGCTTTGAACCTCGGAGCCTGTGATGTCGGACCTGCCAGTTTCGTACGAAGACGTTATTGAAGCCCTGCCGCGTGTTCGGTCAGTTCTGAAGCCGACAGCTTTGTTTGAATGGTCTGGGCTGAGCGAACTGCTTGGCTGCAACTATTTCGTTAAGCACGAGAATCATCAGCCTGTCGGTGCCTTCAAAATTCGCGGCGGCATTAATCTGGTATCGACGCTGACGGACGAAGAACGCGCGGCCGGCATACTTGGTTGTTCGACCGGGAATCACGGTCAGTCGCTTGCGTATGCCGCCCGGAAATTTGGAGTCGAATGCACGATCGTCGTTCCGGCTGGGATCAACCCTGGTAAGTGCGTGGCAATTCGGCGACTCGGAGCGAAGCTGATTGAACACGGTCGAGACTTTGACGAAGCCCGAACGTACGTCGAGACGGAACTTGCTCAATCGGGACTTCGATACGTTCACTCAGCAAACGAGCCAAAGCTGATCGCAGGCGTCGGCTCGATGACCGTTGAGATTTTTGACGAGTTGCCAGACCCGGATGTGATCCTTGTGCCCATCGGTCTGGGAAGCGGGACGGCCAGTACGTGCATCGTCGCCAAACACCTTCACCCCGAAACACAGATTATCGGCGTGCAGGCTGAGGGAGCTCCGGCGGTTGCCATGTCCTGGAAGAACGGCCAGATTGGAACCGACTTCCCATGCAACACCTGGGCCGAGGGTGTCGCGACGCGAGTGCCCGCTGAGATGACGCTTGGCATTATGAACGAATTGCTTGACGATGTGATCCTGGTCAGCGACGACGAAATGCGGCAGGCCGTCTATTGGCTCCTCGAACACACTCACAATCTGGCCGAAGGTGCCGGCGCTGCAACGCTCGCTGCGACGTGGAAAGAGCGATCGCGATTCACCGGGAAGAAGGTCGTCGGAGTCCTGTCCGGCGGAAACCTTGATCTGGCGACCTTGCCAGGGATTCTTGAGCAGTATCGAGAATAATCATCAGAAGCCGGGCCTACGAAAACGGTTCTGGTTTCGATAGAACTCCGCGGAGCACCCCCCTGTTGAATCTTGAACCTGAAGAGAAACTCCGATGAAAAGTGTCTTGAAGCCGTCGGCAAAGATCGCATCCATCATCGCACTGCTGCTGGGATGTTCTTATTCGACGGTCCACGCGGCTGAGCGTCCGAACGTGATTGTCATCATGAGCGACGATCAGGGCGGTGGCGACTACGGGTTCATGGGCAACTCGATCATCAGAACGCCTGAACTGGATGCCATGCACAAACGTGGTGGCTTCCTCAGCAGATTCTACGTCAGCCCGGTCTGTGCTCCGACTCGAGCCTGTCTGATGACCGGCCGCTACAACTATCGAACTCGCTGCATCGATACCTACATCGGTCGAGCCATGATGGACACCGACGAAGTCACGCTCGCCGAGTTTCTACGCGATGCCGGTTATCAGACCGGGATCTACGGCAAGTGGCACATGGGCGATAACTACCCGCTCCGAGCGATGGATCAGGGTTTTCAGGACAGTCTCGTTCATCGAGGCGGCGGGATCGGACAGCCGTCTGATCCGATCGGTGCCGAAGGGAAGTACACCGATCCGACGCTGATTAAGAATGGCGAAGAAGTTTCGATGAAGGGATATTGCACGGACATCTATTTCGACGCAGCGATGGAGTTCATCAGCAAGCGTGCAAAGGCCAAAGAAAACTTCTTCACCTACATCGCGACCAACGCGCCGCACGGTCCGTTTCACGACGTGCCTAAAGAGTTGTACGACGAGTACAGTCAGGTCGACTTCTCCCCGATTCTGATCAACAAGTTCAACCCTCAGCGGCTCAAGAATGAGAATGACAAGCTGGCTCGCATCGCCGCGATGATTACCAACATCGACGAGAACGTGGGACGACTATTCGCAAAGCTTAAAGCTCTGGGCATCCTCGAGAATACGATCGTCATTTACCTCAACGACAACGGCCCAAACAGTGTGAGATTTGTCGGTGACATGCGAGGTATGAAAACCGCCGTGGATGATGGCGGCATCCGCTCGCCGTTGCTGTTCCATTGGCCCGCGAAGGTCAAGGCTGGCAGTACTTCCGATTCTCTGAGTGCACACATCGATCTCTTGCCGACGATTCTGGATGCCTGCAGTGTCGATGTTCCGGCTGGACACAAAGTGGATGGTCGTAGCTTTCTGCCACTGCTAACTGGTGAGAGCAAAAATTGGCCGAAGCGGCAGGTCGTCCTGCAGACGCATCGCGGCAATGAGCCACAGCAATTTCATCACTTTGCCATCCACGAACATCCGTGGAAGCTGGTTCATCCGAGCGGCTTTGGTAAGGAGAGTTTTGCCGGCGAACCGAAGCTTGAACTCTACAACTTAAACGACGACCCGAGGCAGCAGAAAGATCTTGCCGGCGAACGTCCAAAGGTAACCGCTCGACTGAAGGCAGCCTACCAAGCGTGGTTCAAAGACGTCAGCTCGACGCGGCCAGATAATTTCGCGCCGCCGCGGATCGTCATTGGAACAAAACACGAATTACGGAGCGTGCTGACTCGCCAGGATTGGCGACACACACAGGGACGGCCGTGGGCAGGCAACTCGAACGGGGTGTGGTTGCTCGAAGCTCCAGAAGCCGGTGACTACGAGGTCGAACTGATTTTCAACGGCGATCACCCTGCTGGAAAAGCGACGGTATCAGCCCGAACATCGAATTGGACCCTCGATATTCCCGCCAGTCAGAACCGAGGGCATACCGCGACGATCAAACTTCCTGCAGGGAAGATAACGCTGGCTGCCAACGTTGTCTTTGGCGACAAGCAGCAAGGTCCGCATCAAGTCATCCTGACGCGTAAATAGGTCAATCAACCTTTTTGAATGCGTCTCGCAGTTTGATTTCGATTGGTTCAACTTTGCCAGTAGACGGAACGGTAAATTCTACGCTTCCAATAAACGGTGGTCGTTGAATTCCTGAACGAAACATCTGCTGCTCGGTCCATGCTTCGTAGCCGGTGACAATCGCTTTATATTTGCCGGGGACGAGAGCGTCAGTCTCGAATTTTCCGTCGTTGCACTGCTGAGCGTCGAAGACGGTCACGTCGAGTCCACGTCCGATGTCATCGTCTTTTGCGTTGGGGCTGCAGATTTCGACGATCGTGCGGTTCGGTTTGAACTCGGCGAGGTTCGTGACCAGCCCTTTGATGCGCTGTCCCTTTGGACGTTGAAAGACGATTGATCTGCTCTCTCCGCTTTCGAGTGTAAACTGCATTCGGTCGATGTAGACCCCCGAGTTGACTCGCGGTCCTTTCGGATCGTTCTCCTTCCCGACCAGAGTGATGATTTCGACTTCGCGATACCTTGCGACCTGGTACTTACCGGGCACCAGCTTGTTGAGCTGAAATGATTCGCCCTTTTTTACCGGCGTGTGTCGCATCATTCCTCGCTGCACGCTGCCAATCTCGCCGTTTGAAACACCGGTGTTTTCAAGGATGATCTTTGCTTCATCGTCACTGTCCGCGACGTCGTACTTCACTGACAAAGTTGCGAATTTCACATCGTCTTCATCCGGCTTGCTGTTCTTTGAAACGTCATTCGCGACTGCGGCGAGGTCGATCGTGATCGTCTTCGATTCGCCCGCTCCCACCCGAATGGTCTGCTGCTTACGAAGTTCCCCTTTGATGCCGACGTCGATGATGACATCCTCATCGGGAGCGACTCGCTGAATGACGTGTTCTGGGCCTTGCTTCGGGACGCTGATTGCGAACCCTGGATGGCGTACTCCCAGTTTCTCAAACTCGGCGGCACGAGCGTACTTCACGTTCAGGCTTCTGGCGTCCCAGGGAACGACTTTCTCGCCGGCTTTGACAATCAGTCGAATCGTCGCGCTCTGACGGAAGCGGACGACTACTTCTTCGCCCCTTCGTTTTACTTTGCCTAGATAGAGGTCCTGGCCGGGTGCTGGTGATGAATCGGTCGTTCGTTGCCAGATCGTTGCCGTTTCGTAAGAACGATTCGTTGTGATTGCTCCGCCAGACCGTCCTCGTCGAATCCACAATCGGTACTTGCCCGGTTGCCCTTTGATGGGCTCACTGGTTGCTGAACGGTATGGCTCGACGCCCGTCCAGAAACTCCTGTTGATCGCCGGCTCGCCATTCTCGTCATAAGCCGTCACCGTAATCGGATCCGACGCTGCCTGTTTAATGATGACTGGCTCTGGCTTGCCGGTTTTCGGCAACTGAATCGTCACTCCCGTAAATGGTCGGGTCAGAGTTTTGCCGAGATATTTCTCGGTAAGCGGATCAATAAAACCATCGGTTGTGTAAACGCGATATTCTCCAGGCGGCGACGGAGTGAATTCGAAGTGACCTCCGGCCCCCGACTTTGCATGAAGGACAGGCACGGTCCGTCCAGTAAATGCTTCCACATAGATTCCACTCAGCCCCCTGCCGGCTCGATCGACAACACGGCCTGACAGCCGTGGACCATTCTTCAACCGGATCGTTTTCTGTTCGCCGAAGGTAATCGGCTTTGGGCTGTCCGTTGCTTTCTTCAATGCCACCGAATCGCTGACAAACTTCTCCGGGAACCAGTGCAGACGCTTCGGCCAGCTTGCCGTCGTCACAATGTCGTATCGCCCGTCTGCATCCGTCCGGCCAATGACGTCTCCGCGAAACCCCGCTCCTGGAGCATCACGGCTGCGAGAGATCATCAACGGGAGATTGGCGGCCGGACTTCCGTCGGGATTCACAAACCGTCCAGTAACTGGCACCCCTCGCAGAATCTTCAGATGCCTGAGGTCCGTCATGCGAGGCCCCGGAGCGTCGGGCAGCGTCAACCGGGTTCCGACGTTCTTTTTCGGAAGGTAGTCCGGGTGTTGGACTTCGAATTCGATCGACAGTTGAGCGAACTCAAATGCCTCTCGCGGCAACTGGACGGTGTATCGACCATTCTTATCCGTCGTAAATCGTTGTTCGAAGAGCGGGCGCTCGTCCTGCTTGAAAGAGGTCCTGCGAACTCGCCACAAAACTTTTGCTCCCGAGACCGGCTCGCCAGACTTCTCGTCCATGACGTCGCATTTGTAAGTCAGCTCCTTGCCTGGCGGGACCATCGCTCCCCGGATGCCGTCGGCAATCATCGTCAACTCGTCATCGGAAAAGTTGCCCGTGATGGTGAATGCGCGACCGATCTCGCTACGCACGATCGGTGCTGAAATGACAACACCATTGACGATGATCGCCAACTGCTGATTCAACGCCGTCTTTGAAAGACGTTGAAGGTGGAGGCCGCCGAGTTGGTCAAGGTTGACACGGACGTTGCGTCGTCCGAAGTCGTCATCCTGAATTTCGACATTCTGAACGTGCCATGAACCATCTGCCGTAAGAACGTGATCTGGTGAATCGCTGAGCAGGCCGAACGAGAAGCTGCCATCTACACCAGAAACAGGAACGTCAACGGGATCCTGCTTCTTTTTCTGAAGTGGAAACCAGGCAAAGCCTTTGTCTTTAGCATCGCCCATCCCTTCGACCGTGCCGTCACGGTAATGGGACTTGTCCCAACCTTCCGGAACGCGAATCTTCGCTTCAGAATCTGGAAGTTCGGGAACAATGCGAAGTTCGAGCGCTGGAGTGTTCGCCGGGATGAGGATTCCGTCGGGGCTGACTTCGAATGTCAGATGTGCCTGCTGTACGATTTTCTCGAAGAGCGTCTGAATCGTTAGATCCTCACGGTCGAGCGTGATTGGCGTTTGAGGATCGACGTCTCGCATTCGGAAGTGGCCAAGATCAACAGTCACTGAGATACCGCTCAGCTTTTCGACAGCGTCCAGAACGGCGATCAACGGCATTTTTTCGACGTGCAACTCAGCTGGTTCTTCCAGTTTTTGCGTGACGCTCGCTCGTTCTTCCTCAGTGTCGTCGCCTGCTGATTCCCGATTGGCTGAACTTTCCCTAGCTAGAACCGGATTGGCGGCCGCGTCGACTGGTTTGTCTGAAATTCCAGGTGGTTTGTCTGAAATTCCAGGCAGAACTGGAACAAGCGACAGAGCAATCGCCATCGCGGACGCTACCAACGCGAATGTCGCGCGACTCTGGTTCAGTCGTACGCCCGGTTCGTCTTCGCTTTGAACGATCCGTTGAATACGTTGCCTTAACTTCGAAGGATCACCGCCGTCGACTGCCAATTGAGCGAGCTGCGCGGCGTGAGAGTCGTCACCAACCCGCATTTCGGCCACACGTAACAACGATCGGGCGTAGTCCATGCGGTCGGTGCCACCCTGAATGACGAGGTCGTCGCAGGCATCCTCCCGCAGATCATGGATTCTCCGTCCGAGCCACCACACCGCCGGATGGAAAAACAGCACGGCTTCCAGGAAACGCTGCACGACGATCAGAACGTGATCGAATCGTTTGACGTGAGCGAGTTCGTGCGCGAGGACCGCAGCGAGTTCCTGAGAGTTTAGCCCCGACATCATCGCCGCCGGCAGCAGGATGACCGGTTTGAGAACTCCGACGACGACGGGCACGGCAACGCGTTCGCAGAACGCGACCATTGGCACGGCTTTCAGAGCCAACCGTTCTGCCTGAGTGGCCACCACGTCGAGTATCGATTGTTCCGCGACAGGTTGTCCGAGTGAGGTCAGCCGCTGCCCGCCACAAAATGCAACAGCCAGACGGACCAGCATCGTCAACACACCAGCGAGGTAGACAAGGGCGATCGCCGGAGCCACTGTTTGGAGTCGATTCAACATTGAATCAATGAGAGGGGCCGGATCTTCACTTGGATGGACGGGAGTAACGGACAATGTTCCTGCAGGCTCGCCGGCGGTTGACTCGCTCTTTGCTGCCGAAGTTTCAGCACTCTCTGAGTTGCTTAGTTGAGCGTTAGCAATCGGAATTGAAGATTCAGGCTCAACGGCCTCGACCATCAAACTTGAAGGTGAAGCGTCGAACTGAGCAGCGGAATCTCTCACCACGAGAAACGTGATCGGCAGAGTCGCCGCGAGCGTGACCAACGCGGTCATGTTCAGCCAGTAGCGAGCTCTAGTGTTTGCCGATCCGGCGTCGGTCGAACCTGAATCGCTCGTTCCCGTCGCAAGAATGCGATCGACGAAAATGGCCAACGCTGCGATTGCCGCGCCGATCCAAAGAACGTGTATCAGCGTCAGTGTGAGCTGCCATGCAAGCGGGTAAGCGACGTCCGCGATCTGTGAAAAAGTGAGTGCCATCATGAGTGCGTCTCCGGAACTCGTTGGGCGGGCACTGCCCACCAATTCTGAAGCTGGTGGGCAGTGCACACCCTACCGAACAATCAAACGTTTGCGGGACTACTGGTTCAGCTCGCGAGTCTTTCGCGAGATCATCTTGCGGATGGCAGCCAGTTCTTTGGAATCAACGTCGGATGTTTCAAACAGTTCGAGCATCACAGCACTCGCAGAGCCGTCGAATACACGATTGACAATGTCGCCGAGCATGCTGCGACCGACGCTTTGCTGTTCGATCAGCGGCGTGAACTCAAACGCTCGCCCGGCTTTTTCGCGTTTCAGGTACTGCTTGCGGACCATGATATTCATCATGGTTATGACCGAGCTGTGAGCAAGTTCCCGTCCAGATGTTGAAAGTTCGTCACGCACGTCCTGGACGGTCTGCGGCGACTTCTGCCACAGCACTTTCAGAATGGCAAGTTCCAATTCGGTCGGGTGCTCTGAAGGTGGGCGAGCCATATTTGGAAACTCCGAATGCCGGCGCACGAACTTTTAATTCGTTCGGAGTTTAAGAGGCGAAGCCAACTCGTCAAGCTGAATATCGAAAGAATTAAAACATCGCCGGGCTGAGCGGTTCGAACTGGATATCTCAATGCCGTGTCAAATGTCAGGCGATGGCTACAGAAAACCGACGCCCCGAACACAAACAAGCGACGGAAGAGGATACTTATCCGTCGCTTGTTTGTGTTTGTAGCTGCTTGAAACCTTGTGCCGACAGAGTGGTGCTGATGCCCGCTGGTTATTCAGACGCCTGCAGGTCGGCGAGCGTTTTGGTTTTCAGGTTCGGGATGTACGCATCCATTCGCGGATACTTGACGTCCGACTTTGTTGGGAGGTTCTTGATTTGTTCCGTGACGGAAGCGGCCCGGTCATCGAGTTCGTCCAGGGCGTTCAACGCGAGCATCGCGATGTAGATCGAATTTGACTCGATCGAAGCGTGCTGCATTAGGACAGGCAGGCCTTTTGCACTGTCCGTGTCGGAGCCGAATTGTGCCAGCACCTGCGCGGCGATGACCCGGACTGATGGCGACTCGTCTTTCAAGGCTTCAGTGAGTTGATCGTGACCAGCTTTGAGCCCGGCTTCGCCTCGCATCAAAAGACCGAGCGCTGCCCAGTATCGGACGGCCCGATTTTTGTCGGAGAGTCTCCTAACAAGCGATGTTGTCTCGCCGGCTTTCAGTGAGGATGCGTCCTCGGCTGCGGTCAGGACTGTTTCGAGATCATATTTTGATTCGTCGTGACCCACGTCGTACGGAGTCGATTCTTTCGCCAGCAAGTGAAGATCGTCTTCCGGCAGAAAGCCAACGTCGCGAGTCTTCACGGCGAGGTCTCGCTGCGCTTTGCGGAGCTTCTTAAGGATCGCTTGATGTTCGGGCGATTTTGCGAGGTTGTTAACTTCGTCCGGGTCGGTGTGCAGGTCGTAAAGTTCTTCCGGCGGCTTACGCTGCCAGAATTTGCTTTGGGCTTCGTTCAACTGCCCGGCGTCAAACATCTCTTTCCAGACTCGTGTCGTCGGAGTCTGAAACATGTACTGGATGTACTGCCCGTAAATCTTGTGAGGCATGTACTGCCGCAGGTAGACGTATCGGCCGTCGGTGACCGAACGCAACAGGTCGTAACGCTCGTCCATGCGGCCTCGGAAACCGTAGATGAATGGTTGCGGGCCGGCATCGTGCTTGCCGGCAAACGCGTGCCCCTGCATCCACTCCGGCGGTTTTTGTCCGATCAGGCTGAGCAGTGTTGGAGCCAGGTCGACGAACGCCGTCAGGCGGTCCGATGTTCTACCGGCGGAGTATTCTTTCGGTCGGAGATGCGAGAACTTCTCGGGAATGTGAACGATCAGCGGGACGTGCAGGCCCGAGTTGTACGGCCAGCGTTTGCTGCGAGGCATGCCGGAGCCGTGGTCTCCGTAGTAAAAAACGATCGTGTCATCAGCCAGGCCCGCGTCTTTGATCTCCTTCAGATTTTTACCGACCAGCGCGTCCATCATCGTCAGGCGGTCGTAATACTGAGCCCAGTCTTTGCGTACTTCTGGTGTATCCGGGTGGTATGCTCGGACTCGAGCTTTTGCAGGATCGTGAATGACGTCCTTCGGGTCGATTTCGTTTCGGATTTTGCTTTCGTGACTGATTGTATGATTAAAGATGGCGAAGAACGGCTGGCCGTCCTTGCGGTTTTTCCAGTGAGCCTTCCGTGACGACTCGTCCCAAATCTTTCCGGGCTTGATTTGGTTGTAGTCTTCTTTGCTGTTGTTGGTGCAGTAGTAGCCGGCAGCTCGAAGAATCTGAGGATACATCTTCAGCTTTGATGACAGCGGCACGTTGCTCCGCATGTGCTCGGCTCCGGTCGCCGGCGGGTAGACTCCGGTAATGATCGTTGTTCGGGCCGGAGCACAAACGGGAGCGTTCGACCAGAAGTGCAGATATCGGCTGCTCTTTTCGGCAAGTCTGTCGATGTGCGGAGTGATCGCGTAATCGTCACCGTAGCAGCCCAGTTCGGGGCCGTTGTCTTCGCTGGTGATCCAGAGAATGTTTGGCAGTTCGGCCGCTGAGACGCGCTGTGAGATCACCGCTGCTAGAAGAAGAGCGAGGCAAGCAGAAATTCTGGCGATTGGCTTCATCAAAAAGTGTCCTGTTATGGAGTCTGCCGGTGCGAGTTAGAAGTGAGCGATCAAGCAGAGTGACTGTAGCGGATCGCAGTTGGCCCTCGCCACGAAACGCGATTGCCGCTTCTGTTGATGGATTGAGTGTGTAGGGTGGGCACTACCTAACGTTTTTCTCGCGGTACAGTCTGGTGGGCGGTGCCCATCCTGCCACTCGCGGTTTGCTTCCGTGTCGAGCGTGCAATACCGTCCCAGCCGAACGAGCCAGCCGAATGCAACCAGCCGAATGCAACCAGCGGAGACGATCACGTGGAGCCACGACATTCTCAACCTGACTTTGGAAATGCTGAGTCGGAATATCGAGCCGCCACGGACTCGGCGGCGATCTTCGACGTTTCTGATCGGACACAATTGCAGATGTCGGGAGCGGATCGCCACTCGTTCTTCCACGGCTTCTGCACGAACGATATCAAAGGACTGCAAACCGGCTCAGGCTGTGAAGCTTTTTTGTGCAACGTCAAAGGCCGCATCCTTGGCCATGTTTTTGTGTTTGCCGACGAAGAGTCTCTCACGATCGAGTCAGTGCCAGGGCAGGGCGAGGCGTTGACGTCGCATCTCAATAAGTATTGTCTCGTTGAGGATGTTCAACTCGTGGACCAAACAGAATTGCTCACGGAATTCCTTGTTTCGGGGCCGCAGGCCGTTCAGTTGCTGACTGACGCTGGATTGGATGTTGCGGAGCTTGCCGCATGGCAGCATACGAAGTTGACTGTTCAAACCGGAGAAGTGGAATCTGCGATTCACATCAAGCGGGTGGACATCTTTGGCACGACAGCCTTCCTGATTATCGGCGAAGCAACCCAAGGTGACGCTCTATGGGAAAAGTTGACGAGCGCTGGGATCACAGCGGGGGGAACACGCGCGTTCGAATCGCTGAGGATCGAAGCGACGTTCCCCGTTTACGGCATCGACCTGACGGACGAAAACCTGGCTCAGGAAGCCGCTCGAACGGAACTCGCGATTTCGTTCCAGAAAGGCTGCTACCTTGGGCAGGAACCCATCGCTCGCCTGAACGCGATGGGCCACGTGAACAAGGCTTTGGCCTCGTTTGAAATTGAAGCGGCTGAGACTCCCTCAGTCGGGATCGCCCTGTTGAATCCCAAAAAGCAGGATAAGGAAGCCGGTCGAGCGACGTCTGTTGCCTGGTCATGGTCAGCCGGCAAGCCCATCGGGATGGGAATGGTCCGCTCACTGTTCCTCGAATCCGGAACGGAACTCCCGTTTGTCAGCGAGCCACCCACCACAGCGACTATTCGATAGAATTGTAGGGTGCGTCTCGACGCACCACTCAGTCATTCCGTCTTTTCTGTGGTCACTTCGTCTGCCGCCGCTTTTTCATTGACAGCTTTCTTTGCCTGACGCGGCACCAGCTCGATCATGACTTCGGAGTCGCGTGGCGGAAGCTGTTCGGTTGCTGCTTCATAAGCGAGCGATTCCGTTCCGTTGGAATCGCTTGGCGTGGAAACATCGAGCATGGCCATTGGGAAATTGGCGACGCAGATCATGTAGCCGCCCTCGGCCAGATATTGTTTTGCCGAATCTCCGTCTTCATAAAATCCGCTGCCAACAAAGACCCAGTCCGCGACCATCGGCTTTTCCTGTCCCTCTTTGTGGAACCGTCGCATCGCTGCCTGAAACTTCTCGTCGGAACTCATCTTGAGGCAGTCGGTCAGCTCATCGTCGCTCATCGGTCCGTACCAGAAGAGATACTGGTTGACGTCGTCGTATCTCAGATTACCGTCGGGAATCAGTTTCAGATCCTTGGGCAGTGTTTTGAATTCTGCCTGGTAGTAGTGCTGTCGTGAGCGGCGGACCCAGTTCTGAGCGCGTTCTCGATGCAGCTTTCCTTCGGCATCGGCCCAGTGCAGAAATACGTCGATGATCTGACCGCTGGCCGGAGTGTACGTCTCGTTTTCCGAATCGTACCTGGCGGCTTGCCCTTCTTTACACCCGAGTGCCAGCAGGCCTGTATGCACGGTGAAAGCGGCGGCTTTGGTCGAAAGGATTGATTCATGCTCCTTCGTCTGGTGCGGGCAGAGCAGCATTTCGAGCAGCCCTTCAGTGAGGCACACTCGAGCTTTGAGCAGAATGCGTTTTCCCGTGAGATCCAGCAGCACGGTCTTCTGCTGATTCAGCGACGTAGTCTGGCTGCCTTCCAGAAAGTCCTCTGGGAGTTTTGTTCCTTGTGACTTCTCCGGAACGGCTTCTGTGACGGCTGCTGGATCATCTGTGTCGTCGGCTGAATCCGCGGGGGGAGTTTTCTCGGAGTCAGCTGGCCCATCGGTGTCTTCGGCGGAGACCGATTCTGCCGGCGTGTCTGAAGGGCTCGCTGATGCCTCGGTCGCATTGTCGGACTGGTCGGATGCGTCGCTTTCTGAATCGTCATTCGCGGTGCTTGCATCCGGAAGTGCAGGGGCGTCTTCCGTGGTCAGCGACGTAGCCATGCCCGAGTCAGCTTCTTTTACAGCGGTGCCGTCGTCGCACCCGGCTGCCAGACACAACAGAACGACGAACATTACTGCCGACGAATGGAAAATGTTGGTAGCACGTTCTTTTGAGGGTGTCAGCTTCATGAGACGTCCTGAATTTGGATTGGCTCGGCTTAATGGCAACGATTGGCGCGACGGGTGAAAGTTCTGATTGAACCACTGAAACGTCCTGGTGACCAGTCGAGCCTGCGGACATTCTTTCAGCACGTCGGGACACAAACTGACTTTCCGGCCGTCAGGTTGTGAGACGCAGTCCATCCAGCCAACCGGTCAGGTCGCTGATCCATTGGTCGCGGTCGGGTTCGAATTCCAGTGTGTGACAAGCTTTTTCGTATTCGAAGAACGCTCGCTCCTGAGACGCCAGCGATTTGTACCACTGTGTCGTGGCCGGGTTGTCGATGATGCGATCCTTGCCCGCGAGCATCATGATTGCCGGGCAGCGAATCTCTGGCGGTGCCGATCGAGTCAGTCCGTCCAGTTCGCGATTCGCAAGCAAAAATGAAACGGTCACGTCTCGCAATGAAAGATTGTCGTCCCGAATGAACGATTGTGATTCGGGAATGCCTGTGAACAGAGCTGGATCGTCCAGCGGAATTGGAATCAACTTTTCAAACAGCTCGGCTTCGCGAGCGAGCGACAACTTGACGTTGTCCATGATGCTCGCTTCAAAGTGCGACCGAATGCCTGGGTACAGCAAGGCCAGACCATCGATCAATTCCTGCCGCCGAGCCGCCACCACTGATGCCAGCTTGCCGCCCCAGCTCACTCCGAGAAGTGTGACGGGAACCGTCGGTGCGATTTCGTTGCGTCGAATTCGCAAATCTTCCAGCGCCTGCACGACGTCATTGATCAACCGGTCGTGGTGCCGGGCGTGGCCCCGTTCGGAGTGATTCAGTCCCGAGCCGCGGCGATCGACAAAGACGACTTCATAGCCAGCTTCGCAGAGCTTGCCGCTGGAGTAGCCGTACCATCCAGAGTGACTCTGAATTCCGTGCAGACACAGAACGAAACCTTTCGGCCGTCCTTCCGGGACCCATCGCCGGCAATGGTGGCGGTAGCCGTCTGAGGTCACAAACTGTTCGATCGTCGGTTCGGACAATGCTGGTCCCAATTCCTGTGTAATACGATTCGGATGATGATTGCTTGCAGATGGGTACGTTTCACTCGGTCATCGACTCAAGAACTCTTGCAAACGCTCCGGATGCTCCGTCGCTGAAAAGCACAAACCGGATCAGTTTGGGAGAGTTGTATTCGACGACGAAGTTTCGGGCGACATTCAGAGCGATCTCTGCCGCAAGGTCCATCGGGTAACCGTACACGCCTGTACTGATCGCGGGAAACGCAACGCTGTCGCAGTTGTGTTCGCGGCAAAGTTCCAGACAAGTCCGATAGGCTGACTCCAGCAGTTTTGCTTCGCCCTGTTGGCCTCCGTCCCAGATTGGACCGACGGCATGGAAAACGTATTTTGCTTTGAGTCGTCCGCCGGTCGTGGCGACCGCGCTGCCCGTCGGACAGCCGTCGGGATAAAGCGTTCGCGTTTCGTTCATTAGTGTCGGGCCGGCCACGCGATGAATTGCTCCGTCGACTCCGCCACCGCCAGCAAGAAGATCGTTTGCCGCATTGGCGATCGCGTCGACTTCCTGCTCGGTGATGTCACCCTGGCAAAGTTCGATGCGACAGTCTCCGAATTGCACAAGCATGGTCAGGTCTCCGGATTCCGTTCGTGGATTCGTCACTCGTTCAACTTTTGCCGCTGCGGAGTTTACCGCGAGTTGGGATCTGCGACGATCCTCATTACTCTTCTGAGGTCGTGAATGAAGTAACAATTCTGTCTGAGAAGTTTCCCCGGAGTCATCTTCCATGAACCGTCGATCGATTACTCACTCTGCATTAAGCCTCTGCCTTCTGACAGGGCTGGTTGGAGCCGCAAGTGCTCAGACGATTTCCGTTGGCCGCGATCACGAGACGATCAATCTGCTCGCAAAGATTCCCGCTGGCAAGCGAGCGAAGCTACCGAAAGGGATATCGATCACGCAGACGACTCTGCACGGCGGCAAGCAGGAAGGCGTCGAGCTGATCCGCATTGATAACGGAAAACTGGCGATCACCGTCATCCCGACTCGTGGCATGAATATTCTGAAGGTCGAAAGCGATGACGTAACGCTCGGCTGGGATTCGCCGGTCAAAGATGTCGTGCATCCTCAATACGTTGATCTGGAAAGTCGCGGCGGACTCGGCTGGCTGGAAGGCTTCAATGAGTGGATGGTTCGATGCGGATTGGAGTTCGCCGGGCATCCAGGGCTCGACAAATTTGTGACCAACACCGGCGACGAAGCCGAAATGATGCTCACGCTTCACGGAAAAATCGGCAACATCCCGGCAACGTCCGTCGACATTCACATCGACGAAAAGGCTCCGCACCGTATTCGCGTCCGCGGCGTCGTCCACGAACGACTCTTCTATGGTCCAAAGCTGAAGCTGGTCACCGAAGTTTCAACGAAGCCAGGCTCGAGCGAATTCCGCATCAGCGACTCAGTAACCAACGAAGGCGCGTTCGATCAGGAATTTCAGTTGATTTACCACGGAAACTTTGGAGCGCCGCTGCTTGGTGAAGGCTCGAAGGTTTACGTCGCTGCGAAACAGATCGCGCCGATGAATGAGCATGCGGGCAAGGCGATCGACAACTGGGCGACTTACAAAGGTCCGACCAAAGGATTTATCGAAGAGGTCTACTTGTTCGAGCCCGTTACCGATTCTCAAAAGTTAACAAAGGCCGTCCTTCAGAATCGCGACGGTTCAAAGGGCGTTTCCATGCAATGGTCGGCTGCCGAACTGCCTTACCTTACGGTCTGGAAAAACACCGCCGCAACGGCCGATGGCTACGTGACTGGAATTGAACCAGCAACTGGTTACCCATTTAACAGAAGTGTCGAACGCGCGGCTGGCCGACTTCCCAAACTCGCTGCAGGAGCCACGAGAAGCTTTACACTCGACTTCGCTCTTCATTCCGGAGCAAATGCTGTTGGCGCCGCAGTTGAGTCTGTCTCAAAACTGCAAGGTGACACGAAGCTGGACGTTCAGCGTAAGCCGCCGGCTGCCCCACATTGATGTGGCAAGATGTTGTTCTCGGGGTCGAGTGTGGCATTGGTAAGAAAGTCAGAGAGAGTTCATGCGGCGGTTGATTATCGGGTGTGGGTATCTTGGTCGACGAGTTGCCGCTTGTTGGAAGCTTGCCGGCGATGAGGTTTTTGCTCTGACGCGTTCGGAACAAAATGCCGAAGTTTTGCGAGAGTCGGGGCTTTCACCGATTCTCGGAGATGTGACTGACGCGACGACGCTGCAAGCACTTCCTGAGTGCGACACGGTTCTGCATGCAGTCGGTTTTGATCGGACGGCAGCGGCTTCCAAGCGGGAAGTTTATGTTGACGGACTGTCGAACGTGCTGGATCGGATGGCTGGCCAATGTGGCCGTTTCATTCACGTTTCAAGCACCAGCGTTTATGGGCAGCAGGCAGGCGAGTGGGTCGACGAGGACTCTGCGCGCGATGCTGAAACCGAGAGCGGTGACATCTGCCGCGCTGCTGAAAAGCACGTGCTTGATCGCTTTGCCGGTGACGACTCATCTGCTTGCGGAACCGTTTTACGACTGTCGGGCATTTACGGTCCCGGCCGACTGCTGTCACGCATCGACGCGTTGAAGAACGCTCAACCGTTGCCTGGTCCGGAGAACGGTTGGCTCAACCTGATCCATGTCGACGATGCCGCTCAGATTGTCACGACCTGCGCCGCTTGTGAGACGCCAGAGTCGGTGTATCTGGTCAGCGATGATCGACCCGTGCTGCGCGGCGATTATTATCGACTACTGGCAAAGCTTGTGGGAGCTCCGGAGCCGGTCTTCGATCCTGCCGCCGTCGCACGCCACTTGCGAGGCATCAACAAACGATGCCGCAACCGCAGGCTGCGAGAAGGACTTGGTGTTTCGTTGAGCTATCCCGATATCGAAACAGGTTTGGCTCACGCAGTGGATGTGTCCGGTGTGTTGCGGGCTGAGTGAGCGTTCCCGGAGCTCGCTAGACGGAAACGTTCAGGCCAAGTCCTGCTCCGCCACCACCCGCCGCAGCTCCAGGAGCCTGCGCTCCGGCTACTTCGACCGAGAGATTGATGTCGCCGCCTGCCTGGGCAAGGCCGCCTGCCATTGCGAGACCCGCCAGGAATCCTGCCGCTGCGCTTCCGCCAGATTTCTCGTCGTCTTTGCCACCGGCCGCGTTGGCCAGCATGAGAGCGATGAGAATCTCCGCCGAGCTGAAGTCTTTCATGGCGTCGACAAGCGACTGCATGTTCTGAGGCAGGCCTGGTTGCGTCGTACCACCGGGTGCGGCTGGTGATCCGGCTGGCGCCCCTGCAGACGCGCCAGCGGCACCTCCAATTCCCGCAGCTCCGCCCATGCCGGCAGCACCTCCGCCCATTCCAACTCCACCTGCTCCTGAAATACTCATGGCATTACCCTCACGGCCTACGGATTGAGACTCAACGGAAGACCGTTAAGCAATCCGAGCGCCGAGAGCGTGCCATCGCGTGCGAATTCGGCTGCAACCTGCATCCGTTGCTGAACTTGCAACAGGTTTGAGTGAAGAGCCTCACGTTGCATCGCGGCAACATCGTTTGTCGACGGCAACAACATTGATGATTTCAGGCATCGTCGCCTGGCGACCGTGCGTCAACGAGGAAAGGGTTTCCCGCAACGTGTCCAGAATCGTTTGACCATGATTCTGATCGACCTATTTTTGAGTCGCTCAGTGAAATGTCCGGCCTGTAAGGCGTTGCGATTCTTTGCCGAATTGCGGCGTGGCCAGATTCAAAAAGTCGTGATTGCAACATTGAATGAGGGCGAGCCATGACCGCCATAGCCAACCTGACAACCAGTCCTGCATCGTCAGCGAAATCGCTGGACGAAGTGATTTCGACCGTTCGCAAGTCAGACTCACCACGCGTGAGCTGGTATCAGTGGGGCGGACTGTTAAACGACCGAAGGGCGCACCGCGTCGCGTTTCCTGAACAACTTCAGGTCGTCGGATTGAGCACAAATTCGGGTACCGGTCAGTTCATGCAGGCTTCCGAAGCGATTGTTGCTTCGGGCCGAGACATCTCCGCTGATGGGATCTCGTTTCGACACGAAGTCGCGCTCCCGCATCGATACGTGGCTGTCAGGTATCGGTCGCCGTTCGGTACCGAGACGCTCGTTGCGAAACTGTCGTGGTGTCGCTTCGAGCGTGAAGGTCACTACATCAGCGGTGGCCGGCTGACGGTCGAGCCGCAGCTTGATTCCGAGCTGGACATCAACTGGGACGAGCCGGAGTCTGCATAGCAACACGATGTGTGCTGACGGGGCCGGAGGCTCATGCAGTGGTAAAAGCTCACGCTACCGGGCGGGCGTTCCGTCGACGAGTGTCTGACGCGCTAGATCAAGCAGACGTCCATCGCTGACCCATTCACGATCGACCTTTCCGTGATCAATCTGTACGGCAAGCTGGCTGCCGCCGACGATGTCGGACTGCTCATCGAAGTAACCGTCGTTGGCGAGGCTACCGATTAGCAGGTCCACGTCTGATCGTTGGATCGTCAACTCCCTGGTGTCTCGATGAAGAAATGCGCCGGGGCCACGCCGGTCGCTCAGTGTCAGAGTCAGCAACGCCAGCGAAGCGTCGCCAGCGGGATGCGGACACTCAATGTCCAGCCGAGCTTCAGTCCAGGATGACTCTGCCGCCACGGTCCGAACCGGTGGAACATCTGCGTCGCCGCTGGATGTTTCGGCGAAACTCCGGCCAAGAAGCTGGTCGGCGTTGCCGAAGCGATACTCAGCCCGGAAACGCTCGAACTTTGGCGCTCCGGACTGAGTGACTTCTAACTTCTGAGTCGACTGGCAGCCGCTCATGATGAGGGCTGCCATCAGACTTGCTGTGGCCAGTAATTGTCGCCGTGTCAGTGCAGCACTAACTTCGGTTTCAATGCTCGCCATTCTTAAAGGTCCAGGTCGGCGAGCAACGATGCGGCGATCGAGAACTGCTCGTCGATGTCGGCCGCAACCGTGTTGCTTCCGAAGCTGTCGGTGCCCTGGTTTCCAGCGAGCGTGTCTGCACCGCTGTTGCCATGCACGAAGTCGTTTCCGTCTCCGCCGAGCACGATGTCGTTTCCGCCACCGCCGCGTGCTGAGTCGTTACCGTCTCCGCCGAGCACCGTGTCCGTGCCCGATGCTCCCAGGACAAGGTCGTTGCCGTCCATGCCGGTCATCAGATCGTTGCCCGATCCACCATTCATCGAGTCGTTGCCGTTGCCACCGTTCATGGTGTCGTCGCCAGCGTCTCCGTTCAGGGTGTCTCGATCATCGCCGCCTCGCAGCCGATCGTTACCGTCGTCACCGTTCAGTCTGTCGCTGCCGGTTCCGCCGTCGAGCGTATCGTTACCCTGCTTACCGCGAAGGTCATCGTTGCCGTGACCACCTTCGATGGTGTCATCGCCGGTTCCGCCGTTCAACAAGTCATCGTCCCGACCGCCGAGCAGCGTGTCGTCGCCCGATTGTCCCATGACGGAGTCGTTACCGGCGTCGCCCGAGATAAAGTCGCTGTTGGCACCGCCGAGGATCGTGTCGTTGCCGTTGCCGCCAGCGATGATGTCGTTCTGCTCGCCGCCGTCGATGTTATCATTGCCGTCGCCACCGTCGATGCTGTCGTCACCGTCCTGGCCAGTGATGCTGTCGTCGCCAGCTTCGCCCTGCAACGTATCGTTTTCTTCGCTGCCGGTGATCGTGTCGTTACCGAAGCCGCCTCGCAGCACCAGTGCCGCTCCGTTGAGAGTTGCTCCAGCCGCACTGATCGTGTCGTTGTTCAAACCGCCGTCCACTTCGACCGTCATGCCGGACGCGGCGGACAAGGTGCCGACAGTAACAGTGTCGTTACCGCCGAGCGTTGAAATCAGCACGCGTGAAACCGAAGACTCAACCGTTGCCGTCGATCCGGCAGCGGTAATGGTGACTCCAGTGCCAGTCGCGGGAGTGCCAATC
This sequence comes from uncultured Planctomycetaceae bacterium, assembly GCA_943787265.1. Classification (GTDB taxonomy): domain Bacteria; phylum Planctomycetota; class Planctomycetia; order Planctomycetales; family Planctomycetaceae; genus JABMPE01. The sequence goes on along the minus strand of CALSLT010000004.1, from coordinate 73,191 downwards.
ACTACCGTGTCTGCACCGCCGGTTCCTCGAAGTTCAACCGTGTCGCCACCTTCCTGAGAAGTGAAGACGTCCTGTCCCTGGCCGGCTCCCCAGCGAATCGTGTCGGTACCCTGTCCGCCGTCGACAGTGTCGCTTCCGCCCTGGCCATCGAGTGTGTCATTACCCGATCCGCCCCGGATCGAATCATTGCCTGCTCCGCCGCGAGCGAGATCGTCGCCAGGTCCGGCCAGGATGGTGTCGTTTCCAGATTGTCCGTTGAGTGTGTCATTACCCACCGAGATTGAGGCGACAAAGCTATCTTCGCCGATGATCAGGTCGTTACCGGCTCCACCGAAGACGTTGTCGTTTCCGTCGCCACCTTCGATGTTGTCGTTACCCGAGTTACCGTTAAGCAGGTCGTCCCCAGATTCACCCAGCAGAGTGTCCTGTCCGCCGCCACCGAAGATCGTGTCACCGCCGCGACCGCCTGACAGCGAGTCATTACCCAGGCCGCCCTGGATTGTGTCCGCACCGGCGACCGTGCTGAATTGATCATCGCCGAGGACGACGTCGTCACCGTTGCCAGCGTCGAGAAGGTCGTTTCCGCTCTCGCCCAACATCGTGTCGTTGCCGGAGTGACCACGCATGCTGTCGTTGCCGTCCCCGCCCGTTAGCGAGTCAGCTCCGCCACCGCCGAACACGGTGTCGTTGCCGTCTCCGCCGCTGACGACATCATCGCCGCCCATTCCGTCGACGAAGTCATCACCAGTCAGGCCCATGATGGTGTCGTTGCCCTGGCCGCCGAGGAGCGAGTCGTTACCACCGCCCAGGAAACCGGGCGTGTCGCCGATGACTCGGTCATTACCGTCGCCAGCATCGACCGTGTCGGAACCAATCGAACCGTCGATCGTGTCCTGACCGTCGCCAGCCAGGACGCTGTCGTCGCCCGCTCCCGCACTGATGTCGTCGTTGCCGTCGTCACCGAGCAGGGTGTCGTTGCCAAGGCCACCGTTGATGATGTCGTTACCGTCTCCGCCATCGATCCGGTTGGCTCCATCGAGGCCCGTGATGATGTCGTTGCCGTCGCCACCAAGCAGCGTATCATCGACGTTCAAGCTGCCGGTGATCGTGTCGTCACCCGCTCCGCCGTCAACGCTGACAGACGTCAGTGAAGTGAAGCCGCTGGAAACGACTCCCGACAGGTTGATGAGGTTGGCTCCGTCGCCGCCCGTGACTCGAATCCCTCGAACCAGGCTGGCCGGGATGCCCGCGACTGAGGTGTCGACCTGCCCGTTGACAAGCACCTGCACAAAGTTGGTGTTTGCTGGGTCACGTCGAACCGTGATCGCGTCGTCGGCGTCGGAAGTGGCAATCAGCTCATTCGCAATGAAAAAGGTCGAGACCGACAGATTTGTACGATCTTCAAGAACCTCCGACGGTGACCAATCGCCCGAGCCGGTGTGGCGTCGACTTTTGGTACGAGTAACTCGATTGCGAAGTGCTTCCAGCCAGGCGTTAATCTGCATGGGACCCATCCGTGGGTAAGAGAATCCTGCGTCAGTCCACTCGATTGAGTGCCGGAATTGTTCCGGCTGGTGGCTGGCCGATGAGTCGTGCAGTCGCATCCAGCGGTCGCACAAAACTCACCAGGCAAACCATCCGTGCTGACTATCGACATGTGACAATCGGATTCGCTGACATTGCTGATAAACGCCCTGGACTTCACCTGACCGGAGAACTTTCAGCAGGCCGCAAAGTGGCCCAGGTTTTCCTGAATTAACATCCGGCAGCAGGAGCGAGGATTGCGATTGGACTCCCGTTCTACTTGTTTGGGTAATTGATCGTGAGTCCTAAGAGCTTGTGATCCACACATCGGGGCTACGAGCCAGCGCGCAAAAACAGCGCACGAGCTGCAGAAAGCAGCTCGATGCGCCATTTTACTTTTTGATCGCGAAGCTCAGCTCGACGAGCTAGGAAACGCAAACGGTCTGTCGATCAGCAACGGATACCGTGTCGACTCGCCCGGCAATGCCCTGGCCAGTGATCACAGCACAGATTCGGCTGATCAATTCGGACACCAACTCGTCACGTTCGAGCCCAAGTTGCTCACGAACGATTCTGGCCTCGTTGAGAACGAACTCGGCCAGTGAGCCGGTACCACGTCCAGTTCGAACGACACGTCGAACGAAACGAGTCAGCCCTTCTCCAAACCGTGACTCAAGATGCGTCGCCGCCATGTCATCGCCATTGAGGCCAGCATTTCGGAAACCTTCAAACTCAGCGCGGATATCAGAAGAAGTCATTTGTCAGTCTTTCACGTTAAGTGGTGAGTGCAGCTGCTGAAGCTCAGCGTTCAGAGCTCTAGACGTACATTGAGTGCTGGCCAATCTGGGTTGTGACACCATCCTCTGTCTGGAGCAGGTTCACGAAGCCAACGTTTCCAGTGGAGCCCGAAGGAACGGTTGCGGAAAAGGAACCATCAGAGGCGATCGTGGCCGTAGTGCCGGCGAATGCACCTTCGAAGGAAAGTGTTAGATTCGAAAAATCGCCACTTAACGAGCTGATCATGCCAGTCACCGAGAGCGAACCGGAACCGCCTGAAGTATTTGTTTGGACATAGCTAAACCATGAGTCAGGACTATCGCCTTCGCCCTCTCCGCCGCCGCCACTGACCGTGCTGTCGCCTCCACTCACCGTGCTGTCGCCCTCGCCTTCGCTCACCGTACTGCCGTCCATAACTTCTGTCGTAGTCCCTTCCGTGGATTTGTCTGATGACTCATACATATAGTCTTCGGCGTATTCGGACATGGAGTCGTCCGTGGATTCGCCTGCGGTCTCTTGCGTTTCGATTGGTACTGCACTCGGCAAGATTTTGGTTTGCAGTGTCTGAATCTCAGCGGCTACTGAATGTGCACCTCGACGACGGCCCGGGCGGCACACAAACAACTGTCGAAAACTCATTTTTGAAAACAACATCTGCAACGCTCCCTCAGTAAAAAGAAAGTGGTCTTGTCCTCAGCTCGCCCCGGCCCGCGATCGATAAGAAGAGAGCAATCTGTCTGGGGTTAACTGAGACAATGAAAATTCTCCGAGTTTTAGGATTATATCGGTTAGTCACACTTTTGCGTTACCAATCGGGAGGCAACCACTGTGCTTGTGTGGGCGTAACACGTTATCTGTTAGCGAATTGCGAAGAACGTCAATACTTTTCAGCCTTTGAACGTTTGTTGAGGGAATTCCCCCATGACTCTTCACCTAACTCGTCCTGCATCGCCCAGGGAATGAACGTCAGTGATTGAGATTCGCGTTCGACCAATGATGCGGAATCAGTGCCGAACTCGTTGTGTGACGAGTGGCCCGGTTGCGAATTCTGGGCGAGCCGGATGGCCAGAAAACGTGGTCAGAATCGTCGGCTAAGAATGTCGGACTTTGGTCAGCGAGCGCAGATCGGCCATCGACATGGCGGATGAACTAGATCGCAAGCCTCGATCTATGGCGCGAGGGAGCTGTACTGGTGTCGCTGCGCGAGAACGTTGTTTTGCTTGCCGTGATCACTCAACTGGGTTACGGGTGGCTTCCGTTTCGAAATCGGCGGGCATTCCTAAGGAAGTACGCCGCGATGTCTGCGGATGCATCGTGACACCACGCTTTGAAAGCGAATTGTCGATTGCGGACTAGAGAATGAACTGGCTGAGATCTTCGCTTCCGAGGATCTCGCCAAGTTGTTCGCGCACCGCCGCCGAGTCGATCGTCACCGTTTTGCCTTTTCTCGCAGGCGCGTCGAAACTGACGTCTTCAAGGAGACGTTCGAGGATCGTGTGGAGCCGGCGAGCTCCGATGTTCTGCGTTGATTGATTCATTTGAAAAGCGCAGTCGGCAATTTTCTGGATAGCATCGTCGCTGAATGAGAGTTTGACGCCTTCGACTTTCATCAGTGCTTCGTACTGTCGCAGCAGCGAAGCTTCCGGCTCCGTGAGAATCCGGACGAAGTCATCGCGGTTAAGGTCCGTCAGCTCAACTCGGATTGGAAATCGGCCTTGCAGCTCCGGCATCATGTCTGACGGTCGAGCTTTGTGAAAAGCTCCGGCAGCGATGAAGAGGATGTTGTCCGTATTCAAATTGCCGTACTTGGTCTGGACGGTCGTTCCTTCGACGATGGGCAGGAGATCCCGCTGTACTCCCTGGCGGCTGACGTCAGGCCCTTTGGAGCCTTCACCGTCAACACAAACCTTGTCAATTTCATCAATGAAGACAATGCCTGTTGCTTCGGCGAGTCGAACGGCTTCGTCCTGAATCGAATCCTGGTCGACGAGTTCGTCAACGATCTGGTCGAACAAGACTTTTCTGGCATGTTCGACGGTCATTTCCCTAGTGCGTGTCTGGCTGGGGATAAGCCGATCAAACACGTTTTGCATGCTCGGATCCATCTGGTCCATGCCGAGTCCCGAAAACATCTGCACGCTGGCAGCTTTCTGCTCCACATTCAGTTCGACAGTGCGTTCATCCAGTTTTCCGTCGCGCAGCATCTGACGAAACTTTTCGCGGGTTCTAGCCTGACGTTCTCTGCGTTCACGTTCCTGCTCGGCGCTTTCGTCTTGAATCGGGTCTGACTCTGAGAACTCAGGATCAGCAGATTCGACACCCGGCAGTGTGGGGGCAGTACTGAAGTCTGGAATCGACAACATCGCCGGTTCTGGTGTGTCTGGTTCGGAAGACTTGAGCAGCAGATCGAGAATGCGATCTTCCACGCGTGCAAGTGCTTCGTCTCGAACGTCCTGGCGGGCCTTGTCACCAACAATTCTGAGGGCGGCTTCAACGAGGTCGCGAATGATCGACTCCACATCACGACCGTAGTAACCAACTTCGGTGTACTTGCTGGCTTCGACTTTGACGAATGGTGCACCGGTCAGTTTGGCGAGCCTTCTGGTAATTTCAGTCTTGCCGACGCCGGTCGGACCGATCATCAGAATATTCTTCGGCGTGACCTCGCGGCGCATTTCTTCTGGAAGCTGTTTCCAGCGCCAGCGATTTCGCAGCGCGATCGCAACGGCTCGTTTCGCATCGTTCTGCCCGACGATGAATTGGTCGAGTCGTTCAACAACTTCGGTCGGAGTCATTTCGTACACGGAATTTCCTCGACGATAAGATTGCTGTTTGTGTAGACGTCGATGTCTGAGGCGATGGTGAGTGCTTCACGCACGATTTCAGAAGCACTCAGGTCTGTGTGCTTGATCATGGCTTTCGCCGCGGCAACGGCAAAGTTACCGCCGGAACCAATTCCGACGATTCCATCGGTGGGCTGCACGACGTCGCCCTGGCCGCTGATCAGCAGGCTACTTTCGGCGTCGACCGTGATCATCATTGCTTCGAGTTTTCGCAGGATGCGATCAGTCCGCCAGTCGCGAGCCAGTTCGGTCGCAGCGCGCGGCATGTTGCCGGGATAGTCTTTTAGTTTAGTTTCGAACCGCTCCATCAAGGCGAAAGCGTCAGCCGTTGAGCCGGCAAAGCCAACGAGGACTCGCTTGTCGAGCATCCAGCGAATCTTCTTTGTGTCCGACTTCATAATTGTGTTGCCGTAGCTGACCTGGCCGTCGCCGCCCAAGGCAACGACTCCGTCTTTGCGGACGCTGAGGATCGTCGTCGATCGCCAGATCGGGCGTTGGTTGTCGGATTTCATCGGTAAGTGCCTCAGATTTCTCTGATGGAGTTTTTGCGAAAAACGATCGGCTGGCCTGGTTTTGCTTGAAGTTTCGCTGGCCGATGCGAGCGAGCGGGAGCGTCATATCAACTGGTCGAGTCACACTCAAGTTGTTGGCAGGCGTTTCTAAACAGTGGCAATCGAATCTGAGCGAACATTCTCGATACGGAACTGAAGAGCGACTGCAAAGTTTGTGTGTCAATATCAGTGGCTCAGAAAAATTCACTTCCGGCTGGGAAAACTGTAGCGGCAATGTGACGTGTGACGATAACTCGTTGTGAACTCGTTGCCTCGGTCGCGGAACGGCCGCGTGTTGGTTTCAAGTTTTGAAGAAGAGTGATGCGGGCTGCAGGTTTTCTCGGTCAACGATCGAAAAGTTTGCTCACCGACAAATGATTGAGACGCCTCGTGGAAAAGGATTTCTGCGACTGGCCGGGTTTGAGTCTTCAGACTTGAACAGACGGTTGGAACAAGAAACTCGCGTATTCGGAACCAAAGTGTTTCGAACTGAATCCCTCAGTAGCACGCGACAGATACAGGTACGGAGACCATGAAACTTCATCACTTCTTAAAGTCCACAGTCGCAGCACTGGCTTGTGCGGGAACACTCCTCCCGGCAAATCTCGTGCAGGCAGCCGAGGCGGCTGCGAAGGTTCAGGCTAAGAAGCCCGCCAGTATTGTGCGTGACCTGTCACTCACGAAGGATGGCGTGCTTCAGGGGCAAGTCTCCAATGCGAAGAAAGCAGCGGCCGCTAACGTCACTGTTTCGGTCCGCAAGGATCGCAAAGAAGTCCATCGAACAAAGACTGACGACAAAGGTCGGTTCGAAGTTAAAGGCCTGAAGCCAGGAACCTACTACGTTGTGGCCGGAACCGGTCATGGCCTGTACCGAGTCTGGGCGAGCACCATTGCTCCACCCAAGGCGTTGAAATCAGCTCGGATTATTTCCGACAAGACTTTGATTCGTGGTCAGAATCCTGACGGCGGCATCCTCTACGATGAAAACGGAGTTGCCTACGGACAGGTCCGCATCGTCGATAACGGCGGGCTTGTTCCAGTCTCGCCAGGCGGAGCGTTTGCCGCACCGTCAGCAGGCTTTCTTGACAGCCTTGGACTGTACGATGTGTTGCTGATCGGCGGCGTGGGAGCAGGCATCGGCCTGGGCATCGCGGCCCTCAACGACGACGATGACAACAACCCACCGCCACCACCGCCGGCTACTCCATAGACCGGTCATCATGGTGAAAATTTAAGAGACATTCGCAGCCGCATCCGAAACAATTTCGGATGCGGCTGTTTTCGTTTTTACTGCAAGTGACTTTGTTGGACTGCCCACTCGCTGCCTGGTAAGTATGATGGCGGGCTGACTTAAAACGACGTATCCAATTTCCATTTCGACGGAAGGCTGATCCGAATGGCCGGCCCGGTCCCGACTTTAGAATCACTCACTTCCGAACAACGTCAGCGCGTCGAAGAATTGAGCGCGCGATTTCGAAACTCCATCCAGGCGAACCCGAACGTCGGCATCGAGGAGTTTCTGAACGACTCGTCCGGAGCCGAACGCCAGGTGCTGCTTCGCGAGTTGCTTCAGGTTGAAATCGAAGATCGTCGTCGGCGAGGACAGATCCCGGGACAGGATCACTATTCAAGTTTGTTTCCTGAATCGTCAGACATTGTCGCCAGCGTCTTTAGTTCGGTTGATCCGTCAGTGGTCGATTCAGCCGCTGCCGAAACGATCCTGCCCGGTCAGCCAGAAACAGAAGCAGGAACAAATCGGCCATTCGAAACCCTGAATGACGTGCCGAGTGCCAGTACCGCTGAATCATCCAGGCCGTTGGAAACACTGGTCGAAACGACGGATTCCGCTCAAGACTCGGATGCAAAAGTCGCCGAGACGATCGTAGCGGGAGCGGACACTTCCGCAGAAACAGAACCCGAGACTCTGGTCGAGCAGGCGGGCGATCACGCATCCGGTGACAGTTCGACCAGAAACCAGACCGACGTCGAAACAATGGTTCCGACAGATGATGGTGGTTCGTCGGTCACGATGGACGAGAATCGGATTGTCGAGACAATCGTCAGCGGAGCCGACACACAATTCTCGCGTCCGCAAAAAAGTGGCGGGCCAGTTATTGGTTCAGGCCAGACGTTTGGCGACTACGCATTGATCAGTCCGCTTGGCCAGGGCGGAATGGGAGTTGTTTACAAGGCTCGGCAAAAGTCTGCGAATCGCCTGGTCGCTCTGAAAATCATTCGGCCCGACCGGATGAGCAGTATGACCGAAGTCACGCAGCGTCGAATGGTCGATCGCTTCCGTGCAGAAGCTCACGCGGCGGCGAGGCTTCAGCACGACAACCTGGTCACGGTTTACGACGTCGGCGAAATTGACGGCTGTCATTATTTCTCGATGCAGTACGTCGAGGGCGGATGCCTGTCCGATCAGATCAGCGAATGCTCGCTCGACAGCCGACAGGCAGCGACATTTCTTGAGCCGGTTTGCCGAGCTGTCCACGCTGCTCACGAAGAAGGCATTCTGCATCGCGACATCAAGCCTGCAAACATTCTCATTGAAGACGGAACGCTGCGGCCGCGGATAGCGGACTTCGGACTCGCGAAACTTCAGAACGAAGATCAGGAACTCACTCGCTCGGGCGAAGCGATGGGGACGCCATCGTACATGCCGCCTGAACAGTTCGGCGATGCAGCCAGCGCGACAGCCCGGTCGGACATCTATTCAATCGGCGCGACGCTGTATCACCTGCTGAGTGGTCGTCCTCCGTTTAAAGCGGCGACTTCAATGGCGACGATGCGGCAGGTGCTGAATGTCGAACCGGTTGCGCTACGGGAACTCAACCCGGAAGTCGACCAGGACGTCGAAACGATCTGCATGAAGTGTCTGGAGAAAGAGCCGGACCGCAGATTTCAGACGGCCAAAGAAGTCGCTGACGAGTTGCAACGATTCATCAACGGTGAGCCGATTCTCTCTCGGCCGATAAGTCGCCCGGAACGTCTATTGCGATGGTGTCGCCGAAATCCGGTTGTGTCTTCGTTAAGCGGCCTGGCGGCGACAAGCATGATCGTTGCTGTCGTGAGCTTTGCTGTTGCGTATTTCGAGACCGATGAAGCTCGCAGGAAAGTTGAAGCGAGTCTCGATGAAACAGCGAAGGCCCAGAAACTGTCCGAAGCAAGCTTCCAGGACGCTTTGGCCGCGGTAAATGATTTTTTCACTCACGTCAGCGAAGATCGGTTGCTTAACGAGCCGGGGACTGAGGAGCTGCGACATGAACTCCTTGACCTCGCCCGTGATTATTACAAACGCTTCCTGAATCGCCGGTCTGACGATCCGACTGTTCGTGACGAAGTGGCCCTTTCGCACTTTCGAGTCGGTTTGATCGTCGAAGAACTGGACTCGCCTCAGGCGGCCGTCGAGTCGTATGAAAAAGCTCGTGATCTTCAGCTCGCTCTGATTTCCGATCTTCCGGACAATGAGTCGAAAGAAGCGAAGGCGACAAAGCGAGCACTCAGCAGAACCCTCAATGCTCTGGCCAGAGTTGCGACGATTTCTGGTGACCTGGACGGTGCCGAGGAGCTGTTCACCGAAACTCGGCAACTTCGACTGGAACTTGTCGAGTCAACGCCCGACGCTGATGAGCGTTTCGAGTTCGACCGACTGCTCGCGAGTGTCGACATGAACCTTGGTCTGCTTGCCCGAAGAAGATCGAACTTCGACGAGGCGGCAACCCTTTATAAAACGGCGCAGGAGCTGCGCAAAAAAACGTTGCCGGTGAGACCGAAGGATCCTCAGCTTCGACGAGATCTGGCCAAAGGTTGGTACAACCTGGCAAACCTCGCCGTCGATCAGAACGATGCCGAAGGTGTCAGCGACAACGTGAAACTGGCCATTGCTCAACTGCAGGAGTTGCTCAACGAAACACCCGATGATCTGCGAGACCGTTATCTGCTCGCGATCTGCTACCGATTGAAGGCTGATCTGGATGCCGCTTTGATTTCCGTTGACGGCTCGAAACTTCCGGATTCGATCGAGGCGTACAACAAAGCGAGACTCGCGATGCTCGGTCTGTCTGGACGCAGCCCGGCGGTGCATCGATACCGCGTCGAGCTTGGGCAACTCCTGATGAACATCGGCCAGCTCGAAGCCCAACAGCAGCGCTATGCTGAGGCCCGCGTCGCACTTGGAAATGCGGCAGAAGTGTTCGCTGAACTGACCAGGGAAGATCCTGACAGCGGCGAATTTCAAGAACTGCTGACGCAAACTCGAGCGGTTCTTGAACAGTTGACCGCAATTGAGGCTGCCGCGTCTCAGCAGAAGTAGAACGCCGGTACTTTCCAGAGTGAGAAACTGTGCGGCTTGTACCGATCGTGCGTGATCGGTGGGCTGTTTTAGTTTTGACAGAACACTGCGGACAAACTCTGAGAGCAGGAAGGGTCGATACCTCAACAACGGTTCTCTGCATTGGTTGAAGTGGGCAGGCTCCGCACTTCGCATGGACTCGGTCAGCGTCTGCAATAACGGCGGCAGTCAGACCGAAGCTTTCGACACAACACTGCTTTGAGATTGTCTGTGATGAATACATTGGCGCTGAGAGTTTCGCGTGGGTTGTCTGCATCAGCTTTTCAAAGCCTGGTCGCAGCATCTGTGGCTGCCACGCTTGGGTTGTCGACCGTGGCGATGGCAGACGAACCCGTTCCTGCCGTTGCTCAGGCAAATAAATCAGCCAGCGTTTCCGCAGACTCACGTTCGGTCGAGCTTGTGAACTACGACCTGTTCGCTCAGAAAGAGGCTGCAACATCTCAGCCTCCCGCGGCACCGCCAGCTCAACCGGCTCCGAAAACTCCGGCGGCAAAACCGGCTCCGAAAGGGAAAGTGCCGGCTCCGCCAGCGGCAACAGCCAATCCCGCGACCCCTGCAACTCCACCCGCAAACCTACAGCCAGCAGACGTCTTCAGTCCTCCGCCGGCCTCAAGGCAGCAATCGTTGTTTTCAGCATTGCAGTCACCTCCCGGCCAGCGGCCATTTCTGAATAACCGGTTGTCACGAACTCCGGACGTGTTTGGTGACAGCTTCATTCCTGTTTCAGCAAACATCGACATTTTCAACGTGACTGGAATGACGGCTGGAGCTACGAATTTTGCCGATGCCGATTTGCCGCTCGGAGGCGGCATGAGGAGGTTTAAGAACGAACACGCAAGAGCCCTCCCGACCGACCGCGTCTTCTTCCTCTACAACCATTTTCACAATGCGTTGAGATTCGAAACGCAAAACACCTCGACAACTGACAGCGTCGATCAGTTTACATTCGGCTTTGAGAAAACGTCTGACGATGGGCAATGGTCGTTCGAACTTCGCATGCCATTCTCGGGAGACGCAAACTTGTCAGGTGACGACGTCACTGTTGATTCAAACGGCGTTGGAAACCTGGTCGGAACTCTGAAGCGAATCCTGTATTCAGATTCAACTCTTGTAGCCGCTGCCGGCCTGGCAGTTGTCGCCCCGACGGGAAGCGATGCGTCAGTCACGTTCCGAAATTCAAACTCTCGCATCGACTTTGAGAACGAAGCCGTGCACTTGTTGCCGTACCTGGCCGTTCAGACATCGCCAGACGAAAACTGGTTCTTTCACGCCTTCGCCCAAGTCGACATCGCGGCCAACGAAAATGAAATTTCGCTGGTCGGAAACGGATTCACAGATTCTGACTCGCTCGCAGACCAGACACTTCTTTATCTGGATGCCTCGGCAGGCTACTGGTGGTACCAGTCAACCGATGACTCGGGATTGACCGGTCTGGCGTCGGTCCTCGAACTTCACTACACGACGACGCTTAACGATGCGGATACCGCGTTCCTGAATGGTGCATTCATCGGCAACTTCGAGAATCGATACGACGTGCTGAACCTGACGGCCGGAATCCACTCAGAGTGGAGCGGGAACACTGCAATTCGAGTTGCCGCCGTCGTCCCTCTCGACCGAGACGAACGATTCTTCGATTCCGAGACACAGGTTTCGGTAATCCGCCGCTATTAAGACGTCCGAATATAAATAGTGCAGAGTGATCAAGAACGAAGCCGAATTGCCGACTTGGAGCTTCAGTAAATCAAAGACCGAGACGAATTGACGGTCCGCCGCAACCTCTCTAGACTCCCGCCACTTCGCCGCAGCCAGAACGGAATTCACCAAATAATCGGCGAATCCCAATACGGGAAACGCACTCAAACGACAATTCGGGGCGTAGCTCAGCTTGGTAGAGCGCCTGCTTTGGGAGCAGGAGGTCGCACGTTCAAATCGTGTCGCCCCGACTTAAGGCCAGAGTTCTTTTTAGTAAGGATTTTGGGCCTTTTTCGTTGCTTTCTCGTCAGTTTTAGATTCCGTGATCTGTTCAGAATCGTGATTCGCTAGATTGCCTGAACTGACAGGAAAAGACATAGGCTGTACCGCACCGCCAGAATCTTGGGCAAACCGAAAAGCTGTGGTGTCGTCAGCGCCGACAGCGCGTAAGTCCTTCGATTCGTCGTGTTGGGTTGAGTCATTCGGCCTGAGTGGCGGCAACGACTCGACCGCACCGTGAACGTCGAGCAATCTCGCGTCCGTGTAGACGTTGGCAGTGAGAATTGGGGATGAGTGTCGCATGGCGGCTTGAGCCGTTCTCAAGGGCACTCCGGCCTGGCTAAGGTGAGTTCCGAACGTGTGCCGCAATGCGTGAATGTCGAGTGTCCGGCCCCGGTCGTCGCGTTTCGCGATACCAGCGGCCTTCAAGTCACGGTCCAAGACTCGCAACAGACTGGACGGCACAACGAACAGCAGTTCGTCCGGGGCCAGTCCAGATTCGCATTCTTCTACGCTGTAGTCGCCTCGTAGTCGCGCTGCTTCGGTTGTGAAGCTCACAGTTGCCGAATGCCGATTTTCACTCTGTCGAGCTGCCAGACGTTCTGCCAACTACGCTCGCAATTCTGCGGCCACGTCAGCTCGCAAAGGGATTGAATTGCCTTCACGGTCCTTTTCGTTGGCTGCGTCCAGTGTGATGAATGCCGGCTCACAGTCGAGTTCCAAGTTTCTAAATTTCACTGACGCCAGTTCCTTTTTCCGGAGTCCGGTTGTCAGCATCGTGGCATAGATTAGCTGCCGTTCACGTCCGAGTTGTTCAAGCTCTGGGATGCGTTCGGGGTTGTCGCTCAGTCGATCCTGAACGCGGACGACCGCAGCGTCGATCATCCTGAACTCCAAAGGAACATTCTCCCAACTTGTGCGTTTTCCTTTCTTCGGTTTCTTGAAGACACGTTCCCGGCCTTGCGCCGCCAACGGTCTCCAAAGCGCCACGTACAGTAGCTTGTCCAATTCATCGTCGGACATCGCTCGACGCTGGCGACGACGATCGGCTCGCTCGTCTGCCTTCGGAACACCGGCCAGCGGATTCTCCGAAAGTCGCGACTCAGTTACGCACCAGTTGAGAAAACCGATCCATACTGCCCTGTAACAATTCAGCGTTCGTGCGCCGGTGCTCTGGCTGCGTTGATCGGCGAGCCAACGATCAAATCGAGATCGTGTCACGTCAGGTAATCGACCGAATCGGCATTCATCGGCGAGTGAGTTGAGATACCGTGTGACTTCCGAAATGTGTGCCTTTTGACAGACCACGACTGCGCATGTTGACCAGATACGATTCAACATGATCGGCCAGCGGCGTTGCCTGATAATCAGACACAGAATTTTCAGTCGAAGATATCACCCTGGCACGGACCAACTCAGCCCGTCGCTCCAATCGTGACAGGATGGCCTGAGCAGCACCTTTGTCTCGGCAACCGGTGGCAATTTCCTGAAGGTGCCCATTGCCATCGCGAAATCTTGCTGTGTACGTCGATGACACAATCCTGATTCGCAACGATCCATCGCGTCCCGTTGTTGTCTTAGCTGTGCAACGCTTACCGCTGCGATCTCGCCCCTTACTCCAGAATGTTCAGAACCACCAACTTTGTTTCCGTTAGGGTGCATCAGCATGAAGGTCACAGTCTTCGAGTAACTTGGCAGCACAGCGTCTATCCCGCGTGCAGATTTAAGGCGTTGACGGTAGCAGGCACGATGGAACTCAGCGGTCAACCAGAGCGCCGGTGTGTCGGAGCCATTGAAAGAATCAACGCGACTGGCCAACTTTCGATCGGGATTGATGGTCTCAATCAACGATCTGATTTCTGAAGTCTCAACAGTTGGCAGATAAATCGTCATTGACCGGTTAGTTGGCAGGGAGAAACCAACTTTAAAATCGAACCACCGTCGCCGAATGCTCTTGATTCGTTGGGGGGAAGTCACTTTTGAGGGCCACTCCAGGCTGGAAGTTTCGCCACTTTTTTCACGGCTTCCGGGCTTAGTGGGATGCCCCAGACCTTGCCGAAAAACGGGGCTAGATTATGCCCGGTGGCGTCCGACATCCGGATGAGCCAGGCGTCGCGTTCGGCTTGTTCTCCTTTGGGGAGCCGAGTTGGGGCTTCGTCCTGGTCTCGACTGTAACTTGCGAGCACTTTCCGATAGGTGTCCCATCCGAAGGCATCACGGATCTGGAGATGCATGGCCAATTTATCGCCCGCGTTTCCTTCGGCGTAGGTCTTGCCCTGGGCGAGATACCTGCTGGCTTTCTCCTCAACTGCTTTTGCATTGGCGGTCCAGGTCCAGCCGCCTCGGAGCGTCATTCCGAGCTGGTCAAACGCGTGTGCCGAAAATAGATTGACGGTGACTTCAATCGATCCATCAAACGTGTAGGGATTGTTCCAGCTCCATTCTTTGTCCGGTCGACGTTGCGCTTCGTGACCAAGCTCATGAAACCATCCCCAGTTGCCGGTCGACTTCAATCTGTCGAGATCAACCACTCCGCGGCATTTGCTCTGCGGGCCCTGGGTTGGGTACCCGGCATGAAAAAGACCAGCAGAAATCTGGCAATCAACATTGACGCGTTCAGGCATCTTCCGCAGTTTCGTGTAGCCGCCCAGTTCGTCGTGCAGTCCAACCACGCCATCCCAATACTCCATGAGAGGTCCTGGATCGTCCAACTCTCGAATCCATTCTGAAGGAAACGAAATCGCCACGTTCTCACCCACGAATTCGGCGTAGGGTGCCGGGTGTTTGCGCTGTTTATATTGCCAGTCATCTACCGTGGTCTGACCGCGCACAAAGGTGGGGGCAGGCAGCGCATTCTCGAAGCTCACGATAAAGGGATCGACGTCGATCGGCGTGATGCCGGTGTCGACGTAGAGAGCGCCGCCGTAAGTAGCAGCTACTTCCATGCGAACCTGGTTCACTGGAGAAGTGCGAGACGGGCTGCGTGGAGTGCGGACCAGATTCTTCTTGAGCGGGATGTTGTCACGATGTCCGGAAATCTGAATCTTCAGTCCGCGTTGCGTCCATTCCTTTGGCACTTCGACCACCACCACTTCGCCAGGGGCCGCGTAGAATCCTGTTGAATGCATGCGCACGCGTCGCGGGTTGATCCTGGCCTTACCGGTGACGCGGATCGCTCCTTCAGGAATTGATCCATAAATTGCGTGTGCGGCACCGTGGGCGGGAACTTCGTCCGGTGGGAGTTTGTGCAAATAATCCCCAGCGATTTTCAAAAGCTGTTTGCCGACGTCGCTCTTAATGACCTTGAGACGTCCTTTGTCATCGCGTCCCAGGACACGTTCCGAGTAACTCACCGCAGCCTTCTGCAAGGCCAGTCGCTGGTCAGGTTTGAGCCTGCCCCACCGCTTCCCGGTGATCGAGTCAAATAACTTTGTCTGCTCCGCAGCGTCCAGTTCTTCGAACCGATTAACCATTGCAGCCGAGTCATCCTCAGCGATAGCAGACAGGTTGATCAGAAAGGTGCTGGCAACGAACGCGGCGAGAAAGACTCTCATTTTGATTCCTGACAGAGGTGGGTCGACTGAATCACTCATCGAGTAGTTGCAGGTGTCTGTTTGTGGAATCTTTTAGAGAGATAGAATGTGGGCGGCAACCGCTGCCGACGCGATGGTCGGTCGAATCCTTGACGCATTGGAGAAGAGCCCGTACGCCAAGAACACGATTGTCGTTCTGTGGAGCGACAACGGTTATCACCTTGGCGAGAAGTTTGCCTGAGCGAAGCACACGCTGTGGGAACGCACGTCAAACGTGCCCTTCATCTGGGTGGGACCGGGAGTTGCCAAAGGGGCCGTGGTCGACACGACGGTCAGCCTGCTCGACACCTACCCGACTCTTGTCGAACTTGCCGGATTACCGGCAAACGGAAAGAACGAAAGTCTCTCGCTGGCGTCGATTCTGAACGACCCTTCCAGTGCCAGAGATCGCGTAGTGTTGCAGACAGTCGCGCCGGAGAACTTCAGCCAGATCAATCAGAAGTGGCGCTACATCTACGAGGGTCACGGCGAAGAACAACTATACGATCTGACCAACGACCCGCACGAGCATCACAACCTAGCACTGACTGCAGACCAGACCGACCGGATGAACGACTTCCGCTCACAACATCGAAAAGAATTTGCACCTCAGGCGATGGGAATCAAAGCCCGCAATCTGCGACCACGATTCTCAGGCGAAACATTTGAATGGCATCCGTGGACAGCCCCGTCCACAAAAAAGCGAAAGAAATGACAAGGTATATGTCAGCCATTTCATCGCGACACGATGCATGAACGCCGTTTCCAGTTCAGTCCACGACAAAAAGTTGCGTTGCTGAGCACTAAGTTTCGTTTGCCTGTTTTTCGGTGATCTGACGTTTCGTGCTATTGGACTGTGCCGACCCGTTACAGAAGTAACTTTTACAGTAACTCCAGTCGCAATTGGATGCTAACAGCTCCGTCTACTGCGCCTTTTGGTCGAACGAATCAGTTTTTCGTCGAGGGTCCGCAACAAGTCGAAAGTGTTCAGGCATTCGACCTCAAATTCGAGGCCAACATTTGGCATTGGGACTTTCTTCTTCACATCCGGTGCATACTCTTCGTGCGTCACCACCAGCGATTTGTTGACAGCTGCAAAGGCCATGACCCAGCCATCGGCGACAGACGCAAATTCATTTTTTGCAGCCGGAGTGAATTGGTCTTCGCTGTATACCCAATTGACCATTCTTTGAAACATTTCAACGACTGCTTGGTCTTCAGTCTTCTTAAAGAATGTCTCAGGAATCTGATTGTCGATCCAATCTTTCAGCTCGTCATCCTTCTCCGCTAGTTCAGTTCGAATCCGGTCGATGCTGAAAACTCGCTTTTCCGAGTGCAGACTGATGAGTGAACTCCAGAATCCGGGGCATATATCGAATGCGTAGTAGCGATTTTTCGCCTCTATAAACACATTGGCATCGAGGATGTAAGAGCTATTCTCGCTCATCTCTTACCCTCTTCAGTACAAGATCCGCGTACGTTTGAAATGTTGCCCCTTTCATACCGGTGAGCCGATAGGCATCCTGGTAGAGAATTCGACCTTCTCTTGCGGCACGGACGACAGCGGAAGAGAATCGACGCCCAAGTCGCGCGCCTTGAGTTGCATAAAAGTTGCCACGTGATTTCTTTTTACGGACGTCCATCTTTCGTTGAAGCCATTCGGCCCGATCAGCTTCATAGAACTGAAAAAACTCTGATCGACTAATCAGGTCCAAATCCAAAGCCCGGCGAGCTGCGACAACCGGGCTAACCTTGAACCAGCGGGCAATTGTTTGAAATGGCTTAGATGATGGAGATACTTCTGGCCAGCGCTCTCTCAGCTTGTAGCCCGGAATCAGAAACTCTGCAGCGACACGATTGCAGAAGAGTTCCGTCTCCTCTTTCGCAGGCAACAATCTCTCCAAATTGAAAACTCCATCTTTTCCAAGCCAGACATGCACCAGTTCGTGGACCAAAGTGAAAATGCGGGCCGATTTCGTGTCAGCGTCATTGAGAAAAATGACTGGAGCGAACGCGTCACAAAGAACGAATCCTCGAAACTCTTCTGGGTCAAGCGGACGATGATTGTTTAAACCGACGACCCCATTGCTGAAAACGTTGATCCCGACACGCTCGATTGCTTTTCGAAGCGCCTGCAAGGCATCTTCCCAACTAGAAAGCAGTTCAGCCCAGTCGGCGTCGAGCTCAAGGTGTTGGCGGATTCGCTGGGCGAGTGAATTCACATTGCGTTGCTTGTCAACACTTCCGACAAATTCTAGTTCGTCGCCCCCATCTTCGATCAGCCATTCACGCATCCAAGCCTGTCGTTGCTGCATCGTTTGAATAGTGTCAATCAGATTCGGGCTGAAATTTTCAAGTGGCGAGTTATCTCGCGTACGGAAATCGGGGACTGGAAGCGACTCTTGCGGAGGTGCATCAAGGAACATCGCTCCGAATGGTGCCATCGTCGTTCGAGCAAACTGCTCCAGTTGCCGAAACGTCGGTTGTTTGTCTCCAGTCTGCCATTCCTTGAGTTTCGGGAATTTCCGTACAAGTTGATCGGTCGGCAAACCAGAACGCGTTACCGCCCAGCGAATCAGTTCAGGTTTTACAGCAACGGTGGGCATTGGGATTTCGATACTCAAACTACGAATTGAGTCTCAGACTACCATATCATCGGCTCAGGGCCCTGCGAACCGAAGTAGTTTCGATGGGTCATTCTTGAAACGGTGGAGATCTTCCCCCGGTTCCATCTGGCCGATTCAGGACATTTTCAGTGCAATCGATGTGTGACTCATGCTGTGATTCGGCATCTGTGCCAGCGTTGACGCGTGCCGACTGTGTGCCAATTCGACCTACCAGCGTCCTCAGCGGAACGGAGCAGGGAAGCCGAAGGGTAAGATATTGTGATCTGTGAGGGTGTGGACCAGACAGCATCTGCCAGGTAGAGACTGATAACTTAAACGTTTCCAATGTTCGACACGATCACACCGCTTGCGTTTGACGAATGTCAAACGGCCGTCGTCAATCACTGATTGCTGCGTTTGCTTTTGAACGGCCAGGGCTGGACGCCGACTCGGTCTGCCCATGCCTGCCATTGGGCGACCATTGTCTTCAGTCGGTCGGGATGCTGGTTGGACAGATCGGTCAGTTCTGTGCGGTCGATTTGCATGTCGTAGAGTTCCCACTTCGTTGGCTGGTCTCGACGATAAGCGGATACGATTTTCCAGCGACCATCACGGAGGGCGAGGTTGCCGTGGTGTTCGAAGCCGATGGGAGTGTTTCGCGCGATGGGGTTTCCGGACAACGTCGGAATCAGACTGACGCCCTCCATCGGCTGGATCTTCTGGCCCGCACGCGTCGCCGGGTATTTCGCGCCGGCGGCTTCGATGAACGTGGGCATCAGGTCGATGAGGTGCAAGGGATCGTTGGCGACGCGGCCTCGGTGTTTGTTGGCGATTCCGGCTGGCCAGTGAACGATGAACGGTGTGCTGATGCCGCCTTCGTAACCATCGTGTTTGTAGCCGCGGAAGGGAGTGTTCGAGGCGTTGGCCCATCCGATTCCATAAGCAACGAACGTGTCCTCGGCACCGGGCATTGTCTTCGGCCCCGTCCGAACCCAGCGGCCGTCACGGGTCTGCATCGGCGGCCAGATCTTCGTCTGCAGATCGTCCGGCCCGAACGGCTTGAAGTCGAAGCGGTCGCGTTTGTCTGAGTTGTCAGCCCGCCCGTAACCTTCAGCGCAACCGCCGTTGTCCTGAAGGTAGACCACGATTGTGTTGTCGAGAGCGTTGGCCTGTTTCAGTTGATCGATGATTCGACCGACGCCTTGATCCATGCGGTCCACCATTGCGGCGTAAACTTCCATGCAGCGGATGTCCCACTCCTTGTGAGGAAACTTCTCCCAGTCGACCGTTCCCGGTGACATCGCCCACTTGTCACTGAGCACTCCCTTTTCGATCGCGCTGCGGTATCGAGCCTTCCGCATAGGCTCGTAACCTTCGTCGTATAGTCCTTTGTATTTCGCGATGTCCGACTCCGGAGCATGCATCGGCCAGTGGGCGCTGGTGTAAGCAACGTAAAGAAAGAAGGGCTCGTCGGTGTCGTTGCGGAAGTGATCGGCCACATAGCGAGCGGCGTTATCGCTGATCGCGTCCGTGTAGTAGAACTCGTCCGGTTTGTATTCCGGATCGTTCTCCGGTGTGACATACGTGTTGCCGCGGCAAAGCGTTGCCGGGTCGTAAAAGCTGCCGGCTCCTGTAATCGTTCCGTAGAAACGATCGAACCCTCGCTGGAGTGGCCAGTTCGACTTGTCGGCCTTCGGGCCTGTATGCCGAGTCACGTGCCACTTGCCTGACATGTAATTGCGATAGCCAGCCGGCTGCAGAGTTTCAGCAATCGTGACGCATGTCCGGTTGAGATCACCTCGATAGGCATCGTAGTCGCGGTCGCCCGTCATTAGACCGATTCCCGCCTGATGCGAATACAACCCGGTCAGCAGCGACGCTCGAGTCGGACAACAGCGAGACGTGTTGTAAAACTGCGTGAATCGCAAACCATTGGCCGCCAGACCGTCGAGGACCGGCGTTTGAATCTCGCTCCCATAGCAGCCGATATCGGAGTAGCCCATATCGTCCGCCATGATCAAAACAATGTTGGGACGGTCGGCGGCAGCCGCTCGCCCGGTTGCTGTGATTCCCAATAGGCATGCGACTGCTGCAAGAACTGGCGTTAAAGCAGTTTTTCCGATTACGTTTCACGACGGATGGCCTCATGCTTGTCCTCGATTCTTTCTGGCTTTGCGGAATCAAGAACTACATTGAGCGTTGAAACGTACTTTGCCAACCCTCAGGCAGTCGCGGCAGGCGATCTGCGCATCGACGAGCACATTGCCGTGGCCTGGTGCTCGAAGACTCCTCCTTTGCTTTTTCAGCGTCAACGATTTCCGGTCTGCTCACCGGAAACTCGATTGCGGACGTGAAGAGATTCCGTCCAACGGTCATCCACCATCGAGAGCAGCGTTTGCTTAACGTGCACATGGCGGGTTGGCTGTTTTCTCTCGAGTCGCCCGCATCACCCAGTAAGCCAGACAGGATCAGTGCTCCACCAGCGATCTGAGGGCCGGTTGGAGTTTCATTTCTCCACTGCCATGCAGGCGACAATTGCGATCACCGGTATCAGGTTCTGCACGGCCGAGGCATGCGCCGCCCCGGCATGGCCGCACTCCGAAATTCCACATTGGTAGTGCCAGTCCGGACGACAGTATGCCTGAGTACGCCATGACGGCCCATACGGTTGGCGTTCGCAAAGCTTCCACCGACTCTGCGTACCACGGTCCAGCGGCCAGCCAGTGAATGGGCAGTGCAGTCACCGCCGCGCAGGCAGAAAGCTGCATTGGCGAAATCTGTGTCAGCATTCGGGCGACTGTAGACTGTGCAGGCCGACCATGTGATCGCGGATGCCAGCACACATAAGTTGCCAACCAACGACGTGTCCGCACCGCCGACGTCGTCATTCTGTAATGCGACTCACGACGGTGCCCGTCAGGCCGATCAACAAACCGATGTACGCAGCGAGATTCAATCGTTCGCCGATAAATGCGCGTGCCAGCAAGGCCGTCCACAGCGGGATGGTGCAGATGATTAATGCCGTGTTGCCGCCCTCGTTGTCCGAGAAATTCCCAGCAGAAACAGCATCTGGTAAATGCCGGATACCATAATTCCGAACGCCATGACTTTGCGCCATCGGAGTTCAGGTGACGGTCGATTGCCGCGGCGATATTGGCAGCCACGCGAACACTGCCAACACGCCAGCGGAGAATGTGAGTCTCAGGGAATTGAAGACCCAGTCGTTAATGTCTTCCAGCCCGCTCTTCATAATTGGGAATGTTGATGCCCCAGATGAGCGCCACGCCGATCAATGACGCATCCGCAATCCACGGCGAAGGCGGAATCGAATCAACCGGTACCCGTGTTGCGGACGGGGAGCAAGGATTCGAATTGGAAGATGCTTTGGTCATGTTCACGCTGAATCTGACTCCACCGTCAAAGCAGCGAATATCGGTTTGGTATTGAGCTGACGCCCAACTGCCCCGATTCGTTATGTCGTTGCGCGGGACGATCCCAACGAACCGCTTCACAGCACTGGTTCTTTACCATGTAACCGACTGCGGAATTCCCAGTGAAACCGGACGGCCAGGAACAACGCCGCTGCTGCAAGACCGGTCGTCAATCCATACCACAAACCAACTCCACCCCAATTGAGTCCCCAACCTCCCAGGCGTTCAAGCTTGAATCCAAGAGCCCCGCGCCAGCCGGAATCCCGATCAGCCAGTACGCCAACAACGTCCATTTCATGGCGGCTTTGGTTTCTTTCAGCCCCCGCAAGCTATTCGAAGCGGCAACTTGCAGGCCATCTGCGACCTGAAACCAGGCGGCGACTGCCAGAAAAGACACAGCGTACTTCAATACTGTCTGGTTCTCCGGAACCGCCGTGTCGAGGTAGAACGAAATGATCGTCTCGGGGACCGTCCAAAAGAGGACGGCCATCAGGAACATTGCTCCCGACGAAACCAGCATTCCGATCTGGCCAGCAACTTTGGCCCTCATCATGTCCCGCTTACCGGCAAAGATGCCAACGCGGACTGACGTTGCCAGGCCGATTCCAAGTGCAATCATGAATGTCATCGAGGCGGTTTGCATCGCAATCTGATGTGGCGGCAAGTTGTTTTGCTCCGACCGCCCCCATTGCGAACGCGCAGATCGCAAACATGCTGAATTCAAAGAAAATAGTCATCGCAATCGGAACTCCCACGCGCAGCAGCTCATTAATCATCGGCAGGTCCGGCGAGAGGAATCTGGAAAAGACATCGTGTTGAGAGTGCCGTTTCCAGACGAACCCGGCCAGCATCAGGAACACCAACGAGTACACGACCGAACTCGCGACACCGGTGCCGACAAGACCAAGTGCCGGAAAGCCGAATTTTCCAAACATCAGGACGTCGTTGAGAAAAACATTGAGCCCAACGCCAACCAGACATATGACGAGGATCGGCCGAGTTTCAGAGATCCCTTCGAGAAGACCGCGCAACGGGAAAGTCAATAAGGCAGGCAGGATGCCGAACGAGATCGCTCTGAGGTAACTACTGCTCATCTCGACGACGTGTTTCGTCCTGCCCCATCCAGCGCAGGATCGGTGCGGCATTCCAGTAAACAAGGAAGCAGGGAATCGCACCGACTACAGCGATCAGAAATCCTTGCCGAACGGCTCGTCCGATTTTTGTCGATTTCTCGTGCGCCAGTAGCTTGCGACACGATTGGACTAACGGAATGAATGACACCTGCCAGTACAAGATGAGTGAACTGGAACATCGTCGCGCCGATCGCAATTCCGGCCAGTGCGTCGTCCCCCAGCCGGCCAACCATCAACGTATCAACCAGGGCTGTCGTGTTCTGCGCAACCTGAGCCAGGGACAATGGCAGCGCGGAGCTTAAACAGCTTGCCGAATTCTTCTCGGTACACAGAATCCCTCTTATGTTGAATAATGCTGACGTTGACACATTGTTGTGGGGTCGGGTTCTATCTGCCTGCAGCGAAGAATGTTCGTGATCAACTTCCATCATCACGTCATGCCACGAATTTGCGAATGCATCCACGATAGCCGCGTCCAGAACGCTTCGACAAAGGCAGCATCACAACGGCAGGGAAGGCTTGCAGAAAAGGCAGTTCCGGCAAAGGAAAACGCCGCGACGGAGACGAGGACAGCAAGGCCGAAGACACTGACTCGGATACCAGCGCAACGTGACTTAGACCGTTTGACATCTATTCTCAAGTGAAATTTGAACCGGCTTACGCGAGGACAATCTCGCATATGCCGTTCTTTTTTCAGTCCAGAATAAGTCGTCGACAGAGTTCACGAGAGAAAGCGGAGCACATTGTTTTGAAACTCGATGACTGAATGCTCCATATTTTTTGCAGTGGCTCCGATGGGCGAACTTGGGAGACCTCATGGCTTTAAACTGCTGCTCGCAGGCGTAAACGTCTTCCTGTATGAAATCACCATGATGCCAAAGGGTCGCCGGAATCGTCTGAGTTGCTGGGCAGGAGTCTTTCCTTTCCAGCTCCACCAGGATGACCATGACTGTTTCATGTAGTCCCAGTCGGACAGTGGCTTCATCTGGCTCGCAGCACTAATCACAGACATGGTCTGAATGTCCGTACGACCTAGGGATATGCTTCAATGATCCGTTGAGCGAATAAGTCCAGTGATGATAAGGGCAAATGATCGACGTTTTCGACTTGCCAACTGTGCGGAGCAGTTGCGTTCCTCGATGCCGACAGATGTTGTGAAAGGCTCGCCGCTACTTCGACGAAAGCATTCGAGTCGGAAAGTCGCAGGATGCCACTTATGAACTCGCGAAAACTCGATTCTTCCGCGGCCGTGCTGGCCTACAGTTTGGTTGGAACGGCGCAGAGCAGGAACACTCAGGTGCCGAACGAAACATCGCCCAGATTACGGCCTTCTGGTAACTGCAAAATTTGTCAGATGTGTTTCTGACGTTGCTTATCGAGACTGCGATTGCCCAGTTGGGATGGACACCTGAATTAGTTTTTAGACGGCAAGCTTTGCTTGGTGTTGTTCTTCGAATTCGTCAGGTGTTTTGTATCCGAGGGTCTGATGAATTCTCTTGGAGTTGTAGAACGTTTCGATGTACTGGAAGACGCTGAGTCTTGCTTGAGTGATGTCCTCGAAGGTTTCGAACTTCGTCCATTCGTGCTTAAGTGACCAGAAGAAACGTTCCATGACGGCGTTATCGTAACAACACCCAGTACGACTCATCGAGCAGGTCATGTTGAGTGTTCTGAGAGTTTGCTGGTAGTCAGCGCTGGTGTATTGCGAGCCTCGATCGCTGTGATGAAGCAGGCCCTTCGTGTCAGGCTTCCGCGATTCAACAGCGTTACGAAGAGCTGAGCTGACCAACGGCGTGGCGAGACTTTCGGAAATCGCCCAACCGACAACCTTGCGACTGAACAAGTCCAGGACAACAGCCAGATAAACCCAGCCGGTTGCGGTCGGTAGATACGTGACACCCACTTTCTGTTCGGAGCACCTGCTTTGAAGGACTGATTCAGAACGTTCGGTGCCGCCATATTTGAAGGATCAGAAACAGTTGTCGTTGGCGAAAATTTCTTTGAGACTTTGCTTTTCAGTCCCATTTCCCGCATCGCCGCTGCGACTGTGTTGCGACAGACTGTTTCCAGAGAGTCATCTTCCTTGAGTCGATCAGCGATTTTGTAACTGCCATAAATCCCGTGCGACTCGTCGTACACCTTCTTGATTGATGTACGAATTCGAGCCGACCGTTGAGCCCTCAAGCCTGGCCCGGCCTTCAGCCACCTGTAGTATCCGCTCGTGCTGACATTGAGAGTTCGACACATCGACGTCACTGCAAACGAGTCACGATGCTGCTTGATCCATGCGTATCTCATTGTGACTCCCTCGCGAAATACGCCGTGGCTTTTTTTAGAATTTCACGTTCCATTTCAGCTCGCTGCAGACGCTTCTTGAGACGCTTAATCTCATCCTGCAGCGCAGCGGTCGACGCGTCGTCACCGCACGGTTCGGGCTCTGGAGCCAGCTTCGCGTGCCAATCCCTGAGACTCTTCGCAGCAACGCCAACAGCGTCCGCTGCCGCCTTGAACGAGTAACCCTGCCTGACGACAAGATCGACTGCATCCTGCTTGAACTCAGCACTGAATGAACGACGTGGTCGCTTTGACTTCTCTGACATAACGGTCTCCTGAAAGGATTCTTTGCAATCCTTCAGGTGTCCACCAGTCATGGGCTACCGCATGCCTTCCTCGTACCCGTCTGGCCTGCGAGCATCGTGCCGAACGATGGCAGGTTCCTGCGATTTGCTCGGTAATTATATTGTCACAACGCTGAGCGTCTTTAAGCCCGTTGAGTGGCCGTGAACCGCGATCGGGGTATTTCTTCAGACTTCTCGAAATTGCAGACACTGCGCGGACAAAGTAACGTGTACCTGCATGAGACCTTTATTGATAGTCATCGCTTTGCTGAGCACGCCCTGCTGCGTCGCTGCCGCGGAAATTTTGCCCGTCGCGAGTTGGAATTTCGATCTTGTCGACGAGGGCCCGCGGCCGCCGGGATTTCCGCAATTCACGCCGACTAACAAAGCCGCCAGATTCAACGGCGCGGGTTCGAAGATTGTGATTCCGGACGAAGGCGCGGAGAGCCGGTTCGATTTCACAAATGGCGATGCGATTACGATCGAAGCGTGGGTCAAAACGGCGAATTCGAAGAACGCGACCGCGCTCTACATCATCGGCAAGGGCCGGACACACGCACCCGGATTTGACAAGGAGAATCAAAACTGGGCGCTGCGATTGGCGACGGGCGGCGGGCGAGCGCGGCTGAGTTTTCTCTTCGCCGCCGCGCCGGAGCCGGGCGACGACCACTGGGCGCGTTGGACCTCCAAACTGTCGTTTGCGATAAAGCCGGAGTGGCACCACCTCGCGATCACTTACGAGTTTGGTAAGCCCGAAACGATGCGCGGTTGGATCGACGGCGTACCTACCGAAGGCGCCTGGGATCTGGGTGGCCCGATGACCGATCCGCCGGTGGTAGACGACGACGCGGTCTGGATCGGCTCGTCGATGGGCGGCAATCCCGGCAGCACCTTCGATGGTTGGATCGATTCGATCGCAATTTATCGCGAACTCGCGACGGACGAATCCATCGCGAGCCGGTACGGGCGCGAGATCCGCTCGCAAACGCCGGAGATCGGCGAAATCGCGCCTGGCAAAGTATTAGTCACTTTCCACGAAAGCGAAGACGCGTCAGTTGAGACCGCACGTTGGTCCGGCGATTCGATGATTCTACCGCGAATTCCGCTGCGCTACGACGAGTGGGGAATCCGCAAAGGCTGGGCCACGCCGCTCTTGATCCGGATGGCCGCGGACGTCCAGCTGGAGCCGGGAACACACGAATTTCTCCTCCGGGCGCGGGCCGAAAGCCGGCTTTGGATAGATGGCAAGCTCACGCTGACGACCGATCCGATTACCTACGTTCCGCCAAACGGCGAAGAACCGGTCACGCCGGTTGTCGAGCCGCCGGCGCCGGGCGTTCGGCCTGCCGGGTATCATCAGCAGGAAAAACTCGGCGTTGTCGAGATTAAATCTGAGGAACGAATTCGTGTCGTGTTAGAAATGATCGTCGGCGGTCAGCGGGCGCGAGTCGAGACGGGCGAAGTCGGCGTCGCCGTCCGTCGCGAAGGCGAAAAGATGTTTCGCGTTTTGACTCCGGTCGGCCGTGATCAGCTGCTGGAGTTGACGGACGCCGCGATCGAACCCGAGTTGAAGAAGATCGAAGCGAGGTTGGCGGCTAACGATGATCGCCAACGCCGGGCAGCCGCGGCGACGCAGGATGCATTCTGGAAAACGCGGCATGAAATCGCGAAAACGTGGGTTGAGGCGAATGCAGCGCCCGAAATCCCGGATGCCGCCGAACATACGATCGATGCGTTCCTCCAGGCCAGGGCCAATCGCGCGCTCGCCCAGAGTTCCGGCGTCAACGCAGAGAAAGCCGCCAAATTCCACGATGAGGTGCTGCCGATCCTCAGCGAACACTGCTTCCGCTGTCATGGCGAGAAAGACAAAGGCGATCTGCGGCTCGATTCCCGCAAAGACGCGCTCAAAGCGATCACGCCGGGCGATGCCGATGCGAGCGAACTTATCGCGCGGATCACGACCGACGACGAAGACGCTCGGATGCCACCAACCAGCGATGCGCTCGATCCGTCTCAGGTGAAACGGTTACGCGAATGGATCGATTCCGGCGCCGAATGGCCGGCTCGGCCCGTCACGCCTGACGAAGTTGCTGCGCCGAATCTGGTCTCCGACGAAGCCTTCCTCCGCCGCGTCTCGCTCGACACCATCGGCATTCCGCCGACCGAGGCCGAGGTTCTTGCGTTTCTTGCCGACAAAAAACCTGACAAACGCACAATCGCGATCCAGCAGCAGCTGAACGACGAGCGCTGCGCCGATCACTTCGTCAGCGAGTGGCTCGATCTTCTCGCCGAAAATCCGACGCTCCTGAATCAATCGCAAGGCAGCACGGGCCCGTTCCGCTTTTTCCTCCATGATTCGCTGCGCGACCGCAAACCGCTCGACCGGCTGGTGACCGAATTGATCCTGATGCGCGGCGGTCGGCACGAAGGCGGCAGCGCTGGGTTTGCGATGGCTGCCGAGAACGACGCTCCCTTCGCCGCCAAGGGCCACATCGTCGCGTCCGCGTTTCTGGGGATCGAGCTGCAATGCGCGCGTTGCCACGATTCGCCCTATCACGACACCACGCAACGCGACCTTTTTTCGCTCGCGGCGATGTTCCAACGCAAACCAGCTTCCGCGCCGACCAGCAGCCAGGTTCCAGTTGGTTTCTTCGCAGGTAAGCAAGGCGATGCTTTGATTCAAGTGACGCTAAAGCCCGGCGACGCCGTCCCGCCGGAATGGCCGTTCGCTGACGTCACCGGCGCCGCAGACGGGCCGCAAGTCGATCGACTGATGCGCAATCCCGACGACCATCGCGAACGTCTGGCTGCGCTGATTACCTCACCGGAAAACCGCCGCTTTTCGCAAGTGATCGTCAACCGGCTCTGGCGCCGGCTGATGGGCGCGGGGCTTGTCGAGCCCGCGCACGATTGGGAAGGCGCCGATCCGAGCCACCAGCAACTGCTGGACTGGCTCGCAAAAGAATTGGTCTCGCATAACTACGAACTTCGCCACGTCGCTGCACTCATCATGACGTCTGCGGCTTACCAAAGTGAGGCAGTCGGCGACAACCTCGCCGCGCCGCCCGATCGCCGCCTTTTCCTCGCGCCTGATCGTCGCCGTTTGAGCGCCGAGCAGATCGTCGACTCGCTCTACGCCGCGACGGGCGTGACGATGGATGTCGGCAAACTGACCTTCGTTCACGACGGTCGCCGGAATCTCAGCAATCGCCAAACGCTCGGCTATCCGACACGCGGCTGGATGCTGGCGAGTCTGAATAACGAACGTGATCGGCCAAGTCTCGCCCTTCCGCGGGCTCAACCCATTGTGGATGTTCTCGAAGCCTTCGGCTGGACTGGCTCACGGCAAATGCCGGTCGTCAAACGTGAGACCGATCCGAACGTGCTTCAACCTGGCATTCTCTCCAACGGCGTCCTCGTCGACACGCTTTCCCGAGCTTCGATCAACAGCAAACTGGCGCGGCTGGCGGTCGAAGCGGAATCCGCCGATTCGTTAGTCGAAGCGCTCTTCCTTCGCATCCTGACAAGGATGCCAAAACCTGCGGAACGCACCAAATTCGCCAGCGCCCTTGCTGCGGAATTCGACGACCGTGTCGTCCCCGATTCTGAGGTCGTCCAGCCAGAACCGCTCACGCAGCTGCCGTTGGTCACGTGGTTCAACCACGGCCGTCACAAGGCCAACGAGATCCAAATCGAAAACGCCCGCCGAGTTCGCCAGGGTCCCCCACCCGACCCGCGGCTAGCCGGAGATTGGCGCAAGGTTTACGAAGATGTGGTGTGGAGTTTGTTGAACCACCACGAGTTTGTCTGGATGCCCTGACATGTCTATCAATATGAAAATGAATCGCCGTGCCCTCCTCGCTACCTCAGCAGCCGCAGCCGCTTCTTGTGCAGCCTCATCTCGCACGGTCGCATCACCCGTTCGCGGCAAGGCCGAGCATGTAATCTCTATCTGGCTTGGCGGAGGAATGGGCCAGATCGACTCGTTCGATCCAAAACGCAAAGGCGATCCCAAGCAGCGCAAACCGGGTTCCTACTACGAATCGATCGACACGGCAGTGCAGGGCGTTCAAGTCTGCGAACACCTCGAAAAACTCGCGCCGCTGATGGACCGCGTGACGGCCGTTCGGACGGTTCATCATGAGGTCATCGATGAACATGCCGCCGCGACAAATCGGATGCACACGGGACGGCCAATCACCGGGACGGTCACTTATCCTTCGTTAGGATCGATCGTCGCGCATGAACGCGGAGCAGCGTCGGAGGACGCGCCGCCGTACGTGCTCATCGGGTATCCGAACGTCACGCGCGGGCCGGGATTTCTCGGGCCGCGAGCCGGCTATCTTTATCTGACCGACACCAGCGAAGGCCCAGCCGGTTTGTCTCGCCCTGACAGAATCTCTAACGCGCGCCAGTCGCGCCGTGAGGAATTTCTTTCGACGCTGAGAAAGAACGCCGACTCCGCTGATCCGCGAATTGCCGAGTACGAAGCGGCGATCGATGAGAGTTTGCGATTGAGCGGTCCGGCGTTTTCCAGCGCGTTCGACATCGAGCGAGAGCCAGCTGCGTTGCGCGAATCCTACGGTGGCGAGTTCGGGCAACGCTGTCTGCTGAGCCGCCGACTTGTCGAACGTGGCGTCCGATTCATCGAAGTCTCACACAACCTCAATTTCCTCAACGGAATCGGCTGGGACGTGCACCACGAAGGGATTCTCGATCAATACAAATTGATCCGCGAACTCGACAGCGCGGTCTCGACGTTGATCGTCGATCTTGAATCCAGGCAACTGCTGGACAAGACGCTGATCGTGATTACGACCGAGTTCGGCCGCCCAGCGGGCTTCGACGCTCGCGGTGGGCGGGCACATCAGGGAACGGCCTTTAGCTGCGTGCTCGCCGGTGGCGGCTTGAAGCATCGCGGCGCATGGGGTGTTACCGATGAAATGTCCAAAAAGATTCTGCAGAGCCCGGTTTCCGTGCCCAATTTCTTCGCGACGATCTGTGCGGCCGTTGGAGTCGACTATTCAAAAAATCTTTACGATGGAGATCGACCTGTGCCAATTACGGATCGGGGCGAGCCGATTCCTGGTTTGTCAGGCTGACTGAGCGGCATTCAGTCACATATCGATCGGGACGATGGTTTCGGAAACGTGGCGATGATTCGGGAGAACGAAGACTTATCCGTCGTTGTCCAGGTTTCTCAACGCCGAGCGCGCGGTCGGCGGCCATCCCGCTGTTCTGATCCAATCTCGACGTGCCATCCGTCTTTTTCAGACGTTGGATCACGGAGCGATCCGCGACACTCATCTCCAGGCCGCAGCTGGTTTGCAGGTCTTTCGGACTGAAGTGGCGCTGTTCAATTCAGGCTCGCGCATTTGCGACGTGCATCCATAACGTGTGGACACTCAGCGGCCCGGGATGACCGGAGCTATCGCATCACGTTTTCCAGGCATCTCTGCTTGCGATACTGGCTTGGCGAAATACCTAACTCGCGACGGAAGACTTCGTTCAGTCGTTCAGCACTGCTGAAGCCGACGTCTCTGGCGATCGTCGCCATCGACTTGTTGGTTTGGGTCAGTTCGCGTTTCGCGCGGTCGATGCGCACCTGGCGGATGACGGTGGCGTTGGGACGATCCAGCGTTTCGCGAAAACGGATCTGGAGCGTTCTCACGCCGGTTGAGGCGGCGGCAGCCACGTCGTCCTGGCTGATTGGCCGATGGCTGTTCGCGGCGATGAATGCCAGTGCCGCGGCCACCAGTTTGTCTTCGACGGAATAGAAGTCTGTGGACTCGCGCACGATCAGACCTTGCGGTGGAATCAAGATGTGCGACGGATCGGATCGCGTCGCCTTCTTCTTCGAGCTTCTCCGTTTCTTGTCCATCAAGCGGTCCAGCAGTTCGGCCGCCTGGTAGCCGACGCGTTCATAGCCCATCTCCACACTGCTGAGCGACGGTTCGAGTTGTTCGCAGATCGATTCTTCGTTCATCCCGGCGACGATCCCGACATTTTCCGGAACTCGCCAGCCGCGTTCGAGACACTTCGGTGCCACGATTCGCCCCATGGAATCGGAATGCATGTGGACCCCGATCGGCAGCTGCCACTGGTCCATCCAATCGTTGATGAGTGCTTCGGTCTCTTTCCATCTCGCGTGGGTCTCTGCAATGTGCGTCGGCGTCTTGACGGCAACGCACGCGCATCCCGCCTCGCGAATCAATCGGTGGAACTCCGCGGACTCCAGTTTTGCAGCGGCTTCGCGACTTGTCAGCACGGCGAAGTTGCGGAACCCACGATCCAACAGATGCTCGGCACGCAATCGCCCGCTGGCCGCGTAGTCGGGGAACACCCCCGAAAACAGATCCTTCACGGGCGAATTGAGCCAGACGTTCACCAGCGGAGCGGTGCGCTGAATCGCCCGCTCAGCTAACGATTTTGACGCGCGAGCGATGACTCCGTCATATCGCGCGGGCTGGTCAACGAATTCATCGATGACCGTCTCCCAGCCCTGCTCTTTCGCATACCGCTGTGCTCCGGCAAAGACGACCGTATGTCGTTTGTAGGCCCAGTCCAAACCGAGGCTCAGGGCAACGCGGCGTATCCTGGGCATGAGCGTGGGGCCATGTATTCGTCGAGGATTTGCGCAGTTTCGTTGATACGACGAGTTACACTCGTCACACCTTGTCAGGGTTCGCAAGTCAGGATGACTCAACCATCAGAGGATAACAGTCGTGAGCATAACGACACCAACACTTCGGCAGAGTCGTGGCAGTCGCCTGCCTTGTTGTGAATTGAACTTCGTTTGATAAGAACCCGTCGGCCGTTCGCATAAGTGACAGCACAGGACAATTCTTCAGACAACCGCTTCGAGACTCCCGACAACATGAAAGGCAGCCCATCGATGATAACTTCAACTCACTGCTTGCCTGGCCGCTTATCCGGCCGGCTTTGTTTTCTCACGATTGCCTCGTGCTTGATGACGGTTGCTCTGATCGACACGGCTGTAGCCGAGCCGCCTCCCGTGAAGGTCTTCATCCTGGCGGGCCAGTCCAACATGGTGGGGCACAGCAGGGGACATACTATGGGCACACTGTTCAATGTGGACGGCCCCAAAGACAAAGCCCTCATTGACCTGGTCTTCGGGAAGGATGCGAAGCTTTCCGGGCAGCGGCTCGACGAAACGCTGGCGCTGGCGAAGCAACTCAACGAACTGACGGGCGGCATTGGGGACCCAAAAATCAAGACGATGACGGACGCCACTCAAAAGGCGGCCGCGGAAGCCGAAGCGGAACGGATGAAAGCGACTCTCGAGGCCTATCAGAAGGATGTTGTCGCGGCGAGCGCCGTCTCGGACCGGGTCTACATCAATTCCATCGCGGATAAAAACAGGAAGTCCGGAAAATTGGCGGTGGGCTACGGTGGCGATCCGATCAAGATCGGCCCCGAATACAGCTTCGGCCTTTCGATCGCGCAGAAGATCGCCGGCCCAATCCTGATCATCAAGACCTCGTGGGGCGGCAAGTCGCTGAACTACGATTTTCGCCCGCCCTCGTTGCCTGACTTCAAGGCCACCCCTGAGCATGCGGAGGCCAAGGTCAAGTCGGAAGAGGCCCTGAAACGCTACGAGGCCGCCGTCAAGTCGTTCCCGCAGGACCAGGAGAAGTACAAAGCCGATCTAGCTGCCTATGACGAGCAGTTGAAAACCGCCGACGAGAAGGCACGCAAGAAGCTGCGCAAACCCCGTGAGCCACGCGCACCGCGTAAACCCAAGCCGTTCAACATGGACGACCCCGGCCTCAACTACCGCATGATGAACGAGGCGGTTCATGAGGTGCTGGACAACCTGAAGGAGAATCATCCGGCCTACGATTCGGACGCTGGATACGAGCTCGCCGGATTTGTCTGGTTCCAGGGATTCAACGACCAGTTCAATAAACACTTTAAGGCCAACTACAAGGACAACATGGTTGCCTTCATCAAAGAGATCCGCCGCGAGTACAAGACGCCACAGATGCCCTTCGTCATCGGGGTCCTCGGGACCGGCCAGACCAAAGAAAAGGTGGATGAAAACGCGGTTTCGGTCGCCCAGCGTGAAGCCGCCGCCGTGCCGGAATTCAAGGGCAACGTCGTGGCGGTCGAAAGCTATACCGAATACGCTCTTGATTCGCTGGAGGTCTTTAATGCCGGGTGGCCGGAAAACTATTATGTGTGGAACACAGTTGGCAGCGACCGCCCTTATCACTACCTGGGCAGCGGCAAGTTCTTCGTTCGATTAGGCGATTCCTTCGCAACGTCGATGGCCGACTTGATCGCGAAGCAAAAGTAGCGCGGTGTTGCCCGCAGCGAATGAGAGTCTCAGAGGTGGACGATGCGTATTGCCAATAGAGTTCGGACTCTTATCCCCTCCCCAATAGCAGCCCTATGAATCCAAAACTACTAAAGTCAACCTATCGTCTACGTCTGTTGTTTAATTCCGCGTTATCGATTGCACTTCTTCTGGTGGCATTGTCAGCGGACGTCGCCGGACAAGACGCTTCGGGCCCGATCGCGTTTGAGACGCAAGCCAAGCGTTTCGTGACAGAATTTTGCGTTGACTGCCACGGGCTGGATAATCAGGAAGGCGAACTGCGTCTCGATACCGTCGGCCATGACATGTCGAACGACGAGACGGCCCGAACCTGGAACCGGATTTTCGCTCAGGTGCAGTTTGGCGAGATGCCGCCTGAAGACAGCACTCAGCCGAAGACGTCCGTAAAGTCTGAGTTTCTCAAGCAGGTTGAAGCCGAGCTGACGCAGTTTGGCCGTGGCTTCGGGCTGGACAAGAAATTGCTACTTCCGCAGTTCGGAAATTACGTCGATCACACGACGCTGTTCGACGGAAGCGTGAAAGAGATGCCGTACACGCCGTCTCGATTGTGGCGGCAGCGGCCGATTATTTACGACGCGATCTGGGGCAACGCCTATGGGCGAGCTCCCAGGTACAGCGTCAAGATTGGAGGAACGGGCAACCATCTGATCACGCGCGGCCCTCATAAAGGCAAGCTGATGGCGACTCGGTATTTTGCCGACCAGAAGTACGCCAACCCGTTTTTCGAATTCGTGCATCACGCATCAGGATTTACTGACTACGCCTCGATTGTCGCGGATCAGTCTTCGCTGGAAGCGCTGTTGGTCAATGCGGAGACGATGGCTCGGATTCTGACGGTAGGCCAAAAAGTGCGGATTGTTACCCAGGTGAAGAACAAGGGAAGTCGAACTGGCAACAACGAAGCCATGTTTGTCGGAGGAGTGACAACTTCCGCAAACGAATACCGCGGGCGAGTCCCCGTGATCTTTCAGAAGATCGTGCAAACCGACGGGACAGTGCCTCGCGAAGACTTCAACAAAGCTCTGGATGTTGCCTTCAAACTGTTCCTGCGGCGACCGCCTGGCGAAGACGAATACGAAAGTTATTGGAACAACGTTTTCCAGAAGAACGCCGAACTTGGAAACAAGATGGCGCTGCAGGCGGTTTTGATATACGTCACGCTGACGCCGGAATTCGTTTATCGCATGGAGTTGGGTCTGGGTAATACTGACGAGCATGATCGCAGGTTTCTCTCACCGCACGAATTGACTTATGCGATTCACTACGCGTTTCAAAACAAGCCAGCATTCGGCGTGGACGAAATCGAGACCGTCGACGTCTACACAAAGAACAGCGAAGCGCCTGTTAAACGCACGATGTCGACGCCAAGACCTGCCTGGGCGGCCGGACACAGTTCCCTGGTCGTCGAAATGAAAGAGGGAAAACTGAAAACGCGTGCTGACGTCGAACGCGTTGTGAGGAGACTTCTGGATGCTCGACAGAATGGCTGGGTGACCACTCACAATCGCACCTATCTCTCGACTCCCAATCCTCGCATTCTGCAGTTCTTCCGCGAGTTCTTCGGCTATTATAAAGCGGATGAAGTCTTCAAGGACGTTGACAAGTTCACGAAACGCGACGGCTTTAAACAGTTCGTTCAGGGCAGTGCTTCAAAGCTGGCATACGACACTGACAGCCTGATTCGACACATCCTGCTGGATGACAATAATGTGCTCTACGAATTGTTGACCACAGACAAGGTCGTCCTGGCGTATTGGAACGGGACTAACGACGCCCAGCAGATTCAGCGTGCTCGAGGCAAAGAGAATTATCGGCAAACGCACCTTGTGCAGAGCTACAATCTCGACCCCTTCGAGCAAGAGTACGACAGGAACAAGAGCGGCGACATTCTGGTTCGCCAGAACGGCAAGGTGTTTCGGGCACCAAAGGACCAGCGTTGTGGGGTTCTCACACAGCCAAGCTGGCTGATTGCTCACAGCGGAAACTTTGACAACGCCCCGGTGCGTCGCGGAAAGTGGATTCGCGAAAAACTGCTTGCCGGCGTCGTGATGGACGTGCCGATCAATGTTGATGCTCAGATTCCCGACGACCAACACAAAACGCTCCGCGAACGATTCAGTGTCGTTCACGATGCAGAATGCTGGCGGTGCCACAAAAAGATGAACCCGCTGGGGATGCCATTCGAAGCGTTCAATCACGTCGGAAGATGGCGGGCAACGGAGCAGGGCAAAGCCGTCGACACAACGGGCGCGATC
Source organism: uncultured Planctomycetaceae bacterium (assembly GCA_943787265.1). Taxonomy (GTDB): domain Bacteria; phylum Planctomycetota; class Planctomycetia; order Planctomycetales; family Planctomycetaceae; genus JABMPE01. The sequence continues at coordinate 37,194 of CALSLT010000004.1, read as the reverse complement.
ACGCATACAGGAGACACGTCGCTCGATCAGGAAGTCGGCAACGTGCGGGAGATGATGGAACAGCTGGCGAAATCCGACCTTGTTCGACAGAGCTTCATTCGCCACGTCTTTCGATACTGGATGGGACGCAACGAACTGTTGAGCGACTCCCGAACGCTCATTGCGATGGACACTGCTTACGTCGAAAGTGAAGGCAGTTTCAAAGAACTCCTCGTTTCTCTGCTAACGTCAGACTCTTTTCTGTACAGAAAATAATTCCAATGAAATCAACTGATCGCCGAACGATGTTGAAGGGCGTCTCGCTTGGTGCCGGAGCTGTGGCACTCGCGCCGTTTCTGCGACACCTGGAAGCCGCTGAACAGCAGCAGGCTCCAAAGCGGTTCGTCTTCGTCGTGAAGAGCAGCGGCCTTCAGGGAGACTATCTCAACCCTGAAGGACTCGAACATCGAGGCGATAAAGTCGTCGACGAATCGCTCGCTGATCGAAAACTCTCCGACAGCATGAAGTCGCTGGAACCGTTCAAAGATAAACTGACAATCATCCAGGGCCTGAGCGGGAAGATGACACTTTCCGGTCACAGCGCGCATTACGGCGCACTCGGCGGTTACAAAGCTTCGGCACATGCGCCGCCGCTGCACGCCACCATTGACGGACATCTTTCCGAGAAGCTGCCATCCGTCTTTAATCATGTCGGTTTCAAGATGGGCGAAGGCAGCCAGGGCGTCACGTTTCCTGCAATCTCGGCGAAAGGCAAGGGGCAGCAACTTCCTTTCCAGCAAAACCCGCTGGCGGCCTTCGAAAATCTGTTCGGAAGCATTCTTGAAGGCGGCGATCTGAAAAAGAAGTACACGCTAACCGGAAACGTTCTGGATGCGATGTCGGCCGATATCACGAAATTGCAGAAGAGCCTGCCCGGCACGGAACAGGAAAAACTGGACCATTATCTGAACGGCTTCGAAGCTCTACGGGACCGCCGATTGAAGTTGGTTTCGATGCAAAACATCCTGAGGGAGAACGCTCCCGAGCTCGACGACAAATACACGTCGCGATTCAAGACACACCACCTTGAAGCTCACTTCGATATGGCATCCGCAGCGTTGATATCCGGGCTGACCAATGTCGTCACCGTGCATGCCGATGGCCTCGATTCGGTCTACTCAGGAATTGGCATCGGCAACAACGTGCACGCGATTGGTCACGGAGCCGGCTATGCAACGTTTTCCGCTCAGGACTGCCGCAACGCGATTCGCACGTTTCACATCGATCTGATCGCCACGATGGCCGCAAAGTTGAAAGCCGTTCCCGAAGGAGACGGAACGATGCTCGACAACACGATCATCGTTTACACCAGCGACAACGCGGCAAAACACCATTCGATCGGCGCTGACTGGCCGATGGTTGTGTTGGGGAACATGGGCGGCAAGCTCAAGTCGAAGGGACGATACCTGGCGTATCCGCAATACGGCCGGCCAGATCACAAACACACGATCTGCAACTGGTTCACAACTCTGTGCCATCTTGCCGGAGTTCCGCAGGACCTGTTCGGCCAACCGGACATGGCACTGGGTAAAGCGAAAGATCAGTCTGGTCCTCTGAACGAGTTGCTGGCATGAAATTGACACACCAAGTCCCAATCGCACGCACACTGCTGATTGCTGTTCTGGTTGGCGGCCTGTTTCCATGCGGTGCGTTTCCACAGCAATCGAAGCCGGACCAGCCCTTAAGTGTGGCTGAAGCTCAGGCGATTCTGTCGGAAAAGGGCACAGAACTTACCGATGCGGATCTGGCGCGAATCTGCACGGCACAAGAATTGACCGAACTTGATTTGTCGGGCTGCAACCAGATCACCAGCAAAGGCGTGTCCTACATTGCCGAACTTCGAGAACTGAAATCGCTGAGCATTGCCCGCTGCCCCCGAGTCACGATTGACGGAATTCGAGCGATTTCAGATCTGCCAATGCTCGCCCGACTGGATATCAGCCAGACGCGACTTCCGTTACCAGCGGTCTACAGCGAACTCACAAAGCTGCCGTCGCTTACCCGGTTGGAAGTTCGAGACATTCGCGGATTCAAGAGTGACGGTCTGCAATCGCTGCCAAACCTGAAGCACCTGGACATCTCCAATTCTACTGGTGGAATCAAGGACGCTGACCTCGCACCATTGGCGACCCTGACATCACTGACATATCTGAATCTGAATGGCAGCAGACAGTGGAGTGCCAACAAAGGCCTCACAGACAAAGGGTTGAAACAAATCGAGGGCCTGACGTCGCTGGAGTTCCTTGGCCTGTTCGGGCACTTCAACCTCACAGCGAAGGGATACAATCCGCTGTTCAAGAACTTAAGGAAGCTGAAGACTCTCGAAATGGGATTCAACTGGCCGCTCAAAGGCCGTGACATCCAGCTTCCAACGACACTCGAAGAACTCGACATGATGGAGTCGTTTCAACTCACAGATGCGGCCGTCGTCAATCTCGATCTCAAGGGCAAGCAGCGTCTGAGAACGCTCAATCTGTTCTATTGCCTGGAACTCACTGACAAGAGCCTTGAAGCATTACGCGACTTGCCAGACCTGCAGTCCCTGGATATCGGTTGCATCGCCGCGCTGACAGACGATGGATTAGAGAATCTTCACGGCAATACAGGACTCGAATTTCTGAACCTGTGCGACAACGACAACTTCACCGACCGAGGCCTATCGCACCTGAAGCAAATGCACTCGCTGAGGGGACTTCACCTGTGGAGCACGCCAAACCTGAAAGGTGAAGGACTGGCAGTGTTAAGCGAAATGCCACAACTGAATACACTCAATCTCGCGGACTGCGCCGAACTCTCCGACATTGCTCTGAAGTACGTCGGCAGCAGGACAACGCTCGAAGAACTCTATCTCGACAATTGCACAAAGATCACCGACGCCGGAGTCGCCCAACTGTCGGATTTGACTAATCTGCGCGAGCTGACATTGAACGGCTGCCTCCAATTGACCGACGAGTCCCTGCGAACCGTAGAGGAATTTAAAGCACTCGAATATTTGGTGATCGAGAATTGTCCCGGTCTGACACCTCACCGAATCACAGAACTGGAACACGCATTACCGAATTGCAATATCCTTCGAGACTAAGGACTGTTGTAAGCCGATTCTGATTACTTTCGTTTTACCAACAGGACGCGATCCATCCACGCTCCGTTGGCGTCTTTCGATCCTTTGACGTAGGCCGGCCCTTGCAGCTTCAGTGAAATATAGGCGTCCCACTCGTTGGCCTTTGCGGTTCTGGCCGCTGGATCGAAAACGCGATCGACGTTGACGCCTAACCTGCCACCTTCGAGTGACCAGACAGTCGTTCCTTCCTGAACGTGAATCCAGCCGAGATGGTACAGGTGATACTTGCCGTCCTTCGGGATGTCTTCGGGCGGTATTGTGATTGTTTTCTTATCGGTGAGCTGCTTGCCGATGCCGGTTCCGAAGACGAGCGGTTTACGGTGTTGCTCGGCTTTACCGGTTTCGGTGGCGGATCCGCCTTCTTCGGCGCGTTGAATGCGGTTGCGGACGGTGAACGTTGCGGTCATCCCGCCGACGGCGTTGGGATCGGGGACGAACTTCTGGCGGGGCGTGATCTGAGAAAAGGTCAGCCAGTTGAAGTCGGCCACGTCGCGCGGCGGCAGATCGCGGAACTGCTCGGGGAGTTGTGAATCACGGAACAGACTCAACATTCGCTGAAGCATCTTTCCGTCGGCATTGAATGAGTTTTTGTCCTGCGTGTAGATGCGCGAATAACGGGAACTCACCAGAGCTTTCCAGCCACGCTCGTAACGCTGAATCAGTGTGGCTCGATCGAAGGGCATCGTTTCGCCTGCAGGCAGTTCGCGTTCGAGCCACGGCCACAGAAACAGCAAGGCTCCGTCGAGCGTGAAGCGTTCCACTGCAATGTGCTTCGCTTCCAGACTGACCGCTTCGACACGTGACTCCGCTTTGTCGAAGAGCATCTGCGATGTCTTGAAGAATTCCAGATCGAGATAAGCCAACTTGTGCGGTTCGTCGCGCAGCTTTTTGAATTGTGCATCAGCGTCGATTCGCTTTCGTAGGTAACGCAGATACTCCCGCATCGAGTCGCTGGCTGCGCCGAAGTAGCCATCCATGAACGTCCTGATCAACGGCTCGACAGGTTGCTGCGGATCGACCAGCAACTGATAGCCGAGCCAGAACTTGAGCGGGATGAACTGCTGGCTGGCGTCCATGTAATCCGGCGTCTCGGCGAAGAAGCTTTCGGCTCCCTGATCGGCGAACAGTTTGATGTCTTTCGCCACGCAGTCGATCATCGCGTACGGCGTCGGGAAGTATTTGTAATAACCGAGGGCCGTCCAGTAATCGTCACCAATTGCCAGCCGCGGCGCGACTTTGCCCCAGCCAGTGATTTCGCCGTGGTTCCACGCATTCAATGGATGCGACAGCGGCCGGATGCCGTCGACTTTGCTGTAAACATCGCACCAGCCGATCAGCACATTGTTCCTCGGTCGAATGTGCTTCGGCGGCGTGGATGTCAGATTGTAAGCCAGCGTGCCGACGAGGATGTTCGGGTAGTCCTTTTTGATGTCTTTGGCGACGGCGTTCAGAAAGGCAACGAGCGGCCCGCTCTCGCCGCCCTCGCGATTGGCAATTGTCTGACAGGCGTTGCATTCACAATGAGCGCGATAAACGTCGTTCTGCGTGATCCAGTAGACTTTCGGCGAGGATGTAGCCTGGCTCTTCAGAGCCAAGCTACGGAGTTCCGTCCGATCCGCCTCAATGAACTCGCGCAGCTTCGCGACGGTCAATTGCAACACATCCGGATGCGTCAGACACAACTGCCCCGGCCCGGCTTTGCTAAGGGCCGGAAGGCGTTTGCCATTCACCAGCGAAAAATATTCCGGATGCGAGTCGAACCAGTCCTTTCCGTTTACAAACGTCGAGAAACTGTGAATGCTCGTTCGCGGACTGGAAATCCGACTGAATGCACCCTTGGGGAAGAAGTTGTCTGCAGCCCGTCCTTTGAAGTCGTAGCGGTAGTTTTTGTTGCGAACCAGAAACAGCCAGTGGTCATCCGGCGAACCGGTCGGCGCATGCAACTGCCGCTGCCAGAAATGCGGCTTGGCCCGAATGTCGAGTGGCCCGACTTCCAATGTCGGCTTCGACGGGATCACCTCAGTCTTCCGATCCAGCCAGTGACAGCCGACGTGATCTTCAAGGAATTCATAGACCGCATACATTGTCCCGCGAGGCCGCCCGCCGGTGAGCACAAGATCGTTGTCGATCGTACGGATCACCCACTCCTCTTCACCGAGCTTCGAAGTGTCGATATCGTGCCGCGTCGCATATTGAGTCCAACCGACGTAGATTCGACTCGCCCGATCGTCAGTCAATGACTGTTCAGCAGCAACCGGAAACTCAGCACCGGTCACTCGCTTCAGAAACGTCGCCAGTTCTTTGGCGGCAAACTTCTCCGGCTCCGTCGCAATGTCGGCTTGAACGATGACGCAAGATGACTTGCCAGCACGTGCAAGAGTGACTCGCTCCCGCGATTCAGCAGACGCTGGTCCTACAAGAAAGATCAGACTGACGATGCAATAGAAGAGTGGCGAAGGTGTTCTCATCAATTTCTTAATCCATGATTCGTGGGTTGTATTGTCTCGGCCCGGCGCGATAGCCGCGGTAGCCGGACTGATCGAGCGGCTTGGGTGTGTAGATGAAGATGTCGGTGCCGGTCGGGTCCCAGAGGACGAGTTCTTCGCGATCGTCTCCGCACAGGTTGGCGGGGATCGCGTGGTAGAAGCCCATGCGATGGACCAGGCCGCCGTTCGGTGGCGGGAGATCGGGAAGCGGATTTCCTTTTGCCGTTTTCAGATCCCACAACCAGCCGCCGTTATAAAGCAACGCGGCTTTGCCGGGGCTGTTCCAGAAGACGGGCTCCATGCCAACGTTGGTTGGCGATGCGTTGAGCTGAAACCGGCTGACGATGAGGTTCGTTTCGCTGCTGAGCAGAATTGCGTCGGGAGTGTGCCCCTTGTGTCGGATCACCATTTCCGGTCCGGGAAGATCGTCGCGCTGGTTGGCGATGCGAACTTCCTGACCGTGTGGAACTTCGCTTTTGCCGAGTGAAAGAACCGCTTTTCCACGAGCATCCACAATGTGTCCGAAGCCGGAGCAGATGGCTCGCACGTGGCCATCGTCCCAAGCCGTGATCGCCACCGAGTCCATGTTGTCGCCAAGCCTTCGCTTCCAGAGCGGCTTGCCGTCGTGGTCGAGCAGGAAGTAACCGCTGTTGACCTCGTCGCGTCCGTCGCCGTCGATATCTCCAACGGCCGGGATATACGCGGGGCATTTACTGTACTCGACCCATTCGGTTGTGTAGCTCCACAGCACGTTCAGCCGGTCGTCAAAAGCCACATGAGTGTCGCCGAGTTTGATCACGAAGTCTCGAGGGCGATTCGTCCCGCGAAAGTTGGCAACAAGAATCCGCTGATGAACCCAGTTCGCGGTTCGGCGTCCCATGGATAGTCTGGGCTGTCCCGGTTTCGCCTCGGGCTGACATCTGCGACTGGTGATTTCTTTGGGAGCCGCCTGACGAATCACTTCGCCAGTTTTCCCGTCGCGAATCTGCACAACGATGTCGCGGAGCGACTGCCAGTCGGCTTTGAGCTTGTTCTTGGGCTGATGCCAGAAACAGATCACCTCAGCCGCGCCATCACCATCGAGATCATGAATCGCTACAGAACCCGGTCGTACGGGATGCGTCCCGCCGCCGCCGCCGACACTCCAGAGAACGGTGCCGTCCATCTCGAACGCGCCGAAGAAACACGGCTTAAATCCGCCGATCGCTGGTCCAGACGGGCCACTGTGATTACTGCGGTAAACGAGGAAGTCGCAACGTCCATCGCCGTTCAAGTCCCCGATACGGACATCGCCGCCGAAAGTGTGATTGTCCTCGGTAGCCAGAAACGCCTTGGGGATTGGGATACTCCGATAGAGTTGGGGCTTAAGGGCAGGCTGGGCTGCAGCAGTCAACGAAAATCCAAATGCGAGCAGAATCATTCCAATTCCGGGAACGGTCCACTAAAACAATTGGAGTAACACGAGTGGGTAATTCATTGGTCGCTCACTTACTCAGGTGTCTTTCGGACCAGGAGCACCCGGTCGCAGAGGACCTGGTCTTCACCCTCTCCACCGTAGTAGAGGCCAGTGAACTTGAGGGACGCCCACGCTTTCCAACGGTTGACTTCACCGGGAAAATACAACTGCGAGCCGATCTCCAGGTTGGTCGCCCAACTGCGGCCGAACCAGATCAGGCTGTCGTCTGTGGTCAGGTCGATCTCGCCGAGCGGGTAGAGGCGATACTGCCCCGGTGTAATCTGCTTACGCTGGAGTTCGAGACGCGGGCCGTGGGTGACGACGCTCGGCACGCGGGATTTCCACTCGCTGAAGCCGCAGCGAAATGGCATCTGCGGCTGGTCCACCACGGCGGCCGTACCGAAGGCGGCTTCGGGGTCTTTGACGCTGCGTTGTTTCTCGCCCCGGGCATTGTTGCTGGGGAGGAAGGTGCGGATGCGGTCGCGGGCGATGCCGTCGAACTCCGCGGGCAAAGGCTTCTCTCCGCCCGAGTCAATGAGGGTGACAAAGTGCGCGACGAGTGGCTCGCCGAGTGTCCAGACGGGAGCGATCCCGGAGGGCGCTTTCGCCTTGTTCGCGGCGAGGACTCGCTCGGCGACTTTCCGATGATCGGTGTAAACGTCAGGCCAGGCGGTGCGCAGATCGAACCATTTCCAGACCGTGGCAATGTCCAGCTCGCGGCGCTGCGAACGCACGTTGGGCAGCTCGCGCGGCAGCTTCGCGGTGGCGGCTTCCATGTTCTCGAACAACTGCTGCCAACGGTGCAGGTTCGCGGGCGTCAGGTACGGAAACGTGCGATCGTCGAGGTTGCGGGACTTGTAGCCCACTCGCGTCGGCAGTGTGGTCATCGCTTTGCGGGCGTCTTCCAGTTCCGCGAGATATTGTCGCATCTGCGGAGCGGCCGGGCCAAAGGCATGGTCGGTGAACTCCGCGATCAGCGCGTCGGTGTCCGCCTTGATGTCCTGCGAGAGTTTCAACACGAGGTACGCCTGCAGCTCGCTCCAGCCGCTGCGTGAGTTGACGCCGTGGTGATCGAGGAAGATGCCGCGTACGCCGGCCTTGTGCATCAGCCGCATGTTGGTGATGACTCGCTCGACATTGCCGACAGGCATCTCGTGACCCGTGCCCCACGGATTGGGATACATCCACGCCCAGAGGTTTCCCGGTGCGATGATCGCCGCCCAGTCCTTCAGATACTGAAACGTTTCCTGAATCTTCGGATCGGGATGCGTCCAGTCGGCGAAGTAGCAGTCCTCGATGGGCGCGAATTCGATGACGAGGTTATCAGGCAGTCTCTCTCCCTCGGGCAGACGCGGCGGGACCTGCGTCTGGCTGCGGCGATAGGCCAGCGTCTTCACTCGCGTCTCCGGGTGTTCGCGCGTAAGCACGCTGCACAGCTCGATGAGATAGTCGAACAGCGGGCCGCCGGGAGCCTGATAGCGTTTATCGAGCGCGATGCAGCCGTCGCAGTGACAGAAGTGCGCCGGTCGATCCGCAGCGTCGATCATGACGAGCTGCCGCGGGCCGGAGAGTTGAATCTGCCGCTGCACCTGACGAGTCAGCTCATCCCGCAATCCGCGATGGCTGTAGCAGAGTTGCAGGTTCGGAACCCGCTTTCCGGATGCCCCGATGGAGAAGAATTCCGGATTCGTCTGGAAGTAATTGCGTTTCTCGACCCAGTGAAATCCGTTCGCGTACTTGTCGGTTGGCGTCGGCGGAATGTAGGAAAACGAGGTATGAACGAAATTCTCATTCGGCAGCCACGACTTGAGATGCCCTGGCACCGCCTGCTGCCGCTGCAACAACTTCGTTTCGAGCCCCATGTTGACGCCGTGCTGCAAGTAGAAGGCGGCGCTGAATCGCAACGACAACTGACGCGACACGAAATCGAAACCGCGTTTCCGGAAGAACGGCTTTAGTGTCAACGTGGCCCGCCCTGGCACAACGGGCTTTTCAAGAAACGAATACCACCGCCAGCCGAGCGAGTTCTCAAGAAACTCCATCACGGCATCGAGGCTCGCGCGATGCCCCTTGCCGTAAAGCAGGATGTCCGGACCGACGCTGCGCGCGACATGCTCCTGATCGCGCAACTTCGCCAACGGTTCCGGCTCCAACCGCGCCAGCGCTGGTTCGCTCAGACCCACGAAGATGGCCGGCCGATCCACTTCGCGTTCATCGGGCGAGACGACGGGAAACTCCGCTTCGGTCATTGCCTTCAGATAACCCGCTAACGTCTTCGCCGCATAAGCCTCGATCTCGTCCGGGGCCGAGGCCGCCACGATCTGGTAACGCGTCCGTCCGCCTTCGGCGAGTGTGATAGTCTGCCCACCGTCCGACTGCGCCATCGCCGACGACGCGACAAATAGAAGGCAGGTAAACACGGCGAGGATTGATACGCTGTTCAGAGTAGCTCGTTTCATGGCTGGGTATCAGACTCTTTCTTTTCGACAGGCGCCAGTTTGTTGAGGAACTCATTCGGCACTGTGGCGGCTTCGACCTGGGTAACGCCAGTGACGTTGGAGCTGAAGATGATGTGGCAGTTGTCGGGTGTCAGGTAGGGATGAGCGTGCGTGTACTGCGGCTTGCCCAAGCGGGTGCGGGAATCGCACAGTCTGACGATCCGGCCGGTCTCACGGGAGCTTGTCAGCACTTTCGGTGTTGGCTGGGCTCGATTCAAAGTTGCTCCCTGGCCGGAATGCGATCTTTCGATAGCGATTGCCTTCTCGGCGAATAATGTCGCGCCAGCCGTCGTTCCAGATGATTCGTGCTTCACCGTTAACCATCTGCCACTCACCCGTTGTCTGAGGCACGTGACTTTTTCTGGCTGTGAAGTCCGCATTGAGCGTCATGACGAAGTTTGGCTTGCCACCATCTTTCGGCCGTCCAATGTCCCATCGGCCAATGAATGACATTGCCGTCACTTGAGGATCGGCCAGACGTCGGGCGCCCGTCTCAATTTTGTAGAGGTCGTCCGCAGTACGGACGATGAACGCGTCGCCATCGACGGCGGGACTGGCCAGAATCTGCTGCTGCGTCAGCAGATTCCTGGCAACGACATCGAACTTTCGTCCAGGCCGAATGACAGTGCACGCTGCATCTTCGTTGAACAGGTAGATGCGTTCCTTCGTGAATATCGGCGTCGCTGAATATTCGCCCTCCAGTCGCTGCTTCCAGACGAGTTCTCCCGTCCTGGCCTCAAGACACGTCATGATCCCGGCTCGGTTTACGACATACAGCAAGTCATCGACCAGCAGCGGTGTACATCGAGCCGGCATACCGCGTGTTTCCTTCCAGGCGATGTGACTCTCAGTGACGTTCCCGGAACCGTCGTGATGAATGGCCCAGAGTTCGGGATGATCTCGATCGACGATTGCAAAGACGAGGCCGTGGCCCGCTACCACACGAGGCGCAATCGACCATCCCTTGTGTCGCACTCGCCACAGTTCCTTTCCCGCGACGTCGTACGAGTACACGCCTTGCGCCACGGAACTGACAAGCTGAATCCCGTCACCTCTCGGAGCAATGCCGGGCATGCCGTAGCCTTTCCGCATGTGGACTGGCACTTCCGAATAGTTGAACGATCGGGGTGTTTTCCAAGCTGTTTTTCCGGTCGCTTTGTCCAGTGCGATGATGTACTGCACGTCACGGCCATCGACATGGATGACAATGTTTTTACCGATGATTGTCGGAGAACTGGCCGGGCCTGCGTTGACTTCGTGATTGCAGTTCAGGTCACGTCGAGTCCAGATGGTTTCACCATTCTTCGTGTCCAGACACGCCGTCCCGTACGTTCCGAAATGCAGAAAAACACGCCCTTCCTCGATGGCCGGCGTCGGTGTGGCGTACGTGTTCTCCGATGTTATCTTCTGAGGTTTCTCAACGTCGAAGACTTCGCGGTCATACACAATGCGTCCGGTGTCCTTATTGACACAGACCGCAAACAGCTTGTGTCCGTCGGCTGTCGCCGTCGTCATCCATACCTGGTCGCCATAGACGACTGGCGAGGACCAGCCGCGATCATGAATGGAAGTCTTCCACGCAACGTTGTCACGATCTGTCCATTTGAGCGGCAGGTCGGCTGCCCCCGCATGCCCGTTGCCATCCGGGCCGAGAAACTGCCACCAGGATTCTTCAGCAACTACTGAACTGGCACTGAAAACAATAAGCATCAACAACACGGTTCGCATAGTAACTCTCTAAAGAATGCGTGGGATCCTGCTTCAGGACGTGACGATCGAAAACTGATAGTCCGACAGATGTTCGAAGCATTGTCTTCCTGTTGTTTTCCGCAAGGGCGACTAACGAACATCCGGTGTGGCAAACGGAGAATCAAAGGTGCCAGGACTCGAAACTCCCAAGGGCACGCCTCAAACTCGGTTCAACAAACTCCTGAATCCACCGCTGTGCATGTCCATGATTAATTACTTTATCGTTTCGTTCGAGTCACCCACCCTTGTAGCGATGCACACCGCAAGCAGTGTTTGCAGTTCATTTCAGACGTTCCATTTTCTCGCTGTCATCGGACGTTCTCGTGCATCTGCCTGTTTCTATTCGTTTGGCAGAAGTCGATGCTGCCTGAGGAATTCTCTCATTTGCATCAGTGCGTGATCGTACTCGTCACGACCGAAGATGATGTATCCATGCCGGCCGCCGGGGTGAGTGATGAGCTTACTTGTATTACCTGCGGCGACGGACTGGTCCTGGAACGACTTTGCGCCGACATAGGGGGTGACCGCGTCTGCTGAGCCGTGGAAGATCAATGCTGGTGGTAAGCCGCCGCGAACGTTGTGAACGGACGACAGTTCGCGCCAGCGGTCCCCGATCTTTGCCTGACCGTAGCCGTCGGCAGATGTGTCGATCACCGGATACATCAGAATGAGGACGTCTGGTCGGGCAGAGACGTCAGCAGAATCGCTGTCCTCATTCACTCGATCGAACAGTGCGGTTGAGACAGCCAGGTGTCCGCCTGCGGATCCTCCCATCGCGACGATCTTCGCGGGATCAATTCCAAGGTTGTCAGCGTTCTTCCGGATCCAGCGCACAGCACTGCGAGCGTCTCGAACACAGTCAAAGACCGTTGTTCCGTTTCTGGAGTTTCGGAGTCTGTACTCAAGACTGATGCCGACCATGCCCTGTTCGGCGAAGTGCTCAGCGAACGGATAGAACCCCGGCGCGTTGCCACCGGTCCATCCACCGCCGTGAATCGCGAGAAACACCGGGCGACGATCCGTTGGTTGATGAGCTTTGGGTTCGAAGATGTGCAGATGCAGTTTGCGATCGCCGACCGTTTTGTAGACGACTTGACGTGTGGGTTTGGCCTGTTTTGCAAGCGGAGTCAGCACTGAAATCAGCGGACCTTCCGGGGTGGCAATCATGTCGACAGCAATCGTGCGATCTTTGAAGCCGGTGCCCCGGACCATTGCCTTCGAAGCGGCGGGTGGACGTTTCGGGTCGTAGTAATGCGGACGGATGTTGTTCAACTGAGAGCTGACCTCTCCATCGGCCACGTAGTACGTCGCTTTGGCAAGATGCCTCAAATTTGAAGAGGCTGGCTTGAGTTGCCGAATCAGTTGTTGAAAGACCGAATGCACCTGCGCCGCTCCATCTCCAGAATCATCGGCGATCAGACCGGATGCATAAACTCGACGGTTGCCATGAATCCGAGCCACGCGACTGAAGACGGGAGACGCTTTGATTCCGGGCGGCGTGTAGTAGCTGACGGTTTCGGATGTCGTCGTCAACGCCGCTGCGGCGACGAGTTCAATCTCAATCGGACGTGAACTGCCGCCCCGAATCCACTCGACGTGAGAAACCGCCGGGATGGTATCGTCATCGAAGAATGCTTTGATTTCCTGGTCGACAGTTTCGACCTGCGACATCGGCTCAAGAAAGCACTTGACCTGCACGATGTCCGCTCGGTCAAGCTTCATGCCTTCCAGTGTTTTAAGAAGTCCCTGAAGCGTGGCTCTTGTCGCGGCTGCCAGATCATTACCTGGCTGAGCCTGTCCCGAGACATACACCGCATCGCCCTGCGGAAGAATGCTGACGCGAGCCTTGTTTCCCGGTGCCTTTCCGTCATCGCCAGTGCCGAACCGATGCTTGACCTTTGCGCCGGCATCGGACTGTCTCGCAACAAACACGGCATCGACTGCGAACTTCCGTCCGTGCGGCAGTGCCGTCGCTACAGTGCAGACCGAAGGGCGCGCATCTGCGGAGCACCAGTCTGCAAGAAACGTCATCGCGGTTTTCGAGGCCACCTCGTCGGCAACGTAGAGGTTCAGCTTGATAAGATCCTTTCTCGACGATTCGACATCGCTTAACGCGGCGGACAGGCGGTCGAAGACGTCGTTGATCTCTAGCTTGACCGAAACGGTGTTGCCATCTCTGGCGATCAACTGAGTCGTATGTGCAAGAACTGCGTTGTCAACGCGAACGGTCGACCGCATGAAGCTGTCGCCGTGTCGCTTGATGACGGGCGCCGGTGGTGGATTCCATTTTACTTTCGCAACCCAGATGCGATTGTCTGCTCCGCGGGCGACAAGCGGTTTGGGATCGTGGTAATTCGGGCCAGGGCCCTGCATCCATTCGGCGGCGGTTACCCACGTTTCGTTCTCGCTGATTTCCGTAACGCCGAAGTTACCGAGTCGCGCGCCTTTCTCTGGCACAAGTATCTGCTCGGTCGAGCGGATGATGTGCAGCTTCTCTGGATCAACCTTGGCGATGAAGACTGGGGCGCGATGGCGAAAGACGTGATCGTTGTCGGCGTCTTTCCGCGTGTAGGCAAGCCACAAACCGTGTCGAGGATGACGGACCCAGTGCTGCTGAGTGTTGTAGTTGCCGAGGTCAGAACCGTCGTCGAAGGTCCACTTCTTCGGCGGCGAGAACGTCAGAGAATCCCCACCTTCGCTGACCGAGACGTACCCGTGGTCGTCGTTACGCATCGTCAGGAAGTAGCGACCGGCGAACTCCGCCACCGATGGTTCATACAGGCCTCGTTTCACCGGCACGGTCAGTTCGCTGCCATGTTCGCGGTACTGAAGCGTCTCGCCATCGAATTCGCATCGCAGAACTGTCGTCGAGTATTGAGTCTTACCGATTTCCTTGAAATAGATGGGGAGCAAGACGTCTCCGTTAGCGAGATCAACTCGCTGAACACTCCCCGCACCCGCATTCTGAAACTTCGCCTCGTCGGGCATTTCGATCGTCCGCCATGGCGACCAGCCTGCGTTGTCCGGATCGTAGACGGCGTACGCAGTGCCTCTCGGTCGCACGCGGCGCACGTGGTTGTTCTCGTAGACGACGGTGTGACCGGTTCCCAGCAGCTTGCCCGTCTTCGCGTGCCACTTCGGCGAGAAGTCGCACACCGTGACTTCGAGATCCTTGTGACCATCGAACTCGAAGGGAACTCTCGCAAAGGATTTGTGCTCGACGGGCCGTGTCCACGTCTTGCCACCGTCTGACGTTCGCATTTCGTTGAGCGCGAAAAAAATGTCGGAGCCGGAGAGTTGAAGCTTCTGCAGAGTCATCACCACCGTGGGATCCGACTGCGCTGCCACTGGCATCGCACCAGCTCTGGCGTGTACCCAGCAGAAGTCGCCGTCAAATCCCTGAGTAGCAACAGTCTGCTCAATCGTGAAAGGTCGACTTGCCTGTTGGGCAGGTCCTTCACTTGTGATGGTCAAGACACTGCAGATTGCAGGAATAAGTGCTTTATCCATGATGCGACGCTCCAGGCATTCGTGGCCGGTATGAGCCAATGGCTTAAGATGTGGTGTATCGTTGCAGCTTCCAGCTGTATTTGTTTGCCAGCTGGGATTGCTTACGTCATCCGAAACATGACAGCTACTTCCCGGACGTCTCGCTATCAATTGCATTACGATTGTTTGCGCCGGACCGGCTCGCGAGACTCAATGACCATCATGAGTTGGTGGTCCGATCAAGTTCCAACTTCAGCAAGACGAACGACATGAATTTCAGCCAGTGCATGGGCATCCTACTACAGGCCGCCGTTTCATTCAGCCTTCTCACTGGCTCGGCGTCCTCGGAAGACGGCGGTGCCGACCTGATTCCGACGATGTCGTATGAGCGACCAGTTCGAATTGAAGCCAAAGGTGTCCCGATTGACCTTGGATCGCATGCGACAACGCGATGTTATGACTGGGACGACGACGGCGACCTCGATCTGCTTGTTGGATGTGGCGATGGGCGATTGTGGCTGTATCGAAAAGCCAGTCACTCGTCGGGGCATCGTTTTCAGGCTCCTGAACCTGTCACAGCCGGGAAGCACCACCGTTGGGGGAGCTCCAACACGGGCTTCGTCCTGACCAGTCTCGTTGGAGATTCTCTGCCTGACCTGGTTGTTGGCCACTCGGGCGACAAACTCTCAATTCACCAGAATGTTGGGACGCGGAGCACACCGAAGTTTACCGAAGACGCACTGACTTTTTTGATACAGAAAAACTGTCAGGGACGCTTTGATGCGGCTGACTGGGACGGCGACGGACTTGTCGACCTGGTGACGGGATCGTTTGGCGGAAAGCTGGTGTGGTACCGGAATGAAGGAGAAAAGGACGCTCCGAAGTTCGAATCAGGGCGACCGTTCTTTGATATCAGCCTCGCGTACAACTCGCATCCGAGGATTGTGGACTTCAATCAGGATGGCCGACTGGACCTGCTACTGGGAGTGAACTGGGGCACGGCGTCGCTCTACCTCAACACACCAGACAAGGGAACGACAACATTGCGATCAAGCGGGCTGCTTCAGTGGTCAGATGGCACGAACCTCAACATTCGAAAAGAGAACGGTGACGATACGACTCCAGAGCTGACGGACCTCGACGGTGACGGCGTTCTCGATCTGGTTAGTGGTGGAAAGAACGGGCAATTGTTCTTCATGCGGGGCGTCGGATTTCCGGAACGAGTGAAATCGTTTCAGAATCTGCTGGTTCAACACACAGATGACCTCGGCCAGACGCTCAGAGACGACGATGACATGCGCGGGCAGGTTTTCGGAACTCTGGCATCACTACAGGCCGATCTTGCCAGTGGCCTCATCCCGAACTCATCGCGCGAGCACCTTTTCGAGACACTGGCTCCTCTGGTCAGGAAGCACCGGGCGGTTCTGGGGCGTTCAAAATTTGATCTCCAGATGGGGCCCCATCTGCCGCTTCTCGCCGGTCAGTTCTGGACTGTACTGTTGGAGTCGTTACCTGATTCGCGAGCAAATCGTGAACGAGTTGCTGATGCACTGAGTTTCCAGGGCGGGTACCGCAGGCTCCTGGTCGACCTCGGTGTCCTGTTCATCGATAACGACACTGCAACTCCCGAGCACCTCGGAGCCATGCACCGCTTGATGATGGCGATGCCCGGAGACGTGTGGGACGTCGAGACAATTACCGTCGCAGGCTGGCTGGGACCAGCAATCAAGACTCAGAAGATCCGCTCTCGCTCCGGAATCAATATCTTCGCCCTGCCACTCGGACGCCCGGAGAACAGCTTCGCGGGAGACTCACCCAGACCCGGAGTCACCGACGTCTACCTGATCTGCTTGGCCCACGAGCTGGCGCATAATATGTTGGACACGGTTGGCAAACTAACCCGCCCTGAGCTGTATGAAAGAAAGTTCGAAGGCCTTGCGCAGGCCGCCGGCTCCGACGTCATCTTCCGCACGCCTCGATTCCGCGGCATCGACTTCGAGGCAACAAAGAAGAGATTCCAGAATCGGGGTGTCTGGGATGGCAACGACGCCACATGGAACAACGCCTGGTCAAGCTACTTCAAAGGTAAGGAGCGATTTGACCGTGCCTACACTCGAGGCAACATTCATTTCTTTCTGAACGCACCACAGGAAGCTTTCGCGACGCTTGCCAACCAATACTTCGCCGACAGTCAGTTAATGCTTGAATTTTGCAAAGCCCGCTGGGACACAAACCACCAGTCCAACGTCAATCAGTTCCTGCTGATCGCCGACTACCTCAGCGGCGGTACAAACGAAGTCAACTTTTACGTCCTGCGTCCTGGTGGTGATCTCGAAGTCACAACGGCGCGTCTCATTCGCGATGCTCAGAGCCGAATTACACAGGTACGTTCGGATCAATCGACCGCTCACTTTGAGTATCAGGACGGAGGGCTTGTCACAGGCTTTGAAATCGATCAGGTAGCAAATTAAATCAGACTCGAGCCAACCTTATGGCGTTCCCCCTTCAGAGGCAGCCTCGACGTTACTTCGGCGGATTCACATCTGAAGTGCAAAGCCGGCTTTTGTGAGAACTTCGAGTGGAGTGAGATAGTTGAGTCTCTTTCGAGGTCGATTGTTGAACCGGTTCGTGACGTGTGCAAGGGCGTTGTGTGAGATGTCTCGGAAGTCGGTCTTCTTCGGGAAGTACTGACGCAGCAGGCCGTTGGTGTTTTCGTTTGTTGCTCGCTCGTTCGAGGAGTAGGCGTGTGCAAAGTAGATGGCGATCTGCAGACGCTTGCTCAGTTGTTCATGGCCGGAGAATTCCTTGCCGTTGTCGACGGTCAGTGTCTGACGCAGCGTTGGCGGGATGATGCGGAACGCTCGTTCTTTGGCAGCGTTCAGCCGGGCGCTGGTGCCGTTTTTCATCTTTGCTGTGATCAAAAATCCGCTCTTGCGTTCCACACAGGTCATGATCATGCCGGAGTGATCTGCACCGTGAACCGTGTCGCCCTCCCAGTCACCGAAGCGGCGGCGTGAATCGACTTTTGCCGGACGCTGCTCGATGCTGACGCGGTTTCTGATGCGGCCTCGTCCGTCAATGCCCCGACGTTTGCGATAACGACCGTGACGCAGGAACGAGCGGAAATGGCTGCGGTATTCGCAGGTCTCCAGCCAGCGGTAGATCGTCTGATACGACACTCGTCTCGATTGTGTCCGGCGGTAATCTCGCTTCATCCGGCCAGCGATTTCTTCCGGTGACCACTCCTGAGACAATCCGCTACGGACTGACTCGTTGATGAAAGGATCGTCCATCTTCCGGATGAGCGGACGCTCGCGACGACGTCGGGCAGTTCGTTCCTGAGCGGCCACGGCTCGATAGCCTTCCGAATCCCTGTTGCGAGACAGTTCGCGACTGATGGTCGACGGAGAACGATTCAAGTGCTGAGCGATCTTTGTCGGACCAGTGCCCGAATAATGTAACTGAGAGATGACTTCGCGTTCTTCAAGAGTAAGCTGGTGGTACGGCATCGCAGGTTCTCCGTTGAATAGTGCATTGTTCGCACAACTATCCAACTCCCTGCGGTGTTCACTTTCCAGCAGTAAACCGCCTCGAAGCCCATCCCGTCCGAACCAGAGCTGAGTTCTGATCCGTTGCACTTCAGATGTGAATCCGCCTTCTGAAAGCTGCATTCACACTGTTATGCTCAGGTCAGGTGGCGCAATCAGTTGCCGTCAGAAGCTTCCTGTTCCCTTCGGCCAAACTAATTTGGTAGCGATTCCCTTCGTACCGTCGGCCTCGCGCAATCGAGGCATTGAAAAATAATCGAGAGCGTCGCAGATTCGGTCTTTGACTCGCCCTGTTCGCAATGTCGAAGTTGGTCGGTCGACAGAGTTCGGATTTGTCGTCAGGAACCGACTTATAATGCTTTTTTCTTCGTGACAGTCACGCTCTTGACGTTGAATTGGCCTCGCAGAATATCCGTCTTGTTTGCCTGTCGGTCTACACTTCCCAGACACTTGCATCGTGAACCAAGCTGCACGCAATTCGCTAAACTTATGTGCCGGCACAATGTCGTGCCAATCCGATCATCGTCCATTGAGTGTGAGAAAATCGAGATAGAGATCGGTTCTCCAGAATGAGAAGACTTTGACATGAAGCGTCACGTTGCTCTCATCATCGAAACATCAAGCATTTACGGTCGGGATCTCCTGGCGGGGATTGTCCGTTTTATGCGGATGCATGATGACTGGTCGGTGTTTCTGGAGCAGCGGGATCTGTGGAAGCAACCTCCAACCTGGCTGAGCGACTGGCATGGGGATGGCATCATTTCGCGGGCCACAACTCCGAAGTTGCTCGACGCGATTGCGACGACGGGTGTGCCACTGGTTGAGGTGACCGATCGTCGTGGCGACGTCGGGTTGCCACAGGTTCGGTCGGACGATGCAGCGATTGGTCAGATGGGGGCCGAGCATTTGATTGAACGCGGATTTGAACGATTCGCATTTTGTGGATTCAAGGGGGAAGCCTGGTCGAAACGCCGTGAAGACGCGTTCGCTGGTGCGGTTGCGAACGCCGGGAGTTTCGTGTGCTCGCGGTACAACTCGGCATGGCATGGACGAGCGGCGCGGACCTGGGAAGACGAGCAGCAGTGTCTCGTTGACTGGTTGAAAGAGTTCACTCCGCCGTTCGCGGTGATGGCCTGCAACGACGTTCGAGGTCAGCATGTGATCGACGCCTGCTCCACACTTCAGCTTGCAGTGCCGGAGCAAGTCGCGGTCATCGGAGTCGACAATGACGAGCTTCTCTGTCGCGTCTGTTCTCCACCACTCTCGAGCGTGATCCCTAATGCTGAAACTGTTGGTTTTCGATCCGCCGAGATGCTCTCGCAACTCATGGGTGGCGACACGCCTGCCGAGCCGACTCAGCTCATACCACCGCTGCGCGTCGCGACTCGTCAATCGACTGATGTTGTTGCCATCGAGGATCGGGCTACTGCGGCGGCACTCCATTACATCCGCGAGCATGCCTGTCGCGGGATCACCGTGAATGAAGTCGTGCGAAATACTTCAGTCTCGCGCAGCACGCTTGAGCGACAGGTGAGAAAATATCTTGGGCGTACGCCCCAGGAAGAGATTCGGCACGTCCAGGTCAAACGTGCTCGCGAACTGCTTTTGACAACTGAGTTGTCGGCCGAACGAATCGCCGGACTCTGCGGATTCGAGCACCGGGAGTACCTGCATGTCGTGTTCAAACGCATTACCGGCATGACGACTCAAGTGTTCAGACATCAGGCCAAACCGTAGAGTTTACGTAATTGACGTGACAAAATATCTCACAGCAATGACGCTCGGTCTCATTGTTGTGCCTGATCGTCTCTGCATAATCAGTATTGAGAATCCATTACGAAGTCGCGTTTGATCGAACGCATCATCGATGGTGCTCACATTTCAATGGTGTGACGAGACGCACCTTGAGCAGCTACAGCACGAGCTCGCATTCCCGAACTCGTCTTTGTTCCCACCACTCAAACATTCGTCTAATTCAGGAACGTCATTGCGATGAAAGCACTATTGCTCTCGGAATACAAAGAGTTGAACGTCACCGACTTCGACAAGCCGGAGATTGGCGATACTGATGTGCTCGTGCAGGTTAAAGCCTGCGGCATCTGCGGGAGTGACATTCACGGCTACGACGGAAGCTCGGGCAGAAGAATTCCACCACTGGTGATGGGGCACGAAGCTGCCGGGATTGTTGCCGAAGTTGGAAGTCAAGTAACCGCCTGCAAGCCAGGTGACCACATCACGTTTGATTCGACCGTGTCCTGCGGGGAATGTTTTTTCTGTCGGCGTGGCGACATCAATCTGTGTGACAATCGAATGGTGCTGGGAGTGTCGTGTGGTGAGTATCGTCGACATGGTGCCTTTGCCGAATACGTGTCCGTGCCTCAGCACATTTGTTACCAGTTGCCGAAAGAACTGCCGTTTGAACATGCAGCCATGATCGAAGCTGTTTCGGTCGCTGTACACGCTGCGAACCGAACGCCGGTGACGTTGGGTGATACGGCTGTCGTTGTTGGCAGCGGGATGATTGGACTGTTGGTGGTTCAGGCAATTCGTCTGGCAGGATGCTCGCAGGTGATTGCCGTCGACCTGGATGCCGGTCGCCTGGAAAAGGCAAAACTGCTGGGTGCCGATGTTGGTCTGAAGGCAGACGAAGTCGACGTGCCCGCCGAAGTTCGCAAGCTGACCGGTGGCCGAGGTGCGGACGTCGTCCTGGAAGTTGTGGGCGCGACGGCCACGATCAACACGGCGATCAAGAATGCTCGCAAGGGCGGATCGATCACACTTGTCGGCAATCTTGCACCGACTGTCGAAATGCCGTTGCAGTCGATCGTCACTCGCGAGCTCTCCGTATTTGGAACGTGTGCATCCAGCGGCGAATATCCGGCCTGCATTGACCTGCTGGCGTCAGGTGCGATTCGTGTCGACGACATGATCACCGCGACGGCATCACTGGATGAAGGCGTCCACTGGTTCTCTCGACTCTATGCAGGCGAGCCGGGTGCAATGAAAGTGATTCTTGATCCAACTCGCTAAAGGCATTCAGAAATTGAAACCACTTGATGGAAAAAACGCGATTGTCACCGGAGCGAGCAAAGGTATCGGCGCCTCCGTCGCCATCGCTCTGGCTGAGGCTGGCGCGAATGTCGCCATCAATTACCGCGGATCAGAAGACGCTGCGAATGACGTCGCCGAGCGGTGTCGGAGTTTCGGTGTGCGAACTCGACTGGCTCAGGCAGACGTTGGTGCTCAGGCAGATGTCGAGCGGATTGTGCAGGAAACTGTCGATGAATTCGGCGGGCTTGACATTGCGGTCTCCAATGCCGCTTACAGTGATCGTGAATTGTTTTACGAAGCCGACATGGCGGGCTTCGAGAAGACAGTGCAGGTGACGATGTAGGGAGCCTTCTATCTGATGCGTGCCGCTTCGCAGCACATGATCGCGACTGAGACGCAGGGGGCGATTGCCATCATCAGTTCTCCGCATAGCTGGCGTCCGATTCCTGGTTCGATGGCTTACAACATGTCGAAAGCGGCTATCGATCAGATGGCTCGAACGGCCGCGACTGAACTGGCTGGCAAACGCATTCGAGTGAATACGATTCATCCCGGCTGGATTGACACGCCGGGCGAACGGAAGTTCTTTTCAGAGGAAAAGCTGCGAGATCTCGGGGCGGAATTGCCGTGGGGTCGAATGGGGAATCCCGAGGAGATCGCCCGAGGCGTTGTGTTTATGTGCGATCCGGCCAGTGATTACATTACGGGAAGTTCGCTGCTGATTGATGGTGGGATTGAACTACCCGTTCAGGAAATGCACCGGTTGGAACAACCAGCGCAGGCATAACAGAAATCCACGCGGATGATCATCCGCCTATTGGCAGAGCATTATGGGAACAGCAATCACGATCGGGTCATTCATCTTCTTTACTGCATTGGTCGCCGTGTTGACGTGGTGGCTGACTCGAGGAACAACTCTCGATACTGACGAAGGTTACTTCCTGGCGGGACGCAGCCTGACTGGCGTCTTCATTGCCGGGTCGCTGCTGCTGACGAATCTCTCGACGGAACAACTCGTGGGTTTGAACGCGGCTTCGTTTAACGATGGTCTGTCGGTGATGTGCTGGGAGGTGATTGCGGGGGTGTCGCTAGTCATCCTCGCGCTGGTCTTTCTGCCGCGATACCTCAAGTCGGGAATCGCGACGATTCCGCAGTTCCTGGAAGAACGCTACGGCGCTCTCGTTCGAGCCATGACGGCCATGATTTTCATCGTGGCATACATGCTGATTCTCTTGCCGTTCGTGCTGTTTCTGGGAGCCAACGGGCTGAATGGCATGCTTCAGTTGGACGCTCGATTCGGCCTCTCCGAGATTCAAACCATCTGGATTCTGATCGGATCGATCGCAGGCCTCGGTGGTGCCTACGCGATCTTCGGCGGCCTGCGTGCCATTGCTGTTTCCGACACATTCAACGGTGCCGGTCTGCTTATCGGCGGGTTGATGATCACGTTTTTCTCGTTGTCGATCATTGCCGGTGACGAAGGCGGATTCTCCGGTGCATTCGCAAAGATTCAGGAAGCCGACCCGGATGCTTTCGTCTCTCTGGGAACGGCCAATGAAGACACACACTGGCCGACTCTGTTTACCGGAGTCCTGTTGCTGAACTTCTTCTACTGGTGCACCAACCAGCAGATCATTCAGCGGACATTCGGTGCGAAGAACCTTGCCGAAGGGCAAAAGGGAGTTCTGCTGGCTGCGTTCTTCAAGATTCTCGCACCGCTGATTCTTGTTCTGCCGGGAATCGCAGCCGCGTATCTGGTGATCGATGCGGCCGATTCGCAAATGGTCGAGGCTGTCGAGCAAGACTCGGACGGCAACTGGGTTTCGAGTCGAGCGTATGGGGCATTGGTCGCCCGTGTGCTGCCGGAGTGGTTGCTTGGTTTCTTCGCGGCAGTGGTCGTTGGTTCGATTCTGTCGACGTTCAACTCGGTCCTGAATTCTGCGGCGACGCTGTTTTCGCTCGACGTTTACAAGAAGTACATCAGCTCCGATGCGACAACAAAACAGGTTGTGTGGTCCGGACAGATGTGCAGCCTCGTGATTGGCGTTCTGGCGATCATCGCCGCGCCGTTGATCTTCTACGGCCGCGATGGAGTGTTCGGATTCTTTCAGACGCTGAACGGCGTCTACTTCATCCCGCTACTGGCAATCATCATGATCGGCATGTTCAACCGGAATGTTGACGGACGATCGGCCGTGATCACGTTACTGGCCGGTCTGGGACTCATGGTGGCCGGCACGTTCTTCGGCGGCGACGACGATGGCTGGCTGAAGTCAATCTTCGGCTCTGGCTTTCACTACATGGGAGCCGTCTTTGTAACGCTGCTCGTGCTGCAGCTTGCTCTCGGATCGATCGGCCTGAAGCGAGCTGAACCGTACGAACAGCGGGATGCCGGACTGGTCGACCTGACGCCGTGGAAAATCGCGCCGGTTGTCGGCGGAATTCTGACGGCGTTTGCCTTGTCGATTTTTGTCTACTTTGCGTCTTAAAGGACTACTCCTCTTGTTGACTCCATCCGTTTGTTTTGATGCTGTGCTGGAAGGCGTACCGCTCGACGAAGCTCTGCGGACGGTGTCGGCATGCGGCTATTCAGCGTTCGAGTTCTGGGCATGGTGGGAGAAAGACCTCACCACCATGAACCGGCTCCGGAAGGAGTTGGACCTGTCAGTCAGCGCGTGCTGCACACGGTTTATCACACTGACTGATCCGAAACGTCGCGACGACTACGTTCGCGGAGTCGAGGAATCCATCGTGGTTGCAAAGCAACTCGACTGTCCGACGCTCATCTCTCAGGTGGGAGACTTCATTCGCGGTGTGCCGAGATCTGATCAGCACGATTCGATCGTCGCCGGCTTGAAACAGGCCGCTCCGCTTCTGGAAGACGCGGGTATCACGCTGGTCATCGAACCGCTCAATGAAGTCGTCGACCATCCCGATTACTACCTGATCAGCAGTGATGAAGCATTCGACATCGTGGACGAAGTTGACAGCCCGCGAGTCAAAGTGGTCTTCGATATTTATCACCAGCAGATCAGCGAGGGCCATCTGCTGTCGCGAATCAAACAGCACATCGAGAAGATCGCTCACTTTCACGCAGCCGGAAACCCCGGTCGCAATGAGTTATCGCGTGGTGAAATCCACTACCCGCAAATCTTTCAGGCGATTAGCAGCAGCGACTACGACGGCTACGTCGGTCTGGAATACTGGCCTGTCGCCGAACCGGCCGAGGGTCTGAAGGAAGTGATCTCGTGGTTCCAGAACTGACTGACCGGAATAAGTTTGTCGGCACAAGAAAAATACGGACGCAGGCAGGCCGTTGAAATTGGCAACCCGACGCGCAAGCGAGGGATGAAGCACAAATTTTGAATACCAACACCGAGGCATAGCAGAATGAATTGTAGCAAACGACTCCTCTTCGCCGTTGTGATGTTCGGCGCGATCGGCGGCACGTACGGGGCGGACTATCCGCTTAAGCCGGTCCCTTTCAACGAGGTGAAGATTACCAGCGACTTCTGGCGGCCTCGTTTAGAGACTCAGCGAAAGACGCTGGTTCCGTTCGCTTTCGAAAAGACTCAGCCGGGGGTTGAGCATCTTCAAGCCGCTCGAGATTTTCTGGCCGGGAAGAAGGTTGAAGGCCATCGACCGCACCGCTTCATCGATTCGGACCTTTACAAGGTCATGGAAGGTGCCGCGTACTTGCTGCAGCTTCGAGCTGACCCGGAACTGGAAGCCACCCTGGATGAGATCGCGGAGGTCATTGAAGGAGCTCAGCACGAAAACGGCTATCTTTATCCTTCGCACACGACGGGCGTGGGTAGCGAAAAGAGCATGATGGGTGACAAACCGTACGAGTTCATCGTTCACAGCCATGAACTCTACAACGTCGGTCATCTTTATGAGGCGGCCATCGCGTATTACCAGGCGACCGGAAAAGACAAGCTGCTGAAGGTGGCTGAAAAGAATGCTCAGCACATCAACAAAGTCATTTTCGAAGGCGACCCGAAATACAACGACGGCAAGCCGATTCGTCAGGCTCCTGGTCATCAGGAAATGGAACTCGCTCTGGTCAAACTTTATCGAGTGACCGGCAAACAGCTTTACATCGACATGGCTCGAAAACTCCTGGAAATTCGCGGCGTCACTTACGTGCCTGACGGCGAAGGAGTCATGTCACCGACGTATGCCCAGCAACACGCACCAGTGGTTGACCAGAAAGAAGCGGTCGGACACGCCGTTCGCGCCACCTATCTTTATTCTGCGATGGCTGACGTCGGCACGCTGACGGGCGATGCTCGTTACGGCAAGGCTCTGGACAATATCTGGGGCAATATCACCGACACTCGAATGCACATCACGGGAGGTCTGGGCGCAGTCCACGGAATCGAAGGTTTCGGTCCTCAATACGAATTGCCGAACGGCCATGCGTTCAACGAAACCTGCGCGGCGGTCGGTAACGTTCTATTCAACTACCGCATGTTTCTGCTGCACAAGGACGCGAAGTATCTGGATGTCGCTGAAGTCGCACTGCTGAACAACGTACTGGCGGCAGTGAACCTGGAAGGCAACAAATTCTTCTATGTGAACCCGCTCGATGCCGACGGGAAGTATCCGTTCAATCATGGAACGGCCGGCCGGGCTCCCTGGTTCGGTACAGCCTGCTGCCCGTCAAACATGGCTCGCCTGTTGCCGCAGGTCCCGGGCATGACGTACGCACACGACGACAACGATCTCTACATCACGTTCTACGCCGAGAGTGAAACGTCCATCGACATCGGCGGAACACGCGTCGCGATTCTGCAGAAGACTGCCTATCCCAATGACGGCGAAATCAGCATCGCCGTCAATCCGAAACGGGCGTCGAAGTTCCGTATACTTCTGCGAATTCCGACGTGGGCACAGGACCGCTTCGTTCCAGGAGAACTCTATCGCTATGTTGATTCGTCCGACGAGGAAGTCGTGCTGAAGGTCAACGGCTTGCAAATCAAAGGCCGAATCGAAAACGGATTCGTCGCCATTGATCGAGAATGGAAGGCCGGCGACCGCGTCGAACTTCATCTTTCCATGCCGTTGCGATTGAACGAGTGCCATCCCGCCGTTGCCGCAAATACGGGACGATTGGCATTCACTCGCGGGCCGTTCGTCATGTGTGCCGAAGGTGTCGATAACGGCGGTGCAACTCAGCGGTTCTTCTTCGAGAAAACACCCAACACAACGGCCTCCAAATTCGCGACGACGCGGATCACATCGGGTTCGTTCGTTCAGACTGACGTGTCGGCACAGGCTGTCACACAGAGTGGGAAAGTTGAAGCTGCGAAACTCGCGCTGACACCTTACTACGCATGGAACAATCGCGGGCCGGGCTCGATGACTGTCTGGTTCCCGACCGATGGAAAAGACGCCGTTTTCGATCCGCATGCTCTGCCGAAAGAAAGCGTCTTCAAGGAGATAACCGCATCCCATACGGCTGGCGAAGACACGATTACCGCCGTCGGCGATGGCCAGGTCGATAAGTGGTCGAGTGGGAACAAGGTCTCACGGTGGACCAGCCGCGGCCAGGCGGGCAAAGCTCAATGGGTCATCGGACGCTTCCGCGAGACGAAGAATATCCGCAGCATCGGCGTTTTCTGGATGGACCGCTGGCAAGGCGACGTCCGATTTCCCAAAGAGTGGTCGCTTGAAGTCGAGCAAAACGGCAAGTGGAAGCCGTTCGAGCTTTACACCACCGACCGATATGACACTCGAGCCAACCAGTACAACGTCGTGCACCCTGCGGCCCCGCTGAAATGCGATGCCATTCGCATCAGGATGACGCCTCGAGAAGACACCAGCGTCGGCATCCTGGAATTGCAGGTCGCGTTTGAGGACTAGTTATTTTCGGCTTATATGCTTTTCCAACCACATGCCAATGGGCTCTTTCATGAGAACTGTTATTGCTCTGATTCTTGCGACGATTGCGTTGCAGGCCGACGCCGCCGAGCGTCCCAATTTTATTATCGTTTATGTCGATGACCTCGGCTGGGCGGACACTTCTGTCAAAATGATGGACAGCGATCCGGACTCAGCGAGTGACTTTCACCAGACGCCACATCTCGAAGAGTTGGCGCGGCGAGGTATGAAATTCTCCTGTGCCTACGCGCCGGCTCCAACCTGCACTCCGTCACGCAAGAGCATTCAGTTCGGCAAGACGCCGGGGCGACTTCAATACACTTTCGTGCACGACGTGCTGGCTTTGCAGCGAAAACTGAAGTGGAAGGATGAAGCTTCTCTGGCTGATGTCGTGAAGACCGCCGACTCAAGCTACATCACTGCGCATTTCGGAAAAGGAATGAGTGGCGAGCAAATGGGAACGATCGGCTACGACGTCACCGACGAAGTCGACGGGACCGCCGACAATGGCAACTTTCACGGTGAATACGTCAGTTTGAAATATCGCGTTCCTTTGCCGCCCGATAATCCGAAGAGGATGGCGTCGCTCAAGAAAAGCTCTGTGGATTTCGTCAATGAACACGGTGGAAAGCGGCCGTTCTTCATGATGGTGTCGCACTACGCCGTTCACGTGCCGCACGCCGCTCGTGCCGATTTGATCGAGAAATACCGAAACCTGCCTCGCGGAAAACACCTCACAGACGATGATTACTTATCGGTTGAGGAACTTTCGAAAGGCAAGAAGATCAGTTCCTGGCGACTTCAGTATGCCGCGATGGTTGACGAAGTCGACGAGGGGCTGGGGGCGATCGTGGATGCCGTGCGGAAGACCGGTCAGCTTGAAAATACCTACATCATTTACACGTCAGACAATGGCGGCGGGCTAACGCCGAACGGACCACTCCGTGGTGGCAAGGCCAATCTTTATGAGGGAGGACTCAGAGTTCCATTTGTGGTTGACGGCCCGGGAATCAAATCAGGAATGCAATGCGATGTCCCGATCGTGCAATGGGATCTTCTGCCAACGTTACACGACCTTTCCGCCAGCGACTCTGCGCTGCCCGAGAGACTTGACGGCGGCAGCCTTCGAAGCGTTCTTGAGCATGGCAACGAGGGCAAAGTTGCGCGTCCCGTCGAGGGATTCGTATTTCACTACCCGTGCTACTTCGCACCACCGCTGAGTGTCATCCGATTGGGCGATTACAAGTTGATGGAGCATCTTCTGACTGGCGAACAGAAGCTGTTCAACGTTGTGGCCGACTACCAGGAGAAAACCAACCTGATCGGTCAACAGCCTCAAAAGGCAAGGGAGCTGAAAGAATCCATGTCGAGGTATCTGGAATCAATCGATGCTGAAGACATTCAGGATGTCTACAAGGCCCGTTTCGCCGAATTGGATCTGTTCGAGTCGGTGGCTCGTCGAGTTCATGTTCAGTCAATCAATCAAGCCAAAGGCGATCGAAATGTCATCGCCGATGCTGACGCGAGGCTGGCGAAAGATCTGATACGGTTCAACAAGAATCGCGAAGAGTGTCGCTTGAAGATGCGTGGGAAAACATTTTGATCACGTCGTGTAGCTTCTGATGAGAATCAAGGTTGCCAGACGCTGGCACATTCAAAGCGGAGATACCGCAATCCTTAAGCCGAACAAGGAATGTGTCAAAACGCGTATGACTGGATTTCGTTTACCCATGATCCCCGCAGCGTTGGCCCTGCTGTTCGCTGCCAATGAAGCTTTCGCCGAGGCTCCGCCGTTTTCCAATTATTGCCTGCGTTTGCAGCAGGATGTTCAGGGAAGGAAACATGGATTCCTGGCTGGCAACGTCACGTATTATGTCGGCGGGTTTCACGCGAGTTGGGAGCTGAAGGAGCACGAAACGCTCGGCCTGACCCATCCGTTCCATCATGATCTTCGAAGTCGCGGCGTCGGACTTGTCCAGAGTCGCGCAGATGGTCATGACGATACCGGTCTCGGCAACGACTTTTCGGGCTGGGAATTCTACAAGGACACGCGGGTCCTGTATGGCAGCGTCGTTATCGACGGGAAGACTCATCGGTATCCAGTCCCCACGAAGATGTACTGGCAGCCCGACCGGATGATCTGTGAGTACGAAGTTGACGGCATCCTGTTGCGAGAAGAAAAGTTTATCGCCGCCAACGATGTCGCCTGTTCGATAATCACAGCGTCCGATCCTGTCACGTTGCGATTTGATGGTCGCAGTTTCTTTGGTCGTCATAGTGTGAAAAGTACGGCCACGATCGAATACGACGCGGACCACAATGCGATTCACATCGTCGAAGGCGGCACAACGAAATGTCGCCCTGAAACGGACAGGTCCGAGCAAGCCGGCCCGATCATGTATCAGGGAATGAGCACGGTTCTTACTGCATCCAGAAGCTTCGCTACTAGCCACCAGTTCACAACGGGCACTCGCGGTGAGATTCAGTATGAGTTTGACGTCCCCTGTGACATCACTGGCGTCGCGATTGCCTGGGCGATGCACGACGCTCCCAGCCACGCGCTGTCTGCTGCCCGGGCGGTGGTACGTGAACCACGTCTGGCGGTGGCCGCGAGGACGTCCGAGATGAACCGCCAGCTCAACGAAGAGATTCCGTGGTTTCGTTGCTCGGATCAGAAGATTGAGGACATCTACTATTACCTTTGGTCGCTGTACCTGATGTATTACATCGATGTGCAGAAGGGTTGGGAGATGGAGCCTCACACCCAGACGGCCGTCAATAACTTTCTCGGTATGCACCGCTACGACGCAACGTTTCAAATCAAAGTCGGAGCGTGGACCGGTAATAAGGCACACTTCGCTTATGGAAACGTCCTGACGTGGAAACATCTCTTCAAGAACGGTCACTATCGGAAGTCACCAAACGGAGTGGTTGCGCTGGCCGACAATAAGGGGACGTCCTGGCACTCTGGTGTGTACGGTGCCGAACTTTCGGAGCACGTCCTCGGGGCATGGGATATATTCCAGCATACGGGCGATATCGAGTTTCTTCGCGACTGTTACGAGGGCTACTTCCGAGAGGTCTTTCGCGAGCGAATTGCTTCGTTCTTCTCCAATCACTTTGAAGTTGCAGAGGCCTTGATCGCGATGGCTCGCCTCACCGGCCATGTCGAAGACATCGATCACTGGAAACGGCTTGTTCCGCTCGGGACGGACCAGATCCGAACGTGGTTCGATCAGCGCTGGCAGGCGAACGGTCATCAGCATTTCTTTGGCGGACCGAAAAATGGAATGCTGATGACGACAGGGTTCTGGCACATGCGGTCAAAGTATTTCCCGCGCGAATATGCTTTGAGCATGACAGGGGCATGGGCCCTTGATCGAGACAAGGGCTTTTACGGCGATGGCGATTTCTTTCCGCTTGCCATGTCTCGTCAGGCCATGAAGACGTTCGCGACAGATGTAGATCACTCATTTGGCTACACACCCGATACGGCGTATTTCACACTCGACGGAATGTTTCGTCAGCGGCTTGGCGATCCGGCATGGCGACTGACGTTGAACCATCTGGAGAATTACAACTTCAATTCGGACTGGAACATCCCGGTCGCTCCGGAAGCCTATCGCCGCGACGGCAAGTTGTTCGGCGATCAATACTCGAACTTCAATGCCGGCAAGCTACTGCTTTATCTCGAAGGCCTCGCCGGACTGGAGTATTCGATCCCCGGCAATAGTCTCACCGTGCATGACACAATGCCTGCCAATTGGGATTGGATGGAAGTTCGCCTGCCGATCACGATGCCGGGCGAAAAGAAGACTCACTGGCCAGTGATTCGGTATCAACGATCACAGAGCGAGAGCGAGGTCGCGAAGTCAATCCGTGTAACCGACTGCCCGCTGCAATTGACAATTGCCCCGTGGACAGAAGAGAAACGAGTGCTACATGCCGATGCGCAGCCAGCCAATGGCCGAACACAAATTGAAGCGAAGTCTCCACATTATCCCGGATACACTTTCGAGCGATCGCAATCAGCGGGTTACGTAGAGCTCCGTCTGGACCCCAATTCAGCCGACAGGTGAGACGACAACACGGCATTATTGCCGTCGGAGTGAATCGGCAGCAAATATCAGGACTATCGTCCATTGCGTCCTAAAGTCGGTGGCCTGTCCGTTGATGATGTCGTCGGCCCTGGCAAGAGTGCTCAGGTTTCTGCGAGAGACAGCTTCTTCGACTCCCAGACGAACGATGAGCAGCAAAGGGTACGTGGCAATCCTTTTGCTCACTTGCAAGTGTGCACGTTCATCCAACCGCTCAACCGATTGCAGAATGACTTTTTGATATTCTCCTTTATAGACCGGGCAATTTCCGGATGTCGTGGAGTATCCCTCTGGCATGAACGAGAATCAGGACACATCAACCGATCACGAGGCTTTCCTCAGGCTATATACGAAGTTTGAGGGCAATCTTCGCGCATTCGTGGCGTCTCTGCTGCCGACCTGGGAAGGTGTGGATGAGGTCATGCAGGAGTCGAGTGTTGTTCTCTGGCGGAAGTTTGCACAGTTTGATCAGAGTGCTGAGTCGGGTTTTCTCGATTGGGCGTTCATGATTGCCCGCTACGAAGTTCTGAAGTACCGGCGACGGCGGGCGACAGACCGGCTGCGGTTCAGCGATGACGTCTTCGAATTGCTGGCTACCACGGCGGAAAGTGTGACCGCCACTCAGGACCAGCGAATAAGACTGCTCCGAGAGTGTGTTGCGACTCTTGAACCCGCTCAGTTAGAGCTTGCGAAAGCTGTGTATGAGGACGGGGCTGCGATCAAGGACGTAGCGGAACAGGTCGGAAGAACTCCGACGGGCCTTTACAAGGCGCTGGCGCGTATTCGGAACCGGCTTGCTGCCTGCGTTCAATCTAAACTTAGCAACACCGTTGCGGAAGGCCTGACATGAGCGCCGAGCAACGTGACCTTGAACTTGTGAACGGCTACTGCGCGGGGAGTCTCACCGATGCAGAATTTCTCGAACTGGAGGCCCGGCTGCGCGAGAGCGGTCAAGTGTGCCAGCTTCTGGTTGAGTACCGCTCCATCGAGACGGCTCTACCAACGGCATTTCCTTCCAGCACGATTCAACCGGCTGCTGCCAACGCGGGAGTCAAGGACGGCGTTATCCGGCGTCTACGGATTGAAGTTGTGGCACTGGCCGTTGTCGTCGTGATGCTCGCCGCCGGTGTCTTCTTTCTGTGGCCGGTGAACTCCGACCAGAATCCTGTCGATTCACAGCGGATCGCCATTGTGACAGATTCTGTCGGTGCCTACCGCGAAGAAGGCGTTGTCATCCGGCCGGGCGAAAGCATCGAGGCTGGCCACCTGGTTCTCCAACGCGGCGTTATTCGGCTGGACTTTGTTAATGGAGCGAGCCTTGCGGTTGAAGGACCGGCGAAGATCGAATTCGTCAACAAGATGCGAGTGGTTCTACAACGAGGGATTGTCACGGCGACGATTCCGGAAGCGGCGATTGGCTTTGTCGTAGATACGGGCACCGCACACGTAGTCGATCTGGGGACTGCGTTTGGGGTTTCTGTTGGAAACGACGGAACAACGGACGTGTGTGTGTTCGAGGGGGAAGTCTCTGTGAGCAGAAGTGGCTCGGCATCAAGTCAGCCTACGCTGGTTCACGAAGGGCAGGCAGTCCGTGCGTTAGAGCAATCGTCAACGATTGATTCGGCAGACTATGAAGTTTCGCCTTTTGAGAACGCATGGCCGGTCAATTCCGGCGTGCTCCAGACAACAGGCTCCATACGTTATGTCTCGCCCGGCCCCGACTTTCATCCGGGCAACTATGAAGACAATGAGCACATCGTGGTGTTTCCCGAACGTACCGGTTTCATTCCAGAAGAAGCCATACGAGTGGATATGGTCGATCCAGGGGAATACGCCAGGACTGATTATCGCGATAAGCCTGTGCTTCCATCCGGGCGGCGATTGACGAGCTATCTGCTGCAGTTGGACGCTTATTCGGAAGGGAAGAACCCCAACCGAAGGCGAAGCGTTCGTGGTCAGGTCACCTTTGCGAATCCAATCGCCGGTGTGATTACGGCGACGCGATTGCTGAAAGAGTCGGAGACCATCTTCGGAAATCCAGACGTCGAATACGCAACCGCGCGAGAGGTTGAGCCTCGCCCGGAAGGTGATCTGCGCAAGGGATTCGACAGTGTCATTCTGGCCGCTGACCGTCGCACGCTTTTTGTCGAACTGCAGGAAAACCCTGGCCATCTCGATCAGGTTCGAGTGTTGATCGAAGTAGAAGAAAGATAACCCGCAGTGTGAGCAAGGGATTCGTGTGATTTCTTCGCTCACGCGTCGGGTTGCCAAAGACTCAGAAAGAACGAAAACAGATGATGAAATCAGGCATCTACATCCTGACTATAGTCGCACTTCTCGCCTCAGTCGCATCTGCTGCGAAACCGCCGAACTTCGTTGTCGTCTATGTCGACGATCTTGGTTGGGCGGAGACTTCGGTCGAGATGATCAAGGGCCGGCCGGATACTCGAGGCGATTACTATCAGACGCCCAATATCGAACGAATTGCCAAAGACGGCATGGTTCTCTCATCGTGCTACTCGCCGTCGGCCCTGTGCGCGCCTTCGCGCAACAGCCTACTGCACGGAATGACGCCCAGTCGACTTCGCTACACCGTTCTTTCTGCCGTGGAAGCGAAAAAGAAATACATGGGGCAGATAACGATTCCGCAGGCTCTCAAAATAGCCAACCCCGATTACAGAACGGCTCACTTCGGTAAGTGGCACAACGAAAGCATCAAGCCGACCGCAGCGGGCTACGATGTGACAGACGGGCCGAATGGCAATGGCCCAGGAGACTTTGCCGATGACCGCAAGACGCATCTTCCTGATGACGATCCCAAACGTATCTTCTCGCTGACGGACAACAGCATTCAGTTCATGAAAGATCAGGTCGACGCGGAGAAGCCTTTCTACCTGCAGCTTTCGCACTACGCGATGCATATCTGGCACGACTCGTTGAAGGAAACCCGCGAGAAATACAAGAAGCTGCCCAAAGGCAGGAAGTACAGCAAGCAGGACGACACGCCTGATGAAGACATTTCGATCGCGACCTACAACCACGGTTGGATCATCAATTATGCAGCGATGCTGGATGATATGGATCGAGCCACCGGGACTTTGCTTGATGCGATCGATCAGCTCGGCATCGCCGACAACACCTACGTCATCCTGACTTCTGACAATGGTGGCGGTTTCCGCGGCAACGCTCCTCTTAAAGCAGGCAAAGGCAGTCTTTACGAAGGCGGTATTCGTATGCCGTCCTTTGTTTGCGGCCCTGGCATCAAGAGCGGCAGCTATTGCGATGTGCCTGTCGTGCAGTGGGATTTTCTGCAGACGTTTTATGATCTTGCTGGCGGCACTCAGCCTTTACCGGCCGATCTGGACGGAGGCAGTCTGCGGGATGTCTTTGAGAATGGAAACAACGGCACGGTCAAACGAAATAGCGAAGCGCTGGTCTTTCATTTTCCCTGGCACACAGGCGAGCCCGAATCAGTCATTCGTCGAGGCAGCTTCAAGCTGCGTAAGAACCTCGATAGCCTGGAGATTGAGTTATTCGACGTCACGAAAGACATCAGCGAAAAACACGATCTCTCGCAAAGCATGCCTGAGCTGGTTCAGAAACTCGATCAATTGCGCAGCGACTATCTTGATTCCGTCGATGCCGAGACCGTAACGCTAACCCGTCGTAATTACGTGGAATTGCTGGAAGGCGGTTGGATCGAGAACGGGCGGAAACGCCTCGCCAAACTGAAAGCCGAACTCGCCGCGGATCCGGGCAACAAGCAGAAGGCGTTCAAAGTCGACGTTTCACAAAACCACGTCGATTTTCAGGACCGGCAGCTCAAACGTTCTACGGAGCTGATTCAAATGCATGAAGAACGTGGAACGGCGGACCGCAATTAGATCCAGGTGAAGCAAGAAGAGTCATGGAAACCCGACGCGTTAGCGAGGGGTGCGTGACTCAAGAGTGATTGTCCCTCGCTGACGCGTCGGGCTACCACAAAACGACACCATTTCCAATCAAGGCAATAATATGACTTCTAGATTACTACCACTGATACTGCTGCTCACCCTGAGCACACAACACTCCGTTGCCAGGGAACCCAACTTTATCCTGATCTACACCGACGACCTCGGCTATGCCGACACGTCCGTCCAGATGATGGATGCTGAGCCAAGCACGAAGCACGATTTCATTCAGACGCCGGGATTGGATCGTCTGGCAAAGCTCGGGGCACGTTTCACAGCGGCGTACGCTCCGACTCCGACCTGCACCGGATCCCGCATCAGCATCCAGCTCGGCATGACCCCGGCGCGCACACAATACCGCAACGTTTTCGATGTGCTCTCCCACTACCAGCGTCCCGATGGCTACGACGACGAAACGACGATGGGGGAGATGTTTAAGGAATCGGGCCGGAACTATGTCACAGCGATGTTCGGCAAAGGCGCGAGCGCTCTGGGGCGTTTCGAGGACGCTGGCTACGACGTGACCGACGAGCTTCTGGGCGAGCCGGGCGGCAATGGCAATGGACATGGTTCGTATTGGGACGTCAAAAAGAAGACTCCGTTCCCTGCCGACAACCCCAAGCGAATGCACTCGCTGCGAAAAGACTCGGTTGCCTTTGTGAATAAACACGCTGGCGAACAACCGTTTTTCCTGATGGTCTCTCACTACGCAGCCCATATTCCACACCTGGCGACCAAAGAGGGGTTCGAGCGAAATAAGAAGCGTTGGATCGAAGAAGGACGTGACACGAAAGATATCGACGTCGAGAAATCCAGCGTCCACCGTGACATCATCTACGCGGCGATGATCGAAGAGATGGACATGAACGTTGGCGCTCTCATCGACGCGCTCGAATCCAAAGACGAACTCGACAACACCTACATCATCTTTACGTCGGATAATGGTGGCGGACATTCGAGGAGAGAGAAGGTCGACGGTGTGAATCGTCGATTCAATGGTCCGCTTCAGGAAGGCAAACGATCCATCTATGAAGGCGGCATCCGTGTCCCCACAGTCATTTCCGGGCCTGGCATCAAAGCAGGCTCACAATGCGATGTGCCGATTGTTCAGTGGGACTTTCTGCCCACGTTTCACGATCTGAGCGGCAGCAAGGCTCCACTACCCAAAGGCGTGGATGGTGGCAGTCTGAGGGACGTGTTCGTCAAAGGGAATCAGGGGAAAGTGAACCGCGTCGCACCGGGGATTATTCACCATTACCCGTGTCATTATCACCCGCCGATCAGCTCGATCATCATTGGCGACTATAAAATGATGCGACACCTCAACTCGGGAGAAATCAAACTCTTTAACATCAGGAAAGACTATCGCGAGCAAAACGACCTTCGAGGTTCCATGCTCGAAAAGGTTTCGGAGATGGACGCCATCCGGCGGAAGTATGTGGAGGAAGTCGATGGTGGTACCGCCGAACAGGTTCGCGAGGCTCTCTACAAGACGATGGACCGACACAGCAGCCAGGCGAAGGACGGCTTCCGAAAGAAGCTGGCCCAACTGGAAGAAGACAAACCGTCCGACCTTGAAACTCTGAAAACGGCGCTCCTGAAGGAGTTGAATCAGAAACTGAAGAAGAGCGCGATGAACAAAGAGAAGACCCGACTGCACGCCAGACTCCATTCGTGGAGAGAAGGCGCTTCCAAGAACGAAGCTGAAGCGAACGTCGAGGCAGAATGGGTGGACCTCACGGTGGACCAGGTTCTTCAGCAGAAACCGTGAGCGAGTCTCGGCGGCGGGCGGCCAATCTTGATCCTTCAAACGAACCAGATTAA